>JAFHAZ010000049.1:0-7176 GCA_016939315.1 Streptococcus sp. | reverse complement strand
ATTTTATTTATTTTATCAAGAACAAAAAGGAAGTGTTGATTACAATCAATAGCCATTTTGGGGCTTGGTGGAGGTATTGATTAGAAAATATTTCTGCTTTCGATGTTCGTTGGAGGTGTAGATTGTAATCAACAGGCACTTTTAGGTTCGTTAAAGCCATTGATTGCAGTCAAGACCTATTTCTATGTGTCATTGGGGCTGCTGATTGCAATCAATGGTTACTTTTAAGAGCCGTTAGTAGTTTTGATTCAAGTTTCTACTGTCCACAAAATGTGAAAACATCTGTTGATTGCTGTTTCTTTCAACTTTTTGTGTTAAGAATTACAAGAAATCAGAATCAAAAGCTATTTTTACGGGCAAAAACCATCTTTTTATCATCCTGCTGTCATTTTTTTGCAATAAGGTTGCGGTTTTCTCGTTTATTTTTATATCTTAGCAATCGCAACTGGAGAAATCCAACGATGCACAAAACGATTTGTCAAATTTAAATCCTTAACATCATGAAAGAGATTTACGACATCAACATCCAGCGCATGAATAATGGTGCGCATTTCACGTTTGTAAGTAACATTCTTGCACGTGCCGAGGCAGACACAGCCGTCAAAGGCAAGGCATCGGAACTTGTCAGTAATTTTAAGGCTGCCGTTGCGGCAGAGGACGAAGCCTTGAAAATTTCACAGAAAAGTCTCTTGACTGATGATATTACCAAGGCAGACAGCGACCGTGATGCACTCTATGCTGGCTACAAGAAAGCCGTTGAAGCATTCCTTGCTATGCCTATCGCAGACATGGCACAGGCTGCAAAGGTTCTCGCACAGCACATCAAGGACTACAAGATTAATACCGCCGACCAACTTGACAAAGAGACAGGTCTTTTGGTCAACTTCATTTCCGACCTTGAAGATAAGTACGCTGCACAGGTAGCAAAGTTGGGCTTAACAGCATTCGTTACCAACTTGAAGGAAGCAAACGAGCGTGTAAGAACACTTACCTTGCAGCGCACCAACGAGAAAATAGGTATAACTGTTGGAGCATTAAAAACTGCTCGTACAGCAAGTGATGACGCTTACCGTGCTTTGGTAAAGATGGTGAATGCCCTCGCCCTGGTCTTTGGCGAAAAGGATTATACGGCTTTCATTGACTATGTGAACACTGAAATTACTCATTACAAGCGTGAGGTACTTGGTCAGAAGGCTTCCGCACCATCAACTTCTGGTAGCTCAGCAGTTGATTCGAGCAGCACAAGTACACCAAGTGGTGGCGGTTCTACATCTGGCACAGGCTCATCTTCAAGCGGCAGCTCTACTTCGGGCGGAAGTTCATCTTCTGATGGAGATGACAACGTTATCGAAGCTTAGAAATCAGAAAAAGAATATTCAATGCTGCTCTCTGTAAGTTGAGAGCAGCATTGATTTGAGTAGCATAGAATGAATGCAAAAACAAAATCCTTATGGCAAAGATTATTGTAAGAAACCAAACGATAAAGACTCTAACAAAAGATGGAGTTGACTACATCTGTATTACAGATATAGCAAGGCAGAAGAATCCAGCCGAACCTAAAGATGTGGTAAAGAATTGGTTACGCTCCAAAAACACCTTGGAGTATTTGGGACTTTGGGAACAGTTGAACAACCCTAATTTCAAAGGGGTCGAATTCGACCCCCTTTTGAAAGAAGCGGGTTCAAATGCTTTTACAATGAGTCCAACTCGGTGGGTGGAACTTACCAATGCAGTAGGTATCGTATGCAAAACTGGAGCGAATGGAGGCACTTATGCCCAAAGGGATATTGCCTTTAAGTTTGCCAGTTGGGTTTCTGTGGAATTTGAACTGTATTTGATAAAAGAGTTCCAGCGACTAAAGGAAGAAGAGCAAAAGCAGATAGGATGGTCTGCCAAACGTGAGTTGTCCAAGATAAACTATCGCATCCACACGGATGCAATCAAGGCCAATCTTATTCCGTCAGAGGTAACACGTGAGCAAGCAGCCATGAAGTATGCCGATGAAGCGGATGTACTCAACATAGCCATGTTCGGTATGACGGCAAGGCAATGGCGTGAACAGAATTCCGACAAGAAAGGCAACATTCGTGATTACGCCAGCATCAACGAGCTTATTTGCCTATCGAATATGGAAAACCTCAACGCTGTGTTTATCAATGATGGAATGCCTCAGTCTGAGCGACTGATAAAACTCAATCAAATAGCCATCCAACAGATGAAGATTCTTGAGGATACAGGAGGACGAAACCTTTTGCTGTAGATATGTACGTTTTACTGCATAATTTGCCACTTTTGCGTTAAAATTTCATAGCAAATTCTTTATTGCCAAGACTTTTGGTTAATTTTGCACTCAAAATTACAAGATGGTGCGCCACAACTTGCGACAAACCATCTTTGGATAGTAATAGTTCACGGATTGTTAAACTAAAAATAGAGTAAATAAGAAACAGACATTACACAAGAATGAAACGCTAAGGATTGAGCAATTCTCTGAATAGCCTTTCCTCAACAGAGACTTAAAATGAGGTTTACCTCAAAATCTTTAACCAAGCGTTTCCGTTCTATACTTTTTGGATATTGAGCTTTTATGCTCTTGTTCTCTCCCCTTTGAATACCGCCAATTTTCAACGTACGAGGACAAGCAGTAGGAAGGTTCACGCTCATAGGCGTGAACTGTTCCGTGCTTGTTGTACGTGCAGGTCACTTGGCGGTAACCTAAAAGGGAAACAAGCAATGGAACGGTTGCACGCCTTTTTTATAGTACTTCTTTAGAGTTCAGTGCCCTAACAGTTAATGGTATAGGTGTTGAGTATGCTATAAAAACACTAAAGAATACTATCATAAAAGTTGCACACGACACGAACATAGTGTTATAAATATGGACAATATAAAGTTGTATAGAAAAAAGAGACTATTTTTAGGAATTTTATTGATGACTATGTTGGGATTTTTCCCTATAACTTCATATGCTATATCCTCATTGTATGTCGGTCAAAGTACAATTTTGTCAGCTCCTAATCCTCCTTCTGGGGCTGCACTTAACCAAACTGCTTGGGGATGTTCGAATGCTCATGTTTCTGTAGAAAAATATATGACTTATGGTGCTAAAGTTACCATTAACTCATATTTTACAGGGACAGCGGAAATCCGTTGTGACTACTATTACTACTGGTATGACAAAAAAGGATACATGCATACAAATAATGCTACGACTTATTTCCACATTTCATGTAATCCTGTCAACTTATCTGTCAATCCAACATCAATGTCACTAAATATTGGTGAAGGACAAAATATATCATATTCATATAGTCCAAGTAATGTGTCACCAAAACCTACTATTCGCTTTTATTCCAACAATACAAATGTTGCTACTGTAAATAATAATGGATATGTAAAAGCGATTGGAGCTGGAAGCACAACAATAAAAGTAGAAAATAGCTCTGGTCCAAGTATGACTTGTTCCGTAAAGGTTTCCTCTCCACGACCGACAAGTATTTCTTTACCAAACAATCTATCTTTACTTGTTGATGAAACTAAAAGTATTGTACCTACTATTTATCCTATAGGAGCAGAGTGTTCTTTAATTTGGTCTTCCAGTGATGAAAATATTGCAAAGGTATCTTCGACAGGAAGAGTTATAGGCATTAAGGCTGGAAATGTCCGAATTACAGCAAAAATAGAAAAGTATAATCTGTCTGATCAATGCAATGTCACCGTTGAGAAAAAGAAACTAACACTTTCTGCAACGCCTAAAAGCGGACTTTTAGGTAAAGGAGAAAAAGTTACTCTTATTGCAAACAACAGCAATGCCGTTATATACTATACGCTTGATGGCAGTACACCTAACATTGGGAAAAACAAGTATAATTCCCCTATACCCATCGAAAAGAATTTAACTCTTAAAGCTATAGCTTATCATGATGATTATAAAGCAAGCGATATTCTAATAGAAAAATATGAAATCACGAATTTACAAGTAGTAAAAACATATCCAGAAAACATGAAATCCAACTTGTGGAAAAACATTGTCCCATCAGTGACATTTAATAATGCAATACAAACAGGAGCATATATTGATAGGATAAAATTAATAAAAGATGGAGTTAGAGAAATAGCAGGAGAATGTATAATATCTAACAACAGTTTATATTATGTCCCATCGAAAGAATTAACAGGCGGCTCATACAAGCTTGCAATACCTGAAGGATGTGTCAAACATATTAAAGAAGGAGTAAATTCAACCTTTGAATTAACCTTTTCAGTAAAAGGTTATCCCATAGAAATGATTGACACAATCGGGGCTCGCAGAATATTGAAATCGAATGGCGATTTATATACATGGGGACCATCTTATTCGACTGCAAGTTGGGAAGATGATAAATATATTTACCCATCTTCTTCATACGCTGAGTCTTATATTCCAACTTTAATCTATAATAATGTAAAAGCCATTCATCGTTTAGGAAACAATCGTTATGTGTTAAAGAATAATGGAGAGCTTGTTGGTTGGGGTGGAAATTATAACTCTTATCGCAATAGCGGAAGTAGTGAAATAGCTTCCTCTTGTAATGTTTTGGGGGATGGAACGAAAATTCCCCGCACTTCAGCTGTAACTATTTCTACCAATGTTAAATCCATGTGTGATGGAAGTTGGCATCAAGGAATTATCAAAACAGACAACTCTTTATGGATGTGGGGAAGAAATGCATGTGGACAAATTGGCAATGGCAAAACAGACTCTTATGATGGGCAATTGAGTCCTGTAAAAGTGTTAGATGATGTCAAGGAAGCATCTTTAGGAAGTCGCCATACAGTTGCTTTGAAGAATGATGGCTCTGTTTGGGTATGGGGCGCAAGTCCATATATCGGAACGAACTCTACTCAAAAAACACCAATAAAGAAAATGACAGATGTAAAAACAATATCTTCTACAGGTACAGACCATGTATTAGTTTTGAAAAACAATGGAACAGTTTGGACTTTCGGACAAAATACACATGGACAAATAGGTGATGGTACGACAACCGACAGAAAATCACCAACAAAAATACTTACAGATGTAAAATTCATAGAGGCAAAGGATTGGCAGAATATAGCAATCAAAGAAGATGGATCTCTGTGGAGATGGGGATTTTGGAGTAATGGTATTAGTACCAAACCTGAATATTATTGGCTTTCTCCTAAGAAAATTTTAGAAGACGTTATTCTGGCACATGCTAGTTCTTCACACTGTTTTGCACTGAAAAGTGATGGAACCCTGTGGGGAATGGGATACCGCTATTTGGGAAATGGAACATCCGACAATAGTACATCTATGATTAAAATCATGGATAAAGTCGCGAAATTTTGGTACACTGGAGCAGTGTATGTAATGAAGACAGATGGCTCTTTATGGGCATGGGGAGATGGTCCTTTGGGGAATGGAACAAAATATTATGAAACATCCCCTGTAAAGATATGGGATGGACAGCTATTTGTGAAACTTGAAGATATAGGAATATTGACAAATCGAGAAAATCTTAAGAATTGTTTCTTGAAAGGTGAACGAACTGTATTTCAAGCTGTTTTGAACCCAACAGATGGGGAATATAAAAATATGACATGGAGTGTTGATGATGAAAATATTGCTTCTATTACAGAAAGAGGAATCCTTACGGCTAAAGCTCAAGGAAGTACGACAGTACGTCTTAAAGTAGAAACCGATGATAATATATTTACATGCAGTAAAGACATTAGTATTTTAGAAACTACTGACATAAAATCAACAACAGTATCACCATTTAATATATATGTAAAAGAATCAACTTTATTTATTGACGACATAAAGAATGAAAATGTAATCAAAATCTATAATACTGCTGGTATTCTAATTCACGAAGTAAAAACTAAGGGTAAAAGTCTAAAAATCCCATTGCATTGTACAGGATTATATATTATTAAAATCGGCAATCAAACAATAAAGATTTTAAATAAGTAACAGTAAATAGTTTTGTCGAGTAGGAAGAAAGCAATTCTATTTCTTCCTACTCGTCTATCCATTCCTTGTTGATGGCGTTCTGTCGGCTGTACCTTGACAGCGAGTGCATGTTACGGGCGGTTTTCTCGAACTTCTGCAAGGTCTCGTCACTGTTGTCTATGAATACATACTGGTTATAGATATGGTTGCATGACAACAGCAAGCCAACTGGAGCGGCAAAGGACAGACGGCAGCCACTTCGGTCAGTTGACAATCGCTCAAAGCGGTTGTCCGTAGATACTTCCGTTGGCAGGTCTTCCGTTTGCGACAAGGTATGAAGGCATAGGTGTTTGTTTCCGATACGCATACCACTTGCAGACAATTCCATATCCTCCAAACATTGCACGTTCTCCGTGGAGAGCGAGAGGTACTTGCCTACAAGTCCCGTTGTCCGTTCCGTGCCTGTGATTTCCTCATCCGTCAGTCTGCGTAAGTAGATATAGCCGGAGTCGTTGATGATTCTTGCGAACTGCTCCACGGCATCAAGGAATCTTGCTACCGTTTCCTTGTCCTTGATTTCCTTGGGAATGATATGCCCACGGCACAAAGTGGAAAAATTGCTCTGGTGTGCCATACGCTCCTTGGTGGTCTTGGTGAGGAACAGGTAACACTGGTGATGCAGGTAAGGACGCTCATTGAAGTGTCGCTCATAGCTTCTTGACAGAAAGCTCATGTCGCTATTCTGCAAGTCCGGCGCATAGTTCTCTTTCACGAACCAGTCCTGCTTGTGGACAATGCTGTAGTCGGGCAGCACCTTGATAGCCTTGCACCATGCGGCATGTACCGACTCATACTCCTGCGATGTTACCGTGAATATTTCGGGGAGCGTCACCTCGTAGGCGACCGTGATGTCGCCATCCTTGGAGATGATGCAGCCTTGCTCCACGGCAAGCAGCGGAAACTTGCTCTCAAGGGTGCTTGATTTTCTGATATTTCTCATTCTTCTTTCTTTTTATGTTTGAACATTCGGTTTGTTTTCCTTCGGTTGAGGATATAGCGTGGATGGCTCTTGGCGGCAAGGAGCTTCATCAGTCCATGCTCTCCGTACTTGTTGTTCAGGTGGAATGTTCCCCATACAAGCAATGATCCGAGCGTGAGACCCAAGCCGATGCAGACCAGTTGGTCCGCACCTGCCATATAGAGGACGACCACAAGGA
>JAFHAZ010000048.1:0-7011 GCA_016939315.1 Streptococcus sp. | reverse complement strand
TGTGCCATAACGCCAATAGAAACTGCCGTTTTCATAGGTAGAAACTATGCTGCGCCTGTCGTTCACCGTGGTCCAATAATAATAAGGTGTAATTACCTTGTCATTATAGATTCCATAAAGTGCTACTTGCAGGTAGAGCATCGCATCATTATAGGTGTATCTGAATATCGGTCCCCATTCCATCGTAGCCTTTACATTTGGGTTGCCCTGCTTCATCAGTCCGGGGATGACAATCGTCATGTTCTCGCTCAATGTTGAGATAGCTGGGTAATTGGTGCCGCTGGATGATAGCAGCTGCAACGAACCGTTCTTCAGCTTATAAGATAAATACAGCAACGGAAGAATATAGTTGTTGTTATAGGTGAGATCCTGATAGCTCTGGGTTCTCCACGTGCTCTTTACGCCTATACGATAGGTAAGCTTGCCGATATGGTTCTGATATTGGGCATAAACCGTATTGATCTTGATGCATGAAGAATACTTTGAAGGCTCATAGCCGGAAAGGATATTGCGCACATTATAGTCGCTCCATTTGTTCCAGGTATAAACTCCTGCCGACAGCTCTCCCTGCTCCCATTCTTTGGTATAATCAGCTTCTCCTATCAGGGAGTAGATGTGGCTCCTGGAGTGCATGTCGTCATCGGTCAAGATGCTATCCTTGTCGGAAGTCCATTGCCGGTTGAGCATTTGCTGCCTGGTGTTGAAGTAAGAGCCGAGCACGTCCACATCGAGTGTCTGCTTATGGGCAAACTGCTTGCTGAGATAGAGATCTACTGCAGGTTTCACGTAATCTACAATATCCTTCGTGTTTCCGAAACCATCCTTCCAAGCCTCGTTTCCTTGCGTTGCAACCTCGCTATTTCCCCGGTTGAACTTATGTGACAATTCTGGCGAAAAGGTGACCTGGAAGGTTACGTCATCTGGCTTGCTGTAAGCATACTTCAGGTTGAACTTGTTGTCGGTATAGCCAAAACGCTTGTGCAGATGGTAATCATAGACAGCCTGCTGGTCGTCAAGCGTAAAGGAATACTGGTTGTCTTCTATCCAGTCACGATAGTTTCTCACGTTGATGCTGTAATCGAAGGAAAACTGATGATTACCCTTGTTGTACTTGAAATACACATTGTCATCGCTAAACCCTGTGGTCAAGGCACTGGACACATCAAAACCGGTAGTATAACCCGTATCAAGCGGCTTGGTAATGATGTTCATCAAGATGCCCACATCGCCGTATCTGATAGGAGGATCTTCGTAGTATTCCACCTTTTTTATTTTGTTGGCGGCAATAGCCTTCAAGTCGTTCTCGCTTGTCATCGGCACGTTGTTGATGAGAATCTTGATGGATTTGCCGGTCATACTGGATGTCTTGCCGGTCATCGGATCGGTATAGATTCCCGGGAGTGTTCCCAGAAGATCCTGTGAATGGCGTGAGTTCCTGATCTGTTCGTCAGAGAATGTATAAGAGGCATGGTCTCCGTGGTCGATACGCAGCTTGCCCTTTACTTCCACTTTGCCCAGTTGATAGGCATTCGCCTGCATCTTCACATTTCCGATACGGGCAATAGGTACCAGCTTGCAAATCGTCTTATAGCCTACGAACGAAACCTTTATGAGGGCCTGCTTCTGCTGGCAGGGAATGACGAAATCGCCATTGGCGTTGCTCACGCCTCCACAGAGAAAGGAGGAATCCTTCGGGTTAAGCAGCTGGATATTGGCGAATTCTACAGGAAGATTGTGATTGTCTATCAGTCTGCCTATCAGCTTGCGCTCGCTCTTGCGTATGCATTCTACCGTGATGAGGCTGTCGCCCACGGTCATCTGCATCGGATAGAAACCGATTACCTTGCGGATGGCATCGGGAATATTGGCTGTCTTCACGTTCTGGGTAACCGTGAAGTCTTCCAGTTCGTTGTAGATGAAGCTGATTTTATAGCGCTTGGAAGCCTTGTCGAGGTCGATGAGAACGTCCGACATGCTGCGGTCGTGATAGTTGCGCTGGATGTGTTGTGCGCTCATCGCCAGGGCGAACGTGCACAGCAGGAATATGATGGCTGAAAATCTTCTCATAATTCTTTTTTCTATGTTTCTAAACTTCATTTTAGGCGACATGAACCTGTGTTTTCGCCCTGTTTTGTCTATATTACAATCGAGTTTTCTTTTTCCTAACCCCTTAGCAGATTTTTTTAGTGCAAAAATACGAAAAAACGCCAAATGGCAATCTTTTCCCAATGCGAAATTGCGTTAAAAATGCTGTTTGTCGTCTATAAACGATAGAATTGATGCATTTTTATCGTCTATAAACGATAAAAAGTTGTTGTTTTTGTCGTCTATAAACGATAAAATGCGTATCTTTGCACCGGATTCAGTAAAAAGAAAGGGAATTATGACGAAGGATTTAATTAAATTACTGATACTTGAGTATCAGGCTTATGTTACTCAGGTAGAACTGGTTCATCGTGACGTAGAGCTCATGGATGGACTGAATTACGTGTTTGTAGGATTGAGACACGCAGGAAAATCGTATCTGATGTATCAGCGAATAGCACAGCTGCTGGAACAGGGGCATAAGCGGGAGGAAATCCTGTACTTCAACTTCGAGGATGACCGTATTGACTCCTTGGATGTGACCGACCTTGACCTGATAAAAACCTGTTATGAAGAAATGTATGACAGTCGTCCTATCTTCTTTCTCGACGAGGTTCAGCTGGTAGATAGATGGGAAAAGTTTGCCCGCAGGTTGGCAGATCAGAAATATCAGGTTTACATTACGGGTAGTAATGCCAAGATGTTGAGCAGCGAGATAGCGACAACTCTCGGTGGCAGGTACATGATACATGAGGTGTATCCCTATTCCTTTGCCGAATATCTGAAGGCTAGCGGTATTGATGTACAGGCAAAGAATGCCCTCTATGCTTACGCTAAGGATATAGTAAGACTCTCTAATATCTATTTCCAGCATGGAGGTTTGCCCGAGACGGTGGGGATGAAGGAGCCAAGGTCGTGGATGAGCAATCTCTTCAGTAAAATCTTCTTTGGTGATTTGGTGGCCCGATATAAGATTCGCAACGACTATGCCCTGCGGGTAATGATTCGCAAGATGGCGGAAAGCGTGAAGCAGCCATTATCTTACAGCAGAATAGCCAGCATCGTGAGCAGTACCGGGAAAAAACTCAGTACGGATGCCACGATAGATTATGTTGGCTACATGGCTGATACCTGGCTCATTTTGCCGTATGAGAATTTATTCGGAAAGTTGCAGGACAAGGAATCCAACCGCAAGTATTATTTTACGGACAATGGTTTGCTTCATCTTTTTCTTGTAGATGCAGACACTTCGTTGCTGGAAAACATAGTTGCCGTCACGCTCAGGCGGAAATATGGTGACGGCAGCTATTTCTGGAACAGCAGGAATGCCGAGGTGGATTTTGTGATTCCTGAAGAAGAATTGGCCATACAGGTTTCCTACTCTATGGCAGATCCCGATACCTCCCGGCGGGAGACAGATGGGCTGATCAAGCTTTCTTCTGTCCAGAATGTCAAGCGGATGATTGTTGTGACAAAGGACGAGGAGGATGTTGTAGAGAAGGATGGTTGCCGCATAGAGATAATCCCTCTTTGGAAATGGCTACTGGAATTCTGATATTCTATCTGATACCATTATCTCTATCGCTATTGTTCAGCTTACGGCTGCCTGTATGGTATTTGCGGCCATGGCTGAAGTTGAAGCTGGCAGCAAAGACAAGCATGTTGCCCTGGTCAGCAAGGCGTACCTTGTTCTTCTGCTGCACATACTTGTTGAAAAGTTCATCCTTATACACGCAGCCATGAGGATAGAATACGAATAATCCGAGAACGCCAAACTGCCAGTTCTTATAACTGTAGGTTACGGCAAGATTGGAGGTTGGCTCTCCGCCGTTTGTCTTTTCTCCCCAAAAACTCTTTTCCACCTTATAGGCACCATAGCCAATGTTCCAATTGCCCGTCATGTACCGAATTTCTGCTCCATAACTGAAGTAATTGAACTCGTGGGAATAATCCAAACCCTTTGTCTTGACATTCTGAAACTCGCACATGAGGTTCAAATCCAGATGATCCTTGATGAGGTGAACTTCTGGAGTCAACAGCAGGTGCTTGTAATTATGACTCTTCTGATTCTCCGGCTTGCTCACGAAGAGGTAAGAGCCATCCTCCCGCTTCTCGGGCAAGATAGATGTGGCTATTGGCTTGTCGTAATAAGTCCAGTTTCCCTCCAGATACACAGACATCAGCGGAATGTTCCAGGAAGCCGACAAGGTATTGTTGTAGCCGGTAAATGGCTTCAGACCGCTATTGCCGTCACGCGCCTCAAAGCTGTTGGAATATTGGCGCAACTCGCTCAAGTCGGAAAGGCTTGGGATGTCTGACGTGATTTTGCTGCTCCATTTAAAACTCAGACGGTCGCTAGCCTTTGCCTGTAAAGTTACCTGTGGTCGAAACAGCCATTTGCTGTATCCGTTCTCCCCCTGATGGATGGAAGACCTGGTTGCACCAACTCCCACCTGATAACTGAACCACTTCTGCTGTCCCTGTAGCTGGGTGAAAAGATAGAGATTGCTGTACTTCAATTCCGTATCGGCATTACTGCTTCCCACATAGATGTTATCTGTGTGGCTGATATTATATTGTCCACCTACCGATAAAGCCATCTGTTTCCAGTTCTTGCTGTATGTTCCTTCACCAATAAGAGAGCGCTTTCTACCAGTTGCATCATAACTGTAATCGGTCAGCGGAGCGTTCTTTACAGATTCCTCCGGCGATTTGTTGAACGTATATTCCCTCATACGATACTGGTAATCTGTGCCGATGTAAGTACCCACCAGGTTCAGAGCCAGGTTCTGGTCATGGGGCATGTTGAGCGAATAATAAATGTCCAGAGATGGAATCTGCTCCAGCATTTTTCTGTTGTTTTGCAGATATTGATTTGCCTTGCCGCTTTCCTGATAAAGCTGGTTCATGCCTCTCACCGGACTGTTGTGATTGTAGAAATTCAACCGTACATTCAATGTATATTTGTCTGGCTCACTAAGATTATAACCCAACTGTACATTATTGGTGGTGTATAGGAACGGAGAATCATAACCTAAATAATTGCGATGTAGAGTTTCTCCTGTGGGCAGATGATAAGTACCGAGACTCTCATAGCTTCGTTCCTCTACCGAGCGATAGGAGAAACTGTAGTTGATGCTGAATTCCGATTTCTTCACATTGTATTTGAAATAACCGTCGCTATTATTGAAACCTGCCTTGGTGCCTTGCATCGTAGAAACTCCACCCACATAACCGGCATAGCGTCGGCGGACCTGGTAGTTGATGACTGCATCCAGATTGCTGTCTCCATATTTGAGTCCTGGAACATTGATGAATTCCACCTTTGTAACTTCATCCGGCTGCAAGGCTAAAACATCCTGCATGCTAGCCTTGACATCGTTGATGCGTATTTGCACATCTCCGCCCTTTAATGACAGAACTTTGCGTTCTGCTCGATTTACGATAATGGTAGGCAAAGACAAGTTGTCCAACAGATCATAACCATTGGAAGCCGTTTTCACCTGCTCTTTTGTAGGGAAGATGATTTGTCTATCTACTTTTTCTACAACCCTTGCGGCTTCAACGGTCACCCCTTTCAACAGGTATGAATTCGCCTGCATCCTCACATTTCCGATACGAGCAATAGGTACCAGCTTGCAAATCGTCTTATAGCCTACAAAAGAAACCTTCATGAGGGCCTGTTTCTGCTGGCAGGGGATGACGAAATCGCCATTGGCGTTGCTCACGCCTCCACAGAGAAAGGAGGAATCCTTCGGGTTAAGCAGCTGGATATTGGCGAATTCTACAGGAAGATTGTGATTGTCTGTCAGTCTGCCTATCAGCTTGCGCTCGCTCTTGCGCATGCATTCCACGGTGATGAGGCTGTCGCCCACGGTCATCTGCATCGGATAGAAACCGATTACCTTGCGGATGGCATCGGGAATATTGGCTGTCTTCACGTTCTGGGTAACTGTGAAGTCTTCCAGTTCGTTGTAGATGAAGCTGATTTTGTAGCGCTTGGAAGCCTTGTCGAGGTCGATGAGGACGTCCGACATGCTGCGGTTGTGATAGTTGCGCTGGATGTGCTGTGCGCTCATCGCCAGGGCGAACGTGCACAGCAGGAATATGATGGCTGAAAATCTTCTCATAATGATGTTGCTTTTTATTTGTTATTTTACAATCAGCTCGTTTTGTTGCAATTCGATGTTTACATTCTCGAATTGGTTCAGTTCTTTTACGATGTTCTCGATGCTCGAATGACTGTTCCATTCGTAATAGAGGCGGAGGGTCTTGTCCTCGTTATTCTCAAACTTCACTTGTAAATCATAATAAGAAGCAATCTCTGAAATCATCTGCTCGAAAGTCACATTCTCGAAAGTCTTGTGAATGGCTGGCTTTTCTGGTTTCGGATGAGTCAGGGAATCCTTTGCTGCTACCTGCTTTGCGGAATCTGATTTTATGACTTCCGGATGAGTGTCTGCGGTTACCTGGGTTGTTTCCTGGCTGCGCTTGATGTAAGTATGGATTGCGGCAAAGGCAATACCCGAAATCAAGACAAAGCCGGCGATGGATGCTGCCAGTTTACGCCAGGAAGTTATAGGATGGGATACTTCTTGAAGTTGATGTTTCTGGCAGAATTCCTCCCATTCCTCATCTACATTAATAATAGGAGAGGGGCTTTCAAGTGCAGAATCCACTTCCATCATCGTCTGATAGAGTTTTCGGCATTCCTCATCCTGCAATATTTCACGAATCTCCTCATCAGAATACTTCTCCTGATGGTCGATGATATCCAGTATTTTTTCAAACTTGTCCATAATAAATCTGCTAAGGGTTAAACTTTTGCTTTAATTTTCTGATGCCTTGCGCCAGATGCTTATAAACTGCCACCTCGCTGATGCCCAATTCCGTAGCAATCTCCCGATATTTCAGTTTCTGCCGAAA
>JAFHAZ010000047.1:0-8731 GCA_016939315.1 Streptococcus sp. | reverse complement strand
CCGAGCAGGATATTGAGTTATTTCAGTTACCAAACCGTTAGCGGTCAGTTACCGAAACCAACACTGCTAACGAGGTGAAAAACAAATAGTTTGTCACCAGTGTTTGTTGCACTGTTCTGCACAACTTTCAATGACAGAGAATGCTTACTGATTGATTATTTTTGCAAACTAAAAAAGTAAGCAGATGAAAGTTGAAAAATTCAAGGTGCTGCTCTACCTCAAAAAGAGCGGATTGGACAAGAACGGTAAGGCTCCCATCATGGGACGCATCACCCTCAACCGAACAATGGCGCAGTTCGGTTGCAAGTTGTCATGTACGCCAAAGTTATGGAATCCACGTGAGAGCAGACTTGACGGCAAGAGCAAGGAGGCTGTGGAAGTGAACGCCAAGATTGACAAGCTGTTGCTGGCAATAAACTCAGCCTACGAGTCACTTGTGGAGCGCAAGACGGATTTTGACGCAAAGGCGATAAAGGATCTGTTTCAATGCAGTGCAGACACTCAGATGACCTTGTTGAAGCAGCTTGACGCCATCATTGCGGACATTGAGTCAAGAATCGGCATCGACTACAAGAAAGGCACGCTGCCAAACTACCAGTACACTCGCCTGACATTGGGATTGTTCGTCAAGAAGCGTTATGGAACTGACGATGTGGCATTCGGTGAGCTTGACGAGCAGTTTATCCGTGAGTACATGGACTTTTGCTTGGACGAGAGAGGTCTTGCACTTGATACAGTCCGCCACTATCTCGCCATCTTGAAGAAGACCTGCCGAATAGCTTTCAAGGCAGGACACTCCGAGCGTTATCATTTCATGCACTTCAAGCTACCTCAAAAGAAAGAGAATCCACCAAAGGCATTGACACGTGAGGACTTCCTGAAAATTCATGACCTCGAAATACCAGAGCGAAGAAAATCGTTGGCTTTGACCCGTGACCTTTTTCTTTTCGCTTGCTATACTGGCACGGCTTATGCCGATACGGTTTCCATCACGGAAGAAAACCTCTTTCGTGATGAGGAGGGCAGCCTTTGGCTGAAATACCATAGAAAGAAGAACAAGATGCTTGCACGTGTGAAGCTGCTGCCAGAGGCGCTTGCCATGTTGGAGAAATACAAAGACCCGACAAGACCTACTCTTTTACCGCCACAGGAATTTCGAGTGTTGAGAGGTAACATGAAAAGTCTCCGAGTACTATCTGGCATAAGTATGGATTTGGTCTATCATGTTGGGAGTCACAACAGGATCTTTTATTGATTGAATATCAACGAATTAAGTATTTCAAAGAATGTAACTGCTAACGATTTAGAAACGAGCTATATTCTTTTTCTTTCACAACTTTGCAATATACAAAGAACGCTTTAAATACGATTGCAAAGATAAATCTTATATCCGAAAAACAAATAGATTTGCTTGTTTTTTGTAGTTTTTTAAGAATTGAAGTAAGGTGAAAATTAGAGCAAATATTCGGATAAAGTTATCCGAACACTTGCTGCCATAACGTTTGGTTGCTTATGATGACCCTTACATCAGCTTTCATGTACTTTTGCAGAACAGGAGTGTTTCGTCCCTGTGTGCTCACTGTAGCTATAGCCATAAAATAGTTGCCTTCTTCCCTATGTATGAGTTTAGCATTATGGCTTATGACGTTGCAGCTATAAGATGCATCGTCGTTGCCCTCGAAAGACACATGAGCCGTCCTTGGCTCATCGAAAAGATACAAATATTTGTATGGCACAAATACTTGCACTGTTCTTTGATTGATGACCTCACCAGTAGCTTCTATAGAAATAGGATACGGTATCTTGTAGAAAGCTAACGCAAGAGCGAGGACTATTACCGTAATGAGAACAGTCCCCAAACTGACGAGACGCGGAGGAACTTTGCCTATCACGTTCCTCACCTTCTCGCTTCTCAACTCGATATTATCTGATTCTTTTTCATTCTGTTCCATATCAAAAGCATTTTAGTTTCCCAATTCCAACTGATTCTTCACAAGATTATAGTATGCCCCTCGCTTGGCGGTCAAAGACTCATGGTTGCCAACCTCAACGACCTTTCCATGGTCGATGACCACGATTTGGTCGGCATTCTTCACCGTGCTTAGGCGATGAGCCACAATCACAACTGTCTTGCCCTTGTAGAACTTATCCAAGTTCTCCACGATGCTTCTCTCATTGTTGGCATCGAGCGAGTTGGTCGCCTCGTCAAGGAAGATATAGTCTGGATTTTTATACACAGCCCTTGCTATCAAGATGCGCTGTTTCTGTCCCTGGCTCAGTCCCACGCCATCACGTCCAATCTTAGTGTTGAACTTCAAAGGCAAAGCCATGACATAATCCTTAATGCAAGCTATCTCAGCAGCTTTCAACAATCGTTCCTTGTCTATATCGCCATCGTCAACGGCTATGTTTCGAGCGATACTTTCCGAGAAGATGACACCATCCTGCATGACAACGCCACATTGTCTGCGCCACCATTTCTTGTTGAGCTTATTGATGTTGGTATTTCCTATGTTGATTTGCCCCTCCAAGACAGAATAATAGCCGAGCATCAAACGGATGAGGGTGGTCTTTCCACTGCCAGATGCGCCAACGATGGCTGTCACCTTACCTTGCGGAATGTGAATGCTCACATCGTCTATGGTCTTGCGCAAAGCATGTGGGTCGTACTTGAACATGATGTTCTTGATGTCAATGCCCTCATTCTTATCTTCAATAGAAGTTAGCAAACCTTCCTTTCCATTTTCATCATCCATCTGGTGAATCTCGTTGATTCGCTCCAAGCTAATCTTCACATCTTGCAGAGAATAGAAGAAGTTCATCAGTTGCTCCACTGGTGAGTTGAGCTGTCCGATGATGTATTGCACGGCAAGCATCATACCAAGTGTCATTTGCCCATGTATCACGGCGGTTGCAGCCACTACCGTGATGATGATGTTCTTCACCTCGTTGATAAAGATACTTCCTGCCTCCTGTGTCTGTTGGAGTTTGAGTGATTTCATCTGCACCCCAAACAAGTCTGCTTGCGTGTCCTCCCATTCCCATCTTCTGCGTTGCTCACAATCCTGCAACTTGATTTCCTGCATGGAAGTGATAAACTCGTATGTCTTGTCATTATTGATGGCTTGCTGCTCAAATAATTCATAGTCGAGAATCTTTCTCCGTTTCAAGAACAAAGTCATCCAACCTCCATAGAGGATGCTTCCCAACAGGAATATGGCAAACACCAACTTGCTATAGAAGAACAATACCACCGAGAACACCACGAAAGTGAGCATGGCAAATGTGATGCTAAGCGTCTGCTGTGTTAGGAAGTTATTCACACGGCTGTGGTCACTCATTCTTTGAATTAAATCTCCCATGAGCTTCGTATCAAAGAAAGACATAGGCAACTTTAATAGCTTGACGAAGAAGTCGCTCACCAATGAGATATTAATGCGCAGGGATATGTGTAACAACAACCATCTGCGGATATAATCGATAGCTGTTCTACTGACGGTAAGCATCAACTGTCCCAACAAGATAAGCCAGACAAATCCAATGTCTTGGTTCTTGATGCCGACATCTACAATGGATTGAGTAAGGAATGGTAGAGCAAGTTGCAAGAGGCTACCGACAACCAACCCCAAGATGATTTGTCCGAAATATTTGCGATACTTCTTCACATATCCAAACAGAAAGCGAAAGGATCTCTTCTCTTTGACGTTCACTTCATTTTGTATTTTATAATAGGTAAAGAAAGCTGGAGTAGTTTCCAAGAACATAGCTATACCCTTGTCTTCTCCTTTCGATTTTGTACTTATCCAATGTTGTTTGAACTCATCTAAGTTATAAACAACCAATCCCTTTCCAGGGTCTGCAATATAGAACTTCTTTTCTTTCTTGACCTTATATAAGACTACAAAATGATTTTGATTCCAATGAAGAATACATGGCAGAGGAGCGGCAGCTAACCTTTCTGTTGTAGTTTTTGCACATAGCGTATGTAATCCCAAAATGTTTGCGACATCATTTATGCTAAGCAAAGAAACCCCCTCGGTCGTAGCAAAACATAATTTCGACAGAGAATAGGATGAATATTCTCTGCCAAAATATTTGCATACCATCTGCAAACAAGCAATTCCGCATTGCATGCTATCATGTTGGATAACTATTGGAAAAATTCTCATAACCTATCTTTTTCAGAAGAACCCGCTCCTGTTCCCAAATATCTTTTATGTGTCCTATTAAAATTATAACTTAGAGACAGCACGACATTCCTATAATTAGGTATTGTTTTTTGTCTTATATCATAATTGACGGTATGCATATCATTAATACTCTTCGAAGATTTAAAAACATCTTCCATTTGTAATTTGACTTGAAGTTTACCTTTCAAGAAGTATTGGGCAACAAACGCATCAAACTTTTGATAGTTTTTTGCTAAGATGTATCCGTCTGCTCCAGATGTTCTGAAAACGTAGTTTGCTCCAAGCATGGTTCTCTTGAAGACAAACTTGTTATTGAATACAAATTGAGCAAAAGGCTTGTTAAAATTGTATTCTAGTCCCTTGTTGTCTATATATTGTTTTTGAACATCCAATTCGAAAAGTGGATGCCAAAATGCTATTGAAGGCTCTGCTGACAACGAGAAATACAACATTTTCAAGGTCGGAACATTAATATTCGTCAACAAAATAATATCGCCATTGGGATTATATAATTGGCCCCATTTTGTTATTGCATCTTTATCTATTTCATACGAAAGAGAAAAAGATAAGTTCTTGTATGAACCAGACAATTCTATGGTATGTTCTAATGTCATATTTAAATTGGGATTTCCACCTTCATAAAAATATCTACTATTATATGCGACAACACTAGACAAATCTCCATAAGAAGGTTTTTCCGATGTAACTTCATACGACAATCCCAAGTTAAAGTTTTCCCCATTGTAAGAGAAATCTACATTTGGGTACAATCTATTATATATACGACTCACATCACTTTGCTTTATTCCATTTTCATATTTAGAGTTTTCACTATGCTCATATCTAATCCCTGCGGTAAGTTCAAAGTCATTAAAAGAATAATCTGCAGACAGTAGCCCCGCAACATTATTTTCTTTAATTTGGTTGTCTTTAGACTCAATGATGCCCTCTTTGTTGGCATAGTTTTGATGATATTTACTTATATTATATTCTGCTCCGAAATCTATAGACAAATTATTTGAAAGATTTGTACTGATAATTAATTTTGAGGCAAACAACTTACTATTGGACATTTTTTTTGAGTTTATATAAGCAGCACCATTAGAACCAAATTCTTCAGTTGTCGTTTGAAGTTTTTGCTTGCTCTGATAATATGTTCCATCAAATGTGATTTTTAAATCATGGATTTTTCCATTGTAATAGGCATCAACTTCATGTGTAGGGCCACTGCTAGGTACCGCATTCATCCGATAATTGATATTATCTTGAAGTTTTGAGTCTGCAAACAAACTGTCAGAATAAACCGAATGTATATATTGAGATTGTAAACTTTTGGATATATGGTAAGATGCTCCAATAGAATTACTATCGTTTAGTAGATAGTTAGCTCCAATTATCCCAAGTATGTTCTTTGTCCTCATAGTCTGGTACATATCTGACATCTTTTCATTAATCTCATGATTATATCCGTGAATTGTTTGTTCTACTTCTTGCTTGCGACAGTCATAGTTATTCGAATGCCCTAAAGAACCAAACAAGTCAAATTTAGATGAACGCCAATTGAGATTTATATTAGAGTCATAACTAGCTTTATTTTTTTGACCATATACACCATCAACACTACCACTAAGTCCTTCTCCCTGTGTTTTTTTTGTCTTGATTATTATAACAGATTTTACCTCAGAGTCATATTTGACACCTGGGTTCGTTAGAATAGTAATCTTGTCAATATCACTTGGCTTCAGGTGTGCCAATTCATATTTATCTCTAAGTTTCCTATTATTTATATAAATTTCGGGAGTGCCTTTTCCAAATACGAAAAAATTACCATCGCTTCCAGTTACACGAGGTAACGAAGAAAGGATGTCATTAGCACTAAAAAGCTTCTCCAAAATGGAGTTATTAATAGCGACAGAATATCCTCCTGGGACACGGTTATATTTTGGCAGATGCCCTTTCACGATTATATCTTTGAGCATTACATTATCCTGTTGCAATGTTACATTATATTTTTTTTCATTGGAGACTGTAACAATTTGGGTACAATATCCCACACAAGACACCTTTAAATAAGATGCTTTATTTTTAGAGCAGTTCACAACAAAGACGCCACAAGAGTCTGTAACAGTCCCAACTAAAAAAGTAGAGTCTTTATCATACAATGCAACATTTGCAAATTCTATTGCATTAGATTTACTATCCACAACCTTTCCTGTCAAACTTTGACACCAAGAAACATGTGGTATTAGCAACATTATCAATAATATAACCTGTCTCATTATTTATTTTTTAATAAATTTCAAATTGTAAGTTGGAGTTGACTGATTTCTCGCTGTTCTTTATGTCATCCAAAAAAGCTCTTTTTAAAGCATCTATGTTTTTTAAAGGATGACAGTAATTAATCTTTCCATGGAAATACTTATCCTTTAGATATAATTTTCCACATCCTCCATAGCAAAGAGGAAAACAATGACAATCTTTGCACTCTTGTCGTTTAAACTGTGAGCTATCATTTATGTACTCCAATAACAAAGATTCATTGTCTATAGTATCAGTATTTACATTGCCAATGATTCTTTTTGGCTGATTAGCATCTTCTGGACATTTATAAATTTCACCATTTGGTCCTATTGTATATGTATAAAGGTTGCAAATAGAGCAAGTATGCTTATGCTCCTTTGGGAAAAATACTACTTCACAACCATTATTCTTATAATATTCAAACAAGCCAAAAAGTTCTTCATTGTTGAAACATTTTTGAACGAGTTTTTCTCCCAACTTATCGTATACTTTGATTACAGCAGGATATACATAAATGTTGTTGTTAAAGTCGCAATCATTATGGAGAAAATGATATATATTGACAAATTCTTTGTAGTTGTTTTTGTCAATATTTACTCTTACATAAATGTGACTTTTAGGCAACTGTTTGCTTAACAGTTTTATATTGCTAATAATTTTGTCAAACGTTCCTTCTAAATTATCTTTTAGATGTCTTTTTTTATCATGAGTTACTTTCTCGCCATCTAAAGTTATTTGAATTTTATTCATGTTAGTTGACTTGAAAAAATCCAAAATTGCATTATTGATTAAATATCCATTTGTTATGATGCTGTTACTTACTAGTTTCAAAGATGTCTCTTTCGTAATACCTTCGTAGATTTTTTTCATCAAATCAAAACGCAATAAAGGTTCACCACCATACCAATGCAAAGATAGTTCTTTTGCTGAAGAATTATTTAAAAATCGGATAATATTATGGATAGTTTTTTTATCCATAGAGACATTTTCCTTTTTTCCTTCAAAACAATATGGGCAACAAAAATTGCATCCAATAGTTGGCATCAGAAACAACGTCATATTATTTGTATCATAATTAAGACGATTCGTTTCTATTTCCATTTTATTGAAGAAATCATATTGTTTTTCTTCTTCAACAATAAATTTCTTCTCCTCCAAGATTTTCAGTAATTTGGAATCTATGCCTTCAAAATTACAGTTTTTTAAGTCTTTATAGAGAGCATGAGATATTTTTGCCTTAATCAAAGTTTCCGTGTTAAATAAATAATACGAATCCGCATTATTGAATAAGCATGAATAAAGAGACATTTTTTTCATAACGCCAATATTTTAAAAAGGGGATGCTGCAGCACCCCCTATATTAACTACGATAGTTTTCTAATTCTTAGACTTGGTAGAGGTTGAATCTGAAACCTCTACATAACAAATCTCTATTTTAGCCTTTATCTGAAGTTTTTTCTTTCCGCCGACAAGTTCCTCCAAATCATTCTCGGCTAAACGCTCATCACTATCGAGCAACATGAAATCTTTTTCCATTGTCTGTTTCCTTTCTTTAAAAAATCTACTAATGTTTTAAAGAAAGGAATCTAACGTTTCTTGGAAAGTATACGCCTTTTTACCCAGACGGGGCTGTATCAACCTTGCGCAAGGTTTCGGAACAATTGCACCAAAACGAAAGCAAAC
Organism: Streptococcus sp.; assembly: GCA_016939315.1. Classification (GTDB taxonomy): domain Bacteria; phylum Bacillota; class Bacilli; order Lactobacillales; family Streptococcaceae; genus Streptococcus. The sequence goes on along the minus strand of JAFHAZ010000047.1, from coordinate 557 downwards.
TGCAATTATTTGCCTCATTTTGTATTCCGAGTGCAAAGGTATGAAGATTTTTTGAAACAAAGTAATTTTAGGAGGATATTTAAATTACATTAAACAATGTTATACGTGATTACACTTTGCATAATAATACAAAAATAGCATTTTCACTTACTTTTTTTACGGTTTACTTGCATCTTTATTCTATTTGATTCATCAATAAGTTGTCTTGCTATACTATCTTTATATGATGCTATCTCAACCATTTTGTGGTAGTGATAGACGGAATCTTCATACACATCAACTTGGGTTCTTAATTTATCAATTATGTCTTCGTCTCGTTGGACATTGAAATGTTTTTCGATGTAGCGAATGTTCGGGTCGTCAGATGGAAGCACCATCTTCAATGCCCTATATTTCAAGTCTGCCTCCTCCCAATCTTGGTGCTCTCGCCATTGGGTGAGATTGCCCCAAATGGAGAGGACAAGAGATAGAGCCAAGCCACCTGTGAAAAGAAGAACATTCTTTGAGGTTGGCTCGAAGCGATGGGTTACAACCTTCTTTTGAGGTGATTTGTTCAT
>JAFHAZ010000046.1:0-2806 GCA_016939315.1 Streptococcus sp. | reverse complement strand
ATCGTCAGCGTATGGGTTCGCATTTGTGTCTGCGTACTTGTCTGCCAACTCTTTATCATCATCAACGAGTTTGTCACCAGTGATATCGAATTTCTCTTCAGAAACAACGTATTTCTCTGGTTGGAACTTAGGTTCTTCTGGTGGAGTTACACGGTTGTTAAATTCTTTGTCCGCAATTTCACCAACAGTCGCGATAAGAACTTTAGCTGTTCCATCGTGTTTAACTGTAACTGTTACATTCGCTTTCATTGTGTCGTATGTAACGGTTGCGTCGCTTCCTTTAACTTCTTCTACTGTGTAGTTGTGTACGCCTTCTTGGCCTTTCTTGAATTCAAGAGCTTTGAACTTAACGTTACCATCCGCATCGTTGCTTACAGTTTCAAGAGTATTACCTTCTGAATCTTTAAGCACGAAGCTGAATTCGTTCGCTTTAAGCTCACGACCTTCCAAACGTTTAGTGAAGTTGAATTCTACTTCAACTGGAACGCTGTTAACACGTTTTTCAGTTGGTTTGCTTGGTTTTTCAACAGTTTTGCTTACTGGGTTGTAGTAGTTCACTACTTGAGCCGCAGTATTTTCGATATCTGCTCCACCAGGTACATCAGCTTTAACTGTTGCTGGAATATCAAACTTGTAGTAACGTCCAAAGGCAAATTTAGTTGTATCAATGATTTGAGTATTTTCTGCATCGCCAAGTGACTTCGTGAAGCCAGCTTTAAGAGTTGCAGTCATTACTCCATTTTCAACTTTAATATCAAATTTGTTTGTTACATCGTCACCAGTTACTGAATCGTAAGCTTTGATTCCTGAAGAATCCACATCAACTTTAGTTTCATCAAAGTCATCTGTGATTCCTACAGTTTGAACATTTTCTTTGTTAGTTTCAGAGAATTTAGTTGTATCCAACCATACTTGATAGTAGAGTTTATCTCCACGGTTAACAGTCTTAGTGTTCAAGTTTTGAGCTTCATTGTTTGACGCATCGTCCGCATATGGGTTCGCATTTGTGTCTGCGTACTTGTCTGCCAACTCTTTATCGTCATCAACGAGCTTGTCGCCTGTGATATCGAATTTCTCTTCAGAAACAACATATTTCTCTGGTTGGAACTTAGGTTCTTCTGGAGGAGTTACACGGTTGTTAAATTCTTTATCCGCAATGTCGCCTACAGTTGCGATAAGAACTTTAGCTGTTCCATCGTGTTTAACTGTAACTGTTACATTCGCTTTCATTGTGTCGTATGTAACGGTTGCGTCTGAGCCTTTAACTTCTTCTACTGTGTAGTTGTGTACGCCTTCTTGACCCTTCTTGAATGACATAGCTGAGAACTTAACGTTACCTGATGCATCGTTGCTTACAGTTTCAAGAGTATTACCTTCTGAATCTTTAAGAACGAAGCTGAATTCGTTAGCTTTAAGCTCACGGCCTTCCAAACGTTTAGTGAAGTTGAATTCCACTTCAACTGGTACGTTGTTAACACGTTTTTCAGTTGGTTTGCTTGGTTTTTCAACTTTCTTAGTTGTTGGGTTGTAGTAGTTGACTACTTGAGCCGCAGTATTTTCGATATCTACACCAGCTTTAACTGTTTGTTTAACTGTTGTTGGAATATCAAATTTGTAGTAACGTCCGAAGGCGAATTTAGTTGTGTCGATAACTTGAGTGTTTTCTGCGTCGCCAAGTGACTTAGTGAAGCCAGCTTTAAGAGTTGCAGTAATCACACCGTTGTTCACAGCGATATCGAATTTAGCTGTAACATCATCACCTGTTACTGAATCGTAGGCTTTAATCTTAGTAGCGTCAAGATCCAACTTCGCTTCATCGTAGTCATCTGAGATTCCTACTGATTGGATGTTGTCCTTGTTAGCTGCGTCGAATTTAGTTGTATCCAACCATACTTGGTAAACCAACTTGTCGCCACGTTTAACAGTCTTAGTGTTCAAGTTTTGAGCTTCATTGTTTGACGCATCGTCCGCATATTGGTTCGCATTTGTGTCTTCGTACTTGTCTGCCAACTCTTTATCATCATCAACGAGCTTGTCGCCTGTGATATCGAATTTCTCTTCAGAAACAACGTATTTCTCTGGTTGGAACTTAGGTTCTGTTGGAGGAGTCACACGGTTGTTAAATTCTTTATCCGCAATGTCGCCTACAGTCGCGATAAGAACTTTAGCAGTACCATCGTGTTTCACTGTAACTGTTACATTCGCTTTCATTGTGTCGTATGTAACGGTTGCGTCGCTTCCTTTAACTTCTTCTACTGTGTAGTTGTGAACGCCTTCTTGACCTTTCTTGAATTCAAGTTTAGAGAACTTAACGTTACCTGAGGCATCGTTCTTAACAGTTTCAAGAGTCTTACCTTCTGAATCTTTAAGCACGAAGCTGAATTCGTTCGCTTTAAGCTCACGGCCTTCCAAGCGTTTAGTGAAGTTGAATTCTACTTCAACTGGAACGTTGTTAACACGTTTTTCAGTTGGTTTGCTTGGTTTTTCAACTTTCTTAGTAGTTGGGTTGTAGTAGTTGACTACTTGAGCCGCAGTATTTTCAATATCCACACCACCAGGTACATCAGCTTTCACTTTTGTTGGGATGTCGAACTTGTAGTAACGGCCGAATTCGAATTTAGTTGTGTCAATGATTTGAGTGTTTTCTGCGTCGCCAAGTGACTTAGTGAAGCCATCTTTAAGGGTTGCAGTAATCACACCGTTGTTCACAGCGATATCGAATTTATCTGTTACTTCTGCGCCTGTTACTGAATCGTAAGCTTTGATCTTAGTAGAATCAAGATCCAACTTAGCTTCATCGTAGTCA
>JAFHAZ010000045.1:0-2229 GCA_016939315.1 Streptococcus sp. | reverse complement strand
GGCTTTGTTAATGGAATGGTCGCCTCCCATCTCTTGTGCCACAGTGGGACGATAAATCGTCACTCATTGAACGGAGCGCTGCTATCATGAACGTTAAAACTATTGGAATCGATTTGGCAAAAAACGTTTTCCAGATCCATGGGGTTGACGAGCACGGAAAACGGTTGTTCAACAAACAACTCAGACGGGCACAAATGGCCTCCTTTTTTGCCAACATCCCACCCTGTTTGATCGGCATGGAGGCCTGTGCATCTGCTCATTTCTGGGCCAATAAACTGATATCGATGGGCCATAATGTCAAACTGATGGCCCCTCAGTTCGTCAAACCCTATGTTAAAACCAATAAGCATGATGCTGCAGACGCTGAAGCTATTTGTGAAGCCGTCACTCGACCTAACATGCGGTTCGTGCCGGTCAAAACCGCTGAGCAGCAAGCCGTATTGGCACTTCACCGGAGTCGTCAGAGCTTCATCAAACAGCGAACCGCACAAGCCAATCAAATCAGGGGGTTATTGGCCGAATTTGGCATTGTCGTCCCCCGAGGTATCCAGCAGCTACAGCGACGATTACCTGAGCTCGTGGAAGATGCGGATAACCCGTTACCCGTCCTGTTTCGTACACAGCTGAGTCTACTACAGCACCACATGGCGTACCTGTTCGATGTCATCGCTACACTCGACAAGCAGATTGAGCAGTGCTATCGGCAAAATGCTCTCTGCCAGCGTATCGGCAAGATCCCTGGTATTGGCCCTGTTACCGCCAGCGCGCTGATTGCGACCATTGGTAAAGCCAACAATTTCGAGAATGGCCGACAACTGGCTGCCTGGCTCGGATTGGTTCCACGTCAGCACTCCAGTGGGGGTAAACAAGTCCTGCTCGGGATAAGCAAGCGAGGTGATACCTATTTGAGGACCTTGCTTATCCATGGTGCCAGGGCGGTATTGCAGTCGGCCAAACATAAACAGGATGCCGTATCGAGCTGGGCTAACCAGCTAATGGCGCGCCGGAATAACAACATTGCCTCGGTAGCATTGGCTAACAAGAATGCGCGGACTGTGTGGGCGCTCCTGGCCAAAGAGCGGGAGTATTGTGCACCAATAATAAGCGCTTAAGTTGCTTAATCAGTAAGACAGAAACAACACCACCGATTGCCCAGGCAAGCATGAAGTGATGGCAAGACAGGTCAGACCGCGATGGGGAAAACCCGGTTTATTCAAGGCTCCTGAAAGAGCGCTTTGTTGATAGAGGCCTCCATCAGCGTATTCCATCAGGGACAGAGGTATTTTACATCACCTCGGCAAAGTCCGGATCTATGGCTGCAATCGATGACCAGTAAAGCCACCACAACATATTTAGCTTGGCAAACAGGAGGCGACCATCTATGAATAAATCAGATTTCGGGTAAGTCTCCCCCGTAGCGGGTTGTGTTTTCAGGCAATACGCACGCTTTCAGGCATACCTGCTTTCGTCATTTTGTTCAGCGCTCGTACCAGGGCCATAGCCTCCGCAACCTGACCATCGTAGTCACGCAGCGTCAGTGAACCCCCGAACAGCTGTTTTACCCGGTACATCGCCGTTTCCGCTATCGAGCGACGGTTGTAATCTGTTGTCCATTTCCACCGCGCATTACTCCCGGTCATTCGCTGATTAGCCACTGCACGATTACGGTCTGCATATTCACCGGGCCAGTAACCCGCACCTTTTCGGGGCGGGATAAGCGCGCTGATTTTCTTACGCCGCAGTTCATCGTGACAGAGCCGGGTGTCGTAAGCGCCGTCTGCCGATGCTGCCCTGATTTTTCTGTGAGTCTGCCGGATAAGACCCGGGAAGGCTTCTGAGTCCGTCACATTGTTCAGCGACAGGTCAGCGCAGATGATTTCATGTGTTTTACTGTCAACGGCGAGATGCAGCTTACGCCAGATACGGCGGCGTTCCTGGCCATGCTTTTTGACTTTCCACTCGCCTTCACCGAAGACCTTCAGCCCGGTGGAATCAATTACCAGGTGTGCGATTTCACCCCGGGTGGGCGTTTTGAAACTGACATTAACCGACTTTGCCCGCCTGCTGACACAGCTGTAATCCGGGCAGCGTAGCGGAACGTTCATCAGAGAAAAAATGGAATCAATAAAGCCCTGCGCAGCGCGCAGGGTCAGCCTGAATACGCGTTTAATGACCAGCACAGTCGTGATGGCAAGGTCAGAATAGCGCTGAGGTCTGCCTCGTGAAGAA
>JAFHAZ010000044.1:0-3994 GCA_016939315.1 Streptococcus sp. | reverse complement strand
GGCTTTTCACTTTGCCAGCTTATCCGAAAGAAATACACTTATCCAATCATAATGCTAACGGCTAAAATTGAGGAAACGGATAAAATAACGGGGCTGACGTTGGGCGCAGACGATTATGTGACAAAACCTTTTCGCCCACTTGAAGTAGTTGCCAGAGTGAAAGCGCAGTTAAGACGTTACAAGAAATATTCGCCCGGTATCATCACAGAGAAAGTTCCATCGGAGCTTTCCTATAACAAATTGTGCTTGAATGTGCAGACCCATGAATGTCTGTTAGACGGGGAACCTGTTTCTCTAACCCCGACAGAATTTTCTATTCTCCACGTCCTTTTGTCAAGTGCTGGAAATGTTGTAAGCATTGAGGAACTGTTTCATGCGGTTTGGAAAGATGAATACTACTCTAAAAACAGCAGCACAATTACTGTGCATATCCGGCATCTGCGCGAGAAACTGAACGATACTTCCGATACTCCGCAGTATATTAAAACGATTTGGGGTGTCGGCTACAAAATTTAAGCGAAAGGAGAACGCTATGAAGAGAAAATCAAATTGTTTGGCAACTATTTTATTCTTAATTTATCTGGCACTTCTGGTTTGGATCATACTGTTCAAACTACAGTTTTCAATCAGTGATCTGGATAAAGTAAGGAGTATAAACCTTATTCCTTTTCACTATGACAAAGAAGTTGGCGCAGCATTTCACTTAACAGAGGTACTCGAAAATTTCTTGATTTTTGTTCCTATGGGCATTTATCTTCAAATGCTTCTGCCAAGAACAAAATTATATGTGAAGTTCATGCTGATTGCTGGAACAAGTTTTTTATTGGAAACTATGCAGTATATCTTAGCAGTCGGACGTTCTGATATTACTGATGTACTTACAAATACGGCAGGTGGTCTTTTGGGGCTTGCTGTATATTCGATGGCAGCCCGGTTAATCGGAAATAGAATAAAAGCAAACAGACTGTTTTCCATTCTGGCAGGCATAGTAAGTGTTGTCGTGATTGGTCTGCTTGGCTTTCTTCTGTTTGCTAATCGGTAGGAGGTGTATTCTCATGTCGAATAAAGAAATGACAACAGAAAAGCGCCTTAAAGTGCGCTTATACCTATCATTGCTGGTTTATACCGTTGTTGGATATGGTTTGACCCTTATCTTGGACTACATCTTTTCAAAATTTGACAACGGTATTTTTGCATGGCTCTACTGGCGGCTTGATCTGCTTTTTATTTTGTATCTGATGCTCGGCTTTATATGTATCTTCAATTACTATTGGAAAAAGCCGTGGGGCTATCTGGATGAAGTAATTGACGCAACCCAAACGGTCTATGAGCAGAACAATCATACAGTATCGTTGTCTGAGCCACTGAAAGAACTGGAGGAACAGCTCAATCAGATTAAAATGTCTGTTCTGTTGAGCAAGCAGGCTGCAAAGCAGGCAGAAGAAAAGAAAAATGAAATTATTATGTATCTGGCACATGATATACGCACCCCTCTCACAACGGTAATCGGCTATTTGAGCCTGCTCCATGAAGCCCCTGACATGCCTGAACAGCAAAAGGAAAAGTATGTAAAAGTGGCGTTGAATAAGGCAGAGCGCCTTGAAAAGCTCATCAATGAACTTTTTGAAATTACCAAGTACAATGCACATACGGTTATTATCAAAAAAGAAACTGTGGATTTACATTGTCTGATTGCGCAGGTAATAGATGAAATATATCCGACACTCTCCGCAAATGGCAATACAGCGGTATTTACTGCGGAGGATAACTTATCCGTGAACGCTGACCCTGAAAAACTGGCGAGAGTTTTCAGTAATCTTTTACGAAATGCTGCGTCATATAGTTACCCGCAGACAGAAATCACTATATCCGCCAAACGGTTAGAGCATGATATTCAGATCACTTTTGAAAATCATGGAAAAACAATTCCACAGGAACAGCTTAACAGTATATTTGAAAAATTCAATCGCTTGGATGATGCTCGGCTTTCTAATACAGGTGGTGCGGGACTTGGTCTTTCTATTGCGGAAGAAATTATACATTTACATGGTGGAAAGATTACTGCATCCAGTCAAAACGAAACCATAGACTTTGTGATTACATTACCACTTTCCGCTTAGGAAAATAAGAATGTGATCTTAGGAATTACTTAGGAATTTAAGCGTGTGATTTTTGAGATTGAAAAGCCTTTGTTCGGTACAATGATTATCGAACAAGGGCTTTTTATTGTTCAGCTGAAGCAAAAGAAAGGAGTGTAAGCATGGAACTGAAAATAGAGCATTTAAGCAAGCAGTTCAAAGACAAAACAGCAGTAAATGATGTCAATCTGACATTGACTCCCGGCGTTTGGGGACTTTTGGGGGCGAATGGTGCAGGGAAAACCACGCTCATGCGCATGATTGCTGATATTATGACACCAACCAACGGAGCGGTTTACTATGACGGAAAAGACATTCGAGAGTTAGGTGAAGTCTACCGAAGCAAGTTTGGCTTTCTGCCGCAGGATTTTGGGTATCACCGGGATTTTACGGTCAAAGATTATTTGGAGTATATGGCTGCGCTGAAAGATATTCCTACAAGGGCAACCACCCAAAAGATCAATCATTTGTTGGACATTCTTTCGCTCTCCGATGTGAAAAAGAAAAAAATCTCCAATCTGTCAGGCGGCATGAAGCGTCGTGTTGGTATTGCGCAGGCTATGTTGAACGACCCGGAGATACTTGTCATGGACGAACCGACAGCAGGACTTGATCCCGGGGAGCGCGTGCGTCTGCGGAATTTCATTTCCGAGTTTTCGCATGATCGAATCGTGTTGATTTCCACCCATATCGTATCTGACATAGAATATATTTCTACGCGCAACGCAATTATGAAAGCCGGAGAAATTGTTGATGTCGGAACTACCGCAGAACTTGTCAAGCGGATTGAGGGCAAGGTTTGGAATTGCATAATTCCGACCTCAAAGCTGCCGGAATGTGAAATGCGGCTGCGCATTATCAATCAGCGAGGCGAAGATCACAATCAGGTTTCTATTCGTTATCTGTCCGAACATTCGGAAATTGATGGGTCTGTTACAACGGAGCCACGATTGGAAGATCTGTATCTGTGGTTGTTCCCGCAGACAGACTTGGAAAAGGAGGACAGATAATATGTGGCTCTTTAGACTTGAACTAAAACGTATTTTGAAGTCACGGCGCACCCTGATTTTACTTGCAATCGCACTTTTGCTTTCCGTAGCCATGGCATACCTGCCTATTTCATTTGAGGGTATTAACCGTCCAAACAAAGATGGCACGGTTACAGAATTAAACGGCTTGGCAGCGATCAAATACAAACAAGATTTATATAAAACATCCGCTGGTGAAGTGACCCCGGATAGGATCAAATCGGCTTTGGAAACTTATCAAAGCTGCGTTCGAGAATATGGGCCAGTCGAGGAAGAGGGCTTTCCTCTGGCTGTATTTATTGAAAAAATCGTCCCGTTCCGTCACTTGCTGATGGGTCTGTCCGAAGCGTTTGCTGATCCATTAACAGGCATTGGTGCTGATTTAATGGATATTGACCCGAATGACATTGACGGAGCCTATTATGAAAAGTGCGCAGAACATTTACAGGATGTCATGCGGAATGAACAAAGAGAAAACGAAACCGCACAACAGAAAGCTCTTGAAAAATATTCAGAACTTGATACGCCATTTTATCTTCATTCTGGAATTTCTAAAGATGCATTTGATTATATTGAGTTGTATATTTTGTGCCTTGCTATTTTGTGTGTGGCAATCGCAGCTCCTACTTTTGCTGGAGAATATCAAACGGGCGGTGACAGCATCCTGCGAACCACCAAATACGGGCGTAAACAATTAGCAATTACCAAAATTCTGGCGGCATTTACACTTTTCGTTGTTACTTTCCTTGTCGGGATCACGGTACACATTCTGATTTTAGATGCAGCGTTCGGGACGGATTGCTTAAAAACATCGTTTCAGATGCGATA
>JAFHAZ010000043.1:0-3414 GCA_016939315.1 Streptococcus sp. | reverse complement strand
AATAGTTTTTTCGTTCGATAATCTGTTCCTTTCTCGCTTGGCAATAAGCTTATCCATGTCATTTGAAATCTTCTGCTCCGTCACCTGCGCATAGACCTGTGTGCTTGTGATGTCTGCGTGTCCCATCATCTTGGCTATGCTGCCGATGGGAATGTCCTCGTTGAGCATCAAGACTCCGAATGTATGGCGGCTGGCGTGGAATCCCAACTTATTACTTATGCCAAGCACCATTCCAAGGGTATGCACATCAAGATAGATGTCTTTCTTCTCACCCAGTGGAAAAACAGGCTTGCTGTCGTCCGTGGTATTGTAGAGCGAAAGAATCTTCTCGGCTATCGGATGGAGTGGCACGAAGAACTCCACGCCTGTCTTCTCTCTTTCCTTGCGGATGAACTTCCTGCCATCGGAGTTCTCACTGATATGGTGAGGGTACAGTTTCTTTACATCTATATAGGATAAGGAGGTGAGCGAGGCAAAAATGAAACATCTGCGTGCAAGCTCCGTTCGCTCGTCAGCCATCGGGGTAGAGAGCATCTTGATGAAGTCTGCCTTGCTGATATGGGTCATCTTCGGGGCTGCCTTCTTCTCATACCCTATCTTGGCTATGGGATTGAAGCGGATAATGCTCCTGTCCACTGCCTTGTACATCAACATGTTCAGCCAGAGAAGGCAATGGTTCACGTAGCTGTCGATACGTCCCTGGTCTCGTTTCAGGAATAGCTTGTATTCCTCCCCGAAATTCTCGTCTATGTCCTCAAAGGCGATGTCGTCCTTATCCAACGAATGGACAAAGGCTCTCAGGTTCTTCTGCCATGTTCGCTTGTGCAGAAAGGTTTGTCTGGCTTTTGAGGTTCGATACCATTCCACGATGGTATCACCAAAGTTCAGCAAGAACCTTCCTGTCGTGTCCTTGTCCTTCAACACAGCCTTCAACATTTCCACGGTGATGATGCCATTGGCGGTAAGAAGTGAGTTGTATTTATCCTTGACCTCAGCAAGGAAACTTGCCAATCGTCCGTTGTCCCTTGCGTTCCGTACCTCTCCCTTCTTGGCGTTCCACTCCTGTGGTGTACAGGATATGCCTGTGGAAATGGCTGCACTTTTGCCGTCAACGGTGATGCGGCAAAGTATGTTGGCTGTTCCGTCTGCCTTCACCTTCTGTCTGTTGATGTAAGGCAAAATTGAAAATGTACTTCTGCTCATAGTTGTTGTCCTTATAATATAATAATGTAGTTGAACTGTGAAAAGAAAAGTTGAAAGCCTTGTTCATAATGCGAGAATAAAGTCCTTCTCGGTTGCAGCGATGAACTTGTCCATGTCCTCAAACAGCTTCTTTTGGGTCACTCTCGCATACCGCTGCGTCATCTTCACATCCTTGTGACCGAGCATCTTGCAGATGGTCTCCATCGGCACACCAGCCTCCAGCGTAATGAGGCTGGCGAACGAGTGTCGTCCCGAATGGTAGGAATAGGTCTTGCTCGTTTCCGCCAACTTGCAGATGGTGATGAGATCGATACGAACACGATTCGTGCTCAGCAATGGGAAAAGGGTATCTCTTGCCTCGTCCTCGTATTTCGCCATCAGCTCCAACGCCTCGGGCAGGAGTTTCACCCTGGCAAGTGTTCCGGTCTTCTTGCGGTTATAGACGAGCCATTTGTCGCCATCCTCCAACACCTTGACATTGGCTTTCGTGATGGAAACGGTGTCTATGAAGGCTGTTCCTGCATAGCAGGCGAAAAGAAACAGGTCACGGCTAACGGATAGTCTCGGCTTGTCTTCGGGCAGTTCCACATCACGGATTTTTATGAAATCAGACATGCTGAGAGCCTTGGGTGTCGTAACCCTTGGAGTGCCAACCCGATAATGGGCGAACAGCAGGTTCTTGCACAAGCCTCGCTCAAAGGCGATGCGGCACATCTTCTTGAAGAGCGACACATAGATGGTGATGGTTCCTGATGAAAAGCCTTTCTCGTCAAGCAGGTAATGGTGAAAGTCACTGATGAAAGGCTCGGTCAGCTGTCCGAAAGCCAAATCAGTCAACCTATACTTCTCCCCGATGAACTCAGCGAGATTCTTGCGAATCTTTCTGTAAGTCCAGACACTGCTCTTCGACATATCGATGCCCTCATGGGTGCTGAGTTCACTGATATGCTCGTCCACGAAGGAGAGAAGGGTGGTCTGTGTCTTGACGCTGCCCTGCAAAGCCTCCTTGACATCCTTAGCCTCGAAGTCCGTTCTCTTTTCCACAAGCACATCGAAAGCCTTTTGGATGGAAAGCAACAACTGCTCGATGTCCTTGTTGGTCTCCACGGCTTCCTTGCTCTTGCCCTCCAATCGGCTGGCACGAGGATTCCAAAGCGATGGAGTGCAAGACAACTTGCAGGAGAACTGCGCCATAGTCCTGTTCACCGTGATGCGTCCCATGATGGGAGCTTTTCCATTCTTGTCCATTCCGCTCTTTTTTAGGTAGAGCAACACCTTGAATTTTTCGATTTTCATAACGCTTACATTTTGAGTGTGCAAATATAATCATTTTGTAAGCGTTCCTTGATACGCAAAACATTGAGAATCAGCGCAATAAAATCCGTTGATGCACAAAGTAGCCTTTCCGCATTGTTACCTGCTTTGCATAGGTAACTGTGGCTCACGATTTAGTAACTGAACTACTTCAATATTCCTCACTCGCTTGCTTTATGCCGATTCGGCAACTTTGTGCAAATCTACTCATTCCCAACTGTTTACGTTCCAACCTCTCTTATTCTCCTTTGGCTGCTTTAGAACTTTATGTTAACGAATCTAACTCATAGTTTTGTGGGTCAAAACTCATAGTTTTTGATAGCGTAACTCACCGTTTTGTATACTGCAAGAGCTTAACCTCTTGCAGGCTTCTCTAAAAAAATAACACGGACAAATTGAATTTGTCCGGACAAATTGTCCGGCTTCTTGTAAGTAGCTATTTATCAAGTTATTACAAGGGTTCGGGCAAAAGAGCCGGACAAATTCAATTTGTCCGTGTTATTTTTTTAACACTAAAAAATACGGTCGTTCTGCTTGTTTCTAACTTAATTTTCATATATTTGCAGTTGCTTAGCTGAGGCTACCGGCAACATGGAGGCATATAAGATGCTCAAGGATATGCCTATATATAATAAGGTATAGAATAGCCTATATATAATAAGGTGTAATTTCAATCTAATGTATAAATAACTAACAAACATGAAACAGAGACTGTTCGTAACATTGAGTTTGGCAGGATTAGCAATGGCAACCTTTGGTGCAACCAAACCGAAGACTGCCATTAAGTCGTTGAATAAGACGACCATCCAACAGCCAACTTACACAGAATGGCACGACCTTCAGGTGAATGCCATCAATCGTTTTCCGTTGCACACCAATTTCTTCACCTATCCGGCA
>JAFHAZ010000042.1:0-28641 GCA_016939315.1 Streptococcus sp. | reverse complement strand
TTTAGATGGTAATTATTGGATATGTAGAGCTAAAGGTGAGGTACTTACAAGGTGTGACAAAAGATTAGACATAGGAGCACTTTTACCGATAGATGCTTATAAATTCGGTATGCAAGTGCCAGGACAAATCAAAGCAGCATTTAACAGAGCTAATGCTGGAACGGCTCAGAAAATTTATGATGCTATTATAGTTGAGTACTCAAAAGCTATTTATAATAAACTATCTCAAACGAATCACTACGATGTTGCTCGTTTAGAAGGTAGTTTATTGGATAACCTGCCTGATTTTGATTTGGAAGAGCTAGTGATTTCCTATATACAGGTAAAATATGACTATTATGTTCTTTCGAATTCTATTGCAAGCAAATCGACGACTATAAAAGTAGAATGCGAGTTTTTATCTAGAGATCTTAAACGGGTGAGAAAGGCAGTTGTTCAAGTAAAGGGTAGAAAAGCCGAAGCACTCGATGCATTACAATTTGCTGATTTTACCCAGAATGGTTATGAAGTGTTCCTCTTTGCACCAGAAGTATTGAATGCTGATAAGGTGGATAATATTGTTGTTATTACACCAAGTGAATTAATTAACTTTTACGAGAATTATAAAGCAATACTTCCAGACTCCATCACACAGTGGGAGAATTTATACTAATCTAGTTTACTATTGGAATGGAAAAATTGGCTCTGTAACGTTGAGGCCTTAAATACAACAAGTGAATGAGAAGGCATCATAAGAGGTGTCTTCGATATATGAGAGACTAGGTCTATATGGCAAATTAGCCAGAGGATGTTCTCGGAGAAAGGAGTAGGAGAGTGTATACTTTAGAGATCCCTTTGAATACCAAAGGTTATGCTGATTTTCTAGCCAAACGTTTTAAATATGGCTACAAGTTAAAACGAGCCGTAACAAATTGGATCAACTGTCAAGAGCATCGCCGTGTTAGCTCAGAGGAATATAAGTCTTTGTCTCTACGTACTAAAGAGCTAGCAGAGTTAAAGGAAGCTATCTCTAAAGAGAAAGACAAGACAAAGAAACTCTCTATGAAGGAAACACATAAGGAGCTTTCGGAGACACTTAAAGCAGATTGGATAGCCTTAAATGATAGATTTGGTCTTAATAGTGGCAAATTCATCCGATATAAAGAATTAGGACAAGCAACTGCTATGTATGAAAGGTATGCAGAAGAAGGGATAATCCACTGGTCTACTATGGAAATTCTTAGTCAGACAGTTAAAGGGGCCTATCTTCAGCGTCGTAAGCAAGGAGAAAGTAGCAATCATGTCTCAGTTGGTCGCTTAGTGGATTTTACGACTTTATGGTACCGTAAATGCAATAACTACGTGACTGATGAAGGGGTATTCTTTGCGACTGGTAAAGGCAGAAACGACAAGTTATTTATTCCTTTTGCTTTTCGTCGAGGCCAAGAGATTAAGGTTGCCTATGCACTGGAATTTCAAAAATTAGCGTTATATGCTCTTAAACGGACTCTTGTTAAGGGAAATGTTTGGAAATACAGTATCTTATTAGTCTTTGATGGTGTTCCTTATGGATTAGACCATGAGCTACCAAATAAAGGAAACGTGGAAATCAAGTTATCTGTAGAGCAGATGGCGATCACTGCTGCGCGTGGCTGCGCGTGATAATGAGACTATTGTTTATGACCTTTCCAATGATTTTGGGTATAGTAAACGGTTGGAGGACTTAGATAGAGCTATAGAAAGTAAGCGTAGAGCCTTAAACCCAGACAACTACGATGAAAATGGTGTTCCGAAAAAAGGGAAGAGAGCATGGATGCAGGACTCAGCCTATAAGAAACTTCTAGACCAAAAACGTTATATCTGGCATAAGGTAAAAAAAGCACGAAAGAACCGTTTTGGACGGATTGCTAATCAGATCTTGATGTTGGGTGATACCTTTACTCTTTATCAAGAGGACTTCAAATCCTTGCAATCTCGTAAGGATTATAACCCAGAAGAGATGTCTTGGTTTGACCAGCGTAAACAAAAAGGCTTTGAAATTATGTTTAATGCTCCATATGAATTTGTGGCTATTTTAGAGAATAAACTTTCTTTCAAAGACCTTAAACTGAACAAGATTAAACATAAGAATAAGTGATATAGGGTTATTTGCTTGATTCCTTGCCTCAAACGATAAATATGTTATAATAACTAAAAAGGTTTATTTAGGAACCTTCAAGGTAATTATGAATAACCTTGTAAATACCAGATAGCCTAACCGGAAGCCAAGGCAAGAAGGTCGGGAGCTGGTCCATGTCGTTTTGTTACTGTTCTAATTGACATGGGACTAAAACTTAGAGGAAGTTTAACCTTTATAGTACAAGGTTTTGTTACTGTTCTATTTGACATGGAACTAAAACTTACATTATATCTATGATTGCTGCCTAGAAGTTTTGTTACCGTTCTATTTGATATGGCACTAAAATGTTGCAA
The DNA here is from genome assembly GCA_016939315.1 of Streptococcus sp. GTDB lineage: Bacteria > Bacillota > Bacilli > Lactobacillales > Streptococcaceae > Streptococcus. Next base: position 26,190 of record JAFHAZ010000042.1, on the reverse strand, counting down.
ATAGGACCTCGCCAGTTACAAAGTTTTGTTACTGTTCTAATTGACGTGGGACTAAAGCATAAAATGTATATCATGCACCTTTTAGGTGTTTTTTTTATTTTACTGTAAGTCACCTTTAATCTTAAGTTGATATTTTTTCATGCGTTTGCTATACTAAAGACATAAATATTATTATTTATATCTATTTCACCACCTCAAACGGTGAACTCATAGTCACGTGACTTGAGAAAAGAGGAAACATGGAGGAGGAGATGCGATTACTGGTTCTGTCCCAGTGACATGCATACCATGTTTAAAAGGTTAAAAGGGAGCGTACTCGCTTTTAGCTATCAGTTAAGCCATCAGACAGAAGAAGGGGCTTGACGCTTATAACAGGTACGAGATAATTTTGCCTTTACTTACTTTGAAAGGCTACACAAACGTTATTAGCAACTGAGCATAACGAGAAGTTTTTCCTATGGTTTGCCATAGGCACGCGCATCCTTGTTTTTTGAGACAAGGCTTGCCGGCTTCTTTGTTATGCTTTTTTTGTTTTGAGTTTAGGTAGTTGGACAAAAAGAAAGGCGACATCTCGATGATTAGAGGTGAGGAAGAGGTGTTCCCAACTCTAATTTGTCGGCATACGGAGGAAAGTCTACGAACAGGTGTTCGAGGCTTTCCAAGGTCACTTTACAACAACAATTTTTAAAGGAGAAAGACAATGAGAAATTCTTTCAAAACAAGCTCTACTTATAGAGCAGCAAGAAAACAACAAATGACAGCATCAAAAAAAGTATTTTTTGATGCTGACGGCATGGTGATTTCTGCTTCAGATTGGGCTACTTTAGTTCTATCTGGGGAGGTAGATCCTAAGACTTCTTGGTCTAATGATAATGTTAAAGGGAAACTTGAGAGAGTTTCCCCACGTAGCCATTTCACCAAGAAAGGCTACAAAGAATTTTGTGGAAAAAGCCATAAGTTTTCTGATGTATTAGATGAAGGGGAAATCGTATTCCTCGACATTGAAGTCGTAGCAGAGGATTAAGAAAGGAGAAAAACATGGCAAAATTTGTTGAAATTTCAACTGAAGGTATTTTTTCAAGAACCTTCAGAAACGAAAAAGGGAATACCGACTTATGTAAACCTACTGGTAGGGAATTACGTGAGTCTCAAGACCCAGCAGATTGGTGGGTAGAGTATGAGGACACCTTAGGTGGTCTTCATTACGGTCGTTAAACAACATTCAATATCAAAGGAGAAAGCAATGATTAATAAAGTAATTCTAACAGGACGTCTTGTAGCCGATGTTGAGCTTCGCTACACACCTTCGAACAAGGCGGTGGCGACTGCTCGTATCGCTTGCCCTCGTGATTTCAAAAATCAAAATGGGGAGCGAGAAAGCGACTTTTTCCCTCTAGTTATTTGGGGGAAGCAGGGAGAGAATTTCTCAAACTGGATCAAGAAAGGATATCTTGTGACAGTTGAGGGACGTTTGCAAACTCGTAGCTACGAGAATCAGCAAGGTCAACGTGTCTATGTGACCGAGGTTAATGTGTCAAACTTTGACAACTTGCAGCCTCGTGATCATAGTAACACTTCTTCGCAAAGTCCAGATTTTGGACCTGCAGAAGGGGGCTTTCCTGGAGGTGGAGAACCTCTAGATCCTTCTATGTTCGAGAATATTCCTTTCTAGGGTTTCAAGAGAAAATAGAGAGAGTTCAGTCATACTGAGCTCTTTTTGTTTATGAAAGGAGAAAAATGATAGAAGAAGTAGCAATTCTACCTCCATTGACAGAGGATAATTACTACCAAGATAGGCATTACATGTCTACTTCTCGTTTGAAGGAGTACATCAAATGTCCCTTAAGGCAGGAAGTCGTTGACTTGGGCTTTTGGCCTGAGAAAACAGAGACAGAAAGCCTACTTGTTGGTAATTATGTTCATTCTTATTATGAGAATAAAGAAGCTCATGAAGCTTTTTTGGAAAGGAATCAAGATAAGATCATAAGTCAACGAGGAAAAACCGCTGGCCAAGTAAAAGCCCCTTTCAAACAAGCAGATAAGATGATTGCTGCTTTAGAAAAAGAGGAGCTTTTTATTCGTTTGTATCATGGTACAGATGATGAAATGGTGGAGAAAGAACGGATTATCACTGGTACGTTAGAAGGGATTCCCTTCAAGTGCAAAATTGATAGTCTGAATCTTTCAGGCGGTTATTTCATAGACCTGAAAACGATGGAGAGTCTTCAGTCGGAAAAATATTCGACGACACTTCATCGTTATACGAAGTCTCTTCTCTATAACATTGTAGAATATCAGTATACGCTACAAATGTACGTATATCAAGAGTTGCTGAAGCAAACCTACGGTTATGAGTTTACACCTTATATTATGGCGGTTTCAAAAGAACCTGTTCCAGATAAGGAGTTAATTCTAATCGATGATACTATCATTGAAATGGGGAGAGACATCTTCTATGGGCATGTTGAAGTACTTAAAGATGCTTTGGCACATAAGTCTGTCGAAGGATGTGGGCACTGTGATTACTGTTTAACGAATAAGTCGTTAGTAACAGCAAAAACAGTGGCAGAATTTTTACAACAATAAGAAAGAAACAGGCGACCAATAGGTTGTCTTTTTTTGCAAAAGGAGAAAAAATAATGACTGAAACTATGGTAAATAACACAAACATGCTAGCTGAACTTATTGAAGCTAAAGTAGCTTTAGCTAAGGCGGAAATGCAATTAGAATGGCAAAAGGCTGAACAAGTAAAAAAAGACCATTCTAAACAGGAGCCAGAGCTTATGGCTCCATTGTTTGAGGCTTTGGCCAAGGCTCAAGCTGAGTTCGAGTCTGTAACAGCAACAAGTAGAGTCACGTTTAAGAACGTGGACTTTAAGTTCGCCCCTCTATCAGAGATTTTAGGGGCTGTACGTCCAGCACTCAATAAGAATGGGCTAACTTTGACGCAACAAACCAAACATATCCCGTTTGGTAATGCCAATGGGATCAAAGTTGTGACGACACTACTTCACGAAAGTGGTGTCTCTTACGACATTGAGTCGGTTCCTGTATTCTATAATGTCAATGACATAAAGAATCTAGGAGCTCAGGTGACTTACCTACGTCGATACGAGGTCAAAACACTTCTTGGCATTGAGGCTGATAGCGAAGAACTAGATATGGACAATGTGCCAAATCAATCGCAATCAGTTCAACAGACTGGTAATTATGATAGTAACCATAAGTATCAGTCAAAAGCCCAAACGAAAACACCTCGTAAGCCAACAGGTGCTCGCTATGGAAAGACAGCCAAGTCTGTGTCACTTGCTACTTCTTTGAGTAGCAGTGAACAGACATCACTTAGTGAGGTGACATCAGATAACAAAGTGGCAAGTGATAGTGTATCACAAGCAACTAGCGAGTCTGAAGTAGTTCCACAAAAGAGTGAAACAGCTACAAAAGGGATAAAAGCTGCTTGTAACGATGATCAACTGATTCAAATGGTTGCTCGTGGTGAAGAAGCTGCATTGTCTCTTGGAGCGACAGAAAGCCAGTTGCTTGAGTGGTCTCAGCTAGGAGAAAGCCAAGGGTTGACTGTTCAACTCAAAGCTTTATCTGATTTTGTTTCTAAACAACGTCAGCAAGCACAACAGCAATAGGTGTAGAACAAAAAGTGGTCAGGCTTTATTACGGCAACAACATAAGAGAAATGTTCATTAGTGCCATTTACCTGATTGGCTTTAAGTGAACATTAGCCAGAAGGTAGAACTATCCCTGGGTGAGAAAGAGTATGATATAATAGGAAGAGAATTATACAACATGATATTATAAAGACGAAGGTAGGAATGGATATGCAAAACATTAACGATCTTTTTGAAGCATATATCGCAGAAGAGGACTCTATTAAGAAGGAATCTTTGCTAAATATGTACAACCATGCTTTGCAACAGAAGCAAAAAGAGGTGATTAGTCGTGACTACTTTGTCAGATAAACAATCACCAGTGTTTTAGATCTTTTCCATTCAAACCGAACTTATGTCGAACAACAAGTTTGGTACACTTTCTTTAAACAGACACTTCCAGAGTTGTTGTTTATTGGGTTAGTGGCCATTCTAGACTATTTTTTCCTATGTAAGTTACTTCGAAACAAATTGGTTTTTAAACCTGTAGTTGCCGTGGTATTTCTAATCCCTATTCTTTTGATAGAAGGGATTCAACACCTTTTTCGTAGTTGAACAAAGGAAGGAGACGTCTATTATTAATATACTGTGTTTTTTAGAGGGTGCCCATAAGCCCAAAAAACATAGGCAATGTATGGCGAAAGTGTGTACTTATCTAAAGAACGACGGGCATAAGGTTCGAGTAGGGTATGTTTCACTAGCGGGTCTTGAAGCTCTGGATAACAGAGGAGTCAATACAATGAGTGAAGCTGTCCCTGGAGAAAGAGTCTGGTTAATCGTTTATGATGAAGACCGTCCCTGTAAATCCTATACGAATGAAGATATTCATTACTACAAGGAATTTGTGGATTTGTTTTCGTCACGTCTGAAACGGAGACTTTACTACGAAGCCCTGCTTAACGAACTGACAGTCCTCAAAACAAGAACAGAAAAATGGTCCTAGGGGCCATTTTTTTATTTTATAAAGGAGAAAAACAATGACAAAAAGAGAAAAAGCCTTGTGGCTACAAGAGCACTACAAGAACTATTCCCTTAAATGGTACCTAGAGAATGATGCCAGATTAAATGCGATGTTTAGAAAAGCTTATCATCGTTATATGACTGACCTCAATGCACGTGCCTCGAAAGCGCAATTGTCTCATATTGAGGACCTGGGCAAACGTATGCGAGAGGTATACGAAGATGTCTACGGTACTAATTTTGATAGCGATTGTCACTTAGACCGTGCAGAGACGAATAGAAAGGTGCAAGCTATCCGCTCTATGTGGGTAGTAGCCCCAGCCTAGGAGGAGGTCGTTATGGATAGAATCAGTATTCTGCTAGAAGCACTTCCTCGAAAAAGTACCATTTCGGTTTTGTATAAGGGGAGTGCTGCTGTTGTAGTTGCAAGAGATAACAAAGAGCGTCTGCTTTTTAAAGTAAGCACAACCGTAGCCGTCGCTATGCAACTGCAGGCAAAATGGCTTGTGGTTTAACAGGTAAAGGAGAAAACAATGACTGATAAAAAAATTACTAGGAGGCAAGTAAGGCATCCTAGAGACTTTGGTGATAGAGAGCTATTCAAAAGGACTTTTTCTCACTGGATTCCTTCAGAAAAGATCGATGCCTTGTATTCTGAATTGCAAGGAGATTTTAAGAAGGTCTGTGAGTTAAGTATCGAGGAGTTAAAACATTATGGATTAACTCAGAGAGATGCTATTGCCTTTCTTTCAATGCTTGAACTTTTTAAACGTTCAGAAGGTGAGGAAGAAAAGCCAACTTGTGTCACTGGGACTGGATATTTTGCTCAAAGTATCCAAAAAGCCTATGGACATAAGAAGCAAGAGCATCTTGTAGTGTGGTACTTAGACGTGCATTATAACGTTATCGAGGAGCGAGTAGTTTTCATCGGTAGCGTTCATCGTAGTATGGCGTGTCCAAGAGAGATTTTACACTATGCAGTGAAGAATTTAGCTCGCTACGTGCTGGTAGCTCATAACCATCCCTCTGGAAGTGTATATCCTTCCAGTAATGATATTAATGTTACTGAGGCCCTTGAAGATGCTGCAAAGCTCTTTGAGATGGAGGTCTTAGACCATGTTATCGTAACGAAGGATAATTACTATTCTTTTAGAGATAACGGAAGAATGCGTTGTTTCTAGGAAAGGAGAAAAACAATGGGAAATATTTCTGATGCCTTTGGAAAGGTAACTATTTCCGCACCAACATTTTCAGATATTGAGGTGCTTGTGGCTACTCATAGGGTAATCAATGCCAAAGCTTGGACCCCAACGACTCTAAAAGGTCATCCAAGAAAAGCAGATTGTATCACAACTGAAGAAGGAGTTGTCTCAGCGACACTTCCTTTTACAGCTTGTGGGAACTGGAATATTCGAGAGAATATCGATAGCTTTTTGACTAACATCTTAAAGCAAGATAGCACTCTTAGTGATATCCCAATGTCTGCCACATTTGATTATGTGGATGCAGAGTCTGGCGTGAACTTTATTTATAAAGCAACCGTACTGACTCGCAATGTCCCAGGTAAAGGGGTAACCACTGAACTCTTAACAGATGAAGACCTTGGAGATTACTCAGAGTCTTATCTAAAAGAGCTAGAGGAAGTCTATGACCAAGAGCTTGCTTTAGGCCGACTGTCTATCTAAAAATGGTGTTATAATAGGTATAAAGAAAAAGATGTAGCGAGGAGACAAAGCATGAAAGAAACCTTCTTTTGGACCTTTAGTTCAGATGCGATTTCGACCTTATCTGATTTGACGTCAGAAGGTTTTGAAGTCGATTGGACGGTAAGGAGTTCATCTGATGCTATGACCAGTGGTTTTGTGATTCAAGGGGAGGTTTCTGGAATGATTGAGTTCACTCCAGAACCTAGAGATTTTTACACCTTTGTTCATAAGTTAGAGGTTCGTATGGATAAGAAAAATCAAGGGATAGCAGGGCTTTTGTTAGCACATGTTGCCCAAGATGCTTTCAATCGTGGTTTCGAGGGGGTCATGATCTGTCTTTCAAAGACTGCTCTTTTAGATTACTACGTACGTCGCTACGGTTGCAGTCGTATTGCAAACACCAATCGTGTGATGTTTCATACGGCAGCATGCCAGTTGCTCATTGACCGATTTTTGAAGGGAGGCGAAAGCTAACCATGAGGATAGTTGAACAATTTAAGGCAGACTGGAAGTCTTCAGGTTTACCGAATAAACCTTACAAGACACTAGAGGAGATTGAAATGATTAAGAATGGCAATCTTGTCTGGGCTGCGCGTGTTGAAGAAAAATTGGGGCGTAAGTTAAGCCCACGAGAACTTGATGAGATGCAGTGGTGAGTTACTGCTATAAATAGTGTATCGTGCAAGATACATCGCATATTTGATACATTAGAGAAAGAGGAAGGTATTAGCCCTAGGCTACACCTTCCTCTTTTTCTATGGAGGAGAAAAAACAATGACAACATTATCAACAAATTTACTAGGAAGAAAACTGTTTGAACGTATTTCCTCTGATAAAGAGGTTAATGGTTCATTTTCAGGAATGACCTTACATCAGTTTTTGAATAAGACTGGTAATAGCCATCTTTTTATTAAGAAGGATGGAATGGTTGCTATCAATACCTTGTTAGAACAAAGTGGGTTAAAGCCTATTTCTTATGATGAGGCGTTGGTAGCAATGGAAGACTTAAAGATGACTAGTTTAAGGTCACAATTTGGGTTTTTCATTAAACCAACCCAATATAAACGTCAAAATCCAGAAATTTTGGTACGTTTGGGAAGCAATCGTAAGGTTGTATTCCATCGCTATTACTTTGATAATGGCTACATGGCTAACCTGGTTTATCAGGTAGAAGATGACCAGATTGAGTTCTGCCAGTCTTCTGTCTTTAAGAGTTGGGACAATGGTGAGTATCATCTTACTTACTATACGCCAGTAACAGAAGATGTTGAAGACATCAACACGCGCAAGGAGCTGCTTTCTTTCTTACGTCGTGTCGAGGAGCTTCCTTCTGTTAAGTAGAGAAGTTATGGTAGTCCAGTTTCTAAAATAAAAAGGAGAAAAACAATGACAAAAAAACATATCTATATTTATAAAAACAAAAAAACTCAAGAGGTCTTTGCGGATCTTTTTGCCAAAGACCTTCTTGAAGGCGTTACAACTTTCCCTCAGATTGATAACGCTCAATCCTATTCATTCTTGGAACTCTCTTGTCTTTATCTCAAGAGAATTCTGGAAATGAAGGAGCGTAAGGTTCAAACCCTATTCGTTGAGGGAAAACCCGAACCAGCACTCGCTTCAGCATTGTTACAAGCACGTGCTATGGGGCTGAATGTTGTCATCAAATTGAAGACAACTGAAAGCAATAGCGAGACACAAGAAGAGTTCAAGGAGCTCGGTCTTGACGATGTTGTAATGGCTTGACCTGAATAAAAAAGGAGAAAACAATGACAATCACTCAAGGACTCTATTATATTGAAAAGGTTCACCAATATAATAGTAATATTGCTGGATTTCCGTCAGACCTAATTGATGACCGGATTGCGTCGATTATTGATAGCAACAAGTCGGATATGCAACAAAGTTTGCTATGCCGACCAGTTAGGAACGTGGTCTTGAATCGAGAGGGAGTATCTAACCTTCCTCCGATTGAGATCCCGTTTGAATCTTCACTTTATTATGAAGTTGAGGAAATCAATCCTGGTCTATCAAAGTTGATTATTACCACAGAGCATGCAGAAGCTTTTCAAGAAGCTGATATACACATGTTGGAAACTCGCTTGATTATGTTACAGCGAGCAAAAGAATGTGGAAATTTTACGACAAGTAATTTTCCGAGTCGTTTTCCAAAAGAAGCAAGAGATGATTTAAGTCAATTAGATCTTCTAGCTTGGGGAACAAAAGATATGCCAACCTATCTTTTCTGTCTGATGGAATCTGCATTAGACAGTTACCGAGGATTTTATTCCTTGAGAGACCTAATGGAGGATGCTAACGGTACCCTTCAGCAAGGTTACGATAAAGCTGTGTATTGGCTCTATAGTGGAGTCAAAGGTCAGTACGAATATTAAAGGAGAAAGATAATGACTAAACATAGTTATACAGCAACATTTAAGCGTAAAGACGAAACAGTCTTTACAAAAAGGTTTCTAGCTTCAGATTTGTTTGAAGCTGATGAGCATGCACTACAGTATGCGACTAAGCGAGACATTCTCTATCTCGACTTAGGGCCTGCAGTTCAGTAGAAAGGTAAGCTACGTATTTTATACGTGGCTTTTTTAAAAGGGTTATACGGTCTACTGGTTTTTATTGCTTGCCAAAAACTCGTGCTCTGGTGGATCCTTATTGAAGGAATTAAACCCGAAATAGTTGATAAAAAAGAAATAAAATGCTAACATTTAATAAAAGTGTTAGCATTTTATTTCTTACGAAAGGATAGTGCTATTATGAATAATATTGAAATGATTATGGCTTCTTTTCAACAACATCAAGGATTTTTGACCTTTCAACAAGTACTTGAAGAGAAATTACCTTACAAAATATTGCTGAGAATGATTGATGAGGGACAAGTAGAGATTGAAGGAAAGGGGTTATATCGCCTCCCTGATACTTATCTGGACGAATGGTTTGTGGCGCAGCAACGTTTTTCAAAAGGAATTTTTTCTTTAGAAACAGCTCTTTGGTTACATGGATTATCACTAACAGTTCCCTTTGAGATGACGATGAGCTTTCCTTATGGAACCAATACAAAAAATGTTAAATCAGAAGGTATACGTCCGTTAGTTCTTCGTTCTTATTATGATGAAGGAATTATTGAGCTTGAGCGACAAGTGGGGCAGAAGATTAAGGTTTACGAGCCGGAGAGAGTTTTAGCAGAATGTTTGAGACCAGTTTATCAAGTTGATGTTCAAGTTATAGCTCCTGCATTTAAGATGTATTTTCAAAATCACAAAGTTAACTCTTCAAAACTGTTTCACTATGCACAGTTATTCAAGGTGACTAATAAGTTGCAATCTTACATGGAGGTATTAACCTAATGTTTTCCAATGCAAATAGCTTTAAGGCAAAGATTAAGAATATGGCTAAGGATAGAGGTATTCCTGCCCAGCAGCTTCAGCAAAACTTCCTGATTGAACAGGTATTGAAATTGATTGCTAAAAGTTCCTATAAGGATTCTTTCATTGTTAAAGGCGGTTATCTAATAGGACACTTGATAAGCGAACGACAATGGATTTAGATGTGACGCTTAAAGGGACTACACTTAGTCAAGAAAATCTGATTACCATCTTTGAAGAGATTCTTTCGGATTCGGACGATGTCTTTTCATTTGAAGTAGATAAACTAGAGCCGATTCACCAAGATGACGAATACGGGGGATTTTCTCTAAAACTCAATGCTACATTTGATACTTTAAGAGAGGTTGTTTTCATCGACATTACAACGGGTGATAAGATTACACCTAGAGAAATTACTTATTCGATGTCATCCCTATTAGCAAATGAAACCATTGAGGTTTGGACTTATAATTTGGAAACTGTTCTAGCTGAAAAATTGGAAACGATCATTAGCCGAGGAGTAGCATCAACACGTCCTCGTGATCGTTATGACCTTTTTACCTTGTACCATACCAGAAAAGATGAGATAGATTTCGATGTGTTGCGTAAAGCTCTGGCCAATACTGTAGAAAAACGAGGAAGTAAAGAGGCTATTGATATTTGGGAAAGTCAGCTAAATAGTATTGAAACTGATGAGTATCAAAAGCAACTTTGGACACGTTATCAAAGACAATTCAAATATGCACAAGATATTTCTTTTGAGAAATCAGTTCAGATTGTTAAAGAACTCATGACAACTATTATGTAATATAAAACGGTTCATTACCATATATTGGGTAGTGAACCGTTTTTTGTCTCTAATCCTTCTGGTAAAAGGAACATTCATATCCATTCGCTCGAAGGTTGCTATCAGGCATCCAGTTAGGTGCTATACCCATTAGACTTGCTATATCTTCAAGGCTTTGGTCTTTATCACACTCAATGAAGACTTCATCATTAAGGAGTTGCTATGTATTGGTGGTAGTGTAAAATAAGTTGTGTAAACACAAAATAATTGACAGTATATTTTTGGTTGAAAAGTCTTTACAAATATGGTAAAATAGCTTTAGAAACGATAATATTGTTATTCATGGGGATATCTCACCATGATAATGGAACGTCGTGGAATATCAACATGACGTTTTAACGCAAGGGGGAAAACTCTTGCGTTTTTTGTTTTGAAAGTCTGTTATAGTTAAATAGACAAAATGTATTTAATAAAGAGTGTCCCCCAACCCAAGATTAATGTGATGATATTTATGTGTTAAAAAATTAAGCTAGGAAGTTAAGAATATGGAAATCAAAAATCACTTTGGCGTCTATGGAGTTTGTCTTCAAGAGGGGAAACTGCTCTGCATTGAAAAAACAAGAGGACCTTATCAGCATCGTTTTGATTTACCTGGTGGTAGTCAAGAACCAGGTGAGGGCCTGACAGAAACTCTCAAGAGAGAAGTTCTGGAAGAGACGGGCTATATGCTTAGCGATTATTCAAACCCTAGAATCTATGATGTGCTGGTTCAAGAAGATGGGCAAGACTTTGTCGTACACCATATCATGGCCTTTTATGATATAGTACTTGACTTGGAACACTCTCAAAAATCCCTTCCTCATGAAGTTCTTGATGGAAGCAATGATTCAGCAAATGCCATTTGGCTTCCGATCGAGCAGATTACCGAAGAAACTGCCTCACCCATAGTATTGAAGGTGAAGGCAGAGTTACTAGGATTTCCAGAATTAGAACTGACAAGCTATAGAAATTGGAAGGTAAAAGAAAAGAAGGAGCAATCATGACACCGCAAGAAATGTGGAATGCCTACAAGCAAATCACCCCCTCTATTGGAGATGAGATAGACGCCTGGGCTTTTGGTGTGGAACCAGACCTTTTAGCGGATTTGGTGTTTACAGGTGAAAAAACAGCAACTGCCTCAGCCTGCGACCTCTATGCAGTAGGGGACGAACCCCTTCCACAAGAAGGAACCTTTGATGTGATTTTAGACAGCCAACATCAAGCTATCTGCATTGTCGAAATCACCAAGGTTTCTGTTCAGCCTTTCAATCAAGTGTCAGACGACCATGCCTTTAAGGAAGGGGAAGGAGATAAGTCCCTTGCCTATTGGTGGCAGGTTCACGAGGAATTCTTCACGAAGTGGCTGGAGAAAGCGGGCCTGACTTTTACACCTGACAGCAAGGTTGTTTTAGAAGAATTTCGCAAGGTTTATCCATTATAGAACATGAGAGTGGGACAGTTGAGTAGGGCTGTAAAAGCTGATGCAATCAGCGTAGTAGAGCCCACTCAACCACTGCGTCTTGCTCGGCAATCCAAGGACAATTGAGAGGCTAGGACTTTTGTCCCGCCCTCTTTTTAAAGGGGATATTCGAGATGCGTTTTAATTCTAAAAGTGAAAGAAATTTGGCTTTTGAACAGGCTCTTTTGAGATATGATATCATAAAAAAAGGGCTACTTAAGATTTCGAAAGAAGAGCTGTCATCGGCACAAGAGACAACTTTAGAAGAGTTAGATGAAATGTCTGGAGTTGTTAAGCAACTAACGTGTGGGGAAGCAGTTGCAGATTTAATTGCCTATGCTTTCCTAGATGATATGGAGTTAAATTGGGATTTTTCCCAAGCTAGTGACTCCTAATAGTAGAAATTAAAAAGGCGCTTAAAGTTTTTTAACTTTGAGTGCCTTTTTTTGTTACTTTTTGGTATATTTTACGAATAGATATATTGTAGAAAATAGGAGGTATATAAAATGATGACTTATGATGAAGTAATGGAAGCGATAGAAAGAGGGTTTATCAAGGGAGATAAAATCAGCATTATTCGACGAAATGGCAAGATCCATGATTATGTTTTACCAGGAGAGAAAGTAGAACCTGGAGAAATAGTGGAAAAAGAGGACTTAGATGTTGTTCTTGAAGAGTTGAAGGAGTTCTAAAATGATGCAGCTTTTAAGTAAGATGATTCTTATGGTCTCGCAAAAGGGATACAAGAGTGATAAAATAGCCTCAATTATTTAAAATGGAATGACTGCGTACTATAAGGTAGGTGACTCAATAGGAAGGATAATTTCTGTTTGAAAATATTCTCCTTGTTCACTTGTGATTATCATACTACCTCCATGTAAATCAACAATTTGGTTAGAAATTTTTAGTCCCATACCACTTCTGCGAACTCCAGAAATATCAAAATTAAATTCCTCAATTTTATTAATATTTTTAAGTCTATCTGTAGAAGTTCCAATTCCATTATCACGTATAATAACTGAAAATTTATTACGGGAAATATAGTTAAGGACAATCTGAATATTACAACCAGAAGGGTTATGCAATACAGAATTATAAATGAGATTGTGAATAACTCTAGACATCAAAGATTTTTCAATGTACATTTTTTTACCCAACAATTTATTATCAGGAATAAACTCAAAATTAAAATCATTCCAAATCTCTTGATTAATAATTTGTATGATTATTTCCTTAAAGAAGGGTATAATGTCTGTTATTTCTTGATTTAATTTTAAATTACCGTTTGTTAGTCTAGCGAATATGTTGAGATCGTTTAGCAAATTTTGAATATAGTGACTCTCAATCAGCGTAGGTTTCAAATTTTTTAATAGGTCATCATTGTCTGTTTTTTCAATAGCTAATGATGCATTAGCCACGATAACTGAGAGTGGGGTTTTGATGTCATGAGCTATTCCAGAAATCCAATTCTCTTTGAATTCTTCATTTTTACGTAGTTTTTTGTTAGCAGAGTTAACCGCTAAAGTTAATCTATCTAATTCTTGAACAGAATTTACCTGTTTGTTTAAACCGACAGGTAATTTACCTATTGCGTTAATAATTGGCTGGATGTTGCGATTTAAGAAAGTAACACTATAAAGGTATAGGAATAGGCAAAATAGGCAGTTAACAAATATGATAACTAAAATTAAAATCGGGAAAATTTGAATTCTCTTTAGATCAAAGAAATTATTTCCGTATCTAATGATACTTTCTTTTGGAAATGCAATTATATAAATATCTTTTTGTTCTTTTTTTATTTGAGTGAATATTGGATAGTCATCTAAATAATAACGTGAAAACTTAATGACATCGGCATAATCAAATTGTGTTTTTATATTTTTAGGTTTTTTGATATTAAACTTTTCATTTCCACTTTTTTGATCAAGAATCATGACCCATAAGTTGTGCTTTTTAATCAGTTTTTTTGCAGTTTGATTAACTTTATATGTTCCATTTGATGGGGTGATGTTCGAAGATACACCTTGTATGATATCTATAGGAGATTGTTGGCTACGGATAAAGTTGGTTGTAGCTACTAATAGAACAAAATCGATAAATATTATGGTAAGAAAGGCGAGAATAAATTTTAATATACCTTTTTTGAAAATATTCATAGAGGACTCCGTAAATTCAGATAACTAACTTATAACCCAGCCCTTTGACTGTAATGAGGTGACGTGGTTTTGATGGGGATAATTCTATCTTCTCTCTTATATTACGAATATGTACCATTAAGGATTTTTCATATCCGAAACTATCTATTCCCCAAATAGTATCGCAGATTGCTTCTGTTGACACAATATAGTTTTTATTGGTATATAGTTTTCTTAGAATCTGTATTTCAGTTGGAGTTAGCGATAAATGCTGTTCCTCTTTTTTTACACTAGCATTATTTAAATCAATGATACAAGAAGTTAACGTTATTAATTCTGATTCTCCTTTATATGCTCTCCTCAGTAAAGCAATTATACGATAGATTAAAGTTTTTGGAAGAAATGGTTTTGTGACAAAGTCATCACCACCTGAATCTAATCCTTTAACTTCATCATCTGGATTATTTTTGGCTGTTAAAAATAAAATTGGTATATCAGAAGTTTTTCTGATGTACTGAGCAAGTAGATAACCTTCTCCATCCGGCAACATTACATCTAGGATAATGAGATCTATTTTAGAAATAGAAAAAATATCTATTCCTTCGCTAATACTGTAAGCATTACTAATATTTTTAAATCCCCTGCTCACCAAAACTTCTTTAATAGATTTACTAAGTGAAACATCATCGTCTACTATTAATATCCGTTTGTTTAATAGCTGCGCTTCGAAATTCATATACGCGCCTCCCATAAAATTTATTTTAATTATACCATAAACCATCTTACTTTAATAAACTGTAGGCAGATAGGAAATTTAAATTCTTAAAAATAATTTTAAGATTTCTTTACTCTGTCTTAACCTAGTCTTCGTAAAATTTACTTGTAACAAAGATACTTAGTCTCAAAATAATAACGGATTATCAATAGCTTTGAATAGTCATGTGCTAGAGGTAACTTAGCAGATTATTCTTAAATCTTAGAAAGAGGAAAAATATGAAAAAAGATGTAGTTATCGAATCAATTAAAGAAGTAAGTCTTGAAGAGCTTGATCAAATTATTGGAGCTGGGAACGGTGTGTTTAAAACTATCTCACATGAGTGTCATCTTAATACCTGGGCATTTCTTGCTACATGTTGCTCATAATAATTATTAATTTAGAGAGAGGAAAATTATGAAAAAAGATGCAATTATAGAATCAATTAAAGAAGTAAGTCTTGAAGAACTTGACCAAATTATTGGAGCTGGGAACGGTGTGTTTAAAACCATTTCACATGAGTGTCACTTGAATACTTGGGCATTTCTTGCTACATGTTGCTCATAATTTTTGATGACTAAGTATCTACATTGTTATATAAAGAAGAGGGAAACCTCTTTTTTTATATGATGAATTTTGTTTATTTATTCATTCATGTAGTTCATATAATTTATGACTATATATTAAATTAGAAATTTATCTTGACTTTACTTTGCCTTAAACTTGTCTTTATGTTGCAATTTTAGAATCAATTTATAAAGAAAAATAATTTCGAGCCAGACTCGACATGAAATTTAATGAGGTTATAGACTATGAAAAATAATAAAATTCATCTAGAAGCTTTGGAAGCGTTACAAGAACTAAAAATGGAAGAAATAGATAATCTTTTGGGCGGAGCTGGTCATGGAGTAAATACTATTTCTGCTGAATGTCGTTGGAATAGCTTACAAGCTATCTTTACCTGTTGTTAATTTTTAGAAAGGTAAGACAATGAATCATCAAGAACAATTATATAGTCAGTTTAATAAATTTCCTAAAGTTTTTATTGAAAAGAAAATACCTGAAGTTCTTAATGAGGATGTTAAGGTACTAAAACAGGTTGAGAAAAATATATCAGACTATTATCGATCTACATTAATTTATTTGATTAACGAAAAACGTATTGAAGGGAAGTTAATTGGCGATACAGCTGAGCTACGATATGATTATTTTAATAATGTATTATGTAAAAATGGTGATATTTTAGAAGAAATAGAGGAAAGATTTCCGACTATTAGTCAACGTGTCATCATCAGTATAGAGCAGTACCTTGATTTGCTTAAATGCGTAAAAAAACATTTTTCAATAGACTTTTCAATATTGAAAAAAATAAAATTTATTTGCTCAGATGATGAATATCCTAATTTAAACAATCTTGATATTAAAGTAACAGGTGATATTCATAATGGAAGTGGAGTTTGTATTTTATCTTATGAGGGACAAAAATTAGTTTATAAGAAAAAATCGTCAAAACCAAATCATCTTTTAAAAAAATTGGATAATCAAGTTAGCAAGTATTTAAAAAAAGAGATTCAGTTTGTACCTGACTTTTTAGATAGGGAAGGTTACTTTTGGGAAACTTTTATAGACAGTAAACCAGTTTGTTCGATTGATGAAGCGAAAGAGTTTTATAAAAGAATGGGTTATCTTGTAGCATATGCTTACATTTTAAATATTTCTGACTTGCATTTCGAAAATCTTATTTCACATAATGTTCAGCCTATCCTAGTAGATGCTGAGACAGTATTTTCTGTAAGTCCGTATGAAACAGTAGCGGATAATAATGCTACTTTAGAGATAATTCGGGATAGCAGAAATTCAGTACTATCTACAGGATTGTTACCTGTGTCTGAAGCCGATAAAATTTTTGGAGGAGATACTAGTGGAGTTTTAGGGGGCACTCTTATTGGTGAAGCAAGAGTGCTGATAAACCAGAATAGAGATGATATACATGTTGAAAAACAAAAATATAAAACAGAAAATCAAGCTCACTTACCTTATCGAGTAGGACAAACGGGATTAAGGAATTATTTAAATGCAGAAGATTACATTGATTCCATAAAAATGGGCTACCTAGAGTTAGGTCATTTTATTATTGATAATAAAGAATTTCTAAAACAACTTTATTTAAGTTTTAGTGATTTAAAAACAAGAGTTTTATTTAGAAATACTAGAGATTACAGTTTAGTCCGTCAATTGTTGACTTCACCAATTTATTGTAATCAGTCAAATGTTTTATTTGAAAAGATGTCTGATAAATTATCAAATTTTGAAAGTTTGAATTTATGTGAATCTGAAGAAAAACAATTACTTAATATGAATATTCCATATTTTTATTCTCGTATTAGTGATGTCGACATTAAAGATAATGAGACTATAGTATGGAAATTAAAAGAATCTGCTTTAACCGAGGCATTAAAAAAATTGGAAAGATTTGACTTGAGCATAATGAAGGAACAAGTCGGTTTAATTGAATTTTCTATTAAAACACCAAATGCTTTGTATAGTACCGAGCTTCAAGAGTCGTACAAAAAATTTAATAATTTAAATTCAGATAAAGAGGTTTTGTTTGCTGGTATCAATACGCTAGTTGATACCATTTTGAATAATGAGAAATGCTCTAAATTAGATGGAAGTACAAATTGGTTAACGCTTAAAGTTACAGATTATGATGCATTTAAACTTGAACCTATGGATCTATCTATTTATGAGGGAATTTCTGGATTATCAATTGCATTATGTGAAGTCTACGATCTAGTGAATAGTGAAAGACAGGAGAAAATTTATAATTGTATACATAGAATTTTTCTAACTCTCTCAAACTCTTACGATAGTGTGCAAAATCAATCGTACTACGTTGGAAAATTAGGTATTCTTTCTGCATTGAAAAGAATACAGTTGATTACGGGACAAAAAATCTCAAAGTCAATTTTAGATAGAAATAAGGATTACAGTTTAGATTTGAATGTTTCGAGTGCAGATTTTCTTTCAAGTTTTCCTAATGAGATTGTTGCTCTGTATAGAAGTGATTTGTCAATTAAAAATCTTCGACAAGCCTTAGATAAATTAATTGATTTAAAGGTTAATTATGAGAATTATATTGCTTGGGATAATTTGGAATCAAATAATGTTAGTTTAGCACATGGAAATCTAGGAATAGAATTGGCATTACACTATATTGCTGGAATTTTGGATAATTCTAAAGCCCTAGAGATGTTATTTCAAGCGAATAACTTTGATAATCGCCAAAAAATATCTCAAGGTTGGATAGATAAAAGAAATAATTCAACCAGTGCTAATTGGTGTCATGGCTCAACAGGAGTTCTTGTTGCAAGATTAGCTCAACTAGAATTGGATAAAAAATTTCAGCTAATTCCTAGTGCTAGAAGAAAAGAGTTAGAAGCTGATATTAGACATGCAGTATCTCAAATAATTGAAGTTGGATTCAATATGACCAATTTTTCTATTTGTCATGGAACTAGTGGAAATTTGTTAGCACTTAACTATTATCGTTCATATCTTAAAGGACACGAAGCACAAGAGTTGGAAAAAATTTTGGAAATTGAGTATAGGAAGTTGCATTCATTTGGTTTAGAAAATGGGTGGATGTGCAGTTTTAATACTAAATATAATGTTTATGGGATTATGAATGGTTTGTCAGGGATATTATATTCTACAGCCAAGTATCTAAAAAGAGATAATTCTCTAGACCTTCTAATCCCTACTCTATAATCAGCGATAGGAAGGAAACTTTATACATGAAGATTGTTTTGCAAAATAACGAGGAGGATTGCTTATTAGCATGTTATACAATGCTATTAAATGATCTGGGGCACAAAGTCCCTTTATATGAGGTATATAATAAAGATACCCTACCAGCGGATGGTCTGAATGTATCGTACTTACTATCTCTTAACGAGAGGTTTGGAGTAACCTTGAATGCATACCATGCTACATATGAGGATATATGTAAAATCTATAAGGAACAGAAACAAAGGATGATTCTCCACTGGAATAATGATCATTTTGTTGTTCTAGAAAAGATTACTGCAACCCAAGTTATGATAGTAGATCCAGCAATTGGTCGAGTAAAATATAGTTATGAAGAATTTATAAAACACTACTCTAAAACAATAGTGTTGATAAGTAAAAGTAAGAATTTTCAAAAGCAAAAATATAACCAAATTTTTTGGAAATATTTTATACAAACTTTGAAAACAAAAACAATTATTTTATTTTTAGTTTCATTAGTGTTAATCCAGATCAGCGTTTTAATATTTTCGGTAGTATTAAGATACATGTTAGCGGAAAAATTTAAATTCTGGGCCAGTATCATTCTTCTAGCGGGGGTAGTTTTATTCCAACTATTTGGATATTTTATTAAAAATAATGCACTGGATGAATATAATTTAGATTTTGATAATAATTATAGCAGAATACTTTTTGAAAAATTATTGAAAAAGCCACTTTTATATTTTAGAAATCATTTAAGCGGTGGAATTTCAGAAAAGATTAATTTCAAATCTACCTTAAGGGATAATGTTACTTTAAAAATTATTCCGTCATGTGTTAGTTTTATTTCAGCAATTGTTATTTTTATATATCTGATGACTATTTCAGTCAAATTAACAGTGATTCTAGTTACGATGATTTCAGCGTATAGTATTATTTCAATATTTCTTTATCGCAAACAAAACGAATATAATCAAACCTATTTGCAGTATCTAATTGATTTTAATTCGGAATTGCAAATGGATTTAGACGATATTGACTATATCAAAATTATGAGGCGGGAAGGTTTGACCTTTAGTTCATGGATGGATATTAATAAAAAAGTTACTGAAAAGTATTCACAGATTTTGAAATTTGAAAATCTTACACAGCTGATTGGTACGATTTTTAATTATATTAGTCTCTCGGTAATCATCATAGTAGCAGTTTACTATGAAAATTATATACATGTTTCCATTTCAGACCTATTAGTTTATCAGACTAGTATTTCGTTATTAGTATCAGCTATTGAGCAAGTTAAGGGGGCTGCTTTTGAAGCTATAAGGTTAGGTGTCTATGCAGAAAAACAAAGTGATTTATTAAAAGACAGTAAACCAATTTTAGTACAAAGCTCGAGTTCAGACGAGTATTTGATAAAAGCTGAAAAGTTGAATTTTTCTTATGGCATGAAGCCGATTTATAATGATATTGATTTAACAATTGGTAAAGGAGAAAAAGTTGCTATCGTAGGGAAATCAGGTAGTGGGAAATCAACGTTATTACTGTTATTAGCAGGTATGTTACGTTATAATGGCTCATTAAAATATGGTATCGAAAATTTTGAAGAATGTTTGAGTGTTGTTCTTCAGAATATGACCTTAAGAAAGGGAAGTGTATTAGAAAATTTGGAGTGGGATTCAGATGATTTAACACCCCTATTTCAAGTATTAAAAGATACCTCGGCAGATGAAGTTATTAACCAATTGCCAAATAAAGTTCATTCAAAATTATTAAAACAAGGGAAAAATTTATCGGGGGGACAAATTCAGAAACTATTAATAGCTAAATCGTTACTTAAAAATGAAGGTATCATTTTTTGGGATGAAGCATTCAGTAACCTCGATGAACAAAGTAAAAATAAAATTTACACCAATATTCTAAAAAATAGTAATTATTCAAAAAAGACTATGCTGATGGTTAGCCATCATCTAGATATTGTTGAATATGTTGATTACATTATCTATATAGACGATGAGACAGGTAAAGTCTATAAAGATACTCATAGTAATCTAATAAAAACCAATGAAAGTTACTTCAACTTCATTAATTCAAAAGTATAGAAAATATCTTGATCTATCTTAATGTTATCTTTAAGATGATAAAGTAGAATTACATTGTAAAGAAAGGAGTAATCCTGGCTAAAAGGATTACAAGGAAATTAATGAGATGAATAATATTATTGAATTGAAAAATCTTAAAAAGGTCTATAAAGATACTACTACAGTGGATCTTAAGAAACTGACAGTCAGAGAAGGGGAAATCTATGGTTTCTTAGGTCCCAACGGCGCAGGGAAAACAACTACGATGAAAATGATCTTATCTTTGGTGGAGCCTACTTTAGGAGAGATTTTAGTCAATGGTCAAAATATCAAAGAGAATAATGATTACCTAAATCAAATTGGATCGATGATTGAGGAACCATCTTATTATCCAAATTTAACGGGATATGAAAACTTATTAGTATTTCAAAAAATGGTAGGTTTTGATGAGGATAATATTTGGCCAACTTTGAAATTAGTTGGATTGGCGGAGGACAAAAATCGTAAGAAATTAGTGAAAGCCTATTCCCTAGGGATGAAGCAACGTTTAGCCTTAGCTTTTGCTTTAGTTAAAAAGCCCCAAATTTTATTATTAGATGAACCGACTAATGGTCTTGATCCAGCAGGGATTCATGAAATTCGTGAGTTGATTGTTAAATTAGCAAAAGAAGAAGGCTTAACAGTCTTTATCTCCAGCCACATCTTATCAGAGATAGAACAAATTGCTGATCGGGTTGGTATTATAAATCATGGTTGTTTAGTTTATGAAGGAGAGATTCGAGAGATCAAATCAAATACTTGGATTGAGATTGGTGGCGATTTTTCGCAAAATAATATTGTTCAACACTTAGTTGATTTCGGTTCAGTCAGAGTACGGGAAGCATCGGCGAGTGAGGTTAAATTAGACGATATGAGTAACGATCGTCTTGCGGATATTATCACCTATATAACCGACCTTGGCTTTAGAATTTTTCGTGTCACTAGAGAAAGTGAGACATTAGAAGATATTTTTCTGGAACTAACAAAGGAGGTATAAGATGAGAGGTGTGTACATTGAATGGTTAAAAAGTAGACGAACAAAATCTTTTTCAATTGTTACTCTTTTGATGATTGTAGCGACATTGTGGAGTATTGCAATGTTTATGTCTGCTTTTTCGCATCCAGAGTTAAAAAATGTCGGAACTTTATTTAGTAATCAGAATGTGAACCTTCTCATGCTTCCTATTGCTGTTTCTGTATTTGTGAGTCGAATTGTGAGTAATGAACGAGAAGGACAGACCTTTAAATTACAAGCTACAAATGGCTTAGGTTTGATGACGATCTTTAGACATAAATTTTTATTTACAATGGTCTTCTTCTTTGTCATGTCTTTTGCAGAAATTGTAGCTATCTGTTGCTTTGGAAAACAATCTGGTATCTCAATTCCTATGGACATTGTAGGAGTTCAATTTTTAGGACAATTACTATCTATTTTCGCTCTAGTTTCTATCTATTTAACGTTAGCAATGGTACTAGAAAAACAAGGCGTATTACTGGCTTTAGGATTGTTAGGAGGTTTTTTAGGAATCGTCTTAAATCCAAGAAGTTATGGTTTTGCTAGTTTGCTTAATCCGTTGACCGGAGCAGGCAGTTTAGCACCTTATAAGTATCACTTTCTTGGGGATGGGGCATATACCTACCTCTTGGATCAACAGTTACCTTGGAAACTAGTATTCTTTATGATTTATTGTTTGATGTTATACGGTTTAGCTAATGTTATTTTGAGAAAGAGAGGAAGTTGAAATGAGACCTTATGTTTTTGCTGAGTGGAAAAAGACTCGCAAATTACAATTGTTCATGATTGGAATGGCATTTTTGGTTTTTTCTAGCTTTATCGGTTTAGGAGTTTATTTTGCTAATAGGGCTGTCTTAATTGATAAGACACAATCCCTTGTTTTATGGGGACAATTAACATTTTATAACAGTACACTTCTCTATCCTCCTATGTTAGCCATTATTGTGGGACAGTTACTGATGCCAGAATTTGAGAGAAAAAACATTGAGATGTTAAAAGCTAATCAAGTTTCAATGGATAAATTGTACTTTGGAAAACTATTAAGTGGCTTCTTTCTGATTCTTTCCGTCCAACTTTTTTTACTACTTATTTTTGTTGTAGCTGCTAAAGTTGACGGGATTTCGTTTGACCTCAGTTTAGCAGTTCATATTAAATGGCTTCTGTTGTCAGTGGTGGCCTCTTTTCCGATAATGACGCTTCAATCCTTCGTAACCGCAAAGACTCGTAATTTTAGTAAAGTTGTTGGAGTTGCTACAATTGGTAGCATGTTAAACTTTGTGCTGATTTTTATTAACGAGAATCTTACAAAGTTTTTCCCTTATTCTCAACCAATGATTGCCCTACGTAGTCGTTCATTAACAGATATGTCCTTAATAGATTTGACGATTTTTCTAGTTGTTAATAGTCTATATAGTTTACTTTTCTATAAATTAACAGTGGCAGCTTTGAAGAAAAACGAATAATGTTTTAAAAATATATCCATTGTTTATGTCAGAATAAGGAAATTTCAATCAAAAATTTGGATACTGTCAATAATTATGTGTAAACACTCAAGTAGAGTTATGGAGTTTTAGTCAAATAAGGATGGCCATACGACAATAGTCGTATAGAGTCATTTCACGAAACGATCAAAAAGGAGTGTATTTACGCCGAAACTGATGTTAGTATGATTTTATGGACACGTTTTGGTAGAATAGTATCTACCTAAAGGAGATGTCCAAATGAGCCAAAAATATACCAAAGAGTTCAAGGAAACTATTGTTCAATTACATGAAACAGGCTATCCTGTTTCAGATCTAGTCAAAGAGTACGGAGTTGCCAACCAAACTATATACAAATGGCTTCAACTATACGGGAAGTCTGGCAAATCTAAAGCTGAAAATGTATCCCTTCATGAACTCCAACAAATGCGCAAAGAGATGGCACAATTTTTGATAAAATTATATCAAAGTGACGAAGTTGTTGGTTTAGTTGATGTTAAAAACTTTGAGTTCCACCTTAGTGGGCCATTGTTTAACCATTGATTGTTACATGTGATAAAAAAGCTGATGAATTTATATTTCATCAGCTTTTTTGAGAGCTTAATTTGACTATTAGCTTATTTTGATAGTTAGATTTTTATTCAGAGCAAGTGCAATTTTGCTCATTGTTTCAATGCTTGTGTTATGTCCACGTTCAATGCGAGCAATGGTAGACTGTGGGACATGAGATAGGGAAGCTAGCTCCCTTTGGGTGAGACCTGCTGTTTGTCGTGCGTCAGAAACTGCAATAGCACTTTCCAAAATAGCTTTTTCAGTTAAAAAGCCTTCTTTAAAATTTTTGTCTGCTAGTTCGTTTTCTAAAAAATCATCAAATTTAATTGTGGTCATGGTTGTTGTCCTCAAATTCTTTCTTTAAATCCTTAGCGTGTTTTATCTCACTCTGGGGTGTTTTTTGTGTTTTTTTGGTAAAGCCATGGGTGATGATGTAGCGTTCATTGATAACATGAAAATAAAGTGCCCTTTGAATGTTAGAAGCAACCTTTGAGCGGATTTCAAAGATGTCGTCATCTAGCTTTTTCACCCATTCCATACGTTGAGCAACTAAAAGACCATGCTCTTGTATAGTGGCGATAGTTGCCAGTAATTTTTGTTTGTCTTTAATTGGTATAGTTTGTAAAAATTCTAGGAACTCGGTGTGTCCATTTAACCGAGTATAAAACTCAAATTTTGGCTTTTTCATTGTATCTCCATGATAGCATATATTGTTCTTTTCTTCAAGAATAATGGTGTGAACTTTATCCAAATGCTATGTTGCAATCATATAGTAATTATGTATTTTTTATTCTTAATCTTAGTTTTGGTTGTGAAAATAGTTGCGAAAATAGTAGTAAATTTATTCCATCTGTTGACGGTTGAGATAAACTCTAAGTGACATATATGTATGCCAAAGGAACACTTTGGGTATTTCTTGTAATTTTAGATTAATTTCTATATTCGGATAGTGTTGTAGTATGTCACTAAATAAATGGAAATTATAACTAAAGTAGAATTGGATTTGGTATAATAGTAATTGAATTCACTGCACAGTAATTTTATGTATAACTTGAAAATTATTGACAGTATCGAAAATCAAAAACTGTTAGAGCAAATGAAGCAAGATGTTTTTTCAAACTTTTCTCGTTTTGCTAGAAAGCAGTTGTTAAAACCTGATTTTGAAACATTGATAAGATGAATTTACAAGCTTTTGTTAATGACAACTATGATGTTTTAGATATCAGTACAGGTCAAACTGAAATTATACAGGATTTCATTTCTATACAAGAGATTTCAGAGACACTAAATTATTACATGGAAAATATGTTAAAGTTAAATTGTAAAGGCAAATTTAGCTGAAAGGAGCACTCATGACACCGCAAGAAATGTGGAATGCATACAAGAAAATTAACCCCTCTATCGGAGATGAGATAGATGCCTGGGCTTTTGGAGTGGAAGCTGATCTCTTGGCAGACTTGGTTTTAAAAGGTGAAAAGACGGCAACTGCTTCAGCTTACGATCTTTACGCTCTAGCGGATGAAGCCCTTCCACAAGAAGGGACCTTTGATATCATTTTAGATAGCCAAGATCAGGCTGTCTGCATTGTCGAAATAACAAAGGTTTCTGTTCAGCCTTTTCATCAAGTGTCAGCTGACCATGCCTTCAAGGAAGGGGAAGGTGACAAATCCCTAGCCTATTGGCGTCAGGTTCATGAGGACTGTTTCGCTGAGTGGCTGAGAGAGGCAGGAATGACTTTTACACCTAATAGCAAGGTTGTTTTAGAAGAATTTCGCAAGGTTTATCCATTATAGAACATGAGAGTGGGACAGTTGAGTAGGACTGTAAAAGCTGATGAAATCAGCGTAGTAGAGCCCACTCAACCATTGCGTCTTGCTCGGCAATCCAAAGACAATTGAGAGGCTAGGACTTTTGTCCCAGTCTCTTTTTAAAGGGGATATTCGAGATGCGTTTTAATTCTAAAAGTGACAGAGATTTGGCTTTTGAATAGGCTCTTTTGAGATATGATATCATAAAAAAGGGGCTACTTAAGATTTCGAAAGAAGAGCTGTCATCGGCACAAGAGACAACTCTAGAAGAGTTAGATGAAATGTCTGGAGTTGTTAAGCAACTAACGTGTGGGGAAGCAGTTGCAGATTTAATTGCCTATGCTTTCCTAGATGATACGGGGTTAAATTGGGAATTTTTCCAAGCTAGTGACTCCTAATAGTAGAAATTAAAAAGGCACTTAAAGTTTTTTAACGGCTCTTTGTCAAATAGTGTTGATGAAGAATTTTAGGAAGGGATTAAGCAACTAATTGTTGCTTAATTCCTTTTTGTTTTGGGCCAAACATTTTTGTTATTAAGATAATCCTGTTTCTAAAATGGTAATAGTTTTT
>JAFHAZ010000041.1:0-6248 GCA_016939315.1 Streptococcus sp. | reverse complement strand
GGATTTCCCGAACAGCTTCCATTCGGGATGGGGACAGCTTCTTACGAAGGCTAACTTCAATCCACCCTAAGCGGATTTTTATGTCCTCAAAGACATAGCAAGGTATGTTTTGAGTTACTCAAAACCTTTGGAGTTACTCTCCAAAGACCTTGCCCTGCCGGGTTGGTAGCCTCTCCGAAGTCGGGCTCCCCATGTTCCAATCTGACGATAGTTTGTGCAATTCCATTATTGCCGCATGTACCACTTAATCCATTTTAATATGAACACAGAAAGAAAACGAGGGGGACGAATCCCCAAGCTGAACCCGAAGTCGCACCATGTGATGCTTCGGTTCGACGATGACGAGTGGATGAAATTCCTCGTCATGTATGAGCAGACTGATGTGAAGGCGAAGGCTGTCTTTGCCAAGGCACGTATTTTCGGCGAGCCGTTCAAGGTGCTGCGCGAGGACAAGACATTGGTGGAATACTACACCAAGCTTTCTTCTTTTCACTCGCAGTACCGAATGATTGGCAACAACTACAACCAGGTTGTCAAGGAACTCCGTTGTCATTTCTCAGAGAAAAAGGCGATGGCTTTGCTCTATAAGCTGGAGAACTGCACCAGGGAACTGGTCTCTCTTACCCGTGAGATTGTTGAACTAACCCGTAAGTTTGAGGAAAGATGGTCGCAAAGATAAGTTTCGGAAGTTCATTGTATGGCGCACTGGCATACAATGGTGAGAAGATTAACAAGAAAGAAGGAAAACTCTTGGCTACAAACAAGATCTTCGATGATTGTTCGGGAAAGACGAGCATCGCCAATGCCTTGCGTGATTTCCAGCGATACCTTTCTCCGCATATCAGAACGGAAAAGCCTGTCGTGCATATCTCCCTGAATCCGCATCCCGATGATGTGCTGACGGATATGGATATGGAGAACATCGCACGGGAATACTTGGAGCGCATGGGATATGGCAACCAGCCATATATGGTTTACAAGCATGAGGACATCGACCGTCATCACATGCACATCGTGACCATCCGGGTGGATGAGAACGGCAAATGCTTGGACAGTCGATACAACTACCATAGGAGCAAGGCTATCACCCGTGACTTGGAGGAGAAGTACAATCTCAACAAGGCGGACCGCAAGCAACGCCAGGCAGACAATCCACTTCGTAAGGTGGATGTAAGCCAAGGCAATGTGAAGAAGCAGGTTGCCAACACAGTAAAATCTCTCTGCGCTACCTACAGGTTCCAGTCCTTGGGCGAGTACCGTGCACTTCTCTCCTTATATAATATATCCTTGGAGGAGGTCAGAGGCGAAGTTGGCGGTCGTGAGTATCATGGTTTTGTCTATTCTGCCACGGACGGACAGGGCAACAAGGTGGGAAATCCTTTCAAGGCTTCCAAGATTGATAGGTCTGTTGGCGTGGAGGCGATAGAAAAGCGGTTCGCTTATTCGGCCAAGAAGTTTAAGGAGGACAAGAAACTCTCCGAGATGACCCGTCATAGTGTGGAAGCTGTCTTGAAGCAGACGTACAATAAGGATAAGTTTGTTGAACTGCTGAAAGCAAAAGGCATTGATGTTGTTTTCCGCCATACAGCTGACGGCCGTATCTACGGAGCAACATTCATTGACCACCGCACCCAAAGCGTTTTCAATGGTTCAAGGCTTGGAACGAATCTTTCTGCCAATGCCCAACAGGAGCACTTCACCTTGCCTTACGAGAACGAACAGCCGATACCGCTTGCCATTCCAAAAGAAGAAGACTCTGGCTTGGAGCAGGAACTTCAAGGTTCTGGCTTGTTCGATGAGTACGGCAGCGGTCTTGGACTTATGGCAGGGAATGGTTCTTCCAACGAGGCACAGGAAGCAGCATTCGATAGAGAGTTACGCAGAAAGAAAAAGAAGCGAAAAGGGAGAAACCTTTAATCGTATTATCAAGGTATAACTTCAAAACAGAAAATCAATGGCACAAGAAGACGATTTGAGAGCATTGGGAAAAATCATGGATTTTCTCCGTGCCGTGAGTATAATACTCGCAATTATGAATGTATATTGGTATTGCTACGAGGCAATGCACATTTGGGGAGTGACAATCGGGGTGGTTGACAGAATCCTGATCAGCTTCAACCGTACAGGTGGTTTGTTTCATTCCATTCTCTATACCAAGCTGTTTTCGCTTCTGCTCCTGTCACTCTCATGTCTGGGAACCAAGGGCGTGAAAGCGGAAAAGATGAGTTGGAGCAAGATTTGGACGGTTCTTGCCGTTGGTTCCTGTCTGTTCTTCCTCAACTGGTGGATATTATTGTTGCCTATATCTAATTTGGGCAATGCCACGCTGTACATCTTTACAATGACAGCGGGTTATATCTGCCTGTTGATGGGTGGACTGTGGATGAGCAGACTCTTGAAACACAACCTCATGGAGGATGTCTTCAATAATGAGAACGAGAGTTTCATGCAGGAGACCAAACTCATGGAGAACGAGTATTCCGTCAATCTGCCAACACGATTCTATTACAAGAAAAAATGGCAGAGAGGATGGATTAACGTGGTCAATCCGTTCCGAGCGACCATCGTGTTAGGTACACCGGGTAGTGGTAAGTCCTTTGCTGTAGTGAACAACTACATCAAACAGCAGATAGAGAAGGGGTATTCAATGTATATCTATGGTGCGCCAGTCAAGGTAATGTTTTAATCGTCCCTTTGGCAAGGATTAGGCAAGTGTTCTTTGAAAACGACCTATCATCACCGACTTATCTGTCCAACGAAAGACGGCAGGGAGTGTAGCACGTCGGTTACATCTATAAGTCAGTTAGTTACCAAACTGCGACTGAATAGGGATGATAAGACAAGTATGAGGGTAAAGCCCGAATTGGTTGAATGATAATCTAAGCGGTTCATATAGGAAACTGTGACGTAAGGTAACTATGGAAACTACTGTTGTATAGATAGTTTCTAATCGTCATACTGTATCACTCTCCTTGCAGTCGTAGAGTAAGGAAAGCAAGAACTTGATACAGCGCAACTGTAATATACAGCAAAAGGTGGAAGTCATACCCGACAACTTGTCACGCCAACAGTTAAAACACTATAAACTGGGATTGCCTAAACTGTCAATAAACTTTGGCAGCAAGGCAACGGAGTCTCCGTAGTAGTCCGAGCGAGGGAAAGCCTCGTACATGGCGAAGGGAGACAGTTGAGATTTTAATACAATTAATGAGTTAAAGTGTGAGACTTTATGAGAAATTCAACAAACGTATTAAACAGTCTATGCAAACATAGCAAGGACTTGAATTACAAGTACGAGCGTCTGTACCGCATCCTCTACAACAAGGACATGTATGCAGTTGCCTACCAGCGCATAGCACCCAAACAAGGAAATATGACAGCTGGTACAGATGGAAAGACCATTGATGGAATGAGCCTTGAGCGCATTGACAAGTTGATAGCATCATTGAAAGATGAAAGTTATCAGCCTAAGCCATCAAGAAGAACGTATATTCCCAAGAAAAATGGGAAGATGCGTCCGCTTGGCATACCTGCAATAGAAGACAAACTGTTGCAGGAAGTTGTAAGAATGGTTTTAGAGGCAATCTATGAGGAGCAGTTTTCTACTTGCTCACATGGCTTTAGACCTCAAAGGAGCTGCCACACTGCTCTTGAACAGATTACAAAAGCCTTTTGTGGTACCAAATGGTATATTGAGGGTGACATCAAAGGATTTTTTGACAACATCAACCATGATGTTATGATAAAAATTCTTGAAAAGCGCATTAAAGATAGTCGCTTCATCCGCCTTATCCGCAAATTCCTAAATGCAGGATATATTGAAGATTGGCAATATTTCAAATCCTATGGCGGTACGCCACAAGGTGGAATTATTAGCCCTATCCTCGCTAACATATATCTCGACCAACTTGATAAATACATGGAGGAATACATTGTGAGATTTGACAAAGGGAAACGGAAAGAGGTCAACAAACAGTACAGACACTACCAACGTAAGAAAGGACGTGCAAAAAATGCTCTTAAAAAAGCTCAAACAGCAGAGGAACGAGACGAGGCTCTCCGCCTTGTCAAAGCGTATGACGGTCTTATGCTAAAGACTTCAAGCAGAAATGATATGGATGAAAATTACAAAAGACTGAAATATGTCAGATATGCAGATGATTTTCTATGTGGCGTAATAGGCAGCAAAGAGGATGCAACCAATATAAAGGCAGACATCAAGAAATTTCTTGAAACCAAGCTGAAGTTGGAATTGTCCGAAGAAAAGACCCTAATCACCCATTCGGAAACACCTGCTAAATTCCTTGGGTTTGAAATCCGAAATCGGAAATGCTCGGCAACAAAGAGAGACTCTCTTGGTCGAAAGAAAAGGTCACTAAGTAAAACTATTGAAATTAAAATTCCATTGGACACGGTCAAGAAAAAACTGCTTGCGTATGATGTTGTGGAAATTAAAAAGCACAATGGTAAAGAAATATGGAAGCCAAAAGCAAGACCAGAACTAAATTTCAATGATGACCTTGAAATTCTCCAAAGATATAATTCTGAAATAAGAGGATTTTACAATTATTTCGGGATTGCTGTCAACTGTGCCAAGCAAATGAATAACTTTGGTCACATTATGGAATATAGCATGTATAAAACTTTCGCTGCCAAATATCGTAGCAAGGTAACAAAGATATGCCGCAAGTACAAAAAAGACGGCATTTTCACCATAAGTTACCAAAACAAGAAAGGAAAAACAATCGAAGCTAAATTCTACAATGGCGGTTTTAAGAGACTGAAACCATCTGAGGATAGTGAAATTTCAACGATGCCAAACTTCATAATCCATTCAAGTACTACAAGTCTTATAGATAGACTGAAAGCACAGAATTGTGAATTATGTGGGGCTACCGACAGACTTGAAATGCATCATGTGAGAAAACTCAAAGGTCTCAAAGGAAAAGAGCCTTGGAAGCAATTCATGATTGCAAGAAAAAGAAAAACGATAGCATTATGCAGTAGTTGTCATAAGAAAGTCCATTATGGTACAATATAGACTGAATATCGAAACGGAGAGCCGGATACGCTGGAAGGTGTACGTCCGGTTCGGTGGCGAGCATTTGGAAATCGCTCATGTTCACATGATACGACGCCGGGTGCTTAGCCTACATTTCAAGTTTTCCGACCTTTCGACGATTGCCTACAACCACATGATGAACCATCAGAATGGATATAAGGTCAAGCCCCAGTTCTATGTCATCAACTTTGACGATCCTCGCAGAAGTCATCGCTGCAATCCGATTCACCCGGATTTCATGAGTGATATTTCCGATGCTTATGAGAGTGCATACACCATCATGCTCAACCTCAACAAGACGTGGGTTCAGAAGCAGGGCGACTTTTTCGTGGAGAGTCCGATTATCCTCTTTGCAGCCATCATCTGGTACTTACGCATCTACAAGAACGGGAAGTATTGTACCTTTCCCCATGCCATCGAATTGCTTAACCGCAGATACGAAGATGTCTTTCCGATACTGACGAGCTATCCCGAACTTGAAAATTATTTATCTCCGTTCATGGATGCCTGGCAAGGTGGGGCGATGGAGCAGTTGGCGGGTCAGATTGCAAGCGCAAAGATTCCGCTGTCACGAATGATTTCACCACAACTCTACTGGGTGATGTCCGCAAGCGAGTTTACACTCGACATCAACAATCCCGAAGAACCGAAGATTCTATGTGTCGGCAACAACCCCGACCGTCAGAATATTTATGGTGCGGCACTTGGTTTGTACAACAGCCGCATCGTGAAACTCATCAACAAGAAGGGACAACTCAAATCATCCGTTATTATTGACGAGTTGCCGACCATCTATTTCAAGGGTTTGGATAACCTGATTGCTACGGCAAGAAGCAACAAGGTTGCCGTCTGCTTGGGCTTTCAGGACTTCTCACAGTTGGTCCGTGATTATGGGGATAAGGAGGCAAAGGTGGTTATCAATACCGTTGGTAATATCTTCAGCGGACAGGTTGTTGGCGAGACCGCCAAGACTTTATCCGAGCGTTTTGGAAAAGTGCTCCAAAAGCGCCAGTCTATTTCCATCAACCGTCAGGATGTCTCAACTTCCATCAATACCCAGATGGACAGTCTCATCCCACCGAGCAAGATTAGCGGACTCACCCAAGGTATGTTTGTTGGATCTGTTTCCGACAACTTCACCGAGCGCATAGAGCAGAAGATCTTCCATTCCGAGATTGTCGTTGAC
>JAFHAZ010000040.1:0-115786 GCA_016939315.1 Streptococcus sp. | reverse complement strand
TATTCTTAATAAGTCTCATAAGTTCTTCCTAATGATGGTTTGGTCGCTTTTCATTATAGTTCTTATGGGACTTTTTGTGTACACTCAAAAAGCTCTATAATCTCTACAGTGGTTTTACCCACTACAGAAATTATAGAGCCTAAAAAACTAGCTAAGCTAGTTTTTTATTGTGTTCAATACTATATTCGAAAAACAAATAGAAAAAAGAGTTCACGGTGAACTCTTTTTATTCTATTTTGCTTTTACTTCAAAACCTTCTGCTACACCTTCAGCAAAGTTTTCTTCAACAATGCTAGCACAGTGATCACAGATAGTCGCGTTGTAGCTACGTTCTTTAGTAGTTGGATCGATACGACGACAACGGTCACAGACATCACCTGTAGCACGTTCTACTGTGAATGCCACGCCTTCAAAGCTTACAGCAGATTCAGGTGCTTCTTCTTCAGCAATAGTCAATGCTGAAACAATCAAAAGTTGAGCAAGGTTAGTGTTCAAACCTTCAATAAGTTCTTTGACTTCATCATCAGGATAGATAGTCAAATGAGCTTCAAGCGATTTACCAATAACTTTTTCATTACGAGCTTCTTCCAAAGCTTTTTGAGCTTGGCCACGGAAATCCATGAAGGCATTCCATCTTTCAAGAAGTGCATCTTGACCCACAAAATCTTCTGCTTCTGGCAATTCTGACAATTGAACATAGTCTTCTGTTTCAAATTCAAGATATGACCAAATTTCTTCTGCAGTGTGAGGAAGAATTGGTGTCAATAGTTTTGTGATCTTGACAAGAATATCGTAAAAGACTGTTTGCATTTGACGACGTTCAAGTGATTCCGCACTCTCAATATAAACCACATCTTTGGCAAAATCAAGATAGAATGCAGACAACTCAACGTTAATAAAGTTAACCAAGACTTTGTAGATAGTCAAGAACTCAAAGTTTGCATAGGCATCACGAATAGTCTTAACCAATTGGTTAAATCGAATAGTCATGTACTGATCTACAGAACGCAAGTCTTCAAAGGCTACAGCATCAGTTGTTGGATTGAAGTCAGAAGTATTGGCAATCAAGAAACGGAGTGTGTTACGAATCTTACGATAAGATTCTGATACTTGACTAAGGATATCCATAGAGATACGCACGTCATTGCTTGAGTCAACACTTGTTACCCAAAGACGCAAGATTTCCGCACCAAATTGTTTTTCAACATCGCTTGGAGCAATGGTATTTCCAAGAGATTTAGACATCTTCTCACCTTTACCATCTAATGTGAAACCTTGAGACAAGATTTGCTTGTAAGGTGCTACGCCATGGTTAGCAACAGATGTGATGAGTGATGAGTTAAACCAACCACGGTATTGGTCAGAACCTTCAAGGTAAAGGTCAGCTGGATAAGTCAGATTTGGACGATTCACCAAAACACCATTCCATGATGAACCTGAGTCAAACCAAACATCCATAATATCTGTTTCTTTCTTGAACTCGCCATTTGGAGAACCTGGATGTGTAAATCCTTCTGGCAAGAGGTCTTTGGCATCACGTTCCCACCAAATGCTTGATCCGTGTACTTCAAAGAGTTGAGCCACATATTCAATAGTCTCAGCAGTCATGATAGCTGTACCGTCTTCTGCATAGAAGATTGGAAGTGGAACACCCCAAGCACGTTGACGAGAGATAACCCAGTCACCACGGTCACGAATCATATTGTAAAGACGGACTTTACCCCATTCTGTATGGAATTTCACTTTATCAATAGCATCCAGGATTTCTTGACGGAATTTTGAAACAGAGGCGAACCACTGTGGCACGGCACGCCAGATGATTGGTTTCTTCGTACGCCAGTCGAATGGGTATGAGTGTGAGATTTCTTCTTTGGCAAGGAGTAAATCGCCGAGTTTTTCCATAACAATTGGAGCCACTTTATCGTAGAACTGACCTTCAAAATCAGGTCCAGCATTTTCCATCATGATACCACGCTCATTAACGGTTACGGCAACTTCAAGACCATTAGCAATACCTACGTTATAGTCATCCTCACCAAAACCAGGAGCCGTATGGACGATACCTGTACCTGAATCTGTAGTAACGTGGTCACCAAGAATAACAAGCTCATCAACTTCTGTATCCCATGGGTGTTCAGTCACAATTTTATTTAATTCTTCACCACGGTATGATTGAAGTACTTCCACATCTGTCCAACCGAATTTCTCAGAAAGACTATTAAGTAATTCAGAAGCAACAACAAATTTGCGGTCTTCTCCAGCAGGTTTTACGAGAACGTATTCGATATCAGCACCAACAGTCAAACCACGTGAAGCTGTTACTGTAAATGGTGTTGTTGTCCAAACTACGAAATAGGTATCTGTGTCTAGTACTCCTTTACCATCCTTAACCTTATTGGCATAGTAAAGTGAAGTTGAAACCAAATCATGGTATTCAATTTCCGCTTCGGCAAGGGCTGACTCAGATGACCATGACCAGTAAACTGGTTTTGCACCACGGTAGATATAGCCTTTATTCGCCATCTCACCAAAGACACGGATTTGGGCTGCTTCATAGTCTGGAGTTAAAGTCACATATAAATTTTCCCAGTCACCTGACATCCCCAAGCGCTTGAAATCATCACGTTGTTTATAAACTTGAGAAAGAGCGTACTCACGACAAAGTTTTAAGTACTCAACCAAGTCCATTTCTTTGCGCTTAACACCTTGCTTTGCCAAAACTTGCTCAATTGGCAGACCATGCGTATCCCAACCTGGGATATAAGGTGCGTTAAAACCTGACATAGACTTAGAACGAATGATGATATCTTTTGAGATATGATTCATGGCATGTCCAACGTGGATATTTCCGTTTGCATAAGGAGGGCCATCATGCAAGACAAAATGCGGTTTCCCTTCATTTAGTTCTTGACGACGTTGATACATCTTAGCATCTTCCCACTCTTTTTGCCAGATTGGTTCTTTGTTAGGAAGTCCAGCTCGCATTGGAAAGGCTGTCTTACCTAGATTTAAAGTTTCTTTGAGTTTCATTATATCTCCTCTTTAATTTAATTTACTAAATAAAAAGAGCCTTCATCAAAAAGGACGAAAGCTCGTGGTACCACCTTAATTCAGAGCAAAAAGAATTTGCTCCCTCATATGTCCGTAAGGAGGACCATCCTTCTAACTTACTTATTTCAGTTAGAATGCTTGAAAATGATAACTATCCAAATAGGGAATGTGGGACTCACACCATCTCCCACTCGCTGTTAATATACTTGGTAAGTTGTATTTTTCTTATTCGCTAATATTCAATTTAAACGTTTGTGTTTCGTTTAGATTAATTTCACCTGTTGTCTCAGGTTGCAAATCAAAATCTTCATCTACTGGTGCTGAAGTTGGGAAATCTGCCACTTCACTCTCGAAAGTGTCTGGAATACCAAACTCAACTGGAGTTGAAACAACTTCGTTTGTTTCATCAACTTCTGGACTAGAGAAATCTTCAACTTGCTTATTACTTTCAGCAACGCGACGTTGAAGTTCAGCCATTTCATCAGGAGTGAATTGACGAGTTGCATCAAATGAAGCTGCATCATTTGAATCAGGTACATGCTCATCCAAAACTTTTTCAACAACTTCTTTAAAGGCAGCATCTGAATTTTGAAGATAAATAGCTGTTGGTTGCAACAATTCACCCCATTCTGGAGCACTTGCTAAGCTAAGCTGACCTTCAACTGCAGCCAATAGGCGTTGGTGGAAGACACGACTTTGACGTTTCAGTTCTTCTGTTTCGATGGCAACACGTTTGGCTTCATCTGTTGCATCACGAAGAATTTCAGATGCCTTAGATTTAGCTTCTTCAACCAAATGAGTAGCATTGAAGTTAGCCTTATTAATCAAGTTAGCTGATTCGTCAGCCGCTGAAGCTTTAACTTTTTCTGCTGTTTCTTGAGCCAAAATAACTGATTGACTCAATGATTCTTTCATTTCATCAAAATAAGCCAATTTTTCTTCAAGCTCTTTTACACGAGCAGCAAGTTCACGATTGTCACGAACTAAATCTTCATAATCGTCTACAATAATATCAAGAAATTCATCAACTTCTTGCTCATTATATCCACGAAATTTAGTTGTAAACTGTTTATCTTTAATATCAAGTGCTGTAATAGCCATTACAGGCCTCCTTTATTTTTCATTACCATATCTGATGGTTTAAATTAAATAACTACTTTTTTCTCCGTCTTAACAGACTTTCAATAACGATTTTAGCTTTCCCGGACTTTGAAAATCCTTCTTGTTGAGCTAGTCGAAATCGACCATAACCTCTAACCGAAATCATATCACCAATCATAACCGTCTGATTTGCCTTCTCAATTTGTCTATAATTTAATCTAACTTTTCCCGAAGAAATAAGTTTTAAGGCGTTAGAACGAGATAAGTTTAATACCGTCGCCAACACATTATCGAGACGCATACTAGAAAGTAAAACAAAACTTTGTGAATAGTTTTCTTGATTTGAAATCCAATCGTCTTTACTTACTTCTTTTAGAGTAACCGAAACATTACCAATCTTAGTAATAGTCATTATCGCATAACTTGCTAAATGAGAAGCAATGTAAAATTGAACGCGTCCTTCTTCATCAAGAATAATATCTCCAAATACTTGACGATCAAGACCAAGCTGATTAATCAGTGCTCCCATAACTTTTGGATGTGTCAATTTATTGAACTGTCTTGCATAAGAGATTTCTAATCGTTTAATTTCAAAGTCATCTTCATCAAGCTCGTAATATTCGGGAGCAACTATAACTCTTCCATACTCTTCAGACTTAAGAGTTGAACTCACGAAAAATTTTAAATTGTAGTAATGAGCTAACTCTTCAACAATCTGAATTTCACGAGGATTCAAGAAATCAGTTAAGTAAGGACTGTACCTATCATCAACTAATTGACAAAATCCCCTAACCTTCTCTAGAAAAGGACGTTCATCTAACGAGTAATGCTGTTCAATATTTTTAATATCTGACATCAGAGTAGAATAAATCTAAGAATTCTAAGTGAAAAGTTTAGTAGAAGTACAATTACCAATATTGAAAAATCAATACCAGCAAAAGCTAAATTCAGGCGACGAAATGGTGCGAGAATCGGTTGAACAATTTGTCTAATGATTCTTCCAAGGCTAGTATCATAAGCTCCTGGAAACCAGGATAACAAAGCATAGACTACAAGAAGAATCTCTATCACGTTAACAACACGTGCCCAAATAACATAAAGTAATACAGACATCATTTAACGTCTCTTCATGTCGAAGTCGAAATTAGCTTCTTGGTTGCCGTGAGCCAAACCAATCTCTTCAATGTCAACTACGACATTAATTGGCGTAAGCAAATACATTGAAGAGCCAACTTTTTGCAAGTTGCCTGTAAGTACCTTGCTAGCACCATCAATAAAGTCAAGACAACGACGAGCTTGCGCTTCCAACATATATTGAAAATCGATTAAAACACATTCATTTTCAATCAATAGTTCTACAATTTCCTGAGCATCTTCATACTTTTTAGGATATTTAATTGCAATTGTTGTTTTAGTTGTATTCATTTGTTGTGGTCCCTGATTTGCTTGTGAACGACTCAGAGGTAAACTACGAAGGACTTGAGTTTCCTGTAAGTCTGAATTAACATGTTGGCGACGAGGAGGGACTGTTGCCTGAGAACGCTCAGGTTGACGTTGCTGACGAGGAGGTGGCGTCTGCACAGGTCTCTGTGCTTTTACTGGACGTGCTTTAGCCTCTTCTTTAGCAGCATCTTCATAATCTGTTACTTCGTCGGTATCAAAATATGAAACAATTTTATCAATTGCGTCTTTTAATGCCATAAGGTTATTCTCCGTTCTCTTTAAAGAATGCACTGCCTATTCTGACAAAGGTTGATCCATTCTGAATAGCCATGTCATAGTCTCGACTCATCCCCATGCTTAACTGATCACAAGGAACATTCTTTAGTTTTTTCTCTTGAATTGATTGTCTAAGTTCATTTGTCTCAGCAAAAATCTTATCAAGTTCTTGAGCATCTGCATCAATTGGAGCCATAGTCATGAGTCCAACTATACAAATCTTATCAAGATTTTCAATTTGTTTTAGAACAGTATCAAGTTCTTCAGGTGAAAAACCATGTTTTGACTCTTCGCCTGAAACGTTAACTTGTAGGAAGCAATTAATAGTATGGTCAGCACGCTTTTGAATTTCCTCTGCTAATTTAACAGAATCCAAAGCATGAAAATAATCAACTAAATTAATAACATCCTTTACTTTACGACGTTGCAAGGTCCCAATAAGGTGCCAAGTCAAATCATAATTTTTTAAAGCTTGATACTTATCTAAGAATTTATCAACGCGATTTTCAGCAATGTGCTTGATTCCCGTTTTAACCAATTCTTCAGCGACATCACTTGAAACATATTTGGTTACGGCAATAATATTGACATCATCGCTAGAGCGATTAGCCTTTTCACATGCTTCTTTTACCGCTTGATAAACATTATTTTTATTCTCTTCTACAGTCATTATTAACGATTTTTAAAGAATGGTGGTGTCTCCAATTCATCATCATCTTCGACATCACTTGAGAATGTAGACATAGTCAATTGACTATCTAGTTGACCAGTTTCAGGACGAGAAATATTATCACGTCTCAAATCCCAATTACCAAAAGCTGACTGCTCCTGTTGAGGAGCTGCCGCTGCAGGACGAACTCCTGGTTGTGGCATTGAAGGTGTTTCATTATAGTCAAAATTTGGTTGACGTTCAAATGAAGGTTGAGAGACTGGACGTTGTTCTTCTTGAACAACTTGTTGGGTAGGAGCTGATGGTTGTGAAGGAGCTGTAGTCACTTTACGTGGTTGAGCTTTGATACCAGATACTTTTTCAGCACGATCTTTGCGAACACCAGTTGCAACAACTGTTACACGGATTTCATCTTTCAATGTATCATCGATTGATGTACCAAGCCAAATGTTAACACCGTTACCAGCTGCTTGACCAACAATTTCAGAAGCTTCTTCTGCTTCTGTAAGCGTCATATCAAGACCACCAGTTACGTTAACGATAACATCTTCTGCACCATCAATAGTAGTTTCAAGAAGTGGTGAATAGATTGCTTTGCGTGCAGCTTCAACAATACGTTCTTCACCGGACCCAATACCGATACCCATAAGTGCATTACCTTTATTGGCCATAACTGTTTTCACATCGGCAAAGTCGAGGTTAATCAAACCTGGGTTAGTGATAAGGTCTGTAATACCTTGGACCCCTTGACGAAGAACATTATCTGCTTCACTAAGAGCTTCAAGAAGAGGTGTTTTCTTATCAACGATTTCAAGAAGGTTATTATTAGAGATAATAAGAAGAGTATCAACTTGCTCACGCAACTCTTGAATCCCTTCGACAGCAAAGGCACCACGTTTGTTACCTTCAAATCCAAATGGACGTGTCACAACTGCAACTGTCAATGCACCCAAACTTTTCGCAATACGTGCAATAACTGGTGCTGCCCCTGTACCAGAGCCACCACCCATACCAGCAGTGATAAAGACCATATCAGCTCCTGTAAGTGCTTCTGTAAGTGTTTCTTCACTTTCTTCAGCTGCCTTACGACCAACTTCAGGTTGACCTCCGGCACCAAGGCCACGAGTCAATTTAGGACCCAATTGGATTACTGTTTCTGCTTTAGAAGAACTGAGTGCTTGAATATCAGTATTAGCTGCAATAAATTCAACACCAGCAAGACCTTCTTCAATCATTCGGTTGATAGCGTTTCCGCCACCTCCACCGACACCGATAACTTTAATTACCGCACCTTGAACTGATGCGCTATCAAATGAAAAACTCATTTTATTTCCTCGCTTTTACTAGATTCAATTAATCAAACATACTGCCGAAAATTCCACGAACACGATCACCAAGTTTTTGTTTTTGTTCATGATTTTCTTCTTCAACTGGCAGAGGTACCTCAATAGTGTTCTCAACAGGAATAGGATTTGGTTGAGGAGCCACTCGAGGTGCTGGAGCAGGAGTTCTATCAAAACTCAAGGAAGGAGCCTCATTGTCGATTGGTTTACGACGTAGATACTCTTCACCAGACACAGCCTGTTGCGCGATGATGTCAACTTCTGTAAGAAGACCAACATACTCAACAAGACTAATCACATTTGCAAACATTGGATTACGGATACCAACTTGATTTGGCACGTAAAGTTTAACATTTGTCTCAAAAATTTCTTGAGCAACTTCAACCACACCTGGCATGATAGCTGTTCCACCTACAAGGACAATGCCACCAGGCAAATCAAGTAGACGTCCTCGAGTCAAGTCTTGTTTAACTCTATCAAGGATATGCTTCACACGAGCTGAGATAATCTCAGCAAGGTATTTTTCTGTAATCTCAACTGGTGAATTCTCACCTACAACTTCTACTTGGACAGTTTCTGTTTCGCTTGCTTCTTCAATATCTGCATTACCAAAATTGAACTTAAGTGCTTCAGCAATCTGCATTGAAGTCTTCAAAACTTTTGAAATATCCTTAGTGATGTACTCGCCACCTTCAGAATAAATATTGGTAAATTGAAGTTCTTGAGCACGCATGCTTGCAACAGTTGTTTGACCGCCACCCATATCAATAACAGTAGCACCAAACTCACGTTCACCTTCATTTAGAACAGCACGTGTCATTGCAAGAGGAGAGATGATAATATTCTCTACTTGAATACCAGCACGTTCAACTGTCTTACGAAGGTTGTGAAGAATTGTTGTTGGACCTGTGTATATGAGACCTCTCATTTCAAGACGAATCCCCATCATTCCACGAGGATCACGAATTCCTTGGAAGCCATCAACAATAAACTCTTCAGGAACTAGTGAGATAACCTCACGCTCAGGTGTAATGCTCTTTGTCAAGGCTGAGCGAACAACACTTTCAACATCTTCATCTTTGATTTCTTTTGATTCACTTGTTACAGGAATCATACCTTGTGTAGGCTCAATTTGAAGAAGATTAGCTGGAAGCCCAACGTTCACTTGCTCAATAACAATCCCAGCTTTTTCTTCTGCTTGTTCAATAGCTGTTTTGATTGATTTCGCTGCAGCGTCAATGTCAACAATGATGCCATCTTTCACACCAGAACTCTTAACATTACTTACTCCGATGACATTCATTG
Organism: Streptococcus sp.; assembly: GCA_016939315.1. Classification (GTDB taxonomy): domain Bacteria; phylum Bacillota; class Bacilli; order Lactobacillales; family Streptococcaceae; genus Streptococcus. Next base: position 106,597 of record JAFHAZ010000040.1, on the reverse strand, counting down.
ATCCATCAATAAACTCAGCAACAAGAACCTTAATCGAGCTAGTTCCTATATCTAATCCTGTAAAAAAGCCATCTCTAGCCATTCACTCGACCTCTCAATCTTTCCATTCAATATCTTTGTAAACTGTATAAAAACAGAATTATTCGGATACTATTGTACCATAAAAAAACGTAAAATGTCAGCATTTTACGTTTTTTATTATTCAATATTAGCCTTGAGCAGGGGAAGTCCGATGAGTTGTTTCCTGACCAACTGGTGGATTTTCTTCTGTTTGAATACCTGAATTTTCAGAAATAGTTTCTTCTTCAGAATGCTGTTCCGTTGATGTTGTAGTATCTTGACCTTCTTCAGAAGTTGCATTTTCTTCTTTTTTATCAGTCTTATCTTTATCTTTCTTTTTATCCCCATCAGTTTTTGATGATTCAACTTCAGGAGTCGTTGTATAAAGTCCAACTTCCATATCTACAATACTTCCATCTGAAAGTTGACTCTTAATTTTCTCGTAGTAAGGAAGCTTAACTGTTAATTGAGAAAGTGGAACACGAATGGAATTGCCATCATACAGCTCAATCGTTAGTAAATCTGAAGTTGCTTTAGTAGGCGTAAGATTAATAATTTGAATATTATTCTTGATTTTTGTATCAAGTTTATTTAATTCTTTTACTAACTCTTCGATTTTCTTCTCGTCATCCATCTTTAAGGTGATGAATTTATCAGGTAGATTACTAGTTGAAACTGTTCCTCCTGTCTTACCACTTTGAAGAATAGAAACATAACCATTTGTAGTTTGACGATAAGCCACGATTGGGTATTCTTTTACTGCAATATTAAATTGATTTGGAAAACTATATGTAACTGTAGCCTTTTTAACCCAAACATTAGTTTTTTCAACAGTTGATGCAACCTTTCCTTGGTTGAAAAAGACATGAGTGATATAGTCTGTATCAAGAATACCACTTGCAACTTTCACATCTTCTGGTAAAGCATTTTTTGTTCCTGATACAGTGAGAACCTTTTGTTTTGACCAAGGTGAAATAAAGAAAAGTGAAAATACGATTAGGAGTGCAGCGATAAAAACAACTAGTCCTGCAAGATTTTGTTGTGCAATTGGAATATTACTAGTTGTATTACCTTTTTTTCGTTTCTTCCTTTTGGTCTTTTTTTTCTTTTTAACCTTCTTTTTCACTGGTGGCTGGCTCTCATTTGAAGTCGCTTCTTGTGAATGAACGACCTTTCCATTCGCAAATTCTTCAGAATCTTCGGTTTCTTTTTTTCTCAAAAATTCGAGATTTCTCTTCTGCCACTCTGTAAGAACTTGTTTTTCTTGTGATTCTTGATCCTTTTTTGCCATGAAATTCCTTTATTTTTTTGAAATACTAGTCACTAATAGGTTATAAAAATCATCAGGAGAAGTGATTTCATCAGATTTAGCCATCGCTTCTTTGTAAGTCTCTGCATGTTCAACAAGTTGTTCAAGCTCATGATTCAAGGTTTCCCAACTTAATTCTGTTTCCTGTAATTGACGTGCGTAGCCTTTTCGTTCAAAATAGGCAGCATTTTCAAGTTGGTCTCCTCGGCTAGCTTCTTTCCCTAAAGGAATAATTAAATGAAGTTTTTTCATAGCCAACAATTCGAAAATCGTATTTGAGCCACCACGAGTTACAACTAAATCTGCCGTATCCATAAGAGGTTGGTACAAATCTGTCACATAATCAACTCTATAAAGATGACGTTCTAAGGTATTCAATGAAGAGTCCCCAGAAATATTAATGACATTATATTTTTCAGTCAGCTGTGGAGTATTACTAATAAAATCATTAAATACCTTTGCACCAGCTGAACCACCAATGAAAAGGACAGTTTTTAAGTTGTCATCAAACTGTTCTTTAATCTTATCAAGGGCACCAGACTGATTAGATGTCGCCATTCCTACCTTTGTAATAGCACCTACATGTTTTGTCTTTGCCAATCCTTTTGATTGTTCAAAAGTCGTAAACATAGTAGTCGCAAATTTATAGGCAATTTTATTGGCCAAGCCCATAGAAAGGTCAGACTCATGCACATATACAGGAACTCCTAATAATTTAGAAGCAATTACCGGTGGCACTGAGACAAATCCACCCTTTGAAAAGAGTGCTTGGGGGCGAATCTTGGCAATAATTGCAATAGACTGTAGAATCCCCCAACCAACTTTAAAGACATCCAACATATTTTGCCATGAGAAATAACGACGTAGTTTACCTGTAGCAATACTATGGAAAGTCACATCTAAGCCAGATTTATCAATCTGCTCATGTTCAATCCCGTGCTTGTCACCGATATAGTGCACTTCCCATCCATCTTTGAGAAATTTTGGAATTAAGATAAGATTTAAAGTCACATGTCCAACGGTTCCACCACCGGTAAAAACAATCTTTTTCGCTTTTGCCATAGACTATCCCTTCAATTGCTCAACAGTTGTGATAAATTCGTCACCACGCACTTCGAAATTCTTGTACATATCCCAGCTTGCATTTGCAGGACTCAACAAGACAACATCTCCTGCACTGGCTTGATCAAAGGCAATACGTGTAGCATCTGCCACATCTTTGGCATCAAGATAAGTCACGCCCGCTTTATCAGCAGCACGTTTGACACGAGGAGCTGATTCTCCTAAAATCACCATTTTCTTAAGACCAGTAATGTCAGGAATGAGTTCATCAAATTCATTACCACGGTCCAAACCACCAGCAATCAAAATGACTTTACTATTATCAAAACCAGAAAGTGCTTTTTGTGTCGCTAAAATATTTGTTGACTTACTATCATTATAGAATTTCACTTCATCGATAGTGTCAACGAATTGGAGACGGTGCTTAACCCCACCAAAGCTTGCGAGAGTTTCCTTGATAGCTTGGTTTGAGATACCTGACAATTTTGCTACAGCTATAGTTGCCAAGGCATTTTCAACATTGTGACTACCAGGAACGCCAATCTCATCAGCTTGCATCACCAATTCACCTTTGAAATAGAGACCACCATTTTCAAGATAGGCACCATCTACTTTTTCCACTGTTGAGAATGGTACTACTTGTGCTTTAGTTTGTGTAGCTAATTCCTTAGCCAAGTCTTGATTGAAGTTCAAAACAAGAAAATCATCCGCAGTCATCTGATTTTGAATATTCCATTTGGCAGCCACATATTCTTCAAAACTACCATGATAGTCAATATGTGTCGGCATCAAGTTAGTAATCACAGCAATATGTGGATGGAAGCTGTCAATCCCCATCAATTGGAAAGAAGACAATTCCATAACTAAGGTATCTTGAGCGGTAACTGACTGTGCAACTTCTGACGCAGGGAAACCGATATTTCCAGACAAGACACCCGATTTGCCACCATGGTTTAGGACATCAGCAATCATAGTTGTCGTTGTTGTCTTACCATTTGAGCCTGTAATACCGATAATAGGTGCTTCAGATACTAGGTAAGCTAATTCCACTTCAGTCCAAACAGGAATGCCTTTTTCAAGTGCACGAGCTACCATTGGATTGTCATAACGAATTCCAGGATTTTTCACCATTAGTTCAAAATTTTCATCCAAAAGTTCAAGAGGATGTCCGCCACAGACAACCTTAATCCCTTCTTCAAGAAGCGCCTGTGCTGACGGATTTTCCTCAAATGGTTTACCATCATTTACTGTGACAATAGCACCCAACTTAGCCAATAGGCGGGCAGCTGCTTCACCAGATTTAGCCAAACCAAGGACCAAAACTTTTTTATTTTCAAATTGTGTTACTGATTTCATAATTCGTCCATTCTCTCAAATTGTATCATAATCATTTTACCCTTTATCCCAAGCTATTTCAAGGAGTTACCTCTTCTTGGCAAAAGAAAAAGCCAATCTATTCGATTGACTTTTAATCTCATGCTACTTATTTATCTTCATGTTCAGCTTTTTCATGATTAAGCTCTGACATAGCGAAAAAATCTTTCAAGGTGAAATAGCTCAATACAAGCATTCCCACCGTAACAAAGAACTCACCAGGTAAACTGAAGAATTTAATGATTGATAGCACTGCTAAAAGTAGGAGCAATGCTAAGGTAGCCATGACAAAGAGAAGATTCATGGTGTTTTTTACCGACTTTGGTGCAATAAAGAAATAGAATGATGCAATCAATATAGCAACAATCAGATAAAACATCTCTTCTCCTCTCTATATATTATTCAGCTTCTGCTGCTTTTTTCTTACGTTTATTGGCTTTATCACGCTCTGCTTTATTCAAAATTTGTTTACGCAAGCGGATAGATTCAGGCGTTACTTCCATGTACTCATCGTCATCCAAGAACTCAAGTGATTCTTCAAGAGTCAAGATACGTGGAGTCTTGATAACAGCCGTTTGGTCCTTAGTTGCTGAACGCACGTTTGTCATTTGTTTTGCTGTAGTGATATTGACACCAAGGTCATTTTCACGAGCATTTTCACCAACAATCATACCTTCATAAACTTCAGTACCTGGGTTAACAAAGATTGTACCACGTTCTTCAATACGCATGATTGAGTAAGTTGTCGCTTTACCTGTATCGATAGATACGAGGGCACCACGGTGACGTCCACCAATTTCACCAGCAACAACTGGCAAGTATTGGTCGAAGGTATGGTTCATGATACCGTAACCACGTGTCATAGACAAGAATTCAGTTGAGAATCCGATAAGTCCACGAGCTGGCACAAGGAAGATGAGACGTGTTTGACCGTTACCAACCATTTGCATATCAAGCATATCACCTTTACGTTCTGAAAGGGCTTGGATGATAGAACCTTGGTACTCTTCTGGAGTATCAATTTGAACACGTTCAAATGGCTCACATTTCACGCCATCAATTTCTTTGATGATAACTTCTGGACGAGATACTTGAAGTTCGTATCCTTCACGACGCATTGTTTCGATAAGGATTGACAAGTGCAATTCCCCACGACCTGAGACAGTCCATTTATCTGGTGAATCAGTTGGATCAACACGAAGAGATACGTCTGTTTGCAACTCTGCCAAGAGACGCTCTTCAACCTTACGTGATGTCACGTGTTTACCTTCACGACCTGCAAACGGTGAGTTATTAGCCAAGAAAGTCATTTGAAGTGTTGGTTCGTCAATACGAAGAACTGGCAATGGTTCAACAGCATCAGTTGGTGTAATTGTTTCACCAACGAAGATGTCTTCCATACCTGAGATGGCAATCAAATCACCAGCTTTTGCTTCTTCAATTTCACGACGTTCCAAACCAAAGAAACCGAAAAGCTTAGTAACACGGAAGTTCTTTGTTGTTCCATCAAGTTTTGAAAGGGTAACTTGGTCACCGACTTTTACAGTTCCACGGAAGATACGTCCAATACCGATACGTCCAACGAAATCATTGTAGTCAAGAAGTGACACTTGGAATTGAAGAGGCTCATCTGAGTTATCTACAGGAGCTGGGATGTGGTCAATAATAGTGTCAAAGATTGGAGCCATAGTGTGCTCTTGATCAGCAGGGTTATCTGACAACGATGATGTTCCGTTAATCGCTGAAGCATACACAACTGGGAATTCCAACTGATCATCATCAGCACCAAGCTCGATGAAAAGTTCAAGAACTTCATCAACAACTTCTTCAGGACGAGCTGATGGTTTATCAATCTTGTTAACAACAACGATAGGTGTCAAGTTTTGCTCGAGTGCTTTTTTCAACACAAAACGTGTTTGAGGCATTGTACCTTCGTAGGCATCGACAACAAGGACAACCCCATCAACCATTTTCATGATACGTTCAACTTCTCCACCGAAGTCCGCGTGACCTGGTGTATCCATGATGTTGATACGCGTACCGTTATAAGCAACGGCTGTATTTTTGGCAAGGATGGTAATTCCACGTTCTTTTTCAAGATCGTTAGAGTCCATTGCACGCTCATCAAGCTCTTTACGCTCGTCAAGAGTGTGGGATTGTTTCAACAATTCATCAACAAGTGTTGTTTTACCGTGGTCAACGTGGGCAATGATAGCTACGTTACGGATATCTTCTCTAAGTTTAGTCATTTTTTCCTCTTTAATTTTTATTTCAACTTTTAAAGTATACCACATTTTCAACAAAATGGCAGAGCTCAGCTGATTGTAAACGTTTTTCAACAAGAAAAAGGTGCTGTCCACCTATAATTGGTCAGACACACCTTCTGTCATTCATTAGTTATCAATTGTAAGTGCAAGGCTAGCAGCTCCAATGATACCAGCATCATTTCCAAGCTCTGCTAATTTCACTTTTGTTGTACGGCGAACTTGTGGGAATGCATAACGTGTAAAGTATCCTTCAACACGGCTACGCAAGAATTCACCAGCTGCTGAGACACCACCACCGATTACAACTGAATCTGGGTTAAGAATATTTGAGATATTTGCTGTTGCAAGTCCTAGGTATTCAGAGACTTTGTCAACGATGCTATTAGCAAACTTGTCGCCTTCGGCAGCGGCAACGAAAATATCTTTACTTGTTACTTGCTCACCATTATCTACAGCAGCTTTAATAGAAGAGTTACCTTCATAGCCTTCTGCCAAATGACGTGCCAAACGTACGACACCTGTTGCTGAAGCTACAGTTTCCAAGCATCCTTTATTTCCACAAGTACATTCAAACCCTGTTTCAGGCTCAACGATAATGTGGCCAATTTCACCACCAGCACCGCCAACACCATGGATCAAGTTACCATCAGCGATAACGCCGCCACCAACTCCTGTTCCTAATGTCACAAAGACAACATCAGGATTGTTAGCACCAGCACCAACCCAACGTTCACCGAGGGCAGCAACGTTAGCATCATTATCAATTGCAAATGGAATACCGAGTTCTTTTTCGATGACAGATCCAACTTCTTGAGTTTCTGCCCAGTTCAAGTTGAAAGCACCAGTGACCGTTTTATTTTCACGATTAACAGCTCCTGGAGAACCCATACCAATTCCAATGAAATCTTCTGCAGTAAGTCCGTACATTTCCAAACGGTGTTTCAAAGACTCCACGATGTTAGGGACGATGTGACGACCATTTTCAAGCGTATTTGTTTCAATCGCCCATTTTTCTTGGACTTCACCTTCTGAAGTCAAAATACCAAATTTAACAGTTGTTCCACCAAGGTCAATTCCCAAGAGTTTTTTGCTCATTTTCTTTCTCCATTTCAATGCGATGTTCACGTCGTAAAATCATTTCAGCAGTAAGGTAGCTGTCCTTGTCCACCAAACCATTCTGGTAGAGGGCTTCTAATTCAATCTTCATCATTTCGATATCATAGAGCCTTTTTCCCAGGTAAACTACTATGCCAAACTGTTTCAACAACTGTTGAACGTCATATAAAGTTTTCATAGCAATATTTTAGCAAAAAGCTTCTGCCATGACAAGATAGTTTTGAAAACCTTTACAGATTATTGTATACTTCAAAAAAGACCTAAGTCATTTAGACTCAGGTTATTGACAATTCGGGCAAATCCCATGTAAAATCATCTGTTCACGAGTAATGCGAAATCCAGTTTGTGATTCTACCTCTTCCTTGAAAGACGGAATCGGTAAGTCTAAGTCAGTAATGTGACCACATTTTTCACAAACAATGTTTAAGTGGTCATGTCCCATAAAATCATAATAGGTTGTATTATCATTATTAACCTTGATTTCAGAGACAATTCCTTCTTCAACCAACACCTTCAGGTTGTTATAGACCGTCGCCAAACTCATCCCAGGATTGTCAGGGAGTAGGTCATAATATATCACATCTGCACTAGGGTGTTGATCAGACATCATCAAATAGCGAATAACAGCTTTACGAGATTCCGTCAACCGAATTCCTTTAGCTTTTAACTGATTTAGGACATCTTCATAAACGCCTAGACTACGTCGATGCTCAGACATATCGCCGCCTCCCCTCTTCTAAAAGTATTTTACGTCTATTATACACTTTTAGAGGAACTCTTGACAATCATCTTAACTCAAAAATGCTTATCTCAAGCCTGGAGCTTGTCCAAGTTCTGCAGTCAACATCCAGATTGTCTTATCAATTTCAGATTTAGCTGCAGTGAAGATATCATTTGAAGGAGCATCTCCTTCTTCATCTGTGATATCCAAACCAACTTGGAACAATACTGACAAATATTTGTATGTATCAACCAATAATTGGATTTGATCAGACATTGGTTTATCAAATGTACCAGTAGTTTCAGTCAAGCCTGAATTAGATGAAAATTCTACCAAAGTTGAGTATGGTTCCCCACCAATAGTAATCAAACGTTCACTAACAACATCAAGGTGAGCATTCAAACTATCCATCAATTCATCCATTTTTGGATGAAGATAGAGGAAACCAGGACCACGCATATACCAATGAACTTGGTGAACAATTGAAGCCGCTACAGACAAATCAGCAACTGCTTGATTCAAAACTGCTTTAGTTTTTGTATATGAAGGTGTTTCAGCTTGTTGGTTAACTGTTTCATTGATTGTTTCTTTAATTGAATCTACCATATTAATTCTCCTTATTTAGAATTACTATTATTTATACTTTTATTTTAGAATATTTCTAAATAAGATGCAAGTAAAATGCTTTTTCTCACTCTTTTTCGAATAATTAGGTATGTTAAGTATTATTTATTTTTTTCTAGGAGCCTCTTTAGGTTCATTTATCGGACTAATTTGTGATCGTTTTCCTGAAAAGTCGATTATTTTTCCTAGTAGTCACTGTAGTCACTGCAAGCATCAGTTGTGTTTTTTCGAGATGATCCCTATCCTCTCACAACTTTTCTTAAGATCTCGATGTCGTTCATGTCAGACTCCTATCCCTCTTCGTTACCTCTTTATGGAACTATTTTGTGGAGTAATATGCCTTCTATATTTTTATGACTTTTTAAGTCTTGAAGTAACCTACTTTCTTTACTTCAGCCTTTGTCTATCAATTTTTGATTTGAGACATAAATCCTATCCGCTTCTGATTTGGATAGTTGGAACAGTCCCACTCTTATTCATGGGCAACTACTACCTCACATTTGCCTTGGGGATTACCATCGCTACCCTTTCTTATATGAAACATCTAAATATTGGGGAAGGAGATTTTCTCTATTTAGCAAGTGCCTCCCTTATTTTCCCATTTTCAAAAATACTACTTATTATCGAAATTGCCTGCCTATTAGGACTAGCTTACTTCCTTCTACGAAGAAATCTTAAGGAATGCATCGCATTTGTCCCATTTCTTTTTCTAGGGATAGTACTTCTTACTTTTTGTTCAATTATATAGAAAAAAGCCGATAAATTCGGCTTTTCTTTATTAGTTCATATTGACACGGTGCCACTCATTAATGACATAAGAGAGCATTCCTAATTGTTGGAGACCCCAACCGCTGATTTCATCTGAATTTTCAGTTGATCCACCAAGGTAACGTGTATAGATTGCAACCATATAAGGTGTATCTTCCATAACGATAGCATCAACGTTAAGTGCTTCACGGACATAACCTGGTTTTTGATAAATTGTCAGATTAGGAAGATATGTCTTGTAGTACTCATTAGGGAATGACTCACCAATGTAGTGAAGGATATCCTTGTAATTATCTTGATGTTTCCAGAGATAATCCAAAACTTGGATGTAATAATCCGTTGTTGTCTTATTACCATGCATTTGGATAGTCTTCACTTCACCTTTTGATTTACCGTATTTATCGAGCATGCCATAGAATTTTTCCATACCACCAAGACGCTCCGCCAAAGCGTAGGCAGGAGTATTCTCAGAGTATACAAGAGAATATTCTTGCATCTCTGGAATAGTCATTGAACCACCGAAAGCAGCAACATAATTATCATGTTCACCTTGGTATTCATACTCAGTATTAGTAATATCAAAACGTTCAGTTAAAGAAAGTTTACCCTTGTTAACCTCATCCATGACAAGCATGTTTAGTGGCAATTTATAAGTTGATCCTGCAGTCATTGGCTGAGTATCATTCATAGAGAATTGCTCATTTGTCTTGGTATTTTTATATGAAAAGGCAATTTGGCTAGACTCGATTCCTTGGTCAGCCATAAATGCTTCAACCACTTGGTTCAATGTCATGTTAGCATAATCATAATACAAGCCATTACCATACATAGTATCTGCATCTGCTTCCATAACTGCTTGTTTAGCTTCGGCTGATTTATTAGTTGGAGTTACCTTTTCCTCTTTTTCTTTGTCTTCTTTTTTAGTGACTTTAGAACTAGATCCGAAGATATTTCCAAGGCCACCAGTGTGACCAGCTTGTTTACCACGTCCTGCTAAAGCAAGCATGGCAACAAACAAAAGAATTACCAAAACACCTAGGAAGGCTAAGATAAGATAAGCTTTTTTATCATCACGAGATGATTTTGATTTAGCTTTAGATTTCTTAGAACGCTTACTTCTAAGTGCCAAGGTTTCAGTTTTTGCTTCGTTTTCCTTGTGTTCAACTGGTACTACTGTTTCCTCAGCTGACTTCTTGTCTACTGATTTTTTAGAAGTCTTTTTAGCATCTTTTTTCGATGCTTTTTTGTTGTCTTTCTTAGCGTCTTTTTTGACATCTTTTTTAGTATCTTTAGTGTCTTTTTGAAGGTCTTGTTTTACCGAATCTTTCTTTTTTTCTTTAGTTTTTCGGCGGCTTCCACTATACTTTTTGCTTGAATGTTTTTTCTTTTTTTTCATAACAATTATAGTTTAAGCTATAATTCACTAAAAATCAAGGAGATTTTACAATCATATTACAAAAAAATTATCCCCAATAGTGAGGATAATTTTAAACTTATTTAGCTGCAGCATAAAGCTCAGCAACTTTATTCCAGTTAATGATTTCAAAGAAAGCTTTGATGTAGTTTGGACGTACGTTACGGTAGTTTAGGTAGTATGCATGTTCCCAAACATCAAGTGCCAAGATTGGTTTCTTACCATCTGAGATAGGAGTGTCTTGGTTAGCTGTTGAAACGACTTCAAGCTTACCTTCAGCGTTAACAACAAGCCATGCCCAACCTGAACCAAAACGAGTTGTTGCTGCTGCTGTGAAAGCTTCTTGGAAAGCTTCAAATGAGCCAAAAGCTTCGTTAATAGCAGCTGCTACTTCTGCAGTTGGTTCTTGTTTTTCAGGAGACAAGAGTTCCCAGAAAAGTGCGTGGTTAAGGTGTCCACCACCATTGTTAATAAGTGCTTGACGGATATCTGCTGGAATTTGTTCCACATCAGCCAAAAGTGCTTCAAGGTCTTCACCAATTTCTGGGTGTTTTTCAAGAGCAGCATTAGCATTTGCTACATAAGTTGCGTGGTGTTTGTCGTGGTGAAGAGTCATTGTTTCAGCATCAATGTATGGTTCCAAAGCGTCGTAAGCGTAAGGAAGGTCTGGAAGGATAATTGCCATAGTAAAGGTCCTCTTTTCATTTTTTCTTCATTTTACCGTAAAGTGGTAGAGCTTTCAAAAATTTTGCTTACAAAATCAAAGAAAACTCCAAATTTCTAGCGGTTTGATATGATTTTTAAAAGTGCTAAATCAAACAAGTAATCTTTATCTAAAGTTCCTGTTTTTATCTGGTAATCTGTCTCTACTAAAATCTTAATCGTCTTTTTTAAGAATGCTACTGACAAAGGACGGCTATCTCTCAGTGCAAAACGAACCTGAAATTGATTGACTTTACGCCCTAAATAATCTGACAGACTTGAAACAATCTGCTGCTCACTTTTGCCTTGAGCAGATAAGAGTTTAACCTGTAAATAGGTACGAAATTGTCCCAACATCACAGCAATCAACTTAATCTCATCTTCACCCTGAAGCCGTAAATCATGAACCAATTCACGAACACTCTGAATCTGGCCTCGCAAAAGAAGTTGCGTCATATCAAAAATATTATCTTGCAAACTTTTAGGAATGGCATCAGCAATATCCTGTGATGAGATATTTCCTTCTGTTTTATACCCCTTTAGAAAAGCTAAGTTTTTTTGAACATCTGAAAAGTCAAAATTTGACTTAATCAAAAGTTCCTCAAAGACTCCTGTATCAAATGTAAGCCCCTCTTGATGCGCCTGCTTTTGAAAATAGGTTCTAAGTTCTGCATCTTTTAAGGGACTGGCTTCAAGCACCATGGCATCACGTTTGAGAAGTTTGACTAAACGCCGCTTTCCATCTAGCTTTCCTGCAGACATTAAGACAAGACGTGTTGTTTCAACAGGAGACTCAAGATAATTTTCAAGGCGCTTCAACTCTTTCTCATCCAGATACGATTTTTTAGCAGTAGTCATATCTGCGAAATGATCAAAAATGACCACCTTTTCATCTGCAAAAAAAGGCATGCTTTCTAAATCGAGCTCAGCATCTTGATAATCAGTCTCTGACATATCAAAATAAGAATAGGTTAAGTCACCGGGATCAAAACCAATTTGTTTTAAAAATTTTTCTTTAGCTTGACTATACTGCCCTAAATCCTCGCCCGCCAAGATCGTTATCATGGGGAGCTTTTCTTTGGACAGCTTTTCAATCGTTTCCATAGCAATCATGGTTTTATTATAACAGAATTTTCACCATAACAAAAAGCCCACCACCAAAGTGATGAGCTTTACTTTATTAACCAGAGTTACGAAGGCCTGTTGCAATACCGTTGATGGTAATGTGAATAAGGCTAATTTCGTCATCGGTCAAATCATTGTTACGAAGACGTTTAATCAATTCAATTTGGATGTAGTTCAAGACATTGAAGTATGGCAAACGGAAGTCCAAACTTGCTTTAAGCGATGGACTTTCATCAAGGAAGCCATCATGTTTTTCAATAGCAAGAATAACATCCTTAGTCAACTGCCACTCATCCAAAATAATATTGAAGACACTACGTACTTCTTCACTCTCTGCCAATTGTGCATAGTGGAAGGCGATATTCATGTCTGATTTTGAAAGAACCATGTCCACGTTTGACAAAAGTGAACGGAAGAATGGCCATGTTTCAAACATATGTTGAAGTTTCTCAAGGTTGCCTTCTTCAGCTTGGATAAAGCGATTAAAGGCAGAACCCACACCATACCAACCTGGGAACATGATACGGTTTTGTGACCATGAGAATACCCAAGGAATCGCACGAAGACCAGAAATCTCAGTAATAGTCTTACGAGCTGCTGGACGAGAACCGATATTCAAGCTTGACACTTCTTTAATAGGGCTTGCTTCAAAGAAGTAATCATAGAAATGTTCGTTTCCAAAGACTAAATCGCGATAGATAACATTAGAATCATGAACAATACCGTCCATAATTTCACGGAAATCAACCAATTCATCTGGGTCCGCAATTTGACGTGTTACCATACGGTCAAGGGCAGCTGAAACAAGCATTTCAAGATTATAGTAGGCAGCATCCTTATTACCATATTTATTACCGATAACTTCACCTTGTTCAGTCAAACGGATACGGTCTTTAATGGTACCAAATGGTTGAGACGTAATAGCATCGTATGATGGGCCACCACCACGACCGACAGTACCACCACGGCCATGGAAGAAGGTAATCTTAATGCCACGCTCTTCACCAATCTTAGTCAATTCATTTTGAGCTTTGTAAAGCGTCCAACCTGAAGATAAGTAACCACCATCTTTGTTAGAGTCTGAGTAACCCAACATGATTTCTTGGTAGTTGTTGCTATTCTTGATCCAACGTTTAACGATATCATAACCAAGATATTGTTTCATGATATCATTAGAGTTTTCCAAGTCTTCGATAGTTTCAAAAAGTGGAACGATTTGGACACGCGCACGTTCTGTATCAACCAAGCCAACTTCTTTAAGAAGGATAGCCAACTCAAACATATCAGAAACGCTCTCAGTGTGAGAAATGATATGTTGTTTGATGACATCTTCACCGATATAGTCTTTCAAAAGACGAGCAGTGCGGAAGATTGCCAATTCTTTTTCAAGTGTTTCAGACTTAGGCACATTAGTTGATGACAAGGTACGAGGATCTTCTTGCAATTCTTTAAGAAGAACAGCAACCTTTTCAACCTCAGTCAATTCACTATAGTTATCAACAATATTTGCAGATTTAAGCAACTCTGCTACACATGCTTCATGAACACTAGAATCTTGACGCATATCGATTGTAGCAAGATAGAAACCAAAGACTTCTACAGCTTGAAGAAGCTCTTCGAAATCACCTGAAATCAAGACAGCATCGTCATTTTCAAGAAGTGAATTTTTGATCGCCAAAAGATCGTCATGGAAGGCATCTGCTGTTTCGTAGAATTCTGTTGTTTGTTGTGAGACAGCTTGAAGACTTTGGCTGAGACGTTGTTGCACGTAATCAGCTACTACTTCACCTGTTGAAGCCGAACCCAGACGAACATTTTCAGAAAGGCGTTTAGCAACTCTTTCCTTGCTGAAGTTTCCTTCTTTAAAGAAAAGAAGTGTTTGAATCAACTTAGACTGGATGTAACTGAAAGCACGACGGTAAGGTTCATTTTCACGATAAACAGATGTATCTGGAGAATGTTTCGCCATCTCTGCTACTGTATCTGAAACCTTAGTCAAGCGTGATGAAAGGGAGAATGAACGGTAAAGATTATCAACTTTTTCGATATAGTAGTTGAGGATAACTTCACTTTGTACTGTTGCAGAAAGTTTAAGAGTTTCTGCTGTTACAAATGGGTTCCCGTCACGGTCACCACCAATCCACATACCCATAGTAATAGGTGTTGGATTGTCAAGTTCAATACCTTTTTCAACCGCTAAACGTTTGAATTCATGCGATAAGTTTGTAATCGCCTTAATCAATGAGGAGTTGTAATACTCCATAACGTTAGTGATTTCATTTTTAACCTTAAGTTTTTTCTCACGAATGATATCTGTTTGCATCATAATTTCTACATAACGACGCAAATCTGCATACCATTTATCCTTGTTAATAAGACCAGCCTTAACATCACGATGCTTACGGAGAAGTTCGTGAATGTGGTTAGTCAATTCAAGCATAGTTTTACGTTGAACCTGAGTTGGGTGAGCTGTCAAAACTGGCACGACATTGACATGTTCAAGAATGTCACGTGCATTATCACTTTCAGCGACAACATCAAAGGTTTCAGACAACTTACCTAGATAAGATTCATCAATATTGTTCTTGTGGTTGACTTCATAAGCCAAATCCACGTCCTCAGAGATATTAATCAAGAGAGGTAACAAAGAGAAATAACGTGATGCAACGACCATATCGTCATTCGTCATTTCTGAAATGGCTTGTGTAAGGGCCACATAGTCACCTTCATCATAAAGTTCAACCAAATGTTGGATAGTTGTGAGACCTTGCTCTCCAGCCATGCCTCGTGTTGCATCATCCAACAATTCTTTCAAGATACCAACTTCTTCAGAGATGATTTCCTGGTTGTTACTGCTTTCCAATTTGTTAAAAGCCAAACCGTATTCTCCTTACTTTATGTAGTACCCTTTTATCATATCACTTTTAAAACAAAAGTAAACTATTTTCCTTTAAATCGTCAGTTATTTTGCAATTTTCCGACTTTTTCAAACAATTATTTAAGTCTATTTCCGAACTTTATAAAAAAAAGACTCTGAAACAGAGTTCAGAATCTTAATTATACTTTTTTTGATAGAATTTGATTTCATCGCCATCTTCAACCTTAAGTTGGTTGGCTGCTTTTTCACCAAGTTTCCCATTAACATCAAACATCCAATAGATGCCCTTATCTTTATCTTGAGAAATACCATCAATCTCAGTGATGAAGCCATCGTTTTCTTGAACAGGATAGACCTCTTCCAAGACATCAAGTACTGTATCCCCTTTTTGGATTTCTACTGATTTTTTCTTACTTTCCTTGTCAGTTTTCAAAATCAAAGTCACCTGACCTTGAACCTTAGACTGATGATTGTTTGTGCTACTAGTAAGTTTAGCTGCCTCATTTTTTCCGCAGGCTGCTAGGGTAACAAGTGATAAGGCGAGAAAGAGATAGGTCGATAATTTTTTCATTTCAAAAACCTCCTAAAAATAGACTGGATGAATGGATAAAATAGAAGCGTCGATACTGCATGATAGGTGTCGTAAAGTAGACCAGAAATAACAAAGGTAATCCCACTTTTAAATAGGAGGCCATAGCTGTAATCCATAAGAACCCCATAGAAAAAGGACAAAAGAGTTACTAAAGCAATCTGCCAAACAAGTGACAACCTAGGTGCAATCAAACTCCAAAGAGCCATCAATACGCCGAAGGTCAGAATCTGATTAAAGACCCAGGGACCAAAACCAAAGATGAATCCTGAGATGGACATGGTTAAAGCCATAATCAATAGACCATCAAGCAAACCCAAATAAAGAACAGCCACAAAAAACATAGCTGTAATAGGCTGAATATTTGGCAATCCTATAAATGCTGACCGCAATCCTACTGCCAGAGCTGACAGAATGGCTATTCGAGCCATTCGTTGAATCGTTAATTTCATATATCTATTATGCCAGAAATAAGGAAATATGACTAGTTTTAAAAAATAAAAACTAAAGATTTCTTGAAATACAGACTGAGATCGTACAAATTGTAGAAAATAACGTTCCTTGTTGCCTCTCCCAAATATCAAACAGTTTGAGCAGGCTGAATATTTGATATAAAAAGTGTACTCTCATTCACTATCCTCTGTCATCTTGATAACACTACATAATTCAGTTAAGTTAATTACAAAAGTTAACTTGACTTAATTATTATTTTAAAGTATATTAAACTCAAGGAGGTAGCTAATGATTCAAATTGAAAATATTAATGTGTCTTACAAAGAGACATTAGCTCTGGATAATATCACCTTAAACTTGGAGGGCCCTAGTATTACTGGGATTATTGGACCAAA
The DNA here is from genome assembly GCA_016939315.1 of Streptococcus sp. Lineage (GTDB taxonomy): Bacteria > Bacillota > Bacilli > Lactobacillales > Streptococcaceae > Streptococcus. The sequence goes on along the minus strand of JAFHAZ010000040.1, from coordinate 89,740 downwards.
TGGTGCTGGTAAATCAACTCTAATTAAAGCATTAATTGATATTATTCCTCACTCTGGAAAAATCCTTTTCAATAAACAACCTATTCGTCAGCAATTGAATCGTATTTCCTATGTTGCACAGAAGGCTGATATTGATTTTAACTTTCCGATTACTGTCAGAGAGTGCATCTCTCTAGGACTCTATCCCAAAACCAAGTTCTTTAAACGTCTATCTAAAAGTGATTGGTCTAAGGTCACAGATGCTTTAACACTACTCGGTCTAAATGATTTGGCTCATCGACAAATAAGCCAATTATCAGGCGGTCAATTTCAACGTGTTCTAATCGCTCGTTGTCTTGTACAAGAGGCTGATATTATTTTATTAGATGAGCCTTTTGTAGGGATTGACTCCGTTAGCGAAGATATTATCATGAACACCTTGAGAGAACTTAGGGACAAAGGTAAGCTTATTCTTATTGTCCACCATGATTTGAGCAAAGTTCCTCATTATTTTGACCAAGTTATCCTCCTCAATCGTAAACTGATTGCTAGTGGGCCTACTACTCTTATTTTTAATGAGGATAATCTCCGTAAAACCTACGGTAACAGTTTATTTTATAAAGGAGATGTAAATGATTTCTGAATTTATTGATGGTTTGCTAAATTTCCACTTCTTACAAAATGCTCTTATAACGGCTTTAGTTATTGGAATTGTCGGGGGTGCTGTTGGTTGTTTTATTATTCTAAGAGGGATGTCACTTATGGGTGATGCAATTTCACATGCGGTTCTACCTGGGGTAGCCATTTCCTTTATCTTGGGTATTAACTTTTTCATAGGAGCCATCATCTTTGGACTTTTAGCTTCTACAATGATTACCTATATCAAAAGCAATTCCATTATTAAGAGTGACACGGCAATTGGGATTACCTTTTCGAGCTTTCTAGCTCTCGGTATTATTCTCATCGGTGTTGCTAATAGTTCCACAGATCTCTTTCATATTCTCTTCGGGAATATTCTAGCTGTACAAGACATGGATATGTGGATAACGATTATCGTTTCACTGATCGTACTAGCAACTATTACAATCTTCTTTCGCCCTCTACTCCTAACTTCCTTTGATCCAATTTTGGCCAAGTCAATGGGAGTTAAAGTCTCCTTCTACCATTACTTACTGATGGTTATTTTAACCTTGGTTGCTGTAACTGCCATGCAAAGTGTCGGTACTATTCTTATTGTGGCACTTTTAATTACACCGGCTGCGACTGCCTACCTTTATGCTCATAGCCTAAAAACAATGATTCTTCTCTCATCAGGATTGGGGGCTCTGGCATCTGTTCTAGGTCTTTTTATCGGCTATAGTTTTAATATTGCAGCTGGTTCGAGCATTGTATTAACGTCTGCTCTACTCTTTCTCATCAGCTTTTTCATCGCCCCTAAACAAAGTGGCATGAAAAAAACTTGTAAACAATAAAATAATAGGATGAAAAAAATATGAAAAAAATACTATCAACAATAGTACTACTACTTTTAGCGGTAGTTACTCTAACAGCTTGTACCAATAAACAAGGCAGTAGCAAGGATAAATTACGAGTCGTTACGACCAATTCCATTATTGCCGATATCACCAAAAATATTGCTGGAGATAAAATCACTCTCCACTCTATTGTCCCCGTTGGTAAGGATCCTCACGAATACGAACCTCTTCCTGATGATGTAAAGAAGACCTCACAAGCTGACTTGATTTTTTACAACGGCATCAATTTAGAAACTGGTGGAAATGCTTGGTTTACTAAGTTAGTCAAGAATGCTCATAAGACAGAAAATAAAGATTATTTTGCAGTTAGTGATGGTGTTGAGGTAATTTACCTTGAAGGGCAATCAGAAAAAGGTAAGGAAGATCCCCACGCTTGGCTTAATCTGGAAAATGGGATTATTTATGCTCAAAATATTGCTAAGCAACTGATTGCTAAGGACCCTAAAAACAAGACCTACTACGAAAAGAATCTAAAATCCTATACTGACAAACTTAGTAAACTGGACCAAGAAGCTAAAGAGACATTTAACAAGATTCCCGATGAGAAAAAACTGATTGTCACTAGTGAAGGATGCTTCAAATACTTCTCTAAAGCCTATGGCGTACCATCTGCCTACATCTGGGAAATCAATACAGAAGAAGAAGGCACACCAGACCAAATCAAAACACTCGTGGAAAAACTACGTCAAACAAAGGTACCAGCTCTCTTTGTCGAATCTAGTGTCGATGAACGCCCTATGAAAACAGTATCTAAGGATACCAATATTCCTATTTATGCAAAGATCTTTACAGATTCTATTGCTGAAAAAGGGCAAAACGGTGATAGCTACTACAACATGATGAAATATAATCTGGATAAAATCTCCCAAGGCTTGAATCAGTAAAAATCTTATCTAAGAAATATTCTGTATTCTTATGATAAATCTGTTATACTAAGGTGAGACTATTTTCAAAGGAAGAGAAATGACACCTAATAAAGAAGACTACCTCAAATGTATCTATGAGATTGGTACTGAAGAAGGTAAAATAAGCAATAAGGAAATCGCAAACCGTATGCAGGTGTCTCCACCTGCTGTGACGGAAATGATTAAGAAATTGATTTCAGAAGACCTCATCATCAAAGACAAAGTCAAGGGCTATCTTCTAACGAAAACTGGTAAAATCAATGTCGCTGAACTCTATCGGAAACATCGCCTCATCGAAGTCTTTTTGGTGGACCACTTGCAATATACTTGCGACCTAATTCATCAAGAGGCTGAAATTTTAGAGCATACTGTCTCTGATCACTTTATCAATGCCCTTGACCGCCTACTCAATTACCCCCAAACCTGTCCACACGGTGGGCAAATCCCCAAGTCAGGCCAGCTCATAGAGGAAATCTACAACCAGACTTTTACACAAGACTTAACTCCTGGAGACTATGTACTTCGTCGAGTTCAGGATCAAATTGATTTACTCCATTATTTGGAAACTGTCGGTCTTAAAATTGGAGTAACTTTTACCTTGAAAGGCTTTGACCCTTTTACACAACTCTACCGCCTGAATATTGATGGAAAAGAAATTCAAATTCCAGAAACTGTTGCTAGCAACCTTTATATTGAATCAAACTAAAAAAGTGAGGCTGATAAACACCCTTAGAAGTGTCATCAGTCTCACTTTTTTTACATTTGTTTCAAGCGTTCCACCCGTTCTGAAATTGGTGGGTGCGTATAAAAGAGCTTCTGCAAACCAGATTCCTTTTTAGGATCATTGATATAGAGAGCTGCGCTAGCATCATCCACGTGATGTTGCATCGGTTCACTATGATCAAGTTTAAGCAGAGCATTAATCATACCTTGCGGGTTACGTGTTAATTCGACACTAGAAGCATCAGCTAGAAATTCACGCTGACGTGAAATAGCCAACTGAACCAAGGTAGCTGCCAAAGGCGCAAGGATAATGGCAATCAAGGAAATAATGAGAAGAATAATCTCCAAGCCACTACTTCCATTACGGTCATCATCATTACGACGACGGCCTCCACCCCAGAACATCATATTGCGAGCCATACCAGCTAGCATGGTGATGGCAGATGCCAAGGCTACTGCAATAGTCGAAATACGGATATCGTAGTTGCGAATATGACTCACTTCATGTCCAATAACTCCTTCAAGTTCCTCACGATTCATAACCGCAAGAAGACCTGTTGTAGCAGCTACAGCAGCATTTTTAGGGCTAGATCCCGTTGCAAAAGCATTCATTGAAGGATCATCGACAATAAAGACACGTGGCATCGGTATTTGTGCCACCATAGCCATATCCTCAACGACATGATAAAGGTTCGGAGCGGTTTGTTCGTCAACCTCTCGTGCACCATTCATAGCCATAACGACATTGGTTGATTGGAAAATCATGGTAACGGCATAGATAAAACCGATAACTAGAGCAAGAATCAGACCACCGAAGCCTGAACCTAACCAAAGATAGCCGACACCGTAACCAACAAGGCCCAACAAGAGGAAAAAGACCAGGAGCAAAAGCCAAGTCTTTCTCTTATTTCGAGCAATCTGATCAAATAACATATTAGTTACCTAGTCCACTGAAATCAACCTTAGGGACAGCTTTTTCTTCTTCTGGTGTTTCAAGGAATTCAGCAGCCTTAAAGCTAAACATCTTAGCAATAACATTGCTTGGGAATGTTTCCAATTTCACATTGTAGTTACTTGTCACACTGTTATAAAGTTGACGTGAATAGGCAATTTTGTTTTCAGTGTTCGTCAACTCTTCTTGAAGCTGGCTGAAGTTGGCACTAGCCTTAAGGTCAGGGTAACTTTCAGCAACCGCAAAGATTCCAGAGACCTGACGTGTCAATTCATCACTAGCACGCATCGCTTCTGCAGGTGAAGTCGCAGCTGCTACTTGATTACGAAGTTCTGCTACTTTTTCAAGCGTTGAACCTTCATATTTAGCGTAACCTTTAACTGTTTCAATCAAGTTAGGAAGAAGGTCATTACGACGTTTCAACTGAACATCAATTTGACTCCATGCCTCCTTAGTCTGCATACGGCTTTTAACCAAGCCGTTATAACTTGCAATAACAAAAATTACAAGAACAACGATAATGGCAATAATAATCCAAATCATATTTTTATTCCTTTCTTGTACTGAAAAAGAGTCAATTAACCTCTCTTTCAAGTATCTTTGATAGTCTCAGTATATCAAATTTTCAGATAAAAGTGGTAAAATGTGAGTCGTTTTACAAAAAAACTGGACAAGATGTCCAGTTTTTGTATTACTCTTTAGACGTGTGTCGTTTACCTTGGGCTAGGGCATCTGCTTCTGTCATTGTAACGACATTTGCTTTGTTGGTATTGCTAGGCATACTGTTGATGTCATACCAATAAACATCTGCTGTACCATGACGCGCCACATAAACTGTTCGACTTTCTTCTTGTGCAGGTTGCACAGGCTCTGGCTCAGAACTTGGTTGTTCAGTCACCTGTGAACTCTCAGAACTAGGCTCAGATGGCGCTTCAGTAAATTCAGTAACCGTATTTGTCGCTGTCCCATCTGCATAATTGATTTCTGCATTTGGTGATTGGTTATCCAAGATAACATGCGTAACTCCCTGACTGTCAAGAGTCTCCTTATCTCCACCAAGTTTAATTTCCAAGAGATTTCCAGAACTATCAATACCAACATACTGAAGTTCTACTTGACGAGGCAACAACTCGTCTCCACTGTAGATAGCTGTTACCTTATAGTCTAACCAATAGTTAGGGTGTAGTGCTAGCCAGTTATCCAAACGATTCTCGTAATAAAGCATTCCTGACTGATTACCTTCGTCGGTTCCTTTATAATTTCCAGAATTCAACCAGGCAGTCATAGGTACTAAATTCTTGCCCTCGTCATTGACACCAGAAAACTGATAGCCAATCAAATGCCCTCGATTCATTAGCCAAGATTTTGATTTACCGTCACCATAATAAAACTTATAGTTATGCCATCCTACAGGATCATATTTTATTTTACCGGGACGCTTATTCTTCGGCTCGTCCTTATCTTGTAACTGTATATGAGCACTGTGGGCACGTCCTAGCTGGTCCTTCTCCTCCATGACAAACTGCTTTTGACCATTAAAAGTCAAGATACCATTGTTCTCATCCGCTTGAACCACTTGAGAGCTCACAGCCGAAGATTGTTTGCTAGTATCAAATGAAAATCCGAATCCTAAAGTAAATACTAAAACAAGAAGAGCAAATAAACGAATCCTACTATTTCTTTTTTCTTTCATCATCTTAACTCCTTAATTTTTCTTATCACTTTAATTATACAGGACCAAATCAAAGTGGATGATTAAAAATAAAGAATAATGATATTAGGTATCTTAGAGCTTGCTTAAAAACAAAAACACCCAATTTAATGGATGTTTCTTACCTATTATTTACCTGCTTTTTTACCTTGTTTTGTAAGATAAACTGTAGATATACTTAGTGCTGCAGCAACTCCGACAAGAAGGAAGACCGTTGTCGTATTAGACTTACCTTTTTCTTTTGAAGTGCTAGCTTGGCTTTCAGAACTCTTGGCCACCTGTTTTGCCTCAGTTGCTTTATCAATACGAGCGACATTCTTAGGTGTGTCATCCTTCTTGCTTTCCGCCAATTCTGACAAATCACTGCTAATCTCTTTGGCAACACCTTCAGAGCTTGTAAGTGATGCCGCTTCTGAGGCTAATGTTTCAGAGGCCATAACCGCCATAACTTTACTTGCAATCATATCCACAGACTTCTCATTCAAAAGAGAATTATAGCGAATAGCTTCTGAGGCGAGCTGACTGCTTGTTACAGAGATTTTTAGGTCATTGTTATAAGCGACCTGACTATTTGGTAAGATGCTGACAACTTCAGATGTACGTGCTATTGTTGGAGATTCAGAAACTTTGACATCAACCTGACTTGTTGAACCTTTTTCAATAACTTCTGAAGAAACCTCACTTATCGGATCTTTTTGTGTGCTTTCTGAAGTTGGAGATTTCTCTGGGCTGTCAGAAGTAATTGCTACGTCAACCTGACTAGTAGATGAAGCTACTGAAGTTTCCTCATTCTTTGGTGACTCAGAGGCTGGAGCAGTTGAGCTTGCTTCACTCTTTGGTGTTTCTGAAACTGAAGACTCTGAGATCACTTCACTGTTAGAAGCTTCAGAAACTGGAGTGCTTGAACTTGCCTCACTCTTTGGTGTTCCTGAAACTGAAGACTCTGAGATCACTTCACTAGTTGATGCTTCAGAAACTGGAGTGCTTGAGCCGGCCTCACTCTTTGGTGTTTCTGATGCTGATGTCTCAGAAACTACTTCACTAGTTGATACTTCAGAAACTGGAGTGCTTGAACTTGCCTCACTCTTTGGTGTTTCTGATGCTGATGTCTCGGATCCCACTTCACTGTTTGATGCTTCTGAAACTGGGGCGCTTGAGGTTTCCTCACTCTTTGGTGTTTCTGATGCTGAAGTTTCAGAAACTACTTCACTAGTTGATGCTTCAGAAACTGGAGTGCTTGAACTTTCCTCACTCTTTGGTGTTTCTGAAACTGAGGTCTCTGAGATTACTTCACTGTTTGATACTTCAGAAACTGGAGTGCTTGAACTTTCCTCACTCTTTGGTGACTCGGAAACTGAAGTCTCTGAGACTGGATTATTGACAGGTTTTGGTTCAGGTTTTGTTGGAGAAACTGCTGAGACAGCCCCAACAATCGTCGCCTTATTGTCAATCGTATTATTAGATAAACGGATTTCTCCATTACCATTGTCACCCATCTCAAAGTTTTTGGTAATCACTGGATCAGCCAAGGTATTCAATAGTTTATTATCGTAGACATCAACATTCTTGATTGTTCCACGAACTTGTTGGAAATCAATGGCACCACGATGGAGCTTATAGAGGTCATTAGTTGTCCCTGAACGTAGAATGGTATTGTCATGAATCTTAATTCCAGAATCATTGAGGTCAAAATTGTGACCTGCAAAGACAGTGTTTACACGGATACCTGCTCCAGCAAAGACGTCCTTGATGAGGTTTCCTGAAATTTCATGCCCCTTACCACCAAAAATACCGATACCAGCCGCACGCCAACCTGACTCAATGGTGTTGTTGAGGAATTTATTATTTTCCTCAGCTGCGGCATTTGTCCCATCTGAAATACTTGACCAGATAGCTAAACCATCATCACCATTCCCACGGATATTAGAGTTTTTAACTGTTGAATTCTTGGTCCCTTGGGCAAAGTTAATACCATCAGCCAAGTTATTACGGATACGAGCATTTTCAACGACAAGACCATCCGTATACTTCATATTTCCCGTCTGGTCGTAGTCTCCAATCCACATACCGACTTCAAAGTGCTGAACCCAGATATCGTGAATTTTCGAATCCTTACCAAGTGTTCCCGAAATAGCCTTGTACTGTGCATCCTCGTTATAACGAGACGTCAAGTTGGAATCCATGTAAAGATTGCTCAACTCAATGCCATTACTATTATGACCGAAGACAATTCCACCACCATAGCGTTTATCACTTGTAAAGTGCAGTTGTGTATGCCAAACACCAGCACCTGAAATTTTTAGATTATCAGCTTCGATATTAACTTGTTTGTCGAAATTGAAACGTCCCTCTGGAATATAGACAGATTTTCCGCTAGCTTTAGCTTCCTCAACAGCCGCAAGTAGGGCAGCTGTGTCATCACTATCATCATTGGCAGATGCACCCTTATCCACAATACTGATGCTATTTTCACCTTGGGCAACTGGCGCTGGAGCCTGTTCTAGCTCAATAAAATCAATACCATAAGGGACATTGTCATCTTTCTTCTTAACCAAAGAAATCTTATCACCAGATTTCAATTGGATGTCCTTGAGGAGAAGACGTGTCTCATCAAAACGGAAGCGTGCACTTGATCCATCAACGACTTGATCATATTCGTGGTCACCTTTAAGGTACTGCCATGCTGAGTGAGATGACAAATCAAGATTACCAACGCTTGAACCATTAACCTGCACATCCAACTGACCTGATGCACCATCAGGTATTGTATAACGCACATTCAAAGCATTGGCTGGCTCGGTGACATTGAAAGTAACTGCTGCATCTTTTTTAGGAAGCTCGACATAAGTTTGGTTCGTCGCTTCCACGGCCGTAGATTCCATGTCAGTTGACTGTTGGATTGTAGCTCCATTTTCGATAGTCGCATTTTCTGCTTCATGAGTCGTGTAAGGCATTTTGGCACCGTAGGCATCTGTGTTATACTCCTTGCCTTGTCCTTGACCCTCAGTCGCATTGGTTAAGACATTTGCTGACGTTCCTTGATTTTGAGAGGTGCCTGTCTCAATCACTTGATCGATGGTCGGAGTCTGCTCAGCTGCTTGAACAGTCCTTACCTGAGGTTGAGACGGCATAATATTGGCAGGCTGAGAAGCTTGCACACTCTCTGATGCTAGCTCTGAAGTCGCCAACTGAGCTGTTGAAACCGCTTGAGGGGCCTGCGCTTGATTTGAAGCATCAGTCAAGTCACTAATCGATTGTGCCTCGTCAGCCTGAACTGCTTGCCCATTGGCAAGGGCCATGAAGCCAATCAAAGCCGATGCTGCCCCAATGGAATATTTTCGGATGCTGTACTTTGGTTTTGTTTTACTTTCTCTAAACAAGTTAATTCTCCCGATACTTTTTTTCACAATCTCTCCATTTTAGTTTTAAGCTATTCTCGAACTAAAAACAGAGACTCTTAAATATTTGATGTACTTAATGATGCTGTTGTTTCTTTAATCCAAAACAAACCAAAACAAATTATAAGTCATGAGAACACAAAATAAAAGGCTAAGTAATCCATTTTAACAAGGTCTTAACAAAAATGTCATATTAGAAAGTTCAGTTATTCATTTCTAAATTATAGTCTAAAAATGTCGCACAAAAAGGTAATTTCTTTCACGTGTAAGAAAGAGAAAACTCTAAACTTCCATAAAGGCTTATTTAGCAAGATTTATCGGCTAAAACAATCAAATTGTATTAAATCTGTTTTCTCAGATTTATGTCAAACGTTTGACAGTCTTTTTTAATTTTACGATTCAAAGTATTATTTTCCGAATGTTTAAGTATTACAAATGTTAAATACCCAAAAATAAAAAAAGAGACAAAAACTGCCTCTGACTTTTCAAATAAATGTTTATTCCTAACTGATTCTTACGATAACAATGTCTCTAATTCTTCAACCGATAAACCAGTCACATCCGATACTACTTCTAACGACAGACCTTTTGACAGCATCTTACGAATCAGTTCTAGTTGTCCCTCATAACGACCTCGTTCTAACCCTTGTTTAAGTCCACGCTCTAGTCCTTGCTCTAACCCTTGTTCCAAGCCTTCTTCACGTGCTTCATCGATAGCTGTTTCCATAGTCATGTCATAATTTTCTTGAATACGTATGCGTTCATCAATCATCGCCTTTTCCTCCTGTGTCCAGCTGGATGAATCCAGTAATGAATCGGCATGCGTGACCGCTTGACTAGGTTCCTTAGAAAATGGGAGATTTCCAAAGAACTCTAGCCACTGCCGCCCTTCATCCCTGATATGCTTATCTTTATTATACTTATCCAACTCTAAAAAGGCAATCTGAAGAAGGTTCTGCTGTTTCCCATCCTTATAGTAAGCATTCAAAGGCCTCCCCGTCCGACTATTGGCCATCCAATAAGTATTAATCGGGGACTCCTCATCTGGCAACAAGGTCTTCTCCAAGATAGCAATACCATAGACCGGCTCCATCTGCTCATACATCTTATGCGTCTGCCCTTGTTGGCGTAATTGTTGCACATTTTCTACCAGCTGGTTAGCCAAATAATAATGAAAACGATTGAGAAAATAATGCTGCTTACGCACCTGAATCTCAATGATAACCTCGGTTCCATCATTCAACTTGGCTCGAACATCCACCGAGGTTGAAAAGAGCTCATCCTCATCAAAGTCCTTTTTATGAAGCTGTGTCCCCTCCAAAATCTGAGCATCCACAACATCCAAATCCAAAATATCTCGAATAAATGCCACCGTAACCTCAGGCAGGCTAAAAATCTTCTTAGCCATAATATCCAAGGTCGGTGAGACATGCTTATGTCTTTTTTCCATTTACATCTCCTCAACTAAAAATAGAGGGTTGTCCCCTCTACTTCTATTATTCGGAAAAAGTTTTGGAATATGTAAGTTATCTTATTTTATCGCATTTTTTAATGCTTTTTGAAGTTCTTCATCAACTGCATAGACGTATAGGCCATTTACGCCACGTGTCAACAAAACATTTAACTCATTTTTTAATAATGTTTCTCCATAGTTTATCATTTCACCTGTTTCAAGTTTTCTGTTTTGAACAGCGCCTTTATTTTTACTCTTAGTAATATCAAATACGATTTTGCCGTTTCTATATTTCACGGATGGTCCGATAATAACACCAACATAGTTCAAGTCAAATCCTTGAACTGTAAACGTAGAACCTATTTCATTAATTGTTTGAGGTTGTTCTATCCAAGACAATTTTGCATATTTCTTATCTGCCTTTAATTGTTGATTCCAAGGAGCTTTCCAATCATCAATCTCTACAAACCATTTCGGAGTCGCCTGTTTCTTTTTCTCTTCAACAAATGGCCAATCATATGTAGCCACTAATCTAGAAATACCTAATTTTTGATCACTATCCTTTAATTTAATAGCATTTTGCAATTCCAACGGAGAATCAAAACACTTAATATCATATTGATTGTCTTTTTTTAATTCCTTAATTTCACCTTCATCAATAATATTACGAATCCAATTAACAGTTTCAGGATTAGCCTTTATTCTCATTTGATTACGTAATTGAATTAAATTTCCTTCTAGGTTTGCCTCATGTTCTAATTCTAAAAATGTATTATCAGTCCACATTTGAGATTTATTCATAATTTGTTTATCATCATAAACCAAAACAACTACTTTTGACTGCGCTAATAAATCTTTTAAATGATTTCCGCCGAGATATGCTTGATTTTTCGCAGTAAGAAGCAGATGCCCTTCGTCAACTATGACTACTCCAGCCTTGATTTTCTCTTTTCTCAAAGCGTTTAAAAATTGAGTAGGCTTCATCGCTACTTCCAAGCTTGAACCACTATTCCAATTTAATTTTCTTTCAATTTCTTTATATACACTTAATTGGTTGTTATGGTTTACAATAAGATTAATGTAATTATTATCTTTAATAAATGAAATATCATCAGAATTCAATAAATCATCTACCAAAGAACTCATTAAAACCGTCTTCCCTGCACCTGCTTCTCCTTTAACTAGAATAAGTGTCCCCTCTTCATTTTTACTAATTGAGGCACTTATTTTATTAATAATACTATTTTTAGCTTCAATTTGTTCTTCTGTCAATTTATGAAACGGAGATGCTTTGAAAATTGCTGAATTTCGAACAATACTCTCAGCAGGAAATAAATACTTATTTCTCTTTCTTAACGAATACCAAATTTTAAGAAAAATTGAATCTAACTCATCAGATGTATAATACTCATTTTGAGGATTTTCTTTTCTATTATGTACTCTTTTGACATTTTCAACACTTGATAAATAAAGCATCAAACGATTTTCTATATCTAGAGTTAACGACTTATTAAAATGATTGTGACCAATTACAAACATCTTCGTTGTAGAAGATGTCGCAAAATCTCTCCAATCATCTCTATCGTCTTTTTTTATATCATCAATTAAGTGTTGGCTAGTTCTCCGAATTATATCAGTTGTTTCTCCAACATATACACTAAATTGATTCTTGTTTTCATCATTAACAATGTAAACTACCGGATAATCAAATAGTAATTTTCTTTCATTTTTGTGCTCACTATATTTAAGTTGATTTTTAAGATTTACGAGAGAGTCGCTTGCATACTCTATTTCTCTTACAATTGGACTTTTTACTTTAACCATTATTTCTCCAATTCAGTATATTTTTTATTGTTACCCTTACTTAATTCTATAGGATATTTTTTTGTATTTATTTCAATTTTTTCTTTTATAATATCCTCAACATCCAAATTTAAATTATCTGCCATCATCAAAGAGTAAATCAATACATCAGCAAGTTCTTCCTTAATTTCATTAAGTGAGCTCTCTACAACTTCCTCTGAGTTTTTCCATTGGAACAACTCAAGAAGTTCACTTGCTTCTAGTGATATGGAGATAGCTAAATCCTTTTCATTATGAAATTTACGCCAATCCCTATCATCTCTAAATTGATTGATTCTATTCATTAATTTCTTCATTTTGTTACCTCAAAACTGTCGTAATCCCTTACATTATAGCATTTTCACAGTTTCTTTCATAGTTTTGGGAAAATTCGAACAAAAAAACACAGCTTGGTGCCGTGTTTTCATTATCTATTTACGAACCTTTTCCTGAATGAGTTTTTCCACTCTTTGGTAACTGGCTTCAATTTCTTCCTTGCTAAAGAGTTTTGTTTGCAAGGCTTCCCAACTACTGCCGATGGCTGGATTCGTCTGATTCTTCATAAGCTTCTCCTAGTCTTCCTCTCTATGAATGGTAAACCCTGTAGCTTGTTGGTTAGCCATGATGGTCATGTCTGAAACCTGGACACGTCTTGGTTGCTTGGTAACGTAGAGGACTGCCTCCGCAATATCTTGGGCTTGGAGGGCTTCCAAACCTTGATAGACCTTTGCTGCCTTGTCCTTGTCACCGTGAAAGCGAACTTGAGAAAAATCCGTCTCAACGATACCGGGCTGAATGGTTGTCACCTTGATATCTGTGGCAATGGTATCAATACGCAAACCATCGCTGAAAGTTTTCACTGCGGCTTTTGTAGCTGAATACACAGCTGCACCTGCATAGGCATAGATGCCCGCCGTAGAGCCCATATTGATGATATGGCCCTCATTGGCAGCTACCATGCTTGGCAAAATCTGACGTGTCACCATCATCAAGCCCTTGACATTGGTGTCGATCATGGTCAGCAGATCCCACTCTTCATAATCTTGATAGGCTGTTAGGCCTAGTGCCAGGCCTGCATTATTGACTAAAACATGGACTTGCCCCACACTTTTGAGAATAGCTTGGCAAACATCCTTGACCATGTCCATATCGGTAACATCCAGTGCAAAAGTCCAAACTTTTTGGTCTGGATAGGTTGCTTGGAGTTCCTCTTTCAAGGCTTGAAGACGCTCCACACGGCGACCTGTTAGGATGAGATTTTCTCCCTCTTTAGCAAAGGCACGCGCCGTTGCTTCGCCAATTCCTGATGTTGCTCCTGTAATAAGTACGTTTTTAGGCATGATATCCTCCACTCCTATAGTTCAGCTGCCCCTAATCGTTATTTGTCAATTCACTCAACTTCTTGATAAAATCAGGAAATTCAAGCTTGGGCAGGGTAGATTTTTTATTTCCTGACTTCCAAAATATCCAGAGTAACTGGTTGAAACCGTCTTGCAAGACCTTCTTTTGTTGGTCCGAGAGATTGCCGAATTCTTGCAAGAGTTGAGCTAGCTTAGGAAGGGTTTTGATACCAATATCATCCAGACTTTCAATTCCAGAATCAAGAATGGTATCAAAAACCAAATCGCAAACTTGCTTGAGTTCTTGATTGGGCAAGGTCTCAATCCACTCTTGGAAGGTTTCTTTCAAGCGTTGACTTAGGTCTGTCGGCTGGTCTTCATAAACAAAATCATTTGTTTCCAAATCAACCTGCCAAAGCAAAACATTGTGTTGAGCGATGCCTATGCCATCTGCTGCTACGAGCTTTGCGACCTTGTCCCAGTAGAGCATGACTCCCACAACGGATTCTTGAGGTCTGACAACCGTCATCTTGGCTTTCAATTCTTGGTAAGAAGGCTTCTCTAAGAGTGATTTCATCAAGCCCGGAGAATCAAGAAGCAAGAGCTCTGCTATTTGCTCACGCAAGACAGTCGAACTCTGAACAGCCGAATAGAGGGCAAGATTGCCACCCTTGGAATGACCAGAAACAGCGATGTGACCACTGAGGTTTGGCAAGTGCTTCTCCAGAAAGGCCATAGCTGAGCGATGCGCAGGAATTTCCCGACTGTAGGTCAGTTGAAAATCCTCCTTCCAACCAATAACGCTATCATCTGTCCCACGAAAGACAATCTGCTGGTAGTCCAATTCAGGCAAGCTGAAAATCATAGCCGCAAACTGCTTTTCCACTCCCTTGTCCAAGACACTACAGTAGTCACTTAGATTAAGTCCAGCGAAACGTCTAGACCTGACCATGGCTTCAGCCAGATCTACCCGTTCCTTAGTCACCATGAAGGTGTAATCGGGATTTAGGTCCTTACCCTCTGCATAGTCATGTAAATTGATGGTTTCCTTCAAATCACTTGCTGAGAGCCATTTTTCATAAGTCAGGTAGCCAATCTCATTGATGCAAACCTTATCCAAAATATTAAGAGGCTCTTGGTCGAAAGGCAAATCCTTAACCTTTTCAAGATAATCGATTAAATTGGACATCATTACTCCTTAAAGTCTTTCTTACCTTGATTTTACTAGAATTTTCAATAAATTGTTAGTGAAAAATGTGATATGATAAGAGAGATTATTTATTAGGAAAAGGAAGCTTATGACTATTTCACGATTTTACCGTATCTTGCTAGCCCTTTGTGGACTGGTAGGAGTCTCTATCCAAATCCATGATGATGGTTGGGGCATGTTACTCTATTACACTGTTTTGTCCAATATCCTTGTCTTTTCTAGTTTGATTTTCTTTATCATCTATGACTTCAAAAAAGGGAACGCGACAACCAACACCAAACTCTTGCGTTACAAGGGTGGTGTAACCATGGCTATCCTCATCACTGGAGTCATCTATCATATCCTCTTGGCACCTATTACGGAACCTGAGAAATTCTGGACCCTCCGCAACTTCTTGGTCCACTATATTGTCCCTTGGGGGTTGGTGCTTGATACCCTTATTTTCGATGCTAAGAAAGCCTACCGTCTACGTGAGCCAATTTACTGGTCCGTGGTCCCTCTGTCTTACTTTGCCTTTGCCCTTCTAAATGGCTTGGTGCTAAAACTCCCAATTCCAGGTGCCAAAGATAGCCCCTTCGCCTACTTCTTTATCAATGTTAATAAATTTGGTTGGAACAAGGTCTTGGTAAACGTCCTGGTCATCAGTGCTGGGTATATCGCTGTTGGCTATCTCTTATATCTCTTGAAAAAATTTATCGGTCGTAAACCAGCATAAAATACAAACTGAGCTCCAAAAAGGAACTCAGTTTTTTCTATTGCAACAAGCCCAATTTATCAAAAGCTTTGTACAAGCCATCAGCTTCAACATCGTCTGTGATTAGGTCTGCCATAGCTAAGATTTCCGGCCCACCATTTCCCATGGCAACCCCGACCTCACAGTATTCCAACATAGGGATATCAATCTTGGCATCGCCAAAAGCAATGGTTTCCGAACGCTCAGCCCCCAAATGTTCCAAAAGGACATCGATGGCATGGGCCTTGTTAATATCCTTAACACCTAGATCACCAAACAAGGCTGTTTCACCTCGACCTCCCCAAGTATGGGCTTCAAGCTGTGAAAAAGCTTCTTTTGAATCTAGGTGATCCTGATAGGATTCTAAAACGAAACTGACCTTGTTTAGGTCATCACGGTAGAGTTCCCCACCATACTGAAGGCCATGAAGAAAATCTTCTGGTTCCTTACCAGCGACAGACCCTTCTGACTGCCCCTTTTGAATGGCATAAGTCTTAAGTGTCTCACGTGCCCGCTCCCGAAAATCCGGACTAGCAAATAGACCATTATTGCTCTCCAGATAAAAGACCAGATGGCGTTCTGTTAGCCAATCCACAATCTTAGCAGCATCTTCCTTGGAAATCAACTGATGCATGAGGACTTGGCCATGATGCTCTACATAAGAGCCATTGCCACCAATCATCCCATCCAAGCCAATTTCCCATAATTCTGGTTGCATTTCTGCCTTGCTACGACCAGTACAAACATAGACCAGATGGCCCTTTTTACGGGCCTGACGAATAGCCTTGATTGCTGACTCTGGAATGCGGTTATGATAATCCACCAAGGTCCCATCAACATCTAGAAAAATAAGTTTTGACATGTTTTCACCTCAAGTCTTCTTTTAATTTATTATACCCTGATAATGCGACAAGAGATACTACTATCCTTGGACAAACTGATACAATCCTACGATAGTATTGTCTCCAATCCAATGCATTGCCATTTTGCATGAAAGAAGCTATGATGAAAGTATGAATGATTTAAAAACACTACTGAATCACCTGCCCTATAAATTAGCAGCCTATGATGCCCAAGGAAACTTTCTCTATGACAATGGTGGCGCTGACGGTAGTTTCTTCCCCCGTGAGTCTGAAAATCTGCCTGATTGGATCATGTCTGAAGTGCTAGCCTCTCCTACCAAAGAAAGAAGTTATCAGATTCCAACAGACAGTTTTGATCAAGTCCTCATCCAGACCTACCAAGCTGCTATCGACAACGAAGGAAAGGCACTAGGATTTTGGGAAACCATTTATGATTTGAAGCAGCCTCTCAAAACCTATCTAGATAACTCTGCTCAAGCTCTTGTCGCCTGGTCTGATGCCACTAGTGGCGCTAGTTTCAAGGAGGAAACTGACTTTTAAGCTAAATTTCTTGCTTTAATAAATGAAAAATTCACTTAATTTAAGACTAGCTCAAAACACCCTTATTCATAAAATGTGCCTAAGTCAGCACTACAAAGGCTTTTTGGAAATCAGTCACTTTAATATCTCTCACAGAATTTATAAACACTCTATTTTGCATTTTTGCACTATTTAAGGTAAAATGGGAGTAATGAGAAAAAGAATAAAACCGATCGTTGTTTACGTGGTTCTAGCTCTTTTAGGATTAGCATTAGTTATTGCAAATATTCACAATACGTCCAAACAGCAGGCGCATCTCCAAAACGTGAAATCTGCTCTTCCTTATGCTACTACACCAAAAACAACAACCAGTAGTACATCTAGCAGTTCCGACGAGGAGCTGATACTCAATCCCATTATCGACCTTTCGGGGTGGCAACTACCTCAGGATATCGATTACGATGTCTTGTCAAATCATATTTCTGGTGCTATTATCCGTGTCTTCGGTGGATCACAGATTAGTAAGAATAGCAATGCCGCTAGTTCGAATGGGGTCGACAAATCTTTTAAAACACATATCAAAGAACTCAAAAAACGTGACGTTCCAGTTGCCGTCTATTCCTACGCTCAAGGTACTTCTGTTAAAGAGATGAAGGAAGAAGCTCGTATTTTCTACAAAAATGCTTCTCCATACAAACCTACTTATTACTGGATCGACGTTGAAGAAGAAACCATGTCCAACATGGAGCAAGGTGTCCAAGCCTTTCTCGCTGAGCTCAAACGTCTAGGAGCTGAAAACGTTGGTCTCTATATTGGTGCTTATTTCATGCTTGAGCAAGAAGTTTCAACTAAGAACTTTGATGCTGTTTGGATTCCAGCCTACGGTACCGATTCTGGTTATTATGAGGCTCTACCAAATACTGAAATCGACTATGACCTTCACCAGTATACGTCACAAGGAAGCCTGCCTGGTTTCGATAATATCCTAGATCTTAATCAAATCAATCCTGAGAAAAACAAACGTAAAACCTTTGAAAAACTCTTTGGTAAGATTAAGCAAAAACCAACTAAAAATAAGAAGACTACTTCGACAAGTTCATCTAGTAGTCAGTAAAAACCAGTGTCTAAGGCACTGGTTTTCTTCTTGTCAAATTGGCTTAGGCGTGCTCGGATGAATGTGTTATAATGGATGGTAGAAATGTATAACTTTAAAAGGAGATATGACAATGGCTAAGAAAGGCAAAGTCAAGAAGACCTTGGTTGACCAAATTCTTGATAAAGCTAATATTGACCATGATAGCTTATCCTTCAATGGTTTAGAAGGAGAGCTTCCAGAAGATGTGGCGCGTGAGAGCATTTATAAAACCCTCGCCCTTAAGGGAGATAAGACAGGACCAGTCATCGGCATCGTCCCTATCACCGAACACCTGTCTGAAAAGAAATTAGCTAAAATTTCAGGGAACAAGAAAGTTCAAATGATTCCACAAAAGGATCTCCAAAAAACAACTGGCTATGTTCACGGAGCTAACAACCCAGTGGGAATTCGCCAAAAGCACAATTTCCCTATTTATATCGATCAATCTGCCCAAGAAGCTGGCTTCCTTATTGTCTCAGCGGGGGAAATTGGGCGTTCTATCCGTATCAATAGTCAAGATCTTGCTGATTTTGTTAATGCTGAATTTGCTGATATTAAGGAGTAATCATGAAACTGTATTTTGTACGTCACGGTAAAACTGAGTGGAACTTGGAAGGCCGACTTCAAGGCGCAAAGGGAGACTCGCCTTTGCTTAAAGAATCTATCGAACAAGTACGTGAGTTAGGTCACTATCTCAGTGACACACATTTTGACTTGATCTTCTCAAGTGACCTACCACGTGCTAAAAAAACCACTGAACTCATCATGGAGTCTCAAAAGCCTAAAGCTAAAGTTACCTACACTAAAGCTCTGCGTGAATGGCAACTTGGTAAACTGGAAGGGCAAAAAATTGCACTCGTTCAGGCCATCTATCCAAAAGAAATGGATGCCTTCCGTCATAACCTAGCCAACTTCCGTGCTAATGACTTCCAAGCTGAGTCTGTTTACCAGACAACCAAACGTGTGGCCGAATTTGTCAAAACACTTAAAGATAGTAATGCTAAGAATGTCCTTATTGTCGGTCACGGAGCTAACCTAACGGCTTCTATCCGTACCCTCCTTGGTTTTGAACCTGGTCTTCTTCGTAAGGCAGGAGGTCTTGACAATGCTTCTGTCACTATTCTCGAAACCAATGATTTCGAGCACTTCACTCTCAAATGTTGGAATGATACATCTTATATGGATGAACAAAACAAGATTAGCTAAAATCATCGACTAACTTCATAAGACAAGCGATCCTGGTCAAGGGTCGCTTTTTTGCACTCAAAAAGCTCTTAAAGCCTACTACTTCAAGAGCTTCACTTCCATTATTTCCAACTCGGTTCCTCTGGCAAACGGTCTAATTCAACACCAAATCCTCGAGCCAAATCATCTAATTCCTTTTCGAAAACGTCTAGTTCCTGTAAGACAAGATCATACTGTCCTTCAGACAATAAACGCTTAAAACGAAGACCACGACTCAAAACAAATTCCATATCTATTTTGACAGTTCTATGAACATGTTCCCAATAGTTGTTAGCAAACTCTCGTTGCTTTTCTTCAGTATTAAGGTGGTCTGCTAATGCATTATAGGAATCCCAGGCAAGGCACTTCATCTGCTCGGCATCTCTAACACCTTCAAAGAGATCGTCACGTTTGGCTTCGAGTGATTCTACCTCTTTTCTCAAAGCCTCACGTTCAGCACTTAGTGCTTCAAAATCATGTTTTAAGTTGTTGATTTCTACCATTTTCAAACTCCTTATCTCACGTTCTAGACAATAAAACGGCCACACGAGGCCGCTCTATCATCTTCCATATTTCATACGAAGGATTTTTTCCTGATTAGCATTCAAACGAAGAAGGATAACCACTTTATCAATACTCATATTGCTCTCAAGAAGACGTTCAGCCGCCATCATAAGACCATTATTGATACCTAGTTGAAGGACTGGATTTTCATTATCATTGATATCAAAGATATATTTATTATTTGGAAGGTCGAAAAGGACTTTCACCGCTCCAAAGAGTTGCTCAAAACTATCAATTTCCAAGTCAAAGACTGGCTTAGTACCTGGTTTAAGGCTACGTCCACGGTGGTTAAACCACATAGAATGCCAACCACCATTGAAGGCCCCCATGACATCATTGTCATAAGAATCTCCAACATAGAGCGTCGTCGATGGATTCATGTCAAATTGCTCAGCTGCGAGGTTGAAGATTTCCTTCTCAGGTTTTTGGAAACCTGTCGCCTGACTGACGATGACACGCTTAGGATCAACGTAATCATAAAGTCCCAACTTCTTAACTTTCTTAAGTTGGTGCTCTGTTGGTCCATTGGTAATAATACCCATAGGCACATTTTTTTCCTTGAGGAAATCAAGGGTCATGCGCATCTCATCAAGCATGGTGATGTTTTCCAACTCATGCTCGTAAACCTCTTGGAAATGGTTACCCGTTTCTTCATCAATTTCACGGTAGCCAAACTCCAAAAGGGTCTCTTTACAGCGCCAAAAACGGAAATACTCGGTTGTCCACTCACCTGCCATTACACGTGGAAAACCAACATCAGAATAGTGGCGGAAACGAATGTAGGCTTGATTCATGTGACTCATATCAAAGTCAGGGAAACATTTTTCCATGGCAATACGATAAGGTGCCTGTTGGTCGTAAATAGTATCGTCAACGTCAAAAACAATAGAGGTAATCATCTGTCCGTTCTTTCTTATATCATTCTCTTGTCATAGACTTAGGTAAATTAAGAGGTCTAATAACTAAACTACTGCATCAGCCACTCCTAGTGAAATCCTAAGTCTTGCAAAAGTAAGCTTTAAGTCAACTGTCTTGTGGCAATCTTACTCGTCTGTTTTTTATCAGAATGCAATTGCCCAAACAGTCTTATTATACCGTTTTTGCCCTCTTATTTCAATTTTCGACCCCACTTAAGAAAAGATTATTCGTGTTTTGAAGATAGAAAAAGGTTTGGAACAATTTGTCCCAAACCTAAAGCATTTTGTCATATTCAGACACTTATTTAATTTCTTTGAAGGTCATTTTTTGTTTGACTTCACCCTGACCACCTTTGGCAATCTGGTAATAGAAATCTTTTGATGTAAAGTGGTCACCATAAGCAAAGACCTTGTTGTACTGCCATTGTGACAATTGATCGTCCTCTTTTTTACCAAGAGTCAATGTTGTTTTTGTCACACTGTATTCCCACTTAGCTGTTTGGTCATTATAAGCCTTGTCAAAATCAGTCTGACTCTTAGCAGCATTAACCACTGCCGTACGATCTTGACTCACAAGTGCCTTGTTACCACCTTCTTGGAAGGCTACATACATGACACGATTATTGACCTCACCGTTTAGAGAACTTGAGTATTGGTAAACCTTACCAGGTACAACACTATCTAAATGGTGTGTTCCCCAGTAATAGAAAGCACCAAATCCAGCTCCCGTAACCAAGAGACAAGCAAGAACGACACTAATAATGATATTTCTCTTTGACATGTCTTGCCCCTTTCTATTCATCACCAGTTAGATCAGAGAAAGTTGCCTCTGAGTCTGTTTCAGTGTGGCTTGAAGAACTTGATGATGAACGTTCAACACTTGATGAACTTGAACTCATGCGTGTTTCTGTTTGAGAATCATCACTTGATGATGACTTAGATTCTGAAGATTTTTCAGTACTTGATGATGAACTTTCTTTTTCCTTGTAAACATCAACGTTGAAAGCCCACTTATCACCCTTATAACTTACCTGAATTTGAGCATATTTTGCCTTGATAAGATCTGACATCTTACTATCCCTGTTAAGAGCGTCATAAATCTTTTCAGCAAGAGCCTTGGCATTAGCTTCAGTTTTGGCACCATCTTTAGGTCCATCTACAATGTCTTGAGCCTTTGGCGTTTCACCTTCAAGGTAAAGGGCTTTGCTTTCAGTGTCCTTCTTAGCTGTAGCATTTGCACCAGTCTTATCACCTTCATGTGAGAAGAAAGTCCATGCAGGACCACCTGAACGATTTTGTCGATAAATATTTGAGAATTCTTCTTGAACCTTGTCTTGGAAAGCATCATCAGTCAATTCTTTTTCCTTAGAACTTTCTGTACTTGCTTTGCTTTCACTACTGCTTGCTGTTGAGCTTGATGCAGAAGTAGAAGATGATGATCCACTTGTTGAACTTGATGAAGCATCTTTAGATTCAGATGATGATGAAGAGTCCTTGCCATCTTTAGAATCTTTAGTATCTTTGTCTTTATCGTTATTATTGTTAGTCGTGCTATTTGAGAATGAAACGCTATTATCAGAATTATCTGGAGCGTAAATCACTGTATTCTTAGAATGGTCATCAGAGACAAAAGTGCTATTATTGATAATCACTCGGTTGTTATCACCATAATAGTTGTTGATAACAATCTTAGAATGTGCACAACGGTAACCATTACCAGTCACATGGTAACCTGCTGGGACATCACCATCACGTTTCAAGATGAGGACGTCACCTGCGAAGATAAGATCAATATTCTGAATATTGTTATCGTAAGCTAATTTTTCAATAGAAATTCCAGTTGCTTGAGAGATTCCCCACAAGGTATCTCCCCATTGAATCACGTACTGTTGGCCATCTAACTGCTGTGGATTGATGTTCTGAGTTGTCAAATTATTTGTAATTTGTTCAGGTGTGCTGGCAATCCAGTTTGTAATATCAGCAGCGTGAGCACTCGTTTGATTTTGATAAAAGCTATCTGCTAACACAGATACCGTAGGCATCCCAATAGGTGCTAGTAAAGCGCCAAGCATCACGGCTTTACTAACATAATTTTTCTTTTTCATCGTATTTCCTCCTTATATCATACGAAACTTACTTTGCTATTGTACACCCTTTTTATTATATTTGTCAATAAATTATATAACTTTCTAATCAAAGGTTAATGCTAGTTTACAATTTGTCCTAAAAATAGATAAATCCTAGCTTTATTTATCTGACATTTAATCATTTGTCCTATCTTTAGAAGGTGATTTATGATACAATAATTACGACTATTTTATGGAGGACTAACATGTCAAATCAACACATGGAAGAATTGAACGATCAACAGATTGTCCGTCGTGAAAAAATGGCGGCCTTGGCTGAACAAGGAATCGATCCTTTTGGTAAGCGATTCGAACGCACAGCTACATCTGGTCAATTAAAAGAAAAATACGCTGACAAAACAAAAGAAGAATTGCACGAAATCAACGAAACTGCTACAATCGCAGGTCGTTTGATGACTAAACGTGGCAAAGGTAAAGTTGGCTTCGCCCACATCCAAGACCGCGATGGTCAAATCCAAATCTACGTACGTAAAGATGCTGTCGGTGAAGAAAACTACGACATCTTCAAGAAAGCTGACCTTGGTGACTTCCTCGGCGTCGAAGGTGAAGTTATGCGTACAGATATGGGAGAACTTTCTATCAAGGCTACTCATATCACGCACTTGTCTAAAGCCCTTCGCCCATTGCCTGAGAAATTCCACGGACTTTCAGACGTTGAAACCATCTACCGTAAACGTTACCTCGATTTGATTTCTAACCGTGAAAGCTTTGACCGCTTTGTCACACGTTCAAAAATCATTTCTGAAATCCGTCGCTACCTCGATGCTCAAGGTTTCCTTGAAGTCGAAACACCTGTTCTTCACAATGAAGCTGGTGGTGCTGCTGCTAAACCTTTCATCACTCACCACAATGCACAAAACATCGACATGGTACTTCGTATCGCGACTGAGCTCCACCTCAAACGTCTCATTGTTGGTGGTATGGAACGTGTTTACGAAATCGGACGTATCTTCCGTAACGAAGGTATGGATGCCACTCACAACCCTGAGTTCACATCTATCGAAGTTTACCAAGCTTACGCTGATTTCCACGATATTATGAACTTGACTGAAGGTATCATCCAACACGCTGCTAAAGCGGTTAAAGGTGATGGACCTATCAACTACCAAGGAACTGAAATCAAGATCAACGAACCATTCAAACGCATCCACATGGTTGATGCAATCAAGGAAATCACTGGTGTTAACTTCTGGCAAGATATGACTTTGGATGAAGCCAAAGCAATCGCTGCAGAAAAGAATGTTCCAGTTGAAAAACACTACACTGAAGTTGGTCACATCATCAACGCCTTCTTCGAAGAATTCGTTGAAGAAACATTGATTCAACCAACTTTCATTTACGGTCACCCAGTTGCTGTGTCTCCATTGGCTAAGAAAAACCCAGAAGACCCACGCTTCACTGACCGTTTCGAACTCTTCATCATGACAAAAGAGTACGGAAATGCCTTCACCGAATTGAACGACCCAATCGATCAATTGTCACGTTTCGAAGCACAAGCTGCTGCTAAAGAACTCGGTGACGACGAAGCAACAGGCATCGACTACGACTACGTTGAAGCTCTCGAATACGGTATGCCACCAACAGGTGGACTCGGAATCGGTATCGACCGTCTCTGCATGCTTCTCACTGATACAACAACCATCCGTGATGTCTTGTTGTTCCCAACGATGAAATAATAATCATATCCCATTATTTGAATAATGGGATATTTTTATATGAGGTATAAACGTGTTTAAAAAATTGAAGTCCCTTTTTAAGAAAAAATCAACTGTAGTTGAACAGCCTGAGACAAAGAGAGAAGAAAGTCAATTAGACTTTCCCATAGACCGCACAGATTATTTTTTCGATCATGCACTTGTATTCTATTGTGAAGAAAATAATATCCCATCAGAAAAACTAAGCAAATCAGATATGCTAGAGATTAGCAAAAGAGCTGCCTTTCATCTCAGTGTCTTCGTAGCTTGGCTAGCTAAACATAATTTTCTGAATCCCCAAAGCGATGGATTTAACCATGAGGATGCACAAAAACTCAAGAATGAAACGATTACGGGTACAGACTATCTCTTTAAACATCTTGATGAAAAACTCTATTCAACTGATATCAGTAACACACTCCTTCCCTTCATCTCTGATTTTTATGAAGATTACATGGATTTCTGTTATACAGTCTTGGTTGATGATGTTGCTAGAACTGAATTTGACTGGAAAATCTATCACTTGGTTGAAGATGATATTGACGAGATGTTTAGTCAATATAAGACTCACATCAGACAATAAGAAAAACGCTTCCCTCAATCGAGAGAAGCATTTTCTTATGTCCAAAATTTTGCTTTTGAGGCTGTGATCCATGCTGATAGACAAGCTAGGGCTACTACTGCATAGATAGCGTATTGTTTCGCAGGATAGAGCCAGGCTTTGTTTTCTTCATGCCAGCGAGACTTCCAAAGGCCGATGTAATCGCCCGTCATTCCAGGATTTTTAAGGCGCTCCATGTAGTTGGCAGGTAGGTTATCTGGCTGATTCATCTGCACGTTAATGATAAAGATAACCAAAGCAACTGCGATGATAACTAGGAGTGCCAGGGTAATCTTTTTCTTAGCTGTTAGTTGTAATGTTTTCAATTATTTTTCTCCCTCATCTATGAAATCATCTACTCTAATAGTTTAATATAAAAAGTCAATTCTGAAAAGTCGTCTATGACATCAATGAAGGATGAGTCAATACCTTTCAAAACCTTGCACATCTTCCTCATAGTGTTATAATAAAATTGTCGGTCTGTCTAGAAATAATGCAACTTTTAGGCAGATATGACTTAGAAAGAGGTGTTTATGACATCTTCAAAAAAGGTTTCCCTTTCTGAGGTAAACCAATCCATAGATACACCAAATAATAATCGTTTTTGGCAAAATCTTAAGGCTTTCTTGGGACCTGGGGCTCTCGTGGCCGTGGGTTACATGGATCCAGGAAACTGGATTACCAGTGTCGTCGGTGGGGCGACCTACAAGTACAGTCTTCTTTTTGTCATCTTAATTTCATCTTTAATCGCTATGCAGTTGCAACAAATGGCTGGAAAGTTAGGGATTGTGACTCAAATGGACCTGGCTCAAGCGACGGCCTACCACTCGCCCAAATGGCTACGATACACACTTTGGGTGATTCTGGAGCTTGCCTTAATGGCGACAGATTTGGCTGAGGTGCTTGGTTCTGCCATCGCACTTAACCTGCTCTTTGGTATTCCAATCATGGTTGCCATTCTGGTGACAGTCCTAGATGTCTTCCTACTCCTGCTCATTATGAAGCTGGGATTCAAGAAAATCGAGGCTATTGTTTCAACCTTGATTTTGACCATCTTGGTTATCTTTGTCTACCTGGTAGCCTTGTCTGAGCCTAGTATTACGGGAATCCTCGAGGGTTATCTCCCTACGCCAGCGCTCTTTGAACCACATGCTGCTGGGCACACCAACCAGTTGACTTTGGCACTTGGGATTGTGGGTGCGACCGTTATGCCACATAACCTCTACTTGCACTCATCCTTGTCACAGACTCGTAAGGTTGACCATTCTGATGGTAAAGACGTGACCAAGGCTGTCCGTTTCATGACCTGGGATTCCAATATTCAGTTGACTTTGGCCTTTGTGGTTAACTCGCTCCTCTTGATTTTGGGAGCAGCTCTCTTCTTTGGTCACGCTTCTGATATTTCAGCTTTCTCACAAATGTACAATGCCCTTCAGGATTCTAAGATTGCTGGTGCGGTTGCTAGTTCAACACTTTCAACTCTCTTTGCCTTGGCACTCTTGGCTAGTGGGCAAAACTCTACCATTACTGGTACCCTAACTGGTCAGATTGTCATGGAAGGCTTCCTCCATATGAGGTTACCACAGTGGGTAATTCGTTTATTCACACGTCTCTTCGCCTTGCTACCTGTTATCATTGTAGCCATTCTCTACGGCGATCAAGAAAAGACACTGGATCAACTCTTGGTTTATTCACAAGTATTCCTTTCAATTGCCTTGCCATTCTCTATTTTCCCTTTGATTTACTATACTTCTAAGAAATCACTCATGGGAAAACACGTCAATGCCAAGTGGAATACCTTCCTTGGTTATGCCATAGCTATTGTCCTAACCATTCTTAATCTCAAACTTATCTTTGATACGTTTTAAACAAAAAAATAAGGCCAGCGCCATGCTGACCTTGTTTTAGTTTTTGAAGGCATCAACGAGAACTTGGAATTCTTCGTTGCTGAGGGTAATCCCCTTGCCCATCTTGGTATGGTCTGGACTCCACGTACGGATGTCATACTTAGCCGGTGCGCCATTAAAGCTCACACGATTGAGTTCCTTAGTCCAACCCTTGTCATTCTCAGACAAGACCAAGAGTTTTTCTTCAATTTCAAATGAAAATTCTGCCATTTGCTTACCTCCACTAGCTTTATTCGTTTTTTTCTGTGAAAATTGTGTGTTTTAGAATGAAGTTATCCACAAAAATTCACCTTTCATGCTATAATTATTTTATCAAGAAACGAGGGAAATGACCATGATAAACTTTTTAGAAGCCGTAAAGCATCAGCTTCATCAGTTTGTGGAAACAGGTCACAGCAAACCTGTCCACCTAATGCAGAATCAACTTATTAACGATATCTATCATGCTATTGATCACAACCAAATGGTCATGCTGACATCCAATCAGAAGACCTATAAAGGCTACATCAACCGTTATGACAGGGAGCGACAAGCCATCTTTATCGAGCAAGATAAAATCATCAGCATGATTGAACTTAAAGAAATCAAACGTCTAAAAATCATATCACAACGAGGTTAAGTTTATCAGTTAACCTCGTTTTATTATTAAGTTGACTATTTCAAAATCACTTGCTATAATAAGTTAACTATTCATTTAGGAAAGGTTAACTAAAAATGACACAAAATCGTACATTGTCGCTTATTCTTCCAGCTTTTGGTGCTGCCATCATTGCCGCACTGGCTCAAATTGTTATTCCTATCGGTGCAGTCCCAATCACATTACAGACTTTCGCTGTCGGACTTGTTGCTGCCATCCTTAAGCCAAGAGAGGCGACACTTGCTGCTACCCTCTACCTGATTCTAGGCGCCATTGGTCTACCAGTTTTTGCAGGTGGAGGCGGTGGGCTCCAATCCTTCTTTGGACCTTCAGCTGGCTATTTGTTGGCCTATCCATTTTTCGCATTTGTCACTTCAAAACTAACTCATGCTGAGACTCCTATCTGGAAAATCTTTGTGGCTTTTGTTTTGGGTGATGCACTTGTTTTTGTCGGTGGTATCCTCAGCCTGCACTTTCTAGGAAAGATGGGCTGGTCTGCAGCTGTGGCTGTTGGTTTGACACCTTTTATCATTCCTGACCTCTTAAAAGGTCTCATCGTCGCTTTGGTAACTAAGCCAGTCTTAAAAGCTCTTAAAAATCATAGTTACTTTAACTAAAAAAGATTGAAGACTTTGTTCGTGTGAACAGAATCTTCAATCTTTTTATTTTTCAAAATAAATATCATAGTGCTTTGAACAAGCTGGGTTAAAGGCACTGTGACAATTGGGACAAGCTTCTACATCTTGATACTCCTCAATTGTCATCTCATGCCTACAAACGCCACAGATAAGGACCTTGTCCTGCTTCAATTGGCAAGGATAAGCTCGAAAGCTATGCTTCTCCAAGCAATCATGACACTGATAACAGGCATAATACTTCTGGCACTCGAAGCATTTTAGGGCAACAATATCTAGTGGGGAATGGTAGTGCTGACATCTACTCTGGTCATCTACCAGGAGCCCATTGATTGGACTTGTCATTAGGCACGAACAGTTTTGCTTGAACCGTCTTTTTGGTAGAGGTTAATCAAACCTTCTTTAGTTGAACGAATCATGTCACCAGGTTTAACTTCTTGTGGCACGGTAATTGTAAGAAGTTCCATTGGGTTTGGTGCACGGTCAATTTTGTTACCATTGGCATCGTGAAGGTCTTTGATATCACACTCGAAATGACGGAAGCCTGGTCCGTAGAATTCAACGTGGTCACCTTCGAGGATAACGTTACGTTGACGGATTGTAGCTGTCATAGTTGCCGGGTCAAAGTCTACGACTTCACCAACGAATTTGTATTGTGGAATCTTACGACGGGCACCAAAGAGTTGTTCATTTTCTGTTGGTGTCTTGTAGTAGAAACCTGTTGCCAATTCACGTTGGGCAACTTTCCAGAGTTCGTTAATCAAATCATCTTTGATGGCATAAAAGGCTTCTGCACTTTCCATGTAAGCGTCACAGGCAGCCTTGTAACAGTTGGCAACTGTTGATACGTAGTGGACAGATTTCATACGACCTTCGATTTTAAGGCTGTCAACGCCATTATCAATAAGGTCTGGGATATTTTCAATCATACACATGTCAACGGCTGACATTGAGTATTCTTCAGGAACTTCACCGTGGATACTCTTTCGCTCTTGGCCGAATGGCATATCATAAAGGTCATATTTCCAACGGCAAGACTGTGAACAACCACCACGGTTGGCATCACGGTCTGACATGTGGTTAGAAAGGGTACAGCGACCTGAATATGAGATACACATAGCGCCATGGACAAAGGCCTCAATTTCAAGATCCGTACGCTTACGGATTTCAGCCAACTCTTCCATGGTAACCTCACGTGCCAAAACGACACGGGTCAAACCATACTGTTTCCAAAAATGGAAGGTTTCAACGTTTGTCGCAGATGCTTGTGTAGACAAGTGGATGTTAAGTCCTGGAGCATAGGTTGAACAGATTTCAATCAAGGCTGGGTCAGATACGATAACAGCATCGAGTCCCATGTCACGCAATTCACGGAACCACTCACCAGCACCTTTTTCATTTCCTTCATGGGTAACCATGTTTGAAGCAACGTGCACATCAACACCACGAGCGTGAGCATATTCGATACCTTCTCGAAGCTCATCCATGGTGAAGTTTCCGGCACGGCTACGCAAACCATAGGCTTGTCCACCAACGAAAACAGCATCTGCGCCGTAATTTACAGCGACTTTCAATTTTTCCAAAGTCCCAGCAGGTACCAGAACCTCTGGGCGTTTTTTAGTTGTAGTCATAATTTCTCCAATTTGCAAGATTGTCGATTTTAGTTTTTAGAAGACTCCTTCGTTCCCTGAAAATGGAAAACTCACAAACGAAGGAGGAAGTTTTTTTATTTTACACGGTCAGGTTCATAGTCGTAGAAACCTGTGTCCAAACCACGGTTGGCTGGGTGTAATTTATGAATAGCCTCATCAAAGAGAAAGGCTTGGTCTTGTGAAAATTCGCCAGCCTCGATGAGGTCACGAGCCTTCACAAAGTACTCAGTGATTTTTACAAAGTTTTCACCTGGGCAATAAACACCGTCCAACTTCCAGTGGTCAAACCCATGTTCAACGAGTTCTGAAAGTTTAGTCATCATATCCAAGTCATTGTTGGCAAAGATATGTGTTCCATGCAAGTCTTCATAAACTGAGTAGTGAGAATCTGGATCTCCTGGCTCAGAAAGGAAGAGGTCACGTTCTTTGGTAACAGCTTCATCCGTTTTGATAAAGTTGTAGTAGTTTTGAAGAAGCGGACGTTTTGAGTGGTGAATGATACTTGCACCATAAACCAAAACTTCAGCTGGAATTTGAAGATTTTCAGCCATGACGAAAAGTTCCGCAGATGGAATTTCACGAGCCAAAACAGCTTCAGAAGCTCCAGCTTGTTTGCCCCAGAAATTAATCTGACGGCTAGAGGTTACCATGGTTGAAGCATCATAAATCATTTTGAAGGGACGTTTGTCACGGTTACAGATGTAGAAAACTCCTGCATCACCAACCGTGATATAATCTGCCTTGATTTCTTCAAGAAAATCAAGGTAGTCTGGAAGAGCATCCATCATACCTTGGTGCATGAGGGCGTTAACGGCAACAGTCAATTCCTTGCCAGACTCATGTACCAGCTCTGCAATCTTTCGCATCTCTGCGAATGAAAAAGGCTTAGGCAAACGAAGGCCAAAAGCTTTTTCGCCGATGTAAATACGATCTACGCCAAGTTCTAGGAGCTCACGTGCCTGCTCGTAGCTCTCAGCAGTCGCTGTAATCACTATTTTTTCCATAACTCACATTATAGCACAAATGATTTGATTTTTTTAGAATTTTTAGGCTCAAAACTCTATATCTCAATATTTTAAATTAGTTTTTTAATACTATAGTTTTTACAAAAATCAAAAAAAAACTTTGCAATATAAAATTTTTGTGGTATTATTAATGAGATTCTAAATAGTGAAATACTGACTAAGTATTTTAACCTACACGAAAAAGTGATTTAGATATTTTATATAGAAAGGAGGCAGACATGGCTGACAACTTACACCGTCAATTTGATCACATCGAAGATCTCGAAACTGAGCGTCCTCAAACGACGAATTATCAAGATTATCAAGGTTTAAATAATAATAGTATTAAGATACAAGATATGATTTTCTTTGGACGTATCTCAAGCTTCTGTGTTTCAACAGTCCTAGTTGCCTTCCTTTTCTTGGTAGCACAGGTGGCTACCTTCTGGGCCTTCTTCTGGGCAATTACCATCAGCGTCATTGGTCAGATAGGCATTTATGTCCTAATCGAATATTATAAAGCACAAAAACGTTGACCAAACAGTCAACGTTTTTGCGTACTAAAAAAAGCCTCATGGGCTTTCTTTTTATTTTGCTTCTGCTGCTTCTTCAGAGATATCTTTGATATCAATGACGATATCATCAACGATAGCTTTTGTTTCTGCTTCAACATCTGCTTGCTCAGGAGTTACTTGAGCAGTTTTCTCTTTGATAAGTTCAAAGCTCTCTTTTGCAAAGTCAGCAACTTGAGCTGTTTTTTCTTGGACAGCTTTTGTCAAATCATCTGCAGTGATGTCGCCATTTTCAAATTTTGTTTTATAGTCTTGGAAAGTATCGACTGCCAAATCTTTGTAGTCGCTAGCTTTTTCCACCACTTGATTTTGATATGCTTTAGGATCTTCTTTGAATGAAGCGATTTCTTCATCAATACGTGTTTTAACAGCTTTACCTTTTTCAGTTGTAAAGAAGTAAGCTGCTGCAGCTCCAGAAGCTGCACCAATGATTAGGGTGTTTAAAAATTTACTCATGAAAAGACCTCCTTATTTTTTCTTGTCTTTTTTACCAAATAGTTTTGAAGCAACCTTACCGATAGCAAAGGCTGAACCTGCCTTACCGACACTTGCTCCTGCTGCACTCGCTTTCGCACCGAGATAACGAGCTTCAGTATTCAAGTCAGAGACACTTTCTGAAAGCTCAGCTACTGCTACGAAGAGAGGATCGATTGTTTGAACTTTTTCATTAACATCTTCAACCAAGACGTTTGCCTTAGCCAAGATTTCATTTGTTTGATGAAGGGTTACATTGATATCTGTACGAAGCACAGCAACTGTTTCTTCAACTTCTTTAACCACATGACGGGTACGAAGTAGGGTAGGGATTAATGCAATGAGGAACGCAGCAAGTGCGATTGCGATAATAAGAAATGCAATTTCTGCCATAGTTTAGGACTCCTTTGACCTTTTTAAAAGGTCGCTACAAGAAAACTGAAGGAGAATCTCCAGTTTCCAGTGACCTTTGTTATGATAATTTTCATTATATTATAACAAAGTCTGAGCTATATGACTAGTTTTTCATTTTATAATCTGCCTCTGGGCGTTGCTTTCGCAAATAGAGCAAGGTTGCACCCAAGATGATAATGGCGATGCTGACCCATTGAGAAACACGCAAGCCAGCAAACATGAGGCTATCCGTACGCATGCCTTCAATGACAAAACGTCCAAGACCATACCAGATAAGGTAAAATGAGGTCACATCTCCTTGACGCAGTTTCTTATTAAAGCGTCTTAGTCCTAGGATAATGATAAATCCTACTAAGTTCCAGAGACTTTCGTAAAGAAAGGTCGGTACACGATAACTACCATCAATGTACATCTGCTGGCGAATAAATTCTGGGACATAATTCAGATGACTAACTGCTTTTCCGTAGGCCTCCTGGTTAATAAAGTTTCCCCAGCGACCGATACTCTGAGCAATCATAACGCCAGGTGCCGCGATATCTAGAAAATCCAAGACAGCAATGGCATGACGTTTAGCAAACCAATAGAGGACAGCTGCTCCAGCAATCAAGCCACCATAGATGGCAATCCCGCCATTCCAAATCTCAAAAATTTCCGATGGATTTTGACTGTAGTAAGACCACTGGAAAATCACATAGTAGAGCCTAGCACCGACAATGGCTATCGGAAAAGCAAGAAGAATAAAATCTAGGATGTTTTCAGGGTCGATTCCCTTTTCGGGAGCCCACCGCTGAGCCAGATAAACGGCAAGTAATAGACCAGATACGATACAGATGGCATACCAATGAATACTAATGGGGCCAAGTCTTAGAGCAATAGGATCAATAGTAGCTAACATTAGTCTTCACCATTCTTACTAATGAGGTTGGTCAAACGTTCCTCAAAGGTTTTGGTTGCATCAAATCCCATTTGCTTAGCACGATAGTTCATGGCTGCAGCTTCGATAACGACTGATACGTTACGCCCTGTCTTAACAGGAATGCGAACACGTGGAATCTTAACACCCTGCAATTCGATTTCTTCGTTCCCATTTCCAAGCCGATCAAAGACCTTACCGTCTTCAAAATTTTCAAGATAGATGGCCAACTGAACTTGAGATGAATTACGGACAGCACTAGCTCCGTAGAGACTCATGACATCAATGATACCAACCCCACGGATTTCAAGAAGATGGCGGAGGATTTCCGCAGGCTCACCCCAGAGAGTTTCCTCATCCTTAGCATAAACATCCACACGGTCGTCAGCGACAAGACGGTGACCACGTTTAACCAACTCAAGCCCTGTTTCACTCTTACCAATACCAGAGTCACCCTGGATGAGAACACCCATACCGTAGATATCAACCAAAACACCATGAACACTGGTACGTTCTGCCAACTGTGCATTGAGGTACCAAGACATATCACCTGAAAGTGATGATGTTCCGCTACGGCCTTGAAGAACGGCTACGCCATTTTCTTTAGCTGCTCGATGCATCTCCTCAGGGATATCGAGCTCACGCGCTACGATAACAGCTGGAGTTTCCGCTTTAAACATATTAGCAAAAACAGAATAACGGTTATTCTCAGTCATGGTTTTAAGGTAAGACCACTCCTTCATCCCAACCAATTGAATACGCTCTGGTGAATAAAAATCAAAATATCCTGTCATTTCTAAACCAGGGCGAGAGATATCAGCGGTTGTGATCGGTTTTGACAAAAGTTTTTCATTCCCATAGATAACCCTTAGCTTGAGCTTATCAACCAGCATTTTAACAGTTACTGTCATGTTATTTCCTCCGATTATTTACTAGTTTCATTGTATCATAAAAAGGTTTTCAATGCGGTTCTCAAAGCAAAAAAGACCTGTGACTAGCACCAAGGCCAATCACAGGTTAATGTCTATTAACAATTACTTACCAATTCCACTCATCTTCAACAGGTTCAGCGTTTTTACGTTTACGTCCATCCTTGAGTTTGATTTCGGGATAAATATCTTCTTTGTAAGGAAGGAGAAAGGCTAAAACCAAGTATAGAAAGATTCCAAACTGCGTTGAAACCATGAGAATAATAGCCAAGATACGAGCCAGAGCTAGGTCCCAGCCAAACTTATCTGCCAAACCTGCAACAACACCGGCGACGAGTCTATTTTTTCGTGTCTTATAAAAACGATTTGACATGGTCTTCTTCTCCCATCATTTCTTTGATTTAATTATATGATTTTTTTAAACTAAAAAAATCAGCCCTAGGACTGATTTAGAAAAATGAGCTTGCCTCGACAGAAACCGCAGCCAAATTTCTGTGTATTGACACGGCGTTTGCGACGGTAAATACGACCACAGGATTGGCACTGATAGAGGTAGTAGTTCTCCTCCTGACCCTGCATCTTTGGAGCGTACCTAAGGCCATCGACCTTAGCTAGTAAGTCCTTGAAATCTCTATCCGCATGCTTGTAGCCCTTCCCTTGAAAGTAAAGGTGATAATGACAGAGTTCGTGGCGGACGATTTTTCGAAAGGTTTCAAGACCATGTTCCTCATAGAGTTTTGGGTTAAAATCTAAATGACCATCCTTGGGAAAGAACCGACCTCCAGTGGTTCGGAGACGCTTGTTCCACAAGGCTTGATGCTTAAATTCCCAACCAAAATCTTCTATAGAAACAGTCTTAACATAATCAGTTAGATTCACGTGGATTCACCAAGGAGAGATTGAGTTTTTCATGCTCTAAATCAACTTTTGATACCCACACGGTAACCAAATCCCCAACAGATACGACCTGACTTGGGTGGTTAACGAAGCTCTTACTCATCTCTGAGATGTGGATAAGTCCATCCTCGTGGACACCGATATCCACAAAGGCACCAAAGTCCACAACGTTACGGACCGTTCCTTCAAGTTTTTGTCCTACTGACAAGTCTTTGAGTTCAAGAACATCTTGACGAAGCACTGGTGCTTCAAAATCGTCACGGAGGTCACGGCCTGGTTTCAAAAGGTCAGCAATGATATCTTTGAGGGTTTCCTGTCCAAGTCCCAATCCTTCCGCTGTTTCTTTAAGATTAAGAGCCTTCAATTTTGCCTTGGCAGAGTCGTCCAAGTCTGTGATAGCCAACTGCTTGAAGAGGGCTTTTACCGCTGGGTAAGACTCTGGGTGGACCCCTGTATTATCCAAGATATTCTTGGCATTTGGAATACGAAGGAAACCGGCGGCTTGTTCGAAGGCCTTGGCACCAAGACGTGGGACTTTTTTGATTTCCGCACGTGATGCAATCTCACCATTCTCCTCACGGTAGGCGACGATATTTTCAGAGATAGTCTTGTTGAGTCCTGACACGTGTGACAAGAGGGTACTACTTGCCGTATTGAC
This sequence comes from Streptococcus sp., assembly GCA_016939315.1. Classification (GTDB taxonomy): domain Bacteria; phylum Bacillota; class Bacilli; order Lactobacillales; family Streptococcaceae; genus Streptococcus. The sequence goes on along the minus strand of JAFHAZ010000040.1, from coordinate 53,603 downwards.
ATTAACACCAACCTGGTTAACCACGGTATCGACGACGAAATCAAGATTTTCAGAAAGTTTCTTCTGGCTAACATCATGCTGGTATTGGCCTACTCCGATTGATTTAGGGTCAATCTTAACCAACTCAGCCAATGGGTCTTGAAGACGACGGGCAATAGAAATGGCAGAGCGTTTTTCGACCGTTAAATCTGGGAACTCATGGCGGGCCAACTCTGATGCAGAGTAGACAGAGGCACCACTTTCATTGACAATGACATAGGAAGTCTCTGGGAAATCCTTGAGGACTTCTGCCACAAAAGCTTCGCTTTCACGACTGGCTGTCCCATTACCAATAGCGATAATCTCAATGGCATGCTTTTTAATGAGGTCAGCCAAGTCTTTCTTAGCTTGGGCAATCTTGGCCTGACTGGCTGGGGCCACTGGATAGATCACTTGCGTCGTAATGAGCTTACCAGTTTGGTCAACCACGGCCAACTTAGCCCCTGTACGAAAGGCTGGGTCAAAACCTAGTACCATCTTACCTTTAAGTGGCGATACTAGAAGAAGGCTGCGGAGATTTTGAGAAAAAAGTTGAATAGCACCATCTTCTGCTGCTTCAGTCAACTCGCTACGGATACGACGCTCCATGGCTGGGATGATTTTCTTCTTGAGAGATTGGTTGATAACTTCCTCGATATAGTCATTTTTTTGTTTGAAACGAGCACTGTAAAAACGGTGCATTTTCTCAAGATTGTGCTTAAAGGCCACCTTGATAACACCTAGTTTCTCCCCACGGTTAAGGGCTAAGGTACGGTAACCTTGAAGTTTAGACACCTTATCTTCAAAATCATAATAGATTTTGAAAGTTTCTTTTTCATCCAGTGATTGATCCTTGAGGGTTGAAGTGATATCACTGTTGTTCCAGATTTCGTTGTAGGTCCAAGAGCGTAAGCTATTGTCCTCAGAAAAGGCCTCAACTAAAATATCCACAGCACCCGCAAGAGCCTTGTCAGCTGTTGGAAAGGCTTCAGATGTCAGCTTTTCAGCTTCAGCCTTGAGGTTTGGACTATTTTGCAAGATAAGACGAGCCAAGGGGAATAGACCTGCTTCACGGGCAACCGTCGCCTTAGTGCGGCGTTTTTCCTTATAGGGAAGGTAGAGCTCTTCCACATCTGCCAGTTTTTCAGCGGCTTCAATAGCTGCCTTGAGTTGATCGCTCAATTTGCCCTGAGCCTCAATCTTGGCTAGAACTGTTTCCTTACGGTCTTGAAGAGCAGTCAAGGACTTGTCCATATCAATGATGGCCTTGATTTGCGTTTCATCCAGATTGCCTGTTTTTTCCTTACGGTAACGGGCGATAAAGGGGATGGTATTGCCTTCTGCGGTCAATTCCAAAACAGTTTCAACTTGTTGTTTTTTTAGGCCCAATTCCTGAGCCAATGTCTCTAAATTACGATTTTCCATAAGTTCTATTATACCACGAGAGGAGATTTGCTTGGGCAGAAAACCTTGTAGCTGAAGCGAGAATTTTTAAGCAAGAGGTAGTATAATAGAAAAGTAAACCTATTGTTAGGGGCTATTTCTTTCGGAAAATAGATGCATCCTCCTAGAAGCAGAGCTTCTTCGTCTGATGCCCTCTTTTCTGTCAGAAATAACGCCCTTAGTATCTTAATTAACTCGGAGGCTTTTTATGGCAGTTATTCAGAAAAAAACAAATGAACTTGAAAGCATGATGGCATCTTTTGCGGCTATCCCTGATTTTGAAAAGGCGGGAACTGATCCTAAGAAGGACAAACGTCTTCAAGAAGATAAGAAGAAATAATAGTTATGGCTATTTTTCATCAACTACCAGATAGCGTTTTGCAGCTTCTGGCAGTTTTTCTATCTATTATTATCGAAGCCCTGCCCTTCGTTTTACTGGGAAGCATCTTGTCTGGCTTTATCGAAGTCTTTGTGACTCCTGAAAAGGTCCAAAACTTCCTGCCGAAAAACAAGGTCCTGGCTATTCTCTTTGGAACTCTAATTGGTTTTATTTTCCCTTCTTGTGAGTGTGGGATTGTTCCAATTATCACGCGCTTTTTAGAGAAAAAAGTGCCTAGCTACACGGCTATTCCTTTCATGGCAACAGCTCCTATCATTAATCCAGTCGTTCTCTTTGCGACCTATACGGCCTTTGGGAACTCTTGGTACTACGTGATTTTACGTTTCCTTGGGGCTTTCTTGATTGCCATGATTTTGGGAATCTTGCTTGGCTTTGTGGTGGATGACCAGATTCTTAAGGACAATCGTAAGGTCAGTCATGTGCACGACTATAGTGGTTTGTCAGCTGGTAAGAAAATTTTTCAAGCCTTGATTCATGCTGTCGACGAGTTCTTTGACACTGGGCGTTACTTGATTTTCGGGAGCTTGGTGGCTGCCAGTATGCAGACCTACCTACCGACCCGTATCCTAACGACTATCGGTCATAATTCGGTGACAGCCATCCTCATCATGATGCTTTTGGCCTTTATCCTCTCACTGTGTTCGGAGGCGGATGCCTTTATCGGGGCTTCCTTGCTCTCTAGTTTTGGAGTGGCACCAACGGTGGCCTTTCTCATCATCGGTCCTATGGTTGATATCAAGAACCTAATCATGATGAAACACCAGTTTAAGACACGCTTTGTTGGTCTCTTCGTAGGAACCGCAAGTCTGGTGACAATCATTTACTGTCTGGTATTGGGGGTGATTTAATGTTACGTTTTCTCATCTTATCTGGGTATTTTGAGCTGGTCATGTACTTGCAAGTTTCTGGCAAGCTCAACCAGTACATTAATATCCACTACTCCTACTTGGCCTACATTTCCATGGTGCTTTCCTTTATCCTCGCTGTGGTTCAACTCATTGTTTGGATGAAGCAGATGAAGGTTCACTCGCATTTGTCAGGTCGAGTAGCCAAGGTAGCCAGCATCGTTCTCTTGGCCTTTCCAGTCCTTACGGGGCTCTTGGTGCCAACAGTAACCTTGGATGCCAATACCGTATCAGCTAAGGGGTATCATTTTCCACTGGCGGCAGGGAGCGATCCTAACCAGGCCGACCAAGAGGGAACGACTATCCAGTACTTGAAGCCAGACACCAGCTCCTACTTCACCTCCTCTGCTTATGAGAAGGAGATGACCAAGGAACTAGCCAAGTACAAGGGACGTGAGACCATCCAGATTACCACGGAAAATTACATGGAAGTTATGGAGCTCATCTACCTCTATCCTAACGATTTTGTGGGCAAGAAGGTCACCTATACCGGCTTTGTTTACAATGACCCACAGACCAAGGGTTATCAGTTCATCTTCCGTTTCGGTATTATCCACTGTATCGCCGATTCAGGTGTTTACGGACTGGCGACGAGAGGAAGTGACCAAACCTTCAAGGATAATACCTGGGTAAAAGTCACTGGTACCATCACTGTGGATTATTATCAAAATCTTAAACAGAGCCTCCCTATCCTCAATTTGACTGAGGTTAAAGAGGTCGGTCAACCTGACAATCCCTATGTTTATCGCGTATTTTAAAAAGCCAAGTTCAATTGAACTGGCTTTTTCTTCTTGTGCAAAATGGATTTGTCTAGCCTTCTTTTGCTAGGGCTGCTGCTTTTTCAAGGGCTTGGTCCGTCGACTCGCAGATATTATCTGGACCGATAGTCTGGATGAAGCCTGATTTTTCGAGAACTCGGTAGGGTTGGGCGTTAACGTGAGAAAGAAGCAAGGTCATTCCTCGTTTTTGGCAGATAGCAAGCGTTTCCTCAAGAGCATCCAGACCAGAGATATCCATGGCTGGAACGTTGCGCATGCGTAGGATAAGGACATTCTTACCATCGTCATTGATAACATTCAAGAAATTATTGGCTGCACCAAAGAAGAGGGCACCGAAGATTTCATATACGACTGCATTTTTAGGGACTTGTTTCAAGTCGCTGTCCTCAGACAATATAGGATCTTCTAGATTCCCCTTGTCCACCCACTGACGAATTTGAGCCACGTCTGACATGCGTTTGAGGAAGAGGAAGGCTGCTAGGACCATACCAAATTCGATGGCAACCACTAGGTCAAAGAAAACGGTTAAGATAAAGGTTACGATAAGGACTGCTACGTCACTCTTAGGAGCACGTTGAATCATACGAACGACAGTACGCCAACCGCTCATGTTATAACCGACAATCATTAGGATTGAGGCCAAACAGGTCATAGGAATCAATGAGGCATAAGGCATGAGAAAGAGTAAAATCAGAAGCAAGGTAAGGGCATGAACCATCCCCGCTACTGGTGTCCGTCCTCCATTTTTGACATTGGCTGCGGTACGGGCGATGGCACCCGTTGCAGGAATCCCGCCAAAGAGGGCTGACATGATATTCCCAACACCTTGGCCAATCAATTCAGCATTAGAGCGATGATTACCACCAATCATCCCGTCTGAAACAACGCAAGAAAGTAGGGATTCAATGGCTGCTAGTATGGCAATGGTGAAGGCTGGCGACATCATTTGACGAATCAAAGAAAATGATAGGTCAGGAACTGTGAAACTTGGAAGTCCTGCTTTGATGGTGTAAAGATCACCGATGGTTTTGACTGGGAGATGACCAAAAGCTACGATGGCTGTGGTCACAATAATTGCAACCAAAGACCCCGGAATTTTCTGAGAAAGGCGTGGCCAAAAGATTTGAATGACTAGGGCCAAGATACCAATTGCAAGTGTCGGCCAGCTAATACTTGAACGATGCTTCCCATAAGCTAGAAGTTTTTCTAAGAACTCAGCTGGCACGGACTTCATCTCAAGGCCCAGGAAATCTTTAACCTGTCCAGCCACAATCCCAACAGCTATCCCCAAGGTAAAACCAAGTGTGATTGTTTTGGGAATGAACTTGATCAGGTCACCAAAACGAAGGAGTCCCATGATAATAAGCATGAGCCCCGCCATAAGTGTAGCAAGGGTCAAACCAGCCATACCATACTGGGCAATGATGCCATAGATGATAACAACGAAGGCTGCGGTGGGTCCACCAATCTGAACCCGACTACCTCCTAAAAAGGAAATAAAAAAGCCTGCAACAACTGCTGTGTAAAGACCTTGTTCGGGATTAACACCAGAGGCAATCGCTAGAGCAATCGACAAGGGCAGGGCAATGATAGCCACGATAACTCCTGCAATCAGGTCCTTGATGAACTGTCCCTTGGAATAAGTCCTGATGGTAGTGAAAAATTTGGGTGTGATATATTTTAAAGCGTCCATTTTTCCTCCTAACTACTATGCTAAAACTCTTTAACTCAGTGAAATAACTCTTTTTCAATGAGTGTCAGACGCTTATCAATTTTACAATCTTATGATAGCATAGGAAAAGCTCATTTTCTAGGGGATTAAGGGATTTAAAGCTATTATTTCAAGAATTTTTTAACTTTATTAGTTTAGAAGTGCAGGTATCAAAAAACAAGTCCAGACTATGGACTTGTTTTGAAAGATTCATTATGGATTACCAACTTGTTGGCAAGGAAATCGGAATGTTAAGTTTAACCTTCATCTTGCTATTGGTCACAGAGGCTTGCTCAATTTCATAGCCGATTTCTGGAAGCTTGAGCTGAATTTGGTCATTAACCATTTGAACACCACTGCTGGACTGGGCAATACTCTTCTTGAGGTAAGGCAGAACCAGTGATTTTGGAACTGGAAGGCGACCCAGGTGGGCACCTGCCAAATCTAGTAGGATGACTTCCTTGTTAGTGCTGACCGTAAAATCAAGGCTAAATGTTGATCCGATAGGCCCAAGAGATACGGGAACCTTAGCTGTTAGATAGGAATCATTCAACTCTACGCTACTGTTTTGCAAGGTCTCGTCATTAGAATCAGCCATGCTTGCTTTTAGGATTTGACGAAACTGATTACTGTCAAGATTAATCTCAGTTGAAACCCCGCCTGATGAAAGGGACGCCCCACCAATACCAGCCTGGGCTAAATCAGCAAGGGATGTTTGTGTTGATACATTTTTTAATTGGTCCTGACTGTCGATCTTGTCCGGAATAAGTAGAGCCGCCACTGCAAAAAAGAGCACAATGACGAGGACAATGAGTCGTTTAAACCATTTCCACATAGGGATACCTCATTTCAATTTTTCACTTTTGACGTCTATTGTACTGTAATCAAGGGAAAAAAGCGAGTAAGAACTGGAAATTCTCTCATATTTTCTTAATGCAGGAGATATGGCTCCAGAACTTCAAAGACTTTTAAGTAAGCATTGGCATAAAGGTGGACGCCGTCATAGGTGTGCTCAGCCTTCTGCTCTTTTCTATCATCAACCAAATCAGCATTACAATTAATGAAGTGGCAGCCATAGGTTTTGGCAATTTCCTCAAGAGCCTGGTTACAGCGGTCAAGATTTTCAGGAGTCCGCAGTTTCATCCACTGGATAGATGCCGGTGTCTGCCAAGGCAGATGAAGATTGGCTGGATAAAAAGCCATCAGGTAAATCTTGGTATTTGGCAATATAGCTAGTGTTTGCTCCAGAATTTGTCTGATATTTACCGTCATATGGTGGAACCACTGGTCTCCATAAGGGTCCTCGGTCATATCATTGGTACCGATATTGATGAAAACCTTACTCGGTTGCAGATCCAAAAGTAGAGGATGGATATGCTGGAGAAATTCATCCGTATTCAAACCACTGATGCCCCGATTGTAGATGATATCGTCGATACCTCTACTCCTAGCGATTTCACAAATGGGAAAAAGCTCCATGAGAGAGGAGCCCGTGAAAAGCGTCTCCCCCTTGATAGCGACCTCATTTAGGTACTGATAGTTTTTAAGTTTGATATCTTTTAATTCATCCATGATAACTTTCCTCTATATAATTTTATCTAAATGAGGGAGAAGGCAAAGAGCAACCCTACAACCGTATTGGCCAAGGCATGAATAAAGACACTTGGAAGAATGGAGCCATTTGCTTTCTTTTCATTGATAGCACCCAAAACGAAAGCTATGAGACTAATAAAGGCAAAAATAGCCATAGCTTTTAGGTCACCGATTAGTTGGATAAACATATACCCATGGATGAGACCAAATAAGAGAGACTGAACCAGATTTGCCCCTAGAAATCCTAATTTACGTTGCAACCTTTTCAAAAGAAAACCTCTAAAGAAGATTTCTTCTGGCAAGGCAGTCCCTAAGATAGCGTAGGCTAGAATAGCAGGAAGAGCTCCAATTCCCTTTCCAGAAAAATCTGCTGTGGCCGTTTTGCTAGAGTCAAACCAACTAAAGACCACAATCGAAAAAAGAGTAAAAAGTAGGGTAAAACCAAAAATCGTCTGTACTAATCTCCCTTTCTGCTGGGTTTGAACTTTCTTCAACCCAATCCAGTCAAAGAAACCGACCTTTTTCCTGCTCCAAATTAACCAAGTGATAAAAGGAATGACAGAGACTATGAGCAGTTCCATAATACCGCTCATCAGTTTAGACATAAATAGGGTCATGAGTTTGTCCTCCATTTCTAATCAAAAGACAGCTTCGTTCTTTTGAAAACGATTACCTTTACACCATGATTATACTACTTTTAGGGGAAGAAAAAGCCCATTTTCACCAGTCTTGCCAGGTTTCTTTGGCACGAATCACACGGTCTTGCTTATAGTCAATATGGTAAACACGCCAACCACCAATCCAATCGTCCTTCAGCTTGTACTCAACACTTCCTTGAAGATTACTCCCCTTGCCCAAGAGTTTCTCAACTTCTTTTCTCGTCATGCCCTCAAGCTGATACTGACGGTGAAAGCTCCACATGAGTTTGTGTCGCATAGGAGCTGGTGTTTGAGCCCATTTTTCAGGAGTAAAAATCCGGTCTCGCAGGACAATGATTGCAAAATGAACCAGACAAATGATTTCAATGATTAAGCAAAAGGCTTTTCGTCGTTTTCGTCTGGTTTCTGGGGTGAGGTAGGCCATAGGATTACCTTACTTTCTCTTGTTTCCAATGGTCATCCAAAATCACTGTGTGCTCTTTAGAAAAGCGAATAAGGATGTCTCTGGCAACTTGTTGGGATACACGTGCTACATTTGTCAATTCTAATCCTAGATCAGGTGTGTCATGTTCCAAGCAATACTTGTCATCCTCGTATTCAACAAAGATAAAGCTCATTGACTTTTTATCTCCATATGTAAGATAGAGACTATCGTAGGATACTGGAAGTTGCACCAAGGCATCCCAGATATCACTGTCACTTGGGTTTGTAATCGTCGCATAGTCTACCTGATCAGCTGTCGAAATACGCATGACAAGGCCTTCTGCTGCTTTCTTTTTAGGTGCAAGCCACTTAAACAAATGCATCGTTTTCCTCCTTTAGATGATGATTCCTTTTTGCTTGAGATTGTCCAGACATTCCTGTAAATAGGCAGTATCATGCTCTGGGTAAATGATGACGGGTAGCTTCTCCACTTCAATCTTATCGTAGGCTGGCATCTGCTTGCCTCGATACTCCTTGTCCAACCACTCTGGGCTAACACGATAGCCACGTTCCGTCATTTCTTGCATAATGAGCTCATGGTATTTAAACAAGCGGTACGGTGAATAATCAAAAACATAGTTAACCGTCGCATGTTTTCGTTGCCATCCCTTACCACGAAGGGCGCAACATTCTCGGTGCTGCCCTAATAATTGCTGACGAGGTAGTTTTGCAATCAACTCTTGATGCCACAGTCTCATTTGCTACCTCCATTAATCAGAGTTGACTCCTCCAGATAGCGATTTGGGTACTTGATGAGGAGCTCTTTGACGGATGCCACCAAACACTGCTGAGGAATTCGACCTGTCGCATAGCTTTCCAGTTGGGCCATAAACATTTCCTTCTCGTTGGCAGTCGCCTTTTTCTTAAAATACCCCCAGATATGTTGAAAGGCATTGACGACCTGACCAGGATTTTCAGGAAGGTCCAGGGCTTGATCAATGTAGGCCTGAACCTGATCCAAACTAACCTCATCATTCTTGAGATAGTTACGGATTTCTAAGTAAATCTTGTTTGAATGGCTGAGCACCAGGTACTTATTTGCTGCCCAAAGTCGCTCGCACTTGCGACGTGGATTGGTAGTTGTCATTAGGAACCTTCCTTGATTGCTTTTTATCAGTATAGCATAGTTTAAATGGGGATAATAGATTATGCCTTTGAGAATTTGAAGAGTGATTTTCAACTATTTTCAGAAAAGGGATTTTGTTTGGTTTATGTATAAGCGTTTGCTATACTTAAGGTATCAAAGAAAGGAGACAAAGCCTATGACATTGTCCAAAAAACTCACACTTTCTCTTGCCTCTATGGCAGTTCTTGGTCTTTTAGCAGCCTGCTCAAACCAGAAAGCTCAAACACCTGAAAGCTCTGCTAGCACCCAACAAAGTTCAAGTAAGGTTTCATCTTCACAAAGTTCTGAAGTTTCTAAACAGACTGAAGGACTAGATGGCACCTATAAGGGAACTGATGAAAATGATCGCATTACCCTAACCATCTCTGGAAATACTGGAACTTGGGAAGAGGACGAAGCAGATGGCGAGAAGGAAAGCAAGTCTGTAACAGTTAACCCTGACAATCAAAGTCTAACGATTGGTGATGATACCAAATTCTACAAACTCGACGGTAATCAGCTGACTATTGAAGATGATGACCACGATCCAAATGATACGGTTGTCTTGACGAAATAATATGAAAACCTTAGCCAATCCATTCTCTGGAATTTAGCTAAGGTTTTTTATGTTATACTATAGGCAGAAAGAAAACGAATACAAACAGGAGGTTGACGATGACTCAAAGAAGATTATGGGTGACGCTATTTGTTATATCGATTATTGTAACTCTTATTGGACTGGGATTTTCTGTCTATAACTATTATGTCTTTGATAAACCCTTTATGACCACGACTACAAAAGGGTTACTCGCAGCCTTTTTCCTGTGTGCGACAATGGTTGCCATCACCCTATCCAAATCAAATAGGAAGTAAAGATAAGAAAGAGGTATAAGTTTGTATTCTTATACCTCTTTTGATACAACATTATTTAATCTTGTGTTTGTTCATCTTTTCTTCAAAGATGTCTGTCATGATTTTACGGAGCTCTTCTCTCTCTTTTTTAGACTTTTGATGATGAAATGTATCCTTGGCCAAACGAGTCACCTCCTAAAAATGAAACTGTGTCATTATATCAACAGATAGGAAAGAAAATCTCCCACCGAAATTCAGTGGGAGATTCAACTCTATTTCTATGATTTTCGTACCGCCACCAGCCAAGAGGCTAGTAGGATTTCGAAAATAACCAGAAGGATAATCTGAGTAAGAGAACTCTGAACTAGCATAAGGACAGCCAGACTATCGATCAGCATATGGGCAAGGATACAAGGAGCAGCTCCTTTCGAATGCTCTTTGAGAGCTCCAAATAGAAAAGTATTTCCTAAAATCATCAGGTAAAAAATGAGATAGTTGGAGGAACCTGCTGTAATCCAAGGGAGTTGATAGATAGGGATATGCCAGAGGAACCAGACAATGGAAAGAACTATCATTTTAGTTATAAAGTGCTTACTAAAGTAAAGATGTTCTTGTAAAAACCAACGCCAACCTACTTCTTCCAGCCCCCCATATAAAAAGGTCCAGGGAAAATATAGTAAGAAGGCCAAGAAGGTGTTCCCAGTAAAGCTAACATTCCTGAGAAAGAATGAGATTCCATAGTAGATGACTGGAATGAAGAGAGCTAGAATCCAGGACAGGGGACTTTCTTTTTGAAGAAAGACCTTTTTGAAGAATTCACCCAAGGATTTGACTTCACTCAACACAAGAGAAAAGACAGCCGCCATAATCAGGGGAACACAGTTCATTAGGATAAACAGTAGTGAGGCACCCAGACTACTTCTGTCTGGGAAACACCATAGGATAACTTGCCCTACTATATATGTAGAAAAGAGGGCAGACAGTGCATACCAGATAGCGACTGATTGTTTTGAAATAAATTTGCTCATTTTTTCTCCGTAACGGGATGGTAAAATTGACAGTATCTCTTTTTTATGGAAGGTTGATTCGTAATTGTAGAAATAAACACATTGTCTTTAAAAATCTTATTTAATCTTGTGTTTGTTCATCTTTTCTTCAAAGATGTCTGTCATAATCTTGCGGAGCTCTTCTCCTTCTTTTTCAGGAAGGTCTCCTTGACGTTTCGCCACGGCATAGAGTTCAGGGTATTGCTTGGCTACACGCTCGACTGTCTTAGTCGTCGCATGCCCTCTGACAAAGAAAGGAATGCGTTTAATCCATTCTTGTGGTACGAGAGCGAGCAACTTCTTAGCCGCTTCCTTATCAGAAATCTCAGCCGTACTCAAACCTTTCTCGATTTGCTTTTGTTCTTGTTCTGTAAAATCTTTTAATTCCATAACTTGCTCCTCTTTATCTTTATATAGTAAATTTTACACCCATGCATGAGAATATACAAGAGATGGGATGTTGTTAGCTGTGAACAATAATAGAATTAGGAAAATCATGATTTCTTTTTTCCTAAAATACCGTACAAAAAGATCTGATGAATTTGCTCAACCTCTGTCTCTAAATTGTCACTATGGGCTAATTGATTTCCCATACCATTAAGAGCATCCATGACATTTAAGATAAGCTCTGTCGATAGGTCTTCAGCAATAAGGCCCTCTGCTTTTCCGAGATGAATATAAGCACGATAGATGTCACGTTTTTTTGCAGTGATTGCTTTCGTTAGGAGAGTTGAGAAAACAGAATCTTCCACCATTTTATCTTGAAAATAGTCCGAGATTTGCTGACTCATTTTCTCCTGACATAGGGCAAAAGCATGGTCTAATTTTGTTTTAAAATCTAGATTGCTATTTAAAATGTCCTCAGCTTGTTGGGTTATTTCTTCAAACAAGTCATTAACACAGAGAGCCACCAAATTATCTTTGCTCCCGAAATAATTGTAGATAGAAACAGGAGATACTTCTGCTGCCTCTGCAATAGATTTTATACTCGTTTGTTTAAAACCTTTGTCTTTAAACAAACGCAAAGCTGCTTGAATAATCGCTTGCTGCTTTTTCTCAGTCGTCTTTTGATATTGATTCATGTGAATACCTCTGTTATTACCAATTGTAGCATAAGTTTGAAATATATGAGTATATATTTCATTTTTCCTTGCTATTCTTACTTGCTTTCTCTATAATAAAGTTTGAATTTAAACCATCTATATTTCAAACTTTATTTTCAAAAATGGGAGGGAACATGCTCATTCAATATCTTATAAAGCAATCTATAAATCCGAGTGGTCTTGTTGGCCGAGTGATTACCAACATCTGGTCGTCCTATTTTAAGGAACTCAGCCTTTGGGTAATAAAACAAACCACTATCCCTAACAATAGTCGTATTTTAGAAGTCGGTTATGGCGGTGGTAGCACTATCAAAAACCTACTTGCTTTAGATAAAAATCTTGACATTCATGGCATTGATATTTCCAAGGAGTCTTATCAAACTGCTAAACGGATGCTTTTAAAGTCAATAGAAAACGATAGTGTCCAGCTGATGGTTGGAAATGTCGAAAACCTTCCCTACCAAAATCATTATTTTGATCTTGTCTTTGCCATTCAGACCCATATTTTCTGGAAAGATTTAAAAGAGAGTTTTCAGGAAATCTATCGAGTCATGTCCAATCATTCTACTCTGATTATTACTTCCGAAAAAGAAAAAATTAAGTATCATATGACAGATTATGGAACAAGTTCTGAATTGAGTCAGTTATTAACAAGTATTGGCTTTTCAAAGATTGAAGAAAGGCAAAATCACAAATACGTTTTGTATATTGTTATTAAAAGACATTAGGAAATTGATAGACAAATTCCCACTTGACTTAAGAAAGGCTCTCCCCCTTAGCAACACGAAAAGAGAAGACTAACTTAGTCTTCTCTTTGTGTAAGCTTTACGCTAGCTATTGAGCTAAACAAGGTTAGCAAAAAACTTTATATTTTAACCTATAATATGTCTATTAGTTGATAATCTTAACCTTGCAAAATTTAAATCCACTAGAAAATAAGGAGATACGGGTCTTCAAGATAAGATATAACTTGTGCTAAAAATTCAGCTGCTGGAAGGCCATCGATGATTTGATGGTCGAAGCTCAGACTCAATGGAAGATAGTCTTTTTGAACAACCTCTCCCTCCTCATTAAGTGCCAAAGCTTGTTGAGTTGCTCCTACTCCAAGAATTGCCACCTCTGGGGAGTTAAGGATTGGTGTGAAGTATTCTACACCTGGCCCCCCTAGGTTCGTAATTGAGAAAGTAGAACCACTATATAGGTCAGATGGAAGTGTACCTTTTCGAGCTTGATTAGCCAGAGTCTTAATGCTTTGACCAAGATCTGCTAAAGTCATACGGTCTGCGTCTCGAATCACAGGGACAACCAATCCATCATCCAAAGCTGTTGCCATACCAATATGAATGCGTTCTTGAATCTGATGAATGCCGCCACCATACCAAGCATTCAAAGCTGGAAAATCTCTCAAAGCTTTGGTTACTGCTTTAGTTAATAGAGTTGTGATACCTAGTTCACCATTTTCAAGTGGAGTATGGACCTTGGCCTTAAGTTCTTTACGGAATTTCAAAAGCTCAGTTAAATCAGCCTTACGATGGAGTGTCACTTGAGCAGAAGAATGAAGACTGTTCATCATACGTTCGGCAATAATCTTACGCATGCCCTCTAGTCCCTCACCGTATTGGCCTGAGGTCATAGCTTGTGGTAGAGGTTCTACAACCTTATCAGCAACAAGACTTGATTGGTAAGCTTCTACATCACGTCTTGTAATACGACCATTTCCACCTGTCCCTTTAATAAGGGAGATATCATAGCCTTTCTCAGTAGCCATCTTACGAGCCACCGGTGTAATGAAAATGCGTTCACCACTAGTACGAGCTATAGGTGCTGTAGTAGATTTAGGACTAGACGGTGTTGAATCTTTAGCGACTTCAGTTGGAGCTTCCTCTTGTGCAGGAGCCTCTTGGGTTCCTACATCCTCTCCTTCCTGACCAACCCATCCAACGACTTCCTTACATTTAACTGTAACACCTTCACCATGCACAATGTCTAGAACAACCCCAGAAGCAGGGGATTCGACTTCACTAGTCAATTTTTCAGAACTAATTTCCAATAAAGGCTGACCACTTGTTACTGTATCACCAACTTGGACCAACCACTTTTGAATGAGTCCTTCAGTCATGGTTAGGCCGAGCTTGGGCATTAAAATTTCTGTTGCCATAAGCGCCCTCCTATCCTTTCAAGTCCTGAATCAATTCATCAGCTACTTTCAAAACCTTATCCGCATCAGGGATATAGGCTTGTTCTAAGTTTGTCGCAAATGGAACAGGAGTATTTGGAGCACAAACACATTTCACTGGTCCATCAAGATAATCAAAAGCTTTATCTGAAACTACAGATGCAATGTCAGTTGCAGTATTGTTATGTGGATTTGCCTCATCCACAATAATTAAACGACCAGTTTTCTTCACGGAATTTAACACTGTTTCTTCATCCCATGGAGCAACTGTACGAAGATCAATCACTTCTACAGAAATGTTGTCTTTTGCCAAGCGGTCGGCGACCTCATAGGCTACGTACAACATCTTACCAATTGTCACAATTGTTAAATCCTTACCTTCTCTACGAACGGCAGCCTTACCAATTGGTACAGTATAGTATTCTTCTGGCACTTCCCCTTTTAATCCATATAAAGTCTTGTCTTCAGAAAAGATAACTACATTATCATCCTCTATTGATGCTAGGAGTAATCCTTTGGCATCATAAGGGGTAGCAGGAACGACCACCTTAATACCAGGAATCGATCCAAATAAACCGTAATAGGATCCAGAGTGTTGCGCAGCAGCTGAAGCACCTGCCCCGTGCATAGTACGAACAACCATCGGAACTTTAGCTTTACCGCCAAACATGTAACGCATCTTAGAAGCCTGTCCTAATAGGGCATCAAAACAGAATCCAATAAAATCATTAAACATCAACTCTGGTACAGGTCTTAGTCCCGTAAGCGCCATCCCCACCGAAGCTGATAAATAGCCGTGCTCAGAAATCGGAGTATCAATAACACGTTCCCTGCCATATTTCGGCATCAATCCTCGTGTGATACCCATGACACCGCCCCAGGCATCCTCGTTATTATTTTCTAAGTGTTCAACATTAACACCACCTGAGATATCCTCTCCTAGGAGAACAACTCGCTCGTCTCTTTCCATGGCTTGATCGAGCCCTTCATTGATGGCTTTCATAAATAATGTTTCTCTAGTCATTATGAATCCTCCTCAATCAGTCTGCAAATACGTCTTCGTAGAGAGCTTCTTCTTTTGGAATTGGGCTCTCTTGAGCAAAGTGGATTGCATCTTCAACATCTTTTTGTGATTGGGCAACAATCTCATCCAATTCATCTTGGCTAAGGATACCCTTTTCAGTTACCAGGTCACGAAATACTTCCAAGGCATCCACATCTGCCCATTCTTTTTCGATTCCATCTGGTGCTTTGTATTTTTGCTCATCTCCTTCGAAATGGCCATGGTTACGATAAGTAATAGCTTCAATTAACGTTGGACCATCTCCACGACGTGCACGTTCAATGGCCTCTTTAGCCACTTGATAAACAGCAAATAAGTCCTTACCATTAACGCGAACTCCAGGCATATTGTAAGCTTGTGCACGTTCAGCAATTGTTGGAGAACCTGATGAATACCATTGTGGTGTTGATTCTGCAAAAAGGTTGTTTTCATTTACAAATACCACAGGTAGATTCCAAATAGAGGCCATGTTTAAGCACTCATGAAAATTACCTTCATTGGCAGCACCATCACCAAAGAAACATACAGCAACATCATCAGTCTTTAGATATTTGTTGCGCATAGCAGCACCAGTCGCAAGACCAAAGCCTCCGCCTACCATACCATTAGCACCAAGGATTCCTTTATCCAAGTCAGCGATATGCATAGAGCCACCCTTACCTTTACCAAGCCCAGTAGACTTACCAAAGATTTCAGCCATCATTTTTTTAAGGTCTCCACCTTTAGCCACACAGTGTCCATGTCCTCGATGTGTGCTAGTAATGTAGTCTTTATCAGTCAGGTTAGCACATACCCCAGTCGCAATAGCTTCCTCACCTGAGTAAAGGTGAACAAATCCTGGAATTTGACCGATTGAAAAGAAATGTCGTGTATTTTCTTCAAAATTTCGAATATCCCACATAGTCTTATACATGGATTTAGCCTCTTCTTTTGAAACATTTTCCACACCAAGATCATGGGCAGTTTGAACCTTAACTTCTTCCTTGGTTAAGGTTTGTCCCTGATGTTTTTCTTTCATTAGGGCTTGTGGCAATTCTTGATAATGTGTCATATTGTTTCCTCCTTCTATAGAGAGCTTTATAAAAAACAAATATTATTGACAGATATATAGATTTGAAAAAATGAGAATGGCTGTGCTAAACCTATCCATCGACCTTAGGACCTTAAAATCAGTCTTGCAACTTCCTGAACCAACTCAGAAATTGTTGGATGTGCAAAAATTGTCTTATCAAGCTGATCAAGTGTTCCTTCAGCATCTTTCAAGACAATCAAGGATTGTAGAATATCAGTTGCATGTGGACCAACGATAACGGCACCTAATAGTAGGTGATAGCGTTTTTCGGAGATAATTTTAACAAAACCTTTTGCTGAATTAGACGCAATGGCTCGACCATTATAAACATAAGGAAGTTGACCAACTGATATATCATATCCTTGTTGTACCGCCTCCTCTTCTGACAAGCCAAAGGAAGCAATCTCTGGCGTTGTAAAGAGCGACCGTGGAACACTTGAATTATCAACTGGTTCCTCAGCCTGACGACAAATGGCTCGAACAGCTTTGATTCCCTCGCTACTAGCAACATGAGCCAACATATATCCAGGAATCAAATCCCCAATCGCATAAACACCTGTTTGAGATGACTCGTAATAACTATCTACCTTAATAAAGCCTTTTTCGGTCAGCTCCAAGCCCATCATTTGGGCTAACTCAATATTTGGCTTACGCCCTGTTGCTACAAGTAAGTTATCATAAGAGTAGGACTTCCCATCTGCTAAAATTACAGCATTTTCTTTAACCCTATCTATGCTAACTCCCTCCAGAATAGTAATTCCAAGTTGTTCCATCTTTTCTCTAATAATGGAACGTGCTTCGTCATCTTCAGTTGCTAAAATTGTTGGTGCAACCTCTATCACTGTCACATCCACACCAAGTGGAGCCATGGCAAAAGCTAACTCAACGGAAATAATACCTCCACCAATGATAATTAAACGTTGAGGAAGTTCCTTTAAGTTGAAAAAGTTATCTGTTGTCAAGTAGTCAACATCGTTAATACCAGGAATAGGAGGAATAAATGGATGACTCCCCGTCGCCAAAATAACAGACTTACCTGAGACTCTTTCACCATTAACTTGGAAGGTTTTATCAGAAATATAAGCTGCCTCACCTTCAATATAGGTGATCCCTAATTGTTTAAAACTTGATTGAATACCAGACTGTAGTGTTGCTACGACTTGATCTTTGCGAGCAACAAGTTTTTGAAAATCAAGATTATCATTTAAAACTGTTACTCCATACTGAGAGGCTTCTTTAGCAGCTAATAGCCAATGAGCATGTTCAAGATAGGCTTTGGATGGGATACAGCCAACGTTCAAACAGGTGCCACCTATGGAGTTTTTCTCAATGACAATTACCTTTTTACCTAAACGGGCAGATTCTTCAGCAGCAACATAACCACCAGGACCTGCCCCTATAATGAGAATATCACATTGACTCAAAACAATACTCCTTTCTAGAATGGAAGTCGGCTGTTAGCCGAACCACTTCAAGTAGGACAAAAACTCGGAGATGTTTTTGAAAGCGCTTTCTATGTTTTAATTATAAAACTAATACTTATGAAAATCAAGTAATTCACTGAAAATGCGATGTTTTGGTGGTGAAAACATTCACAAGTAATGCAAACGTTTGCCATTCCCTATTCGGGATGACGTTAGCACTTATACTTTACTGATTTGTATAAAAACTAGAAAAATACAAATCTCCCCAAATCATTAAATAATTCTTCAAAATGTTATAAAAAACACTCTAGCGTCTATAGCTTGGATAAAACTATAGAAATTAGAGTGCTTTTACTATTAGAAAGAATATAGGGATTTAAAAAGGAATTTAAATTAATCTAAAGAAAGTTGATTTTTCAACTGAATAATATTATAAGAATATCGATTTGTAGTTATTTTGAATGTAATCTTATAAGTGAATAATTAGGAGTAGAATATGACAACCCTATCTTTTTAGTAGAGTAGCTTTTTAGACTTATGTGAAAAATCAATTGACTTTATAACTATTTATCGTCTTTTTTTACCATATTTTTAACGCCTTCGATAGCTCCTTCAACAGCATCTTTGGCGTCTTCAGCAACTTCCTTCACTTTTGAGACTGCTTTTTCCGCAGCTCCCTCTTTTTCTATTTTTTTATCACCAGTTAATTTTCCGACACCTTCTTTAAATGCGCCTTTAGCTTGGTTAAGTTTTTCTTCTACTGACATAGTACGTTCCTCCATTTCGAAATATTGAAAACTATTCTTTTTCTCCTAAGAAAAATGATACTACTGCAACAACAATAACTGCCCCTAAAATTGATGGAACTAAGGCCATTCCAGCTAGTCTAGGTCCCCAAGAGCCGAAGAGTGACTGTCCAACAGATGAACCAATTAAACCTGCAAAGATATTAGCAATAATTCCCATGGAACCTCCCTTTTTAGTGATTCCACCAGCAATAAAACCTATAAAGCCTCCGACAATAATAGCCCAAAGCATAATGTCTCCCCCTTTCTAAATAGAGGAAAGTTAGATTGTTTGGAAAATCAAACCATCTAAAGAGTTACATTTTAGCTAAAACATTTTTTATATTAATCTTAACAATCATAAGATTAATGTTAGTATATACCTGTTAATAACAGTATAAGTTAATCAAATTGATAAGTCAATGAAAATGTTTGCGCTTACACAAAAATAGACATGAAAACCATCATGAGCTTTTGCAATCGCTTGCATAGTTTTACAATTTCTCTTATCTCATTTTTTTGTAAAAAATCTACACATACTTCTCCTATTATTAGGGCTTCCTCTAAATGGATTGATTTATGAATAAAAAGTTTGATTAATCTGGTACATTCATATGATTGATTAGCATTTTAGCCACAAAAGAAAATAGCCCTAAGACGTTCGAGTGACGAAAGTAAAAATAAAATGTATAATTGAGACATGTAAACCCTTACACATTTTTCTTTAAATAGTAAGTATCTAACAAAATAGTATAAATAATACACCAAACACTGCATCACTTTCAGTAGGAATTTAAAATTAATATGGAATAGTGAATTGATTACAAATTGAAAGTAGAATATAAAACACGCCCACGTAAAGAAGTTACAATAATAATGACCAATGATTTAGATACGTCGTCAAAGAGTGAGCTTAAAAAGTTGACTATACTAACAAAGAGGGAGTACTGTTATGGAAAAAGTTTTGAAGGATGGTAAACTTTATTCTCTCATAGAATTTAGGGACAAAATCTATGAGGATTTAGATTTATCAAAAAGTGACTTAACCACTTTATTGTGTGCGATATTGATTGCATCTATTGGTTTGAATATGAATTCTATTCCAACAATTATAGGGGCAATGTTGATTTCTCCATTGATGACACCTATCCTTGGAGTAGGTTTTGCGTTAGCAATATTAGATACAAAACTTCTCAAAAAATCGTTTAAAGTTCTTTTTATTCAAGTTGCAGTAAGCCTCTTAGCCTCTACACTTTATTTTTTACTTTCGCCCATTTCTTATGCAAGTACGGAAATTATTGCTAGAACTTCGCCCACAATTTGGGACGTTGTAATAGCATTCGTCGGTGGATTAGCCGGCATTATTGGAGCACGAAAGAAAGAAGCTAATAACATTGTTCCTGGTGTCGCCATTGCAACTGCTCTTATGCCACCCGTTTGTACCGTGGGGTATTCTATTGCCGCAGGAAATCTTAAGTATATGATAGGGGCGTCATATTTGTTCTCCATTAACTGCAGTTTTATTATGATTGCTACATATATTGGCACTAATGTGATGATGGTTAAAAATCCTTATGTTAAACATAATCGTGAAGCCTCTAAAATGCGAAAAATATTAATTCTAGTCTCGCTTGTTCTTATTATTCCAAGTTTAGCTTCTGCAACTACCTTAGTTAGAGATACGCTAATCAATGATTCTATCAATAATTATCTATCTGATCAATTTGAAAACCATACTATTTTGAAAAAGAAATATAGTAAAGAAAACAATACACTAAAGCTAACTATTACAGGTAAGTATCTTTCAGAAGCTGAGTTACAAGGTATCATTAACAAACAAAGTGAATATGGCTTGAAAAATATCTCGATTCAGGTTTCACAATTAACAAATGATAGATTAACTGAAAAAGAATTAGTCGACTACATCATTCAATATAAAAACGATGATGATCTTCAACAAATAGAAAAGGATAAGTAAAAAGAATCCCCAAATAACAACAAGTAATGTGAGATATTAATTTGATAAGCATAAGAAACCGTTGAAAAGTATTGTCACTAGTAGTCCATAGGAGAAAATAGCAATGAAAAAAGTAATGATAATTATTAATCCAACTTCTGGAGGAGAAACAGCATTAGATTATAAAGAGAGCTTGGAGAATAAGGCTAAAGAGTATTTTGATTATGTTGAAACTAAGATTACGCAAAAAGCCAAAGATGCAACTCAATTTGCTGAAAAAGCCTCTATAGAAAAATATGATGCAGTAATTGTTTTTGGTGGAGACGGTACTGTAAATGAGGTTATTTCAGGGATTGCTGAAAAAAATCACATTCCAAAACTTGGGATTATTCCTGGTGGAACTGGTAATTTAATCACTAAGCTATTAGAAATCAACCAAAATATTGATCAAGCGATTGAAGAACTTGATTTCAATTTTACTAAAACCATTGATGTTGGAAAAGCTAATCAAAATTATTTTGGCTATATTTTTAGTGTTGGATCTTTACCAGAAGCTATTCATAACGTTGATATTAAAGATAAAACAAAGTACGGTATCTTTGCATATGCAATCAATACGATGAAGTCCGTTGTGGAAGACGATGTATTTAATATTCGTATTGAAAGCGAAAATGGCAATTATGAAGGTGAAGCTAGTCAGGTCTTAGTTCTTCTATCTAATTACTATGCAGACAAAAAACTATTTGATGAAAATACAGATGGATATGGAAATATCTTGATTTTAAAAGATGCATCCATCATTTCTAAATTATCGACTATCCCAGATTTGTTAAAAGGGGATCTAGTAGGTAACGATAATATCGAATATATCAAAGCACACAATATTAGGATTTCTTCAGAGGTTGAGTTAGAGTCAGATGTTGATGGAGACAAATCGGATAATCTTCCAGTAGATATAAAAATACTAGGGAACCATATCGAAGTATTCTCAGGCACCAAAGTATAGTTTTTTCCCTTCTACTTCTCCAACAAAAAAGTTTTAAATGATATAAGTTACTGCATCAACAACAATAATAGTCCTGTCCTTTTGGAAGTTAGGATATAAGTCAAAGGTAAGTAAATTACTTTTAATATATGGAGTTAAGGCGTTTTTTTGATTCATGTCTAAAAACTTTTCGGAAGCGTCAACTGTGATGGTAGTTTTCGAGCATAACAAAAAGTAGTGAAGAGATTCCATCGTCGGAATTTTCTTCACTACTTTTCTTCTCTCTTTCCTACTCAATCACCAATAGCAGCATTTCAGAGTTTCCACTCTTCAATCAACCAATCCGAAAAAGCATCATATCTTTCTTGAAGATTATCATGATGACCGTAGGGGTCAAATGCTGAATAAGTGGACAAGCACTGTTTTTTGATGCATTCATGTACTTCTTTAGCAAAGCTAGGAGCCTTGGCCAGTCTATTCTTATGATTAGCCCCTTCGGTCAAACCGTTACGTAAATAGACCGAGCAAGACTTATTGATGGGCTGGTGGGCTTTGCAGTAATCTACAAAATCTGGATACCAAAAGGATCCGCAAATGGAAAAGATCAAAGGCATCCTATCACTACTATAAAGGCTGGAAATAGCAGCCAAACCACCCAGCGAATAGCCTCCGTAAGCCATGCGACTTTCATCCAGTCGAAACTCTTGTGCGATGCTTTTGAAAATATAGCCAAATAGATGGTCATGATAGCTGGCTAGCTTACCGCCAAAATCAGGGCTTCCAGGTCTCAGAGCCTGAGCCTGCCAAGGCGTAAAATCATCCAAGCGATTCTGAGGTTCAAGCCCAACCAGGATAACAGAATCTGCGATTTTTCCCAGATACTCAAGCTGCCCATCGTTCAGAAAAACAACTGGATAAGACTTCTTGAAATCATAAGACTCAGGAAGGGCAACCGTAACCTGAATGTCATGGCAGACAAAGTCTTTATTTATTAACAAAGTCATTAACCTTTTCAAGAGAATCAATCACAGATGGACCGTAATCCATAAGCTCATCATAAGAAATAGTCATGATTTTCTTGTTTTTAACGGCTGGAACATTTTCAAGAACAGCGTTCTTTTCCATCTTGTCTGTAGCATCCTTGTCCATGGCCTTATTACGGTCACTGGTTACATAGATAATCAATTCTGGTTCCATTGACACGAGATTTTCCAGAGTCAAATCTGATGTTCCTGTCGCAACATTGGTATAACCAAGCTGATTGAGCATACTTTCTTGAAGGGCAGATTTGTAAGTTCCAAAGGTCTCATCGTTGTAGGCACACATGATAAGAGCCTTCTTCAAGTCTTTGTCAGAAGACTTGTTTTTCTTTTTAACGGCGTCGATACGCTTTTGAAGTTGTCCCGCATACTTGTCTGCCTTGTCTTGAACGTTGAAAATGTCACCAATATTTTTAACATCTTCGATGATATTATTCAAATCTTGTTTAGTTGTTGAAACAGAAGCTTTTTGCGTATAGACAGGAATGTCGTTGCTGTTCCATGTGCTGATGGTTCCCATTGACTTGTCTGAGAACATCATATTACGACCAATAAGAGCATCTGGTCCGTAAGCCAAGATGGCTTCTTGAGAGATTGTTTTCTTATCACCGATATGTGGGATTGAAGCAATGTCATCCTTATATTTATCGGTTACTTCATTGTCAGGGTTAAGCATACCGACAATTTTGTCTTTCAAACCAAGCTCAATCAAGATTTCAGTTGATGAAAGGTTGTTGGTGATAACCTTTTCTGGTGCCTTTTTGAAGACTTGATCTAGCTCAGTTCCTTTATCGTCATAAGTTTTGACAGTCAAAGGATACTGGGTTTCTGACTTGGTCTTTTTCACCGTTTCTTTTGCTGATGATGACGATGATGTGCTGTTTTTATATGTAGAACTGCATGCTGTCAATGTGAGGACTGCTGCAGCGATTAATGCGATACGAAATGTTTTCTTGTTCATAAGGCCTTCCTTTCCTAGGCTTATAAATACTGAATCATTGCCTGCTGGTCATCCGTCCAAGTAATACGACTCTGAACATCATAAACCGCCTGCAAGGATTGTGGGGTTACGGCATCCCTTGGGACACCTTGGGCAACAATCTCACCCCCTTTCATTAAGTAAATATAATCTGAAAAACGACAGGCCAATTGAATATCGTGGAGAACTGCGAGAACATTAATGCCGAGTTCCTTGACCAAGGCCAACATCTCCAACTGATACTTAATATCCAAATGGTTGGTAGGCTCATCCAATAAAAGAAGTTTGGGTTCCTGAGCCAAAGCACGCGCTAGGATAACTCTTTGTTTTTCGCCACCTGATAAGGACGAATAATAACGTGTCTTCTTTTCAGACATGCCAACCTTGTCTAGGGCATCCTGGACGAGCAAGTGGTCCCGCTCCGATTCTTTTTGTAGAAAGGAAAGATGGGGCGTTCGGCCAAGTATGACAATTTCTTCCACCGTGCAATCAAATTGAAGGGTGTTAAACTGTGTCACAACAGCCATTTCTTTTGCAGTTTCCTTTAGGCTTACCTGATCTAGGCTTTTTCCATCAAGTAAAATCTGACCGCTATCTGGTTTCAACTGGCGGTAAATGGTTTTGAGCAAGGTTGATTTCCCACTCCCATTTGGTCCTAGTATGGTCTGGAATTGCCCACCTTCAACCTCTAGAGAGACACCGTTTAGGATTTTTTTCTCTCCAATCGAATAATGAATATCCTTACACTTTACATCCATAAGTCTAAACCACCTTCCTACGATTTTTAGTCACAATATAAATAAAGAAAGGTGCGCCTACTAAGGCTGTAAAGATACCGATAGGTAGCTCTGCATTTTTAACGAGGATTCTAGCCAAGACATCTGCCCAAACCACAAACAAGGAACCTAAGAGAGTTGCCACTGGGAAAAGCTTACGATAGTTAGTCCCGACTAAACTTCTAGCAATATGAGGGGTAATCAAGCCGACAAAGCCGATAATCCCACAGCTAGCAACCAAGACAGCCGTTATGACCGCAACAATGGCAATGTAGAGATACCAATAGAGTTTAAGTGGGATCCCTAAAGTCAAAGCTGCTTCATCGCCCATCATCATGGCATTAAAAACACGATACTGTGTTGAGAAAAAGAGAAAGGCTACACCGACTACTAGTGCTGGAAGCAGCAAATCTGACCAAGATGTTCCTGTCAATGAACCCATGGTCCAAAACTTAATGGTCATGACACTATCTGCTGTCGCTCCAATAGAGATTATAAAATTGGCAAAGGCAATAAAGAGGGCATTAACAACCGTTCCAGATAAAATCAGGCCAGATGTGGTCACTCTCCCCTGCATAGAGGCAATAATTAGGACAAGAACTGTCGCTAGGATAGCTCCCACAAAGGCACCCAAGCCTACCACAGCTTTAAGCCCCAAAATGATGGCCAAGGTTGCTCCAAAAGTTGCTCCTGCCGAGATGCCTAATATATAGGGCTCAGCAATAGGATTATTGACGGTTGACTGCATGACACTCCCAGACATGGAAAGGCCTGCACCAACTATTAACCCCAGGATAACCCTAGGAACTCGCATATTCCAGATAATGGCTTCAAGTGGCTTAGCTGTGCTATTACTAGCAATCGAAAGCCCCAATTTACTGAGGATGACACCATAGGTATCACCTATATCTATAGTGACCGCTCCTAAGGACACTGCAACAAAAACTGATGCTACTACTAAAAATAGAAGGAAACAGAGCAGGCTTAGGTAGCGGGAAAAAACAAGGTGTTTTGTTATTTTAAAAGGCATTAGCACCTCCTTTCCACCTGTAATGTCAGAAAATTTTGACAATGCATTTTCTAGTATAACATGCCTCAAAAAGATGGGCAAGGTCATTTGAGTAATACATAGAAAAAAGAGCAGTCTTGAACTACTCTTAAGATTTATAAATAATTGAAACAAAGTGAGAAAAAGCCGGTTTATCATTTAACTTTCTCCACACTGCTACTAGCAATTCTCATGGCAAGAAGGATTATCAGCACCTTAATCACAAGGGATAATCCAAGGTTCTCCTCAGTTGATGACAGTTGCGATAAAGCATTGATCAACGCATGGGTCATCACACAAAGCCAAAGATTTCTGGTCTTTGTATAAATAGTGGATAAGATGAAACAATTGCTTAATAAGCCTAGCAAAAATGGTAGCAAATGAATCCTTGCCAAAGAGCCATCAATATAAAAATAGAGCAAATGCCATAGTGACCAAGCTACAAATGTACACAGCGTAGACACTAGATAGGTCAACTTTTCTTGCAAAGTAGGCTGGAAAAAATAACGCCAACCGATTTCTTCTATACCACCAAAGACGAGGGCTTTTACAAATAAAATTATGGGGAGATACCAAACTTGGATAAGTATACCTCCACTCAGGATTAGTGGTAGAAAATCCAAACATAGAAAAATGAGGACTAAGAGATAGTTACTAAGAGGCTGTTTGACTTGGAAAAAATCACTGACAAGCTGTTTAAAACTGGAGTGATGATAGCGGATGCTAATAATTGCTCCCCAAATGGCTGATGACAAGCCACCTAACATAAGGGTAAAGAGGCCAATTGGAGTCCCATAATCAACCCTAACTTCTCCTGCTCTTAGTAGCCAAACAAGGAGACTGACCAGTAAGATTTGTCCAAGGGTCCCTGCTAGATAAAGCAACAAGGCTTGTTTTCTTTTCATATATTGGTTCCTTTTTCTACCCTATTCAAACTGTCGTCTCACGATAACCTAGTCCATATCCACCCATTTGCCATTGTCCATGATAAAGGGTTTGGCTAGACCTGGTCCAGTATAGTCCTTGTACTTGGTTGTGAGATACTTGTAGCAATCTTTTTTGCTGGCAAATTT
This sequence comes from Streptococcus sp., assembly GCA_016939315.1. Taxonomy (GTDB): domain Bacteria; phylum Bacillota; class Bacilli; order Lactobacillales; family Streptococcaceae; genus Streptococcus. Next base: position 27,128 of record JAFHAZ010000040.1, on the reverse strand, counting down.
AATGGCTTGGTAGGGCTCTTCAAAGGTCAACTTTTCAACAAATAAGTAGCCATCCGTCGTAGGCACCAAGACTCCGACGTGACCGACAAAAAGGGAATCACCATCCAAATTATCGTGGACAACAACCGACAGCATGCGTGCCTTGTCATCAAAGGTGAACTGCTTATAGTAATCCTCCATATGCTTGGCGTGAACCTTGACATCTTGGGTAGCTTCAGTCTTGACCCTTGAAAAAAGAATGTCAAAGTTTGCCTGGTCCTTGGCATTAAAGAGCTTACCCTTGTCAATGGCGTCCTTGTCTTGGAAAAGGAGCTCAGTATCACTTTTGACTTGAGGAATCTTGATTTTGCCTTTCAGTAGCGTGTAGGTGTTGATACGGCAGTTGGTACCGATAAAGTCACCATGCTTGGCTGTCCACAGGCTACTGATTTTTTCCACATCATAGTCTGTTTTGGTAAATGGCGCAAAATCCCCAGAAAGTCCAACAGTACCCACGGTATCATTGTAATCCCTAACCAGATTGATAAAGTTATCCACACTCTCCTCGTTCAAATGTTTCGAGAGAATGGAACGTACCTCATTAAGACTGGCCTTGCTATTAAGGTTGGAGTAGCTTGGTTTTTCCTCCTTTTTGTGGATATGTGCAAAAACTGCTAAACCGACGAGTAATAGGCTAGCGATAGATAAAAGAATTAGCGTCTGTTTTTTCAAAGTTTTCATAGGCGCCTCCTTGGCTTCATTATACCAGATTTTGACAGCTACTTATTCTCAGAATACTTTTCCACAAGAAAAAGCCTTGTTGCCAAGGCTTTAGATTGAGGACAAAAGCTTTTACTTGAGACTTTACTTAGGTGATAGCGGACGCCAGCGAACTTCTTCGAAGTTCCATGGCTAATTTTTGAGCCTAGAGTCTCAAAAATTCCGAACGCCTGAAATACCAATTCTTTAGGCGTTTTTATCACAGCGTAAAGTCTCAGTATAGGCTCACACCGTTTGAAGACTATGGATTTTTATCATTTTTTCTATGTTTTTTATTATTTCCAAAATAGCTGTTCAATTTTAATGATATTATCTACAACTTTTTCGGGACTTTCCGATAAATCATTATCAATCCAGGATGAGATAATGGTTTCAAAAGATGTAGAGAAGGCTTTTATCACAATTTCATCTGAAATCTTCGTCTTTTTCTTGATCTTTTCTCTAATAGCTGAGTTGTTATTTATAAGATCACAAATAAGTTGTTGAACCTTATCTTTAAATTGAACGTGAGGTGCTTTTGAAATTGCTTTAAAATGTTTATAGTCATTTTTTATTAATAGTAGAGCCTTTAAAAGCATGTCCTCTTTATCTAAATTTCCTTGTGCTAAAATCTCCCAAAATCTTTGCATCGTCTCTGTTCCGATAGAGTATGCTAAATCATCCTTATCAAGAAAATGTTGATAAAATGTTCCCCTACTAACATTTGCTCTCTGAGTTATATTTCCAATGGTTATTTTTGAGTACTCCATTTCAAGTAGGAGGTCTATCAAAGCAGACTTGAGGTTAGTAACGCTATTAGTCTTTCTTTTCTTTGTCATTTTTTCCTTAATTAAACATATTGTTTGATGTTGTCATGGTCAATATATGGGTATTATTATATTCTTTTTATGTGAATTATAAAAGTTAAAAAAGACTGTTTTATGTTCACGAAGATAATTGATGCATCATTAATCATTTAACAAAATAATTAATGAAGGGAATAGAATTTAATGACAAAATCAAGAAAAATTCTAGGATTTATAGGTCTAGTTTTAGCACTCTTTATGGGAGCTTTAGATGCCACGATTGTTAATATCGCCCTACCAAATATTATGGAAGACTTACATACAGGATTGACTGATACAAGTTGGGTAGCAACAATCTATGTTTTAGCAATGTCTGTATTTATTATTACTGTTTCAAAACTCGCTGATATCTACGGTAGAAAATTGGTTATGCTAATTGGTGTAGTCATATTTGGCATCTTCTCATTCGCATGTATGGTGGCTGATTCTTTATTACTCTTAATTATTTTTCGGTTCTTCCAAGGAATTGGAGGTGCCATATTAACTCCAATTGTTCTCCCCATGGGAATTGAACTACTTGGGAAAGAGAATACCAGCCGTATTACTGCTATTATGGGGACCTTCAGTGCCTTAGCTGCAGCGGGGGGACCAGTAATTGGTGGTTTAATTGTCCATTGGACAACATATCATTGGATTTTTGGTATTAATGTTCCAATCGCTATCTTTGCATTCTTGATGATCCTAGTAGGGACAAAAGAATCATATGATTTAAAAATTTCAAAGAATATTGACTGGCTAGGTATTATTTTTCTTACTTGTACTTTAGGTGGACTTATATTTGGTTTATTAGAAGGTCACGAGTATGGTTGGGCATCACAAACCATCATAGCTAGTTTTATTATTAGTGTTGTAGGCCTATTTTTTCTTTGTTTAACCGAAGGAAGAGTAAAATCACCTATCGTTGACTTAAATTTATTCAAGGAAAGTACATTTACATCTTCAAGTCTTATTTATATGATTTTTGGATTTGCGATTATCGTACCTTCATTGATCTTAAACTATTTCTTGCAAAATGTTCGTAACTATTCTGCTTTGCATTCGGCATATCTTATTATTCCTACCTCTTTAGCTATCGTAGTAGGTATGCCTTTAGCAACTAAGATGTACCAAAAAATTAGTGCAAGATTGCTCATTAGTATCGGTTTGGTTATTACAGCAGGTGGATTATTTATGCTTAGTCTTATTCAGTATAATACCTCACAAAGCCTCATTGTTTGTTGTAATGTAATTATTGGTTTAGGACTAGGATTTATGGCAATGTCCTTAACATCATCAGTAAAATATTTACCAATTAATAAGGCTGGAATTGGGTCAGGTATCGTTAATGCTTCTAGATATATTGGGCAAGCCATTGGTATGGCTCTTCTCGTTACCATTTTAAATAGTAATGTCAATATTGCTAAAACACAAATTAAGGAAACAGCGTATAACCAAATTGAAAAACGGGTTTTATCAACAGACGTAAAAAAAGTTGCTAAGAAGGAAATTTCAAAAACTTTCGATACGACTAAGAAAAATAATAGTATTTCAACCAAACAAAGTAATATGGTTGAGACAATCAAAACCGCTGCTCAAAAAACAGATAATCTTCCAGAACCTAAAAAGGGGAGTAATTATAGAAAGATTTATGATGCAAATAAGTTATTAATCAGTGGAGTTGAAACTGTTAGTTCAAGTGTCCCACAGTTATCAACTAGTTTGAAAACTATATCTGGAGGACAAGCTAAAGTTGGTACAGCGATTAAATTATTAGCTCAAAAGGATGAATTAGCATCTGCTCTTAAAGTCATTGTTAAAGAAAAAAATGAGCAGTTAAGCAGGGCATTTGATAATGTATTTATTGTAGGAGCAATCATTGTATTGATATGTACTCCATTAGCTCTGATGACAGAAAAGCGAAAAGATGAATAACTAAGTTATTTTATAATAGGAAAAGCCAGTCTGAACTTTAGGCTGGCTCTTTTATATAATTTAAATAGTAAATAAACAGATTTGGAACATAGAAAATCTTTTGTTCACTTATATTGTATTTTTAAGATGTAAAATTTTTCTTTCAAACCCCTCAAACCATCACTTGTCATTCACAATATTGGCAAAGGCTTCTTGGATGTCCTTATTATTGGTAGGGTACATGTAATACATGTTCTCAGGATTCCCCTGATTTTGCATGGAAACTAGGACCACTGGTTGACCTTTATGGATGGTGAAATGGTAGAGAATCATGGCGGAACCTGAATACCCGTAGCTGTCTAAAATGATATAGTCGGCTGTCCCTGTACCATCGTCAGAAAAGGCAACGTCTACCTTTTGTTGGTTGGTTATTGGGGCATTTTGTTCTGTCTTTTCACCTACAATAATGCGGTTATTTTTAGCAAAAGACATGGCACCAAAGAAATCATCACTTCCGTTAGGTGTTAGCCTTCTATAACTTTCTTGATTCATCTTGTGCCCAAACTCCACCATGTAACTTGCGAGCTTGGCAGCCTTGTCACTATTCCAAAGGGCTGTCGTATTGGTTGGGCTAGTCTGGCTGGACTGGCTCTTGCTTTTCACTCTGTAATAAGACGTGTAAACCACCCCTGGCCCAGAAGACTCTGGAATTTGAACCAAACGATCTGTGTCTTTGACAGAATTGTCCGGAGACGGTGCTGCTTGATTGGCTGGCACAGGCACAAAAGGATTGACCCCATGCCCTGGACCATTGTCCGCAAAATAAAACATAGGCTGACCGTTGAAATCTTTAACGACAGTCTTGCCATCAGTACTTCCTGTCTCTTCAGACTTTGTGAGCCCTGACTTGGTAATGGTCACAACATGACCACCGTCGGAAACCCAGTCACCTTCGATGCTTGAAAAATCACCACTTCGAATAGCATCCACATCCATGGCAGGCGTTTTGGCTTCTGATGAGGCATTCTGACTTTGAGAACTAGAGTTTGAAGACGACTCAGAAGCTCTGGAACTCGATTGTTTAGACTTGTCTGAGGAAGACGTTTGACCAGTCTGACTGCTTGATGAAGAGGCCGCAAGGGATGACGTTTGTTGCGCTTGTGAATGATGAGAATGCCAAGCAAAAATGGCACCACCACCAAGAAGCGTCATACAAGAAACTGCAAGAACTGACGCTGCGACCTTATGAGTCACAACATACTGACTTAAGGTTTGCCAAAAGCTCTTCTTAGATGCTAACAATAAGCTCTCTACTTCTGCTCGATTGGCCAAGAGACTACCATTTTGTATCGCCTCGTCGACCTCTGTCATCTTTGGGCGACGTCCATAAATCTTTATAAAATAGGTTAACCATTCTTCTGCTTTCATCTCATCTCCTTTTTGAAGCGTAATAGTTTCATTGTAGCATAAATTGGGGATTCTAGTTGACTTGTAGAAAAGAAAAAACTGCAAGCAAGTAGCCGCAGTTAGTGTATAAACTTAGTTCTTATTTCTGAGTATTGCCAAGTTTTTTAAGATAAGTATAGCCCAGATAGAAAAAGAAAAGTGCTAAAAGAATAAAGAACCCCATGACGAGTTTGGTCCCACCTAATTGATAGGCAATGTAAACAAAAGTATTAACCTTGATCTGACCACCCGTTTTTTCCAATAGCGAAAGGCTCTGTGAGTAATAGTGACCAAGCCAAATAGCTCCTAGCCCTAATAACGGATAAACAATGACACCCAAGATAGGGTTCTTTTTTAACAAATTATCTAACATACATCCCCCAATTTTTTTAATGCTATAGTAATAGCTTACCAAAGAATGACTAGAAAAGCAAAGTGCCTCGCATTACACAAAAATCAAAAGAAACCGAGCCAAGAAGCTGGTTCCATTGTAAATCTAAAAGACGACACGTGTTCCATGAACTTGCTCAAGACCAGATATGGCCAGAAATTGGTCACGATTAGCCACGGAGATACCACCTCCTGCTAAAATATCCAACTGACCGTCTGCTAGCTGAACCAATTCTGTATAGGCTTGCAAACGTGAGTCTAGAGTAGTCTCAGGAGTCCCAGCACGGGTGAGAAGACGCGTCACACCGTGGTCCTTAAGCCATTGAATAGCACTAGGCTGAGCTGCTTTAGGGATTTGGTCAAAGGCCATATGCATGGTGACCTCTAAGTCTCGACTAGCATCTAACAAGGTCTTTAGAGCTTCTGTATCGAGTTGGTTTTCTGAGGTTAAAGCGCCTAACACAACACCATCAACTCCCAATTCACGCGCACACTTGATATCTTCTAGCATGATAGCTAATTCCTGCTGGCTATAGACAAAGTCGCCCCCTCGTGGACGAATCATCACAATCACCTTAGCCTGATAATCCTTGGCCAACTCAACAGCCGCCTTTATAACACCATAAGAAGGTGTCGTGCCTCCGACAGCCAGATTATCACACAACTCCACGCGTTGAGCACCGGCTTGAAAAGCTTTTTCTAAGTAAGTCACATTCTCTGCACAAAATTCATATATTGGCATACTGAACCTCCTATTAGTTGTAGTAGCAAGGTGGTTACTACTTCTTCTTTTGTGGAAAAAGCGGGAGACCAAGTTTGGCAATCTTTTCAGCTGGGGTCTTCATGCCATCCTTGACCCATTTGGAAATCACTGAGACAATAGCTGAGCTCCAAAAGGAATTGAGGTAACTACCGGCACCATTTGATGAGCTACCATTTCGTTTTTCCAAAAAATCATAAACTGCCTTGGTCAATACCTGCTCAAAATTATAATCAATGGCAAGACTGATGATTTTGGCTTCTTTTTTGACTTCCTTAAGGAGATAAACCCAGGCTTGGTAAAGATCCGTCTTGAGATTATAGCCGTCCAAGGACTTAGTAATCTTTGCAATGCTAGACTCAAAAATAGATTTCAAAATCTCTTCCTTAGAACCATAATTGCGATAAAAGGCAGCACGAGATACACCCGCTCGCTCAACCAGCTCCGATATGGTAATCTTTTTAAAGTCTTTTTTCTCCAACAATTGCAGGAGAGAAATTTCAATGGATTCTCGTGTAATTGCTTTGTTTTCTTGGTTAAATCGTTTGAGATTTTCCAAGGATTTCTCTGAGATTTTTCTTTCTGCCATAACATTCACTTTCTATCTGTCACACCTGATGAGATCTGCTTTGATAGCAATGCACTTCATGATAAAATTGTAAAAGAAGACAAATAACTTGTCAATGTACATTATGCAGATATGAGGTGTAACCTATGAAATGGAAAATTATTGCGGATTCAGGCTGTGACTACCGTTCTTTGGACAATCTAGCACCAGATACGGAGTTTGTCAGTGTTCCTTTGACTATCCAAGTGGGCGAGACCATTTACAGGGATGATGCCCAACTCAATATTGATCAAATGATGGAGGAAATGTATGCGACTACGACTGCTTCCAAGTCTGCCTGTCCAAGTCCTGATGATTATATGAAATCCTTTGAAGGAGCGGACAATATCGTCGTCGTGACGATCACTGGAACCCTTTCTGGTAGCTACAATAGTGCTGAAATCGCCAAGAAAATTTATCTGGAAGAGCATCCTGATACTAAGATTCACGTGATTGATAGCCTGTCAGCTGGTGGCGAGGTCGACCTTATCGTTCGTAAACTCAATCAATTAGTCGCTGAAGGCCTTGATTTTGACCAAGTCGTTGATGGAATCACAGCTTATCAAGCCAAGACTAAGTTGCTCTTTGTTTTAGCAAAAGTTGATAATTTGGTGAAGAATGGTCGTCTAAGTAAACTAGTTGGCACCGTTGTTGGACTCCTCAATATCCGTATGGTTGGAGAAGCTAGCAAAACAGGAACGCTTGAGCTACTACAAAAGGCGCGTGGTCAAAAGAAAGCCATCAAAGCTGCTTTTGATGAACTCCTCAAGGCTGGTTATGCTGGAGGCCACATTACGATTGCCCACCGCAACAATGAAAAATTTATCGAGCAATTCTCTGAATTGGTTCGTGAAAAATTTGCCCAAGCAAGCATCGAAGTCATTCCTACTTCTGGACTCTGTAGTTTTTATGCTGAAGAAGGCGGACTCCTTATGGGGTATGAAATTTAAGAAGACATTGAAAAGAGACTGGACTACATGTTCGGTCTTTTAAAAATCAGATTATACTATTTGATAATCAGCAGAATAGGATTTTAAACCTAAAAATTCTATCTTGACAACCCAACGTAATCGCTTTTATCACCCCCTTCATTTATGGTAAGATGGAAGTGATGCATTAGTGTCATATGCTTATCAATTTAAATACCCTTATTAAACATGGAGATAGTTTATGAAACAGAAACATTCACATTTTCTAATCCCTGGGATCCTTCTTCTAGGGATCGTTTTGCGGGCCCCGTTCACAACCTTGTCTACGGTCTTATCAGACATTGCTTCTAGTCTAGGCGTTGAGGTCAGTTCTCTCGGTCTCTTGACAAGTCTGCCTCTCTTGACCTTTGCGATATTCTCGCCTTTTGCGGCTAGCTGGGCCAAACGCTTTGGTATTGAAAGACTCTTCCTCGGTGTTTTAATTGTGATGACACTTGGTTCTGCTCTGCGTACCCTTAATCTCCCACTCCTTTATGTGGGAACGCTGTTAGTCGGAGCTGGGATTGCCTTTATCAACGTCCTTCTCCCAAGCCTCATCCAAGCTAATGAGCCTAATCAGTTAGGATTCTTAACCACACTCTACATTACAGCCATGGGCTTGTCCACAGCTGTGGCTTCATCGGTAGCCGTTCCAATCACTAAGGCAACCTCATGGCAAGGCTTGGTCTGGGTATTGACAGCAGTCTGTGCCCTGGCTCTTGTAGTTTGGCTTCCTAATGTCCGTCACAATCATTACTTAGAACAAGAAACTTCTACCAGCGAAAATTCAGGCAGTTGGTATAAGAGTGGCAAAGTCTGGGCCATCATGATTTTCGGTGGATTACAGTCACTCTTCTTCTATACCACTATCACTTGGCTTCCAACCATGGCCACTCAAGCCGGTGTCGGCGAGGCCAATGCCGGAATTCTAGCTTCCGTTTTCACACTGACGAGTATTCCATTCTCTATGATCGTTCCTAGCCTAATCACTAAACTTTCTGATCGTAACCGCCATTTGATGCTAGTGGCTACCGTCCTAGCAGGACTCATCGGAGTTGCCATGCTTCTAGTCAATACAGACAGCTTTGTGTATTGGTTAGTCCTTAACCTCTTAACCGGAAGTTCTGCTAGTGTCCTATTCCCTTACATGATGGTTTCCTTTTCAATGAAGGCTAGCACGCCTGAAAAAACAGCCCAACTATCAGGTTTAGCCCAAACCGGAGGCTATATCTTTGCAGCCCTTGGTCCAGTCTTGTTCGGTTCAAGCAAACAACTCTTTAACTCTTGGACCCCTGCTGTTTTAATTCTTCTTGTCTTGACCATAATCATGGGAATAGCCCTTTACAAAGTTGAAAAAACAGACGTTATTTTGTAAGAGAAAAACTAATAAAAGAAAATGCCCCACAAGTTGTAGCTTGTGGGGTGTTATTTTGTATAATCAATCGTTATTCTCCAAAAATGGAACAACCAACTTAATCCACTCTTGAGGTAGGTAGGCTGATAAATAGCCGTGGTTATAGCCCTTTGCTTCATATAAGATAGTGTCGGGGTGCATCTTCTGAAATAATCTAGCTGATTCTTTAACACCGTTCAATTCCTTTTCACCATAAATATAGAGAACCTGCGCCTTACTTTTAGAAATACTACTCTTCAACTTGTAGTGCCCCATATAAGTTTTATAGATGGTCACTAATGTCTTGATAGGTGTCCTTGGCATATCCTCCATATAATAATTTTTTATCTCGTCTGGGTAAGCTAATTGGGGATAGAATTTATTCATTAAGCTTAACTGAAATTTACAAGAGGATTTACTAAACATCAGTTTACCAAATAAAGATACCAACAAGATGCTAAATCTCGCCAACCTTGGTTGAGGAATACAGATACTTCCGTCTATGATAGCTTTCTCAGCTATATCGCTGTCTAAGGACAAAAGTTCCATGGCAATTTGACCACCGAGTGAAACACCACCGATCGCAAACAACTTTCCATCATAATTCTGTCTAACATAGTTCAAAATTTCCTGTGCAGAGTCTTCCGTTGAGATATAGTCCCTTTGAAATTCTTCGCCGTGGCCATTCAAAGTGGGGAGAATAACACGGTAGTCTTCTGACAAAATCCGTGCTTGACGAAGATAATTCCACCATGAACTACCACCACCGTGTATCAATAAAATGGGAGGCAAATTTTTATCACCAAATTCATGAAATTTCATATTGACAACCTCCAAAATGTCTCATATAGCCAGTACCATGCTTACTTGAAAGTCTATGTCCATCCGACTCTTAAATTTACTTATAGAAAATCTTCACCCAATCTTGTTTTGTACTTAGAATACGAGCAACAAATACTGTATGATTCTCAATATAATAAAATGCGAGATAATTCTCTATTGGCATATAACGATAGGTTTTCCCATCGTCAGTCATTTCACCGTAACCTCTACTAGACACAAGTGGACATGCTTCTGGAAATATTTCTAAGGTTTCAAGAGCAGTCAATATCAAATCGACTTTCCCATCCGCAGATTGTTGGCTATAAAAATTCATAACGATATAGTCGTGAATTTCTCGTATGTCCTGCTTAGCTCGATCCGCAAGAAAAACCTGATAGCGTTTCAACTTAGTCAAGACCAAATTCCTTTCTCACATCTGCTACAGAAGTGACTTTCCCTTTAGCAATTTCCTGATGCCCAATTAAAATTTCCTTCTTTAAATCCTCAAAAGCCACTTGATACTGTGTATCCTGCAAATCACTAGAAACAAATTCTCTTGCATCAACTGTCCTATTGGCAATTTTTCTAAGTGCTGCATTCAGGACATCTGATACCGTAATTTTTTCGTCTGCTAAGATGTCTTTCGTTTTTTGGTAAAATACCGAATCTGCTCGAAAATTTACCGCTTGTGTCTTTGCCATACTAACAACTCCTTTTGTAAATACATTTTGTATATACATTCTAACATATAAAAGAAAAAGTATTCAACCAAAAAGAGAAATGATTAACGACAAAAAGCCTTGAAACCAAGGCTTTTCCTTCTACATATTTTCTAGGCTCGTACAAGCAGTGAGACTGCCTCCACATGTGGTGCTAGAAAATATCTATATTATAGACCAAAACTTTTGTTCTTTTCTCAATTAGATAACATTTTTAGTTCAGTACAATTTTGGTAAGATACGTTTTATTAATTTATCGGACTAATCGATACATCTCCAAGTCCAAAAGAGAAATTGTCAAAGATATCCTGATAGTCGAATGGAATTAGTTGCCCTGTCTGGCTCATAAGAGCAAAGTCAACGCCTAATTCACGAATGAGATAGGGACACAGTGTAAATCCATTTTTCTCAATGATAAGAGCCAAGTCCAAAGAAGGGAATTCGCTCCTCCTTTGGGAAGGACTGCTTATACAAGTCGCTGATGATTCCCCAGTGTTTAAAAGGATTAAATTTAATTTGTTTTAAGGTCAAAAATTTCTCCTTAATTCCACCATCTAGCAAAATAGAAGTCTTTTTAAATATAACTCACGTCACGCCTTCGCAACGTTCTTTAGTTTAACGATTGAATCTCTTCTTTGACATATCCTTCTACATCTTCAATCTCTACAAACAGCGGGTCTAAGTGACACAAGAAGTGCCAATCTTCAGCGCCACGTTTTCTGTAGAGAATCGCTTCGCCGTCTTCGCTTCCGAAAAAGCTTCTGTCGGTTTCATATCCACAGCGTTCTAAGAAGTCTTTTGCCTTGCGATAGTTCGCTTCTCTTGCTTCGACATAGGCTTTCACTTCATCGTTGTTAACGACATATGCGTCGATTTTTGAATATCCTTCGATCACTTTATCGTTTTTAACGGATAGATTCGAAATTTCTTTCCAAATAATGTCCACATTTTCTTCATAATTAAACGAAAATCTAGATAAAGGGACAATATTTCCATTGAAAACAATTTCCATATAATCCGGCAAGTATTTTGGGTTCACATACTCCACTTCAAACCCATCTTCTGTTTCTAAAGTATACCCAGGGAGTTGAGCTACAAAGACTCTCCCCTCTTCTAAAGAGTCAAACGTGACTAAATCCTTTTGATAATCACCTTGATAAAATTCCAATATAACCATCGATAACCCTCCATTTAAACTTTACAGCGAGCGCTACACAAATTTATTTTTCAGATCTTACAAGCAGTGATACTGCTTCGACATGAAACGAGTGATCACTGAGTATATCAAGTGAAGCTGTCTGTATGTGGAAACATGTCTATAAAGCTTTTAACAATATCATAAGGTAATCGTTAAAAGGTATTACCTCGCACAAACAGTGATTTACTTAAACGAAATCCACTCTTCCTTTGAGAGACAGGTTATATGTTCTGTACGAAGAACACCTTCCAATGCACACGGAACCTTCTCTTTTGTATGATGATAACGGAACCCACATTTTTCCTGAACCCTCCGTGACTTTGTATTGCCGTCAAAATAACCGCACCACAATTTCTCCAGACTCAAGTCATCAAATCCATGTCTCATTATCTCACGAACTGCTTCTGGTATAAGCCCCTGACCCCAATAGGGAACTCCAATCCAGTAGCCAATCTCCGCCTCAGTATCCGGAATCCCTTTATCACTTGCAGAGCCAATCATCAATCCTATGCTACCCACTGGCTGCATCGTTTCTTTTAAAACAATGGCATATATCTCAGGTGCGGAAAAATAACTTTTTATAATCTCTCTGCTATTTTCAACACTAGTATGTACTGGCCAACCTGCAACCGGTCCAACCTCTGGATTACTGGCATATTGAAATAAATCATTGGCGTCTTTTTCTTCCCATGGGCGAAGAATCAATCTTTCCGTTTCTAAAATCAGTTTTCTCTCCTTAAATTCCAACTGTTTATAAAATCACTTCAAATGAAGGATTTTTCATGATTTGACTCTTTTTCACAATAGCATAAGGTTATCGTTAAAGGGTATTACCTCGACAAACTGGAATTTGCGTATGGAATCAGTTTTTGCGAAGTTCCATATAGATTGAGGTTTTCTCCTCATCCTCGGAAATCAGTTACTCCGGAAAGTCTTTCTGCTGAAAGCCAAGCCTCTCATACAACGCGATTGCTTTCATATTTTCCGGATTCGGATTGACCCATACAATCTCTGCACCGTTTAGGAACGCTTCTTTGATTGCATGGGAGAGCCCGGCCGTTGCAATTCCACATCCCCGTGCAAATCCAAACAATTTTATGTCCAGAGCGGCGCTTCGATGCTCTGCGTCGATTTCATAGAACGATTCTCCGCAGTATTTCCCGTCTTCGAAATAAGTAAGTGTCTTAAAGTAGTTTAATATTCAGTTAGACAAACCGGGATTTAGAAAGATCTCCGCAAATAAACCATGTCTACCAACTGAATGCCACATTCATATATTGGATGGTCATAATTGTCTGTAAAGAAGTTCGGGGCGATATGTGATCGCACAAACCCACACTTTTCATAAAACGGAATCGTCATTGGACTATCGCCCGTTCCTACCTGCAGGGTAGAATACTCTTCTCTGTATTTCGTGATAATAAAATCAATCATGGCTTTCGCGTAACCTTTGCCTTGATATTCCGGAACTGTCGCAATATTCTTAATTTCAAGTACGCCATTTCCCACATCGATTACAACACACTCACATTTAATACCATTATCATCAAGTACATACATTTTACCCTTATCAATATAACGGTCTATCATATCCTCCTGCTCATCTGCCAATAATAGCAACTCAATATAATTTTTTTTGTTTTCCATAACCTCTGTTATTTCCATCAACACACCCACTTCTTAAAATATTTATTGTTATTATTGTTTCGCAAATAATTTATAAACTCGATTTTAGCATCCCACGGGTTCAATGATTTGTAATCAAATCCAACGATTTCAAAGCTGTCATCAAAAAATTGTTTATAGCGATTAGCTTCTCCTGTATTACCGCCCTTACCATGAACATATATAACGGCATTCTTCATTCAAATCCTCTCCACAAATTCTAATTTGATTATTTCTTTTTCTTCGGTTTTGGTGCAGGTAACTCATCATACATTGAATTGAATAAGCCGGTTAAAAATTCTTTGTTGTCAACATCATCTACCAACAGCATTTCCTTTGCTCCATCATATGGTGACTCGTACTTTGCATTTGGCATATATGCTATTGCAGATTTAACAGGCTTCACTAAAAATCTATCATCATAAATCCCACCCACAATTTTTCCGCGATAATAAACAATATATTCGCCCATCATTGATCTATATGTTATTTCTTCCAAATCGGATAGTTGTTCTAATAGGATGTAATTTTTAACAATATCTGTTATACTATCCTTAGTTAGGTTTCTCCACTTATGGAGATAGAAGGTTTCAGACTTGAGAACAGAATGGAACCATTCGATACAGGCATTATCTGCTGGTGTTCCTTTTCGGGACATGGAGCGGGTGATGCCTTTTTCTGTACAAGCCTGATAGTAGGCTTTTGAGGTGTAGACAGAGCCCTGGTCGCTGTGTAAAAGTGCTCCTTGAGGTAGCTCAAGTTGATTAAGTGTGTCGAGTACAAAGTCCGTATCTTGGCACTCGGAGATGGTATAAGCTACAATTTCACGATTATAGAGATCCATGATCGAAGATAGATAAAGTCTACAGTTTTCAAAATAGAGGTAGGTGATGTCTGTGACAAGTTTCTCCATAGGCTTGCCTGCCTGGAAATCACGATCCAGCTTATTGTCTGTTACATGGTAAGGCTTCCCTAATTTAGGTCCCTTCTTGGGACGGACACGGCAAAGGCAACCCTTTTCCTTTTCGCTTCATATAGCTTTCTATGTCAAACAAATTCTTCTTATCATAGTCCTCAAGTAATCTATAGTTCTTATGCTTTGTAATATCGTATTTATCTGAAAGAAAAGGTCTGACACCTCTAAGCTGAAAGATACATTTACTACCGTCCATTACAGTAATCTCATCTTGACTCATCAGTTCTTTGCCTGTCTTTTGATAGTTTAAACCAAAGCTCTTTTGATTTGACCTTGTTTCCGATGTATTATATAAATCTATCGTTTCTTTTCCCAGTGTTTCAGACAATTCTTTTAGTGTAGTTTGCTCCTTGCCACCAAGAAACAAGGTACTATCACAGTTACCTACGATTGTATCGGCATTATCCTTATAAATTGCCTTTAACTGAGATTGTGCTTGAAGTATGATACTTGCTGAAATCTCTCTACTTCTGATTGTGGCAATCAGCTTTTCAAACTTTGGAATTAAGCCGATATTTGCAAACTCATCAAGAAGGCATCTTACATGAACAGGAAGCCTACCGCCATATACATCATCTGCCTTATCACATAAGAGATTAAAAAGTTGTGAGTACATAATGGATACTACAAAGTTAAAGGTATCATCTGTATCAGAGATAATAACAAAGAGAGCCGTTTTTCTATCCCCCAGTGTATCAAGCTCCAGTTCATCTTCACTCATCAAGTCCCTAAGTTCCCTAATATCAAATGGAGCAAGCCTTGCACCACTTTGATGAAATTTTTTAAATCATAAGAATAGAATCTGTTAAGCCACTTTTTGAGCAATCATCACACCAATCGGTGCAAGACCTCCATGTGCCAATTTCATTTCAACTACTGAAAATCCATATTCTTTAATAAAATCTTCAAATTCCTTTTTGTCCCATTCTTGATACATCTTAAATCCTAAAATAGACATCAAACTTTTTATCATTTTTCTTTGTTTTCCCTCTTTCCATAGAAAAGTGGGGGCGAACAAAGTCCCATTAGGTTTTAACACCCTATATATTTCTTTCATCGCCTCATCCGGTTTAGGCATAATATGAAGTGCATTAGCAATTAACACACAATCAAATTTTTCATGCGAATAGGATAATGATACTGCATCGGCTGTTTCAAATGTAAGATTTTCGTATTCCCCACGCTTTTTAGCTTCCTTAATCATTTGTTCGGAAAAATCTGTGCCAATCCAACTTTTCGTATGCTTTGAAAGATTAAACGATAATTGTCCTGAGCCACAAGCAAGTTCAAGTACCTCCATGTCTTTATTCAAATGAGGACGAATGTATTCGCAAACTTTATCATATACTCCTTTGTCTTTTTTCATGAAAGGAGCATATAGCTTAGCAAATTTATCCCAAAATTTTTTATTGCTTTTATCAATCATTTCAACGCTCCTTTAAATATAAAAATGATCCTATCAATCTTTATATTGAGCCTATTTTCTCATTGATACCTTGCAAGAAAGGAATAATAGCTGTTCCTATACCAAGTAGGAATGTCATAAATGCAGAAAGTCATATGCTGTCATTCTTTTCTATTCAATCATTTTGAAGTGTCTCAAGGCATCCATGATAGCTTCTTCTTTTTCAGGTGTACACTGTGGAATAATTTGTTTCTCCTTTTTAGACTTGCTGTAATGTTCTCGTAATTCTATTCCACATTTCCTTTTTATCTGTGCAATATATAATGTCGGAACTTATAATTCAAATTTATTCCAAACATATTCTTTGATTTGAGCATATGTTGCCTTACTTTCAGCACTGGTCAAATCAAGCTCATCCAGCTCAATTTCAACGTCTATATGCTTATCGACATCGAGTTTGGACAAAAGTGATACCGCCTCAACGTGATGCGTTTGTGGGAGTTCAAAGCTCCAGTGGAGCTTTGAAGCATCTCGCCTTGAAATGTAAAAGCGAGATGTTTAACTGCGTTTTACCAATAAACTCACACACTCAACATGGCTCGAGTGTTCATTATTGATGTCAGCGTCCATGGGAACATATCAACCGTTTTTTAGCTGTTTCGAGGTTTAGGGGAACATATCAACGGTTTTGGGCGTTTGTGGAAACATATCCACTAATTAAAATGATGATACGTATTATGATAGAAATTAATCTGCTCAAGAGAAGGAACATGATACCCATCCTCAACTCCCAGCATATCACCGGCAATTAGTGTTTTTGCTCTGCTTAGGATAAATAGCACCAAAATAAAAATTAAACTCGTGATTGTCATATTAAATTCTTAGGATAAAAATACCTAGAAAAAGGATTAGATTTCTCTAATCCTTTGAAATGATGGTTCTATAATGAATGAATATATTACTCCACTTAGCTCAGACTCCTTCCAATCGGTCTTCGCTGTCACTCGCCTTCTCGGGAAGTCCTTGCATAGATGGAACATATACTTCTTCGGTCGCTTTGCTTCCTCACGATCTTAACAATATTTTCGATCTTTGTTTATAACTCCCGAGCACAAGCATTTTAATATTATTTTTCTCCTAACCATGTCTCAAAATTTGAGACTAATTCCTGTACCTCATTAAAAAATCTGCTGGTATGGTAACCGTCGCAAACCGCATGATGCACCTGTACAGACATAGGTAATAAAATTTTATTATCCTGCTGAAAATACTTACCCATAGTAAAAATAGGGATTAGATATGTTGCATCATTATATATATTCAAGTTGAATCCGGTAAAATTCACCCAAGGAATGCTGGACACATTAATTGTGTTAGCAGGTTGACCTGCCTTAGGCATGAAATTCATAACGTCGCTATAGTTTCTGATATCCTCAAGGTAATTATAGTAGAAACGTGGGAAGTTCTCGTCATACTCTGTCCAAATACTTGAAAAAGTTTCGTTATCCTTATGAAAGATAGTATAACTTGGGTTCATACTATCCCAGTATCCTAACTTACCGTTTTGATCAAAACTGGTGCGGAACTCCTTGTGACGATTAACTACAGTTGTGATGATATAAATAAGCGTAGGGTACAGTTTCAGGCCCTTAAGTTTAATTTCACGCAGTAAACTAGTTATCTCTAAATTTGCAGTCATACTGTAAGTGCACCTTACCGCATTTAAATAATGCTCAAAGTATGGCTTTCTATTCCAATCCTCTATATCTATCAAATTAAATTTCATAAATTAGCCTCCTAAAATTTTATTATTTAATTTTAGAAGGCTAATTTAACTGCCATCATCATCTTGCAACCTCCTGCTATCCAAGCATCTATATTTATAAGCAAGTCCATTATACCATATAGAATCATGTAAATCAAATAGGGTCATAGAATATAAAACAAATACACTTGCTACTACAAATATATCCTTTATTAATTCGTGTTATTCCACCAATACGAATCAGCATGATATGTAATTGTTAGTTATACGGATTATCCTCAGCTGCTTCTTGCAATCCTTTGAGAATTTGCCACCATTGCAAAGCATCTTTCTCTAGCTGCTTTATAAAAGCATTCTTACGTAGCCTTCAATATCATCTGGAAATCGAAAAGCCAGTTTCATCTTTAATTCACCATACTCTAAAGCGATGTCAGGATGTGTACGCAGAAAGTCCCTTACCGCTATATGCCTATTAATATCTTTGTGATTGCTTTGCTCAAAAATATGAATCTGGTGTGTTCTATTATCGCCACCCTTGCGGAAATATCTCCGTCTTTCAACACCAAATTCACCCATACACTCATATCCAATGGCTACAAATTCTTCGTTATGCTTATCAACCAAACTAATATTTGTCACTACAGGCATTATATCAATGATTGGCTTAGCGGATAACCCTTTAACTGCTGTACTACCAATATGGTAAATCTCCACCAATATATCCTTCAATATGTTCCTTATCATCTGTGATTCATTTTCATACTCTACTTCCCAAAAAGGGTCATACGGAACTACTCGTATAAACAATATTAAACCTCCAATCTCGTTCTCAACGAATAATATTTACGACATTTTTACGAAGGGCAGCCTGTTTCGGCTCCTCTGCAGCATAACCCATAACGACAGACCCGTAAACAATATGATTTACGGGAACATCAAGATCTGATAAAAGCTCACGGATTAAGGGCATGTTTGTGAGTCCTGGCAGCTGATTTAGCCAGCAGGAACCAATACCGAGTGAGTGTGCTGCCAGCATCATATTCCCGATGGCTAATGCTGAATCCGGCATAGAGTTTCCGTTGTCCTTTAAGTTAGAAACAATAATAAAGGTAGGGGCATGATACAGGAAATTTGAACTCTCGTCTTTCGCTTTTTCAACAAGGCTCACAACATAAGGATGCGTTTCTGCTACAACAGGTATAGATATAAGGGTTAGGCGAATAGCCTCATTCACTTTTGCAAGTACACTGGTTTTTTGAATGACTGTAAACTTCCAGCTCTGTGTTCCCATCCCGTTAGGCGCATAGCTTCCCGCTGTTAGAATGGTATTTAAATCCTCCTCTGATATCTGAGTCCCTCTAAAAGTTCGTATGCTTCTTCTTGTTAATATGTTTTCTATTATACTATTCATTGGTAGTCTCCTTCTTTAAAAAAATTATTCTCGTATTTATCGCTATCTCTATTTTTTACAAGCTGCATATAGAAATCGTCCATAACCTATTTCGGCTACATTTTTCATCAATTCTCCATTTAACCATAATGCAGTATCAGCAAAGCTTCTACCCTCAAGTGGCCATTTTGCATACTGCTGTGATTGATATTCTGCATCCGACATATTGATTAATTTTTCAACCCATTTATCATGAAGAGTTTTTATTTCTTCTTTTGCTTTTTCAACACTTCCAGGCCAAGTAATGTCTTCCTTTTTCAAGGTACCATCTCCAAAATTGTAATCTAACGTAGTGCGCCACCAATATATAATATGCCACATAATCCATGCAATACTGGACGGTCCAATCTCGTAACTTTCGATTTCAGGCCAATCTATACTCCATCCATCGTCTTGCCTTCTTATCTGCAGACCCATGGGACTGAATGTCCAAAGTGCCTCTGTCTCCTTTAGATTCTCTGTGTGATAAAGATAAAGTTGCCAGCACATGTCTATCTGAAATAGTATATTCTCTTTTATTTCGATATCTCTCATTGATTTTAATACTCCTTATTAAAATTATTTTAGTATACATTAATTTTTGCCAAAGAAAAAAAGTCTTTATACTTTTTAACAATGGAGCCGCCAGCCAGTACAGACTACATTGACCGGCGACTACCTTAAATTTAATGTTTCAGATTTATTTTCTTATCACTAATTTCATAAACCACATCAGCCACATTGTCGAGTAGCCGTTTGTCATGGGTGATAAACACTATAGTTCCAGTATACTCCTTCATTAATATTTCCAAAGCCTCTAAGCTTGGTATGTCAAGGAAGTTACTCGGTTCATCCATTAGCAGGATGTTATATCTACCCATAAGCATTTTAGCCAGCAACAATTTAATAATTTCTCCGCCGCTTAAAGCAGATAAGCTTTTTCCAATATCGTTTTGTTTAAGCCCTATTGATGCTAGAACCGAACGAATTTCTGAAACATTGTATTCACAATCCTCCTGCATAAACTCCATGACTTTCTGATTACCGTTGTACTTGTAACCATTCTGTGCAAAGTAACCTATTTTTGCCTTAGGTGAAATAGAAATTCCTTCTTCATGGTTTAAGATCATTTGGATTAAAGTTGTTTTTCCGGTTCCATTACCACCCGTTAATGCCACTTTGGCTCCTAGCGGAATTTGAAAAGATGCATTTTCAAACAGTGCCTTATCCCCAAATACTTTATTAATTTCCGCACCGACTATAGGGTATGGATTATGGAGCTCCAATGCTTTACTTTGCCTGAAACGAATTCTGCGAATGCCTTCCGGAGCTTCTACTTTTCCTAATGCCGCAATCCTGTTCTCTAGGGATTTAGCGGCATTATGCATCTTTTTTTCCTTACTTCCTATTGATTTTTGATGAGCTAAACGCCCTCCGCCTTCAGTACTTTTTTTCTTTGAAGAACCTTTTGCCTTCTGTTCTATTTTACGAGCCTGTTTTCGCTTTTCCTCCGCAGCCCTTTCCAATCGGGCACGTTCCGCAATAAATTGTTCGTATTCTGCAGCTTGGCTCTTACGTTCTTCCTCTTTCTGACGAAGATAATCAGAATAGTTTCCCCAATACTCAGTGATTTTGCCATCTTTCAGTTCCCATATTTTATCTACTATTTCATCAAGAAAATAGCGGTCATGGCTAATAACTAACAGTGCACCTGTAAAATATTTTAGCTGTCCTATTAGAAAATCAATTCCTTCACGGTCTAAATGGCTCGTAGGTTCATCCGCTAAAATACCATGAACCTGTGCCGATAAGGCCTGTGCTATTTTAAGCCTTGTTTCTTCACCACCGCTCATAGTCTGTATATTTAATTGCTCAACACCTAGCTTGCCTACAAGTGCAAAATCTTTTTCCTCCTGCAGAGTTACTTCGTCCAACTGGGGAATATAGGCAAGTTCACCCAGACGATTCATTTTACATCCTGGGGGAGTTAATTCTCCTAAAAGTACCCTGAGTAAAGTGCTTTTTCCAGCACCATTTGCTCCTACTAAACCAATACGGTCATAATCATATACTTCTAATTCATTTATATCTAAAACATCGCGTCCTTTGAATTCCACACGAATGTCTTTTGCTTTTAATATTAATTCCATAACATTTCCTCCTGTCTATAATCGCATGCTTTCATTTGCTTGTATGCAGGGAAAACCCTGCGATTTTAGCAGGAAGAGTTACATGAAAATAAGATACATAAATATTCCTCCAATATTGTTTATTTTAAATCTAATTTTCTAACCTCAGTTATCATTTGGCAAACTATAGCAATGCCAATAATTAAAATACCTGATAGTAAAAACCAATGATTTACACCGATTTTATCAGCAAAGAATCCAGAAAGAATTAACCCAATTGGCATAGCAAGTGACATGATACTTCCGATCAAAGAAAATACACGTCCTAAATATTCAGGCTTAATTTTCTCCTGAAAAAGAGCTGTTTGCACACCGCTATAAAATGGCACCGAAAGCCCCATTATTGCACAGCAAACTACGAATATTACAAATCCATTTGGAGGAAGTATTCCCGAAACGGCTAAACTGGTCCCCATTATAAAAAATGAACTTGTTATTAGTAATACATGCTTTTCGAAGCCCCCTAATCTTCCTAATAATAAGCCTCCTGCTAGCATCCCAAATGCAAAGGAAATTTCCGTAATAGAAATATGCACAGGCGTTCCATTAAAGTGTTCCATGCTTATTAAAGGAAATAGTGCATTGATTGGCATATAAACAAAAGTATATAGTGTTCCTAAGAGTAATAAGGCAAACAATCCTTTGTTTTGTCTCAGAACCACAACTCCTTCTTTCATCTCCCTTATGAAATTTGGTTCTAAACTTTGCACTTGATTACCCAGCTTAGGTATACGTACAATTGCTACCGTAATAGATGCAATCACAGCACCCAATACGTCGATGGCAATAATAGCATTTAAATCCCAAACGGAGTATAAGAGTGCTGCAACTGCCGGACTAACAATATAGCTTATAGACTGCAAAGACTGACTATAGCCTGCGCATTTCGTTAGCTGTTCTTCTGGTACTAAAAGTGGTGTAACCGCATTGAGTGCTGGGGTATGAAAAGCTGTTCCAATGCTACGGATAAACAATACTATCATAATCATCCAGACAGGTAGCTCCATACAGAATGCAACAATAGCAAGCACTGCACCAGCTGCTGCGATAATTAAATCGGCACCAATCATTATCTTCTTCCTATCATGACGATCCACTAGCACACCAATGGCAGGTCCCAAAATCGCATAGGGTAAAAAACCTACTAATGAAGCCATAGACAAGACCATCGCAGATCCTGTTTTTTCTGTAAGGTAAAAAATAATCGCCATTTGCAGGATGGCACTAGTGATTAATGATACTGCTTGCCCTGCCCATATTGCATAAAATTTTCGTTTCCAATTGTTGTATTTTTCCATTTATATTATCTCCTGCATATTATTTTGCTTGAATTTCTATTTTGAATAGCATTCTAGGCAATAAAAAATGCAGGCCAAACCCCACAATGTGGCTTTTGGTCTGCATACATACAATTTGGAAACATTCATATTAAAGACATAGTTAAATAAAGGTATAGTTAAATAACCAATATCCTCACCGTAACTAATGAATGCTCAATATCGTATAAATAAGCACAACAAAAAAGCCTATCATCGGGTATAGATTCTGCTTTTTTTATTGCCAGCTTATCTTAAACGCATTGAGGCTGTCATAGTTTCGGTTCCTCCTAAATTCTTATTTGGATCATCATATATTTTAACACAACAAGTCGTTTTAAGCAACTTTAAAATTAAAAAAATCCAATATTAACCGCCAAAGGGTGTTAGCCCTTAATTGGCGGTTAATATTCTATATCTCTTCGTCAATCTCAATCCCAGACTTGAATTCAACGGTGAGCTTATCTTCATATATCGTTACTTTTTCAATAAGCCGCCTTACCAACTGCTCATCATATTCCTCCAACTCTGCGGATTGTTTATTCAAGAAATCAGTCATTTCAGCGATTCGTTGCCTTTTTCCTTCTCGCTCTGCATTTTCAACAAGTGCATTTTGCTTCAATTCTCGAAGGCGGTAAATTTCATCAGCCACATCTTCATAGTCATTCTTGGATTTTGCTTGAATAAGAAGCTGTTGTTGTAATTCTTCCAATTTGCTATCAATGTCATCAGTGGCATTATCATTTTCTCCATTAAATACAGTAGCTATATTTTTCTGTAGCACCTTGAGGAATGGGTCTTTGTTAGCCAAAAGTTCGTTAATAGCCTTAACAACTGCTTTCTGCAATGTTTCCTCATTTATGGTAGGGGCAGTGCATTCAGACCCTTTTTCCTCCAATCGGCTGACGCATCTCCAAACAATAGATTTGTAACCTCGGTTATTCCAATGTACTCGTCGATAAATATCACCGCAATGTCCGCAGTAAACAATACTCGATAAAGCATACTTACTGCTGTAAACTCGCTTTTTACAGCCCTTGCCACCGCGAAGATTTGCTCTTCGAACCATCTCTTCTTGAACCTGCATAAAAAGGTCTCGTGGAATGATAGGCTCGTGGCTATTTTCTACATAATATTGGGGAACGATGCCGTTATTCTTGACTCGCTTTTTAGAAAGGAAATCAACCGTATATGTTTTTTGTAGAAGGGCATCACCGATGTACTTTTCATTCTGCAATATCTTTTTCAGTGTTTCCGGTCTCCATTTGGCTTTGCCTGCCGCTGTAAGGATACCGTCAGCTTCTAGTCCTCTTGCTATCTGTAAAAGACTAGCACCTTCAAGGTACTCTCTGTAAATCCGTTTAACAACCTCAGCACCCTCTGGGTCAATCACCAGTTGCTTGTTTTCATCCTTGGTGTATCCAAGGAAACGCTTATGGTTGACCTGGACTTCGCCTTGCTGATATCGATACTGAATTCCCAGCTTAACGTTCTGACTTAAGGATTGACTTTCCTGTTGGGCAAGGGATGCCATGATGGTCAGCAATACTTCACCCTTAGAATCCATGGTGTTGATATTCTCTTTCTCAAAGAATACCGCGATGTTTTTATCCTTTAACTGCCGGATGTATTTAAGGCAATCTAACGTATTTCTGGCAAATCGGCTGATGGATTTTGTGATGATCATGTCAATATTTCCAGCCATGCACTCTTCAATCATGCGGTTAAATTCATCACGCTTTTTGGTATTTGTACCTGTGATACCGTCATCCGCAAAAATATCCGCCAATTCCCATTCCTTGTTCTTCTTAATATAATTTGTATAATGTTCAATCTGAATGTCATAGCTTGAAGCTTGCTCCTCACTATCCGTTGAAACACGGCAGTAAGCGGCCACTCGTATTTTGGGTTTGCTTTCACTATTTTTATTATTTCCGACTCGTTTAATTGCCGGAATGACTGTTACATTCCTACTCACTGCCACTTGTTATACCTCACTTTCTATCAGACTGTAGGCATATTCCGCCTGCTTGTATGGATCTTCATATTTTTGCACCAGAGGTTTTGATTTGAACTTTACAGGGTAATCCCTTACCGGTTCATCTTTAGGCTCCCATATCCTTCCGAGCTTTTCTGCTCGTTTTCGTTTTTCTACTCTGGCTTTTTCAAAGGTCTCTTCATCAATAATTGGAGGGTAGAATTCATCGCCCAAGTAATGCTTGTTCTGCAACATCTTACTTGCTGTGGCATGGTAGCAGTCTATCCCAGCTTTTTTAGTAGCACCCTTCAAAGAAAGTCCTGCCAAGTATCCTGAAAATAATTCTTTTACTTGTTCTGCTGCTATTTCATCTACAACAGCCTTTCCATCTTCAATTCTATATCCATAGGGTGTGTGACCCATCTAATTCACCAACCTTTCCTTCAATGTGATTCCACATTTTAATTCAAATCCAACTTCCTCTCGTGAAAATACCATAATCTTTTCTACGTAATTTTCAAACAGCTCATCCTCATAGGCTGTAAGCATTTGGGACTTAGTTGCAAACTTAAGCAGACGGTCAACCTCTTCAACTTTTGTAAAATTCCCATTGACGGAACGAGTAAGTTGATCCTTTTCGACAAGAAGCCTTTCTCTTTCTGCTTCCAATGAATTCTTTTCTTTATTAAACAGAGCAGGTTCCAGATATCCTTTGGCCATTAAACCCGTCAGCATCTGACTCTGCTCCATGTTGTTTTCAATCTTAGTTTCCAACTCTTCAATTCTACGAAAACTCGCTACATTATTCTGGTTACGTAACCTATTCAAAAGTGGTCTTAATATGAACTTCTGACCGTAAATGAGTTTATTCATCATCGTAACAAAAGCAGTCTTTATATCTTCATCTCGAATGAACTGCATAGAACATTCCGTTATATTGCCTATATGCTTACTACAGCACCAAGCAACATATTTTCTTCCAGATGAATGAATTCGTCTTTTAAAGGTACTGCCACATTCCGAGCAAATAATTTTGCCAGAAAAGGAATATCGGTTTTGATATTTACTGTTGCGCTTTTCGATGCCTTTTTCCTTTGCTCTCTGATTGAGAACGACATCTACAGCTTCAAAATCTTCATGGCTAATAATTGCCTCATGATGGTTTTCTACTAAGTACATATTTTTCTCACCGTAATTGGTGTGCCTGTTAAAATGGCTGTCAGTATAGGTCTTTTGCAAAAGTACATCACCAGTATATTTTTCATTAGTCAAAATTCCTCGAATGGTAGTAGCCGTCCAACGGCCACCTCTTTTTGAAGGGATACCCTTTTGATTAAGATCATTTGCAACTTTCTGTGTACCTTTACCCGATAACACTTCTGCAAAAATATACTTTACAATTTCAGCCTGCTTAGGAATTACTATCATTTGACCATCCATGTTTTGATAGCCATAGGGTGGATAGGAAATTTTAAAGGTTCCGTTTTGAAATCGTCTTTGAATGGCCCACTTCGTATTTTCTGAAATGGAAATCGATTCGCTTTCTGCAAGTCCGCTTAAAATAGAGAGCATCAACTCGCTTTCCATTGTCCCCGTATTGATGTTTTCTTTCTCAAAATAAATATGAACCCCAAGGCCGATCAGTTTGCGAACCATCTCCAAGCAGTCTGTAGTATTTCTCGCAAATCGGCTGATAGACTTGGTAATGATGAACTCTATCTTGCCGTCCTCACAATCAGCAATCATAGAAAGAAGTCCGGCACGGACATCCTTTTTTGTACCCGTGATTCCTTCGTCATAGTAAAGACCCACATACTCCCATTCGTCATTGGAACGGATGTAATTTTCATAATGGGCCTTTTGTGCCTCAAGGCTGATAAGCTGCTCATCACTGGCTGTGGATACACGGCAGTAGGCTGCAACCTTCAGCTTTTTCTTTTGAATCAGGGTTTCGTTTACCCCGATTTTCGTTATCTTTTTCATCAACTCACCTCGCTTTTTGGGTAGTGACATATTCCCGTACTATCGCAGAAATATCAAGTTATTTAGCCCATAATCTCTGACAAAAACGGGGAGAAAGTTTTGCGATTTACAGCCGATATTTTGTGGAATTCATCCACAGAAATCATGCCGAACATGAACATGGTTTCGAGCATTTTCTGTGCCATGTAAAAGTCGTATTCACGCTGCAATTCCTCCTGCGTAATCTCGTGTGCCACGGCGTTAGGTATCTTAAAATTCTCAATCTGTTTTACTTCCATTGTGATTCCTCCAGTCCGGGGAACGGTGGAAATGTTCCCTCTGCCTATAAGCGAAAAGACAGGCTGAATCGAACCCCCTAAAGGCAAAAAAATAATGCCCTTCAAGGAAAAATCCTCAAAGGGCATCGTGTTAGTTCGGAATTTTGAGTTTCCAACCGCTATAAATCACATTGGAAGAAAGTCCATTCAGTTTCTTGATTTCGGTGTATGGTTCTATAATTTTTAGGGTTGATGGAATTTTTCCACCAACCCTATTTTGTGTATACAAAAAGGCCAACATCCATTATATTAAAAGCGCTGAAACCTAAAACAAAAGGATGATGACCATATGAACAATATACTAGAAG
>JAFHAZ010000039.1:0-10040 GCA_016939315.1 Streptococcus sp. | reverse complement strand
ATATGAGTGTCAGTTTCAAAAACAAGTGAAATCTTGATATTTTGGTCTTTAATTCCGATTAATTCTGTGGTATTCTTAATAAGTCTCATAAGTTCTTCCTAATGATGGTTTGGTCGCTTTTCATTATAGTTCTTATGGGACTTTTTGTGTACACTTAAAAAGCTCTATAATCTCTACAGTGGTTTTACCCACTACAGAAATTATAGAGCCGAAAAAGCGAGTCAAATCCTTCCAAAAGAACGTCTCTTCCTCTCTCACCAATGTGGTTTCGCCTCATGTGACTCAGGTAATGAGTTGGCAACACCACAACAATGGACTAAAATCAAACAAGGTCAAGAAATCGCTAAGAAATTCTTTGGTTAATTGAATACTTTTAAATCTTAAAATCCCTTGCCGTATTCGGTAAGGGATTTTAATGTTGTCTAAGCTTGAATAAAAGGTTGTAAATCTTTAAGAGCTCGCTCAGCAATTTTTTCATAGCGCTCTTTCTTGTCACGAATACGTGGCCCTTCCAACTCTTTGATAATACCAAAGTTAACATTCATTGGTTGGAAATGTCTACTTTCAGCATGTGTCACATAATATGGGAGACTCCCGATAGCTGTTGTATGAGGGAAGATAACCTCATCTTCACCTTTAAAAAGACGGGCAGCATTGATGCCGGCAACCAAACCTGAGGCAGCTGATTCAACATAACCTTCTACACCAGTCATTTGTCCTGCAAAGAACAAGTTAGGGTTTGATTTTGACTGGAATGTCTGTTTGAGCAAGTTTGGCGAATCCATGTAAGAGTTGCGGTGCATAACCCCATAACGCACAAATTCAGCGTTTTCAAGACCTGGAATCATTTGGAAGACACGCTTTTGCTCTCCCCATTTGAGGTGGGTTTGGAAACCAACAATATTATAGAGGCTACCAGCCGCATTGTCCTGACGAAGCTGAACAACCGCATAAGGGGTCTTAAAGTCGCCGTCACGTGGCCCTTTGTAATCTTCAGGATACTCCAAACCAACTGGTTTCATAGGACCATAGAGCATTGTCTTGATACCACGTTTAGCCATAACCTCGATAGGCATACAGCCCTCGAAATACTTTTCTTTTTCAAAAGAATTCAAAGGAGCTTCTTCAGCTGTTGTCAAGGCCTCGTGGAAGGCCATGAACTCCTCCTTGGTCATTGGACAGTTTAGGTAAGCTGCTTCACCCTTGTCATAGCGTGACTTAAGGTAGACTTTGTTCATGTCGATAGTCGCTTTATCAACAATCGGTGCAGCGGCATCATAGAAATAGAACCCATCTCCACCGTTAAGCTTGTGAATTTTTTCAGCTAAAGCATCAGAAGTCAAAGGACCTGAAGCAATAACTGTAATGGCATCATCAGGAATTTCTGTGATTTCTTCACGGATAACTTCAATTAATGGATTGTTCTCAATTTCAGCTGTCACTGCTTCTGCATAACCTTCACGGTCAACCGCCATGGCACCACCAGCTGGCACACGGTGAGCTTCTCCATTACGCATAATGATAGAGTCCAAGCGACGCATTTCTTCTTTAAGAAGCCCTACAGCATTGGTCAAGCTATCTCCACGGAAAGAGTTAGAACAAACCAATTCTGCAAAATTTGTTGTCTTATGCTGTGGTGTTGCTTTGACCCCACGCATTTCATAAAGTTTTACTGGAATACCACGTTTGGCAATCTGATAAGCAGCCTCGGATCCGGCCAAACCAGCTCCAATCACGTTAATATAATCTGCTTTTGATTGAGACATGACACTAATACCTCTTCGGGAACAAGATAAAATCCTGCCCCCACAAATCTTTCTTCATTTTTACTCTTAGTAGTATAGCAAAAAACTCCTCATCTGGCGACTAGGAGTCATCTGTATTTAAAGGGGTAAAATGATAGTCACTCTAGCACCACCTGTGCCATTGTCATTTGAAAGAGAAAGACTACCGTGGTGTAAGCGAATAATATCATTAGCAATAGTCAGACCAAGTCCACTATGATTGCGGCTCTGTCTACTTTTATCCTCTTGATAAAAGAGCTGAGTGGCCTTTTCAAGTGATTCAAGGGAAAATCCTGGACCAGAATCAAGGCAGATAAACTTGAATTCATCACTTTCTACCCTAGAAGTTAAGAGCAACTGACTACCACTAGGCGTATGCTCTACCGCATTCGAAACGATATTCATAAAAGCTCGATTTAACAAGGACCTGTCCCAATTACCTATAATTTCATCCTCAATTTCTTTCTTGTCAAATACCACATTGATTTGTTTCGTTTGTACTAATGACAAGGTTTGATCGTAAATGTCTTCAACAAATTCCTTAACTGGAACTTCTTCTAGCGTCAGTGTCTTCTTCAAACTCGTTTTGTTGAGTTCTGACAACTCTTTCACATAAGCATCAACCTGTCCAATCCCTTTTTGAAAATGCTCTAACAAATCCGTCTGTTCTGCATCTAAGGAGGTCATAGCTAAGAGTTCTGCATTCCCACGGGCGACTGTCAGTGGTGTCTTTAAATCATGTGTCAGGGCAGAAATTTGATTTTGTTTATCTTGCTCTGCCTTCCAGTTTTCCATCAAAGACTCACGAAGTGCTAACCTCATATGATCCAATCCACTTAAAACCTGGTTGAATTCCTTAATTGTAGACTGAGAAGTTTGAAAATCCAAGTCTTGCTCTGCTATTTTCTCTGTTGCCTTCAATATTGGTCTTAGCTCTCGACTCAATTTACTAGCATAGTAAAAAGTTAAAGTAATAAATATGAGTAGGATAGACACAATCATTGAGCCAATCATCAATAGGTTAGCATTAGGGAAATGCTGGTTCAACCACTCATTACGATACCGAGGTGATAGTTGATAATTGACAATGACTATCCCATCTGGTCGTTCAAATGACTGAAAATACCCATACTTGTCACCATGAGCATTCTTGAATTGGTAATTTAATAAGGATTCCTCTTGCAGATTAACAGGCATATTAGACTTCTTAAGTTTAAATTCCCTTGTTAAAAAGACATAACTAGTACCATCGGGTAAGATATCGGGATTAAAGACCTTAGAAGTCTCAATATCATTTCTCACAGCAGATAAATCAATCTCTACCTGATTTGCTGGAATGACACCGAAGGTAGAAATATAAAAAATAAGAAGACTGCTGATTACAGAGAGAACTGTAAGACTGACGACATAAGATAACAAGATTGTTCTTAGAGAGTGCTCTCGTTTTTTAATTAGTGCCACTTGTAACCAATCCCCCAGACTGTTTCAATAGGATTTTGCCCAACATCTTTGAGCTTTGCACGGATATTTTTAATATGTTCAGCCACTGCTGTTGGACTTCCTTTATCCTCATAGCCGTACAAATGCGTATAGATTTGCTCTTTGGAAAAAACTTGGCCTTTATTTTCAGCCAAAAATTGACAAATACCATACTCCGACTTAGTCAAATCTAACAGTTGATTCTCAACATAAAGCTCCTGAGCCGACAAATCAAACTGAAAATCACCTAGAGAAAGTTTATGGTGACGTTCACGATGTTCACGTCTTAAGTGAGCCGCAACACGCGCTTGAAGTTCTTTAACCCCAAATGGTTTGCAAATGTAATCATCCGCACCATAAGTCAAACCTTGGACGATGTCTGCCTCTTGCGTTTTAGCTGTAATAAAGAGGATAGGGCAATCCACCTGATTTCGAATCTCATGACAAAACTGTAGACCGTCAACATCAGGCATCATGATATCCAGTAAAATCAAGTCAAATCGAGGTAAAGAGTTCTTATTCAAATCTAAAACACTTGTAAGCCCTGTCACCTTATGGTTTTGGAGCTGTAAAGCCTTTACAACCAATTGAACAATATCTTCTTGATCATCAATAACAAGTATTTGAGCCATAACCTTTCCTTTCGTTCAAAGTTACTCTTATCATATCATCTATAGAAGATAACTGACAAGGCGTAAAGTAGATAAATATGGGTTGGGTAAAAGATATAGAACAAATATTTTGACCCATTCCCTCTTTGACCGTTATAACAAAGCATTAAAGGAGCTGCAAATATTTCCATCCATTCAACGGATTCGAACATTAAATCGTGAAAAGAAGGTCTAGTTAGAACAATCGCCATTAGTACCCAAACTAGACTAACACTCACAAAAGCAAGCACTTCTTTCTTAAGATTCTTATGACAAAGATACATAGCGATACCGGTCAAAAGCAACCACGTCCCTCCATCGCTGATAAATGTATGAACTGGCAGCACTGTATAATTAAGTAGATTTAGGAAGAAATTAAAGATGGGTTTGTCTAGACTTGACAAATAAAAAGGCGCCATTAACCATGGGAGCAATATTGGAAAAAGTAAAGTTGGTATCCCTTTAAGGTATTTCTTTTCTTGGATCCAAGCAATGCCTTGAAGAGCAACGAGCAAAATAGCGAATGATGACAACATCATATTTTTTGGAAAGAAATCATCTGCTCTCACAAGTGGATGTAAAAAATTATAGAAACCAAACTGAATCAATCCCATCAAAATTGCTAAAGCATAAATCTTTAGGAAGTATTTCTTTCGATTGTGTGTATGGATGAAACCTTCAATCACAGCAAATAGGAACAAGGGGGCCGCTAATCTTCCAATCATAGTAAACCAAATGGGTATTTTCCCTGTATAATCAAAAAAGTAATGAATATGGTCAAATACCATAGTAATGAGGGCTATATATTTGAGTTGGAAACCTGATAGACTTAAACGTTTCATAATAACTCTCCTTTCTTTCATTCTCAGTATAAAAAACAAATTTAAGGAAAGTATCAGTTTTTTGAATAAATAAAAAAGCCATCGATTGATAACTTTCTCAGTGGGCTCCCTATCAGATCCTCTCTAGATGTTAGCTTTTCGTCACCCACTACAGTTGACAGAAAGCCAGAATAGCTACTG
Source organism: Streptococcus sp. (assembly GCA_016939315.1). GTDB lineage: Bacteria > Bacillota > Bacilli > Lactobacillales > Streptococcaceae > Streptococcus. Next base: position 5,105 of record JAFHAZ010000039.1, on the reverse strand, counting down.
TCTTATCTCATTCTTTACTTAAAGCCTTGATAGACTTGACAAATGGAAGAAAATATCTCTATTAAATAACGATAAATTAATCAGCATCAACGCTAATAGCTTTATACACAATGTATAAAACCCAATTTTGATTCTGCCTCACTTCAATTTTTGCAAAGCCAACATTTTTTAAAATATTATTCAATGCATGAGTTGCAGTATATTCTGGCATATAATAATTTATTTTTTCTTTTTCGCAAGCAATAATTAAAGTGGAGTGGCTAGACATGACCCGATAGATCTCCAGAAAGCCTTTTTTTAAATCATCCCAGAAAATATGTGTTTGAATGGCAAATACAAGATCAAAGTAGTCATTTTGATAAGGTAGCGCGTCTACATTTCCAATCCTAAGATGAACATCACCATTTTGTATAGCATCTGAATTAATTCGTTTTGCAACTTGATAAGATTCCTTAGAAATATCAATGCCATGAATTTCAAGATGCTTATTCAAAGCAAGGAGATTTTTGATGGTGCTGCCACCTCCATAACCGATTTCTAAAACTCGACTATTATCTATAATTGTGGTTTGTTTTATTGTCCAAAGGCTAAGCTTTTTAAAATAGGAAGTCCAAATTTTCGCAATCACCTGGCCTACAATACCACTAGGTTTTTTAGCTTGATTAATAAGATATTGAGTGAACATTTTAGATGCCTCTCGTTTAGGGGATTTTTGAAAGAATATTAGATGAAATTCAAAATATGTAGATAGTAGTCCTTGTATGGTTTGATTAGTCATTAGGGTTTATTCTAATGACTTATGTATTATTTATAGGTAATCTGAAATTGAGTTTGAAATATTAATAAGAATTGTGTGGAAAAAACATCATCAAGAATACTCTTTTAGTTTTGTTCTTCTAGTTCATCCTTTTGATCTTCATAAAAAACAACTTTTCCATCTTTAACTTTGAAAGAGTAACTGATGGATTTTGCGCCACCACCTTTTGAATAGTAGAATTCATAGTCACCATCCGGTAGTTTGCTCGCATCTAGCTTTTTAGCTGCCTTCTTCAAGTCTTGTTCCGTAGTGACAGATGCACTATCATCGACAAAAATAGTCATACGTACAAGCTCTTGATCTATCAAAGTTTGAAAAGGGATTTGATAGTAGCCGGCCAAGTCCTTCTTTCCTTCTTTGAGATTTTGCTTAGCGATGCTATCCAGAATTGCCTCTTTTTCATCAGAATAAAAGTTACCTAAAAAGCTAAAGAAATTAATAGGAAGGCCTAGAGATTGCTTCTTTATTTCAGTCTCAAATTTTTCCTTGATATTTTTAATCGATTTCTGCTCCAAAAAAGCTTTCTTATATTCTGGAAGATGGTTATTATATGAATCTGACCATTCATCATTAAAAGTAGTTTCCTTTTCCAATCGTATCGTTTGATCATCGTAGGTCTTCTCAGAATAAGTGTAGCTTACATGATACTGTGGGAATTCTAGGGCAGTCCAGGATAACTTAGTGATGCTTACTTTTCCATGAAGATCATTTTTGTTACACACTTCTGTGACAACCTCCTTAGCTTTTTTGTAGTCACTAGGTGTCATGATCTTACAGCTTGAAAGACAAAGACAAGAAAGAAAAAGTAGAAGCCCCACCAATAGTTTGGAATAGTTTGATTTCATAACCTAACCTCCTTATGAAATTTACGAAATGCGTCTTCTCATTCTAGTTTTGAGTTGGACTCCCTTTGAAATATTCAAAAAACTCTTCTTTATTCTTTACAACATGTTCCTGACCATCTTTTGAATATTCTGCTGGAATTCTGTAATTGTAAAATAATTTGAAGGTATCCGAACCTCCCTTTGGATAGAACAGCTCTAGAATAGATATATCAAAATTAAGATCTTCTGGTCCAAGAAAGTATAGGTAGGCGTCCTCACCCTTTATATAGTCTATATCTATTCTATCACTATGCCCCTTACTTAAAATAGAATAGACCTTCGTGTAAGTAGACTTTAATGGAATCGTCTCGTTTTCATAATCATTTATTTTATATCTTAAACGTGAATCAGAAAAAGAGATTGTTGAATCAAAATTATGATTTGGATTAGATTCAAAGGGATGAGTTACTTTATAGTTTTTTTTATCATCATCTCGAAGTTGATCATACTTTTTTCCTGATGATGTTGTAAATGAAATCTTTCCTGTTTTAACATTCATTAAGCCGACTTTTGTAATGAATTCCGTGTCCACATGAATGTCCCCTGGCTTAAACACATATTTATCTTTTGTTCCTACTAAAATACCAATGGAAAGATAGGTTTCTTGATCATCCTTATCATAATAAAGAGAGCCAGTATATGTAGCCAATGGAAGATAATCTTTATTGAGATCTCTTACAATTTTGAACATATCAAAGGTTTGCTTACTGATTCTATTATCTGCAGTATCATAAATATCAATAAGCCAGTATTCTCCTTTTTCCGGTTTATTCCTCCTGTTATTGATACTATCAATACGAGAACCATCGAGAGTTATATGCTTTATATAACGCCCAGAAATCCAAGGATATGTTTTTAACTTGTAGCTTACTTGTGCAATATAGTATCCACGATGGCTTCCCTCTATAGGTCTTTCTACACTAATTTCCCTATCATAATCTTGTGCCTCTAGAGCCTCACCCAATTCTTTTTGAGTTTCCCATTGGATCGCAACTGCTTTCCCATCCCCTATAAATTGAGATTCAACCAGTTTAGGACGAGGGTTCCAGCTGATAAATTGTGTCAATTCACGTTTATGAAGTTCATGCTGTATCTGCAATCCCCCTATTAGTAGGAGAAAAACCAACAATAGATAAAACTTAAATGATTTCAAAATCTTCTTCACACCATAGCCTCCTAATCTCACCCTCATTTTAGCATCAATTCCATCTTTTGTCAGTCAAATAAATAATAGCGGCTGGGACAAAAGTCCTATCCTCTTAATTGTTTTTGGATTCTCGAGCAAGACGCAGTGGTTGAGTGGACTCTACTACGCTGATTTCATCAGCTTTTACAGCCCTACTCAACTGTGTGGAGGTGGGACGACGAAATTGAATTCTAACGAATTATCGATTTCTGTCCTACTCTCCTTAAAAAATAAATTAAATCTTTAGAAGAATTAGTATTTAAATTTACTTTAAATCGTATTTCCAGTCTTCTCCATCTTGGTAGTAGAAAAATTCAGAAAGGTCTTCTTCAAGGAAAATACGAAGCATATCCTCCATATCTAAGGAGAGGTCTAGTTTTGGCAATTCTTTCAGGTCATTCCACCAGACTTCCCCCTTTTCAGAGGATATTAATTATCCGTCAAACCTTTCTGTCTTATAGAAGAGACTACATAACGAATGCCGTCTTCTACCCAATTTTTCATTCCACAAATTTGGGGAGAAGCTATCCTTAAGCCAGTTTCTTCCTTCACTTCACGGATCACTGCTTCCGTAAATGACTCTCCCACTTCGACATGACCTCCAGGAAATGTAATGCCTGGCCAGTCCTCTTTTTTACGATCCATAACAAGAACTCTACCGCCATCTCTTACCATACAAAGATTGGTAAACTCGACGTTTTCATTCATATAGATACTTCCTAACTATGTGTATTTTTTCATTGAGAACAGAATAGACAATCTGTATCCTAGTCACCTTTTTGCTGAACTTGCGTATGGGCTAGCAGGTCCCCTAGATGCCTCTTATCTTTTCTAAACATTGTCATTGCCAGTAGCAAAACTGCAAGGAGTGTCGCCGAAATCGAGAGGCTAATGGATAACACATCAAACTCACTATAGACACCATGAATCGTGCCCATATGACCTATTTGCCAAGGTAAAAATTTAATCGAGTTTCTAATCAAGCTAGCTTGCACTGTTTTTTTCTGATAGACCAGTTCAAGTCCCGCTTTTATCTTCCCCAAACTCCCATTTTTTGCATAATCCAAGAATGTGAAAAGGATCATAATCGGCAAAACAGAGGTAAAAAATGCAAGCCACTGTGACTGAATTTCTGTAAACTCTGGGACGCCATTAAAAAAATGATGTAAATAAGCATAGAAACTATAAACAGAAAAACTAAATAAGCTAGAATGAAAAGATAATCGAATAGAAATTCCATCATTCTTTTTTTCATCGAAATAGGATTGATTGCTAACATCTTCATCGCCGTCTCCCCCTTTATCATTTAATACTATTATACTATACCGGAAACTATAAACTGGAATTCTGTCAATATTTTGGACACATTTTGGGAGAATTCCAAAATGATGATAGAGGCAGTAAGAGATGCACTATCAAAATTAAATGATGAAGAAAGAGAAATCATTAATAGACTTTATTTCAATGATGAAACTATTCGTTCAGTAGCTGAAACGAAAAAATATCCCATCCAGCTCTCATAAAGAGAAGAAAGATGATGTTAGTATGATTTTATAGACACGTTTTGGTAGAATAGTATCTATACTTGTATTGTCACTTAAAAGGTATTTCCAATCGTGATAGTAATCAAGGTATCAAAACAATAAATGGAATGAGAGAAATGGAGGATGGACTTTGCTAAAAAAACTACTAAGGGTATCCTTAATACCTTTATTACTAATGCTTTTGTTAATAACTATATTTAAATCAATTCATAACAGCAATAAGACTTATGATAGTGAATTTATAACTTCATTGGCAACAGGATTAGATGAACGTTGGAAAGTTACTGCCCAAAAGGATGATGATGAAAGGGAAATTGAAGACTATAAATCTTACATAGATTATGAACTAATTGAGATTGAACAGTATAAAACTAAGAAATTTAAAAATCCTGAGTTAAAGAGATTAGCTAACACATATATTAACATCCAAAGGAATGAGAGAGAAGCGGTAGAAAATCAAGATTTTGTGGATAGTACTTTTGTAAGTAAATGGAATCAATACCAAAATAAACGTTTTGAATTGCTTCTAGATATTAACGGCTCTTTGTCAAATAGTGTTGATGAAGAATTTTAGGAAGGGATTAAGCAACTAATTGTTGCTTAATTCCTTTTTGTTTTGGGCCAAACATTTTTGTTATTAAGATAATCCTGTTTCTAAAATGGTAATAGTTTTT
>JAFHAZ010000038.1:0-35722 GCA_016939315.1 Streptococcus sp. | reverse complement strand
TGTACTGACCCCAAAAAGTTAGACAATTAATTTATCCAAAGGATTTAGTTCTGTATTGCACAGGGCTAAATCCTTTTAATTTTACCTTAATGCGTTTGTTGTTGTAATAATCAATATAGTCTACAATAGCTCGTTCTAATTGATTAAGTGATTTAAACGTCTTCTCGTAACCATAAAACATTTCCGATTTCAAAATGCCAAAGAAAGATTCCATCATGCCGTTGTCTGGGCTGTTACCCTTACGTGACATGGACGGTTGGATCCCTTTATCCTCTAAAAATCGATGATAATACTGATGTTGATATTGCCATCCCTGGTCACTATGGAGAATTGTATTTTTATAATGCTCCTCTGTGAAGGCCTGGTTTAACATAGCTTTCACTTGTTCTAAGTTTGGTGAAGTTGAAAGATTATAGGCGATAATTTCACTATTAAAGCCATCTAAAACTGGTGATAAGTAAAGTTTTTGACTGCTTGCTGGAATGGCAAATTCTGTCACATCTGTATAGCACTTTTCCATTGGTTTGGTTGCTTCAAATTGGCGTTGAATGAGATTTTCTGCTTTCTTGCCAATCTCTCCTTGGTAAGAAGAATACTTCCGTTTACGACGAATTCGAGCACTTAAACCAAGAACCTTCATCAGACGTTGCACTTTCTTATGATTTACCATGAAGCCACGATTTCTCAATTCAAGAGTCATTCGACGATAGCCGTAATTTCCTTTATGCTCACAATAAATTGATTGAATTTCAGCTTTAAGCTCTTTATCTTTGTCAAATCCATCTAGTTGTTTCAACTGATAGTAGTAAGTTGAGCGAGCTAAACCAGCCGTTTCAAGAAGTAAATCTAGTCGAAATCCTCCTGTGACCATTTCTCTAATTGTCTCTGCCTTTCTCGCTGTAAGGCTTCGTCCCTGTCTTCTAGTTCTTTTAACTTTTTTAGGTAAGACACCTCGGTACGTAAGCGTTCATTCTCCTCTTGGAGTCGTTCTAGTTCTGTCATTTCTTCCCAAGTTTTCTTACGTTTACGTCCCATTTTAGGTACTCTCTCTCTTGTTTTTTCAACAATAGTATACCCATTTTTCTTGTATTGTGCTATCCAATTTTTCAACAGAGAAGGATTGGGTAGAGCATAATCTAAAGATACACTTTTTCGTGAACGACCTTTAAGCAAAACTTTATTAATTATTTCTTCCTTTAATTCGGGAGAATAGTAACGATTCTTCCCTTTTTTGACGATTTCTATTCCGTAACGTTCAATCAACCTCACCATATATTTTAGTCCAGAAACATCCACACCAAATCTTTTTGAAAGCTCTTTGAAGCTTCTCCCCTGTTTTCTCAGTATATATATCTGAATCTTGTCCTCATAAGTTAATTTCATAATAAAAACACCTCAAAAGTTAGATTTTTTCTGTCTAACTTTTGGGGTGCAGTTCAAAGACGGTGGGAGTTTCTGCTAATTTTTGTCGGTCAGCAGCACCAGCTAATCTTGCTTGCCGACAAAGTTCGATTCGTTCCATTACAAGTGGCATTGAACGTAATTCTTTTGGAGATACTCCAACTAACCATAAACAATAACGATCTTTATTGTTTATAAATTCCGATGCACCGGTTAATCGTTTAATATATTTTTTAGCTTTTGGTTCACGTTTGATAAAATCATCATATTCATCCGCTTCAATAATTAAGTGTCCACCATCTGCTGGGCGATTACCTGTAGTCATTTTAGTTACTGGACAAATTGGTTTATTAATATTTTGAATAAATACCGTTCGTCCTGGTCGTAAGTATGGGGTTAACTCATCGACTAGTTCAACTCCCTGATTATTGAATAAAAGTTTCTGTCCCTCGGATTTGATGGTTGAAAATCCGATGATAACACAGTGAACAGCTGCTTTATTTTTTGCTTCACTATTCCACTTAAAAGTCTGATAAGCAAAATCAATATGAATTCCAAATCGTTCATAGAGTGGTTTCCAAACACTAGCTACTTGCTCCCCTTGTGTAATTGAATTTGTAGAAACTAGGGCAGTTCGGATAGAAGTTTCATGCATAAGTTGACTAGCTTTAAAATACCAAGCTGATACAAAATCAATTTTACCGGCTGTCTTGTATGGTTTTCCGTTCTCATCAACATAGATGCTAAGTAAGTCTGATTTTTGCTTAGGAGACTGGAGAGAGTACCCCAAGAACGGAGGATTACCAATGACATAGTTTAGCTTACCTTTGGGAACAACACTTTCCCAATCTATCTCTAAAGCATTACCTTCAACGATATTGGTATATGACTTAAGCGGAAGGAAGTCGATATTTGCAAATACAATATCTTTAGTTTCTTCAAGCATTTGACTTTCTGCAATCCAGAGAGCTGTTTTTGCCACAGAAACTGCAAAGTCATTAATCTCAATACCATAGAATTGATTCAGCTTTACTTTGACTAAATCTTGACCGAGATCCAAAGCAACAGTATCTCCCATATATAGCTTAATAGCTTCATTTTCTAAGCGTCTGAGAGAGACGTATGTTTCAGTTAAGAAATTTCCAGAACCACAAGCAGGGTCGAAGAAAAGAAGACTCGCTAGTTTAGATTGGAACTGTTTTGCTTTTTGTTCAACCGTCTTAGGCTGCTTAAATTGACGTATTTCGTTCAACTCTTCTTTTAACTCATCCAAGAATAACGGATCAATAACTTTATGGATATTTTCAATCGAAGTATAGTGCATTCCACCGCTTCGACGTGTTTCTGGGTTAAGAGTTGACTCAAATACCGCACCAAAGATTGTCGGACTAATTTCTGACCAGTCGAAACTAGAAGAAGCGTGTTCAAGAATAAGTTCTCGGAGTTCATCGGTGAAATTAGGGATTTCTAGATTATTCTCTGCGAACATTCCACCATTTACATAAGGGAAGGCGTTTAGTTCACTATCAAGATAGGGATCGCGCGTGTCTATTGGAGTGTCAAGAACAGAGAAAAGGTCCATTAACCCACGGCGAAAGTCACGACTTCCAAAACGAGCTAGGTAGTCATGGAACATCATTTTATGTCCAAAGATACCAGCATCCTCTGCATACAAACAAAATACAAGGCGTACGACAAGTTGGTTAATCGCATGTAGACTATCTGGATTGTCTGGATTGACATATTGTTTTAGCAATCCGTCATAGATTTCACCTACGATTTCCCCAGCCTCCATTGAGACTTTCATTTCACGTTCTAGGTGCTCGTTGGTCTTATCTACGAGAAATTCTAGTCGATAGGCCTCTTTATCAAGGTCAGCTAATTGAATAACTTTGGGTTCACCATTAGGTTGCTCCATATCATAGATATAGAACTCTTTGAAATTACAAGTAATAATCCATCTAGGACGTCTAGAGTAGGGGACGTTAGCTGAATAACGTTTCGCTTGTTGGAAAGGCGTAAGATAAGTACCATCAGACTGTCTAATAGCTTTATTGAGGTCTTTGTTTGCCCCTTTTTGTTCAATCATAACCTTGGTTTTGTCGATGAAACCATCAATGAAGCTAGTGTGATCCAACGCTACTTTATTTTCAAAACTAATATATTCTGTTGGGTTTTCAATCCCATAAACAGATTGCAGTAGGTCTAGCCAGAAAGATTGGCTATCTTGTCTTTCGTTACCACGGTTTTCCCAACGCTTAATAAAAGCCTTGGCTTGCTTTTTCTGTTCTCTAGTGTTCATTACTACTAATTCTTTCTAAATAGACTCGGTGTCATTATACCATATATTTCTACTGTATTTTAGTGGGTACTAACTCTATTAACCAACTGTCAAGTGACTAGATAGAACATGGGGGATGTGACACCCCCTAAGTCTCTTTTTTAATACATGGAAAGGTGCTATACTAAGTCCATGAAAAAAGATTATAAATACATTATTATTTTAGTGGTCATTTTCCTTGCACTAGGAGTCATGTTTTTGGTCTCTGCGTTAATGAAGAAGAATGAACCGAAGAAAAAAGCAACACCCCCTAGCACCGAACAGGTGATTGAAGATTCCTCCTCGGAAGATATTCCAAAGGAAGATAAGTATGAGAAATGGCGTAAAGAGGCACTTGCGACCTTAGAAACACAAACACCTGCAGATGATGCTGATACGCAAACTGTAAAGAATGCACTGAAAGAAATGTGTTCTTATGTTGAGACTGTTCAGAACGTAACCGATGTTAAGCCAGATTATCAAAATCACTTAACGATTACTAGCACTAAGATGCAGTATGAGCTTGTAGCGAAATTCATGCTAGGTTATAAGTACTCTGATGCTAAAACGCAAGTATTTAAAGCCAAAGCAGACAATGTTCGTCAGTTTGTCCTTGAGGTTGCTAACCCAGACGGAGCGAAACTCTATTTCTGTGGGAATTACGTTATGGGAACAACTCAAATAGAAGTAACGTCAGTTCATGGAGTAGCTGAAGCTGACCATGCTGAACATGGACATGACTAGAAGTAGTCAATACGTCTTACATATCTTGTTTAGCTTCATCATGAGATGGAGCTTTTCTTTATATAATTAACTCTAATAGGAATTTTTGTCCTTGTGTAAGTGCATATCTGCTTAATCCTTGATATAATAGTGCCATAGCATAAGGATTAAAGAATTAGTGATAGAAAGAGAATTTGATTAAAGAATGATTGGAGATGAGGATATATGGAAAAAGAAACAAAGCGTCTTTTAAGAAAATTGGTTAGATTATATGACGGACAGACTAAGGAATTTCTTTTAAAATATACAGATGAGGTTTCTGGGTTAAATATTGAAGAACAAAGTAAACTAGCTCAAGAGTTACCGGCTAGACACCTAAGTGCTGAAATTCTAAGTGATATTCAACGAATTAAAAACGGAGAAGAACCACGTTTCTTCACAAAGGATGGACAATATAAGGGACTATGTGTTGAAGAATACAACCAGCGTGACTTTATGACTCGTCAGCAACGTTACGTTCTAAGTTGGGCGTTTGGAATGCTACTCTTTTTAGCAGTCTTTACAATTGTTTCCTGGAACTTTGTACCAAATGTTATTCAAAAAATGGAAAGTAGTGCATCACTATTGAACTACACTGAGAACTATGGCACTCGTCCTGAACAGGTCTTTGCAATGGTTGTCTGTGGTGTCTTATTGATATTACTTTCGGTAGTTGTTTCACTAGTATGTTTGAAGAAGTATCGTAAAGATACTGAAGAACCTATCAATGTCGTATTGACTGATGATTTGAGACTATAAAAGCTGAAGCTTAAGCTTTGGCTTTTTTTGGTGTCTTCTCACTAAATCACCCCATGTCACTGGGTTATAAAGGGGAATTTCTTTATGATAGAATTCGCTTATGATTACATACTTAGCAGAAAAAAGAGACCAAGGGATAGCCTACTATATGGCCCTTGCTGCAGATAATACACTTTCTGCAACTCAACTAGATGAAAAATATAAAAAACAAGGTTTTATTCAATTTAAAAATGCTGCTTACCACAATGGAGAGTTGATCACGATTATCTGGGCTCAAGGTCATATGCTAGAGTTAAAAGAACCAGAAGATTATAAAGCCGAATGGAAAGAGTGGCGTTTGGACACCTTACCTATTATTCCTGAAAAATTTGAATATAAGGTTATGACACAGAAAGAATGGCAGTTCAAGAAGGTTAAGGATTTCTTTGAGAAATCTAGGATGATTGTTTGGGCTACCGATATAGACCGTGAAGGTAGTCATATTGCCTATAGTATTAGCCTTATGACTGGTATTTTAGACCAGGAAGGTCCAAAGAAAATGATCAAGTCCCTTTGGGTTGATGAATTAACACCAACAAAGATTCAAGAGGGAGTGAAAAAACTACGTGAAATAGACTATCGAGTCTTGCAAGCTATTGAAGCACAAACGCGAGCTATTGCTGATTGGCTTCTTGGGATGAACGCTTCCCGTGCTTTAAGTCTCCTATTAGAAGATAAGATAGGATTGAAATTGGATAGGTCAGGCAAGGACGGTAAGATTGCAGTAGGAAGAATCAAAACCGTAGCTCTATTTTTGATCTATTTAAGAGAATTAGCCATCCGAGATTTTGTCCCAACAACTTATTGGGAATTAGAAGCAACCTTTGAACATCCTAATGGCATCTACAAGGGTAATTATATTCCTATTGATATTCCGTATTCTAAAGGTGACAAAAAGGGTGAACCTTGGGAAGGAGACTGTCCCACTAGAGAAGATTGGGAAAAGCTAATTCAGAACCCAAAAATTATTGGAGATAGTAAAAAAGGTGTTATCGTTGAACATGAAGTTGAACTGAAAGAAAAACGACCACCAAGGCTTTATTGCCTTGACTCGATACAAGAAGAATTAGGTAAACTCTTAGGATTGACAGCAAAAGAAGTTCTAGAAGGCCCTTGCCAAGAATTATATGAGGTGAGGAAACTAATCACGTACCCAAGATCTTTGTCTTTTTATATTTCTAGGGAACGTTATGAGACATTGAAGCAACAAGCACCAGCATTAGCTCGATTGGTTGGATTCAGTGAAGAGGATTTAGTATTTCCAGAGCGTCCAGATGGCTTTTTTGTTAATGACAAGAAAGCTGCAAACCACTCAGCAGTAGTTCCAACTACAGTAATTCCCACTAAAGAAGAAGTAGAAGCCCTTCCTGATGCACTGAAGATTGTCTACAAAGCAGTTATCAGAAGAACACTAACCATGTTTTTCCCGAAATACCAGTATGAACAGACTACAATCATTACTCAGGTAGGAGCTGGAAAGTTTAAAACTGTAGGTCAAGTTCCCAAAACCCCTGGTTGGCAAGTTTTATTCCAAGATAGTGCGAGCCTGCTTGATGGAGTGATAGAAGAAAGTGAGGCGAGGGAGCTTATTAAAGTTCAAACTAACGATACTGTCACTTCGCACCTAGTGCCAGCGGAAAGACGTGTTAAAAAACCGCCTCGCCACACGAATAGTACCTGGCTTCGAGCAATGAGAACTGCTGGCCGGGACCTAGATGATGAAGAGCTTATCGCTATCATGAAACAAATCAAAGGTTTAGGTACTGCAGCAACTAGGGGAGCAATACTGGATGAAATCGTCGTTAATAAATGGGTGATAGTCAAGCAAGGAAAAATCTATTTATCTGAACTTGGTTGGTTGATCTGTGAGACACTTAAAGATGAACGTGTCTTATCTCAACCAGAAACAACAGCAATATGGGAGCAATCACTCAGTAAAATAGCTGAAGGGACCAATACACAAGAGAAATTCCTGAAAAATATCTATAGGTATCTAGGTATTGAGAATCCTCACAACAACCTCATCGAAAATCTGATTAATGCTGTAGATAGAACTGATTACACTCCTTTCCAAGACTTTATCGAGCAAGCAGTAGCAAAAGCTGATGGTAAACTTGGTAACTGTCCTTTATGTGGAAAGGCCGTCAAAGTCCTAGGAAAATCAAAAGTGGCTCAGTGTGAAGATAATATCTTATCAAAAGAAGAAAGAGAATCAGGTGCAACACCTGTTTGTAGCTTTAACTTCTGGATCACTGTAGGTTTTATTAAAGACAAGAAAAAAACACTCACCAAGAAACAAATCAGTGACCTTTTATCTGATAAAGGACGAACAAACCTTATCAAGAACATCGAAGGTAAATATGGCCCATTCGATGCTTACGCTTATCTTTCCTTCAACGAAGAAAAAGGAATTTATCAAGTAAACCTTGAAGTTGATAAAGCAACGTCTAAAAAATAGTTCATTTTATATGACTTTTAAAAATTTAGGGCTCTCTGCGCTTGCTCTTGTAATTTCCTCTGTGCTACACTAATTTTAGTTTAAGAAAAGACGATTAAATATCTACGAAAGGAGAAAATCATGAATACACCTCGTATTAACCGATTTTTAGGTGAGTGGCTGGACAGACAGACTAGTCCCAACTTTTTTCAAGAAGGCTTAATTCTTCTGAATGCGTGTGACTTTATTGATAGTAACTCGGATGCCATCCCTGGTCTCATCGCTCATAAAAAAAGCCCTCTACGTCAGCAATTAGATGAAGCTCTCGCTAGTCGTGGGTACTGTTATCTTAAGCCTATTGAAGTCAATGCTCAAGACTCCATTGAAGTAGAGAAGTACTATCGATTTGAAGCTACACCTAAAGGTTCAAATGAAGCTATTACTTATTATGGTCTAGGTGCGTACTTTATTTGCCGTGCTATATTTAACAATGAATTCGACATTGATTTTGGCTTTCAATATGATGACGAAGAACTCTTTTATGAGGACATTGGATTTGATGCTCTATTCCATAATAAGTCCGTTTTCCTATTAGGAGACACACCCTCTGATGATATGGAGGTATCTTGGCAAGAAATTGGGATCTCAATGCGTAGACGAGCTTTTAATTAATAGGCTTTTCAAGAACTTCCTTATGATATATAGATTGGAGAATATAACATGAGAACTTCTAGTAGATATATAGTTTTCTTTCTTTACTTTGCTTGGTTTACCTTTGCTCAGTTACTTATCTTATCTTTGTTATTTTTAAATTATTCATCATTTAACCTATCCTTTGATTTTATGTTTTCAGGAGTTTTCTACATTATCACAAAGGTTCCTCCACTTTTAGTTCTGTGTATTTTGGGAGGGCTTGGATTGACATTTACGGTCATGAAGGATGCGGTGTAATGAAAGGTTATTTGAAATACATTGACCATTATTTTAGCCATGATGAAATGGCTGAAAAGATAGGGCTTTGTATCATATAGATAGGAGGACAGAATATGAAAACTTTCAGTAAGTTTATAGCAATTATTTTTTGCTTTGTTTCATTTACCTTCATGCAGACACTTATTTTATCTTGGTTATTTTTTGATCTTTCCTCACTTAACTTATTCAACTTATCCATTGAACATTTTATTTCAAATTATTGCTTAATGATAACGAAGGCCCCTCTAATATTAGTAATTCCTAGTATAGGTGGTCTTGGCTTTACAATTTTGGCAATGCAAAACGTGTTATAATGGGAGAAGGAGAGTAAGCGAATATGAAAAATATTAATAATAAAGCTAGCATAAAGAGATATAATAGCAAATTGTTAGTCGAACCCTCAGAAACGTTGTTAGATATTTTCCAGATAATGTCTAAACGAAATAGGATAACTAATATTTTTGGAAAGGTTGGTTCTGGAAAAACCTACCTCGCAAGTAATTATATCGAATATTTAAGTGAAAACACCAATAATCTTATCGTCTATTTTAATGGCAATAATAAAAAAGAAGTGAATTGTGACCTATCGTTTAGCGACTTTGATAGCTTCATAGATTTTTTGTTAAACGTAGAAGTCAAAGATACATCTATATATTTGGTTATTGATGAGGCATCCTCTTTAACTGACGAACAACTGCTACATTTAAATGCGACTCTCAATAAGTTACTCGCTAATGATTTGGAGGTTGTCGTATCTATCCTGTCCTATACTGTATTACTAGATAAGTTTGAAGGGGAGCTTGAACGTTTCGTACTAGAAACAAAAAGGTCTTAAATATTTAGACAACAATAAATTTCATGAATAGATTACAAAAGAGCAGTATGCTCTTTTTTTGTGTATTCAAAGGGTGTCACTGGGTTTGAGTCAGGGATGACTTTTGCTATCATCTAATTGTAATTTTTTAAGAAAGGAAATTGCTTATTCATGGATAAAAACAAACGTTCAATGATCCTAAAATGTGGAGCTTTTTTAACAGCTCTTTTAGCAGCAGGTTTGGTTAATAATGGAGTATCAGCAGACCAAACTGATGCGCCAACTGGACCAACAGATAATGCTACTGTTGCGACTGGACACTCCGATACACTTCTTTCATCAACACCAGCGACACCTGGTACCAATACCACAGATGTCCCAACTAATGAAGCTGAAGTACCTAAAGTTGACAGTCCAAAAAATGAAGGTGTAACAACTGAAACACCTAAAGTAACTGACGGTTCTACTGGTACTGGCGTAGCTACACCTACAACACCAAGCGTTACTACGCCAAATCATGACGAAGGGAAGACTTCAGAAAATTCTGAGGCTACACCTACGACTTCTGAAAATGCAAGTACAACTGCTGAAACGTCTACAGCTACCTCTGAAGGAAGTGAAGGAAACTCTACTTCTGATACAACTTCAACTGCATCAGAAACTCCTACCCCTTCAGAGCACACAGTAACAGAAACTCCTACTAAGCCTAACGCTACGGATACTGCTAATGCTAACCACAATAGTGAAAATAACACTAGCAGTAGCAGTGAAAGTTCAACAAATACTGTTAATGATAAAGGGTCAACGGTTGCCACACCAACTCCAGCACCAACTGAAGGGAATAACGCTTCAAGTTCTGAAGCACCTAGTGGCTCATCAACTTCAGCTGAATCTTCTTCAACAAGTTCAGAAACACCAAAAGTGTCTGATGGAACTTCTGGAACAGGTGTAAGTTTGCCAAGTAGCGAAGGAACAACATCTTCTGAGAAATCATCAACTTCTCCAGAACTGTCTGAAACTGCTACAAACACTCCTCATATTCTTGACGGAACCAATGGAACTGGAGTTTCTACGCCTACTGAACATAAATCAGACAGTCGTACGGAAATCACTTCAACTTCAGCAGCAACTTCAAACAAGGTAGTTGAGTCTCCTAAAACTGAAGAAGCTCCTAAAGTTAGCGACACGAATGTTCAAGAAACACCTAAACCAGGGGACGTTTCTCCTTCAACAAAACAAGTTGTACTTAATGTGACTCCTAGTCAACCAGTCGTTACAAATACTGGTTATAAAGTTGTCTCAACAAACAATAGTGATCTTGTCGTACAAAACTTCGATGGTTCTGTAGCCTCAGTTCCAGCTTCACAGGCAGGAGGAGCAGTGAATGAGGATGGAACTGTCTCTGTTAAGACCGAGGCAGGAGAAATGGTAACACTTCCTGAAACAGGGGAAACTGGAACAAAACTCGTTACCTTTGGATTCTTGATTTTGGCAGCACTTGGTCTTCAACGTACAGCTGTAAAACAAGATAAATGGTATTCAAACTAAGAAAGGTTATTATTTAAATGTTTAAACGCTCAAATATTACGAAAGGACATGGCTCTATTCGTAAAAACAATGTCTATGGAGCTGTCGGTGTACTTGCTCTCGGTGCTGCAGCAATTGTTGGGGGAGCTTCTCAAGCATCCGCAGATGAAGTAACTGAGGCTCCTGTAAATTCAGAACCAGTTGCGACCTCACAAGCAAACGCAGACAGCCTTATGTCACAAGCTACAGCTGTTGCGACTTCAGATGTCTCTACTCCAACAACCACAGCGACTGCAACAAACACTACTGATTCACAACCTACTGAAACAGTAGCAGAAGTAGCTACTACACAGCCAGTAAGTACTAATGATAATAATGCTTACGCTGAAAAGGCTAATACATCTACTGAAGCTGAAAAGGTAACTATCGACAACACAGCTGTCACAGATGCAGTTGCTACCGCTAAAGATAGTGGGGTTAAAGTAACACAAGATGCTACGCAAGACAAAGGGACACCTACCACAAGTGAAGATCTTGCAACAAAGCAAGCTGAAATTAAGGCCGACCAAAATGAACAAGTAGCTACAATCAAACAAGCTACCCAGGACGCATCTGGACGCCAATCAGCCTATGATGCAGCTGACAAAGCACACGATACACTTGAAACCCAAGTAGACAAAGCGGTTAAAGATAGTAATGGACTTATTAAAGCTGAAGCTACTGAAATCTCAAGTGGAGATGGTAAGAATGTAGGTGATTACAACACCTATACTGAGCAGGTTAATAAGCAGATTGCGTCAAACAAAGAAACCATCGACAAATTTAACAAAGATTATGCTACTATGAAGGATAATGCTAACGTTAATGTTGACGGACGAGTTACAACACAAAATGTTGATCAATTGACTTATGGTAACTCTGTTCAAAATGGTAGTGTTAATCCAGACGGAACCTTCTCATTCACGCACGATATGAATGACTCAGCTAATGATAGCTTGGGTGTTTTGGGTACAGGTACCCTTAATGGTAAGGTTAATTTCACGTCTGCAGCTAACGGAGACGGTTCGACAACCGTAACACTTAATAGTCTCGATTTGTGGAACTATGCTTATACAAGTAACCGTCTGAATACTGGTGTTAACCAAAATCTTAACTACCACGTTTACACCGACGGGGAAGAGATTTACTCAGTAAACCATGATGGTAACTCTAGCTTTGCGGAAGATATCAATCGTAGTATTGCACTTAATAAGTCCTATGTCTTGAAACCAGGCGAGACTACTGGTATTATCCCAATTCTTAACATTGATGATAACTGGATTATCAATACACATGGTCAGTTGAGTCTTGATTTCACTAATCCAAACGTGGTTCCATCAGCTACAGTTAAAATGGTTAATGAACCAGTTAAACCAGAAATTCCATCTGTAAGCTACCATGACTACAGTATGAATTATCAACCAACTGTAACTAAAACTGTCCTCAACAGCGACGGCGAAAATGTTAATGGCAAGATGATTCCAAAAAATGATGAACATACGTATGTTTTGAATAATGGAAACATCTTTGCTAATGCAAAAGTTGGCGATACCGTGACAACACGTGATCCACTTGAATTCGGTGAAGTTCCAAATATCGAAGCCAACAAGACTGAAAATGAGGCTAAAGGTTGGAACGTTGACTATGATGAGGCTTCTAAGACCTACACATTTACTGCCAAATACGATGGTAAAGCTCTTGAAGCACCTACAATCAAGTTCGTAGCAACGGACGATAACGGTTTCTACGATAATACTTATAAAGCTGGCCGTAATGGTTACGAAACCTTCTCTGATACTGTCACTAACAAGACACCAACGGCTCCAAAACCACATAAGTCTGTTACAGACTCAAAAGGAAATGACATTGATGGGCAAACAACATCTGATGATAAAGTCAACTTCCATTTGACAACTGATTATAGCCCATACAAAGATATGGCTGCATCTAAACAAGCACTTAAATTTGCACTCCTTGATGATGTGCAAGATGGTGCATTTACTGTAGATGAAGATGCTATTACTATTCGCGATAGCAATAACAAAGATGTCAAAGACCTTTTTGATATGTATCACGTACTTTCAGATGAAGGACGTACTGATGCCATCAACAATATCCTAGAAAAATCTGGTCTTAACCCAACTGGTGAATTCTATCTCTGGGTAGCCAAAAATCCAGTTGATTATTACCAAGACTACATTCTAAAAAACAATAATGTAACAGTTAATCTCCCTGCTACATTGCAAGTCCCTGCAGGTACTACTGTAGAAAATGATTTCTATCAGATTGATTTTGGTAATGCCTATAAATCAAATCTTGTTTCATTCGATACACCACCAGCAGCACCAGTAGGAGAGTCTGGCGGACCTACTTCTACCCCAGTAACTCCAGTAGAAGAAGTGCCTGTCCAACAACAAGCTATCAAAGTTCTTCCTAATACTGGTGAAAAATCAACTTCAGCTATTTCTACAGCAGGTGCAGTTATTTTAACTACTGCACTTGGCATGCTTGGTTTCTCTAAACGTAGTAATGAGTACTAAGATAGCACCCACTTCTTAAAATTCCTTTTCCCTATTCTAAATTCATAATTCCCTAAAAACACAGCTCACAAGAGTTGTGTTTTTTTAGGAGGTGTCACTGGGTTACAAATAGATATTTGTTTTCCTATAATTAAGAAGTACTTTAAAACGAACTAGGAAGGAAGTTGTTGCTTATATGAGGACTGATAATTTATATAATTATGGACTTATGAAATCAAGACCATATAAGTAGAAAGAAGGTGTCTTTTTGAAAAATAATAAATTAATGTTCATGTTACTGATAAAGTGGTTTGCTGATAGTATTTATTTCCTTGAAATCATATTTATAACAGCTACTTCAGTTCTGTTATTAGCAAACAATATTCTCAATGTTTCAACAAAGACGATTCATATTGTCGCCCTGGTATTACTGGTAGTTTATGTATGTATTGGTTTGTTATTAGCTAATCGAAAAAATAAATTTACGATGTCAGTTAATTACTTTAAATTGATAGGAGCATTGGCTTATATCGTACTTATCACCACTCTAAAAGGTATTGTGTTTGATATTCTAACACACCCTCTAGTTACACTGGGGATTGCACTTCCTTATGTTGTAGCTATTGCCTTAAGAAACTTCAGCAAAGGTCAGATCAATAAAATCATTTTTGACGATAGACACAATGCAAATATAAGAGGACGATTTGACACCGTAGACAATATCAAAGAGTCGATGCGTTCATCTATTGCTAGTAGCATTTCTCATGAATTTAAAGGTCTTACGGAAATCAGAGATGAGAAGTTTAGACAAGATACAGAAGGAAATGTAGCTGGTATGTTCAAAGTGTTGCTGAAATCTGGCTTTTGGGGACTTAAACACATCCCATTGACTAAAGTAACACTGACATTTAACTTAGAATAAGAGGTAATCACGATGAAGAAAAATATTTTAACAACGGAACAAGCAAGTTTTTTAAAGCAGTACAATTTCTCACTATACCAGGAACGATTTGAGGTACTATGTGAAGCACAAAAAGCTGAAAAAGAAGGTCAACTAACATTTGCCTCGGACGATGAATATAAAACATTCATTGATGCTGTAATGACTGGAGAATGGTCTGAAGAACTCTTTATGATCAATCTCTCAAATCCTATTGGATGCGAACACTTCCTTGCAGCACGAGAAGATGGCAATGGCGGACTAATTTGGGATGTCGTCGATTATAGTGAAGGAGACCGCTTCACTAAAGAACAAATCCAGATGATTGTTCCAGAGGCATATCTATATAGTGCCTTTATGGTCTCTGAGATTGCTGCAGAAAAAGACTGGGGCCCAGAAGCCCAACACCAACGACTGGAACAAGCTAAAAAGCAAGCCCAAGAACATGAAAAGCCTATCGAGAACTTTCCAAAACCTCGTGTAATCACAGATGAAGAAAGACAAGATGAACTTACACAAAGTTCTATTAGAACAGTAGCAGCAACTTTGAGACCTGCACAATAATCTTAGGACTAGCTAAGGATAGCATATAATGATGCTATCCTCTCAGAATGAAGACAAACATCGTTTTTGATGTTTGTCTTTTTTATATTCACACTTAATTCTCCTATAACCCAATAATATTGAGGTATTGGGATAAAATACCAGGTCTTTCATACCATCATTTTTACCAATTTTTTGATATTTAGACATGCCAAAGTAAGCCCAACCTTATCCTCCATTATGGACTTTCCTTTTTCTCTGGTATAACGCAAGTTATGATATTCTTTAGCAGTTCCAAATAAACGTTCTATCGTTTCTTTACGGTGTTGATACCGTTCCTTCATACGACTTTGATGACGGATATCTTTACAGACTTCTAGGGCATCTTTCCAAATATGACGTACAACGATTTTTTGGTGCTGTCGACTGTCAGTACAAATCACCAACAAGGAACAGGTCTTACAAATTTGGGGTTCGCTTTTATATTCTCTATAGCCTTCACGTGTCGTTGTACATAATTTAACACCTGATTCTCTGGACAAAGATAGCTGTCAAAATGCTCTTCATAGACAAAGTCTTTTGGACGTAGAAAGTCTCTTTTACCTCTAGGTCTAGTGTATTGCTTTACCTTTACATTATATACAGGAGCTGAGACTTAATTTAAAGAGTCTGAAAGCTTTTAAATATTTTAAGACATTCAAGTTTTTTATCTTGAATGTCTTTTTGATTTTAATTAGATTATAAGTATTTCACAATTTATTATTTTCCAAAAAATAGTTGTTTTTCGGAAAGTTAATTTATAATAACTCTCAAATATATAATTATAAGATACGCAAATTCTATCAAAATTGCGTATTTTTTTTAAATGTATTAGAATTAAATCAATATAAATATGTTCGAAAAATAAACCAAAATTAATAACTTGAAAAAATGGAATAACATTAAAAACGAATATCTTTTATGTTTGAGGTATAGCACAATAGCGAGAGTACTAGTAGTATTGTACGGAGAGGTGTCTTATGTTTAGTAAATTAAGTGACCATGATTTTAAAAAAGGAGTCTTTAGAACTAAATTCAGTCAATTAGTAACTCCAATAGACAAAGAATCTGACTGGGCTCATTCAAAAGGTCCAGAATATCTTTGGATTGGATTAGCTCTACAATATGGAAATCGAATAGAGCAAATGGAAAGAATGATGTTAGCTCTGACTAATTTATCAAAAGCATTAGATCTAGAAAAAATCTTGCCTTTACCGGCAATGAGTTTAATACTTAATTTAGATATTGATGAGAAGAAAATTTTTGTTGAATCATTAAGTTCTGCTTTCGACTTATCAATATTTTCTCCACTTTCAATAGTTTTGCCTGATAGCGAAGAGGTTTTGAGTAAAAATTTTTACAGCAAGAGTCACTCTTTTAATCAAAGACTAGATATACTTGTTAAAGTACTAAATGAAATATCTGACCAATCTAGTCAATTATCAACGGATGTAAGATATTTTTTACTGTATTACAAGATGCTACAGGGAAAAATTAAATTTGTAAAATCGCAGTCACACATGGTAGACGGATTAACTAAATACCCTTACTTGGATATATCGGATCCAGAAATGAGAATTATTCGTCCTCAGATTCGCTCAATGGAGGTAGCTTTATCAATGTCCGAAGATATGAACTATCCTTATAGTAAAAGATTTTGGAATAATATTAGTCAACTAACTGATTGTGAGGTATATTCAATTGTTATGGATAGAAGTAATACTATAGATTTGAATAAGATAAAAGATACAGTATCTTCGGCATTAAAATATTACAGAGATATGCTTCAAAGTATAGAACCTTTTAACGAGAAACTCTATGTTTTAACTAGTATCCTAACCTATTCTTATAAGCGGTTACTAGAATTAATGAATCATGATTTGCAATATACGATTTCAGGTCGTTCTATAGTAAGATCGTGCATTGAAAACTATGTGATGACAAAATATTTAATTGCTGAAGAAGAAAAACACAAAAATATTTGGGAAGAATATCAATATTATGGTATTGGTGGATATAAACTAATTTCAGAACGCTATATAGAAAATCGGCCTGAATTAACAAACTCTCATATTAATTTTGAATATCTAAATTTACTAATATCTGAATTTCAAAATAAAGAATTTATAGATATGGATACTAGATATTTCGGAAATGGGAATATAAGAAAAAAGTTTAAACAAGTTGAGGAAGATGATTTATATAAATATCACTATGATTATGATTCTCAATTTGAACATGGACTTTGGGGAGCGATTAGAGAAAGCTCGATTTTAAAATGCACCTCTGCTGGACACCAATTCCACGGTATTCCCGATGTAGACGATATTCAAAAATTACCTGATGTTAGTCATGATCTGGTGATGGTTTTGACAAAGCATCTATCAGTCATTAAAGAAGTGTTTCCTATTCCAAGTGAGCAAATAGAAGGTGATAGCTTATGCTAGATAAACTAAGACAATCACAAAATGAATATTTAGAGTTACTGAAGAGAGTTAGAGGGGACTTGGACTTAGACAATGTAGCTTATCATTTAGATAAAATTAGAAATTTTTGGTTTAGAAAACAAAAATTATTAGAGATGTGTAGCCAGTATCTCTTTAATAATTCGAACACATATTTTTATACAGCAGTTTCTAAATTTAATGTAGATAACTCAGATAAGAACATCCTCTTTGCATTAGGGAATTATCAAATATTTGACGATCCAATACTATCCTATTTAGAAGTAATGGAAAAAGGAAATACAGTACATCAATTGGAAAGATACTTCAAAAAATTAAAAGAAAAAATTGTAGAGTCAATAGATGATTTGATAGTTTTATTAGAAAAAGAGATTCCAAATTTTTACGTATTACCACTAAGATTTTCTAGTTCAACTATCAACAAAGAAAAAGTTGATATTAGACCGTTTATTGAAAACTTCTTTATAGAAGGAATTGATTTTAATAATTTACACAAGTACGAGAATATAGATGATGTGGTCGTACATGAATACTTATCGCAGATATTACTCTTTGATTATGACGATCCTACACAAGCGATAAAAGACCGTTTGAAACAATATCGAATTGAGTACTCAGATATAGTCCCACAAGATATGAATGATACAGAACTTTTCCGATTTATTATCTATGGTTATTTCAGTCAAGCTATGGATATTTTTCTGACTTCCTACTTTTTCAATATTTTCCCATTCTTTTCTAGCCTAACTACATACATAAATTATAATGTTTTCTTATTAAATATCGTGCACAATTCGAAAAAAGAAAAACTAGAACATTTCTTAAAAATGTCAAGATTAACCTTATCCATTTGGTTTGAATACGATAAAAAAGGAGTTGTGCTAAGTATTTCTGAAATACGTGAAAGAGCAAAAAATAAAAACTTTTCAGATCGTATAAGAGAGATTTATAATTCTCTCGATGATTTCAACACCCAAGAGCAGTTGATTACTGAGGTTGAGAATTGTGTACATTTATTGATAAATTATGAAGGTAGAGGTTGCTAGTAATGTTGTTTCTCAATAACATAAGCTCCGAAAACGAATTTTTGGTAATCTGTTGATAAATAGTATCCTAAACTTCTCAACTCCAATAATTTTCTTGAATAATAATCAGAAGACTACTTTAAAATGTTAGAACATTTAAGTATAATAAAAACAGAATACTTAATAGGAAGTCCCCGTTAGCTATTTGAGGTAACGAACACTTGATTTTTGGAGATTAAAAATGAAATCTGATTTTATGAAAAAAATTGATTCAAAGAAAAAAGCCATAATTTCTTTTATCGTACTATTATGTTTTGGTATAGGGTACTATGTACTTGCAATTTCACCACATCAAAGAGCGGTAAAGTCATTTAATGAAGTGACAGCTAAAATTCAAAAAGAAAATAGTAGCTTAGAGGAAACAATCAAAGTATCTAAGAAACTACTTAGCAGTAAAGATAAACCCTTAGACGAAAATCTGACGGTTGAACTAAAAAACGAAGTCTCAACTGCTGAAAAGAAGAAGCAAGTAGTTCCTAAAATCAAAAAGAAAACAAGCGACATCAATAAACAAGTTAAATCACTAAAAAAACCAATTAACTACTCGACAGAAATAAAACATCTTAAAGATAAAAACCAGAAGTATTCAACGAGTGTTAAGCAGTTAAAACAAATTACCAATCCTTCCAATACATTTGTGGAAAGTCGTCTTAAGGAAATTGATACGATTTCAGAAGTTCAGTCAGCCACAGAAGATAATGATCCAAACCAAGGTTTAAACAAGCAAGGAAGTTATACGGCAGCAGTTTATTTCTCTGACAATGAAGTGACTAATCCAGTTGCTGGAGCTGATTTAGTTGCAAAAGGTACAGATGCAGGTGGATGTGTTGAGGTCTATAAAACGGCTGAAGATGCCAAAAAACGAAATGACTATTTAAGTGCTTTCGATGGTCTGCCAACTGTTATCAACCCTGGTTCACACTATGTTTATGGAACGGTTGTTATTCGTGTCGCAGCATCATTAACGGCCTCACAACAAAATGCTTTGACGCAAAAGATATTTGAGAAGTTAATTGAGATTAAAGATGATAGCACAACCAAAAACACCTCAAAAACGGAAACCTCATCCTCTACGCAACCATCATCGTCTAGTTCAAGCTCTACTCAAGCTACTGTTAGTGAATCAGCTCAGAGTAACAGCAATACGGTAGCTGGAAGTACCCCAACAACACCTGCACAACAACAAGATGCTGGAGTTCCCGAATCATCAAAAGAAACAAGGGTAAATCCTGAATTTCATAGTAATATTGATGAAAATGGTTATAACACACTCTTGGGTGTTTATGTGCAAGATATGATTGACCAGGCAAATAACTATCATGCTACTACCGAGCCATCATCATCAGGAAGTTCTGAATAAGTTCCACATAACTCGATACCCCTTTTAAAAATATTTAGAAGACTACTGAAAACGCCAATTACACAGCTATTGGTGTTTTTTTTTACTCTCAAAGACTATTGGCAACACTGTAACTCTTGAAAACCTCACCAAAATAGTCTATACTTTTGTTAGCTTATAAACTAACAAAAGAGGTGACACATGGGATATTTTGATTACACTAGGGAACCTCGCAGTGATATTGCTTTTATTGATATGAAGTCTTTCTATGCTAGCGTAGAATGTGTTGAAAGAGGGCTACATCCTCTAAAGACTTCTCTATGTGTTATGAGTAGAGCTGATAACTCTGCAGGTCTCATCCTAGCTTCTTCACCGATATTTAAGACTGTGTTTGGAAAATCAAACGTAGGAAGAGCATACGACCTCCCTTTTGATGTTCAAACAAGAAAGTTCTCGTACTACAATGCCAAGAAACAAGGACTGAGAACAGATCCAGAATACGTGCGATTCATTGAAGACTGGGCAAAAGTGACTTTCATCGTTCCTCCCAGAATGGACGAGTATATCGCAGTTAATATGGAAATCCAAGGCATTTTTCAAAACTACGGTAGCCCTAACGATATTTATCCTTATTCTATAGACGAGGGTTTTATCGATCTGTCTAGTTCTCTTAATTACTTCGTTCCAGATAGGCAGTTGTCACGAAAGCAAAAACTTGACCTTATTTCAGCAAGGATCCAAAGGGACATCTGGAGACAAACTGGCATCTATTCAACCGTTGGTATGTCCAATGCTAACCCATTACTTGCTAAATTAGCCCTTGATAATGAAGCAAAGAAAACTCCAACCATGAGAGCTAACTGGTCCTATGAGGATGTGGAGAATAAGGTATGGTCTATTCCTAAGATGACAGATTTCTGGGGTATCGGTAAGAGAATGGAGAAACGCTTCAATATGTTAGGTATCCACTCAATCAAAGACTTGGCAAATGCAAACCCGGATATCTTGAAGAAAGAACTAGGAGTAGCTGGCCTTCGTTTATGGTTTCATGCTAATGGTATTGATGAAAGTAACGTTCATAAGCCCTACAAACCCAGATCAAAAGGTCTAGGCAACTCCCAGGTTCTACCTAGAGACTATTTTAGACAACGTGATATTGAGATTGTCCTTAGAGAGATGGCCGAACAAGTTGCTATCCGACTGAGAAAGATAGGCAAAAAAGCGACTGTTGTTTCAATACACCTTGGCTACTCTAAGCATGAGAACAAGCGTTCTATCAATACTCAAATGAAAATTGAACCAACGAATAACACTGACCTGCTGACAAACTATGTGTTGAAATTATTCCATAATAAATACACTTCAGGGGCAATCCGAAGTGTAGCGGTTAATTATTCTGGGTTTGTAGATGAATCTTTTGGATTAATCTCACTATTCGATGATGTCGAACAAATTGAAAAAGAAGAAAGGCTCCAGACAGCAATAGATTCTATCAGAGACCAATTTGGCTTTACCTCTCTGCTAAAAGCTAATGCACTTGACGGGGCATCAAGAAGTATTGCCAGAAGTAGGCTCATCGGAGGACATTCTGCTGGAGGATTGGATGGTTTAAAATGATTGATCGTTCTTATTTACCATTTCAAGCAGCAAGAGAATACCAAGATCCTGGGATGCAAAAGTGGATGGGATTCTTTCTGTCTGAGCATACCTCATCATTACATGCTGCTAAATATCGTGTTGACTTCTCAACAGACTTAAGTAAGCCTCAGAAACTCTTATTACTTTCTCAACTCTATGCCAACCAACTTAAAGGCCAATTCACTATCAAACATCGTGATAAAAAAGTTACTTTATTTGGCGAAGTGAGAGAACTGTCTCGTAAGGAAATATCAATAAAGACTTGTGAAGGATATAGATTAGTTCAACTCGACAATATCCTTCAAATTCAGCTTTTGGAAAATCATATTCACTAAAAAAGCAACAACCTATATTATGTGGTTGTTGCTTTTTAACTAGATTAACTAAAATCAACTGTAATGATTGAACCATCTTCATCAATGATAACATCGACAATTTCATCATCTTCATCTGCTTCATTCAATAGATTTTCAGCTATATATAGTACTATGTATCGTGTTGGGGAAATTAATTTAAACAGTGTCTTATAAGCAGATGTATTATTTCTCTTTAACATTGATAGTGTTATTTACTCCCTGAGGAAGGTATATAGCATCTAAAATGCTAACAAGGTTAAAGTTGACAGTTGAGTAATAAAAGATTAGTCCCTCGAAAAACGTTCTTGATATTTTTTATTGAAAAACCATTGTAAATCAACACGAGGCTTATCCTCTAATTTATTCACTATGGGAGTAATTATTTCATCAATATAGTGTTGAGCTTCCCTCTGTCTTTCTTCACTATCATCGTAAATATCTTTTCCCTCGTCAGGTCTTTGATAATAGTAAGTATAAAATTTACCATTATCACTAAAATAATAAGTTCGATAATTTTCTTGAGGGGTTCCTTTAGGAATAAGTGCATACTGAATAGAATTGCTATCAGGAGCCTGAGTTAGAATGGTCCCTTCTCCATTTATAATTGAATTATTACCATCTGTATCATATCTTAATCCTTTAATGTTTGGGTCATCTATTGAATCTAGATTATCCAAAATCATCACCATTTCAGGATTAGTATTTTTGGCGTGTGGTAAATGCTTTACATAATAAATAAAATAGGTTGATAAGTTATTATTGATGTAAATCATCCCTCCTAAAAAAAGGATGATGATTATTCCCAAACTGGCAATGAATAGAATGAATAGCTTGATGATAGATTTGTGATGCATAGACTATCTCCTACGTTTCTTTAATGTATCTCCAAAATTTGATATTAAATCTGACACCAGAACTTTCAAATATAGCTTATTATTTAAAACTCTTCTCATACGTCTCCCTATAATTCATGTCCTAAATCTCAAATTACTTTCTAACACTCTTAAGCCGATACATATATATTGTACTATGTATCGTGTATAGCTAAAAGAGAATTGACAATAAACTACAAGTCACTCAGTGCTTCCTTAGTCGTCTCTGCAGCTACGTGTGCATAAACCTCTACCATTGCAGTCCCCTTGTGTCCCAATTGTTGAGAGACTAGGAGGCTGTCTTTTGTTTGCTCATATAGACGTGTCGCAAGTGTGTGTCGCAGTTTGTGAGGAGTAGTGGGTTTACCATAGGCGGTAGATAACTTCTTCACCAATAGCTCGACAGAACGTGTGCCAAGTCTTGCAGGCACTTTATTCTGAGTCGTTAAGAAGAATGCTTTATCTGAATCACTAGCTGAGTAGCGTCCCTTCCTAACTTCTAAATAACGCTCGATATAAGGTATGCCAAATGGAGCGATATTTACAACGTCCTTTTTCCCACCTTTTCGAATAACTGTAATTGTTCTTGTGGCTAGATTGACATCTTGCATATCTAGGTTCACTAATTCAGATAACCGGACTCCAGTAGAAAGTAGAAGTGCTATGACAGCAAGATCACGCTCTTTATTTTTGACAAAGGATACCTGGGCACGTTTTGAGATTTTCTTTTCATGTTCATTATCAATATAGTCCAAGAAAGACTGTGTATCATTTAAAAAGAGTTTTTCTTTCATGTTATCAGCACGACTAGCCAAGGTATCTTTAGGTTTCTTGATTTTGACCTTAACCATGACATTTCGGTAAAAATAAGGCTCACCCTCGTCATTCTCAGTTTCTTGAGTAAGATACTTAAACAAACTTGAGAGAGCATCCTTAGTCCGAACAATGCTGACTTCAGAGATTGAACGACGCTCAGTATTTTCACGAAGATAGACAAAATAAGCTTCGATAATAGACTTTGGTAAATGGGCCAGCTCATCAATATGAACATCGGCAATCGTATCATAATCTGCGTATCGTGCGGTTTTACCCAATTTCTCATGATCTCTAATCAACCATTCAAAAAATCGTCTATATTCCTTTAAGTACTCATACAGTGTCTTATAGCTATATGGAATTACGAGCTTTGCTTGATAATATTCCTTAACATACCAAGGCATAATCTCAAGCAACCCGTTTATATTTTTCATTAGTGTTTCTTGTTTCATATCAGCCTCAAATCTAACAATTTTCTTGTTAGTAGTAGTTTATCATAGCTAACATGTGTATTCAACAAATAACTGTTTTCCGAACAGTTGCCCAATAAATTTATTTCTTTATAAGATTTTATAAAAAAAGTCTTCAGAAATATATCTGAAGGCTTATTTGTAAATTAGTCCTACAGAATTTCAAGACGATGACTTCTCTATTATTTCTGGAAGAACTGGCACACCCTTATGAACCATATGTACTGAATATTTTCCATTGACTTTTATTAGCTGAATTGGAAGTTTATATCTATATTTATTTTGATAGACATCTGTAAAATCTATTGAAATATAATCTCCCCCGTCATAATACTCTTTTTTTTCTATTTTACTTTTAATATTACTTAGAACATCACAATAAAAAAATTTAATTTTTAAGTTTAGTTCTTCCTCTTTAGTAACAGCAAACTTTTCTATCTTAGCTGTATTTTCTACTGCCCATTTTGTTTTTTGACTATTTTCATGATTCACCCCAACTTTAGAAGTTATGCCATTTTTTGAACACAGACTAATAGAAGATAAAATTGCGGTCTGTAAACCTATATTATTTATATTTAAAAAAAATGTAGAACCATAAAAAAAGATTTCTGCTAATTTTTCTGAGTTCTCATCTATGTCCGTTTGGTTTTTTGTAATACTCTTGATATTGTCTTCAAATTCCATTTCATAACCTTCGAAATTTTTTTGCTTCCTAACTTTATCTAAGATATTTCCCTGTTTATTGCGCAAGTTTGATAATTCTTCATATAATTTTTTTTCATTTTTTTCCAAGGATTTGTATTTTCTATAAGTATCTATTTCTCTTATAACTAAAAGATCATATGGTTTATCTACATCATATGTATTTTTTAGCTCAAATTTTAAGATAGGTAAACTATCATTTCTTCTTCCTTCTGCTGCAACTACTTTTTCATTGTTAAATGTCCAATGAATTCCCAATACAGTAATTGTACATCCTATAACTGCTCCATAGTAGCCTAAAGTATCTGAGTTAGCAAATAATTTATTTTCTCCGTAATATCCTGATTTCCATAAAATGAATGGTAATATCAAAATAAAAATCACCACTGCTCCTATTAGGGCGTCAGCATGCTCTTTTATTATCTGAGAAACACTAATCTTCTTTTTAAGATAGGGTATACTTACTACTAAAATTATCGCAAGAAGTGATAGTCCGCCTAAATAAGGCAAAAGTATTACTATCACATTAACTATCACATTAACTATCCAGAGTATATAATCTATCATTTTTTAATCCCTTATAATCTTTTCTTCTACTCAAAAAAGCTGATTTCTCAGCTTTTTAATCTCTCATTGAGCTTAGTTACTTTTGAATTGCATCGCTTCATCGCTCTGCACAAATTCTCGTTGAGCATCTGTTAATTCCTCGAGTTCATCACAGCCAATAAGTCCAAAGACTTCCATACCATCTTTTGTACTTACGATGTATGCATCAAGTTCCCTAGCTTTGTCAACATCTGACACTAAGTAAATATTCTTTTTAGTCATTACTTCATCAGTCATTTTACTCTCCTTCAACCCTTATTATTGTTTAATCTTCCCCCAATTTATCATGTTGGGCCCTGAAGGCGTATAATGGATCAAAATCTGAATCAAGTTTATTGTTGTCGTCAGCTTGTTCAGCCATCTTAGCATTTAAACTATTTTCCATCCTCCCAATACAATCCATTACCTTCCTTATCATTGTAAGGGTTTCAGAGGTAATTTTCAAGACTTCACTTGAATTTTCATTGTTTTTAATTTTAGAGGAGCTTTTCATTTTCTGCTTTAGACGTTCTTCAATTTCGTCTAAACGTAGCTCTTTCATGCTTTGTTGAGGTTCTAAAGTTGCTGAGACTAGCTCCAAAGGTTTTATGCTTTCAACCGTCAAATCTTCAATTTTTGTGACGTTCATAATGACCTTAGCGCGTGATTCTTCTTTTCCATTATGACCTGGTATATAGATATAGTTGTTGCTACCAAAAAATGATTGTTGGGTAATATCATTTTTAGCTAGACTCTCAAATAAAGAATCGTGACCCTCTACTAAACTGTTAGCAAAATATATATTTCTCGTGTCTCGAAAAAGTTGGGTATTAAAAATAAATGGTCTGTTCTTAGGGAAATTATTGACGTGGGGAGAATGGAAAAAATGTTCTGTTGATAGGTAATGTACGTAAGGGACCTTGCTGAGTAGCTGAGACAAAGTATTCGTATCCATTTGAGCCTGCTCATCAAAGAGGAAGATATCTGTAATGTGGTTTGTTGGAGACGTTACTAACTCAATATCCTTTTTTAAATAGCCCGCTAGCAGAACGGCATGTTTTTTCTCATCCTCTAGATCTGCATGATTGTGGGTAATCGTAATATTAGCTTTATCTTCTAAATACGATAGAGCATTCCAAGAAATATGTGACTTAAATCCCATAATAGCGACTCTGTGGTCTTTAGATTTTGCAAAGTTAGTCAGCTTATGAAAAAAGGGAGAGGCTTCAAAAGGAGATAGGACGTAGGGATCAATATAGATATTAAGCATCAGTATCACCTTCTTCTTGATTTAACTCTTCTAGTTCGGCATCTTTGATTAGTGGACGCTCGTTAAACGCTTCATTCATTCTAAAAGGCATGTATTTAGCCACACGACCACCATCAGTTGTATTCTGACTTCTGATAACAACAAGAGACTTATCAATCCCTTCTTCTGCAGCAAGTTCTAGGTTGAGGAAAATTATGTTATTAAGGTTCTTATAGCCACCATTTTCAATAAGCATATATTTGTCTTCAATTTCTTGAATATCATCAAAATTGTCCACGATAATCAGTAGATAACGTTTGTTTCCCTCTTCATCTAAACCGTCCTCGAAACGTCCAAAGTGTTTAAAGACATTTAGCAATTTATCAAGATCGCTGGTATCTCCTACATTGGTGATATAAGGATACACATCAAAAAGATTTTTTGTACCGTCATCCTCCTTTTTATTAAGGGCTAACTGACCGATAAATAGGTATCTAGGAACATGGACTGTATACGTACGCTCTCTCTTCTTCGCTTTTTTGGATTGTAATTCTGATTTTCGTTTTTCCATCCCAGAAAGAGGACTTGCACTCTCACTCTTTTCTTTTGTATTCGTCACTGTATAGGTGAACCTCTCAAGTTTTGACGTCGGAACAAAATACGCATAGTATTGATTAAACTTAAAATTCTGATAGGCATCTACGACTTTCCAGTATCGAATAGGTGAGTAATTATCTTCTTCTCGGAGGATATCTTTCCATTTATAAGTGAAGTTTCTGCTGATCTTATTTGCTAGTAAGAGCAACATCGTTCCATGACTGTAAATAGAGTAACTTGTCGCAAGAGTCCCTGGAGTATCTTCACGTTCGAACTCCCACTCTTGAACTAAGTAAAACTCTCTGAGTCGTTTGAGATGTGGTTTGATTTTAGGAATCGGTAAACCAAACTCCCTTGAAATTTGCAGTAGTTGAACATTTCGAAAAGTAGCTATAAATAGTAGGATATCCATATCTAACTGGTTTAGTTGCTTACTAATTAACTCATAATCCGTTTCTTGGCTATAGTTGATTTGAATCATGCTTTCCTCTTGAAGTTGCAAATGGAAAGGAAAGTCATTATTAGGGTATACTTGCTTCAGTAATGGTATAGAGGCATACTTCTTATAATAATCGTCCGAAAATCGAGAGACAGTATTTAATGTCGCTTTTCCATCGATTGTTCTTACCCCAAAACGACGTAGTCTTTCATTGAATTTCTTAACGAAGTCTTGATAGGCTTCCAGTGTTTCTGCAGAAGGCTTATCTCCTGTTTCAGATAATCGGACTGTCCCATCAGGCATGAGAGTGACTTCTTCCCCATTAAATTTTTTCTTCGGATAAAGTGGGAGATTGATTTTCTTAGCAATATTTTGTAACCATTTTTTATTACCTGGTGTTCTTGTCATTTGTTTATTCCTTCTCTTCAATTTTTTTGGAACCATTATACTAAACTTCATATACCTTTTTTAACCCAGTGACACCCACGCACAAATTAGAACTCAAAACCAAGAGCCAGATTGATATACTTCTCTGATAATGTATACTTGATAAATTGCAAGAATAAGTGCAACATTTACTCGAACTCTTCTATTAGGGCTTCACAAGCAGTCCTGTAAGGTAAACATTTTCGTGGTCGGTGATTGATATCATATAAGGCCTTGTTCAAAGCCTCATCAGAGATAGTCGCTAAATCTGTTTTCTTTGGGAAATTGGCGTACCAAGCCTAAATCTTCCAAGTGTTTCTTTGGGTTGTCGAGTTTTTCCTTTATGACGAAAGACGCTCAAATCCAAATCAATCAAACCAGCATAGAGCCAGTTATAAATAGTTTTAAAAGCTACCATTGGCTTTTGTTCAAGCTGATAGCGGACCACAAATCTGTTCAGGCGACCAAGAGGATTTTTAACCGTTCTCAATTTCCTTTTTCAACTTTGGTGTCAAACAAGACTTTTGACCTTTTTGCTTAGCCCTACGGTTGTACTGTTCCTCTGCTGGGACTACTCTATGTTTCCATTCATAAAATGCAGAACACGTAATTCCGAGCAGATTGCACATTCAGCTAATGCTTCAACCTTTATTTCAGTTAAAGCATTCAATCGCTAAGTATTTTGATTCATGGCGCTGTTTACCTAACCTCGTCATCTAGTTTGTGATGATTCCTTTTATCAATTAAACTTTCTTCGCCATCACTAATACATTTTTTACAAGTTCCATTTTAAATTCTTTTGAATAGGAACGATTTTTTGTTTTCTTTGTAAATCCTAAAATCCCATATTTTTTATAGATAGCAGCCCAATCTTGAATCGCCCTTGTGGAAATATGGGGACAGTTACGTATTTCAGATCTGGAACAATTACCATTAATATAATCGATACAAGCTTGTTCTTTCTCGAATGGAGTGAAATTTTCTCTTCTAGACATAAAAATACCTCTTAAGTAGATTTTAGGTATTTACCATGTCTACTTAAGAGGTATCATATCAGAACGGGTGTTTTGCTCTTCGGCTGAAAGCCTCTGCTACCGGCCGAGGCCTAAAGGCCTACCGAATGTTTTCCCTTCAGCACCACCTTTACTAGCTGTCCCGACTAGCGGGTCAAATCAAGACTACTTTCTTTTATTCTTCTCACCTGTAAACGGATCATATTCCTCGAAAAGACTGAGCTGATCTGCTATCACGTCTTCTTGTAATTGATTACGAATATATTCTTCAAGTCACTTCTGATTTCGCCCAACCGTATCAACATAAAACTGCGACACCAAAATTTGCGGTTCCCATATTTATAGTTTAAAATAGCGTGTCGATCGAATATCATTAAGCTATTTTTACCCTTTAAATATCCCATAAATGAGGAAATAATTTGTTTCGGTGGTATACTCACCAACATGTGAATGTAAGCTGGGCAAGCTTCTGCTTCATGAATTTCAACGCCTTTTCTTTCACATAATAACCGTAAGATTTGACCAATACTTGCTTTGTATTTCCCATAAATTATCTGACGTCTATATTTTGGGACGAAAACAATATGATACTTACAATTCCATGTAGTATGTATTAAACCCTTATCATTGTGGCCCATCAGGAGTACCTCTAAAGTATTATATTAGATTGAATCTCCCGGCCACTAACTAATATAACGCTTTAGTTTTTTTGATACATCGCCTAAAGCTTCATTACAGAGAGGTTAATGCACCTTTTCGATATTAAAAAAATAATCTAGATAATCACTAATTTCATTAGAGGTATTCGCTAATGACTTTTTGATATCAATGACACCTAATAGTTCGAGATGTTCATTAAATATTTTGTTATAATCAATATTCGCTGTCAATAAAATAATTTGTGCATAAACGTTACTCCTCCTAATTTTTTTAACTTTTTTCCATAATTACAATTCTTTGTAAATGTGATAAAATAAAGAGTGTTAGTTGCTGTAGTAATCCTTATAGAATTAAAATGATTGTTAACTTTAACTTTTAACTTATATTTTTTAATATACTTTTTAACAGTTATCAACAACCAAAAGTGCCTCACAATATTGAACATACTTCACCTCCAATTCCTATTTTTATTATAGCTTGGTTATACCATTTAATTTGTCATATATCATAAACGGTTCATTTTTTGTCATTTACAGTAAAAGTATACCGATATAATAGTTTCTAGAACTGTTACGATATACCGGTTTTATGACTACTATCATTACTTAAAAGTTTCCATACTTATATGTGTACTGCATATTAGGGAAAATTATCTGTATTTGCAAAGAAACATGGATTTTTATTTAGACGTCCTAAAAAAAAAAACAAATATATTTTCATACTGGAAAAAGACTTCAATGTCTTTTACTACCGTACTAAATATTTTATCGAATGGAGAGTATACTAATTGTTAAATATTTTTATTTTAGAAGACGAATTTTTACAACAAACGCGAATAGAGACCGTTATTAAGGATGTTATTGCAAAAAAATCTCTAAAATGTAAAGGACCTGAGATTTTTGGAAAACCTAGCCAGCTACTTGATGCGATTACCGAAAGAGGTTCTCATCAACTTTTCTTTTTAGATATTGAAATTAAAGGAGAAGAAAAAAAGGGGCTAGACATTGCGAAAGAAATTCGAAAAAAAGATCCTAATGCAACAATTGTTTTTGTAACAACACATTCAGAATTTATGCCAGTCACTTTTAAATATAGAGTTGCTGCACTAGATTTTATCGATAAAGCTTTGGATGATGAAGATTTTTATGAACGTGTTCATTTAGCAATTGAATATACCATGAATAAAATGGGTGCTACTATTGCCCAAGATTCATTTACTTTTGAAACAGCTACGGCTCAAGTTCAAGTTCCTTTTAACAATATCTTATTTTTTGAAACGTCTCCAACAATACATAAAGTTATTTTGCATACTAAAGAAGAACGAATGGAGTTCTACGCCAGTATTTCAGAAGTTGAACGAGCTGATGACCGCCTATTTAGATGCCATCGTTCATTTATCGTTAATCCTGAAAATATCGTTAAGATCAATAAAGAAGAGAAAATGGTAGTGTTTGAAAATAATAATGAATGTCCCATTTCCCGTACGAAATATAAGGGCCTCCTAGAAAAAGTTAAATCTTTGAAAAGCTAAGGTGTTTCTATGGATATAGTTATAAATTTATTGCTGTTATATTCTAAGACATTAGCAGTATTGTTAATGTTTCAACAGGTGAGTAACCAACCAATTAAACCTTTGTGGTGTATTATTGGTCCATTTTTGTATGTTCTACTCCTCATCATATGTCCTCCTGTTGGGTACTTTGCTTTCTTTTTTATCTTTATCGCTTATAACATATATCAGAATAAGTATGGTAGTAAAACACTTGATATTTTTTATGGCTTGTACCCCATTATTGTCGATAGCTTACTAGGTAGAATGTTAGGATTCTACGTTTTCCCTTTACTAGGAGTCTACGTTTTCAATGAAGTCAAAATAAGTTGGTTTGATATCTTAATTGAATTACTGGTTTTCCCTCTTCATTTACTCATAGTAAAATCTCTTAGGTTAGATTTTAACGAAATAAAAGAAGGTTTCAAGCGTCACTATTTCAGGTTTTTCTTATTACTGATCAACATCTCTATGTTTGTATATATGCTCTTAGTTTCTATACTTGTTATTTATAGAGACAAATTAGCTGATGCAGATAACTGGAGAGGACATATTAATAACTTTTATATTGTTCTGTTTTTTGTAATGCTACTCTATCTCAATGCAATTTCAAAAGAAAAACTAGAGAAGGAAATTATTGATCAAAAAGATACTCAACTAAATGAACTATCTATCTATAGCCATCATGTTGAATCACTTTATGAGGAAATTAGAAGTTTCCGTCATGACTACATTAATATTTTGACCAGTCTAAAATTAGGAATTGATAATCAAGATATTGAAGCTATTAAAACTGTTTACAATGGCGTACTTAGAGATAGTGCAAACCAATTCTATGATAGTAAGTTTGATATTGCTAAACTTAGTAATATTAAGAATGATGCTATCAAAAGTATTCTTTCCGCTAAATTACTTGAGGCACAAAATAGAGGTATTTCAATTTCTGTTGAGATTGAAGAACCTGTTAGTAATTTTAGGATAGAATTACTAGATTTCATAACTGTTCTTTCTGTCCTTTGTGATAATGCTATCGAAGCTACGATTGAAGCTATAAATCCAAGAATGACTGTTGCTTTCATGAATAATGATGATTCGTTGGTACTTATCGTCGAAAATAGTATAAAAACAGAAAAGGTGGATGTTAGTCGTATTTTTGCTAGGGGGTACTCTAGTAAAGGGGAAGGAAGAGGTCTTGGGTTACATAATGTAAATAGCATATTGGAAAAATACCCTAAATCTACGATTACCACTCGTAGTGCAAATCATCTCTTTTCTCAAACTATCAGATTTTGTAAGGTATCTTTATAGGTATTAAGTGAGGCTCAATAAGGAGGCCACTAAAAAAATAATCTCTATAGTTTAAAAAATATAAAAAGAGGAATCTATCTCACATTTGGGTAGATTCCTCCTTTTGTTTACTTATTTGGTTTTATTAGTGTTATAATCTTCTTCATATTAACTACGAATATAGTCGTTGTCTCTTATAAATCCTTATTGAAAAAATCTAATACCCTCCATATTTGTGTTTAAGTTCCACATTTGGCACTTCTTTCTTGTAGCGATGTAAACCGGAAACCTCATCTGAAATAGGTGTTCATTACTTTTGAGGTGAATAGAAGAGGTTTTAGACTTAGCCCCTTCCTAAGGGTACCCCACTCTGGTGTGTCATATGTCCATCTGGACACATAAAGAGACTGCATCATTGTTATAGAAAAATTCTACTTTCCAACGAAAGCCTCTTGAAATATCTGGATGTAGATTAATGACTAAAATTTAATTTTTGTTGAATTATTCACTATTAAATTATAGAAACTTTCTTCTTAATTTTCTTAATGGCGACCAAGCCATTCCCACCAGTTCCCATTTGCAGTTGATTGATTTTGCATTACTTTCTCTATTCCTTTGTTATATAATATTACTTCAATTTTGTTATAAAGTTATTTGATTAACTTTACGAATATAGTATAGCAATCAATAACTAATAATTATGATTTTTATCATATTTGGTATCACAAATGTCATAAACGGTATTATTTAATTCCATATGTTCCTATTACAGTGATGATTTCCTTTAATTTATAAATGTATAGCTGTTTAAGAAGCATTAGTTAGTTCAAGAATTATATAGAAATACTTTTACTTTTGATTGTGATAACCACTAATAGTAAAAATATTAGTTGTCATTAGTTGAATGTGATGAAACTATATGATCAAAAATAATTGGACAACTTGATATTTATGATGTTATTGTTCTACTCTTTTGTTCCTAAATACATCGTCATAAAGAAACTATTTAAATCTCTGACGTTTTACTGACCCAAAAAAGTTAGACAATTTATTTAGGCAAAGAATTTAGTTCTGTATTGCACAGGACTAAGTCCTTTTCTACCATTTGTCAAGTATATCAAGGTATTTGATGAAAAATAGTTTGATTTCCATAGTCAAACTAAGGAATTTGTCTTTTTTTGAACTAAAGTTTGTTATGAGTTATGAGGTAATACATTGTTCTAATGAGACGATGTATAGAGGCAATCGTGTGTGGTTTGGTTGAAGTCACTTGCGATTGTCTTTTCCGTTTCTCATATAAGTCTGCGATATGAAAAGGATTGGTGTGGCTTGCTGAAGCTATGTTATGAACGCACTTAAAGAGAATCTTTCTGGCATAGGGATTCCCACGTTTGGTGATATGTTCCTTGGCTAGAAAGTTTCTAGATTCATAGTGTCTGAGGTCAATGCCGATAAAAGCAATGATTTGATTGGCAGAGTGAAATCGACGAATATCACCAAGTAGTCGATTAAATCCGATGGCATCATTGGGTATGGTATAGCCATGTACTTTTTCTCCATTGACCAAGATAGCCACTTCTGAACTTGCTTTAGTGATGTCATTTTCAATACTCTACGTTTTTCGTCCCACATACTTTGATAACATTCTTCCTAAAACTGGTGTCTTGTCAGTTTTAGTTACGACGTCTAGCCCCAAAGGACTTATCATCTTAACAAGACACCTCTACTTCAACATAACGAAAAAGTAGTGAGTACCTTCTCCCATCGGAGATTTCCTCACTACTAATCTTAGTATGTTTTAGTTTTACCTTAATGCGTTCGTTGTTGTAATAATCAATATAGTCTACAGTAGCTTGTTCTAATTGGTTAAGTGACTTAAACGTCTTCTCATAACCATAAAACATCTCAGACTTAAGAATGCAAAGAAGGATTCCATCATATCATTGTCTGGACTATTTCCCTTACGTGACATAGATAGCTAGATCCCCTTATCCTCTAAAAAACGATGATAATACTGATATTGATATTGCCAGCTCTCGAAACTATGAAGAATTGTATTTTCGTAATGCTCCTCTGTGAAGGCTTTTTCTATAATTGTTTCACTTGTACTAAGACCGTTTATATAAAAAGATAATAGGCAATAATCACGCTACTAAAACTATCTTAACTAGCGACAAAGAGAGTTTTTTTATTGCTTGCTAGCTTGGAAAATTCTGTCACGTTCGTAAAATATTTTTCCATTCGTTTGGATGCTTCATACTGGATCTGAACAGAAGTCTCTACTTTTTTCCAACCTCTTGGTATGAAGAATACTTCCGTTTACGACGAATACGAGCTCTCAAACCATAAATTTTCATCAAACGTTACACCTTCTTGTGATTATTGAGATATAAAAAAGATTGGACACATTGTCCAACCTGATTCTTTATCTCATTAAGCAATATCAACGTAACGACGAGCACCACTTGCTGTCATGTATGAGAGCCATGTGTGACCATCGGCTGTCAAAACCTTATCGTAGTTAACGCTCATACCCTTATCATAGTAGGCCAATTCTGGGCTTGAAACCTTGGCTTCTGCCTTAATTGACGCACGGCCTGTGAAGGTATAACGGCCTGACTCTGGGAGACTTGGTTTCGCAGTTGGTTGACTTGCTTCAGCCTTGGCTGCTGCAATATCAACGTAGCGACGAGCACCACTTGCTGTCATGTATGAGAGCCATGTGTGACCATCAGCTGTCAAAACCTTATCGTAGTTAACGCTCATACCCTTATCATAGTAGGCCAATTCTGGGCTTGAAACTTTAGCTTCTGCCTTAATTGACGCACGACCTGTGAAGGTATAAGTGCCTGACTCTGGGAGACTTGGTTTCGCAGTTGGTTGACTTGCTTCAGCCTTAGCTGCAGCAATATCGACGTAACGACGAGCACCACTTGTTGTCACATATGAGAGCCATTGATGACCATCGGCTGTCAAAACTTTATCATAGTTTACAGTCATACCCTTATCATAGTAGGCCAATTCTGGGCTTGAAACCTTGGCTTCTGCCTTGATTGACGCACG
>JAFHAZ010000037.1:0-5307 GCA_016939315.1 Streptococcus sp. | reverse complement strand
ACCTACTGGAGAGCAATATTGGAACTTAGTGATGGCTTTTCCATGCAAAGAGTTTGTATTAAGCCTATCTCAAAGTAACTTGTGTAAGATTATCCATCAATCTACCTCCAAACGCATCTCTGAAAAGCGTATTGCTTACCTGACTGATAAACTTATAAAGCTCTCTAAACAATCTTTTTGTGCAATCAAGAAAACCTCTCCCATGATGGAAGAGGTCCGTTACTATGCTCAAGAATTGCTTCGTCTTTCTGAACGCAGACGGGTTGTCTTAAACAACATGGTAGCTCTAGCTCAGCCTTTACCAGAGTATGACATCTTACGGTCAATTCCTGGCATCGCAGAAACCACAGCGACATCTATCATTGGCGAATTGGGAGATATGCGTTGCTTTCAGTCTACCAATCCCTGCCATATCGCTGACTTTTATGAGAAACGAAAAAGACAATACCTTCAACAAATCCTCATGCAGTTCCTTCAATACATCGTCTCATTCAGACAATGTTTTACCTCAAGTACCTAACCTTTATCATCCCTGCTAAAAAAACTGTCAAGTTTGACTATCCATTTAACTGTATCTCCTTATAAATAAGGTCTCGTTTTTTTGAGTGATTAATTTCTAAGTTACTATGAAGAATATAGCATTAGCTTTATACACCCCTTCACATAATATTTTGTGTATAAAAAGTATTGATTTGTCTTTGGCCTTAAAAGTACTTAAAATTATATCCTTTCCCCTTTATTCATTCTAAATACTATTTAAATACAACACTTTCTGAGTTGTATAATAGTTTACCACTAGAGAAACGAAGTTGAGAACTCCTTAAAAATCTTTTTTCAATCACTTCATCTACTGCAGCATCGTCAAAATGGATAACTTCTCCGACTTTTTTCAAACATCCAGCTTCACTTGAATCAAGCAAGCTGAAAATTTTCGCTAGATCTGGAACTACTCCGACACCGGCGTATTTAAACAATTCGGCTAGAGGAATGTAATTGGTTAGTGTCTTCAATGGTAAATTCTGAACGTATTCCCTACAACCTTTCATGAAGGCTAATTTTTTTACCTCATTTTGTTGACGACTATTTGTCAAACTAGAAATCCTTACTTGGACTTCTTTTGAAGCTAGGTTATTTTGTCCCGCAAGCAACATATCAAATAACATATATTGATAGTACGTTGATATTACATCTTTAGCTATGGCTTTAGCTTCAGTCTCTGGTTTTCCCTCTTCGATTAGCTTTCTCCAGAGTTTATCAGAAATATCTCTAGTTGCCTGATAAAACCATGGTGATCCAAACTTCTTATATCGAGTAATTGCAAATGGCCCTTCCGAATCAATCATATACTCAATAATGGTTCGGCATAGGTCGTCATTAAATTCATAAATATATGATTCTAACTTTTCTTCTAGGTCTTCTAAAGTAATTATCTTTGGATTATTGGCTGCTGTTGTCATTGTCCTACTCTTATTTTCAATCAAAAAAATTGGTATTAACTTCTTTACACCTGATTTGTAATTAATATTATCTTGTTCCTAAAATATCGTCTGTAGATACACCAAAATACTCGGCTATAGCTATAACGTTTTCCATACGTATATTAGCTCCATTTTCCCACTTGTCAATAGTCCCTGCATCGACATTTAGGTCATGAGCTAATGTTTTCTTTGACAATTTCCGTCGTTGTCTCAAGTCCGAAATAATATTTCCCATGTATATATATAACCTGCCTAATCAATATAGTCCTGAAATGATTTTACTATTTTTATGACAAACAATCAAGAAAATTTCATAATAAAATTACACCTAACTCATATTTATTTAACCAAAAAGCTATATTTTTTTACTAAAACATGGATTTGTTTTAATTATAACTTAGCGTTAAATTAGTAATTAATTCATTTTCATTCCGTATGACACAGTCTTATATAGCTATTTTATACAGTCTATAAAGTCTTTTGAATACTGTTATTTCTACATTTGTTTATTGTTTCTAAAACTGCTATAATAATTTTGATTATAAAAAATTATAATTTTTTTAGGAAGATGTTATAGGGATAATACATGAAAGAGTGTAAGGATAGTAATAATTTAATGGGGGAAATGTTTACTGACCGATTAATTAAACTCCGACAAGCTAGAGGTTGGACTAAAAAGGAATTTAGTGCCAAAATAGGGAAAACACAACAAACCGTTGGAAAGTGGGAAAACGGAAGTAATGCCCCTACATTTAAAGATCTTGTGAAGTTAGTTGGATTATTTGGGGTGACGTCAGACTACTTACTAGGATTATCGGACTCACCAAGCAAGTACGCTTACCCACCAATTAACGACAATAAGCAAGAGCAAGTAGAGGAAATGTTTAAGGAACTTGATGAAGGAAACCAAGACGCGACTGTTGATTTCATAGAAAATCGATTAGATAATCAGCACATCTCTAAAGAAATCAAAGAAAACGACCTTAAAAAACAAATAGGCATTAACGAGGAACGACCAACAAAAAGGGTCAGTATTTATGCTAGAGTCGATGCACAAGGCTTTGAATTATCAGAAGTCCCAGTTGACTGTCTTGACTATCCTGTGCCTATTCCAGTACATGATATAGCACTTAAGGTTGTCGGTAATTCCATGGAACCTATTTTTCTCGATGATGAAGTGATATTTGTTATGAAGAACTCTATCCTCCGAACAGGTGATATCGCTATTGTACAATTAGATAGTCGGTACTGCGTAATGAAGGTATGTAAAAATAGTGAAAATGGTGACATTATTCTTAACTCGCTAAATACTGATGAGACAGCTATCACTCTTACCAGGAAGAATAGCTGTACTATCTTTGGTAAAGTTGTCCTAATGTAAGTTTGGTCTTTAAATAGTAAAGAGTATAAGTAAGACTTTATGATCCAATAATAGCGAATACAAGATAAAAACGGCAACCCCAATGGAGTTGCCGTTTTCTGCAGTACATAACTTACAGAAATAAAAGAAAGTAACTTCATTATACTTTCTTTCTGCTAAAATCTCAATAGTTGCAAAATATATCTTAGCTTAACCTTCAACTATTTTTTTTAAGCAATATGAATCTCAAAATAATAAGGAGAAACGTAAATTGACTTAGATCAGTGATTTTGATAAAATTGTGTTAGAAAAAAGAAGTTGAGGAGTCACTCAACTTCCATGTAGAGCCGTTTAAAAGACGGTGGCTAGTTTAAACGAAGATAATCCGTCTTACTTCGCCAAAAGTGGGGACGGATTATTTTTTGTCATCGTCTTTAAAGAGTTTGTAGCATAAACCTATTAGAACGATTGTAAAACTACCAAAGCCTAGAATGGTTTACACAACCTCAAACGCTGCCAAAACTACTTTCCTTTCTACCGGACTTTGAATGCTTGCCCATAGCAATCACTTGTAGTATTGACT
Source organism: Streptococcus sp. (assembly GCA_016939315.1). Taxonomy (GTDB): domain Bacteria; phylum Bacillota; class Bacilli; order Lactobacillales; family Streptococcaceae; genus Streptococcus. Next base: position 1,886 of record JAFHAZ010000037.1, on the reverse strand, counting down.
TTCTTTATTTGAGTGTAAAATGAGCTCTTCTTTGTTTGAAGTTTATAAATTTAAGCAAAGTCAACGAATCCATAAAGGGTTTGGCCTATTTTCTGATACACTTGAAAGCTTGTTTGATTAACACTCCGTAACTCTACTTGAGTCTTTACACAAAATTATTGACAGTATCTTGCAGAGTTATAGTAAACGTGAATTAAATATATATATCAAACTTTAGGAAAATTAAAGATGCACTATATCAGTCTGTCCCTAAATCAACATTTGACAAGATAGTGGGAGCTAACTCTTTTCAAAAACTTGAACAGTGGGAGAACATTTTATAAAATCATAAGCCTTGATTTGCTTATATGTTTTTGTTATAATTCACAATATCGAATAGGGGTGTAGTACTGCGGTCTATGCTCAAAAGGGTGGATGCTTCCACCCTTTTATTTGACTCTTTTTACCATATACCAAGTTTATCAAGTCTTTAAGAATAAATGAGACAAGACAGTAGCTATTCTGAGGTTGCAGACTTATTTTTAAAACTTATTGATACATAAAAGGGTATACGAACATAACACTCCATCTGGTATGTTTTGAAACTAAAATATATCAAAACCATATAATAGAATCCAACTATAAAAGCCTGACCCCTTCCAGTGCGAATAAGAGATGTTTTTCATAATGTTTTTAGTGAACATACCACGAGCCTCAATAACCATAAAAGATTTTTTATAGTCATTATAAAACATAAAAACAGACTCTATTCAGGGGAACATAAATCCTTGAAAAATATTGCAAATTTTTAATCATCTTGATATAATCACAATTGTAGGCTTACACACCATACAATAAATAATTCAATCTTCCCTTAGTCTCTAATTAACTTCTATTACATAGAGGCCTTATACTCACATTATTCGTCACATAAAAATTTTATGTGAGTGCCTACTACTAACTAGGGTATCTCCCTAGTTTTTTGTGCTTTCCTTTGAAATATTTTATTTGGCTCTTTTCTACCATTTATCAAGTCTATCAAGGCTTTAAGTAAAAAAAGAGATAAGACAGTAGCTATTCTGAGGTTACTGTCTTATTTTTAACACTTTTTGATCCATAAAAGGGCATGCTAAAAAACACCTCATCTGGTATTTTTTGAAACAAGGTGTTACCCTAATACGGCATAGACAGCCTTATCGATTTTGGGCCAAAGAGTAATCGTAAAGTTTGTTATGCGTAATGAGGTAAAACATTGTCTGAATGAGACGATGTATAGAGGCAATCGTATGTGGCTTAGTTGAAGCTATTATCGACTGTCTTTTTCGTTACTCATAAAAGTTAGCGATATGGCAGGGATTAGTATGACTAGCTGAAGCGATGTTATGAATGCACTTGTACAGAATTTTTCTTGCATAAGGATTCCCACGCTTAGTGATGTGTTCCTTGGCGAGAAAGTTCCCGATTCATAGTGTCTCAGGTCAATACCAATAAAAGCGTTAATTTGATTGGTAGACTGAAAGCGACGAATATCTTCCAATTCGCCAATGATAGATGTCGCTGTGGTTTCTGCGATGCCAGGAATTGACCGTAAGATGTCATACTCTGGTAAAGGCTGAACTAGAGCTACCATGTTGTTTAAGACAACTTGTCTGCGTTCAGAAAGACGAAGCAATTCTTGAGCATAGTAACGGACCTCTTCCATCATGGGAGAGGTTTTCTTGACCGCACAATAAGACCTATTAGCCAGTTCGACGAGTTTATCAGTTAGGTAAGCAATACGCTTTTCAGAGATGCGTTTGGAGGTAGATTGATGGATAATCTTACACAAGTTACTTTGAGATAGGCTTAATACAAACTCTTTGCATGGAAAAGCCATCACTAAGTTCCAATATTGCTCTCCAGTAGGT
>JAFHAZ010000036.1:0-18302 GCA_016939315.1 Streptococcus sp. | reverse complement strand
AACGTCTAGGATTTGGTTTCAGAAACTTCATCAACTTTAAGAAGCGTGTCTTCATCACTCTGAACATACATAAAAAGAGGACCTATCCGGTCCTCTCTAGATGTTAGCTTTTCGTCACCCACTACAGTTGACAAAGAGCCGAAAAAAAGTCAGGACAGTTGTCCCAACTTTTCCAAGTCTTAATATGAGGATGCTCCGGATGTGGCATCTGCGGCTGAAGATGCATCGCCGTGACCACCCGCATCTGATGCACCAGATGTGGCGTCGCTACCGCCATGACTAGCTGCAGCTGGTGCAAAAGGACCGCTTCCTCCGACAAGGCGTTGACCAGTTGTTTCGAGATACCAGTCAAGCCATGGTTTAAAGTTAAAGACGATTTCATTGATTCCTGCATAAGAACCATCATCATAGTACATAGCCTGATAGTTGTGCGTATTGATAACTCCTTCAGGTGACCCTGGAACAATCGTACGAACATATTCTTGGTTACCATTACGAAGTGTACCGATAACCCATTCTACATTTTTCATACGAGCTGGTGGAAGTGAGCCGTGAACAGTTGACATACGGCTACCAGATTGAGGTGGCACACGTTTAGCAAACATAGTGTCAGGATCTTGATGGGCGTTATTGTAGTAGAGGAACTGGTTATTATCATCGGCATAGGTCAATTCAAACGGCATAGCCTTGAGGAACATGTCAATTTGATTAACTGTCAAAATACCGTGATCCAATTTCACGTAGGTATCACCTGATACCGCACCAGTGATTTCAGCTACTTTTTCTACCCATTCAGGATCATCAGGGTCAACCTCAGTAACAGTTGTAGCGATTGGGTTGTTACAATCCAAGTCTTCAGGTTCAATTGGTTTTGGTTTTTTCAATTTAGAAACCACTCCTACATATTGGATGAAATTGTCTAAGCATTGTTCAAGGAAGTTAATAGTACCTTCGTTAGTAATGTTCCCCTCAAGGTCAAAGGCTTCTTTAGCCTTTCCAAGCAAGAATTCATTACCTGGAAGTGTATAGGCATTGACACCAGGTGCTTCAAGGATTTTACGCAAATGCACTTGGGCACGAGAAGTCCCTTGGTCGTAGTATGAAGCACCAACAATCATTACAGGCTTGTTTTCAAATGGGTGCACTTCAAATGAGAGCCACTCCAAAACTGACTTAAGTGCTGCAGAGATAGTGTGGTTATGTTCAGGTGTTGCGATGATAACACCGTCAGCGCGTGTAATTTTGTTATTAAGTAAGCGAAGTTGGAAGCTTTCATCCCATTTTTCATCTTGGTTAAACATAGGAACTTCATCAATTTCCAAAACTTCAAGTTCAAATTTTATTTTAAAATGTCTTCTGATAAATTCGAGCAGTTTACGGTTATATGATTGGTCATAATTTGCTCCAACGAGTCCAACAAATTTCATAGTTTCTATTCTCCTGTCCTATAGGCTTTCCCAGTCGAAGTCTTCAGCTTCTTTATGTAGCAACTCTGTAGCATGTGAGAGTTTACCAGTAATTTTGACGTAGAGACGGAAGTCATCGAAAATAGCATCTAGTTTTTTGATGACATCAAGGTCGACTAAGTCACCATTGCTATCAAAAGCTTGTAGAGAATGTGAAAGTAAGAATTCGTCTGGAAGCACATTAGCTTTGATTTCTGGAGCATTCAAGATTTGACGAAGTTGTAACTGTGCACGAGAAGCCCCGAGTGTTCCGTAAGATGCCCCTGTAATCATAACTGGCTTATTCAAAAGAGGGAAAACACCGTATGAAACCCAAGCTAAAGCGTTCATGAGAACGGCAGGAATTGAGTGGTCATACTCAGGTGTTCCAATAATAACACCATCAGCCTCATCGATTTTTTTAACGATTTCAAGGACACTTTCTGGCAATTGCTTGTTAGCGGGTTTGTTAAAGATAGGAAGGTCTTTGATTTCAACAAGTTCGATGTCTGCCTTATCTGCAAAATGTTTCTGAATATATTGCAATAATTGTCTATTAGTTGAACGTTTTGAATTCGTACCAACAAGTCCAATGAATTTCATGACAATTCTCCTTAAAAGTATTATATCTAGTACTATGTTAGCGTTTTCCTAGTTAAAAGTCAATCTTCGTTTAATGAGAAAGTGATTAGACTATTACCTTTGTCATCTTATTTCGAATAGATTATAATAGGATAGATTTAAAAGTCTGAAGCTAGCATGGCTAGTTTATACAAATACTAGTCAATAGATGTATCGAAAGGAAAAAATAATGACAAAAATTCGTGGATTTGAACTCGTATCAACGTATAACAATCAGGAATTGCTTCCAAAACGTGAGACAGCTCATGCTGCAGGTTATGACTTAAAGGTGGCAGAGAACACTGTCATTGCTCCTGGGGAAATTGTTCTCGTCCCAACAGGTGTTAAGGCTTACATGCAACCTGGTGAGGTCCTCTATCTCTATGACCGTTCGTCAAACCCTCGCAAAAAAGGCCTGGTTTTGATCAACTCAGTTGGCGTTATTGACGGCGATTACTATGGAAATCCAGGAAATGAAGGTCACATCTTCGCCCAGATGAAAAATATTACTAATCAGCCCGTGACTCTTGAAGTTGGCGAACGCATCGTTCAAGGTGTCTTTATGCCCTTCTTGATTGTAGATGGAGACGAAGCTGATGGTATTCGTACAGGTGGTTTCGGATCGACTGGACAGTAGAGGGAGCAAAGTGGCAGATTATTTGTTAGTAATCGATATGCAGTCAGATTATGTTACTGTAGGAAAAGCATATCATGAAGAACTGATTGCAGCTGTAAATGACAAAATTGCTAGCTATCCCAGCGACCGAGTTATCTATATTCTCAATCGTTTTTTCTGGGAGAGAAAAGATAGAAAGAAGAAATTTGCGACCGGCTTGCTGCTTGTATCTTCTCGTATCTTTGAGAAGCGTCGGGCTTCTTGCTTTACTAATCCAGATTTAAAAGATTTTTTAGAGGGGAATGGTACTAAAAGCATAGAGTTTATAGGGGTAGATGGCAATGGCTGTGTTAAGGCTTCCGTTTTGGCGGCTATCAAGGAGAACTATCAGGTTTCCGTAGATTTGTCCGCTGTCGGAGTTGCCAACCAGAAGAAATTTCAAAAAACATTGCATAAGTGGCACTCTGCTAGAGTAAGCGTAGAAGGAGAATTATCATAGCTAAGAAAAAATCAACTTTTGTTTGTCGAGAATGTGGCTACAATTCACCCAAATATCTAGGGCGTTGCCCCAACTGTTCTTCTTGGTCCTCTTTTGAGGAAGAAGTTGAGGTGCAGGAGGTGAAAAATGCTCGTGTCAGTTTGACGGGTGAAAAGTCCAAACCTACTAAATTAAAAGAAGTCTCTTCAATTAATTATGCCCGCATAAAGACTGACATGGACGAGTTTAACCGTGTTCTAGGTGGCGGTGTGGTTCCGGGTAGCCTGGTTCTTATTGGAGGAGATCCAGGTATAGGGAAATCGACTCTCCTCTTACAGGTGTCAACACAGTTAGCTAACAAGGGAACTGTCCTCTATGTATCTGGGGAAGAATCTGCCGAGCAAATCAAATTGCGGAGCGAACGTTTAGGTGATATTGATAACGAATTTTATCTTTATGCTGAGACTAATATGCAAGCCGTTCGCAGCCAAGTAGAGGCTATAAAACCCGATTTTCTCATTATCGACTCTATTCAGACCATCATGAGTCCAGAGATTTCTGGCGTTCAAGGTTCTGTATCTCAGGTTCGTGAAGTCACTGCTGAACTTATGCAGATTGCCAAAACCAATAACATCGCCACATTTATTGTTGGGCATGTGACCAAGGAGGGACAGCTGGCTGGACCACGTATGTTGGAACACATGGTGGACACGGTTCTCTATTTTGAGGGGGAACGTCATCACACCTTCCGTATTTTACGAGCAGTCAAAAACCGTTTTGGTTCAACCAATGAGATTGGGATTTTTGAGATGCAGTCTGGTGGTTTGGTAGAAGTGCTAAATCCTAGCCAGGTTTTCTTAGAGGAACGTCTAGACGGAGCCACAGGTTCTGCCATTGTTGTGACAATGGAAGGTAGCAGACCTATCTTAGCTGAAGTTCAAGCCTTGGTGACCCCAACCGTCTTTGGTAATGCTAAGCGGACAACAACGGGACTGGATTTTAACCGCGTCAGCCTCATTATGGCTGTTTTAGAGAGACGTTGTGGCCTTCTTCTCCAAAATCAAGATGCTTATTTAAAATCAGCTGGTGGTGTCAAATTGGACGAGCCGGCTATTGACCTTGCTGTTGCCGTTGCCATTGCTTCTAGTTATAAGGAGCTTCCAACCAATCCACAAGAAGCCTTTATAGGAGAAATTGGCTTGACTGGAGAGATTCGCCGAGTAACTCGCATTGAACAGCGTATTAATGAAGCTGCTAAATTAGGCTTCACTAAGATCTATGCTCCGAAGAATTCTCTTCATGGCATGAAAATTCCAGAAGGTATCCAGGTGGTTGGCGTTACGACAGTGGGAGAAGTACTCAAAAAAGTTTTTTCTTAAGAAGTAACAAAAATCCACTTTTTGGAAACGCTTGCAAAACCATGCCTCCAATGCTATACTTTTCATAAGGATAGGGAGGTATTTATTATGCAATTTTTCACAGACAGCAACATGCAATTCCCTTTAGTAGAGTTATCTCTCAATCAAGGTGAAACAGTCTTTATCCAGCGTGGCAGTATGGTATATCACACACCAAATGTGACACTGAGTACCAAATTGAATGCCAGTGGATCAGGTCTAGGTCGCTTTGTAAAAGCCGTTGGGCGTTCAATGGTTTCGGGCGAAAGTAGCTTTATTACTCAGGTTGTCTCACAGTCCAATAACGGTTATATAGCCTTGGCCCCTGATTCTCCTGGTCAAGTGATTCCACTTTATTTAGGTGAAAAACAGTACCGACTAAATGACGGTGCCTTTCTAGCACTTGATGGCACAGCTTACTATACAATGGAGCTCCAGTCAGTTGGTAAGGCTATTTTTGGTGGTCAGGGTGGTTTCTTTGTGATGACAACCCAAGGTCAAGGGACACTTTTAGCCAATGCCTATGGTTCTATTAAAAAGCTTGAGCTTAACAATCAAGAAGTGACTATTGATAATGCCCATGTCGTTGCCTGGAGTCAAACACTTGATTACAATATTCATTTGGAAAATGGTTTCTGGCAATCTATTGGGACAGGAGAGGGTGTTGTTAATACCTTTAGAGGAACAGGTGAAATTTATGTTCAAAGTCTCAATCTTCAAACCTTTGCAGGCTTGCTTAATAGATACTTGCCAAAACGTTCTTAATATTAATTGAAGGAGGATGGATGCTTGTTAGCATTTATTCTCCTTTTTTATGTTGCGAACTCAATAGCTGACAAGTTAGTAAAAAGATGATAAGATAGTGTGTAAATAATTTGATAGTCAAATTATTTTCTTCATTAGAAAGTGAGTTATTATGTCTTATTTTGAAAACTTTCTCAATGCCAACAAAGCCTATGTTGACCTCCACGGGACAGCCCATCTTCCCTTGAGACCAAAGACTAAGGTGGCTATTGTGACTTGTATGGATTCACGCCTTCACGTTGCCCAGGCCTTGGGGTTGGCCCTAGGTGATGCTCATATTTTGCGTAATGCAGGTGGGCGTGTGACAGAAGATATGATTCGTTCTTTGGTGATTTCTCAGCAGCAGATGGGAACACGTGAAATCGTTGTTCTTCACCATACAGATTGTGGTGCTCAGACCTTTAAGAACGATGAGTTTACAGCCTACCTCAATAAAGAGTTAGGTGTCGATGTGACTGGCCAAGATTTTCTTCCTTTTACAGATGTAGAAGAGAGTGTTCGTGAAGATATGGCTATTCTTCGTCAGTCACCACTTATTCCTGACGATGTTGTGATTTCTGGTGCAGTTTACCATGTTGATACTGGCCGAATGACTCAAGTATATCCCTAATACCTAAGAGTAAAGCAGGCATGAGTGCCTGCTTTTTTCATGAATTGGCGTAAAAAAAACTCAGCAGTCTAATATCTGCTGAGTTAATCTTGCTTTTAAGAAACAATAAAAATGAGAATCACAGTCCCCAAATAGAAAAGGCTAGTGATAAAGAAACTGATTCGCCAGAATAACTTAAGAAAACGTTTAAACTTAAAGGATTGTGTTTTTCTTAGCATCTGAATTGTGATAATGATGGCCGCCAAAGATAATAAGATAGTGATGTAAGGCAAAAAACTATGGGTGAAGAAACGGGCTGACACAGCGACAACTTCGATAAAATAAAGTGGGAAGGTTAGGTCAGCAAAATTAAGCCCAAGATATTTTAGACTAAAGAAACGATGGATAATAAAAGCAAAGATAGGTGTTAAAATCAAAAATGCTATAGCAAAGAATTTATATAGAATCATAAGTCTATTTTACCTCGAAAAGGCCTATATGTAAATTTTTTCCTAAACTTAATAAGAAATTCTTGCATCTAAAAAGAATTTCTGTATAATAGATAAGGTATGTAAAAACATACTTGTGGGAGGTAACAAAACTTACTTACCGCCAAAACCACAATAGGAGGAAATTACAAAATGGCTAAAAAAGTCGAAAACATCGTAAAACTTCAGATTCCTGCTGGTAAAGCGACTCCAGCTCCACCAGTTGGACCAGCTCTTGGTCAAGCCGGAATCAACATCATGGGATTCACTAAAGAGTTTAACGCTCGTACAGCTGACCAAGCTGGTATGATCATCCCAGTTGTTATCTCTGTGTATGAAGATAAATCATTTGATTTCATCACTAAAACACCACCAGCTGCTGTTCTTTTGAAAAAAGCTGCAGGTGTTGAAAAAGGTTCAGGTACTCCAAACTCAGTTAAAGTTGCTTCAGTAACTCGTGCACAAGTACAAGAAATTGCTGAAACAAAAATGCCTGACTTGAACGCTGCAAACATCGAATCAGCTATGCGTATGATCGAAGGTACTGCACGTTCAATGGGATTCACTGTTACTGACTAATTCAGTTAACAAGAAAACCACAGACGTCGTCTCACTTCGCTGAGTGACGTGGAAGATGAAAGTCGTTATGACCACATTACACAAGGAGAAATAATTAACATGGCTAAAAAAAGCAAACAAATGCGTGCTGCTCTTGAGAAAATCGACAGCACAAAAGCTTACAGCGTAGAAGAAGCTGTAGCTCTTGCACAAGAAACTAACTTCGCAAAATTCGATGCTACTGTTGAAGTATCATACAACCTTAACATCGACGTTAAGAAAGCTGACCAACAAATCCGTGGAGCAATGGTATTGCCAAACGGTACTGGTAAAACTCAACGCGTTCTTGTATTTGCTCGTGGTGCTAAAGCTGAAGAAGCTAAAGCAGCAGGTGCTGACTTCGTTGGTGAAGACGAACTCGTTGCTAAAATCAACGGTGGATGGCTTGACTTTGACGTTGTTGTTGCAACACCAGATATGATGGCAATCGTTGGTCGTCTTGGACGTGTCCTTGGACCACGTAACTTGATGCCAAACCCTAAAACTGGTACAGTAACTATGGACGTTGCTAAAGCAGTTGAAGAGTCTAAAGGTGGTAAAATCACTTACCGTGCTGATAAAGCAGGTAACGTACAAGCTATCATCGGTAAAGTTTCATTCGAAACTGAAAAATTGGTTGAAAACTTCAAAGCATTTAACGATGCAATCCAAAAAGCTAAACCAGCTACAGCGAAAGGTACTTACATCACAAACCTTTCAATCACTACTACACAAGGTGCTGGTATCAAAGTTGATCCTAACTCATTGTAAGAGTAGTAAAAAGCCTATCTTCGGATAGGTTTTTTTCTTACTCTAGACACGAAATTTGAGTAGAAAATAAAAAATATTCAGAAAGTAGTGTTGCTTTTTCGAATTTATGGTATAATTTAAGCGTATACACATAATTATTGATTTTTGAACTTTTTACGTTGCGAATTAAGGAGGCAATGAATGAAAAAGAGTAAGGTATTTTTACTAGCAACCGTAGGCCTGTTATCTGTAGGTGTTTTAACGGCTTGCTCGTCATCAAGTAAGACGTCTGGTAAGACTTATAATTATGTCTATGGTAGTGACCCTGCAACCTTGGACTATCTTGCTACAAACAAGAAAAATATGACTACAGCTGTTAGTAACGGTGTTGATGGTTTGTTTGAAAATGACCAATATGGGAATTTAAAACCTTCTGTCGCTGAAGACTGGTCTGTTTCTCAAGATGGTTTGACCTATACTTACAAGATTCGTAAGGGACTTAAATGGTACACTTCAGATGGCGAAGAATATGCCAATGTAACAGCTAAGGACTTTGTAACAGGTCTTAAGCATGCTGCGGATACAAATTCTGAAGCGATTTATTTGCTACAAAACTCAGTTAAGGGCTTGAATGATTACCTTTCAGGTGCCAACAAGGACTTTTCAAATGTAGGTATCAAGGCTGTTGATGATTACACCTTGCAATATACACTTAGTCAACCAGAACCTTACTGGAATTCAAAATTGACTTACTCTGTTACTTGGCCTGTTAATGGAGACTTCTTGAAATCTAAAGGTAAAGATTTTGGTAAGTCAACAGACCCAACATCTATTCTTTATAACGGTCCATACCTTCTTAAGGCTTTGACAACGAAGTCATCTATTGAGTTCACCAAGAATGAAAACTATTGGGATAAGGATCACGTCTATTTTGATAATATCAAATTGACTTATGATGATGGATCAGACCAAGAGTCTTTGGAACGCAACTTTACAGATGGTGTATACAACTTAGCACGTCTATTCCCAACAAGTTCTAACTATTCCAAAGTTGAAAAACAGTACAAAGATAATATTTTCTATACGCAACCTGGATCAGCTGTAGAAGGTGTTGGTATTAATATTGACCGTCAAACTTATGGTCATACATCTAAAGAAAATGACCAGCAAAAGACATCAACTAAGACAGCTCTTCTCAATAAGGATTTCCGTCAATCATTAGGTTTTGCCATTGACCGTACAAATTACGCCGCACAACTTAATGGTAAGGAAGGTGGAAGTACTGCCGTCCGTAATATCTTTGTTAAACCAGACTTTGTTCAAGCAGATGGTAAGGACTTCGGAACAATGGTAATGGATCAACTTCCAGCTTATGGTGATGAGTGGTCTGGTGTGAATCTTGCAGATAGTCAAGATGGTCTTTATAACCCAGAAAAAGCTAAGGCTGAATTTGCTAAAGCCAAAGAAGCTCTTCAAGCAGAAGGAGTTCAGTTCCCAATTCATTTGGATGTCCCTGTTAATCAATCAAGTAAAATTACTGTGAATCAGGTACAATCAATTAAACAGTCTGTTGAATCTGCTCTTGGAAAAGACAATGTTGTGCTTGATATCCACCAATTGTCAGCTGATGATTTTAACAACATCACTTACTCTGCACCAAATGCAGCTGCAGAAGATTGGGACTTGTCAGTGGGTGTGGCTTGGGACCCTGATTACCTTGATCCTTCAACTTATCTTGATGTCTTGAAAACGACAAGTAGCGAAAATACTAAATCCTTCATGGGTTATGACGATCCAAATAGTCAAGCGGTTGAAAAAGTAGGTCTTAAAGAATATGACCAATTGGTTGATGATGCTTCTAAGGAAACAACAGACTTGAAGGCTCGTTATGAAAAATATGCAAAAGCTCAAGCATGGTTGACAGATAGTGCCCTCTATCTTCCAACAACTACTTATAACGGTGCAGCTGCTGTAATTTCTCGTATTAAGCCATTCTCAGGAGCTTATGCTCAAGCTGGTGATAAAGGTTCTTCATACTACTTCAAGTATCTTAAATCTCAAGATGATATTGTAACTAAGAAACAATACGACTCAGCTTATAAAGATTGGCTTAAAGAAAGAGCGAAATCTAATGACAAAGCTCAAAAAGATCTTGCCAAACACGTTAAGTAATCTATTGAAAACGTCTACCTTTAGGTAGTCGTTTTTTTAACAAAATTTCTCGAACCACCCCTATATTGTGATATAATAAGAAAGATTGGTACTCGCTTCTAGATTTTTATTTGGAAAGTTTGGGGGATAGAGGTGCCTACTGGTACTTATCATCTTAAGTTAGTCCTAAGAAAGGGACTTTAGGCTTAATAGGTATCCAAAGACTGAAGAATGAAACATAAAAAGGAGATTTATCTTGGCTAAAGATATCCGCGTTCGTTACGCACCAAGTCCAACAGGGCTTCTACACATTGGTAATGCTCGTACAGCATTGTTTAACTACCTTTATGCACGTCATCATGGTGGCACTTTCATTATCCGTATTGAAGATACTGACCGTAAACGTCACGTTGAAGATGGTGAGCGTTCACAGCTTGATAACTTGCGTTGGTTAGGAATTGACTGGGATGAAAGTCCTGAAACACATGAAAACTATCGTCAATCAGAACGTTTACCGCTTTACCAAAAATATATTGATCAACTTTTGGCAGAAGGTAAAGCCTATAAGTCATATGTAACTGAAGAAGAGTTGGCTGCAGAGCGCGAACGTCAAGAAGCAGCTGGTGAAACTCCTCGTTACATTAACGAGTTCCTTGGCATGACTGAAGAAGAAAAAGCTGCCTACATCGCAGAACGTGAAGCGGCAGGTATTGTACCTACAGTTCGTTTGGCGGTTAATGAGTCAGGGATTTATAAATGGCATGATATCGTTAAGGGAGATATCGAATTTGAAGGTGGTAATATCGGTGGTGATTGGGTTATCCAGAAGAAAGATGGATACCCAACTTACAACTTTGCGGTAGTTGTTGACGACCACGATATGCAAATTTCACACGTTATCCGTGGAGATGACCATATTGCTAATACACCAAAACAACTCATGGTTTATGAAGCTCTTGGTTGGGAAGCACCTGAGTTTGGACACATGACCCTTATCATCAATTCTGAAACTGGTAAGAAGTTGTCTAAACGTGACACTAATACCCTTCAATTTATCGAAGATTACCGTAAAAAAGGTTACCTTCCAGAAGCAGTCTTTAACTTCATTGCTCTTCTTGGTTGGAATCCTGGCGGTGAAGACGAAATCTTTTCTCGTGAAGAACTCATTAAACTTTTTGATGAAAACCGTCTAAGCAAGTCACCAGCGGCCTTTGACCAGAAGAAATTGGACTGGATGAGTAACGACTACATTAAGAATGCAGATTTCGATAAGGTCTTTGCTCTTTGCAAACCTTTCTTGGAAGAAGCTGGTCGTTTGACAGATAAAGCTGAAAAATTAGTGGAACTCTACAAACCACAAATGACAGCAGCAGAAGAAATTGTCCCTCTTACAGATCTCTTCTTTGAAGATTTCCCAGAATTGACAGAGGCTGAAAAAGAGGTTATGGCTGGTGAAACAGTACCAACAGTACTTAAAGCCTTTAAAGCCAAACTCGAAGCTATGTCTGATGATGAGTTTGTTGTTGAAAACATTTTCCCACAAATTAAGGCTGTTCAAAAAGAAACAGGAATCAAAGGGAAAAATCTCTTCATGCCAATCCGTATTGCTGTTTCAGGAGAAATGCACGGTCCAGAATTGCCAGATACTATTTTCTTGCTCGGACGTGAAAAGTCAATCAAACATATTGATCAAGTTCTTGCAACACTATAAAAACAAACCCAACAATTGTTGGGTTTTCGAATGCACATAAGCGATATGTCAATGATTATATGATAATTGCTAAACCTATTTTGTAATATAATGATGATATTTCGTAACCATATCATCATTTTAAAAACTTTAAATTAGTTTTATAATAGATTGGTAATAAAAATTAGGGAGGAGTGAGCATTATGAGAAGATTTGGTTGGTATTTCTACTACGTTATTGGCATGTACCCATAAAAAGAGGTAATGAGTCAGTTAAAGAGCTTAGTTTTTCTAAGCTCTTTTTTATGTTTATGAAAAGTAGGGGACATGTGGAATCGTCTGATGTTAGATTGTTCTTAATCAGGAAAAAATAGCTTTATATTTTTAGCTTTTTCTAATAGGAGTGACGCTAAATTATATATTTATGTTACAATAAAGTAGGTTGATTTTTGAAAGGAAGGGGGGGAGTCTAGAGATGATCGTTTTATTTACGGTTCTACGTCTATTGGCTATTTTAATTGTTAGTCACGATATGTCAGGTTTGCTCAAAACTTGGAAGAGTAAATGCTGGTTTATCGCAGGGAGTCTCTTGCTCTCTCTATTTGTTGGAGGCATTACAGGGTCGCTCTTAGCACTTTTGTTCTGCTATCTTTTCTTAAATAAAATATCAAGTAGTGAAAAGAATTCTTTTCTTTTCACCTTTTTGCCGTGGGTTTTTGTTGAAGTCACCTCGAAACTGCTTCAACTTTATTTTTTCCCATGGATTTTTCAAATTAATTATTTACAGGTCAAAGACACCCCAGTACTCATTGCTTTGTCTTATCTCTTGATTTACCCAATTTTTCATCTGATTGTCAAAGTGTTCTTTATTGACTTTGGTGCTCTCAATGTTATGGGAAATAACCATACTTACCAAGTTAGACAACGCCTATTGGTTGGGGTGACTCTGGCTTATATTATTTTATCTTTAATTATTTTCTATGCCAGTAACATTTTTCCTTACACAGGCCTCTTTATTTATTTAGCAGGCAGTATTACGGTTGTCTACTCCATCCTCTTTATTTTGCTCTTTGCTCAGCTTAATATCTATTCTAAGAGAAGAGTGAAGGATCAGTTGGCTGAAGAAATGGCTAGACACGAGGAAAGTTTAGAAGAATATAGTCACCGTTTAGAAAAACTCTATAATGATATTTCTCAGGTGAAGAAGGATTATCTCGAAGGGCTTAAGACAATGGAGGTTAGTATCCAACGTCGAGACTTACCTACTTTGAAACAAGAGTATGCAGAACTTTTAGAGAAATCTGGTAATAGCTTAACGTTGTCAAATTATGAATTATCACGTTTGATCAACTTAGAAATCACGTCTCTCAAGAGTCTCTTTTCTGCTAAAGTGCTTGAGGCAGAGAACTTAGGAATTAAGGTTAACTTGGAGTTGCCAGATGTCATATCGTCAACTCAGATAGAGGCCTTAGATTTGGTTGTGATTTCTTCTGTCTTCTTAAATAATGCTATTGAGTCGGCGGTGGATTCTGAAGATCCTACTTTAACGATATCTTTCTTTAAAAATCAAGGTTATCTTATCTTGGTTATTGACAATACAACCAGAGAAGAACGTATTCCTGTGTCAAGGATTTTTGATGAAGGGGTTTCTAGCAAAGGTGAAGGCCGAGGGCTTGGTTTGTCTAAGGTCGCAGATATACTTAATCGCTATCCAAAAGTAAATCTTGAGACTCGTAGTTGTGACCATCATTTTACCCAGGTCCTCTCTTTTCAGGATAATTGATAAATCAAAGATACTATTTGTGGGGGATAGGATAAGGGAATAGAAAGGGGAAAAGCATATGCAACTTGCGATTGATGGCCTTATTGCTTTGGTTGTTGTCGTTTCACATCTTGTGATTTTAGCTAGAATGGCTTATCTAGATGTTTTTACTTACCGTTACATTCCTTATGTAATCGTAGTAACTGCCGTTAAGTGGTTAGCCAAGGTGCTATGGCAAATTGATATTCCAGATGCAATTTATCTCCTAGTCTTTATTTTTCTTGAAAAACCTCAGGCTCTACGAGAAGAAAAGTATTTTTATGCTTTCTTTGCCCCTGTCTTTTGGACTTTGATTACAAGTTTCTTTAGTTTTTATCTTTTCCGAGTTTTCTTTAATAAGCCGGTCGAGTTGGTTCCAAACCATTTAGGAATCCTAGCTGTAGATAGTGTTGTTCTTCCCTTCTTTCTAGGTTTGCAAAAAATGTTCGGTTTAGATAGCTTCTTCCAGGAACCCTATCAGGACTTGCAGGATAAATATAAGAGCATGCTCTTGCAAGTTGATCTTATTTTAATTATCAGTTATCTGCTTATCCTCTTTAAACAGGAGATATTCTCCTTGCTTCTGAGTCAGACCTACCTCCCAGGTTACCCTCAAATTTATATTTGGGTTGGTTTCCTTATACACATGTATATTCTTGTTCGTTTTGTTTCCTACGGTAAAGACGTACGAGATAGCAAAATTCTCAGAGAACAAGAGGAGCACTTGAGGAGTCTGGAAGCTTATAATGAAAAAATCGAAACTGCCTATAAGAGTGTACGTTCGTTTAAACATGATTATGAAAACATACTCATTAGTATGCAGACAAGTATTGATAGTGGGGATTTTGACCTTATTGAACAAACCTATCAGGATATTTTGAAAAAGGCAGGTCAAGAACTCATTGAAGAAGATGACGAAAATGTCTCTTGAGTATAAACAGGAAATATTATCATGAACTTACAGCTTTGGACCATGGTATCCCTTGAAAATAGTATTATTCAGATTATTAGTTTTCATATTACCTGGTTTATTTATAAAAAACTAACAAGGAGCACATTAGCTTACTGGAAAGTATTTTGTCTAAGTCTCTTAGGTATAGTGGTATCACTTGGTAAGGGTGATGGCTTCTATTATCAAGTTGTTATCTTTTTAGCTTTGTCCTTAAAGGAACGTCGGGAACATCGTTTGACGATTTGGGCAAGCCTCTTTTTTGGAGCTTTCTCGGTTATTTTTACAGATTTATTTGCGACTTTTACTCCATTTTATGTATTCAATAATCTGTTTACAAATATGACTTTGAGTGAGATTCAAGAAAACTTCTTCCTCAAATTGTTATCGTTTGTACTGATTTATCCATTCTTTCTCTATATCAATTACCTTTCCAGTTCAGATGTTGATAAGGTCAAGGAATTGATTTATTCACGTGGTCGTGAGCGTCTATTGATAGCCGTTGATCTGACCTTTGCACTCTACATTACTTGTAGTACTCTTTTGGTATCGACAGGTAGTGATGTGGGAGGGCCAATTTTTATTGCAATGGCAGTTTATCTCCTAATGGTAACAACCTTGAATCGCTACTCTCATAAATTTGTCAGAGAACGTAGTAAGGAAGCTGTGGAGACCTATGTCTATAACTTGGAAGTCTATAATAAACATATTGAGGATCTTTTTACAAAAGTAAAACCTATTGAAAAAGATTTTGAGAGTCTTTTGGTAGCTCTTGAGACTCCATTGGCTAAAAATCAATTATCAGAGGTTTTATCCGTTTATCATGAGCATTTGAATCATCTTAAACTTGATAATTTGGACTTAAATGATAAGTTGGCTCCTCTGTTTGAGATTCCTTATCCGGTATTAAGAAGTTGGATTGTAAACCAAATCATTCCTTTGGAACAAAAAGGTATCACCGTTAGGTTGGATGTCAATGTTGATGCTTATCCTAACAATTTAAATATTGCAGTTCTTATTGGAGTTTTAGAACGTTGCATGAACTTAGCTGAAAAACTTTGGGCCAAGGAGCCGGAGACAGATATTGGTTTCCTTATTCAACAGAATGAGGATGGTAATCTCAGCTTTATTCTTGAGAATACCAATCAGGAAGCTGATCCGAAACTCGATGATAGTCTGGCTATTAGTCGTGATTTTGCCCAGTTTTGCTGGTCAAACGGTATCGGTTTAACAAATAAAAAAGAATTATTTAAAACCTATCAAATTGTCACGGTAGGACTATAATCGTAGAAAGGAGAGGGATAACTATGCTAGGTAACATCCTATTTCAAATTTTGATGTTTATCATTATTTGGGATATCTACTTACGTATTGGTGGACAAAACACTAATCTTAAAAATCGTATACTTTATTTGTTATTTGATGTTGCTCTATGCATTTGGGGACAACTCATTGGACGCTATATAGGCATAGTACCTCCCTTAGTAGCCATTGTAACATTGACATTTAGCTACCAACTGAATAAAAGTGTCACTTCTGTAGAGCGCTTTTTTCTAGGTTTTTACCCGGTGGTACTAGTCGATTTGGCAAGACGTTTTTTGGCTACTTTCTTCTTTCCACCGATACTTGGCATAACTGTTGATACTTTAAACACTAATATTTGGTGGTCTATGGTACCACTTTCCTTCGTCATGTTGACGGTCAGAATAGTAGATTTTATTTTACGTCTAGATTTTACAGATATCTTGAAAGTTGCTGCCCAACAAGAAAAAAAGAACCGTCTGGGTTTGGTCAACATGCTTCTTTTGCTTTATTATTTAGTTATCTTTTTAGTGTCGACATTTGATACTTATTTTCCAGAGTTACATCTTGAGAGTAGATTTAGGTTGCCATTAGTAATGGGATATCTCTACTTACTCCTCTTTGTACTTGGTGCTGTAAACCAGTTTGCTAAGGAGAAAATAGAGCAGGATTTAGCGATGAAGCAAGCCAACTATCTTGATGATTTGAAGCGTGAGAATACTAGGGTAGAAGGTTTGTATAGAGACTTGATGCATGTTCGCTCTAACTATAATTTCCTACTTAATAATCTGAGAGATATTGAAAGAACAGGAGATATTCGTTCTTATAAAAAAGATTTGGTTGATCTTTATGTCAATCGAGATCAGCATAGTTTTTCAACTCAGGTCACAGATTTGGATAATATCCAAAATCCAAGTATTCATAGTCTACTTTCATCAAAATATCATGAAGCTCAGATGCATCGCCTCAATATTCATGCAGAGATTCCAGATCCAGTGATTCATAACTATCTAACTGATTTAGATTTAGCTGTTGTTTTGGGTCACCTCATGGATAATGCTATTGATGGTGCTCGTAAAGCCAGTGAAGGTTTTATTAGTCTGGCCTATTTTGATGAAGAGGACTGCCAGAGTTTTATTATTGAAAGTACAATTGCAGACGAGCAAGTTCCACTTTCAATGATGAGTACCCAGCTTTCTCATCCTGAGGGTGGTATAGGTGTTAATGCTGTTCAAGATATCTTGGAACGTTATCCGAACACTTCCTTTTCTGTCCGTAGTCAGAATCATAAAATGATGCAAATACTAGAAATGAGGCCCTAATATGAATATATACATTTTAGAAGATGACTTAATGCAGCAAACACGTATTAGTGACATCATCCGAGAATTGGTTTCAGAGGGCACGTTTTCCGTACGAAAACTTGAAGTTTTTTCTAAACCTCACAAACTATTGTCCAGTATCAACGAAAAGGGTAACCATCAGGTTTTCCTTTTAGATATCGATATTGATGGTGAGCGAAAGAAGGGGCTAGAAGTCGCCTCAGAAATTCGCCAACAAGATGCTAATGCAGTTATTATTTTTGTAACAACTCACTCAGAGTTTGCACCAATCAGTTTTAAATACAAGGTTTCTGCACTAGATTTCATTGATAAGACAGTTTCTAATGCAGAGTTCAAACAACAACTAAAACAAACATTGACTTTTGTGAACCAAAAAGTTGGAGATGTGGATGATGATGAGATATTTGTGTTTGAAACAGCGCAGTCTCGGATCCAAGTCCCTATGAGAGATATTTATTATTTTGCGACTGCTGTGACACCTCATAAGGTGATGCTAATTACCAAAACAGAGCGTCTGGAGTTTTATGCCAATCTTGGAGATATTACTTCGGTAAATAAAAAACTCTTTTCTTGTCATCGCTCCTTTTTAGTTAATTTGGATAACATATCTCGTATTGATAAGACTCAGTTGATGATTTATTTTGAAAATGGTGATTCTTGTCCAGTTTCACGTTTGAAAATGAAGGCTCTGCTTAAAAAATGGTCAGAGGTAAAAGAACATTAGTCGATGACTAATGTTCTTTTTAGTCTAAAAAAGCATGTGTTTATTTCATAGGTGATTGATTATCTTATGAGTGAACAAATTCTGTAAAAATACAAAATAGATGTCCTTTAGTGATAAAATTTAGAGATTTATAAAAAAATGACTAAAAAAAATGCAGTTCAGGATGAAAAAACGACATTCTATGAAATCGTATAGACAATTAAATTGAAAAAAGTTAATATATAATCAAGATATGTGATTCGGAAATGAGACATCGTCAATCTTATTGAAATCTACATACACTTTATGAAAATAAATAATGTACTTTTATATAACTTTTTCCTAATCCCCATTTTTTATTGGCCGCTCGTCCAATTACATATCTTTTTTATAGAAATTAATAGGCTTGAGAAATCAAGCCTTTTTTTGTTTTTAAGGGGCTCTTTGTCAACTGTAGTGGGTGACGAAAAGCTAACATCTAGAGAGGACCGGATAGGTCCTCTTTTTATGTATGCTCAGTGTGATGAAGACACGTTTCTTAAAGTTGATGAAGTTTCTAAAACCGAACCCTAAGCGTTT
>JAFHAZ010000035.1:0-2847 GCA_016939315.1 Streptococcus sp. | reverse complement strand
TTACTTCGGTACATCGGTGACAGGTGGTGCATGGTTGTCGTCAGCTCGTGTCGTGAGATGTTGGGTTAAGTCCCGCAACGAGCGCAACCCCTATTGTTAGTTGCCATCATTAAGTTGGGCACTCTAACGAGACTGCCGGTGATAAACCGGAGGAAGGTGGGGATGACGTCAAATCATCATGCCCCTTATGACCTGGGCTACACACGTGCTACAATGGATGGTACAACGAGTCGCGAGACAGTGATGTTTAGCTAATCTCTTAAAACCATTCTCAGTTCGGATTGTAGGCTGCAACTCGCCTACATGAAGTCGGAATCGCTAGTAATCGCGGATCAGCACGCCGCGGTGAATACGTTCCCGGGCCTTGTACACACCGCCCGTCACACCACGGGAGTTGGGAGTACCCGAAGTAGGTTGCCTAACCGCAAGGAGGGCGCTTCCTAAGGTAAGACCGATGACTGGGGTGAAGTCGTAACAAGGTAGCCGTATCGGAAGGTGCGGCTGGA
Source organism: Streptococcus sp. (assembly GCA_016939315.1). GTDB lineage: Bacteria > Bacillota > Bacilli > Lactobacillales > Streptococcaceae > Streptococcus. The sequence continues at coordinate 2,341 of JAFHAZ010000035.1, read as the reverse complement.
TCACCTCCTTTCTAAGGAATATATACAAAGACATGAGCATTCAACTTTATTCAGTTTTGAGGGGTTTAGTGATAAACCTAAGCAAGAATCAAATTCTTGATTGTGGGGCCTTAGCTCAGCTGGGAGAGCGCCTGCTTTGCACGCAGGAGGTCAGCGGTTCGATCCCGCTAGGCTCCATTGTCAGACAAGACGTTAAAATCACTTGAACATTGAAAACTAAATAACAATATCTAATAACGATAAATAAACCAAAAGCTGTGAATTTTAAAGAATTTACAAACTTATACTTGAAAAACGATGATTATAAATCATCATGGCAAAGTTAATAAGGGCGCACGGTGGATGCCTTGGCACTAAGAGCCGATGAAGGACGTGACTAACGACGATATTCTAGGGGGAGCAGTAAGTACGCATTGATCCCTAGGTCTCCGAATGGGGAAACCCAGCTGCTACTAGCAGTTATTCATGAGTGAATACATAGCTCATGTAAAGGTAACGCAGAGAACTGAAACATCTAAGTACCTGCAGGAAGAGAAAGTAAAAACGATTTCGTAAGTAGCGGCGAGCGAACGCGAAGAAGGGCAAACCAAGAAGCTTGCTTCTTGGGGTTGTAGGACTGCAACGTGGACTTAAGCATTATAGTCGAATAACCTGGGAAGGTTAATCAAAGAGGGTAATAATCCCGTAGACGAAATAGCGCTTATACCTAGCAGTATCCTGAGTAGGGCTGGACACGCGAAATCCAGTTTGAATCCGGGAGGACCATCTCCCAACCCTAAATACTCCTTAGTGACCGATAGTGAACCAGTACCGTGAGGGAAAGGTGAAAAGAACCCCGAGAGGGGAGTGAAATAGCACCTGAAACCGTGTGCCTACAAGAAGTTCGAGCCCGTTAATGGGTGAGAGCGTGCCTTTTGTAGAATGAACCGGCGAGTTACGTTATGATGCGAGGTTAAGTTGAAGAGACGGAGCCGTAGGGAAACCGAGTCTGAATAGGGCGACTTAGTATCATGATGTAGACCCGAAACCTAGTGACCTATCCATGAGCAGGGTGAAGGTGTGGTAAGACGCACTGGAGGCCCGAACCAGGACACGTTGAAAAGTGTTTGGATGACTTGTGGATAGCGGAGAAATTCCAAACGAACTGGGAGATAGCTGGTTCTCTCCGAAATAGCTTTAGGGCTAGCGTCGAAATGTAAGTGTATTGGAGGTAGAGCACTGTTTGGGTGAGGGGTCCGTCTAGGATTACCAATCTCAGATAAACTCCGAATGCTAATACACATGTTCGGCAGTCAGACTGCGAGTGCTAAGATCCGTAGTCGAAAGGGAAACAGCCCAGACCAACAGCTAAGGTCCCAAAATATATGTTAAGTGGAAAAGGATGTGGGGTTGCACAGACAACTAGGATGTTAGCTCAGAAGCAGCTATCATTCAAAGAGTGCGTAATAGCTCACTAGTCGAGTGACCCTGCGCCGAAAATGTACCGGGGCTAAACATATTACCGAAGCTTTGGATTGATATTTTATCAATGGTAGGAGAGCGTTCTTAACCGCGATGAAGGTATACCGTGAGGAGTGCTGGAGCGTTAAGAAGTGAGAATGCCGGTATGAGTAGCGCAAGATAAGTGAGAATCTTATCCACCGTAAGACTAAGGTTTCCAGGGGAAGGCTCGTCCGCCCTGGGTTAGTCGGGACCTAAGGCGAGGCCGAAAGGCGTAGTCGATGGACAACTGGTTGATATTCCAGTACTAGATATGATCGTGATGGAGGGACGCAGTAGGCTAAGAGATGCCAGTTAATGGATTCTGGTCTAAGCAGTGAGGTGTGAGATGTGTCAAATGCATTTCTCTTTAACATTGAGCTGTGATGGGGAAGCAACTACGGTTGCGAACTCTCTGATGTCACACTGCCAAGAAAAGCTTCTAGCGTAAAGTCATATCTACCCGTACCGCAAACCGACACAGGTAGTCGAGGCGAGTAGCCTCAGGTGATCGAGAGAACTCTCGTTAAGGAACTCGGCAAAATAGCCCCGTAACTTCGGGAGAAGGGGTGCTGGTGTAAAAGCCAGCCGCAGTGAATAGGCCCAAGCAACTGTTTATCAAAAACACAGCTCTCTGCTAAACCGCAAGGTGATGTATAGGGGGTGACGCCTGCCCGGTGCTGGAAGGTTAAGAGGAGTGCTTAGACGTAAGTCGAAGGTATGAATTGAAGCCCCAGTAAACGGCGGCCGTAACTATAACGGTCCTAAGGTAGCGAAATTCCTTGTCGGGTAAGTTCCGACCCGCACGAAAGGCGTAATGATTTGGGCACTGTCTCAACGAGAGACTCGGTGAAATTTTAGT
>JAFHAZ010000034.1:0-2354 GCA_016939315.1 Streptococcus sp. | reverse complement strand
TTTTCTTCCATCCAGCCCCAGTGGCAGTACAATATTTTCCCAGACATTAACAGATGAAACCAGATTAAATGCCTGAAAAACAAATCCGATTTTTCTTCTGCGGAAAACAGCAAGGGCATCTTCCTTCATCCTGTATAAATCTTTCCCCGCTAAAGTAACTCTGCCTTTTGTCGGGGTATCAAGCCCTCCAAGCATATGAAGTAATGTACTTTTACCGGAACCTGACTTTCCAACAATTGCGACAAATTCTCCCTGCTCAATCTGAATGTCCACCTGATTTACCGCTTTGACCTGATTCTCACCTGCACCATAAAACTTACAAAGCTGCCTGGTTTCTAATATCACACTCATGTGTTGCCTCCTTTTCAATTCTGTAAAGCGTACCTTTTCAGCACACTTTCTTTGCCTGTTTATATATCATTTTTCAACCTACATGCTGATTGTAGCAATATAATCTTTCATTTCACTTTCAAAAATTGGGCAGAAATCTTACAGAATTGTAAGTTTTCTGCCCAATTAAAATTTAACCAACATATGGTAATTGAATCACAAACGTGCTTCCTTTTTTCTTTTTGCCGGAGATTACCGTGATCATACCTCCGTGTTTTTCGATAATTTCTCTCGATAAAAAAAGTCCGATTCCCGTGCCACTCTCTTCCCTGACCTCCCTGGAACCTCCTCTGTAAAATCGTTGAAAAATTTTGTGATACTCATTCTGCGGAATACCGATTCCCTGATCCTCAATTTCCATTCTTACAAGATCGTTTCTTTTTTGTAACCGGATAAATATTTTTGAACCACCCGGACTGTACTTGACCGCATTATCCAGAACGTTGATAAAAGCTTCACCAAGCCACCTTTTATCCTGCACAACCATGCATGTTTCCAGCTCTTTTGCATAGTCAAAAACGAATTCAATTTCTTTCTCATCCGCTTTTGGATAAGTACAGTTCACAGCAGATATGACAGTATCCATAAGCGGAAGTTTTTTCTTATTAATCTGAATCAGTCCGGTTTCCATCTTGGATATTTCAAGAAGCGACTGCAATAATGTCTCCAGTCCATCCAGAGCACTCCGACAACGAATACGAAACTCCTCCTGTTCTGTGGCACTTAAGTCATTCTGCATCAGCACACTAAAACATGTATCCAAAGCTGCAACCGGTGTCTTTAACTGGTGAGAGATATCAGAAACCATTTCTTTCGTACTCTCTTTTTCTTCCCGTGCTTCTTCCTTTAGCAACTGAATATGATGTCCGATTGCTTCAAGCTGATCATTCAATTTTTCCAGTTCAGCGAGATTTTCCGTTTTCAGTAAATCATCAAATTTATTTTCACGGAATCTGATCAGAATTTCTTCTAACTGGTCTAAAATTTTCTGGTGACACGCATCTTCTGTCTTCTTCCAATAAAATAAAATAATCAAAAGAAGCACGCATATCACAGTGCTTACAGCACCGGTCACCATAACCTGATGCCGGAATTGCGAATAAAACACATTCCCTTTATTTCCCCAGTATCCATATTGCTCCAATAATCGCCTTCCCTGTTCGTTGGTTTCAATATCCTTATCCTTAAGCAATTCCGAAACAGCATCCAGCCCGGAAAATTTTTCCTTTGCTGCAATTTCTGTCATAAGATTCATTTTATATTTATAATCTTCATAAAACACATACGTGGTAAAGCAATTTAATATTGCAAACAATAATATGACAGGTAATACCAAGGAGAGCACTACTGTAATCTTCTTGCGATATCTCTTTGTCACTGCCTTACCTCCTGATTCCATATATACCCAAGACCTCTGATATTCTTTATATAGACCGGTGCGGCCGGATTGTCTTCGATTTTCTCACGGAGTCTTCTGATATTGACAGCGATTGTATTTTCATCCACAAAATCCCCTTCCAGATCAAACACATTTTCCAATATTTGTGTTTTTGAAAGAATCTGTTTCGGATTCTGAAGAAAAAAAGTCAGCATTTTCAACTCCGTTTTTGTCAGACTGATTTCACGACTCTTTATCAGGACTTTCATTTCTCCTGCGATAAATACGATATCTCCCGAAATCATCTTTCCGGCTTCCGTTTTCTCCTGTCTGCGGCGGAAATGTGCTTCTATTTTCAAAAGAAGTACCGAAAGACTAAACGGCTTTGTAATATAATCATCTGCCCCTGCTTCATATCCCATGACCTGATCCATCTCCTGATCTAGTGCTGTAAGACAAATAATATATGTATTATAATTGCATCTCATCCACCTTACAAATTCCAGTCCATTCCCATCCGGAAGATTCACATCACAAATGGTAACATCCACATTATTATCACTTGCAATTCTTTTCGCTTTTTTCA
>JAFHAZ010000033.1:0-3358 GCA_016939315.1 Streptococcus sp. | reverse complement strand
ATTGTACTTTGACAGGCCATGTGCCGCTTGTACTGCATATTTCCCAAAGGTTCTTCAACCAAATTCGCTCAATCTCTACCACCCCATTCTCCATCTTGTATTTTATGAGTAGGTGCTTTGAGTGGAGCTTCCAAGGTTTCTCTATCACAAGGTTGATGAAGCTACGAAAAGCAGCTATGTCAAAGTTAGGACTTCCTGTGAACGACTTTATCTCCAACCAATTTGATTCCAAATTATCTGGGTCAAGCCAAAAGTCTGGAGAAGCTTGCTTGTGGTTGTGAATATGCACGATACCTTTGCTCGTCATCCATTTGTCGAGCCATTCTTCAAGAATGTTACCAACAATGTTGTTTTGCTCAACCGTTATGCCAAAGTCACGAAGGTTGAATCTTACAGAACCTGTTGCACCCTCCATTCCGAAGTCCTCAACAAGTGCTTTGTATAAATTTTCTGATGCGTCCATATTGTTATATTTTTAATGTGTCTAATAATCGATCTGCAACTGCCTTGATGACAGGTACAACAACAGTATTGCCTAATAGGTCAAAACCGTCTTTTTCACTTACGTTAAACTTAATGTTATCAGGATAGCCACAAAGTCTCAATCCCTCTCTAAGTGATAGTCTTCTTAATCCGCCACTATCCCCAACATAAAGTTTCTGCATATCCATAGCAACAAGGGTTGGTGCAATTTCAGTTGGTGACATTACCTTGTTTATCTCAAAACTCAATTTACCCGCAACAATATTGTAGCCTTTTGGCTTAGTTGTGTCGTACTCTCGGTGAGTGGTTACAACTCCATTCTCATTTGTTTCACGAATGAGTTTCTTTGGATGCTCAAACTTCAAGTATCCTTTTTGCGTTAAATTTTCCAACATTTCTTCGAGATTTGGCGAATCAAAGAATGTGCGAATTTGCTCCAATGTCAACGGCATACCATCCATCCAATCAATACCGATAATTTCTGCCCATTTCTTCTTACGGCGTTCAGTCAAGATTGTATCAAGAAGCTGCCTTTGTTTTGCGGTAACAGGGCCTTTGATTTCCAAATCCCAACTATGGATGTTTGTATTGCCACCCCTCTTGTCCTTAATGGATTTTCCGTATAGTTGCTCTATTGTAAAGTGTTTAAGCAGAGTTCTTGTGAAAGGAGTGTCTACAGTTGGCAATCCTGTTTCAAGTATATCCCCCAATTTGCATTCTGTTATTGGGAAATTATTAAGATTTGGCTTGTCGTTAATGCTACCAACTATATATATTCTTTTTCGTTCCTGCGGAACTCCAAAGTATTTAGAATTGAGTACACGAAAGTCAAACTTGTAATTTAACGCTGTGAGCCTATCTACAATGACTTGTAGAGTCTTGCCTCCATCGTGATTTACAAGTCCTTCCACATTTTCAAGGATAAAACCTTTTGGATGTTTATCCTTTAATATGCGTTCCACTTCAAAGAACATAGTTCCTCGTGTGTCTGCAAAGCCTTGTCTCTTGCCTGCCGAGCTAAAAGCTTGGCATGGGAAACCTGCACAAAGAATGTCAAAGTCAGGAATGTTCTTTGTATCAACCTTTGTGATGTCACCAGTTATTGTTTCGCCAGGGTGATTCTCTTGCAAGACCTTAACTGCATAAGGCTTGATTTCAGAAGTAAAGACGCATACAGGCTTTAACCCCTTTTCTTTGGCAGCTAACTCAAGTCCACAACGAATACCGCCAATACCAGCAAATAAATCGATGAAGCGCAAAATATTGTGCTGCTTGCAAACAGCAACTTTCGGCAGGTTTAAAGATTCATCTACTACATTTGCGATATCTTTTCCTTTGAGCAATTTAGGAGCAAAGGGGATTTCTTTATCGCCTTTAGGAAAGGCCTCTTTTATCAGTTCATTTATATTCAACGGCTCCGCAGACAATTCTTCTCCCAAAGAAAAGACAACATAAGAGCCATTAGGATTTGGATATTTTAATTGTTCCATTTCCGCTTGTTCTTTGACGGAAGAATTTACACAAGGGAACAGGTGGTAGCCCTCTTGTGGATTTTGAGTATTATATATTAAAATATAATCTGGCAGAACTTTAGAAAGAGTACCACCATTTCTTTGAGAAAACAAATCTTGGTTGAAACGGATATTGTAAAGTTTCTCATATCGTTGAGTTTTTTCTCCCAATATCCACTCCAACTGCGATTTTTCCCCTCTGTATGCACCGAAAAGGAATGTTCTATCTTTATTTTCTTTATATCTAAACATTTTCTGTTTCACTATTGTTGATGTCATTAATTAAGTCTTTAGGGCTTATGGATAATAATTTGGCAACTTGCAAAAGTTGCTCCAAAGATGGTTGTGATTTATTTTGTACCCATCTACTTATTGTTATCTCCGATTTGCCCATTTGCTCAGCCAACCAACGATTGGTTTTATTTTGTTCAGCTAAGACTACTCTTATACGATTTATTGAAGAATTCATCATGTTATAAATGAAATTTGTGTGCAAAGGTAACAAATAAAGATGAGAGTTTATCATATTTTGATAAACATTAACTTGATGATGATAGTTTAATATAGAAAAAGGCACTCGGTATCCCTCCGAGTGCCGCCACTTAATCCACAGTAAATAAAAGCATCCTAAATAAAGACACCATTTATGAACCATGTTTCGGTGGCAAAGGTACAAACTATTTCTTGTATCTCTTCACATTTCCTCGCTTTTCTGCTGTTTTGCGCTCTGCAAAGACGAATTTCGTGTTGAAATTCTCGTCAAAGGCAATGGCTGCGGAGAAAGGTTTGCCTTGCTTACTGATAAAACCATTGAGCGTTCTGGTCTTGCCCTTGGTAAGCAAGTCGGTGATGTCGGAATCAGTGAGCAACTTTCCTGCTACCTGCTTGAACACTGGCATACCGCACTCCTTGTTGCTGCATCTTACTACCTTTCCGAAGAACTGCATGGTACCTTGCTTGCATTTAGGACACTGGCAGCCGGAATCCTTGTGACTGAAAAGTCTGTCGCAACCCAACAGCTCCGCAGTGATTTCACGGGTATATTCTTCGATACTATGGGTGAACCCGTCTGCACTTGCTTCACCTCGTTCAATCTTGGCAAGTTCCGCCTCCCATTTGCCCGTCATCTCCACATTGGCAATCGCCATGTTCTTCACCACGGAATGCAGGGCGAGTCCTTTTTCCGTCGGCACAAGTTTCTTCTGCTGGCGCACCATATACTCTCGTTTGAGCAGGGTTTCGATGATGGCGGCACGTGTGGCAGGTGTGCCAATACCGCTGTCCTTCATTGCCTGGCGCATCGTATCATCTTCTATCTCTTTGCCTGCGGTCTCCATTGCTGCAAGCAATGTGGATTCCGTATG
>JAFHAZ010000032.1:0-27523 GCA_016939315.1 Streptococcus sp. | reverse complement strand
TAGCTTCTAGTATATTGTTCATATGGTCATCATCCTTTTGTTTTAGGTTTCAGCGCTTTTAATATAATGGATGTTGGCCTTTTTGTATACACAAAATAGGGTTGGTGGAAAAATTCCATCAACCCTAAAAATTATAGAACCTTTTTAACTTTGAGTCCCTTTTTTTGTTACTTTTTGGTATCTTTTACGAATAGATATATTGTAGAAAAAAGGAGGTATATAAAATGATGACTTATGATGAAGTAATGGAAGCGATAGAAAGAGGGTTTATCAAGGGAGATAAAATCAGTATTATTCGACGAAATGGCAAGATCCATGATTATGTTTTACCAGGAGAGAAAGTAGAACCTGGAGAAATAGTGGAAGAAGAGGACTTAGATGTTGTCCTTGAAGAGTTGAAGGAGTTCTAAAATGATGCAGCTTTTAAGTAAGATGATTTCTATGGTCTCGCAAAAGGGATGTCTTTTAATAAGAGATACTTGAATATCATAATCGGTGAATAAGCTTTACGTCCAAAGTTAGGACGATAATTCTTTTCTAGCTCATCGTAAATAAAGCTAAAATCACAGAATTCCGTTAGCTGACGCAAAAGATGATTCTTTCTCGTATGAGACGTGAGCACGCGCATGATGTGGTTCTTTGACTGGAAAAATAAAAATAAGCACTATGTTTTTTAACATAGTGCTATAATAATACAGAGAATAAAACAAAAAATAGAAATGGGGAAAAACGATGACGAAGGAAGGAAAAAAGAAGAAGTTTGATCGCAAAGCTTATATGCGAGACTACATGAAAAAATATAATCAGACAGATGATGGTAAGAAAAAAAAGCAAGAAATCAATGCTAATTACCAAAAATCAGAAAAAGGGAAAGAAACCAGAAAAAAATGGTTGGCTAAAAATCCTGAGAGCGTTCAAAAGGCTTCTGAAAAGTATCGGAAGACCGACAAATGGAAAGAGGCGCAAAAGCGTACTACCGAAAGAATTGCTATCTTGACAAGACAAGGTTATGCTGGGGCAATCAAAGCGCTAAGAAGTGATTTAGGTCTAACGCAAACCCAAGCGTCTGAAAAGACTGGAGTACCAGTAGCAACGATCCGACAAACAGAGCGAGGAGCAGTCTATTTGTCTGAGGAGCGTTTGAAAGAATACACAAACAAATTAGGATATAAAGATGACATTGTGGATAAAATCGTGAAGTTCAAATATCCTGTTAGTGTAGTTCGTGCTCATGTAGAGGAAGAATTGGCCAATTATGGAATAGGTTCACATGAAGCAGACGAAGAATTGCTACGCTCTTTGATTGAAAAAAGTGTAAAAAAAGTTGACTAAAATTGTTGACTTGAGGGTAATAGCTCAGGAGGTTACGAAAACAATCTAGGGAATACGTCAGGGGCATTTGGAAGCAATGATAATGCTGGAGGTTCGGTGGTGGTATGACAGGAAACACCCCAAACTTTGGTAGTGCTGATAGTCCTTTTGGCAATGTGAACCCACTAGATATTGCAGATGATGACCTCCCCTTTTAGAATGAATTAAGGCAAGAAAAACTTGCCTTTTTTTGCGTTTAACGATTGATAAAAACAGAAATTAGGTATATTATATAAGTATAATAAACAAAGAAATCATTGAATTTAGCAACGGCTCAACGATTGATTTTTCAGAGGGATTGCCAGATAGCGAAAACTGGCTTTGTTATGATTAAGGGGAGGAAATTATGGTAACAGAGGCTCAAAAACGAGCTAAAGTAAAATACATGAGTAGCGAGAAAGGTAAACAGGGTCAAAAGCGCTGGTCTGAGAAATACCGCTCAACTGGAAAAGGAAAGCATAACCTCCAGAGGTTACGAAAACGCAAAAAGTTGGCGCGTGCGCTAACACAACAGCGAGAACTCTTTGGGCTAACTAAAGAGGAGCTGGCTTTGAAATTGAAGCTAGATGTTACTCTCGTAGAGGAGTTGGAGGCAGGAACATATTATCAGATTGATGAAGATGCAAAAACAAAAAATAAAGTTGACCGTTTTCTCCAAAAACTGCCACCTAAATTAGACCTACCAGAAGAATTATCTGAGTCTATTGTTTTTCTTAGAAAGTCTTTTAGAAAGTCTCAGGCTTGGTTAAGTGAACAGGTAGAGGTATCTCGCCAAACCATTTCACTTTGGGAAAGTGGGAAAGTTGTTCCAAGTACCGAAAATCTAGAGAAACTGGAAACTCTATTTACTCTAAAGAACGGCCAGTTGCAAAAGAAAGTCAGGAAGTGAACAAAGAAGTGAAGAAGCGTAAATCTATCCAGAAATTAACGGAGGGTAGAGTAGCTCATGGGTAGAAAAAACATCAAGAGGTACTGGCATTGGTTGTGTAAGCCATGTTTCAATAGTTGCTAAAATCATGGTCACAAATATATCATTTACGCAAGATTGAACCAGATGCTGTAGAATAGCATTCCTAGTATTAACTGGGCTGTTAAGACAGAGCTCAGGGTGTATGATTATTGTCAGCTTGTTCTTATCGCAAACACTTATTGAGATGTCTCGCAACAAAGCGGAAAGTTTATTTGGTAAGCAGTAATAGTAGTACAGACACCATTTTAGGATGGTGTTTTTTGTTTAGATTGGTTGTTTCGATAAAACAATTTGCTTTCTCGCTTAATCTGGTTGTTAGCATTTACGAAATTTGGTTGAAAAAATATAAAAAAGTGAAATAAAGTGTCCTCTGAGCTTCGAATACAAGACCTGTTATGGTATACTTATATCAAGGTTAAGGAATGAGGTTTCTCCCCTCTCCTTAACCCCACCATTGTTGTTGTAAGGTTAGACGAGATTTCTCCTCTCGGAACTAACTTAATCTTTTCATTTCTACTAGTTATGAACAGGGATCTCCCATAAACATAACTGTACTTTCTGTTTTTAGTGTTGTTAGGTTTCTCCCCTAACTGATAAACTAAAAATAGTCATTGTTTTTCTTCTTTGTAGAAATAATACGAGGAAAACGAGGTAGTCCATTGAGACTTGCCTCTTTTTTTGTTGTCTCGTAAAGGTTACTTTGAAAAAAACCATTGGAACAACAGGAAGTTCCAATGGCTACAACAACAATAATTTTCATAAAAGCAATGACGTTTTTAGAAAGGAAGTTATGGAGGAGAAGGAGAAAGACAGCTCCTCCATATAGTTCCCCCGAAGGGAAAAACAATAACTTGTATCTAGGAAAAATCCTAAATCAGTCATAACGACCTTGTTTTTTCCGCCGACATTGATACCGCAGAGTAAAAGTGCATAACGCTTGTGTGCTCCTTACAAATATATCTATTATTTCCAAACTAAGTGTTAGAGTTTCTAATGTAAATCATCCGTTTTTCTTTCACGGCTTTTCCTAGGTCAATGACCTTTTCCTGACCGTCAAAAATAAAACCCATTTTTTCATAAAAGGCGATGGCACGTTTGTTATCTTCTAAAACCCATAATATAATCTCTTGATAACCATCTAAGGCAGCAAAAGCAGCCTGTATGAGCTGCTGGCCCACACCCTTGCCATAATAATCTTTTAAGACATACAAGGCGAAAATTTCACCCGCTATCGTAGCTGAATCTCGAAAATCACCGTAGCTAACAAAGCCGACCACTTTAGCATCATCCAATGCGATTAAGGTATTTTCAGGATACTTTTGACTATAAAACCGGCACTTATCCAAAGTCATTTGTTCTTGAAAATCTGCGGGCAAAATCTCATCATAAGCTTCACGCCATGTCTGCCAATGAACTCTGGATTTCCCTTCTATCTCCTCAGCTGTCACCATTGGTTTGATTGTGATGACCATTTGTTTCCTCCTTGAATAAATCTATTTCAATTATTCTGCCTGAAAACCATTTCTATCTAATTTCCCATTTTCTCCCCAAACTACTACATAAACATTTTTGGGTAAGCTAGTAAAATCAACATAGTCAGTTAGTCTCGCACCTTCAGGAACCTCGCCTTCCAGAAAGAGATACATTTCTAGTCTAACTTATTGATAGTGTTATTTCAAGAGTAGGAAATCAAAATAAGAGTGTTATTATCTCAAAAGTCAACCTATGTCACTAGGTTGCGACACCTATATAAAATAGCCTATCATGGCTTCATGGTAGAATTTAAAGATTATGAAAATACACAGGAACTAGAAGGCTGGTACAATTGGCCAGTTAGGGCCTCTAAAAAGATAAAATCCATTAGGGCAATCAATAGTGTCATCTCTTACTTTAGGAAACATCGATTAAAGCGAACGCTAATCATTAGCTATGCTTTACTGGGTACAATGGTATGGACAGCTACGACTGCCTATTTCTCTCCTGAACGGGTTACTTACACAGAGACACAGCTGCGAGCGACGCAAACCTTTGGTAATGGCCTTGGAAGCATCACAGCAACCTCTATGACGTATTCACCATCTAATGGAATGGTCGTTATGGAATTAACAACATCAGATGCGACTAGTGCTATTAATAAAGGAATCAATACTGAAAATCTTGATTGGCAAGTTTTCTTGCCAAGTAGTGTTAAGAACCCAGAAGCACTGACTTTAGAAGTCATTCCGTTAACTGGAGATAAAGTGTATCTGGTTTTGCGTAATGTTCCTTCAGATTATACCCTCATGGTTATTCGAGTGACCAATAAGACGCCAAACTCTAACAGTCTGAAGGTGGATGTTCAAGAATATGACGATTACTTGTCATCAAGTAGTAATTCAGTTTCCAATCAGAAAAAACAAAAAGATAAGGATGCTAACAAGACCTATGTTGATTTCTTTGTAACTCCTCAAAATGAACTCTTAAAAAACAAATATGTCAAGAATTTGTCTCGTGAGAAGTTTGCCCTCAATATTTTTGAAGAGGAGTTGAAATATCAAAAAGGTCAACGAAAAGAACTCTTGGCTTCTGCAAAAACACTTGATGACAGTGTCAAGGAAGATACTAAGACATTGGAGCAGTTGAAACGTGAGTCAGAATACTTGGTTGGTAATGAGTTAACCGATAAGCAGAGTGATATGGAAGCTATCGAGAAAAGTATGGACTCTAAAGAGAAAGACGGAGCGAAAGCGCGTGAAAATGCTGCTTATGTTCAGACAATCATTGAACAGATTGAAAAGAATATCAAAGCAGTTAAGAATGGTACCTACAAGTTTAATTCACCAGTACGATCAGTAAAACAAGATATTGGGGAATAAATATAAAAAGGAAAGAAAGGACTTTATTAACGATTATGACAATTGACGAACAACGCTATTTACTTAACCAGGACTGCCTATTGATGAAATATCAGCGAGGTAACGCTATGAATGAACCCCTTCAAATTTTTAGAGGGAAATGGGCAGACGGTTTAGAACGCCTACATCAAATCATTGATAAAGAAGTTGGTTGGAAGAACTATCGTAGTTTTATCTCAAGTAACGTACATCATGACTCTGAAACATCCATTGAGATAGTCAAGAAACACTTGAACCAATGCCGTATTGAATGTACGGACCTTTTGGATATTGATTTTGGAGAGAAAGGTTCTATTTGTATTCAGAGGAATCAAGTGGAGCTTTTGACTGAGAAATTCCGCTATTTCCTTTATTTTGAAAGTAATATTCAACCAATGATGGATATTGATTTCTAGGAGGTACTGGATGAATCAAGAAGAAAATCAACATCAAGAGGGGAACTGGGGACTGCCTCGTGGTCTTTACACGCAGGTAAAGTACTACGGTGTTCCGCTAATGAAAGCCTTTATTATAGTAGGGAGTTTTGTTTTTCCGCTACAATTCAGGGATATATTTTTCCCTAGAGGGCAGGAGTTGAAGTTCCTAATTAATTTAATCTGTACAATGACTTTAACGATTTATTGGATGATCCCGTCTTCGTCTGGTGGAAATAAGTTTTGGGAATTTATTCATGCACACCGTCGGACAAAGAAACGTTATTATCCGATTGATAAGAACTGTTATCCAGAGTTGAGAGATGATGGATCGAAAAACCGTCGCTACTTAATGGATAAGGCTGCAGAACGTTTAGGAAGGAAGTATAAATAGATGAAGGAGATGACTAACCATAATCTTAGTAAGACTCCTTATATTGACAAATACACAACAGACCTTACTGAGAAAATCAGACCTAAACGACAAGATTTTGTGGCTTGGGGTAGACAAGATGAAATCAGACAAGTCTTTATCTCACTGAATCGATTAGAGAAAAACTCGCCTGTTCTGATTGGTGAAGCTGGTGTAGGTAAAACAGCTATTGTAGAGGGAATTTGTGCGGATATTCTTAACAATAAAGCCCATGTCCCAACACGTTTCCGAGGTAAGCAGGTTAAGCAACTAGAATTATCTGCTATCCAAGGGAAAGAATTTGACCATACTGGTAAAGAGGTGAACATCATTGCTAAAATGGACGGATTGATTAAAGAGTTTATGGCTCATAAAGATGAGTTTATCCTCTTTATTGATGAAGTGCATACTATTATGGGAACTGGGGTTGAGGGCAGTGCTCTTGACGTCGCAAATAGCTTAAAGCCAGCCTTATCTCGTGGGGAAATCTATCTTATTTCAGCCACCACAGCTGATGAGTTTATGATTATTGAACGAGATCCTGCAATGGAACGACGTCTACAACCAGTTTACGTTGATGAACTGGATAAAGAGGCATCGATATTGGTCTTGAAAAAACGTCGTCCCAAGTACAAACGAGAACTTGACATTGAAATTCCTACTGATGCCATTAAGGCAGCAGTAGAATTATCTATTCGTTATATTACGGATAAAATGCTTCCAGATAAAGCTATTGATATTATTGATGAAGCTTCAGCGACTGCAAATATCGATGGGAAATCAGAGATTACCTTAAGAGATATTACGAATGTCATTCACCGTAAAAAAGGTATTCCAATGGAAAGTCTACTACGCACGTCTTCAACTCCCGTGGATTATGCGGAAGGGATGCGTGCTGTTGTTAAGGGGCAAGACCATGTGATTCGAACGATAGCACGCCTTATGTATAAAGGTATTCAGGGTGGGCAGAACAAGCGAAGACCTCTAGGAACTCTTCTTCTACTTGGAACAACAGGTACAGGTAAAACTGAATTGGCGAAACAAGCAGCCAAACAACTGTTTGGCAGTGAAGAAGCTATGATTCGCCTGGATATGTCAGAATACATGACTGATAATGCTGTTGTTCGTCTTATAGGAAATGACGAGAGAAAAGGTGACTTAACGGAGAAAATTAAGAAGAATCCCTACTCGTTAGTACTATTGGACGAGTTAGAAAAGGCTCATCCAGATGTCTGGGCTTTGTATTTGCAAATGCTTGATGACGGACATTTGACTGACGGACGTGGACGAAAAATCAATTTTAAGAATACGTTTATCATTGCAACATCAAACGTGGGGCATAAGCGAATCAAAGATAAATATATCACCTCTGGTCAAACCTTTACAGAAATGAACAAGACTGACTATAAAGAGTTCATGAAGGACATGAGAGACGAGTTAATCAAGATCTTTAAACGTCCTGAATTTATCAACCGCTGGAAAATTGAAGTTACTAATATCTTGACGAAACAAACCATTGATAAAATTGTCTATTCAAAAATGGCAGTACATGAGAGTACTTGGTTTAAAGAGCATCATATCCTTATTAATTATGAGGATGTTAAGGATGGTCACCAAACTATAGATGGCAAAAAATACTTCTATGAATATCTTAGTAGTGTCGGTGTTAGCCCAGAAGATGGAGCAAGGCCTTTAGAGAGAACTATTGATGAAGTGTTAACTGATGAAATCTTTGAGCAATTGTATTTCCTTGGGAGAAAGCCAGAAGATTACTTTATGGTTGATGTGTCTCTATCTGGATATGCACCAGGAACATTTGCGTATGGGAACTCAGGTAGAAAGACAGTTCAAGATAGGCGTCAGACACATATTAGTGTCAAACGGATACCTCCAGAGGAGTATGGTAACTATTTGCTTACTTCTTAAGGGGTGTCACTAGGTTGTGACTCGTAGATGGAATATTGTAGACTACAGATATTAAATTTTTAAGGAGGCTGTTTTGAAAGAAAACACATTTTTGAACAACGTGAAGACAAAGGCATCAACACTAGGAATGACTGCTTTATTGACGTTAAACTCTGTATCACTTGCTTTTGCGGAGCAAACTGGAGGAAAAGGGACTGTTAACCCAGCTAATGAAGCTAATAATTCAATTAATAACTTTTCAGATATGCTACGTCTCTTATTCCCGGGGATAGCAATACTAAGTGGTTTAGGAGCATGTATCTTGATGATGATGGGTGACAAGAAACGATCGGAAGCTCTTGACCGACTCTTGTGGATTGCAATCGCACTATGTGCTGGTTCGGCACTTGTTTCGGTTGTTGAATATCTTTGGCAACCAAAATAAGTCTTTAAGAGGTATACTTTATGGAAAAAGAATTACTTACCATAAAGGGGAATCGCAAGGTATTGTTTCCCGATGCCTTGTTTCTTTATATCGAGTGGAAAGGAAATGCAAATCCTAAAAAGAATGAAGAGTTAGCGGATATCATTGATGACTTAGATACTGAATATTTCCCTAGTAATAAAAAAGAAAGTATCGCTCAAAGTCTACCATTTCTAACTTTTAAACAAGCAGAATTACTTTTTCGAGAAATCAAAAAGCGCTATTCTGAATTTACCTTAAAAGGAATTGCTCTTGCTAGTCAACCGATGGAACAAAATGGCCGTGTGACACGACCAACTACAGGAGTCCCTAGTATTGAAGGACAACCTCAGATTACCCCTTTTGTTATTACGAAAGATTATAAGGAACTCGTTACCCCACTCATCGAAGAAGCACACCGTGATAAACGGTTTGAGAAAACAACATATGAAGGCATCTCCAACTTTTTCAGTGGTCCAATGGGGTTACTTCCATGTTATGCTGAAAGTCTTGGCTTGTCTCTAGTTGATATGCCACCCTATCCAAAACCTGGAACGATTGAAGGAGAACTTCCAAATCGTCTTATGTCGAATAAGGATAAGCATAAACAGTCAGTTGCTGGAGCCAAGAAACGGAAGGAGAAGACAGGCAGAGTGTATGAAGATGAAGAAGTAGGACCACCAAGTAAGTTGCCATTGATTTTGGCTATTGTCTCTTGTACCTTGTCGGTGTTCTTATTGTTGATGCTAATGGTCTATAATAGTAATTTCACGCGCGTTAAGAAAGAACTTGTGGCCACAACAGATAAAGTTGAGCGTCTTACAATGATACAAAATCATGAACATGAGATTGATGTCATGGCTCGTTATTTCTTGTCATACTATTATTCAGGAGACAAGGATAAGCTTAAGGCTTACTTGGATAATAACGACGCTAAATTTACTAACCCAGAGGTAGCGACTGTTTCTAGCACAATGTTGGAGAAAGTTGAACTCGTTAAGAATGAGAAAGATACCTATGAGGTTACATACGTTGTTGGTACAACGGATGAGGTTCAAAAAACGACAGTTCGTCGTGTTACTTTCAATGTTAAGAAAAAACCATCAGCTACTCAAGGTTGGGTAGTTACATCTGAACCGACAACAACAGCATTTGCAACTCCAACATCTCCTTCTACTGAAACTTCAGCTGAAAACACTGAAAACAAGGAGGGATAACCTATGGGTGCAGAAGCAACAATTGAGATTGAACAAGGGAAGGTCTGGCCATCCCTATCAGATATGATCTCTCAATCGAAAGATTGGCCTAATGAAGTTGGTTCTAAAGGTTGGGGAGGTGATAAAGATAAAGAGCTATTATTGGCATCCTTTTATGCACAGTGGGACCAATACCTCCACCCAACAACTGGGGTATTTATAGCCTTTGGCTTTATTCCTGAGATGCTTTCAAAGGGTATCTATAGTTTTAGTTATGCGATTGAGAAAGTTTATCTCAATATGTTTAAGTTATTTGGGATGTTTGACTATATTAGTCAATCCGATAGCTTTGTTGGGCAGGTTTATAAGTGGCTTCAAATCGTTGGGATTTCTTTATTTGTTTTGGTAACGCTCATTCGTCTGATAATGGCAATGGCAGGAGCACCTTTCAGGTACCGAGAATTCTTCAATCATATGATTCTGGTGACTTTTTCTGTTGCTGCACTACCTACTTTTGCTTCAAAGTTCGGCAGTGCTATTGCTAAAGATACCGTAGGACTAGCCTATTATGACATAACTGGCAGTGGTCAGAGTGTTTCGCTTTCTGTAACGCCATTTAGGGGTAATACGGTAGACCTCGAAATGCTGTATGCAATGGATTTTGATACAGATAAGTTAGGCTATAATGAAGATACTCATTTTATAGCGGGTGATAAAAACTGGAATACCATTTCAGATGGTAATATTTGGTTCACCAATTTTACTGAAACCTATGGACCAACCAATAAGGCTATGTTGCAGTATTATTCTGGACGTGAAGGACGAGTATCCTCAATAACTAAGTTCGTAGGAATACGAGAAGACGGTTCGGTTGATTGGTGGCAACAGGTTAAAAATAGTGCTGCGATGTCTAACCCAGTAACAGCCCTTCTTCAAACAAGTAAATTGTTCTTTACTGGTTGGAAAGAGCAAAAAGACTTGAAGGAGGATCAGGCAAATTCACCTTATAATGGTTTCTCTGATGTAATGAGATCCACGCTCAACACCATTCGTTATGCAGATGGTAAGATTGCTTATGCACGAGTCACTACGTCAAAATCAGGTTATTTCCTTGGTTTTGATAATACTGCTTTCTTACCAACTTATGCTCGCTATAAAGTTGACTGGATAGCACTGATAACTCAGCAAATCATTCTTTTACTCCTTCTCATTGGATTGCTAGTAACCACGGTACGAGTAATTTTCAAAACCCTTATAACAGTGATTATCTCACCCCTAGTTTCTTACGCAGCAGTGGGAAATAGTATGAGAATCTTGGAAGTTTGGCAGGAAGTTATGACAGGAATTGCTGCCATCTGGTTCCAACTACTTTTCGTTAAAGTAGCTCAATGGTTCTTAATTACTTATAGCGAAGTGAAACTCAATCTAGGTTCTGGAGCATCTGATGTTGCTAAGAAAACTCTAGGTGGAAGTTTCTATGATGGACTAGATCCATTCCAACATGCCATTGCGACGATTGCGGTTTACCTTGGTGTTTATCTTGCGGTTTCTCAAGGTTCAAAAGTTTTGGAACGCTGGATAGGTATTGATACTAACCTTTCAAGTGGAACTAAGGCTGGAGTTGCTACAATGGCTGTTGGTGCGATGGCTGCTAATAAAATGGGTGGCGGTGCTAGAAACTTCGCTGTTGGTAGGTATAATCCAACTACTGGCAGACGAAATCAAAGTGGGTTTAACCGTCTCAGAAATAGTGTTAGTAGTGGAACCAAAGTTGGTGTAAAGGGACTTAAGACTGCTGGAAGTACAGTAGGTTCGACTGCCAACAATATCAGACGAGGTGCCTTAACTGCTGCTGGTGCTACTGCTGGTACAGTCGCTGGTACTTGGAAAGCAATGGCTGATAGGAGAGCTCATGGTCTTAAGTATAGAGAGATTGTTGGTCAGTCAATGAGTGCTGCTGGACGTAATGTGTCTAAAGGAGTCAGAGAGACTGTTAAATCTGGTAAAGAAGTTGTTGGCAATGAATTCAGGAATGCTAGTCAAACAGTTAAGAGAGACTTCTCAAGTAGTTTCGGAGCAGGTTATACAAGTACTAGACATAATGTTAGAGACAAAATCTTAAATAGTACTGGTGGAGCTGGAAGAATTACTCCAAAGGGTGATACTTCAAGCATTACTCCTCCGACTCAAAGCTTACCAAAGAAAAATAGTTTAGATACTGATAGTCGATTCCAGAAATTCGATGCTGGAGAAGATGGTGAGTTGTGATAATTAGTTTCCAAAGGTTAGCGACAGTTTTGTAAGTTAAGATTCTTAGTCTATGTTGAGTATTGTAATTGCTATCTTTGTTCGGAGTATCAGACGACTACACTGTAAAGAAATGATAGAACGCCTATTCAGAAAAGCCAAAAAATAAAAAGACAAACATCAAAAGAATGTTTGTCTTTACTTTAATCCTGTATGAGAAAGGATGGCTTTGACTTATAAACACCAACAGGGATATATTACGTATGATCGTATAGAATTAGTTTAAGAGGTAAGACAGTACTGAAAGGTAGTACAGTAACTCACAATTTAATCAGTATTCTGATCAATAATTCTTTTAACTTTCCTAAGTCTTCATGGACTGTCCCGCCCATATAGAGGTTATAAACTTCATCGTCTTGTTCCACTCGTATCTGTGCAGAGTAGCCTTTTGATAGAGCTAAAGAACGAATAACTTCTCGTTGAGTTCGTCCATTACCCTCTCGAAAGGGATGAAAATAATTAAGATTATCAAGAATTTCTGATAAATGCATAATGATTTCATCTTTGGAGTTGGCAGTTTGATGATAGGAATGAATCAGATTATTCATATGAGTTTCAGCTGTATTAAATGACTGTATTGGCATAAAAGGATTACCGCTTTTAGAGATATTTACTTTGCGATATTGTCCAGCCCAAGCGTAAATATCTTGAAATAAATAGTTGTGAATGGCTAGAATATCGCTCATGGAATAAACATGAATGGGCTCTAAACGCAAGTCTGCAAGCCTTCTAGTAACGAATAAATGTTCATTTCGGTAAGCTTCTTCGATATTTGTAATATTTTGTTTATTGACTAAGACTGTAGAATCTGGATAGGTATATTGGTTATTAGGGTCAATGTACTTATATCCTTCATATTGATTCCTAACCAATGTTCAATTCCTTTCGTCTGTTAGTGACATAAGTTTTTAAATCAATTACATCTTGAACAGTAGGCTCATAATTTTCAATCATTGAAGATCCGATAGCATACCAAACGGTATCAAAATCTGAATAATTATCAAAAGAAATTCCTAAAATTGTTAATTCTTCTTCATTTACATCAAGAGTCATGGCATACCTCCTTGTATATCAATATTATTGTACCATAACCCCTTTATATTTACATGAAAGATGGAGATAGTTATGATTGATTGAACTGTTGATAGGATATTTTCATCATAAAAACGCTCACTAATTAAATAGTAGAGTCCTCTTATATACAAGATATGTGCCTTCTTGGATAGTTATCTGAAAGTATGATGATAAAGTGGTTGGTCATAAATTATTGATGATTCATGTGACAATCAGAATAAGCCATTAGCTTCATGACATTATAACTTTACCAATATTATGATAGAAATTTGATAACGGTATTGAGAAATATTTAATTGAAAATTCTAAAAATAAGGTATTAAAAAAGTAATTATGGTACAATATAAAAGAAAATCATTTTTATCTTTTATATCGAATTTTTGCTGTTACTTATAGTATTATAGGAGTAATGATGAATAAGATTTTAGCCATTGATGATGACGAAGAAATTCTAAAACTTATAAAGACAGCTTTAGAGATTGAGAATTATCAAGTCACAACTTTACAAGAAATACAAGTACCAATAGTTTTTGATAAATTTAAGGGGTATGATTTAATTCTATTAGATATTTTGATGCCTAATATAAATGGAATAGAATTTTGTTATAAAATTCGTGAAGAGGTATGCTCTCCAATTATTTTTGTTAGTGCCTTATCTCATGACGATGAAATTATCCAAGCTTTAACCGTAGGAGGAGATGATTTTATTGTTAAACCGTTTAGTTTGAAACAATTTATAGCTAAGGTTAATTCTCATTTGAAGAGAGAAGAAAGAGCAAGGTTAAAGATTGAAAGAGATAAAAGGAGCTTTCCTCCTCTAGAAATTTATCTAGAGGAACGTATGCTATACATCGATAAGATCCCTTTAACTTTAACTTCTAGGGAATATGATATTTTGGAATTATTATCTCGTTATCCCCATAAAGTATTTACAAAAGAAGAGATATATGAACAGGTCTATGACGAGGAGGCGTCAGCATTATTTCACTCCATTTCAGAGTATATTTATCAAATTAGAATGAAATTTGCAAGCTTTGGAATTAATCCAATAAGAACAGTACGTGGGATTGGTTATAAGTGGGATGTCTAAAAAATATTCAATAAAAAAAAGAGTCTGCTTAGTAGTTTTTGAAGTTTGTGCTGGTTTTTTTATTACAATTCTGATAATCTATATCATTTCATTTTCTTTCTTAAGGTTAAATATAGTGACGTCCCATAATATTGGAGAGGAATATCATTTTGAAGATAAAAAAACAATAAAACAACTGACAAACTATGCGGAATCTTTGGGACTAGATTATGTTATTTTAGATAATAAGGTAAATAAAATCATTAAGGGGAAATACATACCTAAAGAATTTTCTTTATTCAGAAAAGTTGTAGAAGAAAAAGATAACTTAATTTTGGACACAGTGCATTATGACTTCTATAACAATGTTGATTATAGTATTGTTATCAGATATAATGAGATGCCAGAATTTTCTAATCCTAAGTTTAGGGATGTTCCATATAATATGTTGACTTTTTATTTTCTAGGGTTAGGAATAATCACTAGTATTGTGGTTGCTTCAACAAGGTTTGTGAAAGAAATTTCTTCGAATTTTAAAGAAATAAAGAAAATAGCAAATAAAATGGGGATAGAAAGATTATCTAAACAAGAAAACTTTTCTAAAATAACGGAATTTGATGATATCCTGGCAACCCTATATACAAAGGGAGATGGTTTGAAAAATTTGATTGATCGAGAAAAATTAGAGAAACAAGATTTATCATTTCAAATATCTGCTCTCTCTCATGATATAAAGACACCTTTAACGGTTTTAAAAGGGAACCTTGAGTTATTAGAATTAACGTCGTTAACAACTAGTCAACAAAGTTATGCTCTTTCAATGGATAATAGTATTTCTGTTTTTGAGAGCTATTTCGACTCATTGATTTCCTATACTCGGATGCTTTCAGAAGATAGAGGAGCAAAGTTGATAGTTGTTGAAGAACTGCTAAGTGAGTTACATTTTGAGGTTGATGATCTTTTGAATATAAACGATGTTGAATTTTCTATTGGCAATCACCTTGTAAGTAGTTCTTTTTATGGAGAAGAAGAAAATTTGATACGGGCAATATCTAATCTTCTAGTTAATGCAATTAGATTTACACCCTCTTCAAATAAGAAAATAGAGGTCATATTATCTGAATCGGAAACTCTCATTTATTTTGAAGTATGGAACAATGGTCCCCAGTTTAATGATAGTACTTTGAAAAATGGTGCTAAATTGTTTTACACAGAAGATAATAGTAGAGGAAATAAGCATTACGGAATTGGATTAGCTTTTGTTAATGGTGTTGCTATTAAGCATGGAGGACACCTTCAGTTGGTAAACCCAGCAAGAGGGGGAGCAAGTGCAATTTTATCCATTAAGAAGAAATAGATATAATTTAAAGCATTTGGACAGAAAATTTCTTACAATTTTCTGTCCAAATGCTTTTTTCTGAACAGATTCTGAACTTAAGATGAAATAATAACATCGTAAATATATCGGACGTATAAATATATGAAGAGTTTGAAGGGAGTAGCATCGGCGCTAGATAGATATGATTATTTCCAGGAAATGGATAAATATCTTACTTCTTATATGGAAGAATACAATCGATTCGATAGTACAAATGATCTATATAATACAAAATTTAATTTAGTAGGAAGTTTTTTACACTTATCAATGAACCGATTAAATGGGATTAATAGAGAATTTGAAGAGAAGGTATATTGTTTTGCTTATTACACACTAAATGCCCAACAGTATATAGAATAGGAGTTATCAATATGTTAAAAGTACAAAACTTAAGAAAATCTTATGGTAAGAGAACGGTACTAGATAATGTCAATATGAATATTCCCAAGGGAAAAGTATATGCTTTAATCGGTCCAAATGGTGCTGGAAAATCAACTATTATGAAAATTTTGACTGGTTTAATTAATAAAACCAGTGGTTCTATCACTTTTGAAGGTAGAGAATGGTCACGTCGAGATTTGCAGAAAATTGGAAGTATTATTGAAGAACCACCACTTTACAAGAATTTGAGCGCATACGATAATATGAAAGTAGTTACAACAATGCTTGGTATTTCAAATAGTACAATACTTCCGCTATTAAATAAAGTAGGTTTAGGAAACATTGATAGGAGACCAGTAAAGCAATTTTCTCTAGGGATGAAGCAAAGGTTAGGAATAGCTATCGCTTTAATAAATTCACCTAAATTACTTATATTGGACGAGCCTACCAACGGCTTGGATCCTATTGGAATTCAAGAATTAAGGGAAATTATAGAGTCATTTAAATCAGATGGGATGACAGTCATGATTTCAAGTCATATTCTTTCAGAGGTCGAACATCTAGCCGATTTTATTGGTTTTATTTATGAAGGAAAGATTGTACTGGAGAAGGAATATGATGGTTCTGAGAATCTTGAGGAGTTATTTAATAATCAAATTATATATGAAAAAGGGAGGAGATTATGAAACAAGTTTTTTTATCAAATTTAATTAAAATAAAGAATACGAGTATTTTTAAGTTAATTTTTATTTTCCCTTTCATTTGTGTCATTCTTTCTTTATTGTTTTCATCATTGGGTGGTAAGGAAGTATTAAGTCTAACTGCAGAAACCACCGTGAATCAGTGGGGGGTTATTTGGATTAATGTAATTATAGCTGTAAATTCTGCTTTGTTAAATAAGTTGGAATTAGATTCAAATAACTATTCTGTTTATTTATCAAGGAATATTGATTTAAAAAAGGTAGAATACGCAAGAATCATA
This sequence comes from Streptococcus sp., assembly GCA_016939315.1. GTDB lineage: Bacteria > Bacillota > Bacilli > Lactobacillales > Streptococcaceae > Streptococcus. Next base: position 10,708 of record JAFHAZ010000032.1, on the reverse strand, counting down.
TTGGTAGCTTTTTTAAATTTAATAATTAGTATGATTTTAAGCCTAATACTTATCTTAATGGGTTTAATTTTACCCACACCAAGTCTTATTAGTATATGGAGGGTGCTATTAACTATTTTATTGATTTGGTTGACCACATTATGGCAAATTCCATTTATTTTATGGCTATCAAGAAAAACTAATTTGTATTTTGCTATGATTATTAACACAATATCACCACTAATTATTGGTACAAGTTTTTCTCTCTTAGATACATGGTATTTGTTTCCTTATGATTGGTCATTGAAGCTGCTTGAACCAATGACAAAAATGAGAATAAATGGTATACCTATTGGATCTGAATATATTCCTGATTATTCACTGATTTTCGTTTCATTTTTCTTAGGGATTACTTTCTTCATTTTATTGGTCGAACTAACTGCTATCTCTTTCAAAAGACAGGTGAAATAGTCATGAAATCATACATATACTCTAGTTTTTTAAAAATAAAAAACACCTCTTATTTGCTAGTACACATTTTAGCCGCATTATTATTTCCACTACTTTTGTTCCTATATTGGAATCAACGTGGAGGGTTACAAAGCAGGACGGTATTATTTTCTTACTTTCAAATAGTAGGAGTACTTCTTCCTTTTGCTTCTAGTATTGTGAATATTCAACTAAAAAATTTGGAGGAATCATCTGGGAAATTTAAATATTTGTTGGGGTATTCACAATCGAATTATAAGCCATTTTTTGCTGAATTGGTATTTTTGTGGTTATGTTATTGTATAGTTTTAATAGTTTCAATTACTATATTTATCTTTTTGTTGAAAACTATTGGTATAGTTGTATCTTTAAGATTACTTATTTTGATTAGTTTATTTTATATCATTTTGGCCTATATAGCATATATGCTTAATCAGATTATTAGTTATTTATTTAGCACAGGTGTGGCACTAGGTATTTCAATGATGGGAGTCATTATTGCTGCGTTTTGTGAAACGAGTCTCGGTGATAAGGTATGGTTTCTAATCCCATGGGCATGGTTTTTGAGAGTATCAGATACACTATTCAACCAACAAAAAATAGATATCACTTCACTTATGATTATATTTGTTATTTCTATCATAATAGCATTTTTTCATTTTTTACTATTTCAAAAATGGAATCAAGACCGCTTGATAAGTGGTTAAATATGTCCAGTTTTCTATCTATAATAAATACAATCTAATTTTGTTTGATTAAGAAATGGCTATAACATCTCTTAATGAAAACAACATAGGTGATTAGTTTTCATTTGAACTATGGATTTTTCCTAAAATATTTATTTCTGTCATTAAATTTCAATTGAGCCAGATGACCTAGAAATAAATCTATCAATGAATAATTTAGTTTACCATCCTTATTATATGGATTTCTTAAATCTTTTTCAGAGAAGCCTAACTGATTCCCGAATTGGAAATAGTGTTTGTTATTTAAACGGTAGATGTTAAATTTGATATTAGTACAAGAAAGAAAATATTCTAGGACCTGAAAATACTTCTGAAGTTCAGAAGGCTTATAATTTACAAAATGTAATTCAGATGGCCTCTTTAAGTAGACTAATATTTGTTCGATTTCTCTTTCGATACTAGATAGCTCATTTTCCTCAATAGCTAAGGCCCATAGTAGGAGTATTCTGACTTGCAATCAATTTTCAAAGATTCATCAAAAAATATTTTATACCTCATATTATATCCTTGGATTTTATAGTATGATTTTAACATATATTTTCATAGATTTACTTTTAATAATGAAAATTTGAATCAATTTCAATAAACTTTTTAAAAAAAGTAATGATAGTTACGATTTAAAAAAATATATATGTTACATAGGACATTTTATATAAAGTTTTATTTGACTAGTTACTTTCTTCCTCGCTGTTTGGAGGCTGGCCAATATAAAAAAGAGAGGTAGCCTTGGACTACCTCTCTTAGATTATAGACAAACTACTTTTCAAAGGTGGTTTGTTTTTTATTTTCTTAACATAATAGCATCGGCTGAATAGGTTTCCTCTCATTATTTCTTTGCCATGAAGAATAAGAACAATGGATTGAAAAGACTGATGATGAATAGAATAATACCACAGATAATTAACAAACCAAATACTGGGAAAAAGAAACTAGAAACAGCACCTACTAGGATTCCTATCGAATGGATGATGCCATGAAGTGTCATGAATAAACAAAATAGAGCAAAGATTCCAGTTAGAGACAATGAAAATTTAAACCAAATTGTTTCAGCAGCCTCACTTATCGTAGAAAAAAGAAGCGTGAGAAAGAAGCAAGCGATACCAATTAGTACTGAAAAAAGTAACCATTTTAACGAGGTCCAAGTGCTTATATAAAGTGAAAAATAAAAATCTTGTAAAAACTTTAGCATCCTAAAACCCTCCTAAAAAAGATTATTGCGATTGTATTTATTTGATTGTAACAGTTTTTAAGTAGCTAGACAAGGACAGAGAGCCCTAAATAGAAGTAAATAGTCAAAATCATGTAGAAGTATGAGTAGCTAATAGGTGTCACTGGGTTACGAACACACTATAGTGTTTTGTAGAATAGGGAAGAATAATGCTTATGGAGGAAATGATATGCCAGGTTTAATTGAAGAACCAGTATTGACAAAAAAAGAACTTAGAAAACGAAATAAAGAACATAAGAAACAAAAGAAAGAAGAGGCACGTAAAAGTAAACAAGCTAAGAAGAAGGAAAAACAAACACAATATGAAAGTATAGACCTTGGTGAACGTGCCGGAGAGGAATTTGTGTATGTTCCCCTCAATAAGAAGAAACGTAAAGATTTTTTAGACACTGTTGCGATAACTGATGTGAAGTCTATTCTATATGGCTATCCTAATCAACCGATACGATTGGCTAATGGCCATTCAGGCTATGTGCAGATTTTTGAGGTGTTTGGGCAGGATATTCAAGCGATGTCTAACGAAGAACAAGCAGCTGTTAAGGTAGGCTTTACTCTTTTTCTGTCTGGTACTACCTTTGACATGATGCTTCAGACAACAAAATTGCCAACAGATGTCTCGAGTCAATCAAATGAATTGCTACGTCTTCTAGATGAAGTCAAACAAGAGCAGAATGCTCCAGAATTGATTATCAATGATGGTGATGATCTTGACACAATTGCACGTAAAGAGAGACTTATTTATCAACTTAGACAACGAGAAGATATTTTGAAAACAAAATACCTCGTCCAACAAGTCATTGCGATCAACCAACAAAATATCGAGTTTTTTATCTGGGTGTTTGGAGACACTTTGGCTGAAATAGATTCCAACACGCGCAGCACACTAACTATTGCTTCGAGCCACGGATTTGCCCCTAAAGTTGTATCTGTCGAAAAGAAGGAAGAGTTGTTGACTCAATATTACAACTTTAATGATTCACTGAATGTTTCACCTAACCAGTATTAGAAGGAGTTTACATGGATTTAAGTTCACGAAAAATCAAGAAATATATTCGAGAGGGTTATGACCTCAATCTTATTAGTAGGATTCAAAGTGATATTCCAGATTTTAAATATGATGATCGATATTGGAGACAAGCAAACGGTTATTATAAGATTGCTCATGTTCCATATGACCGATACCCAGAACACGGTTTACCTGACTTCTGGATGAGCGATTTAATGCTTGTTGATAATGTTATCAGCTTTATGTCTTTAGAACATGCTTCAAATAGCGAAATGTCAGAATTAGCCTCAAATGCTATCTCTAATATGTTAGCAACGCAAAACACAAAGGCTGCACAAGATGCAGATGATAAGATGCGTATTAGTTCTTTGTTAGATTATCGCGAAAAACTTGGTAATAATGTTCCTTCTAAAAAAATTCACACTCGCTTTTTATTAGCTGCAAACACATTGGATGAACTGGTAGAACGAGAAGCTGACCTCAAGCAACAGTTGAATCAGTATTCTATCTCTTCTTCAGATGGCATGCAAGACGTCGAATATCATACAGCCTTTATCCCAGCTTCTCGTTTGGAAGACACCCCACTACGTCGAAAAGGGCAAGCAGCATCCGTCTGGGATTTAGGTGCTGGCTATCCTTTTAACCATACAAACTTAATGGATACCTATGGTGTTTACTTGGGAGAAACACGTACTGGTGGTGTGGTTAACTTTGACCTTTTGCATGAAGATAGGGAACGTAAAATTCCATCAATGCTGATTGCTGGAGCAGGAAACGGGAAAATGAAACTGTTAGGTAACTTGATTGACACCTATTTTGCTAAAGGACATACCATTTTTAACATTGACCTTACTGGGAAATTAAAAGACCTTACGGAAATGCAAGGTGGTCGATATGTTAAGATGTCTGGTACTAATAATCGAAATCATATTAACCTCATGCAAATCATTGCGACGGCTTCCTCTGCAGATGGAGAAACAACGGACCAGGTCCAATCTTTCTATGCCCACCGTAATAAACTACGTGCTTTAGCTCAAATTCTTGATCCAGGGTTAAAGAATTCTGACCTCAATAATTTGTCATCTGCTTTAAACGACTTTTATGAAGACCGTAGTCTGTGGAACCGTAATGCAGAAGTGATGGATCAAGAAGACTTAACGATTACGAATGTCATTCCTGAAGATTATCCAACTCTATCTCATTGGGTAGAACGCTTAAACAAGCTTAAAGAGGACAAAATCGCAGAGGGGAATGAAATTGATGCTGCAAGTTATGACCGTCTCTATAATGCTTTCTCTGGTCTCTTGGGGGATTATCGCTTCTTAAATGCGACCTCACAGTTTGAAGATTTCTCAAATGAACAAGTTGTGACCTTTGACCTCTCTGGGATTCAAGATACTGAACTTCTTAATATTCAGCTTTACCAAGTATTATCTATCATTTCATCATACGCTGTAGCAAATGGTAGAAGGGTGTCTGAGTATTTCCGTAGAGGGATTATTGGGGGAGATAAGAGTCAACGACCTCATAGCATTATTACCATTAACGGAGCACATAAGCTCTTCAATTATCGTTATTCAGAGTCTCTTAACTTTCTAAAGGATTTGATTGAGAATGTAAGTAGTAACTATTCTGCATTTATTATGGAAATGAGTTCGTTAGATAACATCCTCTTGAATGCAAACTCTACGGACGCAGTGGATTACGTTTTAGCGACACGCGCAATTTTCTCTATGATGACGTATCGTGTCTTTTCTCAATTAGGTGATTTGACTATCCCTCGTCTAGCAGATGCTTTACAAGGGGAAATGACCGAGAGTGAACTTTCGTCACTTAAATATTTAAGAGATGGTGATTTCTTCCTAAATATTGCTTCTGTCAAGAACTTAGTCTTCAACCATCAACTAGCGGATAATAGGTCTTATGGTAAGTATCCGTATGATGAACATGTTCGCTATGCATTCTTACCTTAGAAATGGTGAAAGGGGGAAATACAATGAACCTACAGCAACTATATTCTGATGAGGCATTCCAACTACAAACTAAAATTCTGACAGAGGATAATCCGCAGGATTTGGAAAGAATTGTAAATGATTACTTAGAGATATTGGCTTACAAAAAGACCTGTCGTGTTGTTGATATTACTTATCAGATGCGAAAAACACATCTTTTAAGTAGTTTATGTGGCTTATTTGGAAGTCAGCAAGTGGATGAGTACTCAGCCATGATTATCTACCAAGAACCTGCTCGATTTGAGTCGAGAATATTTGAAACAGAAGAAGCACCAGAGGAGGAAAATTAATCAATGACCACACTAATGCAAATGTCACTATGGGTTAACAATATAGCTTATGACATTAAGACACTACGTTTTTTTAGGATAGTCTCCTTTATTATTAGTTTAGTTCTTGGTTTGGTTGGTTTCTATAGCTATCTCATGCTCTATCAGACACTTTTATTCGCCTACGGTGTTCATTTTATGGCTATTGCCTATACACCATATGTGTTTTGTGCCTTGATTGTAGCCATTTATCAGCTACTTACTGGTAAGAGACGTGAACGTATCAAGAAAGCAAAGCATATTCTTATGTTTAGTCTTCTTCCTATTTGTTTGATGAATACCTGGGGTTTTATCACGCTAGTGACTTGGGGGCTTGCATGGGTTATGGCCAAACTAGAATATAACCATAGAAAACGTGCTGTTAAGATCGTATCATTCTTTTCAAAGGAATATTCACCTCTTTTTGAAAAGAGATTGGCTAATCGAAGTAACTATTATGCTTATCAATCTGCTTATCGTCTCCTAGACTTGATTCAGGTATCAGCTTATGAAGAACTCTTTAAGGAAGAAGTGACGGAAAAAGATTATAAAGCTGGTCTCGTTGTTAAGGAGTTACACCGTACTTTTAAAATTAAAGGTGTACCTTTTTCTAAGGTAACTGTAACAGATAAACTCTATATTGCTCCACAAAAAATGCCTATTATTGGCTTAAGGAGGTTTTAATATATGGTATCTTATCGTTTTAAACGAGATGGTCAGTATATTCAACGTGAACTAGAACTAGATTCTCTTAATGGTTATCAAGACCAAGTCTATCAGGAAAGCCTCGAAGAGCAAGCAGACTATTCAGCATTTTACGATACCTACTATGACGGTTTTGATGAAGACAGTATCTCACGTGAACAAGAGAAAAAACAAGGTCTTATTGCGCGTGGGAAAGAAAGGTTATCCAGTGTCAAGGAGGTTGTGACAGACTATTATAATTTGCAAGTGGAACGTCACAAAGACTATTACTCAGATGAAGATTCATTTTGGATGCGTAAGCAACAACAGAAACGAAATCGAAAATTCACTAAACAAAGTATCTTTCTTGCCCTAGGATTATTACTTGTATTTGGCTGGTATTGGCTAACTGCACTACTTCATTAAGGGGGTGACTAAGATATTTGAAACGAATAGGTGATAAAGCTGCTCGTGTTCTTCTAACGATTTTTGGATTTAAGACAACAATTATTATAGGAACGGTCTTAACTCTTGCTATTATTTTAGTTACAATCATTGCTGGTATCATGGGAACAGTCAGTTCCTCAGGTGATAAATCTAAAAAGATTAGTTCTCAATGTGTAACCTACCAGAAAGACGGCGATGAAGAAGACGATGATGAAGAGGACGATGATGATGGCTCTAAGCCTCAATCGACTTCTACTAAAACAGACTCAGCATCTGCTGGCGACTCTGATCCCTTTACGAAGGGGACAAAAGCCTATGAAAATGCCCACAAAGTCTTTATGGCTTTTGTGAATGCTGGATTGTCTGGGGAATCTGCTGCAGGTGCTGTTGGTTGGGCAAACTCTGAAGGGAGCTATGACATCATTGGACGTGCCCAAGGGCATTATGGTGGTGGTATCAATGACTCCATTTCTAAGGGAGCTGTGCCAACGACAGGTGGTACATCTAACACACTTGGTGGTGGTGGAATCTTCCAGTTTGACCCCTACACAAAATATGCACCTCTAAATAGTCCGGACTGGGAAGATGCGGATAAGATGGTTGCCTTTGTTATTGATGCCATCTCGAAAGGCGACTGGAACCCAGCTTATGATGAATCTGGCCATAACTGGTCATTCCAGGAGTTTGCCAAACAAACCAATATCGATGAAACTGCTATGTCATGGAATGCCTACGAACGAGGTAATATGGCTTATGTCAAACCAGATCAGAAGAAGGCGGATGCAAGGAAGTTTGCGGAAGTCTTCGAAGCAAGTAAATATAAGTACGATGATGCCAAGTTCCAAAAGGCGTTTGGTGGTGGCGGTGCTTCTTCCAATAACTCCTCGTCAAGTAGTCAAAGTTCAGATGATGATGACGGTGACGACGATGAAGAAGATAGCGACAACGAAGACGATGATAATGATAGCAGTTCAAGTAGTTCATCAAGTGACTCTAGCAACAAAGGTAGCAAAAAAGACAGTGATAAAGACAAGAAGTCTATTGATACTGATAAGGCTATCAAGTGGTATAAGGATAAGCTAGGAAAGGTCAAGTATTCTCGTGATGCTCGTACTGGACCAGATAGCTATGACCATTCATCTGCTTTATACTATGCCCTTGTTGACGGTGGTGCTAAAGAATCTGGTTCTCCAGTAGATACCGATTCAGAACACGATTGGTTGAAAGACAATGGTTATGAGTTAGTGTATGAGGGTGCCTGGTCGTCTAAAGATGATGTTCAAAACCGTGAAAAAGGAGATGTCATTATCTGGGGTACGAAAGGTAGTAGCTCTGGAGATAAAGGACAGACCATGCTCGTTGAAGATAAGGAGAATATTATCCAATGTTCTCCATCAACCGACGGGATTGCTGAGAATAATTATGGTCAATATCGAGACCGTATTACTATGGACTACGGAAAAGTCTATGTCTATCGTCCAAAAGAATCAAAAGATAAGAAGGATAAGGATGATGACAAGGAAGAAGTAGATGCAGATACGTGTGGTGATAGCGATAGTAGTAATCTTAGCACAGATACAGGTCAGCCACTTGATGTCCCTTATACCATTACCCAACTTTTCGGTGCATCAGCTAATGCAGGTGGACCAAATGCGGGTTCAGGACACACAGGAATGGACCTTGCAGCACCAGAAGGCTCTCCAATTTATGCCGTAACAGACGGTGAAGTAGTAGAGGTCAATGAAGAGGCGATGAATATCGACGGTAACCACGTGATGCACACTCTTCCAGATGGCACTATTATTTATTATGGACATATGCGTGATGTTCCTCTTGTTAAGAAAGGGGATAAGGTCAAAAAAGGCCAACTTATCGGATATGTTGGACAAACGGGTGCAGCTACTGGACCACATATTCACTTTGAACGTCGGAAAACGAAAGTCTTCCAGTACGGTGATTTCTTGAGTCCAGCATCAATTATTTTAGGAGATACCCAACCACAAGTTGGTATGGTGATTGATCCTAAGACTCAAAAAGGTGGAGCACCATCTAAAGAATAATTTAGTATGGTGGGTTTTCTCCAAGTTATCTACCACTAATTGACCTAACTGTTAGTGAAAATAAGGCAAAATAATACATAAACATAATTATGTAAATACAAAAAAGGAGTCAAAAGATGGCTCCTTTTTATCTGCTTGATTTTTAAATTTCGGTCACGAGAAAAAATTTAACTAAATCTAGGTCTCTTTGTTAATTTATATGAGAAAAGTTATAATAGAATTTGAAAAAGTACATATTTGTTTTCAATAAGGAGGGCCTCTTATATGCCTAATAATAGTTATGAATATTTTTTATATGTTGACGATCAGCAAGTTCATAGTATATTTGAAGTTCAAAAAGAATATGAACAGAAAAATGGGGATATTTCAAAATACCGAGATAAAATGTTGTGTCCAGAATGCAAGAAAGCAAAATTAAGTTTTACACATAAAACATCAGGAGCAAGAGCGTATTTATCAACCTTTCCAACCTCAAACCATAAAGAAGGTTGTTCGTATAATTATGACCTAGCTTCAAATAGGGCAGTTAAGCAATTTGTAGCAACATTAACACCTGAGCAAGTACATGATAGACTTGAAGCAATGTTAAATAAATTGTTGCCCGGGGCAATAAGGGATAATAAAGACGCATTTAATGATGAAAAAGAGAATCCAGTAGTAATCAATATAGGGGCAAGAGCCCACCAGTCTAACCGAAGAGCAATCCCAAGAAAATCTATGAATGGTTGGTTTGATAAATCGGATGAAAACAATATGTTCCTTTTTTATGGTAAGGTAAGGTTGTCAGTTGAAGAGCGAGAAACCAAGAAGGGGAAACGATATATATTAATTGTGAAGACCAAGAGAGGTGAGGAGTGGATAAGAAAGACTAGTATTTTTAGAGGTATGGCTCAAGATGCTATTGATGAGAATACAATTTATGACCTTGCTGTCCTGGGACACCTTGAATTTTACAAAAATTTCCCACAAATTGTTACAGAAACATTTGCTGCCATTTTATACAGAGAGTCAAAGATATAAAATAAAAAAGACTAGCAGTCTTTTTTATTTTATAACGAGATGTCTCTTACTCTATGATTTGCTGTTTGTAATCTGCTCATATAACTCAAATAGTCTTGCGACTGTCTCACTCTCAGTTAGCCAAGTTTTTTTGCCATCGACTATTTTGGTTAATCTATATGCTTCCATAACTGCTTTATCATTGGCTTGGTGGGCTCGACGAAGTTCTCTAGGCATGGTTAACTCATCATAGAGATCAGCTAGTGAACTATCTGGATAAAGTGCACGCGCATCAAGAATACCTTGAGCAGTTTTTGATATTTTCTCTTTTTGAACATCAGTCACTTCTGGCCAAGGGAAGTTGTTATATACGATTTTGGCAGAGTAGCGATAATCTGATTTAAGACGTCCAGCAACTGTACGCATCCATGCCATATGTACATTTGAAGTTAGAATACCGAAGTCGTAAAGAGAAGCACCTTCAATAATTGTCGCTGAATTAGTTGGGATAACATCCCCACCTAAAAAACCTATTGGTATATATCTCCTATTTTCAGACGATGTACTTGGAACAATGATATATGAATTGGGGTTTTTCTGTTCTCTAAAGTGTACTGACCCCAAAAAGTTAGACAATTAATTTATCCAAAGGATTTAGTTCTGTATTGCACAGGGCTAAATCCTTTTAATTTTACCTTAATGCGTTTGTTGTTGTAATAATCAATATAGTCTACAATAGCTCGTTCTAAT
>JAFHAZ010000031.1:0-252659 GCA_016939315.1 Streptococcus sp. | reverse complement strand
AAATCTTTTTGAAAGCTCTTTGAAGCTTCTCCCCTGTTTTCTCAGTATATATATCTGAATCTTGTCCTCATAAGTTAATTTCATAATAAAAACACCTCAAAAGTTAGATTTTTTCTGTCTAACTTTTGGGGTGCAGTTCATCGACTCGTTAGGAGTTTTTGAAAAAGACTAAGTGACTTTAGAAATGAGGAAGAGCTGAAGCAACCTTCATTTCTTCAGGAACAGTGACAATAACTTGATGAGCTTTTAAATGATATTTATCAATTATCCATTGGCGAAGTGTTTCCTTAGAGACATTAGCAGTACCTCGGAATTCACGTCCATTATCATGAGCTGTCCAGTTTCCCATTTTATTGAAATCGATATTCTTAAGTAAATTAGGATATTGATCTAGTTCCTTAAGTTGAACAATAGTAAAGATGTTACCATTACGTACAATGACGTTTTTCTTCAAAGTCTTACTTAAGTACCAGAAGAGTATAGCAACAGCACTAACTCCAACAACAAGTCCAGCAAAAGCAATTAAAAACTGTATGAAATTCATAATATTGCCTCCTTATGAGACATAGTATACTCTTTATCTAAAGCGTTTTCAAGCAAAAGATAACTGATTACTTTCCGTAGTATTATGGAAAAAGAATGCGTTTTCATTGTTATTTATGGAGTTTATAATAGAAGTATCAAAGTCAGGAGGAAAAACGATGACTACTTTTAAAGATGGATTTTTATGGGGTGGTGCTGTAGCTGCTCATCAACTTGAAGGTGGATGGCAAGAAGGTGGTAAGGGTATCAGTGTTGCTGATGTCATGACAGCTGGTCGCCATGGAGTTGCCCGTGAAATTACACCAGGTGTTTTGGAAGGTAAATATTATCCAAACCATGAGGCCATAGATTTTTACCATCGTTACAAAGGAGATATAGCGCTTTTTGCTGAAATGGGATTTAAGTGCTTCCGAACATCAATTGCTTGGACACGTATTTTCCCAAAGGGTGATGAATTAGAGCCCAATGAAGAAGGGTTGCAATTTTATGATGATCTTTTTGATGAGTGCTTGAAGCATGGAATTGAACCTGTAATTACTTTATCCCATTTTGAGATGCCTTATCATTTGGTTACAGAATATGGTGGGTGGAAAAATCGCAAATTGATTGATTTCTTTGTTCGCTTTGCAGAAGTCGTATTCAAACGTTATAAAGATAAAGTTAAATACTGGATGACCTTCAATGAAATCAATAATCAGGCCAATTACCAGGAAGATTTTGCACCATTTACGAACTCAGGTATTGTATACGAGGAAGGTGACGACCGAGAAGCTATTATGTATCAAGCAGCACACTATGAGTTAGTAGCCTCTGCTCGAGCAGTAAAAATTGGCCATGAAATCAATCCAGATTTTCAAATTGGTTGTATGATTGCGATGTGTCCTATTTATCCTGCAACTTGTAATCCTAAAGACATTTTAATGGCCATGAAGGCTATGCAAAAACGTTATTACTTTACTGACGTACATGTTTTTGGTAAATATCCTGAACACATTCTCAAGTATTGGGAACGTAAAGGAATCTCAGTTGACTTTACAGAGCAAGATAAAGAGGATTTACTTGGAGGCACGGTAGACTATATTGGATTTAGTTACTATATGTCTTTTGCTATCGATTCTCATCGTGAGAATAATCCTTATTTCGATTATCTTGAAACAGAAGATTTAGTCAAAAATAATTATGTTCAGGCATCTGAGTGGGAGTGGCAAATTGACCCAGAGGGATTACGTTATGCATTAAACTGGTTTACAGATCATTATCATTTGCCACTATTTATTGTTGAAAATGGTTTCGGTGCTATAGACCAAGTTGAAGCAGATGGCATGGTTCATGATGATTATCGAATTGATTATCTAGGTGCTCATATTCGTGAAATGAAAAAAGCTGTAGTTGAAGATGGTGTTGATTTAATGGGATATACACCTTGGGGCTGTATAGACCTGGTTTCAGCTGGTACCGGTGAGATGAGGAAACGTTACGGATTTATCTATGTGGATAAAGATGACGATGGACAAGGAAGTTATGAACGCTCACCGAAAAAATCATTTAATTGGTATAAAGAAGTTATTGCATCTAATGGTGCAACAGTAGAATAACCAAAGAAGCTGGGGAATTCCCAGCTTCTTTGGTAAACATAGGAGAATAAATATGATTGGTAGCATTGCAGCAATTTTAACAACATTTGCCTTTTTGCCGCAAGTTGTGCGTGTGGTAAAAACAAAAGATACTGAATCGATTGCCTTAGGGATGTATGTTATGCAGGTTATTGGTATTGCTTTGTGGCTTGCCCATGGTCTTCATATTGGTGACTTACCTTTGATTTTGGCTAATAGTGTTTCGTTCTTGCTATCTGGTATTATTTTGATTTATAAATTGAAGTACAAATAATTATTTTCCGTATCGTTGAGGAAAAATCAGCAATGGTAATTGTAAGCGCTTTACTTTATAATTAAAATGTAAATAAGAAATAACCCAATCAGGTATCAATTTGATGGGATTAGATTAAAGGAGAAAATCTTATGGCAAAAGCATTGATTATTTGTGCAGCTGGAATGTCTTCATCACTCATGGCGAAGAAAACAACTGAGTTTCTAAAGGGGAAAGGTCAGGATATTGAGGTTGACGCTATTAGTGCCACTGAGGGCGGAAAAGCTATTGCAGTATCAGAGTTTGATTTGTACCTTGTAAGTCCTCAAACAAAAATGTATTTTAAACAGTTTGAAGAAGCAGGTGCTAAAGTCGGAAAACCAGTTGTTCAAATTCCACCTCAAGCCTATATTCCAATCCCAATGGGAATTGAAAAAATGGCTAATTTGATTGTAGAAAATATCTAATCTTCATTAAAGAAATAGTTCAAAAAATAGGTATTAGTTAATATTATCTATTAGCTAAATTATAAATGATTCATAATATGACTTATGCTCAATAAAAAGAATTTAAGGTGTGAAAATATCCTATAATAGAAGGTGAGAATATCATTTTTAGGAGGATATGGGAGTGTCAAATACTAGAGAAAAAGGCATCCTTCAATTCTTGTTAAAGCACAGGGAACGTTATGTTACAAGTAAGGAACTTGCTGAATACTTGTCCTGTTCGGATAGAACTGTACGTAATCACTTGAAATCAATTGATCAAACGTTAAACCTCCAAGGTGTTAGGTTAGTGTCAAAACAAGGACAAGGCTATCGACTAATTTTTGAAAGTCAAGAAGTTTGCCAAACCTTTCGTCTAATCTATGAATTAGGCAACGATTATAGTACAAAAACGTCTATGTCTCAAGGTGATGATCGTCTAGCCTTCATTTTAAATAAGCTCTTGTTTGAACAGGTTCCAGTTCTTTTTGATGATTTAGTTGAGGAACTATATGTTAGTCGATCAACTTTATCTAATGATTTTAAAAAGATTCGCCAGATGCTAGCTGATTATAGCTTAACTATAGAGAGTAGAGCGAATAAAGGTGTCTATGTTTCTGGTGAAGAACGTGACAAACGTCGCTTTATTATGAGTTATTTCTTGGAAAATCAGTTTTTTAAAGCATTGCATACTTATGTGAAGTCAAATTTTTTTGACCAAAATCTTCCATTAGAGGAGTTGGCAAAGATTGTTTTAGAAGAATGTCAGGAAGCTAATCTGAAGTTATCGGATTTTGTTTTACAAAATTTAGTTGTTCATATAGCTTTAGCAATAGGTCGTATCAAGTCTGGTTTTGAAATTAGTAACTTAGATTGTCAGATGGCAGATAACGACATCGAACGTCGGGTTGCTAAGAGGATTCTTTCAAGAGTTAGTAAGGTAACCAATCAAGAATTTCCAGTTCAAGAAATCGATTATATTACCCTACATCTGTTAGCTAAAAGTCAGTTACCCCAAAACAACCAAACAGAGTTTTCTAAAGAGGCACTGAGAGACTCGTTGGTACAAAGTTTTGAAACCTTAGGATTAGACGATATATACCACTTTTCCTCAGATTTTCAACTTGTTGAGAGTCTTATAACTCATTTGATGACCTTACAAGTACGTTTAGCCAGTCATATTAATCTTAGTAATCCATTGGTAGATGAGGTTAAACAGAATTATAGTGACGTCTTCTTCATGACTAAGGAGATTCTTGCAAATATGGAAGCTTTTTCACAGGCTACTATATCTGATGATGAAATAGTTTATGTCTGTCTTCATTTCTTGGCTGCTCTCGAACGTCGAAAAGAAAACCATAAATTTTCAGTATTGGCGATTTGTGCGACAGGATTTGGGGCTGCTCAAATGCTTAGAAATCGTCTTGAATCTGAGCTTGGGAATCGTATAGAGGTGGTTGATGTCATAGGTTACTATGAGTTGAACCAAGAAAAAATAGACGGTATTGATTTTATTGTATCTGCTGTTGATTTATCAAACCTTTACTTTCAGATACCAGTTTTTACGGTGAGTGTCTTTCTTAAATCCGAGGAAATATCTCAGATTCGTCATGCTATGAATCAGATGCAAGTCTCGAAAATTAGGAAACGTTCAGAAGTAGCTCGGATTAAAGACGATAATTTTAAAAAGTACTTTAGCCAAGACAATTTCTTCGTGTGGTCGAAGTGCGACAAATCACGCCTATTAGAAGAAATGGTTGAAGCTCTGTCTGTCGGTGAACCAGCGGACTTTAAACAGTCCCTACTTTATGAAATAAAACAGCGTGAGGCATTAAGTTCTGTTGTTTTTTCCAAAAGAGTCGCGGTTCCACATCCCATTAGACCTTTGGGGAAAGAAGTTAAAGTCTCGGTTGCTATCTGTCAAGAATCTGTATCTTGGGATAGTCAAAGCTCACATATTCAACTTGTTTTTCTTTTATCACCATCATTATATGGAAATGATGGATTGAAGGATGTGACGAAGAAAATAGTTTCCTTAACAGAAAATGATGACTTACAAAAGCAATTAATTAATTGCAAGGATTTTGATGAGTTTATTACAATATTCGAAAAAATAACATAGGAGGTTCGTATGAATCAAGAAGAACTACAGGTTGCAGCCTTTGAAATTATTCTTCATTCAGGTACTGCTAGAACAGAAATTCATGAAGCGTTTGCTGATATGCGAGAAGGTCGCTTTGACGAAGCAGAAGCTAAGTTAGACCATTCAAATGAAGAAATTTTAGAAGCACACCATGCACAAACAAAACTTTTGCAAGACTATGCAAGTGGTGTAGAAATTAAGATTGAAATTATCATGGTCCATGCTCAAGACCATTTAATGACCACAATGACTCTATTGGAAGTGGCAAAAGAAATGCTAGTTCTTCATAGAAAGGTTGGCTGAATAGATATAGTTAAACAAGGAGGAAGACAATGACAAAAAAAGAACAACTAGAAATCGAGCGTCAACGTCGGGAGACAGCATTAAAAAATACTTTCTTTAATCGCTACCTTCTTCTACGTTATACAATAGCACTCTTCTTTTTTGGCAATATTTATTGGCTTTTGAATCAATTTATTCGTCCTTCTTTTGTTATTGTTCTCCCTATTACGTTAATTGTATTAGCGATTTTGGCTACTGTTGAGCAGTTTCGATTGTATGGCAAGCGTGATGAACGTTTGAAAGTGACTCAGATGTTTGTTCGCTCGCAAGCTGTTATTCAGGTGGGACTACTTGTTCTAACTTGGACAAGTCTGTTTACAACTCTTTTCCCAATTTTTGAAAATAATCAAGCTGCACGTTTCTTCGTTTTTGTTATTCTTTTACTAGGTTTAGGCCTTTGCTTGCTAAATCTTAAAAGAATTCAAGAAATATATGAACGTAAAGATAAGGCTTATCAACGCTTTATCCAGTTAGAAAAGAGTTCTATAACCTTATAACAACTTTTAAAAGGATTGCTATTGAAATATATATAATTATTATTAAGGAGGTCCGATTATGGATCAACAAAACGGATTATTTGGTTTCCTTGAAAATCATGTCATGGGACCAATGGGAAAACTTGCCCAGTTTAAAGTTGTACGTGCAATCACGGCAGCAGGTATGGCAGCTGTACCATTTACTATTGTTGGGTCAATGTTCTTGGTATTTAGTATTCTGCCACAAGCTTTCTCATTCTGGCCAATTGTAGCTGATATTTTCTCAGCTTCATTTGATAAGTTTACTTCTCTATACATGGTTGCTAACTATGCTACTATGGGTTCCCTCTCTCTTTACTTTGTTCTCTCACTTGCTTATGAGTTAACTAAAATCTATGCAGAAGAAGAAGAACTAAATATGAATCCTCTTAACGGTGCTCCTCTTGCGCTCATGGCGTTCATTATGACAGTTCCACAAATCATTTTTGACGGTGGAATGATGAAAGCTGTAGGTAGCCTTAAAGAAGGTGCAGTCGTTGTTGACGGTTGGGCAATGGGCAATGGCGTTACTCGTTTTGGTACTACTGGTATTTTCACAGCTATTATCATGGCTATTGTGACAGTTCTTATTTATCGTACATGTGTAAAACGTAATTGGGTTATTAAAATGCCTGAAGCTGTTCCAGAAGGGGTTTCTCGCGGATTTACAGCTTTGATTCCAGGATTCGTCGTTGCATTTGTAGTTATCTTTATTAACGGTGCACTCGTGGCGTTGGGAACTGACATCTTTAAAGTTATTGCTATTCCATTTGGGTTTGTTGCTAACCTAACTAACTCATGGATTGGATTAATGATTATTTATCTTTTAACTCAACTCCTCTGGATTGTAGGGATTCATGGTGCTAATATTATCTTTGCTTTCGTTAACCCTATCGCACTTGCTAATATGGCAGAAAATGCTGCTGGAGGACACTATGCTGTAGCTGGTGAGTTCTCTAACATGTTTGTTATCGCTGGTGGATCAGGTGCAACTCTTGGTCTGTGTCTCTACATTGCTTTTGCTGCTAAGTCAGAGCAACTTAAAGCGATTGGACGTGCCTCAGTTGTTCCAGCATTGTTCAACATTAATGAACCTTTGATTTTTGGTTTGCCAATTATCTATAATCCAGCATTAGCGATTCCATTTATCTTAGCTCCAATGGTTACAGCTACTATTTATTACTTTGTTAATGCATTGCATTTGATTAATCCTGTTATTGCACAAGTTCCATGGCCAACCCCAGTGGGAATCGGAGCCTTCTTAGGAACAGCAGATCTCCGTGCTGTCTTAGTTGCTCTTGTCTGTGCAGTTGCCGCCTTCCTTGTTTACTTCCCATTCATTCGTGTTTACGATAAGAAATTGTTGAAAGAAGAACAAGAAGCTTAATTTATGATTAAAGATCTTAACTTTGTTAAGGTCTTTTTTGTTATACTAATGGTATTCAATAAAACATCTATTAAGTAGGAGCAACCCCATGAACAAATTCTTAAGAGTCCTATTTATCCTTGTCATCCTAGCCATGACTGGTGCTATTATTTTTCAGCTATTCTTCCCAACCTATATGGGAAGTCACTCGGGGTACGGTATTTCAGTTGGTTGGCAGAGGGAGATTGGTATTTGGAATGTGGCAGTCCTTGTCATCCTGATTGCCGTAAACTTCAAGTACGATTGGTTTTATCTGAGAGCTGCACTGATAGCTTTGATTATTGGAGGCCTTGGAATTGGGACCAATCATTTCCTTAGCTATCTTCAACATCATCACTCAGTCAACGCCATAGGTGCTCTTGAAAATTATCTTTTAGTCCTTGGTTGGATTGTCGGTTGGTGGCTAGAGGTGTCTCGAATCAAAAAGAAATAACGTATATAATTCTGAGATTAGGGAAGTATCTTATAGGTGCTTCTTTAATCTCTTTTGTCCAGTTTTTCCTTGACAAGTAAAAAGAAAACGTTTACAATTTGAAATATAAGGTTTCCTGAAAAGAAAACAAAAAACGTGAAAACAAGGAGATTATCAAATGGCTACAATGAAAGCAGCTCGCTGGCATGCAGCGAAAGACGTTCGTATCGAAGAAGTGGAAGTACCTGAAGTACAACCTCATCAAGTAAAAGTAGCGGTCAAGTTTACGGGAATCTGTGGTACTGACTTGCATGAATATTTGGATGGACCAATCTTCATTCCAACAGAAGAACATGTGTATTCTGGTCAAAAAGCACCGGTTACTTTGGGGCATGAATTCTCTGGTGAGATTGTAGAAGTCGGAAGTAATGTGACTCGTGTCAAAGTTGGCGATCGTGTAACCATCGAACCAATTCTTGCAGAGCACAACTTGATTGGTGATTATAACCTTGATCCAAACTTGAACTTCGTCGGCCTCGCTGCAGATGGTGGTTTTGCGAAATACTGTGTCCTTGATGGTGATCTTGTCCATGTGATTCCAGATAGCTTGAGCTATGAACAAGCTGCTCTTACAGAACCTGCTGCTGTAGCTGTGTATGCAGTCCGTCAATCTGCTTTGAAAGCTGGGGATACAGCTGTTATCTTTGGCTTGGGTCCAATTGGTCTTTTGATCGTTGAAGCCCTTCGTGCAGCAGGCGCATCAAAAATCTATGCGGTTGAATTGTCTCCTGAACGCCAAGCGAAAGCAGAAGAATTGGGAGCAATTGTTGTTCGCCCAGAAGAAGGGGAAACAGTCGTAGAGGCTATCCATCGTTTGACAGGCGGTGGAGCAGATGTTTCTTACGAAGTTACTGGGGTTCCGGTTGTTTTAGGCCAAGCCCTTGCAGCTGTTCATAAAGCTGGGGAATGTATGGTCGTATCTATCTGGGAACGTGAAGCCAGCATCAATCCAAATGAATTTGCTATCCAAGAAAAATCTCTCAAAGGAATTATTGCCTACCGTCACATTTTCCCTAAAGTTTTGGAATTGATGGAACAAGGCTACTTCCCTGCTGATAAATTGGTTACTAAGAAAATTAAATTGGAGAATATCGTTGAAGAAGGATTTGTTGAATTAACACAAGATAAATCTCAAATTAAGATCTTGGTTGAACCAGAATAAGCTTGTAAAGGTCGAATGAATAGATAAAGGTCGAAACCGTTTTGTTTCGACCTTTTTGTGTTACAATAACAGAAACAAATAGATTTGGGAGGCGACTATGTCAAAGACGCTAAAAGGTAGTCTGATGGTCATAACTGCTGGGATTGCCTGGGGGATTTCAGGGGTTTCTGGTCAATACCTGATGGCTCATGGGGTTAATGTCAATCTTTTAACGAGTTTACGTTTGATTCTAGCTGGTACTTTACTAACGGCTTCGGTCTTTTTTAGGCAGCGTGACAAATTAGTACAAGCCATTAAAGATAGGAAAACCTTAGTAAGTATCGCCTTATTTGCTCTCTTTGGTCTGGTCTTGAATCAGTATGCCTATCTCAGTGCTATTCACTACACCAACGCTGGAACTGCGACAGTCTTACAGTATGTCACGCCAGTCCTTATTCTGGCTTTTGTGTGTGCTAAGAACCGCAGATTTCCAACCGTCTCAGAGTTAGTGGCGATTATCATGGCTATTGCGGGAACTTTTATCATCGCCACGCATGGTCAGGTGACAGAGCTAGCCATCACACCTATTGGTTTGTTCTGGGGCCTCTTTTCAGCAGTGACCTATGCGCTTTATATCTTATTGCCTGCTAAAGCTATTGAAAAGTGGGGCAGTCTAATCGTCATCGGTCTAGGAATGTTACTCGGTGGTCTGGTCTTTCCGATTGCTATCCAAGCCTGGAAGTATGAGTTACCCTTGACTGGTGGAAATCTTCTGGCACTCTTTGGGTTGGTCTTCATTGGGACAGTTTTTGCTTATACAGTTTTCCTCAAGGGAACAACCGTGGTTGGCGCTGTAAAAGGAAGTCTTCTGGCATCGGTAGAACCAGTGGCATCGGTCATTTTAACGGTCTTAATCATGGGTGACCACTTCTTTGCCATTGATGTGCTTGGAATGATTTTAATTGTTCTTGCTGTCATCCTCATTTCGCTTAAGGATTTAGTAGCCCTTAAAAAACAAGAGAAAATTCAAAGATAAAGATAGAGCCCAAGTGATTGTGGCTCTTTTTCTATACCGTCGTGTCAAAGATGTTCTTAAAAAATAGGACTTAAGTCCCACACATAAACCTTAAAAATATGGTAGAATAAGAGGTAAACTAACATTTTGGAGAGAAAATGAGTATAGACGATTACAGGCCCCATTTTATGGTGGAGGCTGTTTATGATTTGAAACCTGACCAGCTACGTGAACACGGTATTCGTGCTGTCTTGGTCGATTTGGATAATACCTTGATTGCTTGGAACAACCCTGATGGGACTCCTGAGCTACGTGCTTGGTTAGATGAGATGACAGAGGCTGACATTCCGGTAGTTGTGGTCTCTAACAACAAACATGAACGTGTTGAACGTGCGGTTGCCAATTTTCATGTGGATTTCGTGAGTCGTGCTATGAAACCTTTTACGAAAGGGATTAATGAAGCGATTGAGCGTTACCACTTTAACCGTGACGAGGTCGTCATGGTCGGAGATCAGCTCATGACTGACATCAGAGCTAGCCACCGAGCTGGCATTCGCTCGATTTTGGTTAAGCCCTTGGTGCAATCAGATGCTTGGGTAACCAAGTTTAATCGTTGGCGTGAGCGTCGCATGTGGAAAAAGATTGAAAAAGCATATGGTCCAATGACCTTTAACAAAGGAATTTAATGGAAGAATTATTTTGTATTGGCTGTGGAGCCCAAATTCAAACAGAAGATAAAGAAAAGGCTGGTTACACACCTGCTAGCTCTATAAAAAAAGCTGAAGAAACAGGTGAGTTGTACTGTCAACGTTGTTTCCGCCTTCGTCATTACAATGAAATTGTGGATGTCCACATCACAGATGATGAATTTTTAAAATTGCTTCATGAAGTTGGAGATAGTGATGCCCTCGTTGTCAATGTTGTTGATATTTTCGATTTTAATGGATCAATCATTCCAGGCTTGTCACGCTTTGTTTCTGGTAATGATGTGCTCTTGGTCGGAAATAAAAAGGATATCCTACCTAAATCTGTTAAAGATGGTAAGGTAACTCAATGGTTGACAGAACGTGCCCATGAAGAAGGCATGCGTCCCGTGGATGTCATGTTGACGTCTGCCCAAAATCATCACGCCATTAAAGAGTTGATTCAGCGTATTGAAAAACTCCGTAAGGGTCGTGATGTTTATGTTGTCGGTGTAACGAATGTTGGTAAATCAACCTTAATTAATGCGATTATCAAGGAAATTACAGGTGATAAAGATATTATCACGACTTCTCGTTTCCCAGGAACAACCCTTGATAAGATTGAAATTCCTCTGGATGACGGTACTTACATTTTTGACACACCAGGAATCATCCATCGCCACCAGATGGCACACTATCTGTCAGCGAAGGATCTCAAGTACGTTAGTCCTAAGAAGGAAATTAAGCCAAAAACTTACCAGTTAAATGCAGGCCAAACCCTATTCCTAGGTGGTCTTGGACGTTTTGACTTTATTGATGGGAATAAGCAAGGTTTTACAGCCTTCTTTGATAATAACTTGAAGCTTCATCGTACCAAACTTGAAGGCGCAGATGCCTTCTATGATAAGCATGTTGGAAGTCTCCTCATGCCTCCTGGGCCAAAGGATCTTGCCGATTTTCCAAAACTTGTCCGTCACGAATTCACTGTCAAAGATAAGACAGATATTGTCTTCTCAGGACTAGGATGGATTCGTGTCCAAGGAAAAGCTGACCAACCAACCATCGTTGCTGCCTGGGCACCAGAAGGCGTTGGCGTCGTCGTACGAAAAGCGATTATTTAAACTTAATAAAGTAGTTAAAAGTATAAAAGAGTCTTTTCAATGAACATGAAGTTTGCCTAGATTTACGTCATGAGCAAACGATGTGTTTTTCGCTGTGATAGTAATCCAAGTTACATTTTATGTTACTTGGATTCGGAATTTTTGAGACCCTAGGCTCAAAAATTAGCTATAAAACCGAAGGTTTGCTAGCGTCCGTATCACCTAAGAAAAACAGCAAAAAAATTAAAAGGAATAAACATGTCATTAACATCAAAACAACGTGCCTTCCTCAAATCGGAAGCACACACACTTAAACCTATTGTACAAATCGGGAAAAACGGTCTTAACGACCACATCAAAACTAGCGTTCGCAACGCCCTTGATGCCCGTGAATTGATTAAAGTAACCCTACTCCAAAATACTATGGAAGATATTCATGAGGTTGCTGAAATCTTGGAAGAAGAAATTGGTTGTGATACAGTCCTTAAGATTGGACGTATCTTGATTCTCTATAAAGAATCAGCTAAAAAAGAAAATCGTAAGTTGTCACCAAAGGTCAAAGCTATTCAAAAATAGTTGCCGACTTTGCTTGGTGAAGGACAAACTAAGGTATAGGAGCACTTTTGAAGCATTAAAGCTAGCCTTAAGACAGTTGTATAATGCTTGAAAAAGAGGAGGCGTACATGGCACTAGATCTCGTAACCCCATTTACAAAGGTTCAACTAGAGGAAGAAATCAAGGATACAGGTCGTAAGCAAGTAGGAATATTAGGTGGAAATTTCAATCCTGTTCATAATGCCCACTTGGTTGTTGCTGATCAGGTGCGTCAGCAGTTAGGCCTCGATGAAGTTCTTCTCATGCCTGAATATGAGCCACCTCATGTCGATAAAAAAGAGACCATTGATGAAAAACACCGCCTTAATATGCTTATGTTGGCTATTAACGGTATCGAAGGATTGGACATCGAAACCATTGAGTTGGAACGTAAGGGAATCAGCTATACTTATGACACCATGAAGCTCTTGACGGAAGCCAATCCTGATACGGATTATTACTTTATTATTGGAGCGGATATGGTCGAATACCTACCTAAGTGGCATCGTATTGATGAACTTATCGAGATGGTCCAATTTGTTGGTGTTCAGCGTCCTAAGTATAAGGCTGGAACGTCTTACCCAGTTATTTGGGTGGATGTGCCCCTTATGGATATTAGTTCGAGTGCAGTCAGAGCTTACATTAAGAAGGATCGTACACCTAACTTTATGGTGCCACAGTCTGTACTTGCCTACATCAAGAAAGCGGGGCTCTATAAATGACCTATGAAAAATACCTAGACTATTCTCGTGAAGAACTCCTTGAAAAGGTTCGAGCGGTCATGAGTCCTAAACGCTTCAATCATGTCCTGGGTGTTGAGCGAGCTGCTATTGCTCTTGCTGAAAAGTACGGATATGATACTGAGAAAGCTGGCCTGGCTGGTTTGCTTCATGATTATGCCAAGGAACTTCCAGATCAGGAATTCTTGGGGCTTATTGATAAATATAAGCTTGATCCTGAATTGAAACAATGGGGAAACAATGTCTGGCATGGCATGGTTGGGATTTATAAAATCCAAGAAGATTTGGGATTGACTGATTCCGAAATTCTACGCAGTATTGAAATCCATACGGTCGGAAGCCATGAAATGTCAACCCTAGATAAGATTGTCTATGTGGCTGATTATATTGAGCATAACCGTAATTTCCCTTTGGTAGAGGAAGCTAGACAAGTAGCAGAGCAATCCTTGGATAAGGCCGTTGCTTTTGAGACAGTTCATACCGTGGAACACTTGGCTCATCAGGCCTTGCCGATTTTCCCACAAACCTTGGAAACCTATAATGCTTTTGTGCATTACTTAAAAGATTAATAACAATTACTGGAGAATATCATTGACTAAAGAAGAATTACTTGAATTGGTTGTCAAAGCTGCTGATGAAAAGCGAGCTGAAGACATTGTTGCCCTTGATTTGTATGGCCTTACAAGCCTAACAGATTACTTTGTTATTTTGAGTGCAATGAATAGCCGTCAGTTGGAAGCTATTGCTGACAACATCCGTGAGAAAGTGAAAGAAGCTGGCCTTGATGCTAGCCACATGGAAGGTGACAACAAAGGTGGTTGGATTCTTTTGGATCTTAACGACGTCGTTGTTCACATCTTTACAGAAGATGAACGTGCTCACTATAACCTTGAAAAACTCTGGCATGAAGCACCAATGGTGGATGTGTCAGCTTATTTGGCATAAAAATTGAACTCAGTTGGCGACAACTGGGTTTTGTTGCTTAAACTAAAGATTTAATAGGAAGGATAGAGCCTTGTGTTTAGTTGGTTTGTTAACTGAACCCGAACCAAAAACTGTGAGAAAAAGATAAACTTTCTTTGTGTCAGGTGATACAGCAGAAAGCTTTCTATTTTCTCTGTACTTTTGACGCTCTTTGTATCTTAGAAAGGATTTGAACCCGTCCTGTAATCGTCGGAAAATAGACATCTTGGACTTGGAGATTTTTCCAAGTCCAAGCTCCTAATTTTCTTTCCGATTACGGGCGGACTTGGTATCATCATTATGGCTACTTATGAAACTTTCGCGGCGGTATACGACGCTGTTATGGATGATAGTCTTTACGATTTGTGGACGGATTTTTCCCTCCGTCATTTGCCAAAGACTAAGGACAAAAAGAAATTGCTCGAATTGGCTTGTGGGACTGGGATTCAATCTGTGCGTTTTTCTCAAGCTGGTTTTGATGTAACTGGACTCGATTTGAGTGCTGATATGTTGAAGATTGCGGAGAAGCGTGCGGCTTCCGCCAAACAGAAAATTGACTTTATTGAAGGCAACATGTTGAATTTATCGCAAGCTGGTAAGTACGACTTTGTGACTTGCTACTCAGATTCAATCTGCTATATGCAGGATGAAGTAGAGGTTGGGGACGTCTTCAAGGAGGTTTATAATGCACTGAATGAAGATGGCGTCTTTATCTTTGATGTGCACTCAACCTATCAGACGGATGAGGTTTTCCCTGGCTATTCCTACCATGAAAATGCGGAAGATTTTGCTATGCTTTGGGATACGTATGAGGATGAGGCACCGCATTCTATCGTCCATGAATTGACCTTCTTTGTCCAAGAGGAAGATGGAAGCTTTAGCCGTCATGATGAGGTGCATGAGGAACGCACCTATGAGGTCTTGACTTATGATATCTTGCTGGAGCAAGCTGGCTTCAAATCCTTCAAGCTTTACGCCGATTTTGAGGATAAGGAACCGACTGAAACTAGTGCCCGTTGGTTCTTTGTGGCACAAAAATAAGAGCTATGACAGTTACAGGTATTATTGCTGAGTTCAATCCTTTTCATAACGGTCACAAGTATCTCTTGGATCAGGCTAAAGGCGTAAAAATCGTTGCCATGTCCGGGAATTTTGTTCAGCGAGGTGAGCCAGCTATTGTGGATAAGTGGACTAGAGCTCAGATGGCTTTGGAAAATGGGGCAGACCTCGTGGTTGAGTTGCCTTTCTTGACGTCAGTCCAGTCTGCCGATTATTTTGCTGCTGGAGCCGTCGATATCTTGTCCCGACTGGGAATTGATAGCCTTACTTTTGGAACGGAAGAAGTCCTAGATTACCAGGCAATAGCAAATGTCTATGCTGAAAAGTCAGAGGACATGGAAGCCTTTGTGGAAAACTTGCCGAGTGACCTATCTTATCCACAGAAGACACAAAAAATGTGGGAAAAGTTTGCTGGTGTAGCCTTTACTGGCAATACACCCAATCATATCCTAGGATTAGCATATGCCAAAGCTTGTGCTGGTAAGGGCATTAAGTTGAATCCTATCCAGAGACAAGGGGCTGGCTATCATTCCTCAGATAAGGAAGTATCTTTCGCTTCAGCAACCAGCCTACGTCTCCACAAGCAAGATAGTGATTTTGTGGATAAGTTCATGCCTAATAGCAAACTTTTTCAGACTTCTCCACAGGTCTCTTGGGATAATTATTTCCAATTGCTGGTTTATCAGATTCTTACAAACCCTGATTTGACCAGTGTTTTCCAGGTGAATGAAGAGATTGCCAGTCGTTTAAAAGTTGCTATTCGTGAGGTTTCTTCTGTGGAGGAACTAGTGGATAAGGTAGCAACTAAACGCTATACAAAGGCTCGTGTACGTCGTATTTTGACCTATATCCTTGTCGGAGCTGTGGACAACCCTCTGCCTGAATCCATTCATGTGCTTGGATTTTCTCAAAATGGGCAGTCTCATCTCAAATCTGTGAAAAAATCTGTGGATATAGTGGCTCGGATTGGAAGGGAGCCTTGGGATATGCTTACACAGCAAGCGGATAATGTTTATCAATTAGGCAACCCCGAGCTTTGCGAACAAAACTTTGGACGTGTACCGATTAGAGTAAAATAGCTTTATAGAAGGTCTACCTCTGGTAGGCTTTTTTGCTTCTTTTTCGAATAAATGTAATAGAAAGGATAAACTTGTACAAGTTCCTGACAAGTTTATCCTTTTGGTATATAATAAAAGAAAAGAGGAAAATGAGGTATGCTAATGGAAGCAGTCGTCTATTCAACGTTTCGAAATCATTTGAAGGATTATATGAAAAAGGTTAATGATGAATTTGAACCCCTAGCTGTAGTCAATAAAAATCCTGATGAAGATATTGTAGTGGTCTCAAAGAGTGAGTGGGATAGCATTCAAGAAACATTGCGTATTGTTCAAAATAAAGAACTATCAGACAAGGTTTTAAGAGGAATGGCTCAGGTACGTGCTGGAGAGACTCAAGAACATGCACTAAAGGAGTAGAAAATGTTACTCACTTTCACTGAAGATGCATGGATGGATTATTGTTATTGGCAAAATCAGGATAGGAAGACACTTAAGCGAATCAATAAGCTGATTAAAGACATTCAACGGGATCCTTTTTCAGGTATTGGGAAACCAGAACCCTTGAAGTATGACTTTCAAGGAGCTTGGTCTCGGCGAATTGATGCTGAAAATCGTTTGATTTATATGATTGATGGTAAAAGTGTCGCCTTTCTCTCTTTCAAAGATCATTATTAGGTCTACCTTTGGTAGGCTTTTTTACTTTCCGTAAATTATTTTCCAAAAGGTCAAAAAAGATCAAACAAAACTATTGACCTATACTGACCAATGGTGTATTATAATCTCATAAGGATTTAGCTTCCTTATAAATCTTGCAGTGCTTGCCTAAATACTTGTCATAAAGTTATTTTGGTTTGACTGCAAAAAATATGACAAAGGTCAAAAAAAGTCAAAAAAGATATTGACTAACACTGACCAATGTTGTACAATATAAACATAAGGAAATGAAATCCTTATGAAGGCTGTGTCAATAGCCCATATACCAATAAAAAGGATTGCAGCTTGTCTGCTTAAATTTTCATTAAAAAGGTCAGTAAAAGTCAAAACTAAATTCTTGACCCAAGCAGATGAAAGGTATATGATAAAGCTATAAGGAAAAAGGTTTCCTTAATCTACAAGTTTCTTTCTGAAAGAGGCTTAGAAGTTAGCTATATTGAGAGATTCACAGAAAGAAGGTGGCTCTTATGCTAAATGATAATTTATTTAAGGCTGTGAAAGTTCTCAGTCTCCTACCAAGAGCAAAACCTGAAATTATTAGAAGAGTAGTTGAAGCTACTAAAAATTTTTAGGGTTTTGGTCAGTAAAAGTCAGAAAACACATTAACATAAAAATAACACTTAAAAAAATTCACAAGAAAACACAAAACGAGGTAATTATATGAACAACAACTTTAACAATATGGACGATCTTTTCAATCAATTGATGGGTAATATGGGTGGTTACCGTTCAGAAAACCGTCGCTACATGATTAACGGCCGTGAAGTGACACCTGAAGAATTTGCGATTTACCGTCAAACAGGTCAATTGCCTGGTAATGAAGGTGAAGCAGTGAACCCAACTCAACAACAAGGTAAAGGACCTAAACAAGATGGTATTCTTGCTAAACTTGGTCGTAACTTGACTGAAGAAGCTCGCGAAGGTAAATTGGATCCTGTTATCGGACGTAACAAAGAAATCCAAGAAGCTTGCGAAATCTTGGCTCGTCGTACAAAGAATAACCCAGTCCTTGTAGGGGATGCTGGGGTTGGTAAAACAGCCGTAGTTGAAGGTTTGGCTCAAGCCATCGTCAATGGTGATGTCCCAGCTGCTATCAAGAATAAAGAAATCATTTCAATTGATATTTCTGGACTTGAAGCTGGTACTCAATACCGTGGTAGCTTTGAAGAAAACATTCAAAACTTGGTAAACGAAGTCAAAGAAGCTGGAAATATTATCCTCTTCTTCGATGAAATCCACCAAATTCTTGGTGCCGGAAGCACTGGTGATGGTCAAGGGTCTAAAGGTCTTGCTGATATCTTGAAACCAGCTCTTTCACGTGGTGAATTGACAGTGATTGGTGCAACAACTCAGGATGAATACCGTAACACTATCTTGAAGAACGCTGCCCTAGCTCGTCGTTTCAACGAAGTTAAGGTCAATGCTCCTTCTGCTGAAGATACTTTCAAAATTCTCCAAGGTATCCGTGATCTTTATGAAAAACACCACAATGTTATCTTGCCAGATGATGTCTTGAAAGCAGCAGTAGATTTCTCTGTCCAATACATTCCACAACGTAGCTTGCCAGATAAGGCTATCGACCTTGTCGATGTAACAGCTGCTCACTTGGCTGCTCAACACCCAGTGACTGATGTGAATGCTGTTGAACATGAAATCGAAGAAGAAAAAGCTAAACAAGAAGCTGCAGCTGCCAAAGAAGACTACGAAGCAGCTCTAAACGCTAAGGTTCGTATTGAAGAACTTGAAAAGAAAATTGCTAACCATACAGCAGACCTTAAAGTCACTGCAACTGTTAACGATGTGGCTGAATCTGTAGAACGTATGACTGGTATTCCAGTATCGCAAATGGGAGCAACTGATATCGAACGTTTGAAAGATATGGGCCACCGTTTGCAAACTAAAGTTATCGGTCAAGATAAAGCCGTTGAAGCAGTGGCACGTGCCATCCGTCGTAACCGTGCAGGATTTGACGAAGGTAACCGTCCAATTGGTAGCTTCCTCTTTGTAGGACCTACTGGTGTTGGTAAAACTGAGTTGGCTAAACAATTGGCTCTTGATATGTTCGGAACTAAAGATGCTATTATCCGTTTGGACATGTCAGAATATAGCGACCGCACAGCCGTTTCTAAATTGATTGGTACAACAGCTGGTTATGTTGGTTATGATGACAATAGCAATACTTTGACAGAACGTGTTCGCCGTAACCCATACTCAATCGTTCTTCTCGACGAAATTGAAAAGGCTGACCCTCAAGTCATCACCCTTCTCCTCCAAGTTTTGGACGATGGTCGTTTGACAGATGGTCAAGGTAACACTGTAAACTTCAAGAATACTGTGATTATTGCAACTTCAAACGCAGGCTTTGGTTACGAAGCTAACTTGACAGAAGATGCTGATAAACCAGAACTTATGGATCGTTTGAAACCTTACTTCCGTCCAGAATTCCTTAACCGCTTCAATGCTGTCATCGAATTCTCACACTTGAGCAAAGAAGATCTTTCTAAGATTGTAGACCTTATGTTGGTTGAAGTTAACAAGACGCTTTCTAAGAAAGACATTGACTTGGCAGTTAGCGAAGCTGCTAAAGAATACATGACTGAAGAAGGCTACGATGAAGTCATGGGTGTTCGTCCACTCCGTCGTGTGGTTGAACAACAAATCCGTGACAAAGTCACAGACTTCCACTTGGATAACCTTGATGCTAAACACCTAGAAGCTGATATGGAAGATGGTGTCTTGGTTATCAAAGAAAAAGATGCTGAATAAGAAGTATAAAACCTCCTAATCCTATTATGAAGCAGAGATGTTAGTAGACATCTCTGTTTTTTTCTTTTTTATTTAAGACTTTCCTTGGGTGCTACGGACGGAAGCGACTTCCTAGAGAAATTCCATTCCTAAGATTTGAGACTTAGGCTCAAATCTTCCGAGTGAGAGAAGTAATAGGACTTCTCTCACTTTTAGCACAGCGGAAAGTCTTGCTTTGTGTATAGTTGTGACTTTTATATTTATTCTTAAATATAAAATGAGATAAAATTGTTTAAATTATGATAATATGATAAATAGTTAAAAATATATTCTATTTTCAAGAAAGCGTTGACAACGCATTCATATCGCTATATAATTTTTGTGTAAAATTAAATTTTAGTTAGTGATTTCTTGGGTTTAATATTACAATCTTTTGTTATTTGATAAGGAGAAATAATGTTAAAAGTAGTTTTATGGATTTTGGCTATTCTACTTCTTGTAGGAATAGCAATGTTGAACCCCCTAATTGCAGCTGGTATTGTGATTGCAGGATTGTTAATCCAGTTGTTTTTGAAGAAATGAGTTAATAGGGAAAAAGTATGAAAAAGATAATATATGGTATTTTAGCGATTTTATTAGTGATTGTCGTAGGATTCATTTTTCTTAGCGTATATAAAGGGAGTGAGTCATCTGGTAATCAAAAACCAAAGACAGAAATCATAGTAAATGTAAAATCTTTGGAAAAGGTCAGTGAGTTAGTTTTACTCAATGCATCTATTCAAAAAGTTAAGTCAATAGAAAATAATACAAAGTTATTTGGTAGTAACTTTGTAATACCTGGTTCAGAAAAGAAAGCACTCATTATTCTAAATTATACGGCAAAATTCGGTATTAAGAATGATGTAACCATTAAAGATAATGGTAATCATAATTATCAAGTTACATTACCCAAATTTGAAGTTATTGGTGTTGAATTAGATAAAGACAAACCTTATACACTCTACGATACTAGTGGGGGGATTCTTAGTTATTCGACTAAAGACATAGATACTGGTGAGGCTGTTGCAGAAGGTTTTTCAAATAAGGAACAACAAGGTTTTATAAAGGACAATAAAAAATTATTAAAGGAGTCAGCCGAGAAGTACTACTCTACAATGATTAAATCTTTGGACCACGAGGCAAAAGTGACAATTGAAACTCAAAAATAAAGGTGAGGAAAAGATATGTTAAAGTAAATTTTTAATGTTAGCGTTTATGTATTTGCAGTTTTTGGATTTATATTTACATTGTTAATATTTTTTTTAGCTATTAGAGATTCTTCGAATGAAAATTCTACTAATGGCAATAATACGTAAAAAGTAGGACCAAGTATTATGGGTTCGAAAAAAACAGTAGCAAAAACGGAAGAACTATATAGTGATAAAAATATTAAAATAACAAGAACTGGTGGAAATATTATTATTGATAACTTAACGGATAAAGAAATTAATATTGAATCAACTTTTGTAATTAACAATAGTATTGAAGCAACGCCATTTAGTTCTTCACAATCTAGTATTGATCCGAAAGGAAAGCAGTCAGTTTCTATATCAGAATTTGTTGCAGTTAATCCAGGACAGAAAGTTGAGGAATCAGACGAAAAAGCAAAAGATGCAAACTACTATAAGCATAAAATGAAGAGCGGCGAAAATATCAGTTGGACTGCTAATATACAGAATGGTGACTTTGATACTATGGATTCATTTAGTATAAATTTTGATTACTAATTGTAAGGAGGGGTACAATGACTTTTTTGGATAAATTGCTAAGTAATAAAATTGTTAATACAAATGGTTATACACGTTCAGATACTGGTACCAAAGTTCATTCCTATTTAAGGACACATCCCAAAAATCAAGGATTAGCGAAATCAGCCACACGTTCTATTATTAATGCTTTAAAAAAGAAATAGTAATTATATGAAAATAGATTTAGTAGTGTTCTCTTTAATCTGATTAGTGGTGCCTTTTATTATTGAATGGTACTTTCTGTTGTGAAAAAAGGAACATTGAGTGACTATTACACTATCCATAAACTTTTTATAAGTTTTCATCATTGATAAAAAAGGTAAGTAGCACAAACTACTTACCTTTATTCTTTATCATCACCTTGATACTTTTGCAAGCGTTCTTGGATGATGTTGAGTCGGGGTTCGAGGTCTTTTTTGAAGACGCGTTTTTTATAGTTGAGGTCTTGTTTGATGTCAGCGAGAACAAGGTTTTGTTCCTTGATGATGTCGAGGTTGCGTTTGATATTGTCCAGATCGTGAGAGATATTTTCTCGTGATTGGTTGAGGTCTAGGATTTCCTCTTTGATGTCTTCACGTCGTTTATAGGCGTAGTAGGCACCGTAGGCAAGAGTTCCAAGAGCTAGAAAGCGTCCGATTTTCATTCTGTTACCTCTTTAGCGATGCTGTCAGCAAGGTCGGCCAGGGCAGCGAAGTCTGGTTCGTGTTCGTCAAATCCCATGTGGATACCATCGTCTGCACCGTAACGAGGAACGAGATGGATATGAGCGTGGAAGACGGTTTGTCCTGCAACTTCTTCGTTGTTATTAAGGATATTCATGCCGATTGCTCCAGTTGCTTTTTGCACCGCACGAGCAATTTTTGGAACACGGCTAAAGACAGTCTCAGCGGTCTCAGCAGACATTTCTAAGATGTTACGAACGTGCTCTTTAGGAATAACCAAGGTATGTCCTTTTGTAGCTTGTGAAATATCGAGGAAGGCTAGAACCTTGTCGTCCTCGTAGACTTTTGATGAAGGAATTTCTCCAGATATAATTTTACAGAAAATACAATTATCCATAATAACGACCTTTCCATGAGTTTTTGTTATAATAGATTATATCATACCAAAGAGAGAAAAGATAATGCTTAAATTAGAAAAGGTGACGGGTGGTTACGCTAATATTCCCGTCCTAAAAGATGTGACTTTTGAGGTGGCTGATGGTGAATTGGTTGGTCTCATTGGTCTTAATGGTGCTGGGAAATCAACAACAATTAACGAGATTATTGGTCTCTTAACACCTTATGGGGGACAGATTGCCATTGATGGGTTAACTATTCAACAAGATTCAGCTAGCTATCGTCAGAAGATTGGCTATATTCCTGAAACGCCAAGTCTCTATGAAGAGTTGACGCTTCGTGAACATTTGGAAACGGTGTTGATGGCCTATGGTCTTGATGTGACTGAGGGGATGGCACGTGCGGACAAGTACCTCAAACTCTTTCGCTTAGATGAAAAGTTAGATTGGTTCCCGACTCAGTTTTCAAAGGGAATGAAGCAGAAGGTCATGATTATCTGTGCCTTTATTGTTAACCCCAGTCTTTTCATTGTTGATGAACCCTTCTTGGGTTTGGATCCCTTGGCAATCTCCGACCTAATTGAGCTTTTAGCTGAGGAAAAAGCTAAGGGCAAGGCAATTCTCATGTCTACACACGTTTTGGATTCAGCTGAGAAGATGTGCGACCGCTTCGTGATTTTGCACCATGGACAGGTCTTGGCACAGGGAACTCTTGAGGAGCTCCGTCAGACTTTTGGCGATGATAGTGCTAGTCTTAACGATATCTACATGCAGCTAACTAAGGGAGAATTGTCATGATAGCTAAGCTATTTATGGAGCGTAGCAAGCGATTCAATGCCCGCTGTGCTAAGTATAGTCGCTACGTGTTTAATGATCATTTTATCTTGGTTCTTCTCTTTCTGCTAGGTTTTGTCTTGGTTCAGTATAGCCAGTTGCTTCGACATTTTCCAAAGAATCCGTGGGCAATTATTCTTGGCTTGCTTATGCTTTGTCTGTTATTACCTTTCTGGGGGAATATTGCGACTTATCTAGAACCTGCGGACAAGCACTACCTTTTGGTTAAGGAAGAAGAGGTGCTAGACCATGTTAAGAAGGCAACAGGACGTGCTTTTAGATTTTGGGTAATAGTACAAACCCTGATTTTTATTTTGGTTATTCCTCTCTTTTTAGCCTTGAGACTTCCAGTTTGGGGAGTTATCCTTGTAGCTGTGGCTATGGCTATTCTTAAGTATGTTATTTTCCAGAAAAAGGCTCAACCTTTTTATAAGCAGTCTGGACTGAATTGGACTGAAGCTATTGCAGGAGAAAATAAGCGTCAACAATCGATCTTGAAGTTCTTTTCACTCTTTACCAATGTTAAAGGGATTACGTCGAGTGTTAAACGTCGTGCTTATTTGGATGGTGTTCTCAAACGTACAAAGAAAGACAAGGAAAATACCTGGTATAATCTTTACCTAAGAGCCTTCTTGCGTTCTGGAGATTACTTTGCCCTTAGCCTACGCCTGTTTGCCCTAACGCTTTTAGTTATCTTTTTGGTTCCTGAAAAATGGCTGGCTATGGTGCTTGTGGTTGTTTTTGACTACCTCTTGCTCTTCCAGCTCACGGCACTTAAATCGCACTTTGCTTATCAGAGAATGGCTAACCTTATGCCGGTTGGAAAAGACATGCAGGCGAGCAATCTTAAGCGCTTGATTACCCAGATTGTACTTGGGATGACTCTGGTACAGGCTGTTTGTCTCTTCGACCTTAAGTTTAGTCTGATTTTGGTTGGAATGATGCTAGTTCTGAGCCTTGTTTACCTACCAGCCAAGCTTAAGAAGATGATTGACTAACACCTATTAAATAAGTTAAAATAGAAACGAATGACTAAAGAAAAAGGAGATGCCTAGGTGACATCAACAGATAAAGATTTGAGCCTGACTCCTCTCAAAGGAAATAGTGGTAAGGCCTATATGGGAACTTACCCAAACGGAGATCGCGTCTTTGTGAAGATGAATACAACACCAATCTTGGCAGCTCTTGCCAAGGAACAGATTGCACCGCAGCTCTTGTGGGCTAAGCGTCTGGGAAATGGTGACATGATGAGTGCACAGGAGTGGCTTGATGGTCGTATTTTGACCAAACATGACATGAACAGTAAACAAATTATCCAAATTCTTGGTAATTTGCACCGCTCTAAACACTTGGTTAATCAACTCTTGCAGTTGGATTATCATATTGAAAATCCTTTTGATCTTCTACACGAGTGGGAGGAAAATGCCGCTTACCAATTGCGTGAGAATGGCTTCCTTCAAGACGTTGTTAGAGATTTGAAACGTCATCTTCCAGAGTTTCGTGCGGAAATTGCAACAATTGTTCATGGAGATGCTCGTCATAGTAACTTTGTCATCACAACCTCAGGATTGATTTATTTGGTTGATTGGGATTCTGTACGTCTAACAGATCGTATGTATGATGTGGCACAGATCCTCAGCCATTACATTCCATTGGCACATTGGCCACAGTGGTTGTCATACTATGGCTATAAGAATAATGACCTTGTGATGGACAAGATTTACTGGTATGGGCAGTTTTCATATTTGACACAGATTTCAAAATTCTTTGATAGTCGTGATATGGAACATGCCAACCGAGAGATTTATGAACTTCGTAAATTCAGAGAGACCTTGCACAGATATTAGAAAGTAGACATGCGAGTTAGAAAACGTAAAGGTGCAGAGGAACACCTAGCTAACCATCCTCAGTACGTTATTCTTGAGCCGGAAGCTGCTAAAGGTAAGTGGCATGAGCTTTTTGGTAATGATAATCCTATCCATATCGAGGTAGGATCTGGTAAAGGGGCCTTCATTACTGGTATGGCCCAACAAAACCCTGACATCAACTACATTGGTATTGATATTCAGTTGTCTGTTTTGAGCTATGCCTTGGATAGGGTCTTGGCTTCTGGTGCTGAAAATGTCAAGCTCTTGCGCGTGGATGGTTCAGCTTTGACCAATTATTTTGAAGATGGCGAAGTGGATATGATGTATCTGAATTTCTCAGATCCATGGCCTAAGAGCCGTCATGAGAAACGTCGTCTAACTTACAAGACTTTCCTAGATACTTATAAGCAAATTTTGCCTAAAAACGGAGAGATTCACTTTAAGACAGACAATCGTGGACTTTTCGAATACAGTTTGGCGAGCTTTTCACAGTATGGAATGGTTCTCAACAAAGTTTGGTTGGACCTTCATGCAAGTGATTATGAGGGCAATGTCATGACTGAGTACGAGCGTAAGTTCTCAGAAAAAGGTCAGGTCATCTATCGAGTAGAGGCTCAGTTTAAAGATTAACTCTTGAAAACTTGATTAAAAATAACGATTAGCCATTAATAGGTTAATCGTTTGTTGTGGAGAGGTCGCATAGAGGCCGAGTGCGCACGCTTGGAAAGCGTGTAGTCCTTAACGGGGCTCGGGGGTTCGAATCCCCTCCTCTCCTTTGAGAAATAGATAAAAAATCCCTTCTATGACAGAAGGGACCTTTTTGTTGTCCTTATTTGAAAAAACTACCTAGTCCCAAGGGCTTTGAATGCCTGCTACCCAACCAGTACAGAGGGCGCTAGTGATGTTAAAGCCACCGGTATGGGCATTGATGTCAAGGACCTCTCCTGCGAAATGTAGGTGAGGGACTTTTTTACTTTCCAGGGTCTTGGGATTAATTTCCTTAAGGTCAACGCCACCTTTAGTCACAAAGGATTTGGCAAGTGACATTTTACCTGTGATTGGGATTTCCATATCCTTAAGCTGACTGATAATGTTTTCCAAGTCTTTGGGGTGCAGTTGTTTAACCTTGCTGTCAGCCTTGTCTTCTGCTAGGAATTCAGCAACACGCTCAGGCACAAGTGCTTTGAGGGTGTTTTTGACAGATTTCTCGCGATTTTCCTCAAAGTAAGTCTTGAGATTTTCTAGGCTTTGGTTGGGAAGAAAGTCCAGATGGGCAATCTCACCACCCTTAACAAAGCTAGAAAGACGTAGGGCAGCTGGTCCAGATAGGCCAAAATGGGTGAAAAGAAGGTCATGGGTAATCTTGTGTTTGCCATAGGACAGAGTGACATCGTCAAGAGAAATTCCCTGCAAGGACTTGTGGGGAAAGTCGGTTAGGAGTGGACTTTCTGCAGCTTCAAGATCAGTGACATGGAGCTTAAAGTGGCGGGCAATATCATGTCCAAAACCAGTTGAACCAGTCGATGGGTAAGATTTTCCTCCAGTTGTGACGATGAGTTTATCACTGGTAAAAGTCTGGTCTGAAGACTTAACTTGGAATTGCCCATCAACTTTTTTGACGGAGACAACTTCTGTATTGGTAAGGATACTAGCACCCAGTTCCTGAATTTTATTTTCCAGAGCTTGGATGATGGTCCGTGATTTATCTGTCTTAGGGAAGACACGCCCGTGATCCTCAACCTTGAGTTTGACACCATTGTCCTCAAAAAAGGCAATGATATCATGGTTATCAAATTGAGAGAAGACGCTATAGAGGAAACGGCCATTACCTGGAATACCTGATAGAAGGTCGTCCAAAGTCCCGTTGTTAGTAACATTACAACGTCCACCACCAGTACCAGCCAGCTTCTTTCCGAGACGTTTATTTTTTTCAATTAGGAGGGTTTGTTGGCCATAGAAGGCTGAGGCAATGGTCGCCATCATGCCAGCAGGCCCCCCACCAATAACGATAGTATCAAAATGTTTCATGTCTTTATTTTAGCATAATTTAAAAAGGGAGAATAGTTGGTAAATGGTCAGTTTTTTTAGACAATTTATGTTAGAATAGGAGTAGAAGTTTAAATTAGAATAGTTATTAACTATGGAGGAAAATATCGTGTCTGAAAATAACATGAAACACCGTTCATCTGTCTACGATAGCATGGTTAAATCACCTAACCGTGCCATGCTTCGTGCGACTGGGATGACGGATGATAGTTTTGAAAAGCCTATTGTTGGGGTTATCTCAACTTGGGCTGAGAACACACCATGTAATATCCACTTGCACGGTTTTGGTCAAATTGCCAAAGAAGGTGTTAAGGACGCGGGTGCTTGGCCAGTTCAATTTGGTACGATTACCGTTGCCGATGGTATTGCCATGGGGACACCAGGGATGCGTTTCTCATTGACATCTCGTGATATCATTGCTGACTCAATCGAAGCAGCTATGGGTGGTCACAACGTCGATGCCTTTGTGGCTATTGGTGGTTGTGATAAGAACATGCCTGGTTCTATGATTGCCATTGCTAACATGGATATTCCAGCGATTTTTGCCTATGGTGGTACCATTGCACCAGGTAATCTTAACGGTAAGGATATCGACTTGGTTTCTGTTTTCGAAGGTATCGGTAAATGGAACCACGGTGATATGACCGCTGAAGAGGTTAAAGAACTTGAATGTAATGCCTGCCCTGGCCCTGGTGGTTGTGGTGGTATGTATACTGCCAATACAATGGCGACAGCCATCGAAGTAATGGGGATGAGTCTTCCAGGATCATCATCTCACCCTGCCGAATCAGCTGAGAAAAAAGCAGATATCGAAGAAGCAGGTCGTGCAGTTGTTAAGATGCTTGAACTAGGTCTTAAACCATCAGATATCTTGACACGTGAAGCCTTTGAAGATGCCATCACTGTTACAATGGCACTTGGTGGTTCAACCAATGCGACACTTCACTTGCTCGCTATTGCTCACGCAGCTAACGTTGATTTGACACTTGAAGATTTCAACGATTTCCAAGAGCGTGTGCCTCACTTGGCTGACTTGAAACCATCAGGTCAATATGTCTTCCAAGACCTTTACAACGTTGGTGGTGTGCCAGCCGTTATGAAATACCTTCTTAAGAATGGTTTCCTTCACGGTGATCGTATCACATGTACTGGTAAGACTGTTGCAGAAAACTTGGAGGCCTTCGATGATTTGACACCAGGTCAAAAAGTCATCATGCCGCTTGAAAATCCTAAACGTGCTGATGGTCCATTGATTATCTTGAAAGGTAACTTGGCTCCAGAAGGTGCGGTTGCCAAAGTATCAGGGGTTAAAGTTCGTAACATTACTGGTCCTGCTAAAGTATTTGACTCAGAAGAAGATGCCATCGAAGCCGTTCTTTCTGATGAAATCGTTGATGGCGACGTAGTTGTTGTACGTTTTGTAGGTCCTAAGGGTGGTCCTGGTATGCCAGAAATGTTGTCATTGTCATCAATGATCGTTGGTAAGGGGCAAGGGGACAAGGTTGCCCTCTTGACAGACGGACGTTTCTCAGGTGGTACTTACGGACTCGTTGTTGGTCACATTGCTCCTGAAGCTCAGGTTGGTGGACCTATTGCCTACCTCCGTACAGGTGATATGGTTACAGTTGACCAAGATACCAAAGAAATTACTATGCACGTTTCAGACGAAGAGTTGGCGAAACGTAAAGCTGAAACTGAGTTGCCACCACTTTATAGCCGTGGTGTCCTCGGTAAGTATGCTCACATCGTTTCTTCAGCATCTCGTGGTGCCGTTACCGACTTCTGGAACATGGATAAATCAGGTAAAGCCTAATTACATGATATAAAATAAAATCACACCGGCCATTTGTTCGATGTGATTTTTTGGTGTTAAATCCTAAGACAGTTGATTATAGTATTATGACAAGTGATCGTCTATCTGCTGTTAGCTCAATATAAAAAACCGGTTGGAAATGTCCAATCGGTTTTCCTTTTATTTTCCGCCTCGAGGTGAGATACCAAGGGCAATACGTCCATAACGACTAATACGTGTCATCTTCCAGACTGGTGAATAAGTGGTTTCCACCTTGACAGAGTTAATGCCGTCAATGGATTTTAGCTTTTCAGCGATTTCATAAGGCATAGTCTCTTCACAGCCACACCCAGTATCAGTAAAGGTCATAAGGAAGTAGCAGTGGCCATTTTCATCGACGGTGATTTCATAAATCAAACCAAGGTTGTAAATATCTAGCTCAATCTCAGGGTCGAATACAGTGGTCATTTGTTCAACGATTGGCTCTAAGAAGGGCTGGGCCAAATCATTGACCTTAATATCATCACGGAAGTTTTTCATAGGACTCATTCTTTCTATTTTGCTTTTGTTTATTATGGCACAATTTAGGGCTTTTTTCAATCTCGGATGGCAATATGAGACTATAGTGAGCGAGTGGATTGACAATAAAAAAACTCCAACAGTCAAACCGTTGAAGATAATGTGATTTATGCTTCAATATTAAGCAGTTTTGCAACCAAAGTTGCTCGAATGCCACCCATAATTGGAGCAAGAATGAAAATCCCAAACCTTGTGGAATTGTTCCCACCATTCCTAGATACAACAGATCTGATACCGACCAAAGCCAATTTGGAAGTACCGATTGTTTAAGTCAAAGACTTTCCTTCTATATACATTTATACCCACACATAGTTTACCAAAAGCTTAGCTTCCTATCAAGTAAATTGTTTGAAGAGTGAAAGGAAAAAGTGACTTAAAAAGAGCCCTTCAGGTATCCAGAATAACTAGTCAAATTGACAGAAAGGAGTGATTGTGATATTCTCATAGTAAGACATTTCAAGAGAAAATGAGGCTATTATGAGTATTGAAAAGACAGTCAGCGAGATTGCTGAAATCCTTGGCGTTAGTCGTCAAGCGGTCAATAATCGTGTCAAACAACTTCCAGAAGAAGATCTAGAAAAAAATGCTAAAGGGGTTACTGTCGTTAAACGCAGTGGCTTGATTAAGTTGGAGGAAATCTACAAGAAAACCATCTTTGACGATGAGCCAATCGATGAAGAAACAAAGCAACGTGAGTTGTTAGAGATTCTTGTAGACGAGAAAAACTCTGAGATTGCCCGTCTTTATGCTCAGTTGAAGGCTAAGGATGAGCAGTTGTCTAACATGGATGATCAATTGCGTGTCAAAGACGTTCAAATCGCTGAAAAGGATAAGCAAATCGATCAACAGCAGCAATTGACCTTGACTGCGATGAAGGACAAGGAAGAGCTTAAACTGGAACTCGATGAGGCTAAGGTTGAGGTTGATGAAGCCAAGGCCCAAGTGGAAGAAATCCAGACCAAACAAGAAGAAGCTTCAAAAAAAAGTTTCTTTGGACGTCTATTTGGAAAATAAAAAAGAAGCTGGGACTCAGTCTCAGCTTTAACTATTATAGGAGATAAAATGGAAAATTTAGAAACTTATATTGCCTTTGATTTGGAGTTTAACACGGTGGATGGGGTTAGTCATATTATCCAAGTATCGGCCATTAAGATGGATCAGCATGAGGAAGTGGATCAGTTTGACTCTTTTGTCTATTCGGACGTTCCTTTACAGTCCTTTATCAATGGTTTGACGGGGATTACAGCGGACAAGATTGCCAAGGCACCAAAGCTAGAGTCCGTTCTGACGGATTTTAAATCATTTGTTGGTGACACTCCACTTATCGGTTACAATGCCCTTAAGTCGGACTTGCCTATTTTGTCGGAAAATGGTTTGGACTTGGAAGAGCAATATGCTTTAGATGTTTTTGATGAGGCCTTTGACCGTCGTGCTTCTGATTTGAACGGTATTGTTAACCTTAAGTTGACTAGTGTGGCAGATTTCTTTGGAATTAAGGGACATGGTCACAACAGCTTGGATGATGCTCGGATGACCGCCCAAATTTACGAGAAGTTTCTCGAATTAGATGAGAATGCCAAACTTTTGGAGCAACAGGAAGAAGTCAGTAACAATCCTTTTGCGGCTTTAGGTTTGGGCGGCCTTTTCGACTAAAGCTTTACAAGAGCTGTAAAGGTTGTAAAGAGTGATAGCTAACTTTTTCTGTAAGAAAAGAAAATCCTCTAGGGTTATAGCTTGCATATTACCTTGCGTTATAAGGTAGAATCTAGGTATCAAAGGTGGTGAAAGACCTCCCTTGATAGAAGATTTTAAAAGGAGGTGACTGAGATGTCGCAGTTTTCAACAGGAGAGTTGGCTAAAGCAGCAGAAGTGTCTGTTAGGACTGTCCAGTACTATGATCAACGAGGGATCTTGACGCCATCTGAAGTCACAGAGGGTGGTCGGAGAATCTATCACGAATCAGACTTGGAACGCCTACAAGTCATTTGTTTCTTAAGAGATTTGGATTTCTCAATTAATCAAATCAAGAAACTCTTGCAAGAAGAGAATAGGGAGCAGGTTTTAGAGCTGTTGTTGACAGACCAAATTGAAAGCTTGGAAAAGTCTTCGGAGGAAATAGAGGTCAAACTAAAACGTGCCCGTCACTTGCAAAAAGCAACTGCTAAGTGGCGTCAACTTTCGTTGGAAGATTTGTCAGACATTTCACGTCTTATGGAAAATCAAAAATCATGGCGTCATTTGCAGTTGAGAATGTATGGGAGTGTCGTTCTAATCTCCCTTCTTTATCTGATGGGCCTACTGGTTGTCATTTATTATTTTAAGGATCCCAGAGGTTTGTTTGTTGTCTGTCCTGCTTTTATTATAGTAATGAATTTAGTGATGTTTCACTATAGAAAGCAGTTTGAATACCTCTGTCCTAATTGTCATAGGACCTTTGATCCAAGTTTTAAAGAATTTGCTCTTGCAGGTCATACACCTAGGACTCGTAAGCTGACTTGTCCTCATTGTCATGTGAAGTCCTACTGTCTAGAGTTGGCTAAGACTAAAACAAAATAAGTTATCGAACACAAAAAAACGCTTGAGAATTACTTCTCAGGCGTTTTTAGCTTATTCAACTGAGCTTAGGGCTTCAAGCATATTAAGTTTGGCAAGACGTTTGTTGACGACGAAGCCAAGGATAATAAGGATTATGCCGATAAGAACAGCTGGTAAAAGGTAGGTAGCCAGTCCGATAGATGGATCAAACATGATACGATCTGGCGGAATGATGCTTACCATATATTGGTGGAGTGCCTGTCCAAGACCGAACCCAACGAAGATACCGATGATTGAAAGGTAAATGGTTTCACGATAGATGTAGAGGGATACTTCGTTATTGTAGAAACCAAGAACCTTAACGGTTGAAAGTTCGTGGATACGTTCTGAAACGTTGATGTTAGTGAGATTATGGAGAACAACCACAGCAAGGAGAATGGAAACCGTAATCAAGATACCAATAACCTGTGTCAATGAATTGACCATAGTGCTAATCTGCAGTTTAAGGTTGTTGTTTTGAACAACACCGTAAACATTAGGTAAGTTGATGAATTTGGCTGCCATATTTTCAACATTTTGCTTAGTTGGTTCAGCGAGAGTAACAAGGTTGGCATTATTCACTGAAGGTGTTCCAAAAGCTTTTTGGTAGTAGCTAGCATTCATAAAGAGGAAATGCCCCATGTACATTTCAGTGATACCAGCTATCTTAATCTTGACAGATTCATCCTGACTGTTTTGCACAGTAATGGTATCTCCAACCTTGAGGTTTAGGAGTTTTGCCATTTTTTCAGAGATAATAGCTCCGTCATTAGATAGCTTGAGAGTCTTATTACGGTCTCGGTCATGCAAGCTAACGTAACTATCAACGAGTTTATCGTCACGGTCGTTAAAGACAAGGGTTGAGATTTCCTGAGTGTCCTTGTTGCTACCGGCAATTTTTTGCAAGGTTTCAAAATGGACATTCAAGTATTCTTTAACATCCTTGCTATCGAGGAGTTTAGTGAGTTCCTCATCCAAAGCACTTGACGTATTTGGTTGCTTGGCAACAATCATATCATAGTGAATGATGTCTTCAAACTGTTGCTGGTTAAGGTTAGATACAGAAGATCGAATTCCTAAACCTGCGAAGAGCAGTGCGATAGAACCTGCGACACCAAAGAGGGTCATAAACATCCGTTGCTTATAGCGGAAAATATTACGCATGGTAACTTTTTCCGTAAAGCTGAGACGTTTCCAAAGAGGTGTGATGCGCTCTAGGACAATCTTAGCTCCTGCACGAGGTGGTTTTGGAAGGAGGAGTTGGGAAGGTTTTTCCCAGAGCTCTTTCTTGGCAACCGCAAAGGCAGGTAGCACAGCAGATAAGAGACCTAAAAGGAAGGCCACAAGAGTAAGTCCTAGGTAGAAGTGCAATTCGAAAGCAGGAAGCTGCAAATCGCTCTTATAAGTATTGTGAATGAGAATCGGTAGTAGCGTATGACCGGTAATAACACCTGCGGTTGTACCAGTAATACTCGTTATTAAACCATAAATGACGAATTTATGGATAATTCGCGAATTACTGTAGCCTAGGGCGTTGAAGATACCAGCCTTACCACGTTCCTCTTCAACAAAGCGTCCCATGGTTACAAAGGTAACCAAAGCTGCCATAAAGTAGAGAGCGACAGGGAAGATGTTACTCACATCGTGAATGATGTTAATATTACTTTCATAAGCAACATATCCCTCAGAAC
The DNA here is from genome assembly GCA_016939315.1 of Streptococcus sp. GTDB lineage: Bacteria > Bacillota > Bacilli > Lactobacillales > Streptococcaceae > Streptococcus. The sequence goes on along the minus strand of JAFHAZ010000031.1, from coordinate 218,827 downwards.
CCGGAATCTCTCGACGAGAGTAGAATTGATAGCTAGGCGCTGGTAAATTATCAACCATTGCTTGACTTTCTTCGAGTTCTTTTTGCTTGGCTTCAATTTTGGTAGTAGCTTCTTTGACGCTAGCGGCTTCGGCTGGGTTGCTTGTAGCCATTTGCTGGGTCTGTGCGAGTGCTGTTTCAAGTTCTTGTTTAGCTTGAGTAATTTGAGCTTGAGACTGTGACTTGATTTCAGCGAGGCGTTTCTCAGGTTCGTCTTTAAAGAGTTCCTTGAGTTCAGCCTTTCGTTCAGAAATCTTATTTGCGTATTCCTCACTAAAAGGACTAACATTTTCTAAATCCTTGTAGCGGATGCGGGCAATCATGTAATCATTAGAGGTGAAGTCCGTCTCTGGAACAATGGCATAGCCATCCAGTTTCCCCGTACCAGCACTGGCATTACCAAGGCGGTTACTAGAGAGAAGTTCAGAGGAATTAACAAAACCAGTAATGGTATATGTTTGTTCCTTTAACTGTTTTTGCCCTGAGCTATCTACTGGCTCAGAAAAGTTAATCTTATCTCCGACGCTATATTCTTCTTTATAAGTTGAGGAAAGAGCGATTTCCCCGTCCTTAGTAGGAAGTTTCCCCTCAATAAGGTCGTAAGTAGAGATTTTCTTAGGTTTAGAGAAAATACGAAATGCCGTATTCTTCCCCTTGATGACAGCATCTTTGAAATAACCATACTCGATGTCTACATTCTTTTTCTTAATCGAATTGAGAAGGTCCTGATCGGTTTGGTTGATACTGTAAGTGCTGATTAAGCTCAAGTCAGCTGTTTGATGCGTCTTGAAGAAGTGTTCCCCAGTTTTTTTCATATTAGGAGAAGTTACTTTAAGACCAATCAAGGCAAAGGATCCCAGTGCCATAAGCAAGGCAATAGAGAGCATACGCCCTTTAGAAGCTACAAAGGTTCGCCAAACATCTTTCCAATAAGTTGTTTTTTTCATGACGGTGCTCCTTTCTAGTATTCCAAGTCCTCGATTTTTTGTGGATTAGGATTAAGTTCCACACTCTTAATCTTGGCATCGTGCATTCGAATGACACGATCGGCAATTGGAGCCAGAGAAGCATTATGGGTCACGATAATAACAGTTGTTCCCTGTTTGCGAGCCATTTCTTGAAGGAGGGTCAGGATTTGTTTCCCTGTTTGATAATCCAGAGCCCCTGTTGGTTCATCACAAAGAAGGATCTTTGGATTTTTGGCAACGGCGCGTGCAATGGCAACACGCTGTTGCTCCCCACCAGATAGTTGTGATGGGAAGTTGTCTAAACGGTCTCCCAAACCGACTTCGACGAGTGTTTGAGTAGCATCTTTAGCGTTTGGAACGATTTCGGATGCTAGTTCGACGTTTTCCCTGGCCGTAAGGTTTGAAACTAAGTTGTAAAATTGGAACACAAAGCCAACGTCCTCACGACGATATGTTGTCAGTTCTTTAGCTGTGTATTCAGAGATGTCCTTACCATCAATAATGACGCGGCCTTCGTCATTGGTGTCCATACCACCCAAGATGTTAAGAACGGTTGATTTCCCTGCACCAGAGGCACCGAGAATGACGACAAGCTCCCCTTTTTCAATATCAAAGCTTACGTCGTTGTTTGCGATAATTTCCAGATCACCGGTTTTATAGCGTTTATAGCTATGCTTCATTTGAATATAAGCCATGAATTTCCCTTTCATACGAAAATAATGATGCTGATAATTACCTATCTTTCCGTACTCTATTGTAACGGATTTTCCTTGGAATATCTAGGTTTTGTAGCAAAAAAAGGTTTAAAAGACGATAAGATTTTCTTACATGTGACAGAAATTTGAGTGAAGCGTTTACACATGAGAAAAACCTATTCTAGATGAGCTTTGAGTGAGTTGAAAATTTGGTGGAATAGTTATAAAGTTAGGTTATTTTTAGTCTTTTACGGAGTGGATATACTATTTTTTTCAATTTCCATAATTATCGGAGAGTTTAGGTCGGTAAATACTTCATCATAGGGGTGCCAAAGGGGATCTAGTTTTCCGTCAAAGTTGATGATAGATAAAGAGTTTTTTCATAGTTTCTAGCAATGACGTATCCAGAATACGGACATTTTTTTTGAATTTGGAGGATACATTTTCTATATGGGGAAAGTTATTTATGAGGAAATAGAGGGCTTTTCGTAATGATTTTTTGTGTGTTAGTTATTTTTTAAGAAGTTGTAAATGCCTTAAAATGTGATATCTAAATGAGGAATGTTCATCTTTAGAATGAGTTGTTTATTGGGATGTGCTTTATAAAGTTGTTTATAAATCCTTTTGTTGTAGCTTTCTTTTGGTTAATTGAGGGATTTTAGTTTCTAATCTTATTTTAGGATGTTGAGAATTCGACATTATTACTCAAGAATTCTATTTTATAGTTACATTTAAAGTGTTTGGACAGAATTTTGCTATCCGATAAATTTTGGGGGGAGATAAGTCAGCAAAAGTGGTTTATGTAGAATCTGTCTAAAAAACAAGTATTATTTCCCTAAGTACTACTTAAAGAAATTACCATTTGCATAGCGTAAAAAAGTTAATCTGATAATAGATTATCATCAATTTTAAGACATGAAGTTGTCATTTATTTAAAATGCTTAAAAATTAAAGAAATGCTTGAAATCAAGGGTTTTGCATGCTAAGATTGTTATCTGGGTGAAGGGTTGGTCAAACAGCTCAACCAACCTTTTACCTCCTACAGCAGCAAATTGGACTCGGTTGTTAGCCAGTTAGAGCTAACCAAATTAATAGTGAGGGATTTATGATTAAGAACAAAGATAATGGTTTTATCGGCAAAGCAATAATCAGCTTGATTACTACTTTGGGGACTCTAGCTCTATTCATGGGTACCAGTGGAGCTTCAGCTGACGTTAAAGAAGCGCCAAAACTTGATTTAGATGCCAATCAGACTAAGGTTCAAACCGTTAGTGATGAGGAATTGAAGACTCATGATGGGCAAGCTCAAGATACGAAGAAACAAGATACACCTGGACAAAAACAGCAAGAAACTGAAGGATCTAAGACTTCAGATGAGGAAACTCCTGATTACATCGTTATCACTGAAGTAGTGGATTCGTCGGAGCATAAGCAGGACTCTAATCAAGTGGTTGATGGCGTCGCTCAAACGCTCGCCCCAGACTTGTTGAATGAGATTTTAGCTCAAACTAGCGAAGTTGGGGAATACCAGATTTATGTCAAGAATGATGATGAGCTATTAATTTCAGGACCTGTACCTACCCAAACCGCGAACGAAGATGTGAATTACCCTACTTTAGAAAGTTCATTAAATTCGGCGAGCATCTACTTAGGTCAAAAGAATCGCTATAAATTGGCCAACGAAGAAGACGCACAGTCAGGTCTTGCTTTGGTTGAAGAATAAAATTTTTATATGACTATCACAAAAAGACTTGGATTTCTTGTCCAAGTCTTTTGTATGTTATGACTGAATTGTTTAATGAGTGTATAGAAAAAAGGAACCGCGAGATTCCTTATCATTTTTTAGAATGGCAATTTACCTGCAAAGGCACCCATTGATTTTTTAGTCGCTTCGTCAATTTGTCCAAGAGCATCGTTAAGTGCTTGAACAGTCATATCTTGAAGTGTTTCCACATCATCAGGATCCACGACAGCATCAGCGAAAGTGATGTTAACCACTTTTTTGTCACCAGTTAATTCAGCAACAACCAGGTCTTGTGCTGATTTTCCAGTGAAAGTTGTAGCAGCCAACTCAGCTTGGCTTTTTTCCATTTGTTTCTGAAGCTTTTGAGCTTGCTTCATCATGTTCTGCATGTTCATCATAATATTTTCTAGATTCCTTTCATACCAAGGGTTTAGCCCCTGTTTCTTAAATTTTACTGCCCACTTCTGCCCAGAAATAAGTAGTATAAAAATCTTAACTATTATACCATGTTTAGCTTGATTGACAAAGTGGGGAGAGGCGTTGGAGAAATTTATAAAGACTTGATTTTTTCTTATTCATAACAAATGTTAGAGCAATTACAAATCATTAAATTGTAAGACTTATGATAAATACGGTACAATGGTTTATTGTTAATCCAATCAAAATTCGATTGGAGATAAAAAAGAAAGAGAAGATAAGGATGCAAAAAAGGAATATTTTAGCGATTTTTGTAGGACTAATTATAGGGCTGTATACAGTCTTGGGAATAAGCCTATTTACTTTTTTTAATTTAAAATACCACTCTGTTTATTATGCCCAGCATATTCCTCATAAGGAAGGGACAGAGCCAGATCTCGTTATGTTGGTAGAGAATATGAGATGGATTTATACACCGGAGATTGATGGTATTCGATATGACGATGATGGAACAAATGCTATTATAAATACTAAAAGCAAATCTTTTTTAACAAAAAGTTCAGGAAGTTTTTTATATGATAAAGATAATATGACTATCGGTTTTGACAGTACGTTTAGATTTGAGGACGTCAGTTATTTTTCAGAAGAAGCAAAAAGAATTCAAGTTAATAAACCGAAAATTAAATGAGAGATTAGGGAAGATTTTTCCCCAATTATGAAGGCTCAAACAAAACCCTTTATCAATCTTCAATGGTTGTTTAATTTACTTTATCAAAGTAGGTTCAACTAGAGAAAAAGAAAGAGAAGTGACAATGCAAAAAAAGAAACAATTTAGGGATTCTTGTAGGACTAGTTATAGGGCTGTATACAGTCTTAGGAATGAGTCTATTTACTTTTATTAATATAAAATTTAACTCTGTTTATTATGCTCAGCACATCCCTCATAAGGTGGGGACAGAACCGGACGTCATTATGCTGATGGAGAATATGGGTTGGGCTTATACACCGGAAATAGAAGGTATTAGCTATGATGATGACGGAATGTACGCTATAACTAGAAAGAAAGGAACAGAAACGTCTATATTAGGTCTTTCAGGTGATACTCTATATTTTAGTTCGGCATCTGGTGATGGTTATCTTTTAAATCGTAATTTTTCTCTCCAAGATGCTTTTGATGAACATTATCACAAGATTAAGTATAATCAACGAAAAGTCCAAAAAGAAATTAGAGAGACCGTCCAACCAGTACTTGATGCTCAACCAAAACCATTAATCAATCTTCAATGGTTGTTTAATTTAATTTATCAAAGTAGGTTTAATTAGAGAAAAGGAAAGAGAAGATGACAAAGCAAAAAAGAAATATTTTAGTGCTCTTTGTAGGACTAATTATAGGGCTATATACAGTCTTGGGAATGAGCCTATTTACCTTTATTAATTTAAAATTTAACTCTGTTTATTATGCTCAGCATATCCCTCATAAGGAGGGGACAGATCCGGACGTCATTATGTTGATGGAGAATATGGGTTGGGCCTATACACCGGAAATAGATGGTATTAGCTATGATGATGATGGGTCGTATTCTATAACTAGAGAAAAAGGAACTAAAACGTCTGTATTAGATCTTTCAGGCGATACTCTATTCTTTTTCCTGGACTCAGGTGAAAGTTATCTTCTTAATCGTAATTTTTCTATCCAACATGCTTTTGACAAACGTTATCACAAGATTAAATATAATCAACGAAAAGTCCTAAAAGAAATTAGAGAGACCGTTCAACCTGTGATTGATGCTCAACCAAAACCATTAATCAATCTTCAGTGGTTGTTTAATTTAATTTATCAAAGTAGGTTTAATTAGAGAAAAGGATAGCCCTTGAATTCTGATTCTAGGTAATTGATAGAGCTTATAAATTAAGAAACATATGTAATATTAAGAGTATACTTACTTCATTTGATAAGGGAAATATCTCATTCAGAATAAAGACAAACATCATTTTCGGTGTTTGTCTTTTTGTATTGTCGAATCTTTTTTATTCTATGAGATGTTACTCAAAAATCCTATTTAGAAAAAAATAAAGAAAGATGCAAGCTATATAATTATTGAATAAGACGGCAAAATACTTTTTTGACTTATATTCCAATTTTAGTAACCAGTTTAATTGACTGTAAATAAAATATTACGCTAATCATAATTGTAAAATTGATGAAAAATAGAATTTATTTCTAGTGTTGTTTCAACTAAAAATTACTAATATCAAAATATTGATAGAAAATTATAAAAACAAACCCGAGATATAAAAGTGAATAGTCGAATAAATTAGATATCTATTATTAATAATAAATTTATAAAAACAATCATAAAAGCCCATAAAAATATGATTTATAAAATTAGTAAAGATGAATCATTTATAGATTTTTTGATTTAGGTACACAAAATTTTCGTATTTTTAAATTGAGTATTATCTGTCATATATTTAAAAATAATAATATTGCTTAAAAATTTAGAAAAAATAAAATATTTTATTTACATTTTTTAATAAAGGAGTTATAATGAATTTGTTTTATTAAAAAAGGAGAAAATTATGACAAGAAAAAAAGTTATTAAATCGCTATCGATAGCAGCTGCAATTTTAGGAACTAGTGCAATAACACAAGTTCAAGCAGATGAGGCACAAAATCTCACAGAGTTAACAGATAATAGCACTGTAATTGCTACTGTAGGATCTTCAAATGAAGTTACTCCTGAGGCCACTAAAGAAGCTCAACTTGCAGTATCGGGTGTTCAAAATCAGCCAACAAGTGAAATGTCTTCAAGTGTCAATGCTTTAACTTCTGTTTTGACTAATAGCCAACCAGTTTCTTCAGCCACAGTTAGTGATACAGTTTCTTCATCTACAGCGGATAATCAGACAACGCCTTCTACAGATACTGAGCCAAAGGCAACGTCAAATAATCAAAATAATGGTGATGCTTCTGCAACATCTCCTAAACCAGCGACAATTTCTATTGAAAAAGTAGCTTCAAATATTGGAAAATTAAATGATTCAGCCAGAGCTTTGGTTCAAGATGCTAAGTTGACAGAGCAGGAAATTGCTGATTTGACAGAAGAACAAATCGATGCTTTGAATAATCTGAAGACCTCACAGAATACTTCGTCTGGGACTAAAATGACTTACAAGGATTTTGCGGATATTGCAAAGTCTTTGGTTGATCAAGATCCACGATATGCAGTTCCATATTTTAAGGCTGCGGCTGTTCAGAATATGCAGGCAGCTCGAACAAGATCTGCCCAAACCAACAGTGTGACTGATTTGGATGTTTGGGATTCGTGGGCTGTACAAAACCCTCGAACAAAATTGGTTGAAAACTGGAATGGTTATCAGTTGGCTGTTGCTATGATGGGTGTTCCAGGTAAAAACGATAGTCACTTGTATTTGCTATATAATAAGTTTGGTGATAATAACCTTCAAAATTGGAAAAATGCAGGTTCAATTTTTGGTTACGGCTTAGATGAGTTAGATCAACAGTGGTCAGGTTCGGCTATTCTTAATTCAGATGGTTCTGTACAATTGTTCTATACTAAGGTCGATACACGAGATCATGGGAAAAACCATCAGAAAATTGCGTCTATCACATTAAATCTCGGGCATGATAGTGAGAAAGTCTGGATTAATTCAACTGAGAACGATCAAGTGATTTTTGAAGGTGATGGCTACCATTATCAAACATTTGATCAGTGGAACGCGACAAACCGTGGTGCAGATAATATTGCTATGCGTGATGCTCATATTGTTGAAGAAGAGGACGGCTCACGCTATCTAGTTTTCGAAGCTAGCACAGGTACTGAGAATTATCAAGGAGCTCACCAAATTTTTGATTTGAGTAATTATGGTGGCGATTCTAACTTTAAGGTGAAGAGTCTTCTTCAAATTCTAAAAAATGGTGATATCACTAGTCGTGCGACTTGGGCTAATGCAGCAATTGGTATCTTAAAGTTGAATGGCGATGAAAAGAAACCTAAAGTTGAAAAAGTATATTCTCCACTCATTACAGCTAATATGGTAAGTGATGAAATTGAACGTCCAAGTTTAGTTAAACTAGATGGTAAATATTATCTATTTGCGGCTTCTCGTCTTAATCGTGGAAGTAATGACGATGCATGGTATGCAGCGAACACTGCTGTAGGAGATAATGTTGTTATGGTTGGTTATGTTTCTGACAACCTTTTAGGTGGCTATAAACCTCTTAATAATTCAGGTGTAGTATTGACAGCTTCTGTTCCAGCAGATTGGCGAACAGCTACTTACTCTTATTATGCAGTTCCAGTCAAGGATTATAATGATCGTATTCTTGTAACATCATATATGACAAACCGTGGTGAAGTTGCTGGTAAAGGAAATAATGCAACTTGGGGACCAAGTTTCCTAGTACAAATCCTCCCAGATGGAAAAACTCGTGTTTTAGCTAAAATGACTGAGCAAGGTGATTGGATTTGGGATGATTCTAGTGACTCTCAAGCAATGGTTGGCGATTTTGAAAGTTCGAGACTACCAGGAGAAGATTTCATTGTTGATTGGGAATTAATTGGATATAACTTGAAAGAACATTCTCCATTTAAAGAAACAAGCCCACTTCCAAATAATAATCCTAAGACATCAGAGTCTCCAAAAAAACTTGAAGATCCAAAAACACCAGAAGCAACATATACAGTTGATTCCTTCGATGCTCCAAGTATTACTAAGGATACTCCAGTTCAGAGTGCAGCAGTTTTGCCAGCAACTGGTTCTAAGAACTCGTCTGTATCCCTAGTTGCGGGTATGATGGCAATTATAGGTGCAATTGTTACAAGTTTTGTTTATCGTGGGAAACACCGTAACTAATAAATAAGTGTTATAAACAATATTGATACGTTGAAAGCTTGTTCGAAAAAGATTCGGATAAGCTTTTTTAAGATTTAAGTGAATAATATGGGATGTTTCCATGACGGCTAACCTTTGAAAACACCTCATTTTTATGCTACTATGAAAGTTATGAAAAAACAGTTACAAGGCTTGACGCAGGTGGAGGTCAAGCGGCGGATAGATGCCGGTAAAACAAATCATTTTAAAGCAAAAACTGGCTCCAGCAACTGGGAGATTTTTAGGCGTAATGTCTTTAACTCCTTTAATATGCTCAATTTTGCTATTTTTGTGGCCTTGATTGCTGTTCAGGCTTGGTCGAATCTCTTTTTCTTCGGAATCATTGTGCTTAATGCCTTTACGGGGATGATGACAGAGTTGCGTGCCCGTCGCATGATTGATAAGCTCAATCTCATGAATAAAGATCAGATCCGTGTGGTGCGTGATGGCGAGGTTACTTCTATTAATCCTCAGGACATTGTCTTGGATGATATCATGCTCTTGTCTGCGGGTGAGCAGGTGCCTAGTGATGCCGTGGTTGTTGATGGGATGGCTGAGCTCAACGAGGCTATGCTGACGGGTGAGAGTGACCTTATTCTCAAGAAGGATGGGAAGGAGTTGCTCTCAGGTTCTTACCTTGTGAGTGGCCAGGTTTATGCTAAGGTTATTAACGTAGCCGAGGATAATTATGCCAATAAGCTCATGCTAGAGGCCAAGACGCATAAGCCAATCGTGTCACGTATCCTCTATAATATGGACAAGATTGCTAAGTTTACGGGCAAGATTGTCATACCGTTTGGACTTGCGCTCTTTTTTGAGGCTTACTTGATTAAACAGCTCTCCCTTCAAGAGTCGGTAGTTACCAGTTCGACAGCCCTTCTGGGAATGTTGCCTAAGGGAATTGCCCTTTTGACTATTACATCTCTTTTGACGGCTGTCATTAAACTTGGGATGAAACATATTCTGGTGCAAGAGATGTACTCTGTTGAAACCTTGGCCCGTGTAGACGTGCTTTGTTTAGATAAGACAGGGACGATTACACAAGGAAAGATGACAGTTAAAGGTCTGGAACTACTGTCAGAGCGTTTTACGAAAGAGGAGTTGGAGCGTTTGCTTGCGGCTTATATGCAACATAGCAAGGATAAAAATGCAACAGCTCAGGCTATTCGAAATGCTTATGAGGGTCTGGAACATCATTATCAGGTAGGTGACGTTATTCCATTTTCAAGCGATCGTAAATGGGGTGCTGTGAGCGTTAATGGGCTTGGAACTCTCTTTTTGGGAGCACCTGAGATGCTTCTTAAGGAAAATCCCAAAGCAGTCGATCAGGCTCAGGCACGAGGGTCTCGTGTTTTGATTTTGGCTTGGAGTCAGTCAGGTGTTGATACAGAGACCATGATTTTGCCGAATGACGTCGAGGCTTTGACTTTACTTGAAATTGCCGATCCTATTCGTGAGGATGCTGCAGAAACTCTGGAATATCTACGTTCAGAAGATGTGACGCTTAAGATTATTTCTGGAGACAATCCAGTAACGGTTTCTCATATTGCCCATCAGGCTGGCTTTGTTGATTATCAAAGTTATATTGACTGTTCTAAGGTCAGCGATGAGGAGTTGGAGGCCTTGGCTGAGGAGACAGCAATCTTTGGACGGGTATCTCCGCATCAGAAGAAGTTGTTAATCCAAACGCTCAATGCTAATGGACATACCACAGCCATGACTGGTGATGGTGTCAATGATATCTTGGCACTGCGTGAAGCGGATTGTTCGATTGTGATGGCAGAGGGAGATCCTGCAACACGTCAGATTGCCAACTTGGTCCTTATGGATTCTGAGTTTAAGGACATTCCTGAAATTCTGTTTGAGGGACGCCGTGTGGTTAATAATATTGCCCACATTGCACCTATTTTCCTCATCAAAACGGTCTATTCCTTCCTTTTGGGGCTTATCTGTATTGCCAGTATTGTTTTTGGAAAGGCAGAGTACCTCTTGGTCTTCCCATTCATTCAGGTTCAGATGACTTTGGCCGGTCAGTTTATTGAGGGTTTTCCACCATTTGTTTTGACCTTCGAGCGTAATATTCGACCTGTTGAGAAACATTTCCTCAGACGTTCGCTCCAGTTGTCTATTCCTAATGCCTTGATGCTGGTTATCAGTGTTCTCATATTCCATCTGTCTCAGGTCTATCTTGGCATGAGCAATACGGACATGCTAACGCTGTCTTACTATATGATGGGATCAACGGGTGTCCTTGCCGTTATTCGTGCTTGTATCCCGTTGAATAAGGGACGTGTGGCCTTGATTATTTACTCAGTCTTTGGTTTCTTAATCAGCTCTTATTATCTTCGAGATGTGATTGAAATTTCGACACTTAATAGCTACACCTTACCAATCTATCTGGTAGCAATGGCTATCTGTACACCGCTTTTCTTTTGGATTAGCTACAAACAAGGTGCTTTCCAAAAAACATAAGTCAAAACTCGAGCTTGATAACAGGCTTGAGTTTTTTTGATACCTCAACAGTAGGAACGGTCTTGATGTGTATGAGGTATGGTACAATAGAGGCATGAAAACAGTAGGGCACTTGACGCCAAAAGTCATTAAAGCTTTTGATTTGGACTACAAGCCTGGTGAAGAAATCACGCTGTCTGCACAACGTAAGAAGCATATGGAAAAACATCGCCAGGAATTCAGTGATTTTGATGCCACCTATGAACGTATTCCAGAGATTATTGCTCATCCGGACTATATCGGTCGCCATCCTAATGGTCAGTCTTTAGAATTCATCAAACGTATTGATGGTAATGTTCTGGTAGCGGTCAGATTATGTGATAAACTTAATGTCCGTACCATGTTCGTGATTAAAGATTCTAAGCTGAAAAATTATCTAAATGCTGGTAGAGCTAAAAAAATGTGATATAATATAGATAAGAAATAACAACGAGGGCGGAAGAGGCAGCCGCCGCACCTTCGGGTCTGAAAGAGATGCAGGACTGTCACCCTGCCGTTGTTTATCAACCCAAGAAGTCCCTTTGGGGGCTTTTTTGTATAGTAAAGATATCGATTCTTACAAAAAAACCAAAAGTGTATTGACAAAAAATGAAAAAACTGTATATAATAACTTTAAAAGTAAGCGCTTACTTAATATGGCAGTTGACTTATGAAGGTTTAGAAATGTTATGAATAGTTTATGCCATTTTATTCCTTTTGTAGCAATTACTTTAAGGAGAATACTTATGAGAAAAAGAGGAAATGGTTAGTGGTTTTGGATCTTGCTGTGACTTCTTTTGTGACTTTGTCTGGGGTTGTTGCAGCTGCGCAGTATCCAGGTGGTGGTATTTGGACTTACGGGGCTTCTAATGGTGGTGATTTTTCGAATTACTATCATGGTTCGAAATATCATAGTTCAACTGTAGTTAGTCGTTGGACCTCTAAATCTAGTAAGGCCTATGCTTATGCCGGTCAGACTTCGTATGCTTTTATTAAAACGTCTTTTGGCGAGCAGGCTGCCTTTTACTATAACTAGAATTAATTAAGTAACGGTGACTAGGTTGAATGTAATATGTCAACCTAGTTTTTGTTTCCTTGTAATGGTTCCATTTTCGACCGTAAACTTTATTTCAATACAAAGATATATAATTGTTCCGTTTAGGAGGTTTGTATGAAACGTGTTTTTATATTCATCTCGACTATCCTGTTTTCTTGCTACTTAGTCACAATGATTGTTCAACAAAATCAGCAAATATCTTTTTCGAGTTATAATGCTGTAGATGTGATTGGTCAGGCTTTGACTGATCATAAGGTATCTAATCGTAAGGAAGTAACAGATGCTTTAACTAATTTAGCTAATCAGCATAATAGCTTAATTGCTAGACGGATTGTTCAACCAAATGAAAAGGGTGAAATAGATTTTCGTTATCAGTTTTACGGACACGTTTCTCCACCTTCTAATTTAAAAAGGGCTTCTCAGGAGAGTGCTGAAGGCAGTGATATAGTTAGTAACTATCTAATTGTCTCAGGTGATTTAAAGGGAGCAGAACTTATCTCGACATTCAGTCAGCTTGGCTATAATGCGGTTGATTTTTCTTCTTATTCAATACTGTCTTTACTTTTAACAATATTATTGAATGAGGTTTCACTTATTAGTTTCGCATTATTTCTGTTGACCTTTGCTTCACTAGTGTTGATTTACCGAATAAAGGATTTAAGGGATGCGGGAATCAAGCTTGTTTCGGGGCAAAGCATGATGAAAGTAATGTTATCATCATTTATCGTTGATGCTAGGCAGTTATTGATTGCATATTGTTTATCTATTCTTATTGGGGGAGTAGGTTTGTGGCATTTTCGGATTTTGCAATCTTTACCTATATTACTTTATTTTACAGGAGTAACTTTATATTTTTTTGCGCTATGTTTTATTTCTCTTGGGTTAAGTTTAGTATATCTACTAGGGTTAAAAGCAACTTCTTTAGTTGAAGTTATGAGAGGGCGTCTCCCCTTAAGAAGACTTCTAGGAGTGATGTTCTTAGGACAATTCGTTGCAATTGTAGTTGTTGGTATTACTGTAGGTACGTTGTTGAATAGTTATCAAGATTTTGTGCAATTAAATAGTGCTAAAGAAGAGTGGTCTATAAATAGAAATTACTACCAGCTATCTTATAGTTATAGCTCTGCCTTTACACAAGGTAAGGAAGAAGAAAAGCAGAATAAGTCTTGGTATGACTTCGCAAATCGTACTCTAAAGGATGATAAAGGGCTATTTGTAAAAACAAATTTACGTCAGTTCTTAGTATCAAATATAGCTAATGGGGTTAAAATAACAGACTATGTGCCTAATGGGAATACCATTTATGTTTCACCTAATTACTTGGAAAAGCAAAATGTTGGTGTCTCCGATGAATTTTTAGCACAAATGAAAAAACTTAAGCGTGGCGAATTTGGATTAATAATTCCAGAGAAGTTGAAGAGTAGTAGGAAAGAGTTAGAGAGTATATATTCAGAATATATGTCAGGTTTCTCAAGTCGTAGTCTAAATCCTCATAGTCATCACTTATTTAAGGTATCGGTCTCTACCGAATTCGTAAAAGATAAGAAAAAGCGTTTTTTGTACAATACAGATAGTGACATACCAATGCAATTCCTTAATGATCCTATTATTGTTGTGACTACCCCTGAAGCAATGGGAGACACACCAAGTAGTCAGTTATTTTGGGGAACAGAAGTAGGTTCGGGACTACACATGATAGGTTATAAGGATAGCATTGATTTACTTAAACAAGGTGGTGTTTATCAGTGGGTTTCTTATTTGACTAATAATCGTAATAGCTACTATAAGATTCTTTCAGAGAGTCGCAGTCGCCTTGCTTTTCTATTAATTGGTGTTTTATTAGGTTTATTGACCTCTATACTTTTATTTGACTGTATGAACCTTCTTTACTTTGAGCAATTTAGAAAAGAAATATTTATCAAGCGATTATCTGGTATGAGGTTTGAAGAAGTTCATTTTAACTATCTTTTTTCACAAATCTGTGTTTTAGGTGTTGCACTTGTGTTTTTGATTTTCTTGACTCATCATTTGATTATGAGTTTACTTATAGTTTCCTTGTTTATTATCAACATGTTTACCATTTTATACAAACAGACGCTTACTGAGAGTAGAACTTCAGTCAGTGTTTTGAAAGGAAAGTAATATGATTGCAATTAAGAAACTAAGCAAATATTTTGGTAAGCGAGTTATTTTTGATGATTTAAATTTATCTTTTGATAAAGGAAAGATATATGCGCTTATCGGAGAAAGTGGCTCTGGGAAAACGACTCTTTTAAATATTCTGGCAAAACTAGAGACTTATGATAGTGGTTCTGTCACTTATGATGATACAGATTTGAAAGAGATTAAATCTCAAGTCTATTATCGTGATTATTTGGGTTATTTGTTCCAAAACTTTGGGCTTATTGAAAATGATAGTATAAGTTACAACCTGGATTTGGGATTGGTAGGAAAGAAACTCAGAAAAAATGATATTCAAGAATACAAAGAAAAAGTGATGAAAGATGTTCATCTGGAACATTTAAATCTTAATCAAAAAATTTACGAACTATCTGGAGGAGAAGCACAGCGTGTTGCTCTGGCTAAACTTTTTTTGAAAAATCCTCCTATCATACTAGCTGATGAGCCAACAGCTTCTTTGGATCCTGATAATGCTCAAGAAATTATGGACTTAATTCGATCACTAAAAAATCCAAATCGTATCATTATTATTGCTACCCATAATCCAAGTATTTGGGAACAAGCAGATCAAGTAATTCGATTAAATAAGATTCGATATAATAACTCTAACGACGATATTAGTTAGTTTTAATATCACTTTTGTTCGAGAACCTAGTTTAAGAGGTATTTTGACTTATTCTCATAAGATATCTGGAGGAAATGCAAATACCATATAATGTAAGAAATAAGGTCAGTTAGGTCGTTGAAATTGTCGAAATTAACAGAAAATTCTTGACATCCCTCTAAAAAGGAGTACAATAGTTAGTAAATCAGAAAGTAACTGGTCTTAGATTTTCAGGGAGCCTGCGGTGATTGTGAGTAGGTAATCGAGATGAGCGAACATTGGGCTGATTGGATGATAATGAGAAGGTAATACATATTCTTCTCGGTTGGCACCCCTTACCGTGCAACTCCTTGTTAGAGGAGATAGAGATGATGGTCGTTTTTTTGAGACCATTAACTGAGGTGGTACCGTGTTAAACTAGATTTAATGCCCTCACAGAGTTTTTCTCTGTGAGGTTTTTTGTTTACTTTTATCTTTAAAGGTCTATTTACCTTAAAGGAGTATTATTTCATTATTCAATGAAAGGTTGGGTATTATGGATGCATTAAGCGATATTCGAAGTGATATTGATCATATTGATAGTCAGTTAATTCGACTACTGGCCCAACGTCAAATACTTGTGGAAATGGCGGGGCGGCTGAAGCCAAAAGGAGACAAGGTTGCTGTCCAGGCTAGTGATCGTGTTGCTCAAGTCATAGCTAACCGTCGTAAGGAGGCACTAGAGCTTGGCTTATCACCAGATGTGGCTGAAAGTGTTTGGCGAAGCATGATTCAAGCCTTTATTGCTTTGGAAGAAAATGTGAATAAAGAACAATAATGGTGCCGATACATCCTATAAAGGAGTCTTGTATCAGTCTTATTACTCTCGATAAACCAGTTTGAAAGGAAATACTATGAGAAAAATTTTACCAGCCGATACCTTAACACCAATCTTGGCTTATATGCGTGTTCAGGGGGAACACAAGGTTATTCTTGAATCTATTCCTCGTGAGAAGGAAAATGCACGTTTTTCGATTGTTGCCTATAATCCGGTCTTTGAAGTAACCTTCAAGGATGGTGTGCTTTATGAAAATGGTAAGGCGATTGATCAGGATCCTTTCGAATACTTGGACCAAGTCACCGTCAAAGGTATCAAGTCTGACCTCCCTTTTGCAGGCGGTGCTATCGGGTTTGCAGGCTATGATATGATTGGTCTCTATGAAAATATCGGTGACATTCCTGAAGATACGATTGGAACACCTGATATGCATTTCTTCATCTATGAGTCTTATTTGATTTTTGACCATAAAAAAGAAAAGGTTTATGTGGTTGAGGATAATATCTACTCAGGTCGTGATAACGATGCGGTGCGTCAAGCTCTTGGGCAGGTGGTAACGAGCCTACAGACTCAGGCGCCAAACGAGTTTACACCTCAAGCCTTGCAAGCTTTGCAATTTTCAAATCATATCGAAAAAGAAGTCTTCATGGACATGGTGGCTAAGGCCAAGAAACTTATTCGTGAGGGAGATATGTTCCAATGTGTGCTTAGTCAACGCTTTTCAGCTGACTTTGAGGGAGATCCTTTGGATTACTACCGTAACTTGCGCGTGACTAATCCATCAAACTACCTTTATTTCTATGATTTTGGAGATTATCAGGTGATTGGTGCCAGCCCAGAGAGCTTGGTTTCAGTGAAAAATGGAGAGGTGGTAACCAATCCGATTGCTGGGACTCGTCCTCGTGGTGCCAATGAGGCTGAGGATGCTGCCTTGGCGGATGAACTCTCACATGACATCAAAGAAACTGCGGAACACCGTATGTTGGTTGACTTGGGGCGTAATGATATTGGTAAGATTGCTAAAAATGGTACGGTTAAGGTGACCAAGTATATGGAGGTTGAATATTTCCGCTATGTCATGCACCTTACTAGTGTGGTTAAGGGGCAACTCTTGCCGGAATTGACGGCCCTTGATGCTCTTAAATCAACCCTACCAGCTGGAACCGTGTCAGGAGCACCTAAGATTCGTGCCATGCGTCGTATCTATGAGCTGGAGCAGGAAAAACGTGGTATTTATGCGGGAGCTATTGGTTATCTGTCTGCGACAGGAGATATGGACTTTGCCATTGCTATCCGTACTATGATTCTCAAAAATCAAAAAGCCTATGTTCAGGCAGGTGCAGGTGTTGTCTATGACAGTGTTCCTGAAAATGAATTTTACGAAACGATTAACAAGGCGAAAGCTATGACAAGAATAGGAGATGCCCAATGATTTTATTAGTTGATAACTATGATTCTTTTACCTATAATTTGGCACAATACCTAGGGACATTTACAGAGGTAAAGGTCTTGCGTAACGATGATGAGACTCTCTATGAAGAGGCAGAAAAAGCTGACGGGCTAGTCTTTTCACCGGGTCCAGGTTGGCCAGCTGATGCGGGTAAAATGGAAGCCTTGATTAAGGATTTCGCTGGTAAAAAACCGATGATGGGAATTTGCTTGGGGCACCAGGCTATTGCGGAAACTTTTGGTGGCAAACTTGGCTTGGCTAAGAATGTCATGCATGGCAAACAAAGCAATATTACTTTTGAAACACCATCGCCAATTTTCAATGATATTGACAATGATGTCCCAATCATGCGTTACCATTCCATCGTTGTTGACCAAATGCCAAAGGGCTTTGATGTGACAGCTATCACAACTGATGATCAAGAAATCATGGCCATTCAACATAAGGAGTTACCAATTTATGGTTTGCAATATCACCCTGAGAGCATCGGAAGTCCAGATGGGCTCAAGATGGTTGAAAATTTCGTGAAAATTGTTGCAGACTAGTTAGACAGTCTTTTGACTAGATTGGTCTACGCTCAAAACATCTCCTCGTGCATCAGAAAACATTGAACCGTTTTTAAAAGGAAAACAGATATGAAAGAAATATTCCTACAAATCTCAAACCGACAAGACTTGTCTCAAGACCAAGTCCAAGCAGTCTTTGACCGCATTCTCAAAAATGAAGTCTCAGAAAGCCAAATCGCTGCCTTCCTTATGGGGCTCAAAACTAAGGGAGAAACAGCAGATGAAATCACAGGTATCGTGCGTGCTCTCAAATCGCATGCGACGGTCTTGCCTGAGACCTTCACAGATGCTATGTGTAACTGTGGAACTGGTGGGGACCAGTCTTATAGCTTTAACATTTCAACAACGGTTTGCTTTGTCTTAGCAGCAGGTGGTATTCGTATGGCCAAGGCCGGTAACCGTTCGATTTCCTCTAAATCTGGTTCGGCAGATGTCCTTGAAGCCCTTGGAATCAACGTTTCGGCGTCACCAGAAACCCTATCTAAAGCACTTGATGAGGTTGGTTTGGCCTTTATCTTTGCCCAAACCATGCACCCAGCCATGCGTTTTATCGGTCCAGCTCGCCAAGCTCTTGGGATTCCAACTATCATGAACTTGGTTGGGCCACTGGCTAATCCGCTTGATCTTGAGACGCAACTTATGGGCCTCTACCGTGTGGAATTGCAGGAGATTGTTGCTAATGCTATCCAACAGTTGGGACGTAAACGTGCGGTTATTATCACAGGTCCTGACAATATGGACGAAGCTGCTCTCTATGGCACTAACACCTACACCCTTTTGGAAGATGGCCACATCAGCCAACACACTTTCACTTATGAAGATTTGGGTATGGAAAAGGTTGAGTTATCTGATATCACAGGTGGCGATGCCAAGGAAAATGCAGAGATTCTCCTTAGTGTCTTGAAAAATGAAGCTACTCCTTATCTTGAAACAACAGTGCTTAATGCTGGTCTTGGCTTCTTTGCCAATGGTAAGGTTGCGACCATTAAAGAAGGCGTTGAGCTTGCTCGCCAATTGATTGCGGACGGATCAGCCCTAGAGAAACTTCACCAACTCCAAGAGGTACAAGTATGAGTAAAGCCTTTCTCCCAACAATCTTAGAACAAAAAGAAAAAGAAGTGGCCCAGTTGGTCATGGAAGACTTGCAGCCCTTGCGTCAGACCTATCGTCTTTATGAGTTTCTCAAGTCAAATCAAAACAAGCTGCAAATTATTTCTGAAGTGAAAAAAGCTAGTCCAAGTATGGGTGATATTAACCTAGATGTGGATATTGTGGCTCAGGCCAAAACCTATGAGGAAAATGGGGCAGCCATGATTTCTGTTTTGACGGACGAGGTTTTCTTCAAGGGTGATATTTCCTATTTGAAAGAAATTTCGTCACAGGTGGCTATTCCAACCTTGGCTAAGGACTTCATTATTGATGAGAAACAGATTGTGCGTAGCCGTAATGCGGGAGCGACAGTCATTCTCTTGATTGTAGCGGCCTTGCCAGAAGCTCGTCTCAAGGAGCTCTATGATTTTG
This sequence comes from Streptococcus sp., assembly GCA_016939315.1. GTDB lineage: Bacteria > Bacillota > Bacilli > Lactobacillales > Streptococcaceae > Streptococcus. The sequence goes on along the minus strand of JAFHAZ010000031.1, from coordinate 199,383 downwards.
CGACTAGCCTTGGCTTGGAAGTCTTGGTTGAAACGCATAATCTGCCAGAATTGGAAGTGGCTCATCGTATTGGTGCCGAAATCATCGGTGTTAACAACCGTAATTTGGTCACTTTTGAGACAGATATCAATACCAGTCTTGAGTTATCAACGCATTTCAAGGACAAGCCTGTTTATATTTCTGAGTCAGCTATTTTCACAGGTCAGGATGCTGCCCTTGTTGCTCCATATTTTAATGGAATTCTGGTAGGAACTGCCCTTATGACGGCTGACAATGTGGCTGAAAAGGTCAAGGAGTTGCAAATTGACAAAGGTTAAAATTTGTGGACTATCGACACCAGAAGCAGTAGCAACTGCAGTTGAAGCAGGTGCTGACTACATTGGCTTTGTGTTCGCCAAAAGTAAGCGTCAAGTGAGTCTTGAACAAGCTCACGGGCTGGCTAAAGGGGTGACAAGGCAGACAAAAATTGTCGGTGTCTTTGTTTCACCAAGTCTTGAAGAACTGGAAGAAGCGATTGGTCAGGTTCCCTTAGATATCGTTCAGATTCATGGAACTTTTGATGAAGCTCTGATTCCAAAGATATCAGTACCAGTTATTAGAGCTATTCAGATTTCGGATAGTGAGTCTCAAGTCAAGAGCCAGGCGGATTATCTTCTTTTTGATGCTCCTATTGCTGGTAGTGGTCAGACCTTTGACTGGCAACTCTTGGCGGACAAACAGATTGAGCAGGACTATTTCATCGCTGGTGGTTTGACTGTGGACAATGTGGCAGAGGCCAAGGAAACTTTTCAGCCCTATGCCTTAGATGTGTCCTCAGGTGTCGAGACAGATGGTCGCAAAGATTTAGATAAGATTAAAGCATTTATAGAAAGAGTGAAAGCATGACATATCAACAACCTGATGCAAAAGGATTTTACGGAAAATTCGGTGGTCAGTTCGTTCCAGAAACGCTGATGACAGCCGTTATTGAATTGGACAAGGCCTATCGTGAGGCCAAGGAAGATCCAAGTTTCCAAGCGGAATTGGATGATCTCCTCAAAAACTATGTGGGCCGTGAGACGCCTCTTTACCACGCTAAACGTTTGACTGATCATATTGGTGGGGCACAAATTTATCTTAAACGTGAGGACCTTAACCACACAGGTGCCCACAAGATTAACAATGCCCTTGGTCAAGTTTTGCTTGCCAAACGTATGGGTAAGAAGAAAATCATCGCCGAAACTGGTGCAGGTCAACACGGTGTTGCAACAGCGACAGCCGCAGCCCTTTTCGACATGGACTGTACAATCTATATGGGTGAGGAAGATGTTAAACGTCAGGCGCTTAATGTTTTCCGTATGGAGTTGCTTGGTGCCAAGGTATTTAGCGTTACAGATGGTTCGCGCGTGCTTAAGGACGCTGTAAATGCAGCCCTTCGTGCTTGGGTTGCAGGTATCGAGGATACTCACTACATCATGGGATCTGCCCTTGGTCCTGCACCATTCCCAGAAATTGTCCGTGACTTCCAATCTGTCATCGGTCGTGAAGCTAAACGTCAATACGCAGAGATTTCTGGCGGAAAACTGCCTGATGCTGTGATGGCTTGTATCGGTGGTGGTTCAAATGCTATCGGTATGTTCTACCCATTTGTTAATGATAAATCGGTAGCCATGTATGGTGCTGAGGCTTCTGGTTTGGGTCTTGATACTGAAAAACATGCCGCAACCTTTGCCAAAGGTCGTCCAGGTATTCTTCATGGAGCGCTTATGGATGTCCTCCAAGATGCTCATGGTCAAATCATGGAAGCCTTCTCTATCTCGGCTGGTCTGGACTACCCAGGGGTTGGTCCTGAGCACTGTTATTTCAACGAAATCGGCCGTGCGACTTACGACTCTATTACAGATGAAGAAGCTCTCGAAGGTTTCAAACTTCTGTCACGTTTGGAAGGAATTATCCCTGCCCTTGAGTCTAGCCATGCCATTGCGCTTGCGCAAAAAGTGGCAGCTAAGATGTCGCCAGACCAAAGCCTTATTGTCTGCCTCTCAGGTCGTGGGGACAAGGACGTTATGCAGGTTAAAGAACGTTTCGAAGCTGAAGCAGAAGGGAAATAAACCATGACAAAAACACTAACAAAACACCTACAAGCTATCAAAGACAGTAAACGCGGTATTTTCGTACCTTATATCATGGCGGGTGACCACGCTAAAGGCCTAGATGGACTCTTTGAGACTATTGCTCTCTTGGAAAATAGTGGTGTCTCAGCTATTGAGGTGGGTATTCCATGGTCAGACCCTGTGGCTGATGGTCCCGTTATTGAACTAGCAGGACAACGTAGTTTGGCTAAAGATGTGACTTTGACAGCTATCATCAAGAAGCTTCAAGAACAAAAAACACAGGTGCCTTTGGTTATCATGACCTACATCAACCCAGTTTATCAATATGGTATTGAAGCCTTTGTTAGGGACCTAGCTGAGACATCTGTTAAGGGACTTATTATTCCTGACTTGCCAGATGAACACGCTGACTTTATCACCCCTTATTTGAAAGACAGTGATATTGCTCTCGTGCCTCTAGTGAGCTTGACTACAGGTATTGACCGTCAGAAACAGTTGATTGATGGTGCAGAAGGCTTTATCTACGCCGTTGCCATCAATGGTGTTACAGGTAAGACTGGTAATTACCGTGATGACCTTGACAAACACTTAGCTAACTTGACTGCCCATGCAGACATTCCAGTCCTCACAGGTTTTGGTGTGTCAACTGAAGACGATATCAAACGCTTTAACGCTGTATCAGACGGTGTTATCGTAGGATCAAAAATCGTCCGTGACCTCCACGACGGTAAGGAAAAAGAAGTCGCTGAATTTGTTACATTCGGTTCACATTTTGAAAAATAGAAGATGATGCTCTCCAGAAATGGGGAGTGTTTTTTATCAAAATCATTTTTGGGGATGATTTGATTTTCTAAGTTATCAAGTTTATAATATGGGTGGATTGTAGCGAATTAAATTTATCTCTTGTTTTTATTTTCATCTCACTTATAGAAAGAAGGTAGACAAATGAAAGTATCATTAAGGGTAATACTAGGAGTCTGTTTCTTAATAGGAGCATTACTATTTTTCTATCGTGGAGAGAATCACTATGCACTGATTTTCCTTGTGGTTGGTGTCCTATATCTCTACAAGGGCTTAAGCTGAGGGTTAAATCTCGTATGGAATGAATAAGCCTGTTTAGTGACATCTATGTCACTATTTTTTTCTTTTCGGAAACTATAGAATGATTTTATAACTAAAAAGAAAGGGAGAGAAGGCATCACTAAAGATGATTAATCATATTTTTTTATTCTTTGTATCACACAAGAAAGCTCTAGCAATACTCTTTATGATTATTTGTTTGGCTTTTATTTACCCTGGCATGTTTAAATTTTTGTATGTTGAAGGCAGGGATTTTGGCCGTAGCCTTGTTAACTCAATCTTATCTTAGTAAAGTGAGGCACCTCTTAGGAGGTGTTTGTTTTTAAAAAATAAATCTACAGATGTAGACAAAAACTCTTGACAGACTTTCGCGATAGTGTTAAAATAAATCTACAAACGTAAACGAAAAATAACATTCAGAAAGGAACTATCATGCTGACAATTTCATCTGCGGAATGGGAAGTCATGCGAGTGCTCTGGGCTAAGGGGCAGGCGACTTCTTCAGAGATTATAGCGATTCTATCTAAGAAGCTAGACTGGTCGGCTTCGACAGTAAAGACCTTGATTGGACGTTTGGCGGACAAGGGGTACCTAACTAGTCAGCGTCAAGGACGAGGGTTTATCTATCAAGCTAGCTTGGGGGAAGATGAGGCGAATTTTCAGGCTTTAGAAGCTGTTTTTGACAAGATTTGTTTGACCAAACATAGCGATTTGTTAGGTCAACTCATGGCAAAGACGCCGATGACCCAAGCCGATGTGGATAAGTTACAGGCCTTGCTTGCAGCAAAAGAACCTGTGGATCGGGTGGTTTGTGACTGTGTGCCTGGGCAATGTGCTTGTGGGCATCATATGGAGGTGAAGTAGAAAATGGCAAAAGAAACCTTTGTGGTTAATGGGATGACCTGTGCATCCTGTGTAGCCAATGTTGAAAATGCTGTTAATAAGTTGGATGGTGTGGACAAGGCTGTGGTTAATCTAACCACTGAAAAAATGTCTGTGGATTACGCTGGGGATAAGGTTAGTCCAGAAGCTATTGAAAAAGCTGTGGCTGACGCTGGTTATGAGGCTGAAGTCTACAATCCAGACACAGCCAAAAGCCAGGAAGAGCGTGAAGAAGACAAGATTCACAAGGTACGTGAGCGCCTCATTTGGTCATCTGTCTTCACCATTCCTCTCTTTTATCTTGCTATGGGCCCAATGGTCGGTCTACCTGTGCCAAACTTCTTGTCTCCTCACCATGCAGCCTTGACTTATGCCTTGGTGCTGCTAGTTTTGACAGTTCCAGTCATGTGGTTGGGTCGTTCCTTCTATAGTAATGGTTTTCGTACTTTGGCCAAGGGTCATCCTAACATGGATGCCTTGGTAGCCTTGGCAACATCGGCAGCCTTTCTTTATAGTCTCTATGGTACTTACCATATTTCATTGGGGCATGCCCATCACGTCCACCAACTTTATTTTGAGTCGGTAGCTGTTATTTTGACCTTGATTACTCTAGGTAAGTACTTTGAAACCCTCTCTAAGGGTCGAACTTCAGAGGCTATCAAGAAACTTATGCACTTGTCAGCCAAGGAGGCAACCGTCCTTCGGGATGGTAAGGAAGTCAAGCTTCCTGTGGATAAGGTTGTTCTTGGTGACCATATTGTGGTCAAACCTGGGGAAAAGATAGCCGTGGATGGTCAGGTGATTTCTGGTAGCTCTGCGATTGATGAGAGCATGCTAACAGGTGAGTCCCTTCCTATTGAAAAAACTGCGGGTAAGCCAGTGTTTGCTGGTTCTATTAATGGTCAAGGTAGCTTGATTTATGAGGCTGAAAAGATTGGTAAGGACACCTTGCTTTCCCAAATCATTAAATTGGTTGAGGATGCCCAACAAACCAAGGCACCGATTGCCAAGATTGCCGATCAAGTGTCAGCGGTCTTTGTTCCTGTTGTCATGGCTATCGCACTTGTTTCAGGTCTCTTTTGGTACTTTGTCATGGGACAAACCTTTACCTTCGCTATGACAGTAGCAGTTAGTGTCTTGGTTATTGCTTGTCCATGTGCTTTGGGTCTTGCGACACCGACAGCTATCATGGTTGGTACAGGCCTTGGTGCCGAACACGGTATTCTCTACAAGCGTGGGGATGTGCTTGAGCTAGCTCACAAGGCTGATGTCCTCGTTTTTGACAAGACAGGAACTATTACTCAGGGTAAACCTCGGTTGGTTTCTAGCTATACCTATGGCAATAGTGGAGTAGCCTTACAGCTTTTGGCATCCTTGGAAGCTAAGTCCGAACACCCATTAGGTCAAGCAATTCTTGTGGCAGCAGAAAATGCTAACTTGGACTTGTTAGAGATGGATAACTTTTCAAGTTTGACTGGGCGAGGTCTTACTGCCAGCTATGCAGGCAAGACTTATTTAGCTGGAAATCAAACCCTTATGACAGAGGAAAAAGTCAACTTGACTTCAGCACAAGCTGATTTCCAAAGCTTGACGGCTGATGGTCAAACCCCTATTTTCCTAGCTGAAGATGGTAAGTTAATCGGACTCTTTGGTGTAGCTGATCAGGTTAAAGAAGACAGTGCAGATATGGTGGCGGCTCTTCATCAAATGGGCAAGGAAGTCATCATGTTGACTGGGGATAATGACCAAACAGCTCAAGCTATCGCTCAAAAGGTTGGCATCAAACGCGTTATCAGTCAAGTGCTTCCACAAGAGAAATCTAGGGTGATTAGCGACCTTCAGGCAGAAGGAAAATCAGTCATTATGGTTGGTGATGGTATCAATGATGCCCCAGCCCTTGCGACTGCCGATATCGGTATTGCCATGGGTTCAGGGACAGATATTGCTATGGAAAGTGCCGATATGGTCCTTATGAAACCCAACCTCATGGATGTCGTTAAGGCTCTGAAAATTAGTCAGTCGACTATCACAACGATAAAAGAGAACCTCTTTTGGGCCTTTATCTACAATATCTTGTCTATCCCAGTAGCTATGGGTGTCCTCCACCTCTTTGGAGGTCCCCTTCTTGACCCAATGATAGCAGGACTTGCCATGAGCTTTAGCTCTGTTTCGGTCGTCCTTAATGCTCTGCGCCTCAAACGTCGCAAAGTCTAAGCAATGATTGCTTGTGACCTCTGCGACTTAAGCTGTGTACTAAAAAATAATTAAAGAAAAGGAAGAAAGAAAAATGACAAAAACATATAACATCACAGGAATGAAATGCCAAGGCTGTGTTAACACCGTTACCGAAAAACTCTCCTCTGTCAAAGGCGTAGACAAGGTTCAAGTTGACCTCGAAAACAAACAAGTCACTATCGAAGGGAAACCTTGGAAATGGTCTCTCAAACGTGCCCTTAAAGGTACTAAGTTCGAGCTTGGTGACGAAATTTAAGACAGGAATGAAACAGCTCTTAGGCTGTTTTTTTTGATTTTACAAAATCAACAGAATTTATTTTCATATATAGATTTTTATTAAGTTAATACTTGTAAATATAGACTTTGTGTCTAGATAGATCTCTTAAAAATAGGTGTAAGTATTAGTCATGAAAGTGTTATTAGTGAATAGGGGTAAAATGATAAAACAAGATAACTCTGGGAAGCAAAAGAATATGAAAAAACAAACATCAAAATCGATGTTTGTTTTCACTCTATCCTGTTTTCACAGAGAGTTTTACATTAACTATTAATTAATAAAAAGAAAAATAATTTGTAATTATGAGTCATGTTTTATTGGACTTATGTGATTATTTAGAGGAGTATTTATTAATTCAATAAACTGTTTTGAAAAGACTTCTGGAGGGGAGGGAAAAGGTTCAGTAATCCAAGTTTCTATAATACTTAATACACAATTCACAATATAATTTGATAAAGCGTCGTTATGTAGAAACGAGTGACTTAAGTTAATAGGTGCATTTAGTAGCCAGCTGGAATATCTTTCTCGTAAATAATTTCGCCAATTAGGAATAGCAGATGTAGAGTAGATACAGCGGAGCCAATCTCTATATTTATATAATTCTGGAATAATAATTTTTGAAAAGAAAACTTCGATTGAAAGATTGTGTTCTTCGAACAGTAAAAAATGTTCATTTATAGTAGTATCTATGGATTTCATGATGAAATCTACTATTTCCTCATAGCTTTTGAAATGTTTTTGATATATTGCTTGTCTCGAAATCTTTGCCTCGTTAGCAATTTCAGTTATACTGAAACTTGAGCGTTCTGGATATCGTTCTGCTAGTTTGAAGAACGAGTTAATAATCTTCTCTTGAGTTCCTTTTACCATATTAAATCCTAAAAATTTACAAACTGTCAAAAAATTTATGTTTAAGTAATATTCTAAATAGAAAAAATATAATTTACAAGTCTAAAATGTTGATAATGTGTCAATTTTTTTGATACGAAGTTCAAGATTAACGATGAATATTATCATGTATAATAGAGGGGAGAGTAAATTAACCAAAATTCTTTCCCATTTTTTAGAAATAGTAAGTAGTGATATAGAAAGGAAAATATGAATACAGTTGCAGTAGAAGTAAAACACTTATCTAAGAAATTTCAAATTGATAAAAATAAAGACATTTCGGTTCTTAGAGACATTTCTTTCGAAGCGAACTATGGTGAGTTTGTTTCTATACTAGGAGTAAGCGGGTCTGGTAAGTCAACCTTGTTAAATTGTATATCGAGTTTATCAGCACCAACAGAAGGGGTTGTAAAGGTTAATAATTGTAATCCTTATCAATTAAAGAATAGTAGATTATCAAAATTTAGAAGAGAAGATATTAGTTTTATTTTTCAGTCTTATAACCTACTTCCAGCTCTCCCAGTTCTGGAGAATGTAGCTTTGCCTCTTAGATTGTCCCATAAAAAAGTATGTAGAGACGATATTCAGACATTGTTAGATAAGATGAATTTTAGAGCTGATTTGATGTCTTCAGTTTCTTCGTTATCTGGTGGAGAAAAACAGAAAGTAGCTATTGCAAGAGCGATTCTTTCAAAAACTCGTATCATATTTGCAGATGAACCGACAGGTGCATTGGATAGTACGTCAAGGAAGATTATTTTTGAGATGTTAGCTGATTTAGCCCAAGAGGGAAGATGTGTCATTATGGTGACCCATGATATTGAGTTAGCAAGTCAAACAGATAGGGCTCTAATCTTGAAAGATGGCAAAATCTATCAGGAATTGTTCAATCCCACAGCTGAAGCTCTTTATAAGGCATTAGAGATAGAAAATAGTGGGGATTAACTTAAAATGTTCAAATTAATTTATTATCAATTTAAGTATTCAAAAAAACAGTGGCTTGGAATGTTCCCCCTATTTTTCGCTTCGAGTTTATTAGTTGGGATGTGTCTGTCTGTAGCATTTAGTACCATAAAGTATCAGCAATTATTTCGAGATGTTGGGAGTCCTACCTTATTATTTGTAGGGCCAGTTCTTTTTGGAGGATTTACTTTATTATTTCTGGTTTCTGGTCTGATCCGACTATTTTTGAATTTAGCAAAAGAGGATTATCGCCAATGGTCAATAAATGGAGGAAGTCGAGTTCAGCTGTCGTTATTGATTAGCGGACAACTTACTATTTTTGCATTTTTAGTAAGTATAGTAGGAAGTTTTTTCTCAATTTTTTGTGCAAGATTTTATTACAGTTATGCGCAATATCTGGGTGGAGAAAAATTATTACCAACTATACCGATTGATTTCAGTATGTCAGCCTTCCTCTTGACCATACTTATAATTTGCCTACTTGCTTTCATAGGTAGCTTTCTTTACTTATATAAAATTCTAGGGAATGCAGTTTTGCTTGGTGATAGACTTGACTTTAAAAACCACTTTGTTGTTAAGATAATAAAGGTATTAGGCTTTGCTATTAGTTTAGGATTCTGGTTAAAATTGCTTATTCCATTCTTCACAGTATCTGTAAGCAAGCCTAATGAAAACTTATTATTCAGATTGGATGACTCAATCTTACTTATCTTAGTTATGCATTTGTTTTTGTTGGCCTTCATTTCACCACATATTCAAATTTTTCTAACTAAAATTTTATTAGCTTGGCGTTCGTCTTATGATTTTGTAATGGCAAAATGGATTATTCTGAAGGATAAAGAGTATTTAAAGTCATTAACAGTATCTATTTCGATAATAGCAATCTTAATATCAGAATTAATGATTTATTCTGACATTGCCTACTCAAATCTAGCAAAGAAAACAGCATCAGTTGAAATAAATGCTGTTCTACTATTCTTTGTAGTGGGACCATTAGTAGTTGTGATAGCCAATCTTATTTCTATTACCGTTCTTTCTTCAGTCAAAGAAAAAGAAGAGAATCTGCAATGGGAGAGAATTGGAATATCACATAAGCAGACTGTAACTATTAGATCTGTACAAGCAATAACATATGCAGTTACCATGCTTATTAGCACAGTCCTCTTCAATATTATTTTCTTCGTATTAATGCATAAAGAAGCTCTATTATTAGGGATCAAACAGATGAATTATGGAACTATTATTTATTATCCAATTATTATTTCTATAGTTATGTATTTGTTTGTTTTTATTACCAAAAGTTGGTTTGATGTTAAAAATAAAGCAAATTGATAGATTTTAGGGCTTTTGTAGTTTTTCTTTTTATATATTTTATTTACTAGTATAGACAGGGTAAAATGGATGGGTATAAGTACATTTACTCTGTTTTTTTCTGTCTATAATCTTTTGAAAATCCCTTCCTTTTGTGATATGATTAAGGTAATTATGTTCTCAAAACTGAGACTAGAAAATCAAGAAAAGAAAACGGTATACCTATGTCTAAACAAACCCTTATCCTTCTCTATGGTGGACGTTCAGCAGAACGTGAAGTGTCTGTGCTCTCAGCTGAGAGTGTTATGCGTGCGGTGGATTACAGCGCATTTGAGGTTAAAACCTACTTTATCACTCAGTCTGGTGATTTTATCAAAACACAAGAATTTACAGAAACACCAAGTGATGATGAGAAGCTCATGACTAATGACACAGTTGTGGCTAGTCAGGCTATCAAACCAAGCGATATTTATGAGGAAGGCGCTGTGGTATTCCCTGTGCTCCATGGACCTATGGGTGAGGATGGATCTATCCAAGGTTTCCTCGAAACCCTCAAGTTGCCATACGTGGGTACTAATGTCTTGTCATCAAGTGTGGCTATGGACAAGATTATGACCAAACACATTCTTGAAGTTGCTGGTGTGCCTCAGGTTGCCTACACAGTCTTCATCGAGGGTGAAGATTTGGAAGCAGCGGTAGCTGAAACGCTTGAAAAATTGACCTTCCCAGTGTTCGTAAAACCTGCTAATATGGGGTCATCTGTTGGGATTTCTAAAGCTGAAAATGAAGCAGAGCTTCGTGCAGCGATTGATTTGGCTCTCAAATATGATAGCCGTATCTTGATTGAGCAAGGTGTGGTTGCCCGAGAAATCGAGGTTGGTATCCTTGGCAATACAAATGTCAAAACGACTGATCCAGGTGAAGTAGTCAAAGATGTGGCTTTCTATGACTATCAAGCCAAGTACATTGACAATAAAATTACCATGGATATCCCAGCTCACGTGCCTGCAGAAGTCATGACGCAAATGCGTGCCTATGCGGCCAAGGCCTTCCGTGCCCTCGGTGGTTGTGGTCTTGCCCGCTGTGATTTCTTCCTGACAGAGGATGGAGCCATCTACCTTAACGAGCTCAACACTATGCCAGGTTTCACTCAATGGTCTATGTACCCACTTCTTTGGGAAAATATGGGACTTTCATACTCAGACCTTATCAAGGAATTGGTAGCCTTGGGACAAGAAATGTTCGACAAACGTGAAAGCCATTTGATTTAAGCACTATGATTTAGATGACAGACATCTTAGTCTCGGAGAAATCTCTGAGACTGAGGTGTTTTTTTCTTTACAGAAATCTAGATTTTATTTATATCGTTTCTTTATCACGCTGATAAAAAATACATATTATCCAAATAATCTAACAGGTGGTAGAATAAGTCTAACGTTTCAAATGAAATAGAGCAATTCATTCGTGTTTGATGAAGATTTGCGTATCGCAATGATTATCAGAGGCGAGTGAAATCAAAGGGCTAGAAGTAGATGGCAGTGAATGCTCACGGAATTTTACACGCCTTTTGTATCTTAAATGAGGAGGTAAGTTTTGGACTGGTCCATTGTTCAACAGTATTTGCCCTTTTATCAGAAGGCATTCTTTTTAACCTTACATATTGCCGTTCTGGGGATTCTTGGTTCCTTCCTTTTGGGCTTGGTGGTGAGTGTTATTCGTCATTACCGAGTGCCTGTTTTGAGTCAGCTCTCGACGACTTATATTGAGCTATCTCGTAATACGCCGCTCTTGATTCAGCTCTTCTTTCTCTACTTTGGCTTGCCTCGTATAGGTTTGGTTCTATCCTCAGAGGCTTGTGCTGTGGTAGGTTTGATTTTCTTGGGTGGTTCCTATATGGCGGAGTCCTTCCGAAGTGGTCTAGAGGCCGTTAGTCAGACCCAGCATGAAGTGGGCTTGTCTATTGGTTTGACGCCGTTCCAAGTCTTTCGCTATGTGGTCCTTCCTCAGGCAGTGGCTGTGGCGTTGCCGTCATTTAGTGCTAACGTCATCTTCCTTATCAAGGAAACGTCAGTATTCTCAGCTGTAGCCTTGGCGGATTTGATGTATGTGGCCAAGGATTTGATTGGTCTTTACTACGAAACCGATGTGGCTCTAGGTATGTTGGTGGTGGCTTATCTCTTGATGTTGCTGCCGATTTCTCTAGTCTTTAGTTGGATTGAAAGGAGGTTACGCTATGCAGGATTCGGGCTTTCAGGTTCTTCTTCAGGGGAATAATTTCCTACGTATCTTACAAGGTTTAGGCGTAACTATTGGAATTTCCATCGTTTCGGTGCTTCTGTCCCTTTTACTAGGAACCCTTTTTGGAATTGTCATGACTTCGAAATCTAAGATTGTACGTTTTTTGTCACGTATTTATCTGGAATTTATTCGTATCATGCCCCAGTTAGTCTTGCTCTTTATTGTTTATTTTGGTCTGGCTAGGAATTTTAACATCAATATCTCAGGCGAGCTATCGGCTATTATCGTCTTTACCCTTTGGGGAACGGCTGAGATGGGTGATTTGGTGCGTGGGTCAATCACGTCGCTACCTAGACACCAGTTTGAGAGCGGAAGGGCCCTTGGCTTGACCAATGGCCAACTCTATACCTATGTGATTATTCCGCAAGTCTTGCGTCGCTTGTTGCCTCAGGCTATTAACCTGGTGACACGTATGATTAAAACTACGTCCTTGGTGGTTTTGATTGGCGTAGTAGAGGTGACCAAGGTTGGTCAGCAGATTATCGACAGTAACCGCCTGACTATTCCAACAGCTTCTTTCTGGATTTATGGCACGATTTTGATTCTTTATTTTGCCATTTGTTACCCAGTATCTAAGCTGTCTACTTATCTTGAAAATCGTTGGAGGAATTAAGATGACAGAAAGCATTTTACAAATCAAGGATTTGAAAAAGTCCTTTGGGGACAATCAGATTCTCAAAGGCATCTCCTTGGATGTTAAACAAGGTGAAGTCGTTGTTATCCTGGGTTCCTCAGGTTGTGGGAAATCGACCTTGCTACGTTGTATCAATGGCTTAGAGACCATCCAAGGAGGCGATATTCTCCTGGATGGCAAGTCTATCACTGGTAGCAAGAAGGATTTTCACCTGATTCGTCAGAAAATCGGAATGGTCTTTCAAAGTTATGACCTCTTTCCACACTTGGACATCCTGCAAAATCTGATTTTGGGGCCGGTTAAAGCTCAAGGGCGTAATAAGGAAGAAGTCATTGCGGAGGCTGAGAAACTTTTGGACCGTGTGGGACTTCTGGACAAGAAGCATAGCTTCGCACGACAACTGTCAGGTGGTCAAAAGCAGCGTGTAGCCATTGTCCGTTCCCTTCTCATGCATCCTGAAGTTATCCTCTTTGACGAGGTGACGGCTTCGCTTGACCCTGAGATGGTTCGTGAGGTCCTGGAACTAATCAATGACCTCGCTCAAGAAGGACGCACCATGTTGATTGTAACCCATGAGCTTCAGTTTGCGCGTGCCATCGCTGACCGTATTATCTTTATGGATAAGGGTGTCATCGCTGAGGAAGGGACTGCTGAAGAATTCTTCAATCATCCAAAGACACAGCGAGCTCAAGAGTTCCTCAATGTCTTTGACTTCAGCCAGTTTGGTGCCTATTTGTAACTCATTGTTTTTAGTAAAAAATATAATATTTTAGGAGATATTTATGAAATTAACAAAGAAAATTTTTGCCCTATTAGCCCTCGTCTTTGCCTTGGTGGCAGTGACTGCTTGCTCAAGTAACGGTAGCTCTGGTAAATCAACAGCCAAAGCACGTACTATTGAAGAAATTAAGAAGAGTGGTGAACTCCGTATCGCCGTTTTTGCGGACAAGAAACCTTTCGGTTATGTAGATAACAAGGGTGCTTACCAAGGTTACGATATTGAACTTGGTAACCGTTTGGCTAAAGACTTGGGTGTTAAACCTAAATATGTCTCAGTAGATGCGGCCAACCGTGCAGAATTCTTGATTTCAAACAAGGTAGATATTACCCTTGCCAACTTTACAGTAACTGATGAACGTAAGAAACAAGTGGACTTCGCCCTTCCTTACATGAAAGTCTCAATCGGTGTGGTGTCACCTAAAGACAAGGTCATTAAGGACGTTAAAGAGCTTGAAGGTAAGACTTTGATTGTTACTAAGGGAACAACTGCTGAAACTTACTTTGAAAAGAACTACCCAAATATCAAATTGCAAAAGTATGACCAATATAGCGATGCTTACCAAGCCCTCCTTGATGGTCGTGGCGATGCCTTCTCAACTGATAATACAGAAGTTCTTGCTTGGGCTCTAGAAAATAAAGGTTATGAAGTAGGAATCACATCACTTGGTAACCCAGATACCATTGCCCCAGCCGTTCAAAAAGGTAACAAAGAACTCCTTGACTTTATCAATAAAGACATTAAGAAACTTGGTAAAGAGAATTTCTTCCACAAAGATTATGAAAAAACACTTCACCCAACTTACGGCGATGCAGCTAAAGCTGATGACCTCGTGGTTGAAGGTGGCGAAGTGAAATAAGACTGATTCCTCTCTAAGGGGAAGTCTTGCTTAACAAGAATAAAACAACCACTCCGTGGCTATCTAGTCTGGCTAGAAGCAGGAGTGGTTTTTTGTTTTAGGGTGATTTTTTTCTCACCTTTTTGCTTTTTATGTTTCTCCACCCAATGACAATAATTGACAAGAAAGCGGCTCCCACCATTCCCCAAAAAAGAAAAGAGTCAATATAATCAAAAAAAGTTTTGCGTTCACCATAGACCGAGGTAGAGCCATCTTTCCAAGTAATGGTTTTGTCCCTATCATCAATCCTTTTGTAGGACTCATCATTATAAGTCAAATAATGATCCTTCCGTACATACATATTCAAATAGTTATAGCCGTTCTTTGTGGGAAGGTCTGAGAACAGACTTTCCTTGGCGTAAACTTCAATGTAGATGGTTCCATCTTTAAGACCTTTAATTTTCTGAGTTCGAGCATTTTTGATAAGGAGTTTTCCATCTTGTACAATTTCCCAATCGTACTTACGACTTTTTCCTCCTTCGTTATAGGAAATAGCAAGCTTGTGATTTTCAGACTGCCATAGCCCGTAGATACTATTTTCACTGATACCATCATAAAAGCATCTAAGATAGATGGTGAATAGAGGTACCATGATTAGAAAACAAATCCTCAAAATTTTGACTAAACGGTCTTTGAATTTACCCCAACGTGCTCGCCATCCAGTTTTGTACTTTTGTGTTCTTCGATATTCTTTTTGTGAATGATCTTTTCTATCAATTTCCTGTTGATCACTGTATTTTTTCTTTTTTTGATGCCTCATTTAACCTATTTTTTCTTTTTAGATTTCTTTTGATCTTCCATTCAATGAAAAGAACGTATACAAGCAATACTCCCCACATTCCAAAAAAGATATAAGGTTCCAGACGATCAAACAAGGTTGTTCGTTGACCATAAGGGGATTTTGAACCATCTTTCCAGGTAATACTCTTGTCTTCATCATCAATCCGTTTGTAGGATTCACCATCATAGGTCAAGTAGTTATCTTTACGGACATACATATTCAAATAGTTGTAGCCGTTCTTAGCGGGAAGGTCTGAAAACAGACTTTCCTTGGCATAAACTTCAATGTAGAGGGTCCCATCCTCTAAGCGTTTAATATCATCAACGCGTGCGTCTTTGATGAGAACATTTCCATCTTGAACAATATCCCAATCAACCTTGCCGGACCTATGAGCTCTTTCGTAGGATATGGCAAGCTTATGATTTTCAGATTGCCACAGACCGTAGATACCATCTTTATAAACCCCATCATCAAAGAAAATCATATGGACGATGAAAATCGGTATCATGAGTAGGAAACATATCATAAACACATTGACTAGCCGGTCTGTAAATTTATGCCAGCGTGCTCGCCATCCGGTTTTGCGTTTTTGTTCTTTCCGGTATGCTTTTTGTGAATGATATTTTCGGTTGAGTTTCTTTCGGTCAGCGTATTTTCGTTTTGATTGGTGTCTCACTTAGTTTTTCTCTCCTCTTTTGCCGAGCCTCTGTAATGATAAGAACTGAGCAAATCCCCATAAGTATCAAATAGAGGGCTTCAAAAACCTCATCTATAGTTGTTTTCCGTTCACCATAAGGGCTGGTGGAACCATCTTTCCAAGTGATGGACTTGTTTCCAGAATTGATACGCTTGTAGGACTCACCGTCATAGGTAAGATAATTGTTTTTGCGAAGATAGAAATCCATATAGCTGAAGCCGTCCTTGATAGGTAGGTCTGTCAGGTAGCCTTCCACAGTGTAGAGCTCCATGTGAAGAGTCCCGTCATTAAGCCGCTTGACCGGGCGAGTTCTAGCAGCATAGATAATATACTTACCATCCTGTACGACTTGCCAGTCGATATTTCCTCGTTTCCGAATATGCTTATAGGAAATCGCTAACTTATGATGATCAGACTGCCAGAGACCATATATGTTATCTTCATTGACTGTATAATGATCATAATAATAAAAACCACCATACAGCAGTGCAAGCAGCACTAAGATAATCAATTCAGCTGTTGGCTCTAGTGGGATTATCTTTCTCCAATCAAAGCGCCATCCTTTAGGTTCCTCAATACTTTGGCAGTCGCTATTTATATTTTCCTCTCCTTTAGAGAGAGTGATTAATTTTTTCTTTGTCATGCCTAATCCTCTCATCAACCATTGTAACAAATTCATCTCCCAAGCAAAAGCTAGCCTGATTTGTGATATAATTGGGAGTGATTGCAGGCAAGAAAATCTTACTTCTTGCCAGACTTGTAAAAAACAAAACAGAGGATTTTAAGATGAAATTGACACTCCATGAAATTGCCAAGGTTGTTGGCGCTAAAAATGATGTCACAGCCTATGAAGATGTTGCCATTAACCAGATTGAGTTTGATAGCCGTAAGATTACAGCGGGCGACCTCTTTTTGCCGCTCAAAGGTGCACGTGATGGACATGATTTTATCCAAACAGCCTTTGACAATGGTGCTCTAGCGACATTCACAGAAAAAGAATTATCGGCTGATCAAGCTCACATTCTAGTCGATGATGCTCTTGAAGCCTTCCAAAAACTAGCTGCCTACTATCTTGAAAAGACCGGTGTGGACGTTATTGCGGTGACTGGTTCTAACGGTAAGACAACGACCAAGGACATGATTCATGATATCTTGGCCACAACCTATCGTACTTACAAGACCCAAGGTAATTACAACAATGAGATTGGTCTTCCTTATACAGCCCTCCACATGCCTGATGATACGGAGAAAATCGTCCTTGAGATGGGGCAAGACCACATGGGAGACATTCACCTCTTGTCAACCTTGGCGAAGCCAAAAACAGCTGTTGTTACCTTAATCGGAGAGGCTCATTTGGAATTCTTTGGTAGCCGTGACAAGATTGCTCAAGGTAAAATGCAAATGCAAGACGGTATGCCAGATGGTAGCCTCTTGCTTGTGCCAAGTGATCCAATCGTTGATCCATTCTTGCCAAGCAATCTTGACGTGGTACGCTTTGGGGATGGTGCGGAGCTTACGGTCTCTGAGTTGACAGAGTTCAAAGACCACCTCACCTTCTCAACAAACTTCCTAGACGGACAAGTTACCTTGCCAGTCACTGGAAAATACAATGCCACAAATGCCATGGTTGCTGCCTATGTCGCAAAACACTTGGGTGTAACTGAGGAAAATATCCTCTCAGCTCTTGCTAACTTGCAGCTTACAAAGAACCGTACTGAATGGAAAAAAGCAGCTAACGATGCCGACATCCTTTCAGATGTCTACAATGCCAATCCAACAGCCATGAAGCTCATTTTGGAAACTTTCTCAGCTATTCCTAAGAATGAAGGAGGCAAGAAAATTGCTGTCCTAGCTGATATGAAAGAACTCGGTGAACAGTCTGTGCAACTTCACACACAGATGATTCTAAGCCTGACACCGGATGCTATTGATACGGTGATTTTCTACGGTGAGGATATTGCAGAATTGTCGCAACTTGCTAGTCAAATGTTCCCACTTGGTCATGTCTATTATTTCAAGAAAACAGCTGACGAAGACCAATTTGATGCTATGGTTAAGCAAATCAAAGAAAGCCTAGGCGAGCACGATCAAATCTTGCTCAAGGGCTCTAACTCTATGAACCTAGCCAAGGTCGTGGAAGAACTCCAAGCCAAGGATTAAGTTCTCTAACCTGCTCTCTAAAGCAGGTTTTTGCTTTACCCTGAAATTTGATATAATAGCAGGCATAGTAATTTCAGCAGGAGAAGAGAATGAAGGAATTTTTGACAACCACCCAAACTCATCCACCCCAGATACCTTTGCCCTATTATTTGCTTATGCTTTTGTCAATGGTACTTCTGAGTTACTTGAGCTGGCGTTGGTATAAGAATAATATATGGCGTTGGATCTTTCTCATTATCCAAGCCATTCAACTCTTTGCCCTATACACTTGGTACCTCTGGCAGGGCTTCCCGCTTTATATTAGTCTGCCCCTGTACCATTGTCGTATGGCCATGTTTGCTGTTCTCCTCTTGAAAAATAGTAGGATAAAGAGCTATTTTGCTATTATGGGAGTTGTCGGGACTTACTGTGCGTTGATTTATCCAGTATTTGATCCCTATGAGTTTCCTCATATCACAGGCTTTTCTTTCCTAATTGGCCACTATGCCCTACTGGTCAATAGCCTGAATGTAATTTTTAATAGTTATAAAACTCATCCAATCAGTAAGCGGATGATTGTCGTGGCTACCTTATTACTGAATCTAGCTTTGGTAATAGTTAATCAGACTATCGGTGGAAACTATGGCATGCTTAAACACACGCCATTTATTATGAGAACTTCCTTATTTGTCAAATATCTTGCTGTTTCAGGAGCTCTGATTATTCTCATGATAATCATGAAAAAAGGTCTGGAGCATTTTGAAGACAAATATTAAATAAATGAAGAAACACGCTATCAGAAAGATGATAGCGTGTTTTTATCTTTTCTAAAGCAGACTTAGTTGTTTTTCTTTAGTTTATAAATATCATTTTTCTGGTAGTAGGTGATATCAGTGTTTTTAAGCAGTTTTTGATATTTTGGATTATTTAAATCTTTAAGAGTAAAAATTTTGTCTTTCTTTAGATTTTTCTTCTCTGAGATGAATTTAGGGCCATAAGATGACATTTTATATAGTTCAACCCCTTTATCATATTTGTCTTCTGGATCGTTAGGGTCTTTTGCGGATAAATTGACATCATAGGTGGCTTTGTATTTACCATTGATAAGAACTTCAACTTCAAAACGATTAGACGAGTCAGGAGATTCAAAATAATATTTATTTTGATAAACATCGGTAAATCTAATGCTCTCAACATTTTCATAGTTTTCAATAATATCAAGGGCAATCACCTGTTCAACATGTTTGGCATGATCTAAAATCTGACCGTTCCAGTAAACGTGTTTAAAGCCGTCTCTGTTGATAGAGACCTTACGACCGTACACAGTTGGGTTATGTCGACAGCCATAAATAGTCAATGTTGGAAGGACTAGCAGGATTGCCATTATGCTGTGTAGTATAATTTTGTTTATTTTGATTTTCTTGCTCAGATTAAGACATGACCAAATCCACATAATCCAAAATGGCGGGATGATTAGAGATAGGTAGTAGTAATAATTATCTAAGGCGAACATAGAACCAAAGAGATACACAGCTAGAATTGGAGATAATAATAAGCAAAATATTTCAAGTGCAATCCAAACAGCTTTATGTCCTTTGCCTTTTGAAAAACTTTTACATAGGGCAAAGATATTTAATGTGTAAATAATACTTGGAATCAGAAAAAGGGATAAAGGAAACAAGCAGCAGCTGATTATAGCTAGAACAGCAGAATATATCCAAATCTGATGCTTTTTCGTACCAAATGAAGGTAAAACAAGTGAAGGTAAAATCAGAAAGTAGGCATTGAAAATCATTCCTACAAGGGTTATAAAAACAAGTACTCCAACAAACTCCATAATAATCTCCCAATCTTTTTATTTGTTTTATTCTAACACAAAACGCTTTCAGAATTGCTTTCACACTGTAATTTGGATATAATAAAAGAGCTGTGCCTGCGAGAATTATCGCAAGCCTCGACAACAAATGTAGCTTTCAAAAGACAGAAATTTTCTGAAAGAAGTGCTACAACGATCTTGCTTTTCGTTCTGGTAAAAACCCTATTGCTATTAGTAGCTCTGGGACATGGAGTTTCTGAGATTTACAAAGAAGCTGCTGACATCCATACCACTAAGGAAAAGTAACAAAAAGATTATTTTCAAAGAAGAAAGAAAACTATGAGTATTCAAGACGAAATCAAAAAACGCCGTACTTTTGCCATCATCTCTCACCCCGATGCTGGTAAAACAACAATCACTGAACAATTGCTTTACTTTGGGGGTGAAATCCGTGAAGCTGGTACCGTAAAAGGTAAGAAAACCGGAAACTTTGCTAAATCAGACTGGATGGATATTGAGAAACAACGTGGTATCTCAGTAACCTCATCTGTGATGCAGTTTGACTATGCGGGTAAACGTGTCAATATCCTTGATACCCCAGGGCACGAGGACTTCTCAGAAGATACCTACCGTACCCTTATGGCGGTTGACGCTGCCGTCATGGTCGTTGACTCAGCCAAAGGTATCGAGTCCCAAACCAAAAAACTTTTCGAAGTTGTCAAACACCGTGGGATTCCTGTCTTCACCTTCATGAACAAATTGGACCGTGATGGACGTGAGCCACTTGACCTCTTGGAAGAGTTGGAAGAAGTGCTTGGTATTGCCAGTTACCCAATGAACTGGCCTATCGGTATGGGTAAAGCTTTCGAAGGACTTTACGACCTTTATAACGAACGCTTGGAGCTTTACAAAGGTGATGAGCGCTTTGCCAAGATTGAAGATGGGGATACTCTTTTTGCCAACAACCCATTCTATGAGCAAGCTAAAGAAGATATTGAACTCTTGACAGAAGCGGGTAATGAATTCTCAGAAGAAGCTATTTTAGCTGGTGAATTGACACCGGTCTTCTTCGGTTCTGCCCTTACTAACTTTGGGGTTCAAACCTTCCTCGATACCTTCCTCAAATTTGCACCAGAACCACATGGTCACAAGACAGTGGATGGTGACGAGATTGATCCTCTCAACAAGGATTTCTCTGGTTTTGTTTTCAAAATCCAAGCCAATATGGACCCACGTCACCGTGACCGTATTGCCTTTGTTCGTATCGTTTCTGGTGAATTTGAGCGTGGTATGAGTGTTAATCTAACCCGCACAGGTAAAGGAGCTAAGCTCTCTAACGTCACTCAGTTCATGGCCGAATCCCGTGAAAATGTCGAAAATGCCGTGGCTGGAGATATTATCGGGGTTTACGATACAGGAACTTACCAGGTTGGTGATACCCTTACTGTAGGTAAAAACAAATTTGAATTTGAGCCACTACCAACCTTTACGCCAGAGTTGTTCATGAAAGTTTCTGCTAAAAACGTCATGAAACAGAAGTCCTTCCACAAGGGAATCGAACAATTGGTGCAAGAAGGAGCCATCCAGCTCTACACCAATTACCAAACAGGTGAATACATGCTTGGTGCCGTTGGTCAACTTCAGTTTGAAGTTTTCAAACACCGTATGGAAAATGAATACAATGCCGAGGTCGTCATGACTCCAATGGGTAAAAAGACTGTGCGTTGGATTCAACCTGAGGACCTTGACGAACGCATGTCATCAAGCCGAAACATCTTGGCCAAAGACCGCTTTGACCAACCAGTCTTCCTCTTTGAAAATGACTTTGCCCTTCGTTGGTTTGCGGATAAATACCCAGATGTAACATTGGAAGAGAAGATGTAATGTACTAAGATTGCTTGGCTATTTCATAGCCTAAGCAATCTACGCCACGTCCTATGAGACCGTGGCTAAGTCCCTTACTAACTCGAAAACGGAAAATTATCGTTTTCGTTTTCTCATGTCGTAATACTATGACTATCTAGTTAGTGCAAATCATTCATCTTTTGACGCTAGCTGCTATCTTGTGGCTAGCTAGCTGTCTGACTTCATGTCATAATATCTTATATAAACAAGAAAAACCATAGGACTGCCAATTAAGACTGTCCTATGGTTTCTTTTATTTTTCCGTATTGAGTAATCTGCCTAGGAATCGTTGTAGGGCGAAGAAAACGATGAGGCTGGCTAATGTTTCTCCAAGGAAGGATGAGCTATTGACAATGAATGAATAGAGATAAGGGCTTTGTCCTTTAGGGGCATAGCTTCCCCAAAAGATGACACCGGCTATAAAGTGAATGAGGTAACGAGCAAAGCTACCAAGAAGAATCCCCTCAGTAATCACCATCAGAGACTTGACTTTATTGCCTTGTTTAATGGCTTTATCAAGGGCTGGTTTGACCACACCACTGATACCAATCAGACTAAAGGCGACAAAGTACTCCAGAAACCCTTGTGTCAAGGTCAGCCAACCACCGGCTGCCTGTCCTGTCACCACTTGAAGTAGCCCCCAGATAAGACCGCCCATAGCACCAGCTTTTAAGCCCCAGCGAAAACTGAGGAGAAAGATAGGTACCATCTTAAAGGAAAGGGAAATCCAAGGGCCTAGTGACATGGGCTGGGTAACTAGGTCCAGGATATAAGCAATGGTTGCAAAAAGGGCAACCTCAATCATTGGTCGAATACTTGTTTTCGACATAAAAGAACCTCCTATACCAATCGTCTTGATTGGCTATTTTTGCCACATCAAAACGTTGTCATAGAAGTTCCTCTATTTCAATCTATTTTGAGACACATCCCTACGCAGGTTCTAACCTGATCAGGTGGTAAGAGTTTAGGCAAGTCTTGAAGAAAAAATCAAGCTAGCCATTCTCAGCAATTGCTCCTCTTGTGACTCTTTAATTGTACTACTAGAAACCCATTTCTGCAAGTGTCTGAAATCCTAAAATTGTGGTATAGTTAAAGCAAGGATTATCTTTACAATAAAAAAGGAGAAACAACTATGGGACTTTTTTCAGGACTGCTTGGCAACGCATCTAAAAAAGATAATGATAAGGTTGAGCGCCAATTAGAGGGCATCTTAATTCCAGGTGAACAGGTGGAGTTAGCCTATGTTTTAGTTCGTGACTTGATTGTCTTTACAGAGAAGCGCTTGATTTTAGTCGATAAGCAAGGTGTTACCGGGAAGAAGACCTCCTACAAGTCTATCCCTTATCACTCGATTTCTCGTTTTACTGTAGAAAGTTCGGGTCACTTTGACCTAGATGCTGAACTTAAGATTTGGATTTCATCAGCATTGGAGCCCGCAGAGGTCCTTCAATTTAAGAGTGATAATAATGTCTTTGAAATTCAACAAGCTTTGGCAGCAGCAGTGCTAAAGTAATGAGGAAGAAAAATGTTTATTGAAAAAGAACTGGGTTATAAGCGTCACTGGATTAATATTGACTCAGATATTATTTCTGAGCAATCCTACCTTTATACCAAGTATGATATTGATCAGGAAACTATAGAGTATGCCTTGGATAAAAATGAACGAGCTCACATGGACTACAACCGTGAGAATGGGACAATTACCTTTATCTATAATGTTCTGGCTCTTGAGAAGGACAAGGAATACTATGAAACCATTCCTCTGACCTTTATTGTACAAGATACGCGTTTGGTGACCATTAGTAACGAGGATAATGCTTATGTGATCAGCAAAATGCAAGACTATGTGGATAACCATGAGGATTTATCTATTTATAAATTGCTTTTTGCAGGACTTGAGATGATTTCAAATGCCTACTATCCCGTCATTGAACGTTTGGATCAGCAAAAAGATGAGGTTAGTCGACGTCTAAGGCAGACTACGACAAGTAAGAATCTTTACGACCTTTCAGATTTGGAAACAGGCATGGTCTATTTGGTAGCTGCCGCTACACAAAACCGTCTTCTTTTGGAGCACATCAAGGGGCACGCCATTTATCGTCGTCTCAACGAGGTCGAAAAAGAACAGTTTGATGATGCCATGATTGAAGCCAGACAGTTAGTAGCCATGACGGACCTCATTTCTAAGGTCTTACAGCAACTATCAGGTTCTTATAATAATATCCTAAATAATAATCTGAACAACAACTTGAGTAATCTGACCATTATTGAGGTACTCTTGGGAGTACTTGCCGTCATTACCGGTTTCTTTGGGATGAATGTTCCTTTACCGTTTATGACTGTCAGTCCAGCCTGGATCTTCATCATTATCGGTAGTGTGATTCTTTGTTTGGTCTTGGCCCGATACCTGCGTTGGTTGGTCCATAAATAATAATTCGTGAGTGAAACCGTCTTCTCAAATTGAAGGCGGTTTTAAAACGTTATTTCCTGTCTTTTTATTTCTAAATATGATAGACTAGATGAGTTGTTAAAATAAACGACTATTAAATACAGGTAGTTAATCTACTACACAACCAAGTCTCATAAGGTGGCTTCGCACCGCCTTCAAATAGAAAGAAGAATACTTTGAAATTTACAGATTTAAACCTATCAGAAGACATCCAATCAGCTGTTGTAGCTGCTGGTTTTGAAAAACCATCACCTATCCAAGAGTTGACAATTCCACTCGCTCTTGAAGGTAAGGATGTTATCGGTCAGGCCCAAACTGGTACTGGTAAAACAGCTGCCTTTGGTTTGCCTACCCTAGATAAAATTCGTACAGAAGAAAATACAATCCAAGCCCTTGTTATTGCCCCAACGCGTGAGTTGGCAGTGCAATCTCAAGAAGAGCTTTTCCGTTTTGGTCGTGACAAAGGCGTTAAAGTTCGCTCAGTCTACGGTGGTTCTAGCATTGAAAAACAAATCAAGGCCCTCCGTTCAGGTGCCCACATCGTTGTAGGGACACCAGGTCGTCTCCTTGACCTTATCAAACGTAAGGCTCTTAAACTCAATAACATCGAGACTTTGATTTTGGATGAAGCTGATGAAATGCTTAACATGGGCTTCCTTGAAGATATTGAAGCTATCATTAGCCGAGTACCAGAAGAACGTCAAACCCTTCTTTTCTCAGCAACTATGCCTGATGCCATCAAACGTATTGGTGTGCAGTTCATGAAAGATCCTGAGCATGTGAAAATCAAGGCTAAAGAATTGACCAATGTTAATGTTGACCAATACTTTATCCGAGTGAAGGAACAAGAGAAGTTTGATACCATGACTCGCCTTATGGACGTTGACCAACCAGAATTGTCAATCGTCTTTGGTCGTACCAAACGTCGTGTGGACGAGTTGACACGTGGTTTGAAACTTCGTGGTTTCCGTGCAGAAGGTATCCATGGTGACCTTGATCAAAACAAACGTCTTCGTGTTATCCGTGACTTCAAGAACGACCAAATCGATATCTTGGTTGCGACAGACGTTGCAGCGCGTGGTCTTGACATTTCAGGTGTTACTCACGTCTACAACTACGATATTCCACAAGATCCAGAAAGCTACGTTCACCGTATTGGACGTACAGGACGTGCAGGCCAATCAGGTCAATCCATTACTTTCGTTGCTCCAAACGAAATGGGTTACTTGGGAATCATCGAAAACTTGACTAAGAAACGCATGAAAGGTCTTAAGCCACCAACAGCTCAAGAAGCCTTCCAAGCTAAGAAGAAAGTTGCCCTTAAGAAGATCGAACGCGACTTTGCGGATGAAGCTATCCGTTCTAACTTTGACAAGTTCAAGGGTGATGCGGTTAAATTGGTTCAAGAATTCACTCCTGAAGAATTGGCACTTTACATCTTGAGCTTGACCGTTCAAGACCCAGAGACAATGCCAGAAGTGGAAATTGCCCGTGAAAAACCATTGCCATTCAAACCATCAGGTGGTGGCTTTGGCGGTAAAGGCGGTAAAGGTGGCCGTGGCAACCGTGGTCGCGATAACAACCGTCGTGGTGGATACCGTGGCGACCGTAACCGAGATGACCGAGACGGTGGCCGTCGTGACTTCAAACGCAAGTCTAAGAAGAATAGCCGTGACTTCGAAAATCGTGGCAACAAACGCCCACATCGTACCTCAAGCGAAAAGAAAAATGGCTTTGTTATCCGTAACAAGGGTGATAAATAAACAATGAAAACGCTCTATGAAAATAGAGCGTTTTTTCATAAACCTATTTTTTTAGACTTCCCTTAGGTGAGTGCGGACGTCAGCGAACTTTTTCAAAGTTCCATGACTAATTTTTGAGCCTAAGGTCTCAAAAATTCCGAGTAGCTGAAACTATCGTGTTTCAGCTACTTTTCTCACGGCGGGAAGTCTCACTTGTTGATTGCTTGGCGTATAAAAATAGAATGACTTCATTTTTTAGGTTATTGGTACAAAACTAAATGATAACAAAGTAAGCTAAATGTTTAAAAATCAAATTAATTTACCTGAACATATCTTCTAATGCCACTCGAACTAATGTAAGACAACCATTCGTGTCCATCTTCTGTGACTTTCATGTCATAGTTAACGTTAGAGCCAGGATCGAGATAGAATTCAATAGGTGCATTTACACTAGGTGAATTTTTCACCGGAGTTTGTTGTACAGTTTGATAGCTACCTGATACTGAGATACCACTATCTATGGGAGTAGTTACAGAATTGTTGTCAGCTTGGACATAGCGTCTAATACCACTAGTACTAATGTAAGACAACCATTCATGACCATCTTGAACCACTTTCATATCATAGTTAACATTAGAACCAGCGTCAAGGTAGAATTCAACAGGTGCATTTGCACTAGGTGAATTTTTCACCGGAGTTTGTTGAGTTGTTTGATAGCTACCAGATACTGAGATGCCACTATCTATAGGAGCAGTTGGTGTAGCATTTTTGGTAGGTTGATCTTGGGTAGATGGTGAGTTACTTGCAGGTTGTGACGATGATGGTGATGATGGCTGACTGTTGTTTGAAGCAACTGAGGAAGAGGCATCATTATTATTTTGTGATGAGTTTGAGTTTGAAGATGCATTATTTGAAGGTTCTTTCACTTGTTTACTAGAACTTGAAGATTTACTACTATCTTTTGTCGATGACTTAACCTTACTAGATGAGCTCTTAACTTTACTGCTTTCTACTGTTGGTTTTGTTTCGCTAGTCTGTTTCTGACTAGAAGTTGAACATGCTCCAAGTAATACCAATGAAGACACGGTGATTATGGAAAGTAGAAACTTGTGAGAAATCTTGTTTTTCATATCATTTCCTCTTTTCTAGCTTATTGAAGATAAGTAAGTATTTTCAAGGTTCGTGAAAATGTGCCATTTAGAAACATAAATTTTGCAATTAATCTTTCTATTTTCATCTACATTATAGTGTTTTTTATGAAAGCGCAAACATTTTAAGTGTAAAATAGTTATTATTAGAAAGTAGAAGTAGTAGTCTCAAGTAAATTCAAAAAAACACACGGTTATTTTTCCGTGTGTTCTTTGATATAGGCCAGTTTTTTCACTCGGCTTTTTTTCTTAAAGAGTGCTTCTGCGCTCATGGCTTCTGGTTTGCTGGCGAAGGCTTCTGAGTAGAGGAGTTTAACTGGTAGGCGGGCTCTGGTGTACTTGGCGCCTTTGCCTGCGTTATGGGTTTTGAGGCGGCGTTCGACGTCTGTGGTATAGCCTGTATAGAGGGTGCCATCGGCACACTCAACCACATACATGTAGGCCTTGCTATCCTTTGCTGTCATCGTTTAGGACTCACCTTCAGTCTTTTTTCCAAAGTAAATCTCAAAGATTTCGTCAGTATAATCACCATTTTCCTTATGCACAAAGAGAGGTGGAAGGATTTTCAAGCCATCTGTCGAGCCGTCTTTAATGGCTTCAATCAGGAGCATATTTGCCTCACGTCCCATCTTAGGATAGATAAACTGGATGCGTTTAGGCGCTAGGTTATACTGGCGCATAGTATCGATGATATCCAAAAAGCGGTCGGGGCGATGCACCATGGCAATGCGTCCATTAGATTTGAGGGCATGACGTGCGACCTGGCAAATTTCCTCTAGATTAGTCGTGATTTCGTGACGGGCCAAGAGGTAGTGCTCTGACAGATTCTTCTTGGACGTTTCTGTCGCCTTAAAGTAGGGTGGGTTACAGAGAATAAGGTCCACCTGAGATCGTGGAGCATGGTCAAGCAAATTTTTTAGGTCGTCATTAACAACAGTCACCTGGTCCTCTAGTTGGTTGAGAGTGACGGAACGTTTTGCCATGTCAGCCAGGCGTTCTTGTAGCTCAACCAAGGTAATTGGTGCCTCAGTGCGTGTACTAGTAAAGAGGCCAACGGCACCATTTCCCGAACAGAGGTCGACGATTAACCCCTTCTTCGGAATTTTTGGGAATCGAGAGAGGAGGACGCTATCAATAGAGTAGCTGAAGACCTCCTTATTTTGAATGATTTTCACATCTGTGGAGAAGAGCTGGTCAATGCGTTCTCCATCTTTTAAAATTGGATTTGTCATAGTTTTTATTGTAACAAAAAACAGCTCCCAAAGGAACTGTTGCGAGTGATTACTCTAGGACACCGAAGGTATATCCTTGATTTTTGAAATATTCGATAATTTGTGGAAGGGTCTGAACAGTCAGCTCCTTACCAGCTGTATCGTGCATTAGTACAACTTTAACAGTAGTTTCAGGGAAATATTTCTGTGAACCGTCCATATAAGCCATCATGCTTTCAGATGTGGTTGGACGAACAGAGAGTGGTTCTGCATCTCCACAGAGCATGTTCCAGTCAATCCACTGGATATCTTCCTTGGCGAGAGCATGGTCAGTACTTTCTAGACCTTGCCATGACATATGACCACCAGGATAACGGAAAATTCTTGTCTTGAAGTCCTTGCCTAAGATAGCTTGGAAATTGGCATTGGTTTGGTTAACCTCAGAAACAATTTGACTTTGATTTGGAACACGTCCTGGATAAAGGAGATTAAAGTTGTGGCTAAGGCTATGGTTAGCAATAGCGTGCCCTTCTGTAATTTGACGTTTGAGGATGTCCGCGTTTTCTTGAGTAATAGTATTTCCAATGTGGAAGAATGTGGCATGAACACCGTATTCTTTCAAGATACTCATGACTTGTGGGGTCAGTGTTGGATCAATCCCATCATCAAAGGTTAAAAAGACTACCTTGTCGTCGATATCCTGAGACTTGCCTCGAATAGTGTTATTCACAGCAGTAACATCGTAAGCATAGTCAGAAGCTGCAATGCTGTGGTTACTACCTTTCTTAAGTTGTGTTTTATCATCTTCTTTAGCTTTTTCTGAAGATGAACTTGTGCTATTAGCGACTTGTTCAGTCTTCTCAGCCTTGGCTACTTGTTCAGATTTCGTGTTATGGCGTTGGAATAGGACAAAGCCTAGGATAGCCAAAACAGCTAAGTTTGCAATAATGAGGCAAAGATTAAGTGCCTTTCGATTTTTCCCTATAATCTCAATACTTTTTTTCATAGTTACATTATAGCTCAAACTATTAGAAAGTGCCACACCATTTTCAAGACTTTTACAAAGAAATTCGATGAAAAAAGAGCTCCTTTTTTTGGTATAATAGTAAAAAACTTGTAGAAAAAGAGGTAAAAACGTGTTTTACGCTTATTTACGTGGGCTTGTTGTCTTCCTTCTTTGGATTATCAATGGTAATGCCCATTACCACAATCGCGATAAATTATTGAACAAGGATGAAAACTATATCTTGGTTGCTCCGCACCGAACTTGGTGGGACCCTGTTTATATGGCTTTTTCAGCCCGTCCTAAGCAGTTTATTTTCATGGCTAAGAAAGAACTCTTCAAGAGCCGTATCTTTGGTTGGTGGATCCGCATGTGTGGCGCCTTCCCAATTGACCGTGAAAATCCTGGTCAAGAAGCTATCAAGTACCCTGTTAACATGCTTAAGAAGAGTAATCGTAGTTTGATTATGTTCCCAAGTGGTAGCCGTCATTCTTCTGATGTTAAGGGTGGGGTTGCGGTTATCGCTAAGATGGCCAAGGTTAAGATAATGCCAGTTGTCTATCAAGGACCTCGTGAACTCAAGGGGCTCTTGACGGGTGAACGTGTGGATATGAACTATGGTAATCCTATTGATATTTCAGATTTGAAGCGTTTGAATGACGAAAATATTCAAGAGGTTGCTCGTCGTATCCAATCTGAATTTGATCGTCTCGATGAAGAAGCTTTGAGCTATCAAACAGGCAAAAAACCAAACCCATTGACATATATTTACCGTGTACCTCTCGCTCTTGTGGCTATCATTGCAGTGCTTTTGACCATGGCTTTCTCATATGTAGCTAGCTTTGTTTGGAACCCTGGAAAACACCGTGCTAAAGAAACGCAGAAATAAGCTAATAACTCTGTCAGACATAGGTCTGATGGAGTTTTTTTACTTTTTGATATATTTTTAAAATTTTTTACGAATAAGAAAGAAAATATATCAATTAAGGAGAATAGCGTGAAGGAAAAGATTATAGCCTATGTCAAAGATAATCGTCTGTTTGTGAGTGTCATCGCTGTACTGATGGTGATTTTTTGCTTCTTTCTATGGATGACTTGTGGTGCCGGCAACAGTATGGAGGCGGAGACGTCTTATACAGATGTGACCGCTTTGTCAACCTCTTCCTCCAAACAAAGTTCACAGTCTCTTGCTGAGGCGTCTTCCCAGTCAAAGACTGAAGGAGGTGAAAAGGATAAGTCAAAAGTAACGGTAGATGTTAAGGGGGCTGTGGCTAATCCGGGTGTTTATACCTTAAAAGCAAGCGCTAGGGTGACTGATGCCATCAAAGCCGCTGGGGGAATGACTGAGGATGCGGATGCTAAGAGTGTTAATTTAGCTGCAAGCCTGTCAGACGAAGAGGTTATCTATGTGGCAACCAAGGATGAAAACCTTTCTGTCCTTGGTCAATCCGGAACTAGTCAGGTTTCTGATAAAGGAGGGCAAACTAGTGCTAAGGATGGCAAAATCAACTTAAACACAGCGACTTCAGAGGAGTTACAAACTATTTCTGGGATTGGCGCTAAGCGTGCTGAGGATATCATTGCCTATCGTGAAAGTCATGGTGGCTTTCAATCCGTAGATGACTTGAAAAATGTCTCAGGAATTGGTGATAAAACTTTAGATAAAATCAGAGAGTCCCTCTATGTGGCTTAAAAAAGCTCCCATCAATCTTTTTTCTCTGGCTCTTTTAATAGCCGCTCTTTATTTTACGATTTTTGTCACTAATGTTTATGCTATTGGGACTTTTGCTTTTCTTTTAGTAAGTTTTTTGAAGCATCATTGGAAGAATAAGGCAGCCCTAAAGTTGGTGGGACTTGTAGGTAGTTTCTTTTTGGTCTACTTTTTATTCTTGCACCACAGAGCTACCATACAAGATAAACAAGCTCCTACTGAAATCAATCAGGTGACTCTGGTTGCTGATACGCTGTCGGTTAATGGTGAGCAATTATCAGCCATTGGAAAGGCAAAGGGACAAACCTATCAGGTCTTTTACCGACTCAAATCTGAGAAGGAGCAGCATTTTTTTAAGACTACTAGCCAAACGTTGGTATTAAAAGGGAAAATAAAGTTATCCCCAGCAACTGGTCAACGTAATTTTCAAGGGTTTAATTATAAGTCTTATCTAGCCAGTCAAGGTATTTATCGAATAGCTCAGATTGAGCGCTTGAATCATGTGGTGTCTCAAAAAAACACATCTCCCCTAGCTTTTTTCCATCAATTGAGGAGGAGGGCTTTAGTTCATATCCAGACGCATTTTCCTAATCCTATGAGACACTATATGACAGGTCTGCTCTTTGGGTATTTGGATAAGGAGTTTGATGAGCAAAGTCAGCTTTACACGAGTTTAGGGATTATTCATCTATTCGCACTTTCGGGGATGCAAGTCGGCTTTTTTCTGGGATGGTTTCGCTATGGACTCCTACGCTTGGGTCTTCCTAAAGATTATCTATTTATCATTTTACTGCCTTTTTCCTTATGCTATGGCTTAATGACAGGTTGGACAGCTTCTGTCCTACGTTCCTTGATTCAAAGTTTGTTGGCGGAGTTTGGTATTAAAAAACTGGATAATATGGGAATAACCTTGCTTCTATTGTTTCTCTTTTTACCTCATTTTCTTTTGACAGTGGGAGGTGTTTTAAGTTGCTCCTATGCCTTCTTGTTATGTTTATTTGATTTTGAGGAGATGTCATCACTTAAAAAATCAATCTGTACAAGCTTGGTATTGAGTCTTGGGATTCTGCCCTTTCTAACTTACTATTATGGAACCTTTCAACCGGTGAGTTTAATTCTGACGGCGATATTTTCGATAGTATTTGATAGCTTTCTCTTGCCTGTCTTGACGGTCTTCTTTGCCCTTTCAGGGTTGGTAATCTTTTCTCAAATCAACCCACTTTTTGAATGGATGGAGACCTTTTTGATTTGGATACAATCTTGGATAGGCCAGCCATTAATTTTAGGGAAACCTAGTTTGTTACAGTTTAGCTTGATGATAGCTGTATTGGTTATGCTCTTTGATTTTTGGAAAAAGCCTCAGTTTAGGATTTGCCTTTTGATGATTTTTGGTCTTTTGATGGTCTGGGTCAAACATCCTTTAACCAATGAGGTGACTATGGTTGACGTTGGTCAGGGAGATAGTATTTTTCTGAGGAGTATGAAAGGCGATACCATCCTAATTGATGTGGGTGGCAAGGTGACTTTCGGTTCAAAGGAAAAATGGCAGGAGGGGAGCCAGACGAGCAATGCAGAGAAAAACTTGATTCCCTATCTACAGGCTAGAGGAGTGTCTCAAATTGATCACCTGGTCCTGACGCATACGGACACAGACCATATTGGTGATTTGGAAGAAGTAGCCAAGCGGTTTAAGATTAAGGAAATCTGTGTCAGTCAAGGAGCTTTGACTAAGCCTAGTTTTGTGAAACGACTTCGAACTTTAAAACGCCCAGTTTGCACTCTAAAGGCTGGAGACAACTTACCCATGATGGGAAGTAAACTACAGGTTCTTTATCCAAATAAAATTGGTGATGGTGGTAATAATGATTCGATAGTTCTTTACGGAAAACTATTAGGAAGTAGTTTTTTGTTTACTGGTGATTTGGAAAAAGAAGGTGAGGAGGAACTGATGGCCAGTTATCCCAATTTAAAGGCAAGTATCCTCAAGGCTGGACACCACGGTTCAAAAGGGTCATCGTCTGAAGCGTTTTTGGACCAGTTACAGCCCACCCTTGCCCTTGTTTCAGCTGGTGAGAACAATCGTTATAAACATCCAAATGATGAAACATTAGAACGTTTTAAGCAACGTCACATTAAGGTTTTACGAACAGATAAAGACGGAGCCATACGTTTTAAGGGTTGGTTTAAATGGTCAAGTGAAACTGTCCGATAATTGTTAGAGTTCTTAATTTGTCATGCACCTCAATCTATGGTAGAATGTAAAAGCTAATATTCCAGTATAAGAAAGATTGAACAGTATGCGTAAAATTATCATCAATGGTGGTAAGAAACTTCAGGGAGAAGTTACAGTATCAGGGGCTAAAAATTCAGTTGTTGCATTGATTCCAGCCATCATTTTATCTGATGGAGTGGTTACTCTTGATGGGGTGCCAGCAATCAGCGACGTCGATAACCTTATTGAAATTATAGAAGTAATGGGTGGTTCTGTTAAGCGTGATGGCGAAACACTTGAAATTGATCCACGAGGCGTTAAGGATATGCCAATGCCATTTGGTAAGATTAACAGTCTTCGTGCTTCTTACTATTTCTACGGTAGCTTGCTTGGACGTTACGGTCAAGCAACAGTAGGTTTGCCTGGTGGCTGTGATTTGGGACCACG
This sequence comes from Streptococcus sp., assembly GCA_016939315.1. Classification (GTDB taxonomy): domain Bacteria; phylum Bacillota; class Bacilli; order Lactobacillales; family Streptococcaceae; genus Streptococcus. The sequence continues at coordinate 165,785 of JAFHAZ010000031.1, read as the reverse complement.
TCCTATTGACCTTCACCTTAAGGCGTTTGAAGCGATGGGTGCAAGCATTTCCTATGAAGCAGAGTCTATGCGTATTGCGACTGATGCTGGTCAACGTATTCAGGGTGCTCACATTTACATGGATACGGTCAGTGTTGGAGCGACCATCAATACCATGTTGGCAGCGGCTAAGGCTGACGGTCGTACAGTTATTGAAAATGCGGCGCGTGAACCTGAGATTATTGATGTAGCAACTCTTCTTAACAATATGGGCGCGCGTGTACGTGGCGCTGGTACAGAAGTCATCACGATTGACGGTGTAGAAAGCTTACATGGTACTCGTCACCAAGTTATTCCAGACCGTATTGAAGCGGGTTCTTACATTGCTATGGCCGCGGCTATCGGTAAGGGAATTAAGGTTAAAAATGTTCTTTATGAACACCTTGAAAGTTTTATTGCTAAGCTTGAAGCAATGGGTGTTCGTATGACAGTTGAAGAAGATGCTATCTTTGTGGAAGAACAAGGTGATCTAAAACCTGTTGACATTAAGACATCGCCTTATCCAGGTTTTGCAACAGATTTACAACAACCGATGACACCATTGTTATTGAAAGCAAGTGGTCGCGGAAAAATCATAGATACAATTTATGAAAAACGTGTGAACCACGTTCCTGAATTGGCTCGTATGGGTGCTGATATTCAAGTACTCGGTGGACAGATTGTTTACAACGGTCCAACGCAACTCTCAGGTGCACCAGTAAAAGCTAGTGATTTGCGTGCGGGTGCGGCGCTTGTTACGGCAGGTCTTATGGCAGAAGGTCAAACTGAAATTACCAATATTGAGTTTATCCTTCGCGGGTATTCAAATATCATTGAGAAACTTTCTGACCTTGGTGCAGATATTCGTTTGATTGAAGATTAAGTCTAAGGTTCAACCCCTAGTGGTTGAGCCTTTTTCCATTTCTAAAACTGTGTTATAATACTATCATGGATATTTGGACTAGTCTGGGTGCTTTTGCCTTTTTTGAGTCGGAGCGCCTTTCTTTTAGACCACTCATCTTTTTGGATCGTTTTGATTTACACGAAATTGTATCAAATCCTCAGAATCTACAATTTTTCTTTCCTGCCACTCAAACACAGCATGAAACGGATTGCCTTTTGGTTCATTATTTCATGAAAGAGCCTCTAGGTGTATGGGCGATTGTAGATAAAGAGTTAGATAAGATGATTGGCGTCGTTCGTTTTGAGAAGATTGATGTCCAGAAACGGACTGCAGAGCTTGGCTATTTTCTGAATGCCTCATACTGGGGTAGAGGGTTAATGACTGAGGCGGTTACCTATCTGTCAGATTTGGCTTTGACAGCTATGGGAATGGACCGTATTATTCTTATTGCCCACTTGGAAAATAAGGCATCGATTCGTGTAGCGGAAAAATCTGGCTTTAAACTTGTGTCTCGCTTTAAGGGAGCAGACCGATACACTCGTACTATGCGTGATTATCTCCGCTTTGAGAAGGAGGAGAACTGTGAGTAAACATCAAGAAATTCTAGATTATCTTGAGGCCTTGCCTATCGGTAAGCGTGTTAGTGTGCGTAGTATTTCGAATCACTTACAGGTTTCTGATGGAACTGCCTATCGAGCCATTAAAGAAGCTGAAAATCGAGGGTTGGTTGAGACACGTCCTCGGAGTGGTACGGTTCGAATTGAAAAGAAAGTCCAAGTTCGCCTTGATAGGCTGACCTTTGCGGAGATTGCAGAGATTACGGAGTCTGAGGTTATCTCTGGTCATGAAGGTTTGGAACGTGTCTTCAGTAAGTTCTATATTGGAGCCATGACTATTGAGAATATCACCCGTTATCTCACCAAGGGAGACCTTCTTATTGTTGGGGACCGTGAGGATATTCAATTGCTTGCCCTAGAACACAATAATGCTATTCTAGTGACGGGGGGCTTTCAGGTTTCTGATAGGGTTAAAGAGCTTTCTCGTTTGAAGCAATTTCCGGTCATGGTAACAACTTACGATACCTTTACCGTGGCAACCATGATTAACCAGGCGCTTTCGAATGTCCGCATCAAAACAGATATCAAGACTGTAGCTCAAGTCTATACCAGACGAGAAGACTACAACTACATGACTCCAGAAATGACGGTCAGAGATTTTCAGAATTTGGTTAAACGGACCAACTTGGTACGTTTTCCAATTTTATCTGAGTCTGAAAAAGTGATTGGGATTGTGACCATGCGGGATGTGTCTAATCAGCAACCGACGACTATGCTTAAGGCAATCATGACCAAGCCGACAGTGACACGACTTGAGACTAGTCTGGCAACTGTTGCCCAAAAGATGATTTTTGAAGACTTTGATATCATTCCTGTTGTGGACGAAGAAAAACACTATCTAGGTGTCATCACCCGTCGTCAGGTTTTGGAAGAACTTCAGGACAATAATCGTGGCAACTTGCACACCTTCAGCGATCAAATGATAGCTAACCTAAACCAGGACAAGCATGCTTTCAGCTTTGAGGTAGAGCCCACTATGATTGACAATTCTGGAAACCTCACTCAGGGTGTCCTTGCAGAGATGGTTAAAGAGGTTGTCTATCGTATCATGGAAAAGCAGGAGCAAAATGGTCTTGTGATTGAAGAGATGATGTTTTACTTTCTTCAGGCAGCTCAGATCGATGACAAGGTGACGATTACACCAAGTATTATCGCTGAGACCAGACGTAGAGCCCATCTGGACCTTATGGTTACTCACGGAAATCATACCGTCTGCAAATCAGTCGTTGTGGTTAAGAAAACTTAGTAACTAAAAATAAAAGATATAAAGAAAACGGAGAAAACAATGATTACTTTAAAATCAGCACGTGAAATTGAAGCAATGGATAGGGCAGGGGATTTTCTTGCTAGCATTCATATTGGTCTACGTGACCTCTTGAAACCAGGAGTAGACATGTGGGAAGTAGAAGAGTATGTGCGTCGTCGTTGTAAAGAAGAAAATGTTCTTCCCCTTCAGATTGGAGTTGAGGGAAGCATTATGGATTACCCTTATGCGACATGCTGTGGCCTTAATGACGAAGTGGCACATGCCTTTCCACGTCACTATATTTTGAAAGATGGTGACCTCTTGAAAGTTGATATGGTCTTGTCAGAACCTATTGATAAGTCAGTCCTTGATGTGTCAAAATTGGACTTTGACAATGTTGCTCAGGTTAAAAAATACACGGAATCATATTCTGGCGGTTTGGCTGACTCATGCTGGGCTTATGCGATTGGAACGCCATCTGATGAAGTTAAAAAACTTATGGAAGTAACACGTGAGGCTATGTACCTTGGTATTGAACAAGCAGTAGTCGGTAACCGTATCGGTGATATCGGGGCAGCTATCCAAGAATACGCTGAAAGTCGTGGTTACGGTGTTGTTCGTGATTTGGTTGGACACGGAGTTGGGCCAACAATGCACGAAGAGCCAATGGTGCCAAACTATGGGGTAGCTGGACGAGGTCTCCGTCTCAAAGAAGGAATGGTTTTGACTATCGAGCCAATGATTAACACTGGTACTTGGGAAATTGATACGGACCTTGAAACGGGTTGGGCTCACAAAACTCTTGACGGTGGACTTTCTTGTCAATATGAACACCAATTTGTTATTACTAAGGATGGTCCAGTAATTTTGACTTCTCAAGGCGAAGAAAGAACTTACTAATATGAAACGACAAGGCTTAATGGCCCGTCTCCTGGATAAACTCCAGTGGCGCCCTTTGCAGGTTTATCTTAGGCATTATCGTAGTGCAGAGATAGACATTTCAACTATCGCAGTGGCTTACTATCTCATTTTGACGGTTTTTCCGCTCATTGTCATTGCGGCCAATGTCTTTCCCTATCTGAATATTGATACGACTGATCTCTTGAAGTTTATGAATGAGCATCTTCCTAAGCAGTTTTATGCACCTGCAGCCAACGTTGTTCAGGATATCTTCTCGACACCTTCTGGACAGTTGTTGGGAGTTGCCTCTTTGACGGGATTCTGGACTATGATTAAGTCCTTGTCTTCCCTTCAAAAGGCGATTAACAAGGTGTATGGTGCCTCAGAACATCGTGATGTCTTTATTAGTCACATTATCGGTGGTTTCATGAGTCTGGTCATTTTGTTCCTACTCACCTTTGCACTAATGCTGTCCACGATTATTCAGTCGGTCCTTCGAGTTATCAATCAGACCTATCCTATTGGTTCCAAGATGACTCAGCTTATTTTAAATAGTATCCAACCTCTAAGTATTGCAGTTGTCTTCCTGGGAATGATGGTGCTTTATTTCGTGCTTCCAAATGTGAAGATTCGAAAAATACGCTATGTTATGCCAGGGACTATCTTTACGACTTTAGTGATTGGCTATTTAAGCAACTTGTTTGGAACCTACGTGATTCGTACCTTGAGTCGATTGGTTGACATCAAGTTATTTGGATCCATTATGATTTTCGTCTTCATGCTTTGGTTCATCTTTTTGGCCAGGATATTGATTTTGGGTGCCGTCTTTAATGCGACCTATCAAGAGCTTAGACAAGGTGAACTGAAAAGTAGAAGAGGAGATGTGATTACTATTATTCAGAGTTTTTCTGGAGATGGTAGTGACAGCAAAAAACACAAAAAACATGAGGATGATTCCTAGATGATAAAAAGAGCTTGGTGAGATCCAGGCTCTTTTGACGGGATTATTGATTTTTCGTAGCTAATAAAAAACATTGATTATGGAGGAAAAATGAAAAAACAAACTGTTCGTGATTTAACACATATTGCTATTGTGGCGGCCCTTTATGTAGTCTTGACTGTTGTGCCACCTTTTAACTTAATTTCCTACGGTCCCTACCAGTTCCGAATTGCAGAAATGTTCAATCTTTTAGGATTTTATAATCGCAAGTATATCATTGCCGTGACTTTGGGCTGTGTGATTGCTAATTTCTTTAGCTTTAACATGATTGATGTGGTTGTCGGAAGTCTCTCGACACTGGTCTTTGTCGGTTCAGGTGTTTATTTCTTCGACCGATTTAAGAACCAAGATATTTTAGGTGGACTTTTTGACAAGGCTCATGTTTACTTTGCCTTTTACTTCTCATTCTTCATGGTGACAATTGCGGCTGAGTTGACCTTGGTTACTCAGGCACCATTTTGGGCAACTTGGTTCACTGTTGCTATGGGAGAATTGGCTTCTCTCTTAGTTGGTGCAATTCTTATTAAGAAATTGGCCAAAGTTATTGATTTTGTTTCCTAAATTAACGTCTGTAAAGGCGTTTTTTTCTGCTTTTATGTTAAAATGTTCCTATGGAAAAACGAATGAAAGAGCTGGTTGTTAAACTTAACCAGTATGCAAAAGAGTATTATACGGAAGATAATCCATCAGTGTCAGATGCCGAGTATGATAAGCTTTATCGTGAGCTTGTAGCTTTGGAGGCTGAACATCCAGAACTTGTTCAAGCAGATAGTCCAACACATCGTGTGGGAGGGCTGGTACTTGATGGTTTTGAAAAATATCAACATGAGTATCCGCTTTATAGTTTGCAGGATGCTTTTTCACGAGAAGAGCTAGATGCCTTTGATAAGAGGGTTAAGGACGAATTTCCTAATGCTGATTATATGGCTGAACTCAAAATCGATGGGCTTTCTATCTCGTTGACCTATGTGGATGGTATTCTTCAGGTAGGTGCGACACGTGGTGATGGTTCTGTAGGTGAGAATATCACTGAAAATGTCAAGCGTATCTCAGATATTCCTCTGAAGTTGGACCAACCTCTTAATATTACGGTGCGTGGGGAGTGTTACCTGCCTCGGGCTGAGTTTGAACGCATCAACATCCAACGCCAGGAAAATGGTGAGGCCGAATTTGCCAATCCACGTAATGCTGCAGCAGGAACTCTTCGTCAATTAGATACCAAAGTAGTTGCAGAGCGTCGTTTGGCGACTTTCCTTTATCAGGAAGCTAGTCCAACGGAGCGTCTAACACAAAATGATGTCTTAAATGAAGTGGCAGAACTCGGTTTCTCTGTTAATCCACGACGCATTGTCACATCATCGATGGATGAGATTTGGGACTTTATTCAAGCTGTAGGAGAAGATCGTGATCACTTGGCCTATGACATTGATGGTGTTGTCATCAAAGTCAATAGTTTGGCTATGCAAGAAGAACTCGGTTTTACAGTTAAGGCGCCACGTTGGGCCATTGCTTATAAATTCCCGGCTGAGGAAAAGGAAGCAGAGCTTCTCTCAGTGGACTGGCAGGTAGGTCGTACGGGTGTAGTAACGCCGACTGCTAATTTGACTCCAGTGCAATTAGCGGGGACAACGGTTAGTCGGGCCACCCTTCATAATGTAGATTACATTGCCGAAAAAGACATTCGTATCGGTGATACCGTAATTGTCTACAAAGCTGGTGATATTATCCCTGCTGTACTTCGTGTAGTAGAGAGTAAGCGTACGACACAGGAGCCGATGGAAGTACCGACTCAATGTCCATCTTGTGGCAGTGGTCTTTTACATTTTGAAGATGAAGTTGCCCTACGTTGTATCAATCCTTCTTGCCCTGCTCAGATCAAGGAAGGCCTGATTCATTTTGCCTCTCGAGATGCCATGAACATCGCAGGTATGGGACCTTCAGTGGTTGAAAAGCTCTTTAAAGCTGAATTGGTTAAAGATGTGGCTGATATCTATGGCTTGAACAGTCAGGATTTCCTTCAATTGGAAGGTTTCAAAGAAAAGTCGGCTGAAAAACTTTACGCAGCCATTCAAGCATCAAAAGAAAATTCTGCAGAGAAATTGCTCTATGGCTTGGGTATTCGTCATGTTGGCGCCAAAGTTAGTAAGCAGTTGCTAGAAGCTTTTGGCAGTATACAAGAGTTAGCCAGTGCAGATGTCGAGGCTATTGCTACTGTAGATGGTTTAGGAGAGGTTATTGCCAAGTCCATCCAGCGCTATTTTGCTAAGGAGGAGGCCCAAGTTCTTATGAAAGAACTGGAATCCTATGGCGTTAATTTGTCCTATCTTGGACAAAAGGTGGCAGATGATGCTATCTTATCTGGTAAGACAGTTGTTTTGACAGGAAAATTGGAGCACCTTAAACGTAGTGAAGCAAAGGCAAAACTAGAAGCTCTGGGTGCTAAGGTGACAGGTTCTGTCTCTAAGAAAACAGATTTAGTAGTTGCTGGTAGTGATGCCGGAAGTAAGTTGGAAAAAGCACAAAGCCTAGGAATTGACGTAAAAGATGAGGCTTGGTTGCTGGATTTATAGGAGTTCAATATGAAACAAAAACGTGCCCGCTTAATTTATAATCCAACATCTGGACAAGAAATTATGAAAAAAAATGTTGCCGAGGTCTTGGATATTCTGGAAGGTGCTGGCTTTGAAGCGTCAGCCTTTCAAACAACACCAGATGAGAACTCAGCAAAAAATGAGGCCACTCGTGCAGCCAAAGCAGGCTTTGACTTAGTTATTGCTGCAGGTGGCGATGGAACAATCAATGAGGTTGTTTCTGGGATTGCCCCACTTAAAAAGCGCCCACAAATGGCGGTTATTCCAATGGGGACAACAAATGACTTTGCACGCGCTTTAAAGATTCCAAGAGGAAATCCTGTTGAAGCAGCCAAGGTTATTGCTAAAAATCAAACCCTTCAAATGGATATTGGTCGTGCCTATGATGACAAATACTTCATCAATATTGCGGCTGCGGGTTCCTTTACGGAACTAACCTATAGTGTGCCTAGCCGCTTAAAGACAGTCCTTGGTTATTTGGCTTACCTTGTTAAGGGGGCGGAGTTGCTGCCACAAGTTAAGAAGGTTCCTGTCCGCATTACGCATGATGAGGGTGTCTTTGAAGGTGGCCTTTCCATGATTTTCGTTGCCTTGACCAATTCAGTTGGTGGCTTTGAAACGATTGCCCCAGATGCTAAACTGGATGATGGTAAATTTACACTAATCATGGTTAAGACAGCCAACCTCTTTGAATTGGTAGACCTTATTCGTCAGGTTCTCCAAGGTGGTAAACACATCTACGACAAGAGAATTTCCTATATCAAAACGAGTTCGCTGTATATTGAGCCTCAGGGGAAAGATCGTATGATGATTAACCTAGATGGTGAATACGGTGGTGATGCACCTATCCAGCTTCAAAACCTTAAAAATCACATTGAATTCTATGCTAATATTGATGAGATTTCAGATGATGCCATCACTCTTCCAGATACAGATGAATTGGCCCTCGAAGCCATTGCACAAAAATTCAGTACAGAAGCTGAAAAAATCGAGAATGACTAATGTAAAACCTTTAAGCAACCTAAGACAGGTTGCTTTTTAAGTATATCTGTAGAAAATGACGTTTTCATTTGTTACAATAGAAAAAACTGGGAAATTGTTATATAGAATATTTAGAGGAGTAGATGTTTAATAAAGAAAGTAAACGTTATTTAAGTGATGATCATCTAAAGAATGGTGATCAGGTTTTCGAGTCGGCTTTTAGTAATCAAGGGCCAGAGTTTGAATCTGCTTTTCAGGAGGAAAAAGCTGAAAAGCGACATTTCTTTTTGACCTTTGTTTTGCCATTGATACTCTTAAGTGTGAGCTGGATGTCGGTCTTCTTATCTTGGAGGTATAAGCCGATAATTCTGTATCTGGCTGTAATTGTGGCTTGTTTTGTCCTTGCTATCATTCTCTTTAGAATGGGACAGAAGCGAGGTAGATTTCTCTTTACCGCAATCGTGCTTGCCCTGATTGGATTATCCTTCTTTGCAACTTTAGGTGGTTCTGTCTATCGAGGCGCTATGAAAAAATACAGGCTGATCCAACAAGTATCCCAGTCAGAACTTGATGAGGAGAAACCCGATAGTGATAATCCAAAAGACTACGAAGATAAGTCTGCGATTTATAACTGGACGGAAGAAGATTTTGAAAATCTGAAACCCAAGGTTGATACCTTACGTTCGATTATTAAAAGTCATGGTAAGGGCAATTATGTCGAGATGGAATCCAGTGGTCTCAAGGTGAGATACGAACGTGGAGATGGTAATGAGTATATTGATCTCTCTTTTGTGAAGGACGAAAAGGGACGCTTTGTTTATGATGGTGGAACAGCGACTTATCCACTTGATGGCGTCACAGAAGTTGATAACTATAGCAGTAATTGGACTGAAGAGCAGATAAATAGCTTACGTACCAAAGATCAAGCTTATTTTGGTCCAACAACATCCTTGTCTGAGGTCATTAGGGAACATCCTCAGGCAAAAGGTGCTTGGAGAAGTATAAAGGTCCATTCATCAGGAATCATGCATAAGTCAGTTGATCTTGATTACACTGATCAGAATAGTCCTATTGAGAAAGCACAATTGTTAAGACTCTCTTTTGAGTATAACGAAAAGAAAAAGGACTATTATTTGAGCTATAATTCTGTGGATCGTGGCCACTGGTGATGACTATCTATGATAATTAATAACTAGACAGCAATTTTTTAGTAATAAGAGGTTTGATTATAAAGGGGGATTTTATAATGACAGCATCAAAAACCAAACGTCTCTTGTACTTTATGTCCGAATTGGAAAAGGGAAATGACATTTCAAAAACGGACTACCTAGCTCGCTTTGGTATCAGTGAGCGTACGCTTAAAGAGGATGTGAGTGAGCTAAAGGAGAACTTGACTGAACTCCGTCCAAATATGAAGGTTAAGTATTCCAGAAAATACGGTTCCTATCATGCTCAGTATGAACAAGGCTACGGTAACCTTAAATACAACCAGGCAGTTATCCTATCTAAGATTCTTTTAGAGAGTCGAGCTCTTCGAAAGGATGAAGTAGCAGAGATAATCAACATCTTTGTTGAGAGGGCTGTAGACGACAAGGAGCGCAGACGTATCAAGCGATTGACTGAGCTAGAATTAGATAGTTATCAAGAACTTAAGATTTATCAGGAACAAGATAAGTCACTCTTACCGGCTATTTCAGCCATTTTCGATGCCATTGTAGACCAACGTCCTTTGTCTTTTAGTTACCGTAAGCCAGGAGAAAAAGTGGAGGAATATAAGGTCTTTCCAATTTCAGTCATTTTTGACAACCATTATTTCTACTGTATTTCTTACAAACTGGATGATAACTTTACTTGTGATTATCAGTTCTCTGAAATCCGTTATTTCCGTGTGGATCGTTTCCAAACCATTCACAAATCTGAAAATGATTTGGCTTTCACGCTCAGTCCAGAACAAAAAGACCGTCTTATTACAGATGAGCAGGTACGTTACCAGGCTTTCTCAATGCTTTCTGGTAACGAGTGGGCTCGAATTACCTTTGAGTATAAAGGACTTTACCGTGATGTCTTGGAATCCGATATTCCAAAACTAAAATTGCTTGAAGAAAGCACTAGTGATGGTGTTGATCAGGTCCGTTATGAGATTGAAACCTTTAGTTTATTAGGTTTTCAAAAGTATATTCAACGCTTTGATGGGGATTTTGTGTTCCTCAAGATTGAAGCAATAGATAACAAATGAAAAAGGCCTTCGGTTATCCGAATGCCTTTTTAAATCTGACAAAAATAGTACAATTGTGTTAAAATAGGAGTACGGAAACGTTATCATTTCCATAAGGAGGGAAAATATGAAAGAAAAGAAAAAAGAAATGCAAAAACAAGTCTTAACTCTTTTAGGAATCTTGATTTTTGCCTTTGTCAATGTGTTTATCTTTGATAATAAGATGGGCGCTGGTTTTTCTGCCTTCTCAACTATCACCCTGATGAGTATTGGACTCTTGTCTAAGCGCACCAGTCTGCGAGTTTTGGCCATTATTTCCTATCTCATCAATGTGGTAGCAGCCGTTTTTGGCTTCAACTACGTTGGTTTTCTAACAGCAGTTCAAGCCATTGAACTTATCTTCGTTATCTGGTACCTTTACCCACGTGACACGTTTTTGAGGCGAGATACAACTGATAAATACACTTACCGCTATCGTTGGATTCATTTGCTCTTGACGGTTTTAATCTCAATTGGAGGTTATATCGTTTTTGCAGTTGTTTCTAGTATTTGGAATGGTTCCTTCCTAGAATACGGTGGGAACACAGCTCTTATCTTTGCCATGCAATATTTGCTCTTTTTGAGTATCACCAAGTCAAGGCAAGATGAACCGACCAAGGTTGCTCATTTGTTCCAAAAGGAACGCCGTACTAAGGAAATGAAAGCGTCAATAGAGGCCGAACGCCAAGCCAAAGAAAGAGCACTTGCACAGGCCTTCGAGGTACCTTTAAAGGCACCTAGTCAAACAGCTGCAAAATTTGGTAACAACATGATCAAATTTGCATCTGTCTGGCTTTTAGTGATGGACATGTCCATCTTGGCTTATTTCTTCCGTCCAAATGATGTTGGCTTCGGGTTTGGCGCCTTCTTTGTACTTTTGACTATTGTCTTGTCCTTGATTTTCAAATCTGAGGAAGACAAGGAGGACGTTTTCTCTATCATCTATCATAAGATTCGTCCTATCCAACCTATTTTCTTCATTTTGCTTTTGATTGCCCATGCGCATAAGTTCAGCTATGGTGCAGCTTACGCTCTCTTGTTCTCAGCTGCTTATTTCTTCTGGGCTATCAATAAGATTAATATGAAGACACTTTTGACCTTTACAGTCATCATTTATTTCTTCCCAGTCTTTGGTTACCTTTCTAACCCTTACCGTCTAGGTGCTGAAAACCTTAAGATGGTAGGTGAACTGGTGACAGATCGTGATAAGTCTAATACCTTCTATCTTGGTCATTATTGGTCACTTCTAGGTCTACAGAGTGATGGTGAATATGAAGGAGTCCCTACTTCTTGGCAGGCTGCGAAGTTCGCTGATATTCAAACATTATCTGATGATAGTGACATCACTTCAGGTGTCTTCCAAGTGAATAGTCACAATGATTATGATTATGATTTACATTTAACAAATAACAAGGGCACCATTGAGGTTACAACTGGCTCTGGAAAAGATAAGAAAGAATACCAGTTCACTGACTTTGCCAGAACTTATTATCGATATGAAAAATTGAAAAAAACGGATAACCAAAAGCGTTATAAAGATTTTTACAAGGTAGGTACTGTTTCGACTGAGTTGGGAACTTATAATCTTTATCTTGAAATGAATCAAGATTGGGTTGATGAGTATCAAAAAGATCCTACTAATGTTGACTACCGTTTGCTTATCTCTGGTGACAAATTGACACCAAGAGAAGCTTACGAAAAAGCTTTTGATTACTAAAAAAATATCTCTGCACATTGCAGAGATATTTTTGTTTGTCAGTCTTTATATCCTCGTTTGGCCAACTCTCGTACAAAGACAGCTCCCAAGATTGACGGTACTAATTGTCCTAGGAGGAGATTAATAACGAGAGCAAAATAAGGAAGTTTGAGTAAGGCGCTAAGCCAGATTGGTACCACTAAGGCAGGAACGAGTAGGATTGGAAGGATGATGAACCAGCTAGATAACTTAGCTTTACGGATGAGGTAGATGCTACCAGTTGTTAAAAAGCTAGCACAGAAACCACCAACCACGTCAATCAATCCCAAACCTCCAAAAGAGTTTGCGATGGCATTAGCCAGACTAATTGGAAATACTAGAAATGGGAAGATGTAGGTTAATCCATATAAAGCGGTGGCCAGACGCATCTGAACCGCACCAAAGGAAATGGCTTGAGACACAAAGAGGATAGCGATGTAAAGAGCCATCATAATAGCTGACAGAACGAGCTTTTGAGTGGTATTAAGTTTGGTTTTCATAATTTCTCCTTAATTGGGCATAGTAAAAGAGTAGCAGTTCTACTCTTTTTGTGATTTAGGTCTAGAGTTATTTTATAAGTCAATCTCTAAGACAATAGGTGTGTGGTCTTGGCGATCACCAGAGTCAATCATGTCTGATTTTGTGACCTTATCGGCAATACGATTTGAAGTCAACCAGTAGTCGATTCTCCAGCCTGTATTGTTGATTTTAGATGTTTTACTACGTTGGGCCCACCATGTGTAGGCTCCTGTAACGTCGCCATTGAGGTGACGGTAGGTATCGGTGAAACCTTTTGCAAGGAGGTTAGTGAAACCAGCACGTTCTTCATCTGTAAAACCAGGTGAACGACGATTACTTGAAGGGTTAGCCAAGTCGATTTCCTTGTGGGCAACATTATAGTCACCAGTCGCAAGAACGGGTTTCTGAGCGTCCAATTCAGCTAGGTAATCCGCATATTTTTCATCCCAGATTTGACGTTCAAGCAGACGTTTGAGGCCATCACCAGCATTTGGTGTGTAGACCTGTGTTACAAAGAAATTGTCAAATTCGAGAGTTATGATACGCCCTTCACAGTCCATGGTTGAAGGTGCCCCAATTTCAGGATAAGTAATGACTGGTGTCAATTCTTTTTTATACAAGAACATGGTTCCAGCATAACCTTTACGGGCAGGTTCAACAGATGAACGCCAAGTATTGTCATAGTCAGGGAAGTAGTCTTCCAAGATTTGCAGATGTTTTTTAGTCGGCCCTTTAGCAGACAGTTTTGTCTCTTGAATAGCAATGATATCTGCATTTTCAGCGGCTAAAGTGTCGATAACAGCACGTGATAATTGAGCGCGTGCAGAATCACTAGTAAGGGCGGCATTTAGGGAATCAATATTCCAAGAAATTAATTTCATGTGTACAGTTTCCTTTTTTGAATACTTCCTTTCTATTGTAGCAGAAAATAAGGTGTCAGGCGAGTTATGGGATTGATAAGAGAAGCTAGGAGGAGTATACTAATCTTAGATTGAGAGGTACATATTAATGAAAAAGCAATCATACATTTATTACATGTTTTGGGTTCTCTTGTTGATACAAATCATTCTTACAATCATGATTTGGTGGTCACAGGGAATTATTCTTCCACTTGTCATTTTTCCAGGGATGAGTGTCTACTTTTTATTTTACTTAAGGTCTCTCTTAGGCTACAACCTTAAGCAATCTCCCTCAGAACCCTTATTTGTCCTCCGTAGGTTTGGTCTTGGAACCAGTTTAAATCCCAAAAATCCTCTAGGCTATAAGATTAGTCTCCTAGTGGTCATGGGTGTTTTAGTTCTCCTTTTCTGCCTAACCCTATTAGCCTTTCTTGGAAAATAGAGTCTTAGGTTTTTTATTCGTAATTACCACTAACTAGTTATAATATATTCTCATAACAAATAAAAGAATTATTGGAGGAAAGATTTATGACGATTGAACTTGGCATTTCAACTTTTGGAGAAACAACCCTCCTAGAATCGACTTGTTCGTCGTTATTTTGAAAATAAAGGATAATTGGTTGAAGGAAAACCTCAAGTTCTCTCTACTATTGTCATCATCACTGTTCTATGATAGGATGGAAGATAATTGATAAAGAGAAGAGGAAAATTATGCGAAAGCTGTCAGAAGCAGAATGGATAAGTCGTTTTGAGCAAGTTCAAGGGCGTAAACCGAAACCTGATGAACTACAATTAGCTTATCAGTCTGGCCTTATTGGAATCTCGAAAAATTATAATTATATCTATATTCTTCTGGGGGCTCTAGTAGCGATCGTCGTTGGTATTGGCTTGACTTTAGTCTCTAGTTCAATGAAGAACGTCAAACAGACTAGGTCGTCTGCCACAGTGGCTAGCTCGATATTCTCATCGACAGATAAGGCTAATGCCAAGCCAAGTACGTCATCAATCGAAAATGCGAAGACGAGTGAATCTAGCAGTGCAAGTATTGATACACCTGACGCTAACCATGCTAAGGAAGCCTATACTGAAAATCCACGTTGGACCAATGACAAAGCTAGTCGACTTGCTAGTTTGATGGTTTCTTGGGGCAATCAGATGAATCAGCCAGGATACAAAGAAATTACCAATGAAGCTTCTTCCTTGCCTATCCGTTGGATGTCGGACCATAACCAGACTGTGGATGCTACTTATGCTGCAAATGGTAATAGCAATTCGGAGTATACCATTGTTTCGGTATACGAGAGATGGGAAAATGTATCTGTTCACCGTTATTTCTTTACCATTAAAAAAGATGGGACTCCTTTTGTTCTTTATTCACCAACTACTAATGGTGGCGTGTATTATGTCAAAGAAACAGAAAACGCAGACCTTAAATCAGGATATGCGGATATTGTAAACAATTAAAAACTAGGATTCCAGTTGGAATCCTAGTTTTTAATTTGAAGATAAGTCAAGCTGTGCTCAACTCTTTTACAGCCATTCGCTCTTATTTAACCTTCTTAGCTAACATGGTTGCAAATTGAAGGGCGATTGGATTGCCATGCTCATCTAAACGGTGAAGGTGACCAAGATTTTCATTATACTTGACTAACTCCCAGTCACTATAATAATTTTTCAACTCTCCCTCTTTAAACGTAAATGGGAAAGGCATGGTACAAGGGTGTTCCTCAGTATCCATGGCACAAACAATCAGATTGTAACCACCTACGACAGTACGCTCTTGCATATTCTTGATAATAGCCGGAATTTGATCGGGATCAAGGAACATAAAGACTACTGTTGAGAGGATGAAATCAAAGGTTTCAGACTCAGGAAGAGCAGAAGCATTGATATCGTAGTAGCCAGCTCTAACATTGTAATTTTCCTCATCTGCAATCATTTGGATGCGTTGTGTAGCTTCGTTATTAACATCAACGGCTGTAACATCATGCCCAAGAGATGCCAAATAAAGAGCGTTACGACCGTGACCACAGCCTAGGTCAAGGGTACGACCAGGTTTGATATGGCCAGATTGGACTGCTTCAAGAACCTCGGAGTGGGCCTTAGTGTCATACTTTTTAGCCATGTAGTCTTCAGGTTTACAGTAAAAAGAAAGATAGCATTCCAAATCATCTGAAGCAGCAGCGATGCGATGCCAAGCTTGTGGTTCAACAAAAGGAATCTCTGTCTCGGGGGTAAAGAGGTGCTCTGCAGTAACCTCTCCCTCTTCGTCTAATTCGTAGAAGTGAAGAGATCCCGATAGAATGGTCAATTTAGCCCAAGTTCCCACCTTAGTATTGTGTTTTTGCGTCACCATTTTCGGAAGTGTTGTAGCTGTCCAGTTTGGTAAACGTTTGTAGCAAAGAAGTTGCTGATCTATAGTCATTTTATGAGTTCCTTTCAAACGGTATGGCTCTATTATAGCAAAAGTATGGAAAAAGAAAAAAGGCCTAGCCGGGTGAGCTAGACGATTTTCTTGTGAGAGATCTGATAATCTAGGAATGGGGAAAAGTGTTTGGGGAAGATAGGTATAAATGTTAAGAAGGGTTCCTAGACTATTTAGAAAATGTTTATGAGAACAATAAGTTTTAAATGATAAAATACTTATCTATAACTCATTAGGTCTCTCTTTACATTATCTATTGTACCAAAAAAAGTCAGAGAAAGCTTACATATTTTTAAAATATGTAAGAAAAAATCATGAACAGTCATTTTCTGGTCTTGAATGGTAATTTTGTGAGAATTATTTTGAACGATTACTAATCTACTAGGCTAATATCAACGCCTATGTGCTTTAGATACAATAAAAGACGCCTAGCTGCTGTTGCTAGACGTTCTTTATTAGGAGAGATCTGGAAATCTAGGAATGGGGGAAAAGTGTTTGGGGAAGATAGGTATAAATGTTAAGAAGGGTTCCTAGACTATTTTTATTCTGTTTATGAGAATAATGAGCAAAAACTAACAAAGTTGAGTTTTCTAACTCATCCGGTCTCTCTTTACATTTTCTATTTTACCAAAAAAAACGGAGAAAAATTTACATATTTTTAAAATATGTAAGAAAAAATCATGAACAGTCATTTTCTGGTCTTGAATGGTCATCTCACTTGTATCAAAAAAGCAGAACCTGATAGGTCTGCTTATAAATTGTAGTGATGGTGTAAGAACTTAAATCTTGCTATAGAGTTTCTTAACATTGTTAATATCAACTGGTTGGATACTTGTCTTACCACCTTTAGGTTCCATTACAGAGGCAACGGCACTGTTGTGTTCAAGTCCAATTGAGTGTCCTAATTCGTGTTGCGCAGTGTTAAGAAGTTTCCCGCCGTTCTTTTGGTAATAATTATTTTGAACATGGAAGGTGTTCAAGTAAACAGTAGCATTACTATATTGCTTAGTTGGGAGGTAGTAAGTAGAGTAGGTAACTCCAAGAGGAGCTGCCACATTACCTTCATAACGTTCATCAGCAATGATGTTGGCTTTTTGTTTATCGTTAGTGAGCAAGAAATTAAAGGCACCAGTGTTATTCCAAGAAGTGATAGCCTGTTTGTAGGCATTCACGATTTCAGGATTTTTAGCATTGATGAAAACTGTCGCTTCCTTGCTTGACCAGTGAGGAGTATCGTAATTCTTTTTTACGAGTTCGTTATTCTTTTGCCATACTTGAGTAATTCGGTCCACGGGTTTAGCAGGTTGGATAGGAGTGGCTTTAGGAGCTGTCGGTTTAGTGACAGTCGTTGTTGGCTTCTTAGGTTGTGTCGTTGTAGAAGTCGCTGGTTTGTTTACAACAGTCGTTGGTTTCTTAGGTTGAACTGTAGGTGCAGTAGGTTTGTTAGAAACTGTGGCTGGTTTTTTAGGTTGACTAACAGCAGGAGTTGATTGTTTAGGTTTTGGTGTAGCTGTTGTCGTTGGTTTTGTAGAAGGTGTTAATGGTTTTGGAATATAAGTAGATAGAATCTTATGAACATTACCATTATTAATTTCTGTTGATACCCATGTAGCACCATCTTTTGACCAGGTTTGTGCTTGAGCGACAGTTTCGGTCTTTGGTTCAGAGTGATTTTCTACAGCCTTATGATTGCTATCTGTATTTGTCGGAATTCTAGTCTCATAGGTTTTGCTACCAGTCTGGCTGTCGACAGTACTGCTCGCTGTTTGACTATCTTGTTTCAGTTCCTCAAAAGTCGGAGTATTTGTGGGCGTTTGTTCATAGTCATTTTCATGTGTATGAATATCATCCACAGAGGTATGTGACACAGTAGTCACAGTAGTAGGTGTTTCACTAGATACACCTGTTTGAGTGTTGGTATTGGTATTTGTAGCTGTTTCAAGTTCAGAAAATGTCATAGCCTGGTTAGGATCTGAAACATAGGTTTGATCCGCAGAGGCATGCTGAGGACTTCCCACAAGAAAAGCACTAATGATACCAACAGTTGCAAGGGTTAAGATGGTCTTTGTCTTAGTCCCTTGCGTTTTAAAAGAACGTAACATAACTTTCTCCTTTTTAATATAAAACAAAAACAGTTCTCATGATAACATCTAAAAATGAAGATAAAGTGACAAGTAGATAACAATTGTTTTATAAATGAAATGAGGTGAGTTAAAAAGACTTTATGCTGTAAAAAAAGGAATATTCTCCGATTAATTATGATAAAATGTTAAATAGGTATATTAAAGTATATTAGAAAGAAAGAGGGAAATAAGATGCTTTCTATTATCGTCCTTGAAGATGATGCCTTGCAGCGTCATCGTGTTAGTCGTTTATTGGACGAAGCAGTTGAGGAGTCGAAGGCCGTTGTTGATGGGATTACCTTTTATGAGCAAGGGCAAGAATTGTTAGATGCTGATAGAGGTTCGGGTAAATCCATGGTTTATCTTTTGGATATTGACCTTAAAAATCAAACGAAGCAGGGACTAGATATTGGGCTTGAAATCCGTAAGGAAGACTTGAAAGCACAAATCGCTTTTGTTACAGCCTACTCTGAGTTTATGCCCTTGACCTTCCGCTATAAGATTCAAGCTCTGGACTTTGTTGATAAGTCCATGGAAGATACAGATCTTAAGAGAGCCTTGGTAGAACTTTTAGATTTTGCATATTCGCAGGTTGAGCAAGAAACCAAGGCACAGAGTCTAACGGTAAAAACGGATAAAAATGATGTTAATATTCCTTATGATGACATTTTATACATTGAAACAGCCCCTGTGCCACATAAGTTGATCGCTCACACCAAGTCAAATCTAGTAGAATTCTATGGAAAAATTGCAGAAGTAGCGAAATTGGATGATATTTTCTTCCAAACGCATCGCTCTTTTGTTGTCAATGTGAGTAATGTGACAAGTGTGGATCGTACGGCTAATATGGTCTTCTTTGAGGGAGACGAGTCATGCCTCCTATCACGGACACGTAAAAAGGAACTTTTGGAACGATTGAAAAATCGTTAAGGCTCAGATTTTCCCCTTCTTCTCTAATCATTATTGAAAGTTTTCTGAAATTCGAGATAACTATTCAAATTTATCTCATATAATAGCAGGAAGTGTGCTAAAATAGTGATGTGGCTTTTTACTGCTTATTTAAGATTACTAGAAGGAGGTGGCTAACCATTAAATGATGCTCAATTTGCAAATTGCATTAGAATATCTTTTGCATTTCATCGTCATACAGTGGATTTACGAAAAGACCAGCTTGGTCAAGATACCACGTATGATTCTTCCTATTGCGTTCTTAGTTGAATGTATAGGGGGGATACTGGGGATGTCATATAATGTCGGTTTGTCCTTTATGACACCGTTCTACCTTCTTTTCTATGCATATTTCTATGGCAAGGAAAGAACCACCAATATGTTGGCATTTTATGCCTTCTATCCTCTTGTTCTTTATCTTTTGATTTTTAATGGTTATGCCTACTTTTTGATGCCGGGATTTGGTATCACATCGGATTTCCTTAACAAAAGTTATCTTTATTTCATTTTCTTTGACCTTTTAATTATTCCAACATTTGTCGCTCTTTCCAAACTTCTTAATATTGATTTTAAATATTTGAGGGTTTTGGAGCGAGATCGCAAATTTGGTCGGATTATGTTTTTCACTAACTTTGTTTTGATTAGTTATGTGATTATGAACTATTCCGTAGTTGTGGCTTCGCGTTTCTTTGATTTGTACTATGCTGGCCATATTATAACCTTGATTGGCTATATAGCGATTCTTTATGCTGTTTACAGTGTCAATAGATACGCAGATGAGTACTTTGAAAATGAGCGAAGAAAAGAAAATCGTCGTCACTTGGATGACCTAGAGAAGTATTCTGAACAAGTCGAAAGTCTTTACGAAACGTTACGCAGTTTCCGTCACGACTATACTAATGTTATGATTTCGCTTAATGAAGCCATTCAGATGAAAGACATCGACCAAATCAAGATGATTTATGATAGTGTCTTGAAAGATTCGGCATCAGACTTGAAGCAGCAAAAGTTTGATTTGGCAAAATTAACTCGTGTGACCAACATGCCGCTTAAGAGTCTGTTGTCATCTAAAGTAGCCGAAGCTTTTGATAAAGGTATTCAATGTCATGTTGAGGTTGAAGAGGGCGTCTTCTTCACAGATATGCGTCCACTCGACTTGATTACAATCATATCCATTCTTTGTGATAATGCTATAGAAGCTACTGTATTAGCAGATGAACCAAAATTATCTATCGCTATCTTTAAGATGGAAAATCAGTCCGTTATTGTTGTTGAGAATTCAACTAAGGAAGCTTCTATTGATGTGGCTCCTTTGAAACAAAGAGGATTTTCAACAAAAGGAACAGGTCGAGGATTGGGCTTGGCAAATATCGAAGAGATTCTCTTTAGATATGATAATGTCACGCTTGAAACGGAATCAGCACAACACCGTTTTGTCCAATTATTGTCTATTACACCAAAAGAAGATTAATGGGGATTTAATAAGAATTTTTAGAATTCTTGTTAATCCCTATTTTTATGTTAAAAAGTATGGTAAAATAGGGAAGTTAATCATGTGTTTTTTAATTCAGGGGGATTTATTATGTTGAAAGACGAATGGTTAGAGTACTTTGAAGCTGTTAACGGCCGAAAACCAAGACCAATCGACTTTAAAGAAGCCTTGGAACGAGGAGAGTTTGTTCTCTCTGAAGGTGCAGAGGCTAACCAAGTAGCTGATCAAGGAGAGTCATCAGCTGACCAACAGTTTGAAGAAGGAACCGCAACTGCCAGAGCACTAGCCCAGTCTCAGAAAGAGCGTGACAATGCACAAGAGGCTATGGCAAATGCGGCCCAAGAAAAGAGAAAGGCCCTATCTCAAGAGACTGTTGGTCAAGTAAGAACCATTCAGTCGGGCCGTCAGGCTGAGGATATTCAAAAAGAAGAGGAACAACGCAAACGCGTCGCAGAGGCTAAGGAACGTTTGGCAAGTTATGCGCCAACCCGTCCAGATGCAGGAAATCATTCTGTTAATATCTCGAGTGAGCCTAATCAATCTATTCCAGTTTTCAGTAACCAAGCACAGCATCTTGGATTGTCTGAGGATTTGACAAAACTTGATCATAAGGAAGAAAAAGCAGCTAAGAAGCTTGTTCGTCAAGCTGCTCGTGATAAGAAAAAGGCTGAAAAATTAGCTGCTAAAGCTAAATCTAAGGAAGAACAGACAGTTGCCAAACTAGAAAAGAGATTGGAAAGTCAGGTTCGTCTTCTAGAAACGATTCAAAACGCTAATCAAAAATCGCAAAAGGCCAAAAATTGGGGCAAAGGAGCTTTGATTTCTAGTCTTGTTGCTGTTGTTTTGATGTTGCTTGTTGGTGGTGTCTACGGTTTTTGGCGTAATGCTTCGGGGAACATTGAGGGGACTTGGGAATTAAAATCGTCTAAGGTCTTGGACGAAAATTCTGGAAAGTTAACCAATGCTCTGAAAGAACATGAAGATAAAGATGAAATTTACGTCTCTTTCCTTAAAGTTGATCAGTCTAATAATTTACAAACACATTCTTACTTTTATAAAAAAGGTGAGGAGGATCAGCCTACTTTTACAGCTTCAGATTATTTGAAGGAATATCAAGTTGTTGATCAGTGGAATAAATCGATCACCTATACTAAAGAAGTTTCAGAATTTAAGCGTGAGTTGACTAAAGTTGTCTCGCAACTTTATCCAAATGCAGATAAGAATCTAGTAGATTACTATATTTCGGATAACGTAGATAACTACCGACTCTACCGTAAAGGGAAACGCACCAAGTCTTATACTGTAAATAAAGATACCTTGGTTGTTTCTACCTACAACGAGGATGGCAAGTTGACCAGTCGTGATACTTATGAGAAAGTATCAAAAGCAGCGGCTAAGGGTTTAGAAGCTGAATATGCTGAAGCAAAGGTAGCTTATGAAAAAAATCATAAGACTACAACTAAGAAATAGTCGAAAAGGAAGTTAGAGTTTGACTCTAACTTTTTTTGTAGAAATTTTAAGTCTGTCAAGTTTTTTTCTTGACACATAAAAATGATATGGTATACTAGTTAAGGTCGAGGGGCGATAAGTGCCCCCACCATAATAAAAAACTAAAGAAAAGAGATATTAAAAATGGCAGTAAAAATCCGTTTGACTCGTATGGGTTCTAAGAAAAAACCTTTCTACCGTATTAACGTTGCAGATTCACGTGCTCCACGTGATGGACGTTTCATCGAAACAGTTGGTACTTACAACCCACTCGTTGAAGAAAACCAAGTAACACTTAAAGAAGAACGTGTTCTTGAGTGGTTGTCTAAAGGTGCACAACCTTCAGATACAGTTCGTAACATCCTTTCAAAAGAAGGCGTTATGAAGAAATTCCACGAATCAAAATTCTCAAAATAATTTTTTAGCCTATGGATACCATTGAAAATCTTATTATCGCTATCGTTAAACCTTTAATTGCTTCACCAGATCAGTTGACCATCAAAATTATTGACGGTCCTGAGTTTTTGGAGTACCATCTTGATCTTGCCCCAGCCGATATTGGGCGTGTTATCGGGAAAAAAGGACGTACTATTACGGCGATAAGAGCGATTGTCTATTCGGTACCTACTCAAGGTAAAAAAGTTCGTCTTGTTATTGACGAAAAAGAGAAAGCTTAAGAGGTGACCCTAGGGTTGCCTTTTTTGCATATTTTGGTTATACCTAGGAGTCTTTGGTATAATAAGAGTGTCAAAGCATTAAGCTAAAGCATTAGCCTAAAAAAGGAGTAATTATGACTTATCAGGAAGCGTTGGATTGGATTCATGGACAATTAAAATTTGGTATCAAGCCTGGCTTGGAGCGTATGGCTTGGATGCTTAAAGAGTTGGGGAATCCACAAGATAATCTCAAGGCTGTGCATATCGTGGGAACAAACGGCAAAGGGTCTACAGTCAATGCCCTACAAACCATTTTTACCCAGGCGGGTTATGAGGTTGGAACCTTTACCTCACCCTATATTATTGACTTCAAGGAACGAATCTCTCTTAATGGTCAGATGATTTCAGAAGAGGACTTACTTGACTTGGTTAGTCGTGTGAAGCCTGTGGTTGAACGTCTACCAAAAGAGACAGAGCATGAAAATGCGACAGAGTTTGAAATTATCACAGTCCTGATGTTCCTCTATTTTGGTCAGGTCCATCCTGTTGATATCGCATTCATTGAAGCTGGAATGGGCGGCCTTCATGATTCGACTAATCTATTTAAGCCTTTGGCAGTCCTTTGCCCTTCGATTGGTTTAGACCATCAGGCTATTTTGGGAAATACCCATGCTGAAATTGCAGCAGAAAAAGTTGGTGTTTTGAAGAATGGGGCTCCTTTTATTTATGCGACTGACCGTACTGATGTTAGAGATGTTTTCGAGAGGAAGGCGCGTGAAGAAGGGTCCAAGACCTATGAATTGGGGAGAGATTTCACAGCTGAAGGGTCTAGTCATTCCTTTGATTTTACCTATGGGGAGCAAAGGTTAGATGATATAGCCTTGGCCATGGCTGGTCAACATCAAGTAGCAAATGCTAGTTTAGCTATTATGGCCTCTTTATTGCTTCAAAAAGATTATCCTAAAGTAACTCCTAAACTCATAAAGGACGCACTAGCTCATGCCAATTGGCGAGGTCGAACAGAATTTTTAAGACCTAATCTCATGATTGATGGTGCTCATAATAATGAGAGTGTTAAAGTTTTGATTGACTTGCTGCAGTCAGAACATGCAGATAAGGAGATTGAACTTCTCTTTGCGGCTATTGACACCAAGCCTATTGATGGTATGCTGGCTCAACTAAAATCGGTTGGTGACTTAACTGTAACGAGTTTTGACTATCCAAACAGTGTTAAATTAGATAAATACCCAGAGGTTTATAAGCAGGTACCGGACTTCAAAACATGGATTAGAGAACATGTGACGACTGATAATAAGAAACTTTATGTGGTAACGGGATCTCTATACTTCATTTCTCAGGTCAGAAAATGGGTTTTAGAGCAGGCAAGTGATGGTTAAGACTTGAAAGATGACATTTAGGGGCGTATAATAGCCCTCGTATGTTTTAAAAGTAAGGAGATCACAATGTTTCAACGTCTGAAAAACATTTTAATCGGTGAACCTTTAACTCATGATGATAGTGGTGATGGACACTTATTGTCCAAGATTCAGGCCTTGGCCATGTTGTCGAGTGATGCACTTTCATCTATCGCCTATGGTCCAGAGCAGGTCGTCTTGGTTCTGACAGCTGTATCTAGTGCGGCTATTTGGTGGTCAATCCCTATTGGAGTTTTGGTTCTCGTACTTTTGGCCAGTCTTACCATTTCTTATAGACAGGTTATCAAAGCCTATCCTCAAGGTGGTGGCGCCTATATGGTAACGACGGAAAATCTGTCTCCTAAGTTTGGCTTGATAGCTGGTGGTAGTCTTTTGGTCGATTACATGTTGACGGTTGCTGTTTCAGTGGCCTCAGGTGCAGATGCCATTACTTCAGCCCTTCCCTTCCTGCATCCTTTCAATCTTGAAATATCAATGATTTTGGTGCTTGTTTTGATGGTTATGAACCTTAGGGGAATGCGTGAATCGGCAAAATCTTTGATGATACCAGTTTATCTCTTCATTGTTTCGACGCTCTTCTTGTTGGGATTTGGTTTCTTTCAAATTTTAACGGGTCATATGCCTTACACAGCCACAGCACATTTAGGACAACCAATTACAGGTGTGTCATTGATTCTTATTTTAAGGGCCTTTACTTCAGGTTCTGCCTCATTGACAGGGGTAGAAGCTATCTCTAATGCGGTGCCTTTCTTTAAGAAACCTAAGGCCAAAAATGCAGCTTCAACCCTCTTTATCATGTCTAGCATTTTGGGGGCTATGTTTGCGGGAATTACCTTCCTCAACTGGTGGACAGGTATTACACCTCATGCAGGAGTAACCATCTTGTCACAAATGGCTAGAGAAATTCTCGGTCAGTCATGGATTGGTAGTATTCTATTTTACGTTTTCCAATTCTCTACTGCCATGATTCTTGCAGTAGCGGCTAACACAGGTTTTTCAGCCTTTCCGATGTTGTCCTTTAATATGGCGAAAAATAAATACATGCCTCATATGTACCTTGAAAAAGGGGCACGTATGGGATACTCTAATGGGATCTTGACACTTGCAATTGGTGCCATTACCCTTTTGTTTATTTTCCGAGGGAATACGGAACGTTTGATTCCGCTTTATACCATCGGTGTATTCATTCCATTTGCTCTTTCTCAAACGGGGATGGTTATCCATTGGATTCGTGAATATGGTAAGGGATTCTGGAAACATTCTTTAGCTAATATCTTGGGGGCTCTCATTTGTTATGCTATTGTTCTCATTCTCTTCCTTTTCCGTTTAGGAGATATCTGGCCATTCTTCCCAATTATTGCAATCTTGATGTGGATGTTCCTTAAGATTAAAAAACACTATAATGGTGTTGCTCAACAGTTGCGTATTGATGGAGCGGTAGAAGAACACCATTATCAAGGAAATATTGTTCTTATCCTCGTTGGGAATGTTACCAAGGCTAATATAGGAGCTATTTCCTATGCGCGTTCTATTGGTGACAAGGTTATCGCCATGCATGTATCTACTAAGGATACAGAGAACAAGGACAAGGAAACTGAACAAGAGTTTAAAAAATATTTTCCTGAAATTGAGATGGTTCATATCCAATCACCATACAGCTCAATCACTCAGTCAACCATTCAGTATGTCGACGAGGTCGCCACTCAAGCTGAGAAGGATAATGCGACTCTGACAGTCATGATTCCTCAGTTTGTACCTAAAAAATCATGGCAAACCATGCTTCACAACCAAATGAGTTTACGATTGAAATATTATCTCAAATGGCGTGAGAATATTGTGGTTTCATCCTATTCTTACCACTTGAAAGACTAAAAAATATAAGCGAAGATAACCTCTATATGAAAGGTGGTCTTCGCTTTTTTTGAGATTTAGGTAGCTAGGAAATCTTATTTTTTGCAAGACAAATCCAGCAAAATAAGGTATAATAGATAGTATTATAACGTTGCAAGAGGAAATTATGGCAAATCAAGAAAAAGTAGAACAAGCAGTCTATCAACTATTGGAAGCTCTAGGTGAAAATCCTGAGCGTGAGGGACTTTTGGACACACCAAAACGTGTGGCTAAGATGTATGCTGAAATGTTTTCAGGTCTAAATGAAGACCCTAAGGATCAATTTACAGCTGTCTTTTCAGAAGTTCATGACGAAGTTGTCCTTGTCAAGGATATTCCTTTTTACTCTATGTGTGAGCACCATTTGGTTCCATTTTATGGGAAGGCCCATGTGGCTTATTTGCCAAGTGGAGACAAGGTGACAGGACTTTCCAAATTAGCGCGTGCGGTTGAAGTAGCTGCTCGTCGTCCACAGTTGCAAGAACGTCTTACGGATCAAGTTGCTACAGCACTTGAAGAAGCTCTGAATCCACGAGGAGTTTTTGTCATGGTTGAAGCAGAGCACATGTGTATGACCATGCGAGGTATTAAGAAACCGGGAAGTAAGACAATCACAACTGTCGCTAAGGGCCTTTATAAAGAAGACCGTGAAGAACGCAAGGAAATTCTTTCATTGATGCGTGATTTTTAGGAGTTAAGATGTTTATTGGCAAACATGAGATTGCAGGTAAGGCCTGTATTATGGGAATCTTGAATGTCACCCCTGATTCATTCTCAGATGGTGGCGATTTTGACACTGTAGAGGATGCGTTGGCTCAGGTTGAGCGTATGATTGCCCAGGGAGCAGCCGTTATCGATGTAGGTGGCGAATCCACAGGACCAGGAGCAGAATTTGTGACCGAGGAAGAAGAGATTGCTCGTATTGTGCCAGTTATTCAGGCTATCAAGGCAAAATATGATGTGCTCATCAGTATTGATACCTATAAGACAGCTACTGCCAGAGCTGCTCTTGAAGCAGGGGCAGATATTCTAAATGACGTCTGGGCTGGACTCTATGATGGTCAGATGCTAGCTTTAGCAGCTGAAAAGAATGTGCCGATTATTCTCATGCATAATCAAAAAGAAGAAGTATACAATGATGTCACAGAAGATGTCTGTACATTCCTCAGTCAACGAGCCCAGGTCGCCTTGGAAGCAGGTGTGGCCAAGGACAATATCTGGATTGATCCAGGCTTTGGCTTTTTTGGGAAAAATGTCCAACATAATATTGACCTGCTAAAAGGTTTGGACAAGGTCGTTGCCTTGGGCTATCCTGTTCTTTTTGGGATTTCTCGTAAGCGTGTTGTGAACTACTTACTAGGTGGAAATACCCAAGCTAAGGACCGCGATCAGGGAACGGCTGCTCTATCTGGCTATGCTGTTAGCAAGGGTTGTCAGATTGTCCGTGTACATAATGTTGACGCCAATCGTGATATTGTTAAGACCATTTCAGGAATTTTATGATACTAAAAAAAGCTCAATTGAGCTTTTTTTCTTAGTCTTGAATTGTCCAAACGCTGACAGATTTTTCAGAAACCGGGAAGTCTCCCCATCCGTCTTCGTCAATGGTTACAGTATCAGAGCAGTTTCCAAGAATGTCATAGAAGGCTTGTCCAGCCCAATCACTACCAATTTCCATAGACTTGCTGTTAGCAGCATCATTAGAAATCGTTACAGCTAATGGAGCCCCATCTTCGTTGCCAGAGCGCGTCCACCCGATACAGTTTGGATCATCAAAGTAGTCTGTTTGCTCACCGTAAGCTAGGTCTTTACGAGCGTAGAGCAAGGTGTCTAGGCTCTCTTGGAAATTTTCTTGGGCAAATTCACCCTCAATACCATAGTAGTCACCATAAAATAGGCAAGGAAGACCGTCTTCACGGAGAAGGATGAGAGCGTAAGCAGCTGGTTTAAACCATTCTTCAACAGTGGATTCTAGAGCTTGTCCACGTTGAGTGTCGTGGTTGTCTACGAAGGTCACGGCATGTTCTGGATGATTTTTGACCAAGGAATGATCGAAAATTGTTGTTAAATCATAATCAGCTCCCGCTGTGCTAGCGTTGTGTAGATTGTTGTGGAGGGAAACATCGACAAGGTCAAAACGTTTTTCAATCTTTTCAAGATAGGTATTGTTATCCTCCTCGTTACCATTCCAAAATTCACCAAAGACATAGAAATCCTGACCTTGTTTTTCTTTGACATCGCGAATAAAATTACGCATAAAGAAAGAATCAATGTGCTTAACGGCATCCATTCGGAACCCTTGAACGCCTGTTGTTTCAACGAACCAGTCTGCCCATTCGTAAATATTTTCAATAACTTCAGGGTGTTTATAGTCTAGGTTGGCATACATAAGGTAGTCGAAGTTACCATTTTCGTTGTCAACCAAGTCGTTGTCTGCCCAGCCTTTGTTGTCACCTTGGATAAGATAGATACCACTTTTATTACGTTTGGCATCGAAGTCGGTTCCGTTAAAGTGGTACCAGTGCCATTCAAAATCGTCGTAGGCTTTATTACGTCCGTCAAAGGTGAAATGTGTCCAGCCTTCGATTTCAAATGGTTCGCTGATCTCTTGGGTACGGTCTTCTGGGTCAACTTCGACCACTTCGAAGGTCTCAAGTTTATCTGCTGCCGCCTTGTGATTAAGCACAACGTCGGCCATAGGTACAATACCAACTTCTTTGAGTTGGTTGATAGCATTGAGATATTCTTCTTTGAGGCCGTATTTGGTGCGGACTGTTCCTTTTTGGTCGAATTCTCCAAGGTCAAAGAGGTCATAGACTCCGTAACCAACATCATCTTTGTTTGTAGCTTTAAAAGCGGGTGGCATCCAAACGTGGCTGATGCCTAGGTCTGCTAAATGTTGAGCATCTTCAGCCAAATTGTTCCAGTGTTGACCGTCACTTGGGAGATACCATTCAAAATATTGCATTGCGGTTTGATTTGTCATAGTTTTTTTCCTTATTAGTTGAGATAGTCTTGCTTATAATTCAGGAGTCTCTTTTTAGCTCCTGTGCCTATATTTTACCAAATCAGAAGATTTATGCAATCGATTGCATAAAGTGTAAATGCACTAACTTCAGATCTGTCTAAAATATCATACTAATTAGAGACCAACTTTTCAACTGTTTTGTGTTAGAATAAGGAAGAGTATAGTGTCTTAAGGAGAAACTATGGATAAAATTATTTTAAATGGTTGCCGTTTTTATGGTTATCACGGGGCTTTTGCTGAGGAGCAGACCCTAGGGCAAATTTTTGTGGTTGATTTGGAATTGACTGTTGATCTAACTAAGGCTTCACAGAGTGACAATCTAGATGATACGGTTCACTATGGTTTGGTTTTCGAAGCCGTGCAAAAACAAGTGGAAGATAAAAAGTACATTTTGATTGAGCGTTTGGCGGGTGCGATTTGTGATGATCTATTTGCCCAATTTACACCAATTCAATCTATTAAAGTTCGAATTACCAAGGAAAATCCACCAATTAATGGGCATTATAAGAGTGTTGGTATTGAATTGGAGCGTAGCCGATGACAAGAGTTTATTTGAGTTTGGGATCTAATATGGGGGATCGTCAGGGCTATCTTCAAAAAGCTGTGAAGGCCTTGAATGATCTACCTGAGACGGAGGTTAAAGCAGTATCCTCTTATTACGAAACAGCTGCTTGGGGACTGACAAATCAGGCTGATTTTTTGAACCTTGCTTTGTCAATTGAGACTCAGTTGCCAGCAGAGACCTTACTAAGGTCATGTCAGCAAATTGAAAAAGACCTTGATCGCGTTCGTCATGAACATTGGGGGCCTCGGACGGTAGATATAGATATTCTTCTATATGGGCAGGAAATCTGGGAGACTGAGCACCTTAAAGTGCCCCATCCTTATATGAGTCAGAGAGCTTTTGTTTTGGTTCCCTTGATAGAAATAGCAGATGATTTGGTTGACCCTAAAACTGGTCAAGCCTACAAAAAATATTTGAGTCAATTAAACACTAGTGATGTCCGTAAATTGGAAGTTATGGACTAGCTTTGCGTGAAATTCCTTGTCGTCAAGATGGGGATTTTTTGCTATAATTAATCTTGGCTTTTTGCTGTATTTTTCTTTTTATTTTTAGGGAAAAATACTAACTCATTTTTAGGTAGTGATAGTAATATGGGGAAGTCTATCACGATACCTACAAAGAAATAAATGTATAGAAAAAGTATGGAAAATAACATGTTAGATGAACTTAAAGAAGATTTAGTGGGAATTGATATTCGTTTCGACGAACCCTTAAAACGTTATACATATACCAAGGTTGGTGGTCCAGCGGATTATTTGGCCTTTCCACGTAACCGCTATGAACTCTCTCGTATTGTCAAATTTGCTAATAAGCATGACATTCCTTGGATGGTGCTCGGTAATGCCAGTAATTTGATTGTCCGTGACGGTGGTATCAGAGGGTTTGTGATTATGTTTGACAGACTTAATGGTATTGCAGTTAATGGTTATCAAATTGAAGCTGAAGCGGGGGCTAATTTGATTGCGACAACCAAGGTGGCTCGTTTCCAAAGTTTGACAGGTTTTGAATTTGCAGCGGGTATTCCAGGTAGTGTTGGTGGTGCCGTCTTTATGAATGCGGGTGCCTATGGTGGTGAGATTGCCCATATTTTGGTTTCTGCTCAGGTTCTTACAAAAGACGGTGATATTCGTACGATTGATGCAAGAGATATGCGTTTTGGTTATCGTCGTTCGGTGCTCCAAGAAACAGGTGAAGTGGTTATTTCAGCTAAATTTAACCTCAAACCAGGAGACTACGAGCAAATCAAGAATGAGATGAATCGTCTCAATCATTTGCGAGAGCTTAAACAACCTCTTGAATACCCTTCATGTGGTTCGGTCTTTAAACGCCCACCAGGTCATTTTGCAGGTCAGCTGATTATGGAAGCCAACCTCAAGGGACATCGTATCGGGGGTGTTGAGGTGTCAACTAAGCACGCTGGTTTCATGGTTAATGTCGATCAAGGAACAGCAAAAGACTATGAAGACCTTATTTTAGATGTTATCGCTAAGGTTAAGGAAAATTCAGGTGTTACACTAGAGCCTGAAGTACGTATCATTGGCGACGAATTAAACTAATAAAACCCTATCCCTATATTTGCTATCCATGGAGGATTTATGACAATTGACTAATCCGATTATTGCCTTTCGAAATGTCTCAAAAGTGTTTGAAGACAGTGGCACACAAGTTTTAAAAGACATCAACTTTGAACTAGAAGAAGGTAAGTTCTATACCCTTCTTGGGGCTTCTGGTTCTGGTAAATCAACGATTTTGAACATCATTGCAGGTCTATTAGATGCGACCAGTGGTGACGTCCTTTTGGATGGAAAACGTATCAATGATATTCCTATCAATAAAAGGGATGTTCACACCGTTTTCCAATCTTATGCTCTCTTTCCACATATGAATGTCTTTGACAATGTGGCTTTTGCTCTTAAATTGAAAAAGGTGCCTAAAAAGGAAATTGAAGAGCGTGTAGAAGAAGCCTTAAAGATGGTTCAACTAAATGGTTATCAAAAGCGCTCGATTCAAAAATTATCAGGTGGTCAACGTCAACGTGTGGCTATTGCTCGTGCGATTATTAACCAACCCCGTGTAGTTCTTTTGGATGAGCCTTTGTCAGCACTGGATTTGAAACTACGTACTGAAATGCAATACGAGTTGCGCGAATTGCAACAACGTTTAGGGATTACTTTTGTCTTTGTCACTCACGACCAGGAAGAGGCCTTGGCTATGTCGGACTGGATTTTTGTTATGAATGATGGTGAAATTGTTCAATCAGGAACTCCGGTTGATATCTATGACGAACCTATTAATCACTTCGTTGCAACCTTTATTGGAGAATCTAACATCCTACCAGGCGTTATGATTGAGGACTATTTGGTTGAGTTCAATGGGAAACGTTTTGAATCTGTTGATGGAGGAATGCGTCCTAATGAGCCTGTCGAAGTGGTGATTCGTCCTGAAGATTTACAGATTACACTTCCTGAGGAGGGCAAATTGCAAGTTCGCGTGGAAACTCAGCTTTTTCGTGGGGTCCACTATGAAATCATTGCCTATGACAATCTTGGTAATGAATGGATGATTCACTCAACCCGTAAGGCGATTGAGGGTGAGATTATCGGTCTTGATTTTACGCCTGAGGATATCCATATCATGCGTCTTAATGAGACAGAAGAAGAATTCGATGCACGTATTGAAGAATATGTGGAAGTGGAAGAGCATGAAG
The DNA here is from genome assembly GCA_016939315.1 of Streptococcus sp. GTDB lineage: Bacteria > Bacillota > Bacilli > Lactobacillales > Streptococcaceae > Streptococcus. The sequence continues at coordinate 133,363 of JAFHAZ010000031.1, read as the reverse complement.
ATGGCTTGATTAATGCCATTGAGGAGGAGCGCTATGAAGAAAACAGCTAGCCTCTTCTCGGTTCCTTACCTCCTTTGGCTCCTACTCTTCGTGGTTGCTCCAGTGCTCATGCTACTCTATCAGTCTTTCTTTGATATCAGTGGCAACTTTACTTTGGACAATTATGGTACCTTCTTTTCCAGTTGGACTTACTTAAGGATGAGTTTTAACTCGGTTCTTTATGCAGCCATCATTACTCTGGTAACTCTCCTTATCTCTTATCCGACGGCATATCTCTTAACCAGACTGAAGCATAAGCAACTTTGGTTGATGTTGGTCATTTTGCCCACTTGGGTCAATCTCCTTCTGAAAGCCTATGCTTTTATGGGGATTTTTGGTCAACAAGGCGGTATCAATGCCTTTCTCGGTTTCTTTGGGATTGCACCCATGCAAATTCTTTTTACGGATTTCTCCTTTATTTTCGTAGCTAGCTACATTGAAATTCCTTTTATGATTCTACCGATTTTCAATGCACTGGATGATTTGGATGAAAATATTGTGAATGCAAGTAAAGATTTGGGAGCCAATGATTGGCAGACCTTTACCAAGGTTATTTTTCCCTTATCGCTTAATGGGGTACGCTCTGGTGTCCAGTCGGTCTTTATTCCTAGTCTCAGCCTCTTTATGCTGACACGATTGATTGGTGGTAACCGTGTTATTACCCTAGGGACAGCTATCGAACAGCACTTCCTCACGACACAAAACTGGGGAATGGGGGCAACCATTGGTGTTGTTCTTATTGCTGCTATGATTGCGACAATGTGGTTAACAAAGGAGAGACGTCAATGAAAAAATTTGCAAATCTCTATTTAGCTCTTGTCTTTGTTATCCTTTACCTGCCAATCTTTTATTTAATCGCCTATTCTTTCAATAGTGGTGGCGATATGAATAGTTTCACAGGTTTTACTCTGGATAACTATCAGAGCATGTTTTCAGATAGCCGTCTTATGTTAATTCTGGCTCAAACCTTCTTTTTAGCTTTCCTTAGCGCTCTTTTGGCAACGATTATTGGTACCTTTGGGTCTATCTTTATTTATGAGAGTAAACAGAAGCAACAGACTGGGATTTTATCCCTAAATAACGTACTCATGGTTGCACCGGACGTCATGATTGGTGCTAGTTTCTTGATTCTCTTCACCTTGATTGGTTTCCAACTAGGTTTTGTATCTGTCTTATTGAGTCACATTGCTTTTTCAATCCCAATTGTGGTTCTCATGGTGTTGCCACGTCTAAAGGAAATGAATCGAGATATGGTGAATGCCGCTTATGACCTAGGTGCAACTCAATGGCAGATGTTACGTGAGGTTATGTTGCCATACTTGACACCTGGTATTATTGCTGGTTATTTCATGGCCTTTACCTATTCATTGGATGACTTTGCAGTAACCTTCTTTGTAACGGGAAATGGTTTTTCAACACTTGCTGTGGAAATTTACTCACGTGCACGTAAGGGGATTTCTCTGGAAATCAATGCCTTGTCTACCGTTGTTTTCCTATTCTCTATTCTTTTAGTGATAGGTTATTATGCGATTACCAAGGAGAAGGAGGAGCAGGATGCGTAGACTCTATCAATTTCTGGCAGGTATCTTAGCCATTATCTTCTTCCTTTGGGGCATCTCTGCCTACATGCAGAGTCGTACAGGAAATGTGTCGGACAAATTAGTTATCTATAACTGGGGTGATTATATTGACCCAGACCTCCTGACCAAGTTTACAAAAGAAACGGGCATCAAGGTTCAGTACGAAACCTTTGATTCCAATGAAGCCATGTATACCAAGATTAAGCAGGGCGGAACAACCTACGATATCGCTGTGCCGTCAGACTATACCATTGATAAAATGGTTAAGGAAGACCTTTTGGTGAAGTTGGATAAATCTAAAATCAAAGGTTTTGACCAGATTGGCCCAAGCTTTAAAGGACTTAGTTTTGACCCTCACAATGACTATTCCATCCCTTATTTCTGGGGAACTGTCGGTATTGTTTATAATACAAAATTGGTGAAAAAAGCACCACAGCACTGGGATGATCTTTGGTCACCAGATTACAAAAACCAGATTATGCTAGTTGATGGTGCGCGTGAAGTCCTTGGTTTCTCACTCAATAGCCTGGGATATAGCTTGAATACGAAGAATATGACCGAATTACGTTTGGCTGAAACTAAACTTAATAGTCTAACACCAAATATCAAGGCCATTGTTGGTGACGAGATGAAGGGCTACATGGTTCAAGGTGATGCGGCCATTGGAGTAACCTTCTCAGGGGAAGCTAGTGAGATGCTTGATAAAAATGAGGACCTACGTTATGTTGTCCCATCTGAAGGCTCAAATCTTTGGTTTGATAATTTGGTGATTCCTAAGACTGTAAAGCATGAAAAAGAGGCTTATGCCTTTATCAACTTCATGCTTAAACCGGAAAATGCAGCCCAAAATGCTGAATATATCGGTTATGCCACACCTAACCAAGCAGCTAAAGCCTTACTTCCAAAGAGTATCACTGATGATAAAGCCTTTTATCCCTCAGAATCAACCATTAAAAACCTTGAAGTCTATAACAACTTGGGACAAAAATGGCTAGGAATCTATAACGATATTTACCTTCAAGTCAAGATGTATCGTAAATAAGTCTTTTGAGACCTAAGTTTTAGATGCAATCTAAAACGGTTCTTCAAAGGATTTTATTTTAAAATTACGGAGAGGCTGAAACTCAATAGTTTCAGTCTTTTTCTTACATCGAAAAGTCTCGCCTGTTGTGTACAAGTCTCTCGATTAACAAGTGTTTCCAAGATTTCAGGAGTGCTGACACATAAGAGATTAAGAAAGTGTCTACTTTACACTATTCCGAACAAGCCATACTATTTTTCTTGAAAAATTGTATGGCTGTGCTATAATAAAACAAAGAAATTTTTAATGTTTATTTTGGAGGACTTAACATGCAAGCAGCATTTCTCTTTTTACTGATTTCATTCTTGATTATCTTGGGAATTCTCATCAGTATGCTTTATGTCGTACGTCAACAGTCAGTAGCTATCGTTGAACGTTTTGGACGCTATCAAAAAATCGCAACGAGTGGTATCCATATGCGTTTGCCGTTTGGTATCGACAAAATTGCAGCTCGTATTCAACTACGTTTGCTTCAAAGTGAGATTGTGGTTGAGACTAAGACAAAGGATAATGTCTTTGTCATGATGAATGTGGCCACTCAATATCGTGTTAATGAGCAAAATGTTACAGATGCTTACTATAAACTCATGCGTCCAGAGGCTCAAATTAAATCATACATTGAGGACGCCCTTCGTTCATCAGTTCCTAAATTGACGCTCGATGAGCTCTTTGAGAAAAAGGATGAGATTGCCCTTGAGGTTCAACACCAAGTAGCAGAAGAAATGACAACTTATGGTTATATCATTGTTAAGACCTTGATTACCAAAGTTGAACCAGATGCTGAAGTTAAGCAGTCTATGAACGAAATCAATGCTGCCCAACGTAAGCGTGTAGCAGCCCAAGAATTGGCAGAAGCTGATAAGATCAAGATTGTCACAGCAGCTGAAGCCGAAGCTGAAAAAGATCGTCTTCACGGGGTTGGTATTGCCCAACAACGTAAGGCAATCGTTGATGGATTAGCTGAGTCTATTGCAGAACTTAAAGAGGCTAATGTGGGGATGTCTGAAGAGCAGATTATGTCTATTCTCTTGACTAACCAATACTTGGATACTCTTAATACTTTTGCGGCTAAAGGCAATCAAACCTTATTCCTACCAAATAATCCAAACGGTGTGGATGATATTCGTACCCAAATTTTGTCAGCCTTAAAGACAGATAATAAAAATTAAGCACAAAAAAGAAGCCAGATCTATATGATCTGACTTTTTTGTTTTATTTTTCTAGGAATTGCGTCAAACGGATAACTTCAATCTTATAGCCATCTGGATCAGTGATGAAGTAGTACATTTTTGGTTTACCAGGAAGACCTGAGAGGTCTGTGACAGTATAGCCAGCCTCTTTGTGAGCTTGGTGTGTAGCTTCTAGGTCATCAACACCAACGGCGATATGACCATATCCATCCCCGAGATCATAAGCTTCATGGTCGTAGTTGTAGGTTAATTCCAACTCATAATCAGGATCATCTTCGAGTTGTAAATAGACAAGGGTGAACTTATATTCTGGAAAATCATTGCGACGAGCTTCTTTGAAACCAAGTGCCTCTTTATAAAATTTAAGTGAGGCTTCTAGGTCCTTGACACGGACACAAGTGTGTAGAAATTTAGTCATGTGAGATACTCCTTTTATCTAATTGTGTAAGTTTATGATAGCATTTTGGAACCGTTTTTTCTAGTTTTTGCTATTTTGTGTTATAATGACGAATAACAATCTGTGGAGGATGCTTATGACGATTTTAGCGATTGATTTTGGGGGAACACAGGTGAAGTCAGCACTTGTCTCGGATCGGTTTGCCATTGAAAAGAGTCTGCCGACGCAGTCATCCCCACAAAACTTAGAACAAGCCATTGACGTGATTGGTCAGATAGTCAATTCAGTTGAAGTAGACTTATCAGGTATTGCAATTAGTGTTCCAGGGACGGTTGATACTGAGGAAGGTGTGATTTATCATGGTGGCTTATTGAGGTTCTTCCACGACTTTCGTATTAAAGAGGTCCTTGAAGCCAAGTACCATCTGCCTGTGATGGCTCTTAATGATGGTAAAGCAGCGGCCTTGGCAGAGCTAGCGACGGGTCATTTGCAAGGAGTAACCAATGGTGCAGCCCTTGTTTTGGGTTCAGGTCTAGGTGGTGGATTTATTATTAATGGTAAACTTTTTCAAGGAAGCCACTTTCAAGCGGGGGAGTTGACCTTTCTTTTACCAGTTCAAATGGAAAAAGTTGATCCTTCATTGATGCGAGGCATGACTTTGTCGGCTGTCGGTTTAATTACCAAGGTAAATGAAGTGCTAGGTAACTCAGATTTAAAGGATGGTTTAGCCGCATTTAAGGCCATAAATGCAGGAGATAAAACGGTCTATTCGCTTTTTGAAAGCTATTGCCGTAATCTAGCCATTACCATTTTGAATCTTCAAACCATCTTTGATATGGAAACCTTTGTTATTGGAGGTGGCATTTCAGCCCAGCCAATTCTTATCGAGGAGGTAAACCGCCAGTTTGATAAGGTTCACCATGAGATTGACTTTATCGGTAAAATTATTAAACGTCCCAAGATTGTTGCTTGTCATCATCATAATGGAGCTAATCTAATTGGGGCAGCCTATTTTCTTAAGCAAAAATAAACGGATACTAAAATCAATTACTGATGAAAATATACATAAAATACCTAACTTTTTTGAGGCGAGCGGTTAATCCCGTTCGTTTTTTACTGTTAACACTTTACAATATTCAGAAAATTCGCTATAATAGGACCATTAAAATTTTGGAGGTGTCTTTATGACAATTTATAATTTCTCAGCAGGACCTGCTACATTACCAAAACCAGTGCTTGAAAAAGCGCAAGCTGAATTGCTTAACTACCAAGATTCCGGTATGTCCGTGCTAGAAATGTCCCACCGTTCTCCAGAATTTGACAAAATCGTTAAAGATGCGGAAGCGACACTTCGTGAGCTTATGGCTATTCCTGATAACTATAAGGTTATTTTCTTGCAAGGTGGCGGCTCTACACAATTCTCAATGCTACCACTGAACCTCGCTCAAGGTAAGAAAGCTTACTACCTTGTAGGTGGTTCATGGGGTAAAAAAGCTTATACAGAAGCTGTTAAACTTTCAAAAACCATTCCTTTTGAACCAATTCTTTTGGCGTCATCTGAGGATACTGTTTACGATCATATTCCAAGTTTTGATCCTTCAACGATTGATCCAGAAGCTGCCTATGTTCACTTGACTACTAACAATACCATTGAAGGAACAGCTATCTATGATTTGCCTGATACCAATGGTGTGCCAATTGTAGCTGATATGTCTTCAAATATTTTGGCTGCTCGCTATAACGTTGAAGATTTTGCCCTTATCTATGCTGGTGCTCAGAAAAATATTGGACCTGCTGGTGTGACAGTGGTTATCGTCCGTGAAGACTTCCTTAACGACCAACCACAATTGTCTACTATGTTGGACTACCGTATTCAAGCTGAAGCAGGATCACTTTACAATACACCACCATGTTTCAGTATTTATATTTCAAAACTCGTCTTTGACTGGGTTAAAAATGAAATTGGTGGCGTAGATAAGATGGCGGAAATTCAACGTGAAAAATCAGGTCTTCTTTATGATTATATCGAGTCATCTGATTTTTACACCAATCCTGTTAAAGATGCCAAGGATCGTTCTGTCTGCAACATTCCATTTGTCACACCAAGTAAAGACTTGGATGCTAAATTTGTAGCAGAAGCAGATGCTCTTGGCTTCAAGAATATCAAAGGCCACCGTTCTGTAGGTGGTATGCGTGCTAGTGTTTATAATGCTTTCCCACGTCAGGGTGTACTTGACTTGATTGACTTTATGAAGAAATTTGAAGCCGAAAATAAATAATTAGGTAAAGAGATGGAAATTAGACAAGCCTTCCCAAATGAAATTGGGGCTATCATGACTGTGATTGAGAGTGCTAGAACTGCTTTAGCAGAAGCAGGGAACACCCAATGGCAAGGAGCTGATGGTTACCCTACTGAAGAAACTATCTTTGACGATGTCCTTAATGGGCAGGCCTATGTAGGAATTGTTGATGGTCAAATCGTTTCTTATGCTGCGGTGATTGTTGATGGAGACCCTGCTTACGACAAAATCTATGACGGGGACTGGAAACACCACAATAAGCGCTACATTACTTTTCATAGAATTGCCGTTTTAAGTGAATTTACGGGTCAAGGCATTGCTCAAACCTTTATTCAAGGTCTTATTGAGGGAACGGATGCCCATGATTTCCGTTGCGATACGCATGAAAAGAATACTGTCATGCAGCATATTTTGGAGAAGCTTGGCTATGTCTATTGTGGCAAGGTTCCTATTGATGGTGAACGTCTTGCTTATCAGAAAATCAAAACTAAGCAGGAGAAGGCCTTTTATCAAGAACTTGATGAAGCAGCTCACCACGGGATACATTGATTTAAGAGGAAAAAAATTATGGTATTTAGTGTAAAAACGTATAACAATATTAACCAGATTGGTTTGAAGGAACTTGGAAATCATTTCCAAATTGATGGTGATTTAGCGGAAAATCCGGATGCCTATATCATTCGTAGTCAAAATCTCCATAATACTGTCTTCCCTGACAACTTGAAAGCTATTGCGCGTGCTGGTGCAGGTACTAACAATATCCCAGTTGACGAAGCAACTGAAAAAGGGATTGTTGTCTTCAATACTCCAGGTGCCAATGCCAACGCTGTTAAAGAAGCTGTTTTGGCCTCTATCTTACTCTCAGCACGTGACTATATTGCAGCCAATGCTTGGGTTAACACACTTAGTGGTGACGACGTTCCTAAACAAATTGAAGCAGGTAAGAAACAGTTTGCAGGTAGCGAGATTGCTGGTAAGACATTGGGTGTTATCGGACTTGGTGCTATTGGTGCACGTATTGCCAATGATGCTTACCGATTGGGAATGAAGGTCTATGGTTACGACCCATATGTTTCTATTGAAGCTGCCTGGAATATCTCTCACCATGTAAGACGTGTTTCTGATCTTAAAGAGATTTTTGAAAACTGTGATTATATCACCGTTCACGTTCCATTGACACCAGATACAAAAGGTACTTTCAATGCGGATGCTTTTAACCTTATGCAAAAAGGGACAACTATCATTAACTTTGCCCGTGCAGAGTTGGTAGATAATGATGCCCTCTTTGATGCTTTGGAAACAGGTGTGGTTAAACGCTATATCACCGACTTTGGTACAGAAGACCTCCTTAACAAACCTAATGTGACTGTCTTCCCACACGTTGGTGGATCAACAGGTGAAGCAGAACTTAACTGTGCGATTATGGCTGGTCAAACCATTCGTCGTTTCATGGAAACAGGTGAAATTGTTAACTCTGTTAACTTCCCACGTGTGCAACAGGCCTTGAGTGCCCCATACCGTATCACCTTGATTAATAAAAACGTGCCTAATATTGTGGCTCGTATCTCTACTGCGGTTTCTGATTTTAATATCAATATCGATAATATCATCAACCGTTCTAAGGGCGACTATGCCTATACACTTCTTGACCTTGATGAAACAGACAAGTCTAAGATTGATGAATTGGTTGCTAAGTTTGAAGCTAGTGACAATATCGTTCGTGTGCGTTTGATTAAAGGTAAATAATAAGAGTTAATTGACAGGAACAAGAGATTCCTGTCTTTTTTGTTATAATAAAGACATGCTTTATCGTCAGTATTATTTATCTCCTATTGGACGCTTGTGCTTGGTGGCTAGTGACCAAGCACTTTATGGTATTTGGTTGGAGGGGCAAAAACATTTTCAGGCAGGAATCAAGGAAGAGGAGCTAGTAGACACCTCAAATCCTATCTTGAAAATGACCAAGAATTGGTTAGAGGCTTATTTTAAAGGTGATCATCCAAGTCCAGATATCCTCCCTCTAGCTGATAGAGGGACAGCCTTTCAGCTAAAGGTTTGGTCAGCTTTACGGGACATTCCTGCGGGGCAGAGCAGAACCTATAGTCAGATTGGTAAAGTGATTTCATGTCAATCGGCACAGGCCGTAGGAACTGCTGTTGGTAAGAATCCCTGGTTGATTATCGTCCCTTGTCATCGGGTTCTTCCTAGTAGTGGTCATATAGGAAAATATGCCGCAGGAGAAGACGCCAAGCGTTTCTTACTTCATATAGAAGGCATTAGGTTTGACAATCCTTAGACAGATATCTTATGCTAGAAAAAAGGAGAAAAACATGTATACTTTTTATGAATATCCCAAATGTAGCACTTGTCGCAAGGCAAAGGCAGAACTCAATCAATTAGGTTTAGATGTTGAATCTATTAATATTAAGGAAAATCCACCTTCAGCTCAATTTTTAAAAGAGCTTTTGGAAGGGTCAGATTTAGAACTTAAGAAATTCTTCAATACGAGTGGTCAATCCTACCGCTCTCTAGGTCTAAAGGATAAGTTGCCAACCCTATCTCTTGATGAAGCTGTTGAACTCTTGGCTTCAGATGGTATGTTGATTAAACGTCCTATCTTGATTAAAGATGGTAAGGTTTTACAGGTGGGTTACCGTACGCCTTACCAAGACTTAAATTTATAAAAAATAAGCAAAAAATCTTGCCACAGTAAATAGAAGTATGGTAAGATTAAAACAGTTGCCGCTATAGTTAAATGGTATAATAGAGCAATGGTAATGCTCCGTTCCGAGTTCAATTCTCGGTGGTGGCATCTGTGATAAAGTCCAGCCTTAGGGTTGGATTTTTTTATATTCAAAGAGGCTGATTTATACCTCTCAATTTTTCAAAAGAATTTACTGAAAACTCTTGAAATTCAAAAAAAAAGGAGTAGACTAATAGGTGATTAAACCTAGGAGGCAAGTCGTGAAATACTACGTTCAATTTATGTTGATTTGTTTGTTTGCCGTTATTGGTGAAGCTATTTCAACATTCTTCAAATTACCTATTCCTGGAAGCATTATTGGCCTATTCTTGCTTCTTATTGCTCTTCAGCTTAAGTGGATTCGTCTACGTCATATTCATGCAGTAGCAGAGTTTTTAATTGCCAATATGACCATTCTATTTTTGCCAGCAGGTGTCGGTATTATGGAACGGTGGAATGCTATTTCAGCGAATATTGTCCCTATTATTTTGATTATTATGGGAGCCTTGGTTCTTAATATTGTAGTGATTGCAGTAGTTGTCGGTTTCATCAAAAAGCATTTTGAAGGTGATTACGAGGAGGTTAAACGTGGCTAATTTTTTTAATACACCCTTGTTTGGGCTAACACTTTCTGTACTAGCTTACACAATAGGGCTTTTGATTTATCGCCGTTTTCCTAATCCTTTGACAACGCCACTCCTTGTATCGACTGCCTTGATTATTGTCATTTTGCACTATACAGGTATTTCCTACAAGGATTACTATGTCGGTGGCTCTTATCTTAACAGTTTGATTATTCCTTCAACAGTCGCGCTAGCAGTTCCTTTTTATAAAAATCTACACCTCATGCGCCATCACTATAAGAGTATTCTAATTGGATCAACTGTTGCCTGTGTTCTAAATACGAGTTATACGGCCTTGATTGCTAAGCTTTTTGGGATGGATTATTTCTTAGCCATCTCTCTCTTTCCTAAGTCTGTAACGACTGCCATGGCTGTAGGAATTTCGGAAAAAATGCAGGGGATTACAACAGTGACCTTGGTCGTCGTTGTTATTACGGGAATCTTAACCTCTGTCTTGGGTCCTGTCTTCTTAAAAATGATTGGCATTAAAGATCCAGTTGCTATCGGACTTTCACTCGGAGGAACTGGACACGCCGTAGGTACCGGAGCTGCCTTCAGATATGGTCAGGTTGCAGGTGCCATGGGTGGTCTTTCGATCGCTGTAACAGGGATATTATATGTCTTTATTAGTCCTATTGTGGCAAGTTTGATTCTGAAATAAAAAATTAAGGTTTGGATAGGTTTTCCAAGCCTTTTTAGCTGTGAAAAACAAGCAAAATCTGACCTTTTATGTTATAATTAAGGTTATGAATTATGGAGATTATATCTGGGATTTGGGTGGTACCTTGTTGGATAATTACCAGGTATCAACCCAAGCCTTTCTAGCAACTTTAGAACAATTTGAGCGTACAGCAGAACCTCAAGCAGTCTATGATGCCCTTAAGGTATCAACGAGTACTGCCATTGCTATGTTTGCGCCTGATATAGCTGATTTTCGAACCCTATATAAGCAGGAGGAAGCCAAGCATCTACAGGAACCTGTTCTTTTTGAAGGTGCTAAGGCTGTCCTAGCTAAGATTGTGGCTGAGGGTGGGCGTAATTTTTTGGTTAGCCACCGTAATCACTTGGTGCTAGAAATCCTTGACAAAGCAGAAATTGCCTCTTATTTTACAGAGGTTGTAACTTCTGAAAATGGCTTTGCTAGAAAGCCGAGTCCAGATAGTTTCCTTTATTTAATTAACAAATACGATATTAAACACGGCTTGGTCATTGGTGACCGCCAGATAGATATAGAGGCAGGAAAAGCAGCAGGTCTGGATACCTTGCTTGTTGACGGCCATAAATCATTATTGGAGATTGTGACATAAATGACTGATGAATTAAAAAATCTTGAAGAAAAAGCGCAAGAATATGATGCCAGCCAGATTCAAGTCCTAGAGGGGCTTGAAGCGGTACGTATGCGCCCAGGTATGTATATTGGATCAACCTCAAAAGAAGGGTTGCATCATTTGGTATGGGAGATTGTCGATAACTCAATTGATGAGGCCTTAGCTGGTTTCGCCACTCATATTCAGGTCTTTATTGAGCCGGACAATTCTATTACCGTTGTCGATGATGGTCGTGGTATTCCAGTCGATATCCAAGAAAAAACTGGCCGTCCTGCAGTTGAAACGGTCTTTACAGTACTTCACGCTGGTGGTAAATTCGGCGGAGGCGGTTATAAGGTCTCTGGTGGTTTGCACGGGGTTGGTTCTTCGGTCGTTAATGCCCTCTCAACACAACTTGATGTTAAGGTTTATAAAAATGGCCATATCCACTTCCAAGAGTATAAACGTGGGGTCGTGGTAGCAGATTTAGCAGTAATTGGTGAAACAGAGAAACATGGTACGACTGTTCACTTTACGCCAGACCCAGAGATTTTCCAAGAAACAACTGAGTTTGATTTTGGAAAATTGGCTAAACGTATCCAAGAGCTAGCCTTTTTGAACAAGGGGCTCCGTATCTCTATCACAGATAAGCGTGAGGGTCTCGAACAAGAGAAACATTATCACTACGAAGGTGGTATCACGTCTTATGTGAAATACATCAATGAAAACAAGGATGTTATCTTTGACGAACCTATCTACACTGATGGTGAAATGGATGGTATTTCGGTTGAAGTTGCTATGCAATATACAACTGGCTATCATGAAACAGTGATGAGTTTTGCAAACAACATTCACACCCATGAAGGTGGTACTCACGAACAAGGTTTCCGTACAGCCTTAACGCGTGTCATTAATGACTATGCACGTCAGAATAAGATTCTCAAAGAAAAAGATGATAATTTGACTGGGGATGATGTTCGTGAAGGGTTGACTGCTATCATCTCTGTCAAGCATCCAAACCCACAGTTTGAAGGTCAAACCAAGACCAAGCTTGGAAACTCTGAAGTAGTTAAGATTACCAATCGTCTCTTCAGTGAAGCTTTGAGTCGCTTCCTCTTGGAAAATCCTGCCATTGCTAAGAAGATTGTTGAAAAAGGGATTTTGGCTTCTAAGGCTCGTATCGCCGCTAAACGTGCCCGTGAAGTGACACGTAAGAAGTCAGGTCTTGAAATTTCTAACCTTCCAGGGAAGTTGGCAGACTGTTCATCAAATAATGCCGAAATGAATGAACTTTTCATTGTCGAAGGGGACTCAGCTGGTGGTTCTGCTAAGTCAGGACGTAACCGTGAATTCCAAGCCATTCTGCCAATTCGAGGTAAGATTTTGAACGTTGAAAAGGCTAGCATGGATAAGATTCTAGCCAATGAAGAAATTCGTTCTCTCTTCACAGCTATGGGAACAGGTTTTGGAGCTGAATTTGATGTCAGCAAGGCTCGTTACCACAAGTTGGTAATTATGACCGATGCCGATGTCGATGGGGCTCACATCCGTACCTTGCTTCTGACTTTGATTTACCGCTTTATGCGTCCAGTCTTGGAAGCAGGCTATGTCTACATTGCACAACCTCCAATTTATGGGGTTAAGGTTGGTTCTGAGATTAAAGAATACATCCAACCTGGTGCCGATCAAGAAGACAAATTGCGTTCTGCTCTTGAAAAGTATAGTGTGGGACGTTCAAAACCTACGGTACAACGTTATAAAGGTTTGGGTGAAATGGATGACCACCAACTTTGGGAAACAACCATGGACCCTGAAAATCGTTTGATGGCACGTGTTTCTGTGGATGATGCTGCAGAAGCAGATAAGATTTTCGATATGCTGATGGGAGACAAGGTTGAACCTCGCCGCGAATTTATCGAAGAAAATGCCGTTTACAGTACTCTAGATATCTAATATTCTTTTAGAAAAGGGTGCAATGCTAGGATAACTATGATATAATCGTAATGTTATTCTACATTTATGAACATAATAGACGATTAAGGAGAAACTATGTCTAGCGGAATTGTTTTACTGATTGTAGTGGTAGTTATGCTCGTAATTATCGCTTACTTAGTCGGTATTCTTATTAGAAAACGAAATGATTCGCGGATTGCAGAGCTTGAAGAACGCAAGCAAAGATTATTTGACTTGCCAGTTAATGAAGAAATTGAAGAAGTCAAAAAGCTTCACTTGATTGGGCAAAGTCAGACAACCTTCCGTGAATGGAATCAGAAATGGATAGATATCTCGACAAATTCATTCGCAGATATTGAAAATCATATTTTCGAAGCTGAAAATATGAACGATACCTTCCATTTCTTCAAGGCTAGTGGTGAAATTAATAACATTGAGAGTCAGTTGGATCTTGTGGAAGAAGACATCAAGTCTATCCGCGAAGCACTCTCAACCTTGAAAGAACAAGAAGAAAAGAACAGTGCTCGTGTTAAGCATGCACTAGACTTGTACGAAGAGTTGCAAAACTCAATCGAGGAAAACTCTGATAATTTCGGTTCTACCATGACCGAAATCAATAAACAGCTTAAAAACATTGAAGCTGAGTTTGCAGAATTCGTGACTCTTAACTCATCAGGTGACCCTGTTGAAGCATCTACTATCTTGGATCGTGCAGAAGAGCACACTATTGCATTGGGTCAAATTTCAGAGAAGATTCCTGCTATTGTAGCTAAGTTGGAAGATGATTTCCCAGATCAGTTGGATGATTTGGAATCTGGCTATCGCAAGTTGATTGAGCAAAATTATCACTTCCCTGAGAAAAATATCGAACGTCGCTTCCAAGAAATTCGTGAAGCTATCCGTTCAAACTCAAGTGAGTTGGTTTCTCTTGATTTAGACCGTGCGGAAGAAGAAAACGCTGAGATTCAAGAAAAAATTGACAACTTGTATAGCATTTTTGAACGTGAAATTGCCTCATACAAGGTTGTTATGCGTCAAAAGAAAATTTTGCCAGATTATCTCAAGCATGCTAAAGAAAACAACAAGAAACTTCAAGAAGAGCTTGAGCGTCTCATGTTGACTTACATCTTCGATGAAACATATGCGGCAGATGTTCGTAGCTTTGCATCTGATATTTCAGGTGTGGAGACGGCTGTTCTTCCGACCCTTGAAAATTTTGAAACTCAGGTAAAACCATTCTCAGAACTTGAGAAAATCTTTGAAAAGAGTCTTAATACCTTGTCAGCTGTTGAAAATGGTCAGGTTGAGGTCTTTGAAAATCTTCAGGCTATTGAGATAAACGAAGCTAAAGCACGTGAAGAGCTTGATCTTTATGTTAATAAATTGCATGTTATCAAGCGTTACATGGAAAAACGTAACCTGCCAGGTATTCCTCAATCCTTCTTGAGTGTATTCTTCTCAACTAGTGCTCAAATTGAGGCCCTTATGGACGAACTCAGCCGTGGCCGTATTAATATTGATGCGGTAATGCGTTTGACAGAAACATCTAAAAACGCCATTGATCATTTGGAAGAGACTGCTTACTTGGTTGTTCAAAATGCAACCTTGACTGAGCAACTCTTGCAATACTCAAACCGCTACCGTTCGTTCGAACCTGCTGTTCAAAGTAGCTTTGAGCATGCACTTAAATTGTTTGAGGTTGATCATGATTATGATGCATCTTTGGAAGAAATCTCTTATGCCTTGGAAACAGTTGAACCAGGTGTGACAGATCGTTTTGTATCATCTTACGAGAAGACACGCGAACAAATTCGTATGTAAGAGAAAGATTCTGGACTACGGTCCAGAATTTTTTGTAAGGTCCATTTTTCATTTCATATAAAAATTAAATCTAGTGAAGGCTTATATAGGCATCAAAGAATCGAGGTAATCATGTCAGAAGTTAAAGGTTTATTAGTTATGGACGTAGATTCAACGCTAGTCCAAGAAGAAGTTATCGATTTATTGGGAGAAGAAGCAGGCGTTGGTCAAGAGGTTGCTGAAATCACAGAGCGTGCCATGCGTGGAGAATTGGATTTTAGACAGGCACTAAATGAGCGTGTGGCGACACTTAAGGGACTGCCAGAGAGTATATTTGATAAGGTCTATGCTCGTATTCATTTCAACAAAGGAGCCAAGGAACTTGTGGATGAACTCCACGCCCGTGGCTTCAAGGTAGGTTTAGTTTCTGGAGGCTTCCATGAGACGGTTGATAGACTGGCAGCTGAAGCAAGGATCGATTATGTAAAGGCAAATCACCTAGAGATAATTGATGGCGTCTTAACTGGTAAGGTTTATGGTGAGATTGTCACCAAAGATGTCAAGGTTGCCAAACTTAAAGATTGGGCCGCAGAAAATGGTCTCGAACTCTCGCAAACCATTGCTATGGGTGACGGTGCCAATGATTTGCCTATGATTAAGACAGCTGGTATTGGTATCGCCTTTTGTGCCAAACCAATTGTTCGTGAACAAGCTCCCTACCAAATCACAGAACCAGATTTGTATAAGGTAATCGAGATTTTGGATAAGGTTAAGAAATAGAACAGATACAAATAGTCCTTTGGAATTATCCAAAGGACTATTTGTATACCAAAAAAGCACCGAATCGGTGCCACTTTCTCAAGTTGAATACGGACTAAGCTTATTTTAACTTTGCCGCCTTGTTTCGAATGGTTTCACTCTTTCTTTGTAACGATTTTTGGTTGACTTATCCTTAAACTCATCCTATCATAGAGGAGTCTAGTATTGAAATGGGGGAAGAGACATGTTATACGAATATCCAGCGATTTTTCACACGATTGAGGAAGGTTATCAAATTAGTTTTCCTGACTTTGGTCGTAGCATTAGGGCAGATTCTTTGCCTCTTGCCATGACGAAAGCATCTGTGTTTTTATCACATATTATAAAGGGCTATGGAGATAAGGATTTACCTGTGCCGACTGCGGTAAGTAGTATTCCTAATGAGGAAGAACTCGTCGTTTTGATTCAAACAGAGCTTGATTAAGACTAAAAACTCTCGGAAGATTAATTCCCGAGAGTTTTAGGTTTTATTGGCCAAATAGACGCCCAGGACGACTAAAATGCCTGCAAAAATTTGTAGCTGCGAGAAGGGTTCTCCTAAGACGACAACAGCAGCTAGAATTGAGATAATGGTCGAAATCCCAATAAAGGATGCTGTTCGGTTGACCCCGATATTTGCGATGGCAAAATTTGAAAGAAGATAGCCCAGAACACTGCATCCCAAGCCTTGATAAAGGATAGTGATAGTAAATTTTGGATTGCTCACAGGGAGAAGCAAGAGCTCTTTCAAATCGCCTGCTAGAAAGCTTTGGCTGAGTGCGAAGAGTCCAAATGTCAGGCAACCACTGGCAAGCATAAAATAGGTAATCTCAAGGCTACTAAATTGACTGGCTCTTTCGACATCAACGCAATACAGGGCGTAGGAGACGACTGCTAGACCTAGAATCAAGTAGCCCACAAGGGAGAAGTGGGTAGAACCGCCAGCAGCAAAGACAGCTATGATGATACCGATGAGGGTTGTGATGACACCGACCACCTGCCAACGGCTAGGCCATTCTTTTAAAATAAGGCTAGACATGATAAGGGCAACGACTGGGATGCAGGCAAGAAAGGCACCACTTTCAGAAGCCGTCGTCATACGAATGCCAATCGTTTCACAGATAAAATAGATTATCGGATTAAGGATGGCAATACGTGTCAGAGGTTTAAGATTTCTACCGTTAATGTTTATCCGACGTCGACTGACGAGAAAATAGAGGTTGATAAAAAGGAAGGCTGTGACAAAGCGCCAAGAGATCAAAGCCAGGTCACTGACCTGTGCTGTAATAGATTTGGTAAAGATAAAACTGAGCCCAAAGAGAATCTCACAAGTCGCTGCAGCAAAACATCCCAAGACGATTTTATTTTTCATTGTCTCACCTCCTGAATTTGGATTTCCACGCCTATTATAGCACTTTCAGGAAGCGTTTACATCAATCTGAACCTAAAAAATAGACTAGCAGATTAGCTAGCCTTTTTTATCTTATTTAGTTACCAATTGAGACAGTCCCGTCTGATCCAACTTTGACATTTGTACCGTCTTGGCTATTAACGTCGACTGAGCCATCTTGACCAACTGTTGCGCTGTTACCTTCGCTATCGTTGGCTTCGACAGTATTATTACCGTTTGTTTTTGCTGAGTTACCGTTTCCGTCACTGACCTCAGTTGATCCGTCTTTGTTGACTTTTACTGAAGCGCTTGAATCCGTTGAAGAAGATTCTTTGGTCACCTTGCTTGATGATGGTGTTGAAGATGATGAGTCAGTTTTGTCTTTAGAGTTGCCACATGCTGCTAAGGTCAACAAGGCAAGAACTGAGACAGAGGCTAAAGTTAATTTAGAAAATGTTTTCATAATAGTCTCCCTTTTTTCTGAGTAAATTTATTTTAAATGAAAAAAGAAAGATTTAAAAGCGCTTCCAGTTGTTTTTACGCAACTGTAATCCCTTGGTAATATCAGTGTTGTACAAGGCTAATCTATTGGAAAATAAGAGCTAAAAGACCTTACGCTTTTTCTTCTTTTGATAGATATTCCAAAGCGTTCAGTTCGGTCCTTAAGGCTCTCTTTGTTATAATAATAAAAAAAGATTGAGGTGACATGATGTATCAAACAACAATTAAAGGTGACAAACGTTTCCATTCGCTTTCAGAGGGTTACGGAGCACCTGTGGAACTTTTTGGCTATACGGAAGATGGGGAAACACCGATGAGCTTGGTCAATATTGCCTTGGCTTCCTGCGTGACTATGTGTCTACAGAGCTATTTTGCCAAGTATCAGGGAATCGAGGAGCTTACTATTCAAGTTGATTCCAACTATGAAGAAGACCATTTCACTCTGGCCATTCATTTACCTGAGGATCTGATTTTGGAAAATGAGCAAGAACTCTTGGCTTTTGTGGATAATTTTTGCCGAGTGAAGAAGCTTTTTCGTGAAGATATTCAGGTTGATATTAGCTTAGCCAAATAAGCTTACTATCCTTTATGAACTTCGTGTTATACTAGTAGATAAAGACGTGTCATTTCACTAGGTGTGGAATGAGCAACAATAGGAGGGCTTGCAATGCAAGACAAACTACATGAAATCCGTGTGTTTGAGAATTTTCAAGAAGAACTATTTGAAACGGGACATGTCATCGTGACAACTAAGGTGGTTGAGAAGTCCCTGAATTATTTTGGTAATGCTCATGGGGGTTATTTGTTTACGCTTTGTGATCAGGTCGCAGGGCTTGTGGCCATTTCAACAGGTGACTATGCGGTGACGCTTCAGTCTAATATCAATTATCTCAAGGCAGGGCATTTGTCTGACCAACTCAAAATCGAAGGATTGTGTGTTCATAATGGTAAGACGACTAAGGTGGTGGAAGTTGTCATTACTAATCAGGAAGAGAAAATTCTTACGAGGGCTACATTTACCATGTATGTGACAGGCTCGGTCGAGGAATAGAAAAGGAGCGTTTATGTCAGATTTTCAAACCATGGATGACTTTGCGGTCTTTGTTAATGACTACCTGACACCAGACCAATTGAGTGTTCAAGCCTATTCTTATGCGTCAGACCAGCAGGAGCTCTCTTTTCTTGTGACCATTGATGATTATGAGATGATGTGTCGTTGGCATGCCGTCTGGACTTTTTCAGGGTTACACCAAGCCTTCTTTCAGTCTGTAATGGACTTGGATAACAGCTTTTCTATTGATAGTGATAGTTTGGCTATGAAGGTGCGTTTAAGGGATCAAGAGCTCTTGTTTCAAGCAAAGGGGCTTGAGATGGTGATTGTCGATTTGCCTGAGCCCCTTTTTCGTTTAGCTGATGTGTCTTTTAACGAAGGAGGAAAGCACTTTACCTACCTTTGTGAAGATCAAGGTGTCACAGCAGAAGATTGGGTATTGGTTCCTATAGGTTCTGGTAATGCTGAAAAAGAAGCATTTGTAGAAAAGATTTCCTATGTCCTAGCGGATGAGGTTCCAGTTGAACTGACAAAACTGAAGAAAGTGATTCAAAAGCTAGATTTAGTAACCGTTCGTTATGATGTGAAGGTTGTTCGAAAGGGATTTTTGAGTTTTTCAGGGATGGCTTTTGAAGGTGAGGAACTAGGTAAGCCGACAGACTTCCTTTGGGTACCCTTTTTGGCAGAACAAGATGATTTGGCTGTTCCTACCTATGGTATTCGGATTAATGATGGCAGTTGCAAGACTTATGTAACGGCTTTGGCTGGTGAGGATGATAGTATGGAAATGATTGCTCTTGCGCCAGCTACTTATGCGGTTTTTAAACTTAGAGAGCCTGCAACAGCAGCTGTTTGGGAGAGTTTTCATTATGCTAAGAAACATTTTGAAATGATTGATCAGCCAACTGTAGAGGTTTATCCACCAGGGAATCGTCAGGCTGAAGATTATGAAATGGAAGTTTGGATTCCAATAAAGGAGGAAGTATAGATGCGTCTGGATAAGTTTTTGGTTGATTGTGGTGTTGGTAGTCGCAGTCAAGTCAAGACCTTTCTCAAAAAGAAACAAGTGACCGTAAATGGTCAGGTGGAGACATCACCTAAGACTCAGATTGATGAGAATCAAGACCAGATTGCTTTTCAAGGTCAATCATTAACACACGAGACCTTTGTTTACTATCTTTTAAATAAGCCTCAGGGTGTTATCTCAGCGACGGAGGATGCCCGTCACAAGACAGTACTTGATTTACTGGATGATACAGCCAGACATAAGCAGGTCTTTCCTGTTGGTCGTTTGGATATTGATACTCATGGTCTCCTGCTTTTGACTAATAATGGTGACTTAGCTCACGCCATGTTGTCGCCTAAGAAACACGTGGACAAGATTTATCAGGCTAAGGTGGATGGAATCATGGATCAGGAGGATATTCTGGCTTTTGAAAAAGGAATTGAACTCAAAGACCATACTTGCCAACCAGCTAAACTAGAGATTATTTCAGTAGATAGGGCTACTGGGACTAGCCTGGTTCAGATTACCATTGCCGAGGGGAAATTCCATCAGGTTAAGCGTATGGTAGCTGCTTGTGGTAAGGAAGTGATAGAGTTACAACGTATGAGTATGGGGCCTTTAAGTCTGCCAGATGATTTAGAACTTGGTGCTTGGCGACGTTTAACCGAGGAGGAGTTGGAAGCTTTAGCTGTTTTTGGAATTCCTTTGGCTTAAGCTAGTTAAGAGTTGCGAAATGGGCAGATTTTTGTTACTATTATTGTGAAATAATAGAAGAAAAAACGAGGTAAATTCAAGTGGCATTTGGAGATAACGGACCACGTAAGAAATCATTTTTTGAACGTCTAACAGTATTGGTCGTTTTGATTATGCTATTAGTAACAGTTGGGGCATTGATTTTCCAAGCAGTCGCAGCTGTTCTTTAAGACGCTATCAAGCGTTTTTTTGTGTCTGTCGGAAATTCTTTTATATGAGAATGTCTTGATATAGGACACACGAGTCAGAAAGAGAGATATAGAGATGAGTATGTTTTTAGATACAGCCAAGATTAGTGTCAAAGCTGGTCGTGGTGGTGACGGGATGGTCGCTTTCCGTCGTGAGAAATATGTACCCAATGGCGGTCCTTGGGGTGGTGACGGTGGTAAGGGTGGCTCGGTCATTTTCAAGGTTGACGAAGGCTTGCGTACCCTTATGGATTTCCGTTATAACCGTAAATTCAAGGCTAAGAATGGCGAAAAAGGGATGACCAAGGGAATGCACGGTCGAGGTGCTGAAGACCTCATCGTTAGCATCCCGCCAGGTACGACAGTTCGTGATGCTGAGACCGGCAAAGTTATTACTGATTTAGTTGAAGATGGTCAAGAGTTTGTCATTGCTCACGGTGGACGTGGTGGTCGAGGAAATATCCGTTTTGCAACACCTCGTAACCCTGCTCCTGAAATCGCTGAAAATGGTGAACCAGGTGAAGAACGCGAACTTCAATTGGAATTGAAGATTTTGGCTGATGTTGGTTTGGTTGGTTTCCCATCTGTTGGTAAATCAACGATTCTCAGTGTAGTAACGGCAGCAAAACCAAAGATTGGTGCCTATCATTTTACGACAATTGTTCCTAACTTGGGAATGGTACGTACTAAGTCAGGTGAGAGCTTTGCTATGGCTGACCTTCCAGGATTGATTGAGGGTGCTAGTCAGGGTGTTGGTTTGGGAACGCAGTTCCTTCGCCACATTGAGCGTACACGTGTTATCCTCCATGTGATTGATATGTCAGCGAGTGAAGGACGTGATCCTTACGAGGATTATCTTCAGATCAATAAAGAGTTGGAAACTTACAACTTACGCTTGATGGAACGCCCACAAATTATTGTGGCTAATAAGATGGACATGCCTGAGGCTGAGGAAAACTTGAAAGAGTTTAAGGAAAAATTGGCTGCTAACTACGATGAATTCGATGAGTTGCCACAAATTTTCCCAATTTCAAGTTTGGCTCACCAAGGTTTGGAAAATCTCTTAGAAGCTACTGCAAAATTGCTTGATGAGACAGACGAATTCTTGCTTTATAGCGAAGATGATATGGAACAAGAGGAAGTTTACTATGGCTTTAACGAAGAAGAACGTCCATTTGAAATCAGTCGTGACGATGATGCTTCATGGGTACTTTCTGGTGAAAAACTTGAAAAACTCTTTGTCATGACTAACATGGAACGTGATGAATCTATTATGAAATTCGCTCGTCAATTACGTGGTATGGGAGTCGATGAAGCGCTTCGTGAACGTGGCGCCAAGGATGGGGACATTGTTCGTATTGGTAACTTCGAATTTGAGTTTGTGGATTGACGTTGAAAGACTCTCTAAGTGCTGAAGCACAAGATAGTCTACGGCAGCCGCTATGGCGGTCTGCCTATCAACGTCACTAACTGCGTAAAGTCGGTATAATCGACCGACTCTACTTCGTGTCGTAACCGAGTAAGACTCTCTAAGTGCTGAAGCACAAGATAGTCTAGGCCAGCCGCTATGGCGGTCTGCCTATCAACCTCACTAACTACGTAAAGTCGGTATAATCGACCGACTTTCCTTCGTGTCGTAACCGAGCAAGACTCTCTAAGTGCTGAAGCACTTGATAGTCTAGGCCAATTGCTATGGCGGTCTGCCAAGCAACCTTACTAACTACGTGAAGTTGGCGAATTTAAAATTATTGAAATAAGAGGTTTACAATGGGAGATAAACCGATATCCTTCAGGGATAAAGATGGAAATTTTGTTTCTGCGGCCGATGTTTGGAATCCAAAGAAACTTGAAGAACTCTTTACGCGCTTAAATCCTAACCGAAAACTCCGTCTTGAGCGTGAACGCTTGGCAAGGGAAGAAGCAGCAAAACACCCTGAATTAAATGAAGAAACAGAGCAAGTCTAGCACTTGCTCTGTTTTTCTTATCCAAAATGGCAATCAAAAACAGCTACTTCAGTCGAAGTAGCTGTTTTAATGATTAGGCGTTTAGAACCTTGTCCAAGAATTCTTTCAAACGTGGGTGTTGTGGGTTATCGAAGATTTGATCTGGAGTACCATCTTCGAGGAACTCACCGTCCGCAGTAAAGATTACTCGGTTGGCAACTTGACGAGCAAATCCCATTTCGTGAGTAACGATAATCATGGTCATACCTTGCTCTGCCAATTCTTTCATAACGTTAAGAACGTCTCCGACCATTTCAGGGTCAAGGGCAGAAGTAGGTTCGTCAAAGAGCATGATATCAGGATTCATTGCCAAACCACGTGCAATCGCCACACGTTGTTTTTGTCCACCTGATAGGCTATCTGGCATTGCATCTGCCTTGTCAGCAAGTCCCACACGATCAAGAAGATCCATAGCTAATTTATCAGCTTCTTCCTTATTCATACGTCCGAGTTCAACAGGTGCAAATGTCACGTTTTCAAGGACTGTCATGTGTGGGAAGAGGTTGAAATGTTGGAAGACCATCCCGATATTTTCACGGGCTTTGTCAAGATTTGTCTTAGAATCTGATAATTCATAGCCATCAACGACTACTTTACCAGATGTCACTGTTTCAAGTAGGTTAAGCGTACGAAGGAAGGTTGATTTACCTGAACCTGAAGGACCGATGATACATACAACGTCACCTTCGTAGAATTTGGCGTCAATGCCTTTAAGGACTTCATTGTCGCCGTATGATTTGTGCAAGTCCTGCACATCGATTTTCAATTCAGCCATTATTTAAGTCTCTTTTCTAGTCGTTTAGCCAATTTCGTCAAGCATGTGATGATGACCAAGTAAAGGATGGCCAAGATTGCATACATACGGAATGATTGGTAGTTACGAGCAATGATGATTTTACCAGTTTGGAAAAGTTCAACCAAACCGATAGCTGATACGATAGTCGTATCTTTCAATGAGATAACAAATTGGTTGATGAAGTTTGGCAACATCAAGCGGACCGCCTGTGGCAAGATGACCTTACGCATTGTTGTATTGTAAGGAACACCCAAGCTTCGGCTGGCTTCCATCTGACCAATTGGGACAGCTTCGATACCACCACGTACAATTTCGGCAATGTAAGCACCACCGTTAAGTGAAAGGGCAATTGTCGCTGCCACAAAATCATTGATTGGTGACTGGTGACCAGTGATGTTTTCAATCAAGTTAGGAATACCCCAGTAGATGAAGGCTGCAACGATCATCAATGGGATACCACGAACCACGTCAACAAAGACTTGTGAAATCACACGAAGTGTCTTGTTTGGTGCAACTGCCATCATACCGAAGATAACACCGATAATCATAGCAATAGCAAATGAAAGAAGGGTCAAACCAAGGGTAATTCCAAGACCTTGGAGAAGTTGTTTGTAGTTGTTTTTAATCAAGCCTACGATGGTTGTTTCATCGGTAGCTTTTTTTGAGCTTCCTTCTTTTGATTTGTTGCTATCGAGGTATTTATTGATAATCTTATCGTAAGTACCATCTTTCACGATAGCAGCCAAACCATTGTTGAACATTTCAATCAACTCAGGATTAGCACCTTTTTTAACAGCAAAGCCGACTTCACCAGTAGCAATACCTTCAATTGGTGTTGTAAAGTTACGCCCTTGTTGGATAGCGTATAGAAGAACGGCTTCATCATCCATAAGAGCATCGATTGAACCAGAGTTCAAGCTGTCGTACATAGTAGAAGCTTCATCGTAAGCACGAACAGTAAAGCCATATTCACCAGCGTGGTCTTCCAACCATGAGTAAGATGACGTACCATTTTTAGCTCCTACAGTCTTACCTTTGAGATCCTTGTAAGATTTAACCTTACTTCCTTTAGCTACAGCCAAACGAATGTTTGATGTGTAGTAAGGATCAGAGAAGTCAAAGATTTGTTTACGAGCATCAGTGATGGTCATACCAGCCAATACGGCATCAGCTTGGCTAGATTGTACAGCATTAAGTGATGCATCGAAACCAGGGTTTGTCAATTTGACATTGAAACCTTGGTTTTTAGCAATGGCATTGATGATATCGACATCGATACCTACATATTTACCTGAACCATTTTGGTATTCGAATGGAGCAAAAGATGAGTCCATTGAGATAGTGTAGGTTTCCTTAGCAGGAGTGGCTTTTGCGTTGGCATCACCAGTCAATTTAAGATCTGCTGAAGGTTTTGATGAAGAAGATTTTGATGAGTCACCCAACCATTTGTTCATGATTTTGTCGTAGGTGCCGTCATTCTTCATTTCCTTAAGAGCTTCGTTGAAATCTTTGATAAGATCTTCGTGTTTTCCACCTTTTTTAACAGCGAAAGCAAAGCTACCGATAGATTCAGGTTTAATGTTGATAGCGTAGTCTTTTCCTTGACCGATAGCGTATTTAACAACTGGTGTGTCGTCCATAGCTGCATCAACAGAACCAGAATCCAAGCTGTTGTTCATCAAGTCGCTAGTGTCAAAAGTTTTAACTGTGAAACCATATTTGCTAGCATTTTTATCAAGCCAAGTTTGAGAAGCGGTACCGTTTTTAACACCGACTGTTTTACCCTTCAATTGTTTGTAGTCGCTGACTTTATCGCTACTACGTGTGTAGATAACAATTGAGGTGTCGTAATAAGTGTCTGAGAAAGTAAAGACCTTCTTACGTGCGTCGGTAACAGTAGTACCGGCCATAAGGGCGTCAGCTTGGCCTGATTGAACAGCATTGACAGCTGCATCGAAACCAGGGAAGGTTTGGTTAACGTCCCAATTTTTACGTTTGGCAACTTCGTTGATAATATCAACGTCGATACCCTTGTAGGTCTGATCAGAATCTTTGAATTCAAATGGGGCATAGGCTGTATCTGAAACGACTGAGATAGTCTCGGCAGATACCTTAGCTCCGAAAACAAAGAAAACTGACATGACACTCAAGAAGAGTGTCAGAAGTTTTTTCTTCATTATAAAAAGTCTCCTTTATAAAATACCTTCCTATTCTATCAAAAAAAGGTCTTGTTATCAAACTTCTTAGAGTTTGATGTTAGGAAATATAACAAAGTTCGTTAGATATGAGAAGAGTTTTAGAAGAATTTGACAAGCTTGTGTCAATTAGTTACACTGTAATCGAATACATGTAAGATTTGTTACAGGAGCTAAAAAAATGAAGAAACGTATGCTTGAGAAATATACTAGCCTATATGATAAAGTCCCAAGTTGGCTGATGATTATGCTGTCCTGTTTTATTGCCTTTGGTTATGTCCTCATAGGTGGATTTCTATCAGGGGTTGTTGTGGGAATTCCAGTGGCTATTGTCCTTTGGTTCTTAGTATTAAATGGCAATATTCAGTTCCAGGATATAAATACGATTTCCTATAAATTGTTTTCAACCTTGTATTTTCAGTTGGGAACCTTTGCCTTTACTGCCTTAGTTATCTTTTTCTGGGTTAAAGTTGTTGAAAAACGTCCCGTTCGTACACTTGGATTTTTCAAGGGTCATATTTGGTTGAACTTGCTTAAGGGTTGGGGACTTGGAACTTTGCTCTTGTTAGTTAGTTTCCTTGGGACTTATTTACTAGGCGGTTTAGAATTTGTGAAGGTAGACTTTTCGCAGAAAACCCTCTTATACATACTTTCCCTAATACCTTTCTGGTTTATCCAAGGTGGAACCGAGGAACTGGTGACACGTGGTTGGTTGCTTCAGACGGTGACTAATAGATTGAACCTTTCTTGGGGAATTGCTATTTCAAGTTCTCTCTTTTCAATGCTACACTTGGGAAATCAAGGAGTTACCGCCTTGTCTCTCATCAGTATTGTTTTAGTGGGTGTTCTCATGGCTCTTTACATGCTCAAGACAGATAATATCTGGGGTGTTGCTGCCCTTCACGGTGCTTGGAACTTCGCGCAAGGAAATCTAGTTGGCGTGTCAGTTAGTGGACAGAATGCAGGTGGCAGCTTATTGCACTTTCAGGCCAGGTCAGGTGTACCTGATTGGTTGTCAGGTGGGGCCTTTGGCCTAGAAGGGAATATCGTTACCTGTGTGGTTCTGTTGGTAGGTATCATCATCCTTCGATTACAATTGAAGAAAGAAAACTTTTAAGGCTGAGTTCAAAGACTCGGTCTTTTTATTTCTGTGTTAAAATAGAAGAAAGTTTGGAAAAGAGGAAGAGATGATAGTTAAGATTGAGCAAGGTATGATTTGGGTACAGATTGTCTATGGACTTATACTTCTTATCGCTTCCATCGGTTTATTCTGTTGTTTTCTTATAGATGATTATCGTTTTGGGAATTTTGTGGATAACTGTGTTGCCTTCCTCGTTTTACTAATATTTCTTCATGCTCTGACTAACTTAGTTGATGGTATTGTGAGACTTAAAGGTCATAAAAAAATTTTGGAAATTAACAATGATACCTTTATTTATTATGGAAGATTATGTGGACGGGTCACCTTTGAGATTCCGCTGTCTGAGATTGACTTGGTTATGAAGGATTGGTCAACGCCAATGGATGATGCCAAACACTCATCAACTATATACTATATCCTAAAACGTATCTATGATTTCGGGAATATAAGGTCTTGGGAAAGGAAGAGGTATAGAGTTTTATACATTTTTTTCAAAGATAGTAAAACGGCCTTGAAATATGATAAAAAACTTGGTTTTCAGACACGAAGAAAACGCAAATACGTTGCTGAGACACGAATGATACATATTCCCATCAGTAGTGGAGAATTTTTCTCCGACCAAGAGATGAATGATTACATAAATGAAAGGAAAAACCATGATAGATAGAAAAGAAGACAACCAATTTCATTTGGTTTCTAAATATGAACCTTCTGGGGACCAACCTCAGGCCATTGAAGCCTTGGTTGATAATATAGAAGGTGGAGAAAAGGCTCAAATCCTAAAGGGAGCGACAGGGACAGGTAAGACCTATACCATGAGTCAGGTCATCCAGCGCGTGAATAAACCAACCTTGGTTATCGCCCACAATAAAACCTTAGCAGGTCAGCTTTACGGAGAATTCAAGGAGTTTTTCCCAGACAATGCTGTAGAATACTTCGTTTCCTACTATGATTTCTATCAGCCAGAGGCCTATGTACCATCATCAGATACCTATATCGAAAAAGATAGCTCTGTAAACGATGAAATTGATAAGCTACGACACTCAGCAACGTCGGCCCTCCTTGAGCGTAATGATGTTATCGTTGTGGCTTCTGTTTCTTGTATTTACGGTTTGGGTTCGCCTAAAGAATATGCTGATTCAGCAGTTAGTCTTCGTCCAGGCCAAGAGATTTCTCGAGACAAGCTGCTAAATGACCTAGTTGATATCCAGTTTGAGCGAAACGATATTGATTTCCAACGTGGGAAATTCCGTGTGCGTGGCGATGTGGTCGAAATTTTTCCTGCCAGCCGTGATGAGCACGCCTTTCGTGTCGAATTTTTCGGTGATGAGATTGACCGCATCTGTGAGATTGAGAGTTTGACAGGACGCAATCTCGGTGAAGTCGAGCACCTTGTTCTTTTCCCGGCGACTCACTTTATGACCAATGAAGAACATATGGAAGAAGCCATCAAGAATATTATGGAAGAGATGGAAGCTCAGGTTAAGCAATTAGAAGCTGAGGGTAAGCTCATCGAGGCTCAACGTATCCGCCAAAGGACAGAATACGATGTTGAAATGCTTCGTGAGATGGGCTACACAAATGGTGTTGAAAATTACTCACGACACATGGATGGGCGAAAAGAGGGCGAGCCACCGTTCACCTTGCTTGATTTCTTCCCAGAAGATTTCCTCATCATGATTGATGAAAGTCACATGACAATGGGTCAGATTAAGGGAATGTATAACGGGGACCAAGCTCGTAAGAAGATGTTGGTTGATTACGGTTTCCGTTTGCCATCGGCGCTTGATAACCGTCCACTTCGACGTGAAGAATTCGAGAGTCATGTGCATCAGATTGTATATGTTTCTGCTACCCCAGGTGACTATGAGATGGAACAGACCGAGACTGTGGTTGAGCAAATCATTCGTCCGACAGGACTTCTTGATCCAGAAGTCGAAGTTCGTCCAACTATGGGTCAAATGGATGACCTCCTTGGTGAAATTAATGCCCGTACTGAAAAAGGCGAGCGTGTCTTTGTAACAACTTTGACTAAGAAGATGGCTGAAGACTTGACTGACTATCTCAAGGAAATGGGTGTCAAGGTCAAATACATGCACTCTGACATTAAGACTCTAGAGCGTACTGAGATTATCCGTGACCTACGTTTGGGTGTCTTTGATGTTCTTATCGGTATTAACCTTCTCCGTGAGGGAATTGACGTTCCTGAAGTTAGTCTGGTTGCTATTTTGGATGCTGATAAGGAAGGCTTCCTTCGTAATGAACGTGGACTTATCCAAACGATTGGACGTGCTGCCCGAAATAGCGAAGGGCACGTTATCATGTATGCGGATAAGATTACAGAGTCTATGCAAAAAGCCATGGATGAAACAGCTCGTCGTCGTGAAATCCAGATGGCCTATAATAAGGAGCATGGCATTGTTCCACAAACGATTAAGAAAGAAATTCGTGACCTTATTTCTATTACCAAGGCTAATGAAGCAGAAGTGGCAGAGGATACTGTGGACTATAGTGACATGAACAAGAAAGAACGTCAAGAAGCCATCAAGAAACTCCAAAAACAAATGCATGAAGCAGCAGAATTGCTTGACTTTGAATTGGCGGCTCAAATTCGTGATATGGTGTTGGAACTGAAGAGTATGGATTAGAAGTCCTAAACGTTAGGTTAATGCTTTAGCAAGATGTGCTAGCAAAAAAGTAGGCAACATTGAATTCAAGTTGGTTTAAGACAATCTGTCTTTTTATACCAGGTTTTGGGATTTCTTTTCTGATTTATGTTTATTTCCCCACCTTATCTCGAAGTGGTATACTGTTTCCGTTTGAGTGTAACTTTCTTCTCTGGCTCCTCCTACTTCTTGCCCATAAGGATCAGATTGCCTATAAGCATCAGAGAAAAATTGCGGCTTTTATTGGTTTAAATTTTAACCTTATTGTATTTCTGATGCATGCTATGGTAGGTGTATGTGATATGAATGAAGATAATCCACAAATTATTTTTGAGCCCTTGTGGATGATAAAAAGAGAACTTGTTTGGATATCAATATTTGGTTATGTATTCTTTATAGTTTTGTATACTGCTCTTTATCTTTATTTACGACAAAATGATTGATTGTCATGGTTTTATTTGATTACTTACTAGAAAGGAACTATATGTCACGTTCACAAGCAACTATTTTAACTAATATGTGTCTCATCGAAGATGGCCGTGGAAATATTGTCATGCAAATCCGCGATCCAAAGCGTTATTACTGGTCGGGAGCAGCCCTACCCGGTGGCCATATCGAAGCACATGAAGGTCTGGTAGAATCAGTTATCCGTGAGGTTAAAGAAGAAACTGGCTTGACCATCAAAAACCCTAAATTAGTTGGTATGAAGCATTTTTACACGACAGATAACGAACGGTACTTGGTTTTCCTCTATAGGACCTCAGATTTTGAAGGAGAAATCCATTCAACAGAGGAGGGCGAAGTTCGCTGGGTTGCCAGGGAGGATGTGCCTAAGATGGACTTGGCTTATGACATGCTCAATCTGCTACGTGTCTTTGAAGAAGACAATCTCTCAGAACTTTTCTATCGGGAGCGCCTTGAAGATGACTTCGTCCGAGAATTTTGGTAATAAAATGAACTATTTATTCAAATGAATGAATAGTTTTTTTGTCTTAAAATCAGATAGAAGGCTTTAAAATAAACGAATTACAAGATTTATAGCAATGCCAATATTAATAAAAATAAAAATTATAATCAATAAAAGTCCATTTTTTCGTTGACAAATGCATAATAATGCATTATTATACTTACATAGTTAATAAATATAGAAAAGAGATTGATTATGAAACCATGGAAAAAACTTTTATTGGGACTTGCAGGTGTCTTTGCTTTGACAGCTTTAGCGGCTTGTTCTTCATCGACTAACACTTTAGATAAAGTTAAAGATAAGGGGACTTTGACTGTCGCTCTTAATCCGCACTTTGCTCCTTTTGAGTTTAAAACAATCCAAGATGGTAAGGATACTATTGTTGGAGCAGACATCGAAATTGCCAAGGCTATTGCAGATGAGCTTGGCGTAAAAGTCAAATTCTCTGAAATGTCTTTTGATAATGTCTTAGCAAATGTTCAATCTGGTAAAGCAGACATCGCCATTTCCGGAATCTCTGCCACTAAGGAACGTCAGAAAATCTTTGATTTCTCAGATACCTACTATGAGTCTGAAACGGTTCTTGTTGTCAAAAAAGATGCGACAGGAACTTACAAAGAAACAGGTGATTTTGCTAAAAAATCTGTAGCCGTTCAAAAAGGTTCTATTCAAGAAAATATTGCCAAAGCAAACTTGTCAGATGCTAATGTGGTATCCTTGGCACAACCTGGTGAAGCCATCAATGAATTGAAGTCTGGTCAAGTTGAAGGAGTAGTTCTTGAAAAGGCCATTGCAAAAGGTTATGTAGACCAAAACAGCGACCTAGCTGTGTCAGACATCACGCTCAAGTCTGATTCAAAAGATGCCTATGCTGTAGCAATGCCTAAAGGAAGCGATAAGCTAAAAGAAAAGGTTAATAAGGTTATCGCTAAACTCAAAAAAGAAGGTAAGATTGACAGCTATGTTCAAGATGCCTACACTCTTTCACTTAAGAGTTCTAGCAAATAAGGAGTTATCATATGAAGAAATTTTGGTTTATCCTTACAGCTTTAGTCGCTACCTGCTTTCTAGTTGCTTGTAGCGGAAGTCAGGGAGTAAGTCCTAAAACGATTAAGGAAAAGAAGAAAATTGTCGTGGCAACAGAATCAGAATTTGCACCATTTGAGTTCAAATCATTGGTTAACGGTAAAGATACGCTAGTTGGAGCAGACATTGAGTTGGCCAAAGCTATCGGTGAAAAACTCGGCGTAAAGGTTGAATTTTCCGTGATGTCTTTTGATAATGTTCTTGCTAACGTGCAAAGTGGTAAAGCGGATATCGCCATTGCAGGGATTTCGGTGACAGATGAACGTAAGAAGGTTTATGATTTTTCAGACAGCTACTATACGTCAGAAAATGTAGTGATTGTCAAAAAAGACAAGGTAAATGACTATACAAGCACTGATAGTCTCGCAAAACAAACTGTCGGTACGCAAAAAGGGTCTGTTCAAGAAACCGTTGCTAAGAAACAAATTTCTAAGGCAAGTGTAGTATCACTGGCTTCAAATGGCGAAATGATTAATGAACTCAAGTCAGGACAGCTTCAAGCAGTTGTACTTGAGAAGGCCATTGCAGAAGGTTATATCGCTCAAAATGATGATTTAACCCTTGCCAACTTTAACCTCAAGTCAGACGGTTCAGATGCTTATGCAGTCGCAACACGTAAGGGGTCAGATGACTTGCTTAAAGAAATCAATGCCGTCATCAAAGAGACTAAAGACTCTGGAAAATTTGACCAATGGTTAAAAGAAGCATCAACCTACAAACAAAGTAAGTAAATTTAAAACTTCTGAGCACCTGAAACGAGTCAATTTCAGGTGCTTTCATCAACGGCGGAAAGTCTCGTTTGGTGTTGGCTTTGCTCACTCAAGGGGAGTCGTCAAAAATTCTTAAATCTAAATGGGGGAATACCCCATTTTTTATTGAATTCTCTGTTAAAAACAGTTATTATCAAAGTAGGTAAGTCTGTCAAAATAGACAAATGACATCGTATAGAGTGCTTAAGAAAAGCAAGGAGAAACTATGAAGCTACCACGTTTTGGTGTTGAAGAATGGCTTAATGTCCATGAAAAATCTGCCATATATGATATCGCAGGAGTTTCAATTAAGACCCTCACAATGGAAGAATTATTTGACCTGTCAGGCCTTGATAAAGACGCCTTTTTTGCCCAACTACTAAAGAAAAAGATGGATTACGGCTGGATTGAAGGGTCACCAGAGTTTAAGACTCAAGTGGCTAGCTTATACAAGAACATGCCGGTTGATAATATCCTCCAAACCAATGGGGCTACAGGAGCGACGATGCTAGCCCTTTATGCGCTTATTGAGCCTGAGGACCATGTCATCTCCATGTATCCAACTTATCAACAGCTCTATGACATTCCTAAGTCGCTAGGAGCAGACGTGGATCTCTGGGAGGTTGAAGAGGACAAGGGGTGGTTGCCTGATTTGGACCAACTCCGCCGTCTCATTCGTCCTAATACCAAAATGATCTGTATTAACAACGCCAACAATCCTACCGGTGCCCTTATGGACGCTGCTTACCTCGAGGAGCTAGTGGCTATCGCTAAAGAAGTAGACGCCTATATCTTCTCAGATGAGGTCTATCGCAGTTTTGACCAACCTGCACCTTCTATTGTGGATTTGTATGAAAAGGGCATTGCCGTCAACAGCCTTTCAAAGACCTATTCCATTCCCGGTATTCGTGTGGGTTGGGTAGCTTCTAACACTGAGGTGGCGGACATTCTACGTGACTACCGCGACTACACGATGATTTGTGCGGGAGTCTTTGATGATATGGTGGCTACCCTTGTCTTGGAAAATAAAGAGGCCATCTTGAAACGCAACCGTCAGATTGTAGAGGAAAATCTCGCCCTTATGGATGCCTGGATTGCCAAAGAGCCTAAGGCGTCTTGGGTTAGGCCTGCTAGTGTGTCAACTTCCTTCGTCAAATTAGATGTGAATCGTCCTATCGAAGATTTTGCCTTAGAGCTTCTTCAGGACTATGGTGTGCTTGTGGTTCCAGGGAACCGTTTTGACAAGGAGTCCCATGTCCGCATCGGTTATTGTTGTGATAAGGAAGTCCTTCAAAAGGGCTTAGAAAAACTGTCGCAATTTCTTAATAAATGTTGACAATACCACTAATTTTAAGTAAAATAAACGAGCAAAAATTATATTTATACAGGAGTTTCTTATGAAAAAACTATTCCTCGGAGCTATGGCTCTCCTTGCTGCTGTAACTTTGGTAGCATGTGGGTCAAAAAAAGACGCTTACGAATCTATTAAAGAAAATAAAAAACTTGTCGTAGCTGTCAGTCCAGACTATGCACCATTTGAGTTCAAAACTTTGGTGGATGGCAAAGACCAAGTAGTTGGTTCAGATATCAAGTTGGCACAAGCTATTGCGGATGAACTCGGTGTCAAGCTTGAAGTTACAACAATGAGCTTTGACAATGTCCTCTCTAGCCTTCAATCAGGTAAGGCTGATCTAGCTATCTCAGGTATCTCAGTAACAGCCGAACGTAAGAAAACCTTTGATTTCTCAGATCCTTACTACGAAACACAAAATGCTATCATCGTTCGTAAAGATCAAGAATCTACCTACTCAAGCCTTGATGCTTTTAAAGGTAAAAAAGTAGCCGTTCAAAAAGGTACTATCGAAGAAGGACTTACTAAGAAACAATTGAAGGATTCAACAGTCGTATCACTTACAGCAATGGGTGAAGCTATTAATGAGGTTAAATCTGGCCAAGTTGATGCTGTTGACCTTGAAAAACCAGTAGCAGAAGGTTACGTGGCACAAAATCCAGATTTGGCTTTGGCAAGTGTTGCCCTCAAAGTTGACGATGGTGATGCTAAAGCAGTTGCAATGGCTAAAGGCAATGACAAATTGAAAGAAGCGGTAAACAAGGTTATCAAGAAAATGAAAGCCAACGGTACTTACGACGAGTACATCAAGGATGCTTCTAAATACACAGCAGTTGAGTAAAAGATAAGCTAGAGGATGATTCCTCTAGTTTTTTTGTATGGCAAAGCCTCAGATAGTCTCCAATAAGATTTAGAAAATAGCCTTGATATCAAAAATACTCAAACTTAAAATATATTTCTTGACAGAAAAAGACGAGTCTTGTATACTTGAATAGAACGTGTAAAATGTTACATTATCTTGAGGAGGTGAATTCAATGTCAAAAACAGTAGTACGTAAAAACGAATCACTTGACGACGCTCTTCGTCGTTTCAAACGTTCTGTGACTAAAGCTGGTACTCTTCAAGAGGCTCGTAAACGTGAACATTACGAAAAACCTTCTGTAAAACGTAAACGTAAATCAGAGGCAGCTCGCAAACGTAAAAAATTCTAATTAAGAATGAAATTAACAGAAAAAAACTTGAGAAGACTCAAGTTTTTTTCTTTTCATCGAATAAATAAGTCAGTTAGTAGTCCTGAGGTACAAAAAAATAAGACGTCTGAGATTTCAGACGTCTTGAGTTTCATATGTCTTTAGTTGAACAAATAAAAATTATTTGTTTGCAAGAAGATCGCGGATTTCAGTAAGCAATTCTTCTTGTGATGGACCTGCTGCTTCAGCAGCATCCTCAGCTTCTTTTTTGCTAAGAGCAGTTGCTTTGCTAGCAGCTTTAACAACGAAGAAGAGAGTAGTACCAACGATGATGAAGTTGATAACTGCGCTCAAGAAGCTACCGTATGCGATACCGTTCCATGACAATTTAGAGAGGTTTTCAACGTTAGCAGCCTTAACAACTGGGTTAAGGATAAGTGGAGTGATGATATCACTTACAAGTGAAGTGATGATAGCGTTGAAAGCAGCCCCCATAACAACGGCTACAGCAAGATCAAGGACGTTACCCTTGAACAAAAAGTCTTTAAGTTCTTTAATCATTTTGACAATGAATCCTTTCTTTTATTTACTTTTAATAGTTTATCCGATTTTGTAAATCTTGACAAGGTATTTGCTCATGAAAAATCAATTTTATTTTACTTTCATTTTTCATCGTGTTATAATTAGGGGTAATGCAATTATGGTAAGATAGGGGGCGATTAGATGGTGATTGATAAAGCTTTAATAGAAGATATTAAGAGCAGTACCAACATCGTCGACGTAATTGGCGAAGTTGTCAGTCTTAATCGTGCAGGTCGCAATTACCTGGGTCTCTGCCCCTTCCATAAGGAGAAAACCCCCTCATTTAACGTTATTGAGGACAGACAGTTTTACCATTGTTTTGGTTGCGGAAAGTCTGGGGATGTCTTTAAATTTTTAGAGGAATACCGTCAGATTTCTTTCCAAGAAAGTGTCAAGGTTCTGGCAGACCGCTTAGGTATTGCAGTTACGATAGACGCACCAAGACAGGCTCAGCAACAGAATTCTCCTAACCAAGCTTTCTATGATCTTCATGAGGATGCGCTTAAGTTTTATCACGCAGTCCTGATGACGACCAAGATAGGAGAAGCAGCGCGTGCCTACCTCTATGAGCGTGGTATGACTGACGATTTACTTAAGACCTTCCAGATTGGTCTAGCCCCTGACGAACCAGATTATCTCTATCAGTCTGTATCAAAAAAATATGACGAAGAGGTACTGACAGAATCAGGTCTTTTTAATCTTTCTGAAAGTAATCGTCTTTTCGATACTTTTAAAAATCGAATCATGTTTCCGCTTAAGAATGAGTTTGGAAAGACTATCGGTTTTTCAGGGCGTGTTTGGACTAAGGAAGATATTGAAAAAGGACAAGCCAAGTACAAAAATACAAGGGCTACCCGCATTTTCAATAAATCTTATGAACTCTACCACCTCGATCAGGCTAAGCCAGTGATTCAGAAGACTCATGAGGTCTATCTGATGGAGGGATTCATGGATGTCATTGCTGCCTATAGGGCTGGGCATGTTAATGCTGTGGCTTCTATGGGGACGGCATTGACTCCTGAACATGTCAATCGTCTGCGTAAACTCACCAAGAAAATTGTTCTGACCTATGATGGTGATAAGGCTGGGCAAAATGCGATTGCCAAGTCTCTTGAGCTTTTATCGGATTTCCAAGTGGATATTGTTAAAATTCCAGACAATATGGACCCTGATGAATATCTACAGAAAACATCCGAAGAGGCTCTGGGGAAACTCTTGGTCGAGTCCCGCATTTCAGATGTGGAATTTTGGATAGGACAACTAAAACCTGCTAATGTGGACAATCTTCAAGCGGAGATTGCTTATGTTGAGCAGATTGCTAAGATTATTGCCAAGTCCCCTTCTGTGACGGCACAAAATTCCTACATTTCTAAGGTGGCTGACCTTTTGCCAGATTTTGATTTTTTTCAAGTCGAGCAAGCGGTCAATAACGAACGATTGACTATGAGGAATCAGCAGACGGCTCAATTATCGGCTACTAGTAATAGTACTTATGAGTCTTCAGTGTCAGGATTCAGAGGGACGGTCAAACTACCTTCTACACCTAAGATTACAGGCCTTCGTCGCGCGGAAAACCAACTCTTCCATCGCATGTTAAATCATCCGATGATTTTGAATGACTATCGCATGAGAGAGGAGTTTTTCTTCCAAACACCTGAGTTAGAGGAGCTCTATCATATTCTGAAGCAAGATGGTCAAATCGATACGGTGGCCTTGTCTGTACTTTCTCAAGAGGTACAAACAGCCTATTATCAGGTTTTAGAGGAGATTTTGCCACCTGAAACCAGTTTAGAGGAAGTCCAGGCTATTGAAGAGCGTAGAAATCATTTTCTGAGGGAACAGGACTTCCGTAGGCAAAGTAAACAAATAAGAGAATCAAGTAACCACGGTGATGTGGATGCAGCGGTAGAAGCACTGCAAATGCTCATCGACCAAAAACGAGATATGGAGTAACACATGGCAAAGAAAAAACAAAATACAGCATTTAACGTTCAAGTCGCTGATTTCATCCGTAACCACAAAAAGGCTGGTACAGCAATTGATGAAGAAGTCACAGAGAAACTAGTTATCCCATTTGTTCTTGATGCTGATGGGATTGATGACCTTTTGGAACGTTTGACAGACGGTGGTATCTCTATCACAGATAAGGACGGAAATCCTTCATCTAAATATGTTGTTGAAGCCCCAAAACCAGAAGAGTTGACAGACGAGGAGCTTCTTGGTTCAAACTCAGCTAAGGTCAATGACCCTGTTCGTATGTACCTTAAAGAGATTGGGGTAGTTCCTCTCTTGAGTAACGAAGAGGAAAAAGAATTGGCTATCGCTGTTGAAAATGGTGACTTGGAAGCTAAACAACGTTTGGCAGAGGCCAACCTTCGTTTGGTAGTTTCAATCGCTAAACGCTATGTGGGGCGTGGCATGCAGTTCTTGGACTTGATTCAAGAAGGTAACATGGGGCTTATGAAAGCCGTTGATAAATTTGACTACTCTAAAGGTTTCAAATTCTCAACTTATGCGACATGGTGGATTCGTCAAGCAATCACACGTGCCATCGCAGACCAAGCACGTACCATCCGTATCCCAGTTCACATGGTTGAAACCATCAATAAATTGGTCCGTGAGCAACGTAACCTCTTGCAAGAGTTGGGACAAGACCCAACGCCTGAGCAAATCGCTGAACGTATGGATATGACTCCAGATAAGGTTCGTGAAATCCTTAAGATTGCTCAAGAGCCAGTTTCTCTTGAAACACCTATCGGTGAAGAGGATGACAGCCATTTGGGTGACTTTATCGAAGATGAAGTTATCGAAAATCCAGTAGATTACACAACTCGTGTCGTTCTTCGTGAACAATTGGATGAAGTGCTTGATACTCTTACAGACCGTGAAGAGAATGTTCTTCGTCTCCGTTTTGGTCTTGACGATGGGAAGATGCGTACTTTGGAAGATGTTGGTAAAGTCTTCAACGTTACTCGTGAACGTATTCGTCAGATTGAAGCTAAAGCCCTTCGTAAATTGCGCCACCCAAGTCGTAGTAAACAACTTAAAGACTTTATTGAAGACTAAGATAGTAAATGGAAGGGGCCTGATTATTAGGCCCTGATTTTGGAGGAAAAGCTATGTCTGAAGTAAAATACACTGAAGCAGAAATTGAAAAAATCAAAGACCGTATCTTGGAAGCCTTAGAAATGGTC
This sequence comes from Streptococcus sp., assembly GCA_016939315.1. Lineage (GTDB taxonomy): Bacteria > Bacillota > Bacilli > Lactobacillales > Streptococcaceae > Streptococcus. The sequence goes on along the minus strand of JAFHAZ010000031.1, from coordinate 94,741 downwards.
ATTGACCCAGAGTTGGGGATTGATATTGTCAACCTAGGCCTTATTTACGATATCCGTTTCCAACAAGACGGCTATACTGAAATCGATATGACCTTGACGACTATGGGCTGTCCTTTGGCAGATCTTTTGACAGATCAAATCTATGACGCTATGAAAGAAGTGCCTGAAGTCACTAAGACTGAGGTCAAGTTGGTCTGGACGCCAGCATGGACTATCGAAAAAATGAGCCGCTATGCCCGTATCGCCCTAGGTATTCGTTAGGAGAAGGCTTATGAAAACACTGGCTATCGTTGTTCCTTGTTATAACGAGGAAGAGACCATCCATCCTTTTTTAGAGGCTTGTCAGGCAGTTGAACGACAAATGACCAATCAGTTGACTTTCAACTATTATTTTGTCAATGACGGTTCAAAAGATCGCACCTTAGAGGTTTTGAGACAGGTTTCAAAACAATTTGAAAATGTTCACTATCTCTCTTTCTCTCGTAATTTCGGGAAAGAAGCAGGCTTACTTGCAGGACTCGAAGCAGCTGAAGGTGACTACGTCACAGTGATGGACGCTGATCTTCAGGATCCACCTGAACTTCTTATCGAGATGTATGCCAAAATCCAAGAAGGTTACGACGTTGTCGGGACACGACGTGCAGACCGCAAGGGTGAGCCACCTATTCGTTCACTCTTTGCTAAGGCCTTTTATTGGTTGATTAATAAGGTTTCTGATACTGAAATGGTGGATGGGGCGCGTGATTTCCGCTTGATGACTCGTCAGGTTGTTGATGCCATTCTCGAACTAAAAGAAGTGAATCGCTTTTCAAAAGGCCTCTTTTCTTGGGTCGGCTTTGATGTGGCCTACGTCTCTTATGAAAATCGTGAACGTGTGGCAGGAGAAACCTCATGGTCTTTCTGGAGCCTATTGAGCTATTCACTTGATGGCTTTATCAACTTCTCCGAAGTACCGTTGAAGCTTGCCACATGGGCAGGAACCTTCTCATTCTTAATCTCTTTGGTTGGAATTGTCTTTGTCGTTATCCGAAAACTAACTATAGGTGGGAGTGTTGCAGGCTGGGCAAGTCTTGTCTCAATCATCCTCTTTATCGGAGGAATCCAACTCTTAGCCTTGGGAATCATCGGGAACTACATCTCAAAGATTTTTTTAGAAACCAAGAAGCGACCAGTTTATATTGTTAAGGAGAAGGGCTAAAGAATGATTGAAGAGTTTTTAGGAGTATTTAATAATTTAAAAGGCTATATTAAGAGGAATAAATTTGTTTTATCTCTTATCTTAGGTGTTTATCTTTTAGTTAATATTAACATCAGTTTAGCTGAGTACCCCTATATTGACGATATTGGTCGTCAAGTTCTGGGTTATACGGGCTTCTCTGAACATTACTCCAGATATTTGAGTGAATTTTCAGCACGTCTTATTCAAGGTGGTACTCATTTAACGGATCCTGGCCTGACAACAAATATTATCTCAGCCTTTATACTAACATTTACAAGTACGATATTATTGTTTGTATTGTTTCCATCGAAAAAGGTTACTCCAGTTTTAGCCTTAGCCTCAACTGTAATTGGAATAAGTCCTTGGTTTTTAGAGCCTTTGAGCTTTAGGTTTGACAACCCATTTATGTCACTAAGTATTTTAGTGTCAATTCTTCCTTTTATCTTTTGGGAGTCTAGAAAACTATTTAGTATATGTTCGGTTGTATGTATTTATCTTATGTGTAACTCATACCAAGCATCGTCGGGAATTTATATTCTCATGACGTTAACACTTCTCTTTTTAGAAGTAGTCTACAGTGGTAAATTGAACATAAAGAGTTTAGTATGTTCGATTTTATCCTATGTTGGGGGTATGGTTTTATATAAAATACAAATTACTATTAAGCCACCGATTTTTGCTGACCAAGGAAGTATCCCAAGTTTATTACATCTTCCTAGTATTATGCTAGCAAATGCTAAAGGGTATTTGAAAAATATTTATCTTCAAAGCACAAAAGTCTGGATTCTTTTATTTCTAGTAATACTTATCTTGTTAGTATTTAATATAATTAGTAGTAGCAAGCAAAAGAAAATTGTAGCTTTAGCTTTTACGTTTGCTTGGCTTGCTTTAGGAAGTATTTTGAGTTATGGAAGCTATTTAATACTTTCAGAACAATTTTATTTGTTGAGACCTAGATATGAGTACGGACTAGGAGTCTTTTCTTCGATTGTGTTAGTTGTTTCTTTGGGAATAACCAATCGAAATAAGATTATTAATGTTTTAAAATCAGTATTTTCAAGTTTACTCATCTTTTATTTCCTTGCTTTTTCATTTATTTATGTAAGCAATTTAAAGCAACAGAATAATACATTTGAAGTTCAGAGTGCTATGCTAGGAAATAGTTTGAATAAGTATTTGAATGATAAAAACAATGTGGTCAATATTAATCGTTTTGTTGCTAATTCGCCTATTTATGAAAATGCGACCTCGGTCTATCCAATGATTAGTAGTTTAATTATGCCTAATACTAATGTCTCTTGGGATATGACGATGAGATTTAATGCAATCACAAAATTAAACGTTGATTTTAAACCATTTGATGCAACAACAGTAAATTCAGAGTATAAACAATTAGAAACAACAAAAATGTATGATGTTTATACCAAAGATAATGAACTTTTTGTCGTGATGAAATGATAAATTATATTTTATGAAAGCAGATTTTTTCTGCTTTTTTTGTTAAAATGAAACTGACATTATTGGAAATTACAAGGAGAAAAATATGATTCTAGTAACAGGTGCAAATGGCCAACTCGGAACTGAACTTCGTCACCTACTTGATGAACGTAACGAAGAATATGTAGCAGTAGATGTGGCAGAAATGGACATCACTGATGCTGCCAAAGTAGATGAAGTTTTTGCGGAAGTAAAACCAACCTTGGTTTATCACTGTGCTGCTTACACGGCTGTTGATGCTGCTGAAGATGAAGGTAAAGAGCTTGACTATGCTATCAACGTGACAGGTACTGAAAATGTCGCTAAGGCTGCTGAAAAACATGGTGCAACGCTGGTTTATATTTCAACTGACTACGTTTTTGATGGTGAAAAACCAGTCGGTCAAGAGTGGGAAGTTGATGACAAACCAGATCCACAGACAGAGTATGGTCGTACAAAACGCATGGGTGAAGAACTAGTTGAAAAACATGTGACTAACTACTACATTATCCGTACAGCTTGGGTGTTCGGTAACTATGGTAAGAACTTTGTCTTCACTATGCAAAACCTTGCTAAGACTCACAAGACACTTACAGTTGTTAATGACCAACACGGTCGTCCAACTTGGACACGTACTTTGGCAGAGTTTATGACTTATTTGGCTGAAAACCGTAAGGAATATGGTTACTATCACTTGTCAAATGATGCAGCAGAAGATACAACTTGGTATGACTTTGCGGTTGAAATCCTCAAAGATACTGATGTTGAAGTGAAACCTGTTGATTCAAGCCAATTCCCAGCTAAAGCTAAACGACCACTTAACTCAACAATGAGTTTGGCTAAGGCTAAGGCTACAGGATTTGTCATCCCAACATGGCAAGATGCTTTGAAAGAGTTTTATAAACAAGAAGTGATATACTTAGAAGGGAAAGTATGAGGATTGAGAACTTCAGATTTGTTAATTATTATTCCTTCGTATAACGAAAGTGGAAATATCGAAAAAACAATTAAGAAGATTGAGGAACATACACCAGAATTTGATTATGTCATTATCAATGATTGTTCCACAGACAATACTTTGGAAATTTGTAAAAGGAATCAATTTAATGTCATTGATTTACCTATCAATTTAGGAATTGGTGGTGCTGTACAGACAGGATATCAATATGCAGTTAGACACGGCTACCAATACGCTGTCCAAGTCGACGGAGACGGCCAACACAATCCTGAATTTATTAAAAAAATGTTAGAAGTTCTTCAAGAAAAAGAAGTCAACATGGTGATTGGTTCACGTTTCATTGAAAATCAAGGTTTCCAATCCTCATTTGCGCGGCGAATTGGGATTTCATTTTTTGAAAAATTAATCAAGGTTTTGACTTGTCAAAAGGTAACTGATCCAACTTCCGGTTTACGAGTAGCTGACAGAAAAGTGATTGAGGAATTCGCAAAGCAATATCCAAGTGATTATCCAGAACCAGAGACGATTGTATCCCTTTTGACCTCGGGCTATTCCGTTGCAGAAGTACCGGTCTTGATGAATGAACGAGAACACGGAGAATCATCGATTACATTAAGTAAGTCTGTTTACTATATGATCAAAGTGACAATGGCAATGCTATTGGCTAGAATTGGTGGAGGATATAAGAAATAACATGCTAAATATTTGGTTAACCCTTATTGTAATTATTTTTATCGTTTATATTCTTCGTCTAGTTGCAAAGAAAGTCGTTGAAATGAGAAATGTCATTTCTTGGCTCATTCTTTGTTTGCTCTCGTTGCCAGTCATTTGGTTTCCTAATTTGATTGGAGCAATATCTGCATTTCTTGGTATTCAGACACTTAGTAATTTTGTTTTTTTATTAAGTACATTTTTATTAATATTTTTAATATTTTCATTAACTCGTACTGTATCAAAACAATCAGTACAGATTAAGAAATTGTCACAAACGATTGCCTTATTAAGAAGTGAGAATGAAAATGAACAATAAAGTAAATAGGAGTATTTATTTTTGGAATTTTGCAGGAAATATAGCAGCAGCTGCAGTCTCAATATTGTATTTGATTATTGTCTCTCGTTATACTTCCGCAAGTGATGCTGATAATTTTAGTTTGGCTTATGCAATTGGGAATCTCTGGATTGTCATTGGTATGTTTCAAGTAAGAAATTATCAGGCGACTGATTTGAAAGAAACATACTCCTATTTAGAATATTGGCTAACTAGGGTTATTACAGTTTGTTTAATGTTAGTTACATTATTTCCATATTTACTTTTTAGTGGAAATAATGTTGAAAAAGGGGATTTATTTTTAATTATATTCCTAACGGTGCTTTATCGTTCATGTGATGCTTTTTCTGATTTATTCCAAGGTTTATTTCAACAACATGAACGTTTAGATATTGCAGGGAAATTAATGGTACTGCGTTATGGTTCTAGCACAATCATTCTCCTAATAAGTTTGTTACTTTCAAATTCTTTAATTTTTTCTTTAATTTGTTTATGTTTTTTTAATGTTGTTTTTGTTTTTGGGGGTGATTACGTCCAATCCAAACAAATAAGAACGATAGCTTTTAATCAGATTTCATATGCTACATTTAAGCAATCAATTAGTATCATGAAAACTTGCCTTCCCTTGTTTGTTAACGGCTTTTTATTGGTATATGTTTTGAATTATCCAAAACAAGTGATTGATAAATTGCTAGTCGAGGGTGTTTTACGTGAAGGTGCTCAAAGAGACTTCAGTATTCTATTCATGCCTGTTTTCTTTATGAGTTTATTTGTATTAGCATTAAGACCGTTAATTACCGATTTGGCAAAACAATGGTCAGAAAAAAGATTTCATACGTTTAATGCTATGATTCGAAAGATTTTATTATTGCTTATGATTTTGGGACTGGTAGTATCAATATTGGCCTATTTGATAGGGATTCCTATTTTGAATATTATAAGTGGTATTGATTTATCAAATTATAGTTTATTACTTACTATTTTAGTGCTTTCCGGCTTTTTATATTCTATAGCTTCTGTCATAGGTGATTTTTTAATTATATTGAGGAAGCAAGTCTATCTACTCTATGTTTATATCGCAATGGCGTTGTTGACAAATCTTCTTACGCCTCTAGCAATGAGGGAGTTTGGTTTGTTTGGAGCAGGGCTTAGTTTTGTTATGGTTATGCTATTTTACACAGTTGCAAGTTGGATTGTCTTTGTAATTATGAGAAGGAAGGAGATTCAAAAATATGAATCAGTGGAATGATCATACATTTGTAATCTGTGCTTATGGGGATAGTCCTTTTTTAGAGGATTGTATAAACTCGTTATTAAGCCAAACCGTAAAAAGTAATATCATTTTGTATACTTCTACTCCAAGTGTATTTATCGAAAGTATTTGCCAAAAATATGCTATTCCGTTTAATACAAGTGTTGGTGGTGGGATTGGGAAAGATTGGAATAATGCTTTATCTTTTGTTACTACCCAATATGCTACAATTGCCCATCAGGATGATTATTATGAGCCAACCTATTTGATGGAAATTAAAGAGAGATTAAAGAAATATCAAGATGCTATCATTCTTTATTCTGATTATTTTGAAGAAAAAAATGGAGAGGTCATTAAACCGACTTCAAATCTAAAAATCAAATCATTAATGTTAAAAACAATCTCATTATTCCCTAAAACTAAATGGTGGAGAAACAGGATTCTTGCTTTTGGAAATCCGATTTGTTGTCCTGCTGTAACTTATAATTTAGAATTGGTTAAAGGGTTTAGATTTGATGAGGAATGGAGAGTTAGTCTAGATTGGCTTGCTTGGTACCATTTGGCTAAATTCGATGGTAGATTTGTATATGTTCCAAAAAAATTAATGTGCCATCGTATTCATGAAGATTCTGAAACGAGTAATACCATTAGTGATAATACTCGAACAAAGGAAGATTACATGATGTTTAAACTCTTTTGGCCAAACGGATTGGCAAAATGTATAAATCGATTTTATAAAAAGAGTCAGGATACGAATGGTTAAAGATTGCGTGCTTGAGGTTTGATAACAATATAAAAGTTCTATTATCTTACTTATCTGCAAAAACTATGAGTGATATTAAAAATTAAAAGGATAAGATTGTGAAAGAAGCGCCTAAAATTAGTGTCATTATTCCTGTATATAATGCAGAATTATATCTGAAAAGATGTATAGATTCCATTTTGAATCAAAGTTTTAAATCATTTGAAATTATTGCAATTGATGATGGGTCAAAAGATAGTTCGTTCAAAATTTTGAGTGAATACCAACAATTTTCTCCAAATATTAGAATTTTGAGCCGAGAAAATAAAGGTGCAGCCTATACTAGAAATGAAGGTATTAAGCTTGCAAAAGGTGAATTCATCATGTTTATTGACAGTGATGATTACATAAACCCAGACTACTTGCAAGTATTTTACGATGAAATCTCAAGAGGGATGGATGATGCAGTAATTGGTGGACTTCAGAGAGTAAATCAAGATGGCAAACAACTATTTTCTATCCAATTGGGTAAAGATAAATGGTCGAAATATAGATCAATTTCACCATGTGCTCGCATCTATAGAAAAAAATTTATAGTAGATAACGAACTTTCTTTTCCAGATATTCCGTTGGCTGAGGATTTGTTATTCAGTTTAACCGTGTATACAAAATCTAAGAATATTAGAACTATACCATATTGTGGATATAATTGGTTTTACAATGAGAATAGTGCATCTAATACATTAAATAAGGGTTTTAATCCAAAATTAGATATCAAGAATGTTCTTGATAAGATAGCAGGGATTATCCCAAATGATTTTTCCGAAACTAAATTAATTAAATTCTTTATAAAAAAATTTACTCTTTATTGGTTATTGGACGGTGGGAGACATTCCACAAGTGAGGAGTTTTTACGTCAATATAAAGAAATTAATGATTGGATCAGGATAAATGGAATGAAGTCCACTCTTTCTGTTTTTAATCGAGAAATTAGAGATGAGAGATTGATGGTTAAATTAGCTATCTTTACAATGAACTTGATTGAAAAATTCGGTTTATTAAAACTGTTTGCAAAACTTTATTGTAAAGGATAGTTAGAAAATTTATAGTTTACCGATAAGATAGTAGCAAATGTTAATAGGAGCAATGAATGGTTATATCAGTTGTAGTCCCATGTTTTAACGAAGAAGAATCAATCCCATTGTTTTATAGGGAAATGGAACGTGTTCGATGGGAATAAGCCAGTCGGACAAGAATGGGAAGTAGACGATCAACCAGATCCTCAAACAGAGTACGGTCGTACAAAACGTATGGGTGAAGAGCTAGTTGAAAAACATGTGACTAACTACTACATTATCCGTACTGCTTGGGTGTTCGGTAACTATGGTAAAAATTTTGTCTTCACCATGCAAAACCTTGCTAAAACTCACAAAACGCTTACAGTTGTCAATGATCAACATGGTCGTCCAACCTGGACACGTACTCTTGCAGAGTTTATGACTTATTTAGCAGAAAATCGTAAAGATTATGGTTACTATCACTTGTCTAATGATGTGGAAGAAGATACCACTTGGTATGACTTTGCAGTTGAAATTCTTAAAGATACAGATGTTGAAGTGAAACCAGTTGATTCAAGCCAATTCCCAGCTAAAGCTAAACGCCCACTTAACTCAACGATGAGTTTGGCTAAGGCTAAGGCTACGGGATTTGTCATCCCAACATGGCAAGATGCTTTGAAAGAGTTTTGCAAACAAGAAGTGAAATAATGTAAATGGAAAGATGGTGTTATGCTATCTTTTCATTTGGGGATAGGATAAGGAGAGTTATGAAAGAAAGAATATTTAACATAAATATACGTTAATGTATTGCAATAGTTTTTTAGTAGCTGTGCATTTTTTTCTTCACACCAATTATCAGGTCGTTTCTATACCTTTAAAAGTATTTTCTTATCATCTTTTATTTGGATGATTTTTATGACCTGTGTTCCCTTATTTATTATGACTACAGGTTATTTAATGAAAGATAAGACCTATAGTAAATCTTACTTTATAAAATTACTACCAATAATTGGAATATACTGTCTTGCAGTTTCTATCTATACTTTTTTCGACGTTAGAGTTATTAATATAGATTATTTTGGAAAGTTACTAGTAAACATATTTTCCTTTAGCCACTATGCATGGTATGTAAATATGTATATTGGGTTATATCTAATGATTCCATTTTTAAATGTAGGGTTCAAATCATTTAATAATCGTAGAAGTCAAGCTATTTCATTAGGTGTTCTAGTACTATTTACTGTTATCCCAGCTACTCTTTCATTGTTTAATAACAATGGGCAAAATCATATTATTTTATCTCATCTAATTACTGATTATTGGAAGGGACTCTGGCCTATTACATATTATCTTGTTGGTGCTTTTATTGCTTCTTTTAAGAAGAAGTCGAATATTAAAGAACTTATTTTATCCATTATAATTCTTGATGTATTAAGCGTTTTGGGATTATCAGCGATATCAAAATCTAGTTTAGGGATAGAATACGGTGTTCTTCCGGTCTTTCTGCTGTCTTCGTTAATTTTTTATTCCGTTATTCAATTAAAAGTTGTTATTAAAAATGGGTGGCTACAAAAAGTTGTTCTATTTATTTCAGAGAACACTCTTCCTATTTACTTACTATCTGTGATTGGAGATTATTATTGGTATCCTATCTTACCAAATTTTGAATAGAAAAGGTCTATTATTCAGGCTTAGTTAAACACACATAAAAAGGTCGATACAATGAAAACTTTTAACAATTTTAAAAAAATAACATCATTATTTTATAAATTTATCTTCTATTTAACATCCACTATTCTTTCAGGGCTAATTTTATCTTCTATAGTGTTTACAGTGTATATGCCCCTATCTGCAAACGAAAGAATTGAATTTTCTTATTCAAATTGGTATTTTCCAATATTAATTCTGCTTTTTATACTGTTACTTTTTAAAAGTAAAGATTTTATAGAAAAAATTTCATCGAAAAAATTATTTTTAATCCTGTCCATTGTCTATTTTGTTTTAGGACTCTTTCTTATTATTCGTATAGTTGGTGGATTAAGGTCAGATGCTGCCAGTGTTTATAATGCTGCAGCAGATTTTAATAGCGGTGTTTTTAATAGTTTAACTGAAAAAGGTGATTATCTGTACGTAAACCCTCATCAATTAGGATTAACCACATTAGACAGAATATACGTTTTATTCTTTAAGAATGAAAGGTTTATTTACTTTTTTAACCTCGTCTTTATTCTAGGAACAAATTTCCTTATTTATAAAATTAGTTTCAAACTTTTTAAGAATAAGTTGATAACAAATTACACCATCCTTTTATCATTCTTATTTTTCCCACAGTTTTTCTTTCAACTATTTGCATATGGAACTATCCCAGGGTTATTTTTTGTTTTATTGGGATACTATCATCTTTTAAAATATAATGAAACTTTACACTATTCTAATGCGATGATTAGTATACTAAGTTTTGCTTTAGCATGTCTGATTAGAAATAATTACTTCATTTTTGTTATTGCCATTACATTGATACAAGTTTTCAATTTCTTAGAAAATGTTAATTGGCGAAAATTAATTGTAACATTTTTAATAGTAATAAGTATTCCTATGTCATCATTCCTTTTGAAGAGCTATTATCAAAGTGTTACTCATGTTCCTGTTTCTCAAGGGACACCTATGCTTGCTTATATTACCATGGGAACACAAGATAGTCCTGTCGCACCTAGTATCGGAGGCTGGTGGGATGGTTACAATTCTTTGTTGCTAAAAAATAATGATTTTGATCGACCTAAAGCTGTCAAGCAAGCAAAAAATGATCTTAAAAAAAATTTGCTAACTTTCTATAATCAACCAATGTATGCAGTAAAATTTTTCTATAAAAAAATTCTATCCACATGGTTGGAACCGACTTTCCAATCAATATGGACTGGTCCACTTCCTGACTTAGGGAATGTCCAGAATTCTAGAATTTTGAAGAGTATTTATGAAGAAAAAAGTGGATACTATTTTTTGAATTCTTTTGGTAAAGTTCTTACTGTTTCAATTTATTTACTAACTGTGATTTCTGTAGTCTATAATATTAAAAGTAAAAAGTTTTCTGCTTTTGAGCTGTTTACAATTATTTTCTTCCTCGGAGGGTTCTTTTTCCATATCTTCTGGGAAACAAAGAGCCAATATGTTTACATATATGTTCTCCTTTTGATTCCTTCTGCTGCTAAAGGATTACAGAAAGTGGGATCAATACAATTTTTAAAAGGATAGCAGATGAGAGTCGAAATCAAGTCTCTAAAGTGAATAGTCTAATAATGGATGGAATTACTAGCCAGTCTGTTAAACCTATTAGTTTGATTACCAACTTAGGCATCATAACTTCACTTTTTAGTTTCCCAATTTGTAAAATTAATTTTACAAGTTTTATACTTTCTACAGTTTTATTAATATCTGTATTAAGTCATAAGTTTGGATGGAGAAGTTTATTGTTCACACTATCCGTTGTTAGCAAGCTTGCAAGAGAAAGTGGAACATTTGAATTTAATTTCTTTTATTTTGGAGCAGTTCTATTCTATTTTGTTATATTGCTTATTTTACTGTTTATTATAAGGAGTCTTTCAGACTCTGCAGATAAGGTTTGGCTATCTTATTTGTTTATAATTGGCCTGTTGGGACGTTTGCTTATTTCATTCTCACCTACACTTTATGCTTCTAGTACTCGAACATATTTACCTATAATGCTTAGTCTATTTATTATTACTTGTTATTTTTTGAATGACATTTATATTTATTTTAAACGGTCTAAGGCTATCAAATAAAAGCAGAGCTGGTTCTGCTTTTTTCTTTGTCTGTAGTAGGGGGATTTTTTGTCCAAACTATAGTATAATTAAGGTGGTATGCACTTTCAAAGATTACTACTTTGGTCAATCTTTGAAGCTTAGTAATATTAGTAATTTTCAGGTACTAATTGATATTTTGTTAAACAAAATGGATGGAAAAATGAATAATTTAATCTCAGTGGTTGTGACTTGTTACAATCATGAAAAGTATATTGAGCAGTGTCTGCGAAGTGTTTTTAATCAGACCTATACTAATATCGAATTAATCGTTTTGGATGATGGTTCGACGGATAGTTCAACTCAAATTATCCAAGAGGTTTTGAAGGATTCACCTTGTGAGACGAGATTTGAAACTCATGAAAATCTTGGGGTAGTAGAGAATCGAAATTTAGGACTCGAGCTTATTAGAGGTGACTATTTGCTATTTGTAGATAGTGATAACTACCTCGATGCGGATTATGTGGAACAGTTGTACAGTAAGTTGACGGAAACAAATGCTGATATTGCGTACTGTGATCTTTTTAATCCAGAAAAAGAAGAGTTCTACCTTAAAAGCCGTGAATTTGACCTAACTGCCTTTCTAAATGCTAGTTTTATTGATAACTGTTCTTTGATTCGTAGAAGTATTATTGGAAATGCTCGTTATGATGAGATGTTAAATCGTAAAAAGCTTGAAGATTATGACTTTTTATTGAACTTAATCATTAATAACGGTGCTAAAGCGGTATATCAACCAAGCACTAAGCTTAATTATCGTGTCTTTGAAACAGGATCAATTTCTGGACGTGACTCCGTTCGCTACCATTATGAAATCTATCTTGACATTCTTGAGAAGTACCTTGATAAGCTTCCTCATGAAATTTACAAGGCAGTTTGTGAGAACCTCATGGTTTTGGAAGAGCGGTTGGATAGCTTGCTTAAACATCACGATGATGTGACAGACTATGTTAATCGCTTGAAAAAAGAACGTGATCAACTTGAACGAAGAAAGTATACACAATCTAAGCAATTGAAGGATGCCCATAAAGAAATGGAGCTTATCCGAAGTTCACTGTCATATCGTTTAGGTAACGCCCTTATTACACCTATAAAGACAGCAGGAGTAATTGCGAAGAATCCAAAGGCTATTAAAAATTATTTGAGAGCTTTAAAAGTCAAAGTGATACAGTTACGTCGTCGAATGACACCTCTTAAGGTTCGCCAGTTACGACGTCTCAGAAATAGTCAACGCTCCGCCTTGTCACATAATGGTAAGAAAGCATTGGTTTATGTTATTTTTGAGTCTGAAGCTCGTCTTCAAGAATACAAATTACGTTTCTTACAAGCCTTGGCTCCATTGGTAGATGATGTTATTGTCGTTGTCAATGGACAGCTTCACGATGATGATATTAATACCCTTGAGGCCTACGGTAAGGTTTTGACTCGTGATAACAAGGGATATGATACTGCGGCCTTTAGAGAAGGGATTTTTGCCTTTGGTAAAGACAAGCTTAAAGATTACGACCAGCTCCTCTTGGTGAATGATACTAACATTGGTCCGATGAGAGATTTGTCTCAAGTATTCCAGGAAATGGCTGATAAGCAACTAGATTTCTGGGGAATTTCCTTTGGAGAAGAGCAAGAGGATGTTACTAAAGAGAATCCTTATGGCTACATTCCTAAGCATCTTCAATCTTATTTCCTAGTTATTGAAAAGCTCATGCTAAACGATGATGACTTTTATGAGTACTGGACACACTTGACGGATACAGATTCTCGTGATAAGGCTATTGGTCGACATGAGACACGTTTTACCAAGCATTTTGCTGATTTAGGTTATCGTTATGATGCGGTTGTGCAAGAATACGAAGATTCTGCCATGTATATCCACCCGCTTAAGATGCTCAAAGCAGGTAGTCCTTTGGTGAAATACACGGCTCTGAAAAATTATGATGAAGACCAGTTCTTGTGGCAAGGTCTGGACCGTGATTCGGAAGTCCCTGACTTGTTAGAGTTTGTCGCAGAAGAAACGGATTACCCAGTGTCAATCTTGGAAGATATTGTAAATAAATTTAAGGCGGTTCCACGTGATCAATATATTCTATTGATTGATGGGGTTGAAAATATTATTCCGCAATGTACCCGTTACCGTGTCTTGAACAAGGCAGAGCAATTACGTAAGCATGGTTTTGCAGTCAAAGTTGTTAACCTATCTGATTTCCAACTATCGATGGCTCAAAACGCTAGTCATATCATTATCTACCGTTCACCAATCTCACCTGAACTTTTGCGTCTCTGTCATTTGGCTAAGGAATATGGAAAACCTGTCTTCTTTGATATTGATGATTTAGTCTTTGATACGGTTTATACAGACCAATTAAGTTATACGCAAGGGTTGAATTCGGTTGAAAAAGGAAACTATGATGCAGGTGTTCGAAATTATGGCTATATGCTAGAAAACTGTGATGGTGCCATTACTTCGACTAATCAGTTGCAGGAGGAGTTGTATAAGTACCAAAGTAAGGTTTTACTTAATCGCAACTTGGCTTCTGATGACTTAATCGCTATTAGTAGTCAATATATCAAAGATTATTCTCAAACATCCGATATTGTTAAGGTTGGTTATTTCTCTGGTTCAATCAGTCATAATGAGAATTTCGAATTGATTAAACCAGCTATTAAGCAACTGCTTACAAAATACAGCAATGTACAGTTACATATTGTCGGGATTTTGGATATTCCGCAAGATATGAAGCCCTTTGAAAATCAAATTGTAACTCACGATTATGTGGATTGGGACAAACTACCTGCCTTGATTAGTAAGGTTGATATTAACCTAGCACCGCTTGTGGATTCTATCTTTAATCGTGCGAAATCTGAAATTAAATGGATTGAAGCTGGCTTGGTCAAAGTACCAACAGTTGCGAGCAAAATAGGAGCTTTCTTAGATGCCATCGTTGACGGTGAAACAGGATTGTTGGCTACCGATGAAGAGTGGTTTGACAAGCTTGAAGCCTTGGTTTTATCTCCAGAATTAAGACAGAAAATTGCAGATGCTGCTTATCGGGCTGTTCTTGAAAACTGTACGTTAAGCAAGAAAGATGATATGGTGACTTATTTTGAACAGAATTAAACAGATAAAAGTTGAAAATTTATTTTTCATCTTAGCAACGATTTTTATTTTCTCATTTATGTTTGTATTTCCAATTAATCGTGTGCCGGACGAAACAAACCACGCGCGAATGACTTGGGAAACTTTCCATAAACCAACCGATACATCTTTTAAGTGGATGGATGAGATTCCAAGTAATGATAAGGTTAAGTTAGCGGAATATAAACAGATTTTTGCTCAAAAGATTGATATGAGTAAAGAACCTTTTCAATTTGGTGTGAGTTTAAAAACAATCTCCTTTATTCCACAGTTGATAGGGATGACGATTGGAAGTTGGATTAGTCCTACAGTCGGGATGATTATCTATATGGGGCGCATCTTTAATGCACTGGCTTATATACTAGGAATTTACTTTTTAATACGTTATTTCAAGTATGGGAAAACAGCCCTAATGTTTATTTCGCTGCTACCTATTATGGTTCAGCAAGCTTCGTCACTTTCTTACGATGTGATGAACTATTTGGAAGTGATGTTGGCTCTCGGTTTTATTACGAATCTTGCCTATTCTAAACGTTTTACCAATCGTAATTTTATACAGGTGATAGGTCTAGCGATTTTGCTTCTAGCAACCAAACCAAATAACGTTTTGTTGTTGGGCTTGATTCCGTTTGTACCGCTTGAGTTTGAAGGTGTTCTTGCCTTTCTGAATCGTCCTGTAGAAGCCATTAAGGCCTTTATTTCAAAATATAAAGCAGTCTTCTATCTTCTCTTTGTTGTAGGTGTCGTAGTGGTTCTTCAATTCTTAATGAAGAATCAAGGTGGACTACGCCACTACGGTGAAGTTTTGCGTAATACGCTCTTTAATCCTGAGTTGAATGATAATTTGAATGGTATCTTGTCACTTGGAATGTTCGGTTATCTTGGTAACCTTACATTACAAATGCCACTGTGGTTAATTTTTATTGATATTATCGTTCTTACTATTTTATTCCTATCAAGTAAGAAGGATTTCTTTACAAAAGACTTTGCTAATGCATCTTGGATTCTCTTCCTACTAGAGGTTTTAGCCGCTGTTACAGTAATGTATATGCAGTGGACACCAGTTGTTCTTGGTCAGGGAGCTAATATATCAGTTGGTGCTCAAGGACGTTATTTCACGCCATTTATCATTCTTTTGTTGCCGCTAGTCGCTAACACAGCTAAGCTTGATTTATCTCGACAGAAAAGATTGAAGATAGCAACTCTGACTTTAATTGCTAATTTCTTAGTAGCTATGTATTTGATTCTTTTCCATTATTGGGGGGTATTTGCATAATTTATGACTAAAACAATTTTATTTATTTCTCCAACAGGAACTCTAGATAATGGTGCTGAAATCTCGATAGTCAATCTTATGAAATTTCTTGTGAAAAAAGGATATCGTGTATTAAACGTTTTTCCTGATTATAAAGTTCCATCCCAAGAGGAGTATCAAATAGAACTTCAGAAGGCAGGGATTGAAACCCACGGTCTTTCAGCTGTCAAATGGTGGTGGGAAGAAGCACCGGGTGGTTTACCAGGCAATCATTTTTTGCGAGTAAATTCTTATAATAAGAATGTCAAAGACATTAGAAATATTATTGTAGATAATAAGGTGGACCTTGTTATCAGTAATACAGTCAATGTTTTTCAAGGAGCACTTGCTGCAGCTTTTGAGGATGTCAAACATTTTTGGTTGATTCATGAATTTCCTGAGGGGGAGTTCGGTTACTATAAAGAAAAACTAGACTTTATAGACACGTTTTCTGATGAAATCTTTGCTGTCACAGGAGCTTTGACCGAGGATTTAGAAAAGTGTTTTCCAAATAGGAAGATTTATTCCTTTGCACCTTATACTCAAATTGAACCTAAAGAAGGAGTAAAAACTGAATCTAACGATCAACATCGTATCGTTTCAGTTGGACGCTTGACTCAGAGAAAGAATCAGCTTGAGTTGATTAAAGCTTTTCAAACGCTTAATCTAGCAGGCACTGAACTTGTATTTTTAGGTGCTTGGGATGAGGATTATAAACAACTCTGTGATGATTATATTGTAGAGCATAATTTGAAAAATGTTTCATTTATGGGATATTTAGATGATCCTTGGTCAGAGATTACTGATAAGGATTTAGCTGTTTTCCCGTCGAGTATGGAGACGTTTGGTCTGGTTTATGTAGAGTCTGTTTTAAATGGTATTCCAACGATTTTATCAGATAATGCGGGACATAAATCAGCCTTCGAGTATATGAATGAGCAAGGTCATATCTACCCTTTGGGTGACTTGGATACCTTAACTAGCATGATTTCAGAGGTCCTTGGTGGATTTGACCAAGAGAAACTTGAAGCAGTACAAGCTGTTCCTAGTTTGAAAGAGAGATACTCTCTGGAGAGTGTTTATGCTAATATTACTGAAAAACTTGAGGATGATGAATTGCGTTATAAGAAAGTAAATCAGAAAGATGTAGATTTTCTCAACAGCCGAAAAGCACTAACGAAGAGTGTGAAATCTGCTGTAAAAAAATTATTTCAGCTTAAAAAGATGAATTAAGGTAAAATCTCGTTATCTATGATTAAGAATGAAAAGGCCATTTTCGAAGGGCCTTTTTGCTTTACTCTTTCTGTCCAATCATGCAAAATACCTTCCAAAATGGTATAATAAAAGCTACTATGTATAATTCTGTGTATTTGAGAGATGTGACGAATGGAGGTAAACTTTGAAGGATATTTTTATCATAGGTAGTAGAGGTTTGCCTGCTCAATATGGTGGTTTCGAGACATTTGTTGAAAAATTGATTTCTCATAAGGTATCACCTGCTATACGTTATCACGTGGCTTGCTTATCTGACGAAAGTACTGGTAACCATTTTGACTATAAAGGTGCGGATTGTTTTACGGTCAATCCTCCAAAGCTAGGTCCTGCGCGTGTCATAGCTTACGATATGATGGCTATCAATTATAGCTTGAAACTTATTAAAAAAGAGGGAATTCAATCCCCAATTTTCTATATTTTAGGAAATACCATTGGTGCCTTCATTGTTCATTTTGCCAAGAAAATTCAGTCCGTTGGTGGCATTTTGCTAGTCAATCCTGACGGTTTGGAATGGAAACGTGCTAAGTGGTCTAAACCTGTTCAAAGCTATCTCAAATACTCTGAAAAAGAGATGACAAAGTATGCGAACTTAATTATTTCTGATAACCGAGGTATTGAGACCTATATTCAAAATACCTATCCGTGGGCTAGCACGACTTTCATTGCTTATGGAACTGATTTATCTAAGACGACTTTGACTACTGAGGATGACCCTGTTCGAGATTGGTATCAGAAATGGCAGACTCAAGAAAAAGATTACTATTTGATATTGGGTCGATTTGTTCCTGAAAACAATTACGAAACTGCGATTCGTGAATTTATGAAGTCCTCTACAGAGCGTGATCTTGTCATCATCTGTAATCATGAAGGAAATGCTTACTTTGATGAACTACGACAGATTACAGGATTTGATAAAGATAAACGTGTGAAGTTTGTGGGTACTGTCTATGATCAGGATTTGCTTAAGTATATTCGCAACCAAGCCTTTGCTTATATTCATGGACACGAAGTAGGTGGAACGAATCCGGGCTTATTAGAGGCCTTGGCTCAAACGGACCTCAACCTTATTTATAATGTAGACTTTAACCATCAGGTTGCTCAAGAGACTGCCTTGTATTGGAATAAAGAGGATGGGAATTTGTCTCAGCTTATCGATTCTGTGGATGGTCAAGTGTCATTTGAGGACTTGGGAAATGTTGCTAAGGCAAATATGAAAGAAAATTACACCTGGGAAAAAATCGTGGGTGAATACGAGGAGCTGTTTTTATCATGAAAGTAACCATTCTCATGTCCACTTATAATGGAGAGAACTTTCTAGCGGAGCAAATTGAAAGTATTCAGCAGCAAACTTATACTGATTGGACCTTGTTAATTCGTGATGATGGATCTAAAGATAAAACGAGAGAGATTATCAAACGTTTCGCTTTAGAAGATGATCGCATTACTTTTATCAATCCTGATCAAACTGAAAATTTAGGTGTAATAAAGAGTTTCTTTACGCTTTTGAAGTATCAAGAATCTGACTACTATCTTTTCTCGGACCAGGATGATACTTGGTTACCTGAGAAGCTATCGCTTCAGCTTGAGGAAGCGAGTAGATACCCATCTGATAAACCACTTTTGGTATACACGGATTTAAAGGTTGTGAACCAAGAGTTAGAGGTGCTTCATGAGAGTATGATTCGTACTCAATCCGACCATGCTAATACTAAGTTGGTTCAAGAAATGACAGAAAATACTGTTACAGGCGGTGTGTCGCTAATTAATCATGCTCTAGCCGAATTATGGACTGGTGAGGAAACTAACGAGCTTCTGATGCATGACTGGTATTTAGGTTTGTTAGCGTCAGCATTTGGCAATCTCGTTTATATTGACCAACCAACAGAGCTTTACCGTCAGCATGCGGATAATGTCTTGGGAGCTAGAACGCTTCGGAAACGTATGCAGAATTGGATTCGCCCTCAGACCTTGTTCAACAAATATTGGAAGTTGATAAAGGCTAGTCAGAATCAGGCGGAAAACCTCCTGTCTTTGCCATTGAATGCTGAAGATAGAGAGTTGGTTGAAAACTTTGTGACCATTATGGATCAAGGGGTAAGAGAGCGTTATCGTCGTTTGAAAACATATGGTTATCGTAAAAACAGGGCTTTTCATACCATTGTATTTACGAGTTTGATTTTGACAAAATTCATGTATAAGGAGGACTAAATGAATTTCTTTAGTCAGAAAAATAGGATTTTACTTAAGGAACTGATTAAAACGGATTTTAAATTGCGTTATCAAGGTTCTTTCATTGGTTATCTTTGGTCTATTTTGAAACCTTTGATGATGTTTACAATTATGTACCTTGTCTTTGTTCGTTTCTTGAGATTTGATGATGGGACACCACACTATGCAGTAGGCTTGCTTTTGGCTATGATTTTTTGGGGCTTCTTTACAGAGGCTACCAATATGGGGATGCTTTCCATTGTTTCACGAGGGGATCTCTTACGTAAACTAAACTTTCCAAAACAAACAATTGTTATCTCATCTGTACTAGGAGCTGCGATTAACTTTTTGATTAACCTTGTGGTTGTCTTCGTTTTTGCTTTAATTAATCATGTTCCAATTGGTTTCAATACTTTGGTTATCATTCCTCTCTTCATTGAGGTGCTATTGATGGCAATGGGAGTTGCTTTTATTCTATCAGCACTCTTTGTTAAATACCGTGATATTGGTCCAGTTTGGGAAGTAGTACTTCAAGCAGGTATGTATGCAAGTCCAATTATCTATTCCATCACTTACCTTCTTCAAAGAAACCAGACGTTTGTTGCAAAGGTTATGATGTTGAATCCAATCGCTCAGATTTTACAGGATATGCGTCATTTTATCATTGACCCAGTTAACCCAAGAGGATGGGATATTATTAACAATAAGTTGATTGCTTTTATTCCTTATGCGATTCCTGTAGTGATTTTTATCATTGGTTTCCTTGTCTTTAATCGAAATGCTAAACGATTTGCGGAGATTCTATAATGTCAAATAATATTGCTGTAAAAGTAGATCATGTAAGTAAGTATTTTAAATTACCAACTGAGGCGAGTCAGAGTTTGAGAACGACTCTAGTCAATCGCTTTAAAGGAATTAAAGGGTATACTGAACAACATGTCTTAAAAGATATTTCATTTGAAGTTGAAAAGGGTGATTTCTATGGAATTGTTGGACGTAATGGTTCTGGTAAGTCAACGCTTTTAAAAATTATTTCTGAGATTTATGTTCCGGAGAAAGGTAAAGTTACAATTGATGGTAAGTTAGTATCTTTCATTGAACTTGGAGTTGGGTTTAACCCCGAATTGACTGGTCGTGAGAATGTCTATATGAATGGTGCTATGCTTGGCTTTTCAACAGAAGAAGTAGATGCCATGTATGATGACATTGTGGACTTTGCTGAACTTCATGATTTCATGAATCAAAAGTTGAAGAACTACTCAAGTGGTATGCAGGTTCGTCTGGCCTTTTCAGTGGCTATCAAGGCTCAAGGTGATATTCTTATCTTGGATGAAGTCTTAGCCGTAGGTGACGAGGCCTTCCAACGTAAGTGTAATGACTATTTCATGGAACGTAAGCAATCTGGAAAGACAACGATCTTAGTTACCCATGACATGTCAGCAGTTAAAAAATACTGTAATAAAGCAGTTTTAATTGAACATGGTTTAGTCAAAGTTGTAGGTGACCCAGATGAAGTTGCTAACCAATATAGCTTTGATAATGCTGCTGGTCAAAAGGTTTCAAACGACGACGTTGTTGTTGAAAATCCTAAAATCACTGATTTACAAGTAAAACTCTTGAATGACAATATTATCAGTCCTGACCAAGATATTTCATTTGAGATTTCATATGATGTCAATGAGGATATTGAGACCTATATTGCCTTTTCGTTGACAGATATTGACCGTGGTATCTGGATTTATAATGACAATTCCATGGACAATAAAACGAGTGGTTCTGGAAGAAAAACACTCACATATAAATGTAGTCTTGCCCATCTTAATAACATTAAGCTTAAGCTTCAGGTTTCTGTTCGAGATAAGGACGATCAGATGATTGCTTTTGCTGATTCAGATAACTCACCAGTTATTCTCTTGAATCGAACTGATATTGAAGATGATGATAAGTCTGCTAAAGATTCTGCAACTGGTATGGTTCAGAGAAATGGAAAATGGGAGATTCAAGAATAAATGAAACGTCTCTTATTGTATGTTCATTATAATAAGTACGACGAATTAAGTGGTCATGTGCTCTACCAATTGGAGCAACTTCGACCACTTTTTTCTAAACTTATTGTGATTTCAAATAGTCAACTAACGGAATCGGCAACATTAACTCTCAAAGAGCTTGGCATAGATGAAGTTATCCAGAGAGAGAATCTGGGCTTTGATTTTGCAGCTTGGAGAGATGGTATGGCTCATATTGGATTCGAACATTTAACAGACTTCGATTCGGTTACACTAATGAATGATACTTGCTTTGGTCCTCTTTGGGATTTGTCTAACATAGTTGAAGGATTTGAACAACGACAGAATGTTGATTTTTGGGGGATGACGAATTTTAGAAAGACCAAATATTTCGATGAGCATCTGCAAAGTTATTTTATATCTTTCAAAAAACATGTTGTCGATTCAGAAACCTTTCAACAATTTTGGACTTCTATAAAGACTTTTACCGATGTTCA
This sequence comes from Streptococcus sp., assembly GCA_016939315.1. Taxonomy (GTDB): domain Bacteria; phylum Bacillota; class Bacilli; order Lactobacillales; family Streptococcaceae; genus Streptococcus. Next base: position 72,760 of record JAFHAZ010000031.1, on the reverse strand, counting down.
AGATGTTATTGATAATTATGAAACTAGGGTTACTAGTGTTCTTCTTGAAGCTGGTTACCGTTATGATGCTGTCTTTAATACTATTGATGCAGAGGCAGAAGACTTAATTCACCCTGATTTTTCTTACTATAGACCGATAAGTACACTTGAACATAAGGTACCGTTCATTAAACTAAAAGCATTTACTGACAATGAAAAAAAGGGAAGACTACTTTTAGACTATATTACTAAGCTATCGGCATATCCAGTAGCACTAATTAAGTCCCATCTTAACAGCTACCATTCACCAGATAGCTTAGTCATTTTAGATGAAAAAATCATCGAACCCTCATTTCATTCGGTAAGTGGGAAAGGCTATCATTCGGCTATCCATGTACATATTAGTGACCTTGAGAGACTAAAAGTTTTCTCTGATAAAAAGTTATCTGCCTTTTATTATTTCACTTTATCAAGCCATTTGGATAAAAATATCGTTGAGAACACCTTATTAAATAGCTTTGATAAAGATAGATTTCAGCTAGTCTCACAAAGATTTGATAATCATTACCATGCCTTAGTATCCTTGGCATCTCAGCTTAGCGAGTATGACTTTGTTGGGCATTTTCACACAGAAGACTTTGGAAATGAGGGCAAACTTGTTGATGAAGCTACAAGACTTGCTTTAGTGGATATGTTATTAGATGAAGAGAAAGTGGCATCAATCTTTGACCATTTTCCAGAGGTTGGTCTGGTTTTTGCTGATTTATCAAAAGAACTCTATTGGACAGATGCAATTGGTGCCTTAAATCAAGAACAAACTGTTAAACTAACTGACGAATGTCAAAAAGTAATCAATTATTCGCTTCATATTTTTCAAGGTTCTATGTGGTTATCAAAAGATTTTCTAGAAAAAATTATTCTTAAGGATAAGCAAGCTTTCTATGACTTTGATGAGGATACCCTTTTTTATCTTTTCTATCGAAAAGCTTGGGATCTAGGAATTGATTATCGAATTATTTCTTCTGAAAAAATATCTTTTGCAGAACGTTATAAGCTCCATCTTATTGAAATGTCGCAGGTAGCAGAACCACTGACGTTAAAGAAAAAATTTTCATCATATCGAAAAGCCTTGTTAAAGAAATTAGGTTTAAAAAAATCTTCAGCTGTTTAACTTCCCCTCCCACTTACGAATAAGTAAGTAGGAGGTTTTTTTCTTATGTATAGTATTGTAGCTGAGGAGTCGGGGCTTTTGCCTCGTGAACGACTCTTACAGAAGGGAGCAGAGGTGTTGTCTGACCAAGAGCTGTTGGCGATAGTGCTGCGAACTGGGACTAGGTCTGAGTCGGTCCTATCTATGGCTAACCGTATTTTAAAAGGGATGACGAGTTTGGCGGATTTGTCTCGTTTGTCCTTGAATGAGCTTCAGGAGATTCCTGGTATTGGGCGTGTGAAATCCATTGAACTGAAGGCTATGGTGGAGTTGGCTAAGCGGATTGAGAAGGCTGAGTTGTCTCGTTCTGAGCAGATTATGTCCAGTCAGCAGGTGGCCCGTCGTATGATGTTGGATATTGGGGACAAGCCTCAGGAGCATCTGGTGGCTATCTATTTGGATACGCAGAATCGTATTATTCAGCAAAAGACGGTTTTTATTGGTGGGGTCCGTCGTTCGATTGCTGAGCCACGTGAGATTTTACATTATGCCTGTCATCTGATGGCAACTTCCTTGATTGTGGTTCACAATCATCCTTCGGGGGAAGCCTATCCTAGTCGTAATGATATTGATTTTACTCAAAAGATTAAGCGGTCCTGTGATGATTTAGGGATTTGTCTGCTTGATCATCTGATTGTTGGCAAATCGACCTATTATTCCTTTCGTGAGGAGAGGGAGGATTTTGAGCTTTAGATTGAGCCGATGGAATAAAGACAAGAAAAAGCAACTGAGTGCAGTCTCAGTTGCTTTTAAAGTTCGTTAACGACGTATTCAAAGAGTTTGAGGTCTTCTTCACGTTTGTCTAGGAGAAGCTCTGGGTGCCACTGTACACCAAGAAAGCGAAGGTCTGGACTATTTGACTCAACAGCTTCGACTGTGTTGTCCTCAGGATCACGCGCAATGACACGAAGGTCAGAGGCCAAGTGTTTGATACTTTGATGGTGGAAGGAGTTGATAGAGGTTTCACTTCCGTAGATTTCTGCCAACTTACTGTTCTCATCAACAATCATCTCATGGTAGAGGTAATCAGACGGCTTGTCCTGCCAGTGATGCTCAATATCTTGATGGAGGCTACCACCTAGTGCGACGTTCATGAGTTGGGTTCCACGACAGATTGAAAAGATGGGTTTCTTCTGCTTAGTGGCTTCCTCGATGAGTGCCATTTCAAAGATATCCCGTTCGAGGAAGAAGTCATCTTCACTGGCATGGTTCTCTTCGTTGTAGAATTTAGGGTCAACGTTTTGCCCACCGATCAGGATAAGCTTATCAATCATGGAGATGTAGGTCTTGGCTTCCGAAGGATCGGATACGGGTAGTAGGATTGCTAGGCCACCGGCTCTTTGAACTCCTTCTACAAAGCCAGATGGGGCATAGGACCAGTTGATGTCTTCATGGGCTGGATTAGGCCTTACATTGGCAGTGATTCCGATAATTGGTTTAGTCATTGTTTCTCCTCGATTTTTCTTCTTCTTTCATGAAATAGAGTAGGGTTTGTAGTTCGCTAGTCAAGTCTACGTATTGGACTACCACATGGCGTGGAAGATTGAGGTTGACCGGAGAGAAACAGAGAATGCCTTCAATTCCAGCATCAACCAAAAGATCAGCCACCTCCTGGGCCTTAACTGATGGCACTGTCAGGATGGCTGTTTTGATATCTTCTTGGGCAATCTTGTCCTTAATCTGGGAAATCCCATAGATAGGAATCTTGTCCTCGGTTTGAGTTCCAACCAATTCGTTATCGTCTGTATCAAAAGCCATGACCAGCTGCATGCGGTTACGCTCTTGAAAACGGTAGTGGAGGAGGGCACGCCCAACATTCCCAACACCTACGAGGAGTACCTTGGTAGTCGCATTGTCATTTAGGAGTTCAGCGAAAAATGTCATCAGCTTGTTTACGTCATAACCAAAACCACGGCGACCTAGCTCACCAAAATAGGAGAAGTCACGACGAACAGTAGCAGGGTCAATCCCAATCGCTTCAGCAATTTGTTTAGAGCTTGCTTTATCGATATTTTCACGATGGAATCGTTTGAAAATACGATAGTAGAGAGAGAGACGTTTGGCAGTGGCGTTTGGGATGTTTTTCTCAAATGTCATTGATCGCTTTCCTTTCTTTAATTAGTATGATTCTCCTATATTTTAAGAAAAGTTTGTGAAGATTGCAACAAAATAGTGTAGATGAGGCGATATAAAAAACCTATCACATGGATAGGCTATTTCTATGTAGTAAGAAAAAACTTAGACTTCTTCTTGCTCGAAAACGTTACGATCAACCAAACTCTGCATCAAGAAGTAGAATTTTTCTTGCAAGATGTGGTGATCTTCATTTTTAAAGATATTAACGTTACGAAGGCCAGATTTGTCTGTGATAGACAATTTGAAGCCGGTCAAGTCTTTGTTAATAGTGATTTTGAGTGGGAAACCTTCGCCTGAGTTAGGCACTTTTTCGAGAAGGCGGTGCAACTCGTAGTTTCCGATTTTATTTTGCACAAAAGTCGTATCACGTAGAGTGAATTTTTTGACATTAGGACTGATGGTGTAACGGTACTTACAGTCAGTCAAATGAATGCTTTTTTCAAATGCCATGTTAGTCTCCTATGATTTGATTAAGTTTTTCTGCTAGGGCCTGGAGTTCTTCAGCGGTATTTTCCTCTGATAAACTAATGCGAATGGCTGTTTTTAGCTTGTCAGAATCCTTGCCATAGAGGGCCTGGATGACATGGCTAGGGTCAACAGTTCCAGCAGTACAAGCAGAACCTGTTGAGACAGCAAAGCCTGCTAGGTCTAACAAGGTTAAGAGAGGGCCGTTTTCCTTATCAGGAAAACTGATGTTGATGACGTGAGGTAGGCTAGGTCCTCCACCATTGATTTCATAAGGAATGGTAAGGGAATCTAGAAAGGCCTGACGAATCTTTTCAACATGTTGGTAATTGTCTTGGTAGTGGTCACTAGCATGCTTGTAAGCAGCGGTCATACCTGCAATCCCGACCAGGTTTTCAGTACTGGCACGGCGTTTTTCTTCTTGCTCACCACCATGGAGTAGGTTGTCAAAATGCAAATCGTTATGATAGAGCAAGCCGACACCTTTAGGTCCGTGGAATTTATGGGCACTAATAGAGAGAAAATCTGCTCCAAGTTCCTCTGGGTGAATAGGAAGCTTTCCTGCTACCTGAACGGCATCGACGTGGAAGGCAGCTTGGTGATTGGCAAGCAAGTCACCAATTTCCTTAATAGGAAGCAATTGGCCAGTCTCATTATTAGCATACATAACAGAAACCAGAATGGTATCGTCACGTAAGGCATCAGCGATTTGTTGGGCAGTAATGACTTGGTTTTCTGGTCGAATATAGGTTACTTCAAAACCAAAACGCTCTTCCAAGTAGGCCATGGTGTGAAGGACAGAGTGGTGTTCAATAGCAGTTGTAATCAGGTGCTTACCTTTAGCTTGATTGGCTAGGGCGTAACCTTTGATAGCTGTATTGTTTCCTTCAGTCCCACCAGAAGTGAAAATAAGCTTACGAGCAGGGACTCCAAAGTGTTTGGCCATTTCTTCACGGGCTTCACGAAGTTCCTTAGAAGCCTGTCGACCGTAAGCATGGAGGCTGGATGGATTCCCAAAGGTTTCAGTCATGACATGTGTCATAGCTGAAATAGCAGCAGTATTTAAAGGAGTTGTTGCCGCATTGTCCAAATAAACCATAGCTTAGTCCTCGTTTGCAGTGTAAGCAAAGAGTGGGCTAAGTGGTTGACGTTCGAAAATACGAGTAGTAGCGTTAGCGATTAGCTTACTTGCTGAAATGTATTTAACGTTTGTAGGAACTTTTTCTTTAGTTGCAACTGAATCTGTCACCAAGATTTCTTTAATTGGAGCAGCGTTGAGGACTTCAGCAGCACCTCCTGCAAAGAGACCGTGACTAGCTACTGCATAGATGTCTTTAACGCCACCACGTTCAAGGATTTTAGCAGCTTCAGCAAACGTTTTACCAGTGTTAAGGATATCATCAACCAAGATTGCTGTTTTTCCTTCAACCTCACCGATGATGTAGCCTTCTTCACGTTCTGAATCATCTTGAGCGTAGTCAATGATAGCGATTGGTGCATCAAGGTAGTCCGCCAAGCTACGAGCACGTTTAACACCTGAGTTTTTAGGGCTAACAACGACAACATCACTTCCTGTGAATCCTTTTTTGTTGTAGTATTCAGCAAACAAAGGCATTGTGAAGAGGTTATCTACTGGGATATCGAAGAATCCTTGAACTTGGACAGCGTGAAGGTCAAGCGTCAAGAGACGATTGACACCAGCTTTAACTAGCATATTGGCAATCAATTTAGCAGTGATGGGTTCACGTGACGCAGCGATACGGTCTTGACGTGCATAACCAAAGTAAGGCATAACAACGTTGACAGAGTTAGCACTGGCACGTTTGCAGGCATCAATCATGATGAGCAATTCCCAAAGGTGGTCGTTAACAGGGTTGCTAGTAGATTGGATGATATAGATGTCGTCCCCACGAACAGACTCTTCAATGTTGATCATGATTTCACCGTCAGAAAATTGACGTGAAGATACTTTACCAAGTGGCAATCCAGTAGCCTCAGCAATTTTTTCAGCAATTTCTGGGTTTGAGCTGAGCGAGAACAATTTCAATTGTGGGTTTGCTTTTTGATGTACCATGACGATGGTGACTCCTTTAAAAAAATAAGATGCTAAGCCCAGTTAGGGCTATTGTAATAAAACTACAGATAGTTCTATTTTAGCAAAAAGAAGCAGAAATTTCAGCCATCAAAGTATGATATTAGTGAAAAATACCGAACCTTTGTTAGATAAAATTCCTTTGTATGCGTTTTTAGAGAAATCTATTACCCTCTGAAGTTCTAAATACTTTTGGCATTTGAAGCTACATGTGTTTAAAATAAAAAAAACAAGGAGCCAGCTCCTTGTCTAAATTTTAGTCTTTGTCTCGCTTGAGGGTAGCTACAAAGCGTGCAACCTTACTCTTGGCATACTTAAAGTCAATATTATTTTCTTTAAGAAAGGCATCAAAGTCGTCTTTACCTTTCTCAGCATCCGAAACTTCTAGTTCAAGCTCGTAGTCTTTCTTGTCAGCATAGACATTGACATCAAGAGCCATGAGGCCGATGTTGGTCTGGTACTCGCGACGAGTTGTGGTCAAATGTCCGAGGATGGTTAGGTCCTCTAGTTTAACCCCACGTTCTAAAAGAATGGATTTGATTTGACAATCAGGAAAGTCCAGCGACTTAGTCAAAGCCTTAGCATCCGCACAATCCATGGTAACGTTGTACTCCATGTTCCCGACTTTTTCAGGGATTTTCAAGGTCAGCTCACCATGAGTGGGAAGTGTCCTAATACGCAAAGACAACTTTTTATTTCTCATGTCACTCTGAGGAGTGTCGATGTAGTAGTTTGTTTGCGTAACAGGTGTCACATGGGAGAAAAGCATCGCTAAACGATTGTACTCGTCTTTGGTGAGTAGAGTCTTGTACTCTATCTCTAAATGGTTCATGTGTGTCCTCCCTTGTGCTTTCAAATGTGGTATAATATAACAGATTGTATTTATTTTATAAAAAACTAAAGCTTTTGACAAGGAGGAGTCCTATCTTGACCATGGATTGGGAAGAATTTCTAGACCCCTATATTCAGGCCGTAGGTGAGCTCAAAATCAAGCTCCGAGGCATTCGTAAACAATTTCGTAAGCAAAATCGTCACTCGCCTATTGAGTTTGTGACCGGACGTGTGAAGTCAGTGGCTTCCATTGAGGAGAAAATCGCCCTTCGTGGCCTTTCGATTGAAAATTTAGCTCAAGATATGCAGGATATCGCTGGTCTCCGAGTCATGGTCCAATTTGTCGATGATGTGGATGAGGTTTTGGCTTTGCTTCGTCATCGTAGTGATATGACTATTGTTTCAGAGCGAGACTATATCAGAAACCGTAAAAATTCGGGTTATCGCTCTTATCATGTTATTATCTCTTATCCCGTTGATACCATAGATGGTCGTAAGGAGATTCTTGCAGAGATTCAGATTAGGACTTTGGCCATGAACTTTTGGGCCACCATTGAACATTCCCTTAATTACAAGTATCAGGGGAATTTTCCTGAGGAGATTAAACTTCGCTTGGAAACTACGGCCCGTATGGCTTATGAGCTTGACGAAGAAATGCGGAAGATACGTGATGATATTAGAGAAGCCCAGTTGCTCTTTGATCCAATTAATAGAACTTTGAAGGATAGTGTAGGAAATAGTGATGACACAGATGAAGACCTCTTCGGATGAGATGAAGGTAGCTATTATTGCCAATGGCAAACCCCAAAGTAGGCGTGTTGCCTCGAAACTTTTTAATGCCTTTCGAGATGATCCTGATTTTTATTTGACCAAGAAAAATCCAGATGTGGTCATCTCAATTGGTGGTGATGGCATGTTGCTATCGGCCTTTCATATGTATGAAAAAGAGCTTGCGCGTGTGCGTTTTGTAGGGATTCACACGGGTCATTTAGGCTTTTATACGGATTATTTGGACAGTGAAGTGGATCAATTAATCGAGATGCTTCGAAAAGATAGTGGTGCAAAGATTTCTTACCCTCTTTTGAATGTCAAATTGACCCTGGCTGATGGTCGTTCTTTTACGTCGATTGCCCTCAATGAAGCAGCCATCAAGCGTAATGAGAAAACCATGGCAGCAGATGTTTGCCTTAATGATGTCTTGTTTGAGAGCTTCCGTGGAGATGGGTTGTCAGTGTCGACGCCTACAGGATCAACGGCCTACAATAAATCCTTGGGTGGTGCGGTCCTTCATCCTACCATTGAAGCCTTGCAACTGACAGAGATTGCCAGTCTTAATAATCGTGTGTACCGGACCTTAGGAAGCCCCCTTATTGTGCCCAAGCATGAGAATATTACCGTTTATCCTACCCGAATGGGAAGCTACACTCTATCCGTTGATAATAAAACCTATACCAACCGTAATGTGAAAAAGGTAGAATTTTCAATCGACCAACGTAAGATTTCCTTTGTGGCTAGTGCCAGTCACACAAGTTTCTGGGAACGCGTACGTGATTCCTTTATCGGAGACATGGAAGAATGAGATATGAATTTACCGTAGGACGTTCATGTCGAGTTAAGACCTTTTTGAAGGAGCACGATATTTCAAAAGGACTTCTGGCCAAGATTAAGTTTGAAGGTGGTCATATTTGGGTCAATGGCGAGGAGCAGTTTGCGACTTATCCTGTCCATGAAGGAGATGTGGTTACCATTGAAATCCCGGACGAGGCACCGCATGAAACCTTGAAGCCAATTCCTTTTGACTTGGATATCGTCTATGAGGATGATAACTTCTTGGTGATTAATAAACCCTATGGCTATGCTAGTATTCCAAGTGTTAACCACGATAATACCATGGCTAATTTTGTCAAACATCATTTTGTCAGCAATAATTATCCCAACCAGCGTGTGCATATTGTGACACGTTTGGATAAGGACACCTCTGGTCTCATGCTGTTTGCTAAGCATGGTTACGCCCATGCTCGTATGGATAAACAGTTACAACAGAAGTCTATCAAGAAACATTACTATGCCTTGGTTGAAGGTGACACCAAACTTGAGAAGCAGGGTGAAATCATTGCGCCGATTGCGCGTGATGAGGATTCCATTATCACACGTCGAGTCCATAAGTCGGGGAAATATGCCCACACTAGTTATCGTTTGGTAGGTGATTATGGTAGGGTTAAACTGGTTGATATCAATTTGCATACTGGGCGTACTCACCAGATTCGCGTCCACTTTGCCCACTTAGGCCTTCCCCTTCTGGGAGATGATCTTTATGGTGGTTCTCTAGACTATGGTATTGAGCGCCAGGCCTTGCATTGTCACCGTCTTGCATTTGTTGATCCTTTTACCAAAAAAGAGATGGTCCATGCATCTTCCTTGACAGATGATTTTGAAACCGTTATCATGAACTTACAAACTAAAAAAGATTGATTGAGGAATTTTTTTATGCGTAGTCTATTTGGTGAACTTCGTGAACATATTTCAGGGAAAGGTGTTAAGATTGTTTTCCCTGAGGGTAACGACGACCGTGTGGTTCGTGCAGCTGCTCGTTTGAAATTTGAAGGATTGGTTGATCCTATTATTTTGGGAGACCCAGCAGAGGTTCACAAAATCTTGAACGATCTTGGTTTTGCAGACTTTAACTATACAATTATTAATCCTGAAACCTATGAAGATTTCGAGGAAATGAAGGAAAAATTTGTTGAAATCCGTAAAGGGAAAGCAACAATCGAAGATGCGGAAAAGTTGCTTCGTGATGTCAACTATTTCGGTGTTATGCTAGTTAAACTTGGTCTTGCTGATGGGATGGTTTCAGGTGCTATTCACTCAACAGCGGATACGGTACGTCCGGCCCTTCAAATTATCAAAACAAAACCTGGTATTTCTCGTACATCAGGTGTCTTCCTTATGAACCGTGAAAATACCGATCATCGCTTGATGTTTGCTGACTGTGCCATCAACATTGAACCAAATGCTCAAGAATTGGCAGAAATTGCAATTAATACTGCTGAAACAGCTAAAGTTTTTGGTATTGATCCTAAAGTGGCCATGCTTAGCTTCTCAACAAAAGGTTCTGCTAAATCGCCAAAAGTTGACAGGGTTGTTCAAGCAACAAATATTGCTAAAGAAATGCGTCCTGACTTGGCTATTGATGGGGAGTTGCAGTTCGATGCAGCATTTGTTCCAGCAACAGCAGCTATTAAGGCTCCAGATAGTGACGTAGCAGGACACGCCAACGTCTTTGTCTTCCCTGGCTTGCAAGCAGGTAACATTGGATATAAGATTGCCCAACGTTTGGGAATGTTCGAAGCTATCGGACCAATCTTACAAGGTCTTAATAAACCAGTAAACGATCTTTCTCGTGGTGCTAGTGCTGAAGATATTTACAATTTGGCGATTATCACAGCTGCTCAAGCTCTTAATGGCTAATTTTAACTTAGAAACAGAGGTTTAACCAAGGTGTTAGGCCTTTTTGTTTTATGCATGACTGGTGATTAAAAATAAATCGATTAAAGCAGCTAGAAATCCAGGAAATACAATGGACTGTTGAGTTTGCCGTGTTTCATTATGTACTTTGCTTGTGCAAAATATTCTGGAAGTGACTGTTTTTCTTGATTATTTATGCTATAATGAAAGAGTAAAATTTTATTTTTTGGAGAAATCTTATGAAAAAAAGCAAATGGTTAGCCTTTGCGGGTGTGGCACTCCTCAGTGTAGGTGCCTTGGCGGCTTGTTCTTCTAAGTCAAGTACTAGTGGAACGACTTATGGTTATCTTTATGTCTCAGATCCCGAAAGTTTAGACTATATCACGTCAAATACTGGACCTACTAAGACTGCTGTGACTAACGGTGTAGATGGTCTTATGGAAGCAGATAAATATGGAAATCTTGTTCCTTCAGTAGCTGAAGATTGGTCTGTGTCTCAAGACGGTCTTACTTATACCTATAAAATCCGTAAGGGTGTTAAATGGTATACTTCAGATGGTGAAGAGTATGCTGATGTGACTGCTAAGGACTTTGTGACTGGTCTTAAGCATGCGGCTGATGCCAAAGCTGGAGCTCTTTACTTGGTGCAAGATTCTATTGCTGGCTTGTCTGACTACCTCTCTGGTGCCAATAAAGATTTCTCAAATGTAGGTGTTAAAGCAATCGACGATTATACATTGCAATACACCCTTAAAAAACCAGAACCATACTGGAACTCTAAGACAACCTATGGTTTGCTCTTCCCAGTTAACGAAGACTTTCTCAAGAACAAGGGGAAAGCTTTTGGTAAGTCAACAGATCCTACCTCTATCCTCTATAACGGTCCTTTCCTTCTCAAATCTTTGACAGCTAAATCATCTATTGAGTTGACTAAGAATGAGAATTATTGGGATAAGAAGAACGTCCATTTCGATGCAATCAAATTATCATATTATGATGGTTCTGACCAAGAATCACAAGAGCGTAGCTTTTCAGATGGAGCTCTCAGTATTGCACGTGTCTTCCCAATGAGTTCTAACTATGCTTCAGTTGAGAAAAACTATAAAGATAATATTTATTACACAGCACCAGGTGCATCTACATCGGCTATTGGTGTGAATATTGACCGCCAAAGCTATAAATTCTCAGCTAAGAAGACAGATGCTGAAAAGACATCAACTAAGAAGGCTCTTCTAAACAAAGACTTCCGTCAATCAATCAACTTCGCTATTGACCGTACACCTTATCAATCACAAGTTAATGGTAAAGATGGGGCTGCTCTTGCTATACGTAACCTTTTTGTTCCTTCTGATTTTGTCAGTGCAGGAGATAAGACCTTTGGTGATCTTGTGACAGACAAGATGAGCACTTACGGTGATGAGTGGTCTGGTGTCAACTTTGCGGATGGTCAAGATGGTCTCTACAATCCGGAAAAAGCTAAGGCTGAGTTTGCCAAAGCAAAAGAGGCTCTTCAAGGAGAAGGGGTTCAATTCCCGATTCACTTGGACCTTCCAGTTGACCAAACTGCAAAACTTAATGTTGCTCAAGCTCAATCATTGAAACAAACCATTGAAAAATCATTGGGTAGCGAAAATGTGGTTATCGATATCAACCAATTGTCTACTGATGATATGCAAAATGCTACTCTTAATGCGGCAAATGCGGCAGCAGAAGACTGGGATATTTCAAATGGTGTTATTTGGGGTCCAGACTATCAAGACCCATCAACTTACCTTGATATCTTTAAGACAACCTCAAGTGAAAATACCAAGAGTTTCATGGGTTATGACAATCCAAACAATGCTGCAGCAGCCCAAGTAGGTCTTAAAGATTATGATGCCTTGCTTGATTCAGCAGCTTCAGAAACAACAGACCTCAACACTCGTTACGACCGTTATGCTCAAGCCCAAGCTTGGTTGGAAGATAGCTCTCTTGTCATTCCATTGACTGTTGGTAACGGTGCAGCACCAGTTATCTCACGTTTGACACCATTTACGGGTGCTAGCATGCAGGTGGGTGATAAGAACTCATCAGACTACTTCAAATATGTGAAACCACAAGAAAAAGTAGTTACTAAGAAAGAATATGAACAAAGTCGTGAAAAATGGCTTAAAGAAAAGAAAGCATCTAACGAAAAAGCTCAAAAAGATCTTGAGAAACACGTTAAATAATAATCTTTAGGAAAAGGCAGTTTGCCTTTTTCTTTTGTCAAAAAAGGTGCGATTCCTAGTGTTCATAAGGGGTATAATTGTGAGAAAGCCAGTATAAGACAAAATATTCTGAAAATTGTACTCATCTTATTTTTTATGGTATAATGTAGGCATATCAAAAAAGATTTTTGGAGAATGCTTATGAAAAAAAGTAAATGGTTGGCCCTTGCGGGCGTATCGCTTCTTAGTGTTGGGGTTTTAGTGGCTTGTTCGTCAAAATCAAACACTTCAAGCAATACTTTTAACTATGTTTATAATGCTGATCCTGAGACATTGGACTACCTTATTTCCAATAAGGGTTCAACAATTGATGCTGTGACAAATGGTGTCGATGGTCTTTTGGAAAACGATAAATATGGTAACTTGGTACCTGCTATTGCCAAGGACTGGACTGTTTCAGCTGATGGTTTAACTTATACATACAAACTTCGTAAGGGAGTTAAATGGTATACTTCAGACGGTGAAGAGTATGCAGAAGTAACAGCTAAAGACTTCGTAACAGGTCTTAAGCATGCTGCTGATAAAAAGACAGAGTCAATTTACTTGGCAAAAGATTCTGTAGTAGGTCTTGCTGATTATTTCAATGGTACTGATAAAGACTTCTCTAAAGTTGGCGTTAAAGCACTTGATGATTACACTCTTCAGTACACACTTAAACAACCAGAACCTTACTGGAATTCTAAGATGACTTATTCTCTCTTCTGGCCTGTTAATGAAGAGTTCCTTAAGTCAAAAGGGGATAGCTTTGGTAAATCAACAGATCCATCATCTATCCTTTATAATGGTCCATACATCCTTAAGTCATTGACAGCTAAATCATCTATTGAGTTGGCTAAAAATGAAAACTACTGGGATAAGAAAAATGTCCACTATGATGGGGTGAAATTGTCATTTTTCGATGGCTCTGATCAAGAGGCTCAAGTCCGTAATTTCACTGATGGCGCCTATAGCCAAGCACGTATTTATCCAACAGGGTCGAACTTCGCCTCAGTAAAAAAACAATATAAAGATAATATTTTCTATACACAACCATCTGCTGATATTGTTGGTGTTGGTGTTAATATTGATCGTCAGTCTTACAACCATACATCTAAGAAGACTGATGCTGAGAAAGATTCAACTAAAAAAGCTCTTCTTAACAAGGACTTCCGCCAATCTATTAACTTCTCAATTAATCGTGAGTCATACTCAGCTCAAATTAATGGAGAAGAAGGGGGAGTTCTAGCTGTTCGTAACCTTCTTGTGAAACCTGATTTTGTTTATGCTGGTGACAAGTCATTTGGTGATTTGGTAACTGAAAAGATGGCTTCTTACGGTGACGAGTGGTCAGGTGTTAACCTTAAAGACAGTCAAGATGGTCTCTTCAACGCTGATAAGGCTAAGACTGAATTTAACAAGGCTAAGGAAGCCCTCCAAGCACAAGGTGTTCAATTCCCAATTCACTTAGATATGCCAGTTGACCAAACAGCAAAGACAAAGGTGGCTCGTGCACAGTCTTTGAAACAATCTGTTGAAGAGACACTCGGTAAAGAAAATGTTGTGGTTGACCTCAACCAAATGTCTCAAGATGACCTGTTGAACGCAACTCTTTCTGCTCCTAATGCAGCAGCAGAAGACTGGGATATTACTGACTCAGTTGCTTGGGCACCTGACTATGAAGACCCATCAACATACCTTGATATCTTCAAGACAACAGCTAGTGAGAACACAAAAACTTACATGGGATTTGACGATCCTAATAATGCAGCAGCAGCTCAAGTAGGTCTTAAAGACTTTGATGCTTTGGTTGAAAATGCAGCTAAAGAAACAAGCGACCTCAACGTACGTTATGAACGTTATGCAGAGGCACAAGCTTGGTTGGAAGATAGCTCACTCTTCATGCCACTTATGGTCAACAAGGGGGCTGCGCCAATGGTAGCTCGTTTGACACCATTCTCAGGTGCTTACTCTCAAGTAGGACCTAAGGGTTCTGACAGATACTTCAAGTACCTTGAACCTCAAAAAGATGTTGTCACTAAGAAAAACTATGATAAAGCTCGCGAAAGCTGGCTTAAAGAAAAGTCTAAGTCCAACGAAAAAGCTCAAAAAGACCTTGAGAAACACGTTAAATAAAAGGACGATGGAACTTTCTCATTAGATTGGGAAAGTTCTTTTGGAATTAAAGGAAGAGACATGAAAAAATATATTTTATTGAGAACCCTCCGTTCTCTATTGTCAATATTTGTCGTGACGGCCTTGACCTACACGATTATCTATACCATGGTGCCGAGGCGTCTGATTTTCAGACAGGACCCTAACTACAACAAGATTGCTAAGACAGCTGATTCTAAGGCTAACTATGAAAATACAATCTATGAACGTATGGGTTACATTGATTACTATGACACCAAGGAGTTGCAGGAGAAAGCTAGCTCCCTTGATAAGTCAGTAACCACTAAGCCAACAAAAGAAAATAAGGCTATCTATCAAAAATATGTGGATAGTTTGGGACATGGCTGGCGTTTGCATCAGTTCAAGCAAAGTAAACAATTCTATGCGACACGTGATGTGCCAGTACTTGAACGTGTGTTTGGCTTCTATACGCACCTCCTTGAATTTGACAATACTGGATGGGTTAAAGATAAAACAAATCCAAACTTGAAGCGTTACATCCGTATTGAAAATGATCCAGCTATCGGTTGGTCAGTTGTTGGTTCAGGGACTAAGCATAAATACTTGCTTTACTTTAACGGTCAGTTCCCATTTGTTCACCAAAACTTTGTTAAGATGAACCTTGGTACATCTTACCCAACTTATGCTGAGCAAGGTGTTCTTGATGTTATTACACAAGGTCAAGGACAAACACAAAGTTCTGAGGTCAACTTCCCTACTGGTAAGAAGGTATCTTCAGTAGATATCTACTCTCGTACTTATAAATCACCAAGTCAGGCTGATGCTAGAGATCGTTCTTACTATGGAAATGACCCATACACAGCGACCAAGAGTCGCTACCAATACCCATCAATGGTGACAAGTTCTGCCATTGCAGGTTTGATTGGTTTGGTCTTGTCCTATGCTTTGGCAATTCCATTGGGATCATACATGGCACGCTTTAAAAATACCCTCTTTGATAGTGTATCAACAGGTGTCTTGACTTTCTTGCTTTCACTACCAACCATCGCCTTGGTTTATATCATTCGTTTGATTGGTTCTGAGATTGGTCTTCCAGATTCCTTCCCTATCTTGGGTGCGGGTGACTGGCGTTCATACGTCTTGCCATCAGTTATTCTCGGTCTCTTGTCAACACCAGGTCTTGCGATTTGGATTCGTCGTTACATGATTGACTTGCAATCACAAGACTTCGTTCGTTTTGCACGTGCCAAAGGGTTGTCAGAACAAGAAATTTCGAATAAACACATTTTCAAAAACGCTATGGTTTCCTTGGTTTCAGGAATCCCAGCATCTATCGTTAGTGTTATCACAGGGGCAACCTTGACAGAAACAATCTTCGCCTTCCCTGGTATGGGTAAAATGTTGATTGACTCTGTCCGTGCTTCAAATAACGCTATGGTTGTGGGTCTTGTATTTATTTTCACAGCCCTCACCATCTTTTCATTGCTTGTGGGTGATATCCTTATGACTATTATTGACCCACGTATCAAATTGACATCTAAAGGAGGTAAATAATGGCTTCAATTGATAAAAGTAAGTTCCAATTTGTAAAGCGCGATGATTTTGCCTCTGAAACAATTGATGCACCAGCCTATTCTTACTGGAAATCGGTGATGCGTCAGTTCTTCAAGAAGAAGTCAACAACTGTCATGTTGGGAATCTTGATTGCTATCATTTTGATGAGTTTTATCTACCCGATGTTTTCAAAATTTGACTTTAATGATGTGTCTAAGGTTAATGACTTTAGTGTACGTTATGTGCATCCAAACGCTCAATACTGGTTCGGTACGGACAGTAATGGTAAGTCCCTCTTCGATAGTGTTTGGTTTGGAGCTCGTAATTCTATCCTTATTGCTGTTATCGCTACCTTCCTTAACGTTGTTATTGGTTTGCTTGTAGGTGCTGTTTGGGGGATTTCTAAGACCTTCGATATGATTATGATGGAAATCTATAACATCATCTCAAATATTCCTGCCCTCCTTGTAGTTATCGTCTTGACTTACTCATTGGGTGCTGGTTTCTGGAATATGATCTTTGCCATGACTGTTACAGGGTGGATTGGTATTGCCTATACTATCCGTATTCAAATCATGCGTTACCGTGATTTGGAGTATAACTTGGCTTCTCGTACACTGGGAACACCAACTCCTAAGATTGTGGTTAAAAACATCATGCCACAACTAGTGTCAGTTATCGTAACTATGGCTAGTCAGCTCTTGCCAGGATTTATCTCTTACGAAGCCTTCCTTTCATACTTTGGTTTAGGGCTTCCTGTTACGACGCCTAGTCTTGGTCGTTTGATTTCAGACTATGCACAGAACGTTACAGTCAATGCTTATCTCTTCTGGATTCCATTGACTACCTTGATCCTCGTTTCCCTTGCTCTCTTTATTGTCGGTCAAAACTTGGCGGATGCCAGCGACCCACGTACGCATAGATAGGAGTCCAATATGACAGAAAATAAAAATGTAATATTATCGGCTCGCGATATCGTCGTGGAATTTGACGTTCGTGACCGTGTTTTGACAGCCATTCGAGGAGTTTCCCTTGATTTGGTTGAAGGTGAAGTTTTAGCCTTGGTTGGTGAGTCTGGTTCAGGTAAATCAGTTTTGACTAAGACTTTCACAGGGATGCTTGAAGAAAATGGTCGTGTCGCTAGTGGTTCGATTGATTATCGCGGTCAAGATTTGACTAAGCTTAAGAGTCACCAAGATTGGGCATCTATTCGTGGGGCTAAGATTGCGACTATCTTCCAAGATCCTATGACCAGTCTTGACCCAATTAAGACTATCGGTAGCCAAATTGTTGAAGTTATTGTCAAACACCAAGGAAAATCAGCCAAAGAAGCTAAAAAAATGGCCATTGATTACATGGACAAGGTTGGTATTCCTGATGCTGAAAAACGTTTCAATGAGTATCCTTTCCAATACTCTGGTGGGATGCGTCAACGTATCGTTATTGCCATTGCCTTGGCTTGTCATCCGGATGTCCTTATCTGTGACGAACCAACAACTGCCCTTGATGTGACCATTCAAGCTCAAATCATCGACCTCTTGAAATCACTCAAAGAGGAGTACGGTTTCTCAGTGATTTTCATTACCCATGACCTTGGTGTGGTAGCAAGTATCGCTGATAAGGTTGCTGTTATGTATGCTGGTGAAATCATTGAATACGCAACTGTTGAGGAAATTTTCTATGAGCCTTGTCATCCATACACGTGGAGTTTGCTTTCAAGCTTGCCACAGTTGGCCGATGATAAGGGTGAGCTTTTCTCAATTCCAGGGACACCACCATCACTTTATACACCAGTTGTTGGGGATGCCTTTGCCTTGCGTTCAGACTATGCTATGCAGATTGACTTCGAGGAAAAAGCACCACAATTCCAAGTTTCAGATACTCACTGGGCTAAGACCTGGCTCTTACATGAGGATGCACCAAAAGTTGAAAAACCTGCGGTTATCCAAAATCTACATGAAAAAATCCGTGCTAATATGGGGTTTGCACATTTAGGAGATGAGGAGGAAGGCAATGCCTGAGAAGTTAGTTGAAGTAAAAGATGTGGAGATTTCCTTCGGTGAAGGAAGCAAGAAATTCGTTGCTGTCCACAATGCTAATTTTTTCATCAACAAGGGTGAAACCTTTTCCCTCGTTGGTGAGTCTGGTAGTGGTAAAACCACTATTGGGCGTGCCATTATTGGTCTAAATGATACAAGTAATGGTGAGATTATTTTTGACGGTAAGAAAATCAATGGACACTTGGCTCACTCTGAGAAAAACGACCTTATCCGTCGTATCCAGATGATTTTCCAAGACCCTGCGGCTAGTTTGAATGAACGTGCAACAGTCGATTATATCTTGTCTGAGGGCTTGCATAACTTCCATCTCTATAAGGATGAGGAAGATCGTAAAGCTAAAATCAAGAACATCATCAAAGAAGTGGGACTTCTTGAGGAGCACTTGACACGTTACCCTCACGAATTTTCTGGGGGACAACGTCAACGTATTGGGATTGCACGTTCCTTGGTCATGCAACCGGACTTGGTCATCGCTGACGAACCAATCTCAGCCCTTGACGTGTCAGTCCGTGCCCAAGTTTTGAACTTGCTTAAGAAATTCCAAAAAGAGTTGGGATTGACTTACCTCTTTATCGCTCACGACTTGTCAGTGGTCCGTTTCATTTCTGACCGTATCGCTGTTATCTACAAGGGGACAATCGTGGAAGTTGCTGAGACAGAAGAACTCTACAACAATCCTATCCACCCTTACACCAAGTCACTCTTGTCTGCTGTTCCTATTCCAGACCCAATCTTGGAACGTAAGAAAGTCTTGAAGGTTTATGATCCAAACCAACACGACTATTCTGTCGATAAACCAGAAATGGTTGAAGTACGTCCAGGACACTTCGTTTGGGGTAACAAGGCCGAAATCGAGACTTATCGTAAAGAACAAAGTAAATAAGTCTTTTCAATGCAAAAAAAATCGTGTTCCACAAGGAACACGGTTTTTCTTTAGTCTAAATTTAAGCGTTTGGTCATGATATAGTAGGTACCAAAGTAACTTGCTCCGATGAGAATGAGAGACTGAACTAGACTAAATATGTATGACGAGTTATTAATTGCAGTATTTGTTGCATCTCCGGTCAAGGCTGCACCGATTCCAAAGAAGAAACCAATAAAGAATAGGATAGCCTGAATGGCAAAATAGGCGACAAATCCCATAAGAACTTTGTTAGTGTTGAAGAGATTTCCGATACTAATACAGAGGTAATAGAAAAGGATACCAGCAATCATTGACAAGATTGTAGAAGGGATGAAGAGGTAGAAAGCGCCTATCTCTTTTAGGATCTGGCCAAAGTAGCTGGTAGCTAGTAGGATATCTTTCATATCAAGGCAGAAAGCAGCTATAATTCCAATTGAAAGGAGTATAACGAGTGATGAAATGATATCTAAAATAAAGGCTACCAAGAGTTTAGACAAGATTAATTGGTGAGCAGAAACTGGGAGCGTATTGGTTAGATAACCTTCTCTCCCAAAGACAGTCTTTGCAAAGCGTCTGACAATGAGGACTATTGTCGCTATATAAATGGTTCCCCATACGATAATGGTAGCAAAAACCATCAGTGTGAAGAAAGCAAAGAAGAGTAGACTAGGTTCTTGGTGGCTCTGTTCAGTTACAAAAATAGATTTTCGAAGCATTAAACCCAAGGGGATAGAGAGTAGGATGGCAATACCATAGATGCCAAGATACCATTTACGGACCGATTGTAATTCATATTTAACTAATTTCCAAAACATGCTCATACCTCCTAGTTGTGGAACATCTCTCTAAAGAGTTTGTCGATAGATTTGCCATGGGCTTGACGGATATTATCAGCATCCCCTTGAAGTTCAATCTGACCGTATTTTAAGAAGACAACTTCATCTAGGACGGATTCAATATCTGCAATCAAATGGGTTGAAATGATAACAGAAGCATCTTCAGAGTATTGGTTGATGATGGTTTTAAGAATGTAGTCACGTGACGCAGGATCGACTCCACCGATAGGTTCATCGAGGAGATAGAGTTTAGCTTCACGACTCATAACCAAAATCAACTGAACTTTTTCTTTGTTACCTTTTGAGAGGTCCTTAAGGCGCAAATCAGGCTGGAGCTTTAAATCCTGCAAGAGTTGCAAGGCAAGAGGATAACGGAAGTCAGCATAAAAATCTTGGAAGAAGTTCAAGTAGTATTGGATAGTCTTACTTTCATCCAAATAAGTTGTATCAGGTAGATATGCCACTTGAGCTTTAGTGATAGGTGACGGCTGAAATCCATTAATGGTCACTAAACCTGAAGTCGGTTGAAGGAGGCCGTTCAAAATTTTGATTAGGGTTGTTTTACCACTACCGTTTGGTCCTAAGAGACCAATGATTTTACCAGAAGGGATGGACATGGTCACATCTCTAAGGGCTGGAATACCATTATAGGTCTTGGTGAGATTTGTTAGAGTTACAATATCAGTCATCGGTCTACAAGTCCTTTCCTGTTTGTTCGATGTAGTCAGTGATGATAGATTTGATTTCAGGTGAGCTAAAACCAATGGCTGTCATCTCAGTGACAAAGTTTTTCATGAGACTTTGGGCAATCTCGTGTCGTTTTTGATCAATTAGTTTTTCATCTTCGGTAACAAAGCGACCAGAGGTACGGGCAGAGTAGACCAACCCCTCTTTTTCAAGTTCTTGGAAGGCTCTTTGTACAGTGTTGGGATTGACCCCAGCTTCCTGAGCAAATTCTCTAACGGGTAGGAGTTGTTGTCCCATACTCAATTCCTTGGAAGCTATCTTCAGTTTGACGCGATAGGCGATTTGGAGATAGATTGGCGATTTTTCATCAAATGTCCAAGCCATAAGAGACTCCTTTCTAAAAGTATAATAGTATTATTTTTGTACTACCGTAATGATACAACTAAAACACTGAATTTGCAAGTAAAATTCCTTATTTTCTCTAATTTCTTTGGCTTTTCCCAAACTTATATCCCTATTTTTGGTACAATAGGGGCAAGTATGTTCGACCTGAAGGGAGATTATTTTGAAAATTTTAGCAACAGATATGGATGGTACCTTTCTAGACCATCTTGGTGCCTATGACAAGGCACGTTTGGATAACCTTTTGGATGCTTGTGAAGCTAAAGATTACGTTTTTACAGTAGCTTCTGGCCGAGCTCTCTTGGCCTTGGAGGAGCTTTTTGATGGTTTTGTGGACCGCATTGCTATTATTGCGGAGAATGGGGCCTTGGTTCAGTACAAGGGTGAAGTCCTGTTTGAGTCCAAGCTAGAACCTAAAGATTATTTAGAAATTGCAGACACAACTTTAGCCTTGCCAACTTGCGAGGGAATTCTCTTGTCGGGACGTCGCGGCGCCTATGCTCCAAACGATGCAGATCCAGCCTATCTTAAGGCCATGGAACGTTACTATGAAAATGTTATGGCAACGGACCTTGAAGCGGTTACAGATGACATTTTCAAGGTAACTGCTAAGTTCCAAGGGGATACCATTATGGAACGTGGTGACTACCTCAACACGATTTTTGAGGATATGACAGCTGTGACAACTGGCTTTGATTCTATGGATATTATCCTTAAAGGTGTGGACAAGGGCTTTGGTCTTTACCATCTTTGCCAAGAGTTGGGGCGTCAGGCTTCAGATGTTGTAGCCTTTGGTGATAATCTCAATGATATGGAGATGTTGACCTTCGCGGGTCATGCGGTTGCTACCGAAAATGCCCGCCATGAGATTAAGGCAGTAGCTGACGAAGTGATTGGTCACCATAAAGATGGTGCAGTCTTTGACTTCATGGAAGGATTGGTAGGTTCGGATGTCTGAGATTAAATTGTTGGCCTTGGACCTAGATGGGACCCTCTTTACTAAGGATAAGCAAGTAACAGCTGAAAATAGAGCTGCTCTTAAGGCGGCAGAAGCTAAGGGGGTTCATGTGGTCATTACGACTGGTCGTCCTCTGCCAGCTATTACTCATATCTTGGAAGATTTGGGCTTGTTGGATGATAAGCACTATAGTGTGACCTTCAATGGTGGCTTGGTTCAGTGTAATAATGGGGATATCCTCATAAAGAAAGAGATGAGTCGAGAAGATTTAAAGCAGATTTATGCTGTCTTTGAGCCTCTAGGCCTCCCGATGGATGTTATCAGTGATGGCATTGTCTATGGTGTGCCAAGTAAAGGCAATCATTCTCTCTATCGTCAGGCTAATCCTACCTTGACCTTCGTTGATGTGGAGAGTATTGATGACATTCCCGAAAATATCGTCTATAATAAAGTAGTTACGGTCTGTGAGGAAGCGTTTTTGGATGCTCAAATTCAAAAAATACCTGACCATTTATACCAAGCGTTTGAGGTCTTTAAGTCTCGTGAAATTATCCTAGAGGTCATGCCTAAAGGTGTTCATAAGGCTGTAGGTTTGAGACTCTTGACTGATTACCTTGCTCTAGATAAAAGTCAGGTCATGGCTATGGGAGACGAGGAAAACGACTTGACAATGCTGGAGTGGGCTGGTTTTGGCGTGGCTATGGCGAATGCTGTTCCCAAGGTCAAGGCTGTTGCCAAGGCAGTAACGACAAAAACTAATGAGGAATCTGGAGTGGCTGAGGCCATCCACAAATATATTCTAGAGAAATAAGGAGAACCAAATGGGTCTATTTGATCGATTATTTGGACAAGAGGAAAACCAGCCACAGGAAACTGTAGCAAATCAGGAAATTTCAGAAACTGAGGCTCTTGATAATCAAGACTTGTCAACAAGTGAAGGGATAAGCGAGAGTCAAACAGAACAGCTCAGTGAGTCAGAGACTCAAGTAGAAGAGATTTCATCCGCAGAATCTGTTGAATCTAGTGATTCTACTGTGACAGAAGAAAGTGAAGCAGTGTCTGACGAAGACCGTTCTGTTGATAATCAGGCTTCAAGCGAAGCAGAAGGCGTTTCAGAGTCAGAAGAAAGTCAAGTTGCTGTGGATAACCACTTTGCGGATGTCATGGCTGATTACTATGCTAAGAAGGCTCAAGTAGCTGCTGCTGCAGAAAAAGGTGAAACTGTCACTTTTGAAGCCGTTCAAACCCGTAAAGTTGAGGAAAAACCTGAAGAGGTTCAGGCTTCAAAAACTGAAACAGAACAAGAAAAATATAACCGTACCCTCAAGAAGACGCGTACTGGTTTTGCTGCTCGCTTGAATGAATTCTTTGCGAATTTCCGTCGTGTTGATGAGGAGTTCTTCGAAGAATTGGAAGAAATGCTGATTCTTTCCGATGTTGGGGTTAATGTTGCAACGCAATTAACGGAAGATTTGCGCTATGAAGCCCGCCTTGAAAATGTCAAAAAGACTGAGGATTTGCAACGCTTGATTATCGAAAAACTTGTGGATATCTACGAGAAGGATGATGTCTACAAGGAGCAGATTAATTTCCAAGATGGTTTGACAGTCATGCTTTTCGTTGGTGTCAACGGTGTTGGTAAGACAACGTCTATCGGTAAGTTGGCGCATAAATACAAAGAAGCAGGCAAAAAAGTTATGTTGGTAGCTGCTGATACCTTCCGTGCGGGAGCTGTCGCTCAGTTGGTTGAGTGGGGACGTCGTGTTGATGTGCCAGTAGTGACTGGTGCTGAGAAGGCTGACCCAGCTTCAGTGGTCTTTGACGGTATGGAAAAGGCTCTTGCTGAAGGAGTTGATGTCCTTATGATTGATACTGCGGGTCGTTTGCAAAATAAAGACAATCTTATGGCAGAGCTTGAAAAGATTGGTCGTATTATCAAACGTGTGGTTCCAGAAGCACCTCATGAAACCCTCTTGGCCTTGGATGCCTCAACAGGTCAAAATGCGCTTAGTCAGGCCAAGGAATTTTCAAAAATCACACCTCTTACAGGCCTTGTCTTGACTAAGTTAGATGGTAGTGCCAAGGGTGGTGTGGTCCTAGCTATTCGCCAAGAGTTGGATATTCCAGTTAAGTTAATTGGTTTTGGTGAGAAAATTGATGACATTGGTGAGTTCCATTCAGAAGAATTCATGCAAGGTCTCTTGACTGGTTTGGTTTAAAAGAGTGTTTAAAAAGAGTGAGTACTTGGAAAAGGGATTCACTCTTTTTAATGGTGTCCTCACCTTGAAAAAAGTCACTTTTATTGGTAAAATAGTAAGGAAAAACGCATGCTCTGAAAAGTGAGCTGTAACTTAATCACTGAACAACCCCTAAGCCGTAAAAAGAGATGATTTCTTTCTCTTTTTTAAGGTGAGTCATAAGAAGATTTTTAATCTTAGTTTAAGGAGAAGACATGTCTGAACGTGGACTTTTGATTGTTTTTTCAGGGCCTTCTGGTGTCGGAAAAGGAACTGTTCGTCAGGAGATTTTTTCAACACCTGACCACAAATTTGAATACTCAGTATCAATGACCACACGTGCTCAACGTCCTGGTGAAGTTGATGGGGAGGATTATTTCTTCCGTTCGCGTGAGGAATTTGAAGAACTTATTCGTAATGGTCAAATGTTGGAATATGCTGAATATGTAGGTAACTACTACGGAACACCTTTGACTTATGTCAATGAAACCTTGGATAAAGGTATTGATGTTTTCCTTGAAATCGAGGTTCAAGGTGCCCTTCAGGTTAAGAAAAAGGTCCCAGATGCTGTCTTCATCTTTTTGACACCACCAGATTTGAACGAGCTTCAAGAACGTTTGGTTGGTCGTGGAACAGATTCTGAGGAAGTTATTGCTCAACGAATCGAGCGTGCGCGTGAAGAAATTGCTCTCATGAGCGAATACGATTATGCCATTGTTAATGACGAAGTGCCTCTAGCTGCCGAACGTGTCAAACGTGTTATTGAAGCAGAACACTTCCGTGTTGACCGTGTGATTGGCCGCTATCGTAATATGATTTCAGAAAAGAAATTATCAGATAAATAAATTAGAAATAGGTATAGAATTATGATGTTGAAACCCTCTATTGACAAACTTTTGGATAAAGTGCCTTCAAAATATTCATTGGTTATTTTGCAAGCAAAACGTGCCCATGAATTGGCTGCTGGTGCTGAACCAACTCAAGAGTTTACGTCAGTAAAACCAACCCTTCAAGCCCTTGAAGAAATCGAAACTGGTAATGTGACTATTCACCCAGATCCAGAATCTAAACGTGAATTGGCACGTTTGAAAGTGATTCAAGCACGTCTTGCTGCTGAGGAAGAAGAACGTAAAATCAAAGAACAAATCGCTAAAGAAAAAGAAGAAGGCGATAAAATCTAAAATCAAAGTCATGCTTTGGTTTATGAGGAGAGGGGAGCTGAGGCATAGTGTCTCAGCTTCCTTCTTTATGATGATAATCAAGTGCTCAGCTTTTCTTGAGCTTGAAAGATACTGGTCTTAAGGAAGTGACAGGAGGAAATTTATGGTTTTAGTAGCACAAATTATTGTAGACGTTCCTCTGATGCAGACGGACAGACCTTATAGTTACCTTATCCCTGAAGCTATGCAAGATCAAATTGCCATTGGTATGCGAGTGCATGTACCTTTCGGTAAAGGAAATCGTCTATTGCAAGGCTTTGTTATTGGCTTCGAGGAGCAGGAGGATTTAAGAGACTTTCCTGAATTAAAACCTATTGCTGAGCTTTTAGATTATGAGCCAGTCCTTAATCAGGATCAACTGGACTTGGCTGATCAGATGCGACATACGGTCTTTTCCTATAAGATTTCCATCTTGAAGTCAATGCTACCTGGTCTCCTTAATTCTCAGTACGATAAGGTTATCATGGCGACTGATAAACTAGGTGAAGAAGATAAACAGACTTTTCTTCAGGGGCAGGATCATGTTCTTTTCTCGCAGTTGTCAGAGGAGCAGCGTCAAGCCATTCCTCGTCTGGTCCAGTCTGGGCGTGTAACGGTTGATTACCTTGCTAAGAATAAGCAGAACATTAAGACTGAGAAGCACTATAGTGTTCAAAAGGGCACTCTTGAGACTTTGGCAATTTCACAACGGGCTAAGAGACGTTTGGAGATGCGTGATTTCTTGCTCGAGAAGAGTGAGCCAGGGAAGGTGGCAGACCTCCACAAGCTTTTTTCACGAGATGTGGTCAAGTTTTTCATTGAAGCTGGTGCCTTGGTCATCACTGAAGTTGAGGTCAATCGTGCCGACAGCTACTTTGAAAAGGTAGAGAAGACGGATTTTCTTGAGCTTAATGTTCAACAGGCGCATGCGGTTGAAGAAATGACGTGCCAAATCGGACAAGGTAGCAAACCTTTCTTATTGGAAGGGGTAACGGGATCAGGTAAGACAGAGGTCTATCTGCATCTTATCGAGAGGACCTTGGCTATGGGGAAAACGGCTATTGTCTTAGTGCCAGAAATTTCCCTGACGCCCCAAATGACCAATCGTTTCATTTCACGTTTTGGTGACTTGGTGGCGATTATGCATTCAGGCTTGTCGGACGGTGAGAAATTTGACGAGTGGCGAAAGGTTAGATCTGGTCAGGCCAAGGTTGTGGTAGGAGCGCGATCGGCTATCTTTGCTCCCTTGGACAATATCGGAGCAATCATTATCGATGAGGAACATGAGGCCACTTATAAACAAGAATCCAATCCTCGTTACCATGCTAGAGATGTGGCTTTGCTTAGGGCTAAGAGTCATGGAGCCGTACTTGTTCTTGGTTCAGCAACACCCTCTATTGAGACTCGGGCGAGAGCTCAGAAAGGGGTTTACCATTTTCTTGAGTTGACTCAGAGGGCTAATCCTAATGCCAAAATTCCTCAGGTGGAAGTGGTGGACTTTAAGGACTTTGTGGGCCGTCAAGAGGCGAGTGATTTTACGCCACCTCTTTTGGAGAAAATCCGAGAACGTTTGGCACGTAAGGAACAAGTCGTGTTGATGTTAAACCGTCGTGGCTATTCCTCTTTTGTCATGTGTCGTGACTGTGGCTATGTGGATGACTGTCCCAACTGTGATATTTCATTGACCTTGCACATGGATACCAAGACCATGAATTGTCACTATTGTGATTTTCAAAAAGCGATACCACATGTCTGCCCTAACTGTCAGAGCCGTCAGATTCGCTATTATGGGACTGGGACACAGAAGGCCTATGACCAATTGACGGAACTTTTGCCAGAAGCCAGAGTGATTCGTATGGATGTTGATACGACACGCAAGAAAGGGGCTCACGAGAAACTCTTGGAGGCCTTTGGAAGTGGTAAGGCCGACATTTTGCTTGGAACTCAGATGATTGCCAAGGGCTTGGATTTTCCAAATGTTACCTTGGTAGGGGTCTTGAATGCAGA
The DNA here is from genome assembly GCA_016939315.1 of Streptococcus sp. Lineage (GTDB taxonomy): Bacteria > Bacillota > Bacilli > Lactobacillales > Streptococcaceae > Streptococcus. Next base: position 45,374 of record JAFHAZ010000031.1, on the reverse strand, counting down.
TACGTCGCTAAATTTACCAGATTTTCGTTCGGCTGAACGTACCTTCCAGCTTTTGACACAGGTGGCTGGTCGTGCTGGTCGTGCTGACAAGGAAGGGGAAGTTATTATTCAAACCTATAATCCTAGTCATTATGCTATTCGTTTTGCACAGCAACAGGATTATGAAGGTTTCTACGCCTATGAAATGGGGATTCGACGTCAGTTGGCCTATCCGCCTTATTTCTATACGGTAGGAATTACGCTTTCTCACAAGGATGAAGAGTTTGTGGTTCGCAAGAGCTATGAGGTTATGGCTTATTTAAGAGAGCACCTGTCAGACAAGGTGACCTTCCTAGGGCCTACGCCTAAGCCAATTGCCCGAACACATAACCTTTATCACTATCAGATTATTATCAAATACCGTTTTGAGGATAACTTGGAAGAAACGCTTAATAGGGTCCTTGACATGACCCAGGAACCTGAAAACAAGGATCTGCGTTTGATTATTGATCACGAACCTCAGAATTTTACCTAATCTAGAAAAGGAAGAATATGACAAAATTAGTATTTATGGGAACGCCTGCCTTTTCAGCGACAGTGCTGGAAGGACTTTTGACCGATGAGCGTTATGATATTGTCGCTGTGGTGACGCAACCAGACCGTGCTGTCGGCCGTAAAAAAGAAATTCGCATGACACCGGTCAAGGAAGTTGCCTTGGCGCATGACTTGCCAATTTATCAACCTGAAAAGTTATCAGGTTCTGAGGAAATGGCACAACTTATGTCACTTGGTGCTGATGGTATTGTTACTGTGGCTTATGGACAATTCTTGCCAAGTAAGTTGCTTGATAGCATGGATTTTGCAGTGAATGTCCACGCTTCACTCCTGCCAAAATACCGTGGTGGAGCACCTATCCATTATGCCATTATCAATGGGGATTCAGAAGCAGGTGTGACAATTATGGAAATGGTCAAGGAGATGGACGCTGGTGACATGGTTAGCCAAAAGGCCTTGCCAATTCTTGACGAGGATAATGTTGGTACCATGTTTGAAAAATTGGCCGTCTTGGGTCGTGACCTCTTGCTCGAGACCTTGCCTGCCTACATTGCTGGAGAAATCAAACCTGTTCCTCAAGATGCCAGTCAGGTAACGTTTTCGCCAAATATTAGTCCAGAAGAGGAGCGACTTGATTGGAACAAGCCGGCTCGTGACATCTTCAATCAAATCCGTGGCATGTATCCATGGCCTGTGGCACATACCTTGCTTGACGGCAAACGTTTCAAGATTTATGAAGCGAACTTGGTAGAAGGCCAGGGACAGGCTGGTCATATCATTGAAAAGACCAAGAAGAGTTTGGTAGTTGCGACTGGTCAGGGAGCCATTTCACTTAAGACAGTTCAGCCTGCAGGAAAGCCCCGTATGGCTATTGCTGATTTCCTTAATGGGGTCGGACGCAATCTTGAAGTAGGTGATGCATTTGGCCAATGATTGGAAAAAAACAGCCCGTGGACAGGCACTTGAAGTCTTAGAAGAAGTCTTCCAGGAAGGAGCTTACTCAAATATTGCTCTCAATGCCCATCTGAGCAAGTCGCATCTGACAGATAAGGACAAGGCCTTGGTGACGGAAATTGTTTATGGAACTGTTGCTCGTAAGATTACTTTGGAGTGGGTCCTAGCCCATGTCATCGAGGACCGTGACAAGCTTGAACCTTGGGTCTATGACTTATTACTTTTGAGTCTCTATCAGTTGGCCTATTTAGATAAGATTCCAGCTCATGCGGTGGTTAATGATGCCGTTTCTATTGCCAAAAATCGTGGCAATAAAAAGGGGGCTGAGAAGCTGGTCAATGCGGTTCTTCGTAAACTATCTAGCCAGCCTTTGCCAGCTCCAAGCACAATCAAACGTGTCAATAAACGCTATTCTGTTCAGTATTCTCTACCTGTATGGTTGGTTAAAAAACTTATCGACCAGTATGGAGAAGATCGTGCCCTTGCTATTTTCCAAAGCCTTTTTGTGAGAAACAAGGCTAGTGTGCGTGTAACGGATGCGTCACGTTTGGAAGAGATTGCGGAGGCCACTGGGGCTGAGTGTTCAGTATTATCCCCAGTCGGGCTTGTTAAGTCTTCAGGTTACTTTGCTGGGACAGATTATTTTAAAGAGGGCTTGTTGACCATTCAGGATGAGACCAGTCAACTGGTTGCACCAACTTTAGGGATTCAAGGTGAAGAAGAAATCCTGGATGCCTGTGCGGCGCCTGGAGGTAAGACTGTCCATATGGCCTCTTATTTGACGAGTGGACATGTGACGGCGCTTGACCTCTATGATCATAAGCTTGCTCTTATCGAAGAAAATGCACAACGTCTTGGATTAGCTGATAAGGTTAAGACTCAGAAACTGGATGCTAGTCAGGTACATCAAGTCTTTCCAGCTGATAGTTTTGACAAGATTTTAGTGGATGCACCTTGTTCAGGAATTGGGCTCATTCGTCGGAAACCTGATATCAAATATAACAAGGATCTCCAAGACTTTGAGTCCCTCAAGGCTGTACAGTTGGATATCCTATCCAGCGTTTGTCAAACCCTACGAAAAGGTGGTATAATAACATATAGTACTTGCACCATCATAGCAGAAGAAAATCAAGAGGTGATTCAAGCCTTTCTTGAGAGCCATCCTGATTTTGAGCAAGTTGCCTTAGACCATCCATGTAAAGACATCGTGGTCAATGGCTGTTTGGCAATTACCCCCGAACAGTATCTAACTGATGGTTTTTTCATCGCACAGTTGCGTAAAAAAGCTTAGGGTTACAGAGGAGGAAATGCTGACGCAAGTCAGAAAGAAAACTATGGAAATATCATTATTAACGGACATTGGCCAAAAACGGTCAAATAACCAAGATTTTGTTAATAAATTTGTCAACCAAGCTGGTGTTACCCTTGTCGTTGTTGCAGACGGGATGGGCGGACACCGTGCTGGAAATATTGCCAGTGAGATGTCAGTGACTGACCTTGGTCGTGACTGGATTAACACTGATTTTCGTGAGTTGAGTCAGATTCGTGATTGGATGATTGCTGCCATTGATGCAGAAAATCGTAAAATTTATGAACTTGGCCAAAACGAAGAATATAAGGGAATGGGAACAACTATCGAGGTTCTTGCCTTTGTTGATAATGCTGTGATTTTCGCCCATGTTGGGGATTCACGTATTGCCCTTATCCGTAATGGTGAGTATAAGCAATTGACGAATGACCATTCTTTGGTCAATGCTCTTATCAAGGCTGGTCAGTTGACCGAAGAAGAAGCAGCAGTTCACCCACAACGTAATATCATTACGCAATCTATTGGGCAAGCTGCTCCGATTGAAGCTGACCTTGGTGTCCAACAATTAGAACCAGGGGACTATATTTTGGCCAATTCAGATGGTTTGACTAACATGATTTCAGTCGAACAGATTGTTCATATTGTCAACAGCCCTGGTTTCGTCGAAGAAAAAACGAGTCGTTTGGTAGCTGCAGCCAATGAGGCAGGTGGTCTTGATAATATTACCGTTGCTCTCATTAAGGTAGAAAGTGAGGAAGGATAATGATCCAAGTTGGCAAATTGTTTGCTGGACGTTATCGAATCCTTAAATCTATCGGACGTGGTGGTATGGCGGATGTTTATCTGGCTAATGACCTGATTCTGGATAATGAAAAAGTGGCTATTAAGGTACTTCGTACCAATTACCAAACTGATCAGGTGGCTGTGGCCCGTTTCCAACGTGAAGCGCGTGCCATGGCAGAACTCAGTCATCCTAATATCGTTGCTATCCGAGATATTGGCGAAGAAGACGGCCAGCAGTTCTTGGTGATGGAGTATGTGGACGGTTCGGACTTGAAGAAATACATTCAAGACCATGCGCCACTTTCTAACCAAGATGTTGTGCGTATCATGGGGGAGGTCCTTTCCGCCATGACTCTTGCCCATCAAAAGGGCATTATCCACCGTGACCTTAAGCCGCAAAACGTTCTTTTAACTAAGGACGGTACAGCCAAGGTCACAGACTTCGGAATTGCGGTTGCCTTTGCAGAGACTAGTCTAACTCAAACAAACTCTATGTTGGGTTCTGTCCACTACCTCTCACCAGAGCAGGCTCGTGGATCTAAAGCGACTATCCAAAGTGACATCTATGCTATGGGTATTATGCTTTTTGAAATGTTGACAGGTCATATTCCTTATGATGGTGATAGTGCAGTAACCATTGCACTCCAACATTTCCAAAAACCACTACCATCGATTTTGGCAGAGAACCGTAACGTTCCCCAAGCTTTGGAAAATGTGGTTATTCGAGCAACAGCCAAAAAACTAGAAAATCGTTACAATAGTACTTTGGAAATGAGCCGTGACTTGGTAACGAGTTTGCATCCTAGTCATCGACGCGATGCTAAGGTAGTCTTTGATGATATGACGGATACCAAGACCTTGCCGAAGGTTGATCCAGTTCCATCAGCAAGTCTTGAGAAAAAAGCCGTTGCTGCTGAACCATCAGAGCCTACACCTGCTCCAAGTAAACAACCAAGGAAAAAAACGACACCAGCTAAGAAGAAAAAGAAGAAGAACTTCTTCTCAACCTTACTCAAGGTTTTCCTAGGACTTGTCTTTATTGGTATTATCATCTTTGCTTATTTAGTCTTTACCAATCCTGATAATGTCCAAGTACCTAATGTGGTCGGTCAGGAGTTGTCCACAGCTCAGACTAAAATTGAGGGTGCTGGATTTAAGGTAGGAGAAGTCAAAGAAGTGGAAGATGACTCTGTCGATACGGGTAAGGTCATCAAGACAGATCCTACAGCTGGAACCACACGAAAAGAAGGATCAAGCATTGATGTCTATGTTTCTTCTGGTAGTAAAGGTTTCGCTTTGAAAGACTACAAGGGTAAAAACTATAAGGATGCCATTGAGGACTTAACTTCGAATTATGGTGTTTCTGAGGACCAAATTGATATTCAGCATGTCGAAGACGACAGTGCTGAAGAGGGAGAAATCCTATCTCAAAGTCCAGGGAAAAACAAGTCTTTCAATCCTAAGGATAGTAAGGCTAAGATTAAGTTCCGTGTGGCAACTCCTAAGACAGTTACCATGCCTGATGTGACTGGTTTGACGGTTTCAACAGCGATTCAAACCTTGAATCGTAAGAATATCTCAAGTAGTAGCATCGAGTACCACGACTATAATACTGGTGCCAAATTAGATAAGGATAAGGTTCCTAGCAGTACGGAGGTCCTTTATCAAGATCCACAAGCTGGTACAAGTGTTGATGGTACAGTGATTCTCTATGTTTCGGTTGCAACAGCAAGTTCAAACCTTCAGTCAAGCTCAAGTAGTACGACACATTCGTCATCAACGAGCTCAAGTACTGACAGTACAACTTCAAGCACTGAAACCTCGACAGAGGCTACTCATACAGAACTACAATAGATTAAAAAACTTAGACATAATGAAGAGAGGTTATTTAATCTCTCTTTTTTGCTACCTAGAGATCTTGTCAATAGCCTAAAAATCCTGCTTGCCAGAGGTCATAGATTCTTTTATAATGAAGACATTACATATAGGAGAGATGCTATGAGAAACCGTAGAAAACTGAGAAGGTATATCATTACCTACGATATTGTCATGACGGTCCTGGCCCTGATTTCCATTAGCTTGGTTATCTTTGATTTGGTTGGATTAATTTCAATTGGAAGGCGACCTTTCAGAGTGATAGATCAGTCTATAACGCTCATCTTTGCCATTGATTATGCGATTCGTTTCTCCTTGGCACCTCGTAAGCGAATTTTTGTTAAAACGCATGTCTTGGACTTGTTAGCTATCATTCCCTACAATGAAGTCTTTACCTTCCTTCGTTTTTCAAGGGTGGGACGCTTTGCTCGTTTGGCCAAACTCTCCCGCTTAATTGGTTTGAGTAGCAAGCTCAAGCACATTTCCAATCGCATTAATCGCAGAAATGGCTTTTATTTTCTGCTTTCGGTTAATAGTATTATCATCCTTATCAGTAGTGCTGTCATTGCCCGAGTAGAGCACCATAATTTTATTGATGCTATTTGGTGGTCTGTAGCAACGGTTACTACGGTAGGTTATGGCGATATCGTTCCTCAAACATTGGTAGGTAAGGCCGTTGCGGTCGTTCTCATGTTTAGTGGGATTGCCACTCTGGGGTTGTTAACAAGCTCTCTCAATAATATTTTTGTGCGGTCAGGTCGTCAGACTGAAAGAAAATTGGCTGAGATTGAGAAGGAGTTGGAGGAACAACGTGTCATACTGGAGGAAATCAGAAGTACGGTGCAACTCATAAATAGTAAAATGGACGAAACTGACGATTAGGATTTTTGAATGAAGGATGGTGTTTCCTTTAATGGAGGCACCTTTTTGCTTTCTGCTACCCCTTTTCTATCTTGGTTAGTCGGTGCTTAAACTGGGTCTTTTTGTCAATTGCCTTAAAATTTGATAGAATGAAGCCTGTATACTTTTATTTGAGAGGTCCTTATGACCAAATTTAATTTTTTCTTAGTGGTGGAAGCCCTGCTTTTGACTCTGGGTCTGATCACCATCTTTAATAATGATATTACCAGTTTTATTTTCATTCTGGTCTTGACCTTGTTGGCCGTTCGCTTTTTTAACAAGGAGTCCAAGAGTGACTTTGTCTTGACCATCTGTTTGATTTCACTTTTTCTGGTTTCCATGTGGAATATCTATGTGGTGCTTGCTATCCTAGTGGGTGTGGCCTATGTCATGATAAACCATTTTTCACAGGTTAAGAAAAAAAATCGCTATGCCCTCATCCAATTCAAAGAAGATAATTTGAATCCTCGGGCTGTCCGAAATCAGTGGATTGGGACTCGTATGGAACCTGTCAGTGATCGTTATGACTTTGATGATATCAATATCATCCGTTTCTTTGGGACAGATGTGATTGATTTGACTCAGGTTATTGTCTCAGGGAGAGATAATGTCGTGATTTTGCAGAAACTCTATGGACCGACGACTATCTTGGTACCAATTGATGTTTCCGTTAAACTCAACATATCAGCAATCTATAGCTCTGTCACCTTCTTTAATGAAGATGAATACGACCTCCGTTATGAAAGCTTGACCTTGCAGGGGGCGGAGTATGAGCATGCTCATCGGACGGTTAAATTGATTCTCAATGTGGGAGCTGGACCAGTGGAGGTACGTCGCAAATGAAGAAACAGTACCTATTTTTAATCCTGATTTACTCGGTTGTAGTTTTGGTTGGCGTTACCCTTGTAGTGATGGATAGCTTTAATCTCAACTTTTCACTGGTTTTCGGCAATCTGTCTCAGGCCTTCCACTTCCTTTTTAACATGTTTTTTGTGGTTCTGAGTTTGCTCATTTTGCTTTATATTCTCTGGGCCATTGCCAATGATAACAGTATGCGTTCAGTCAATCAGGATTTGCGCCGCATTATCAATAATCAACCAGTCAAACGTCAGGGAGATATTGAGTTAGACAAGAATATGATGCGCCTGTCTCATAAGATGCGTAAATTGACTAAGGACTTGCAGAAAACTGAGAATGCCCAAGCTCTACAAAGCCGTGATATTATCAAGAAGGAGCGCGGACGTATTGCTCGTGACCTTCACGATACCGTTAGTCAGGAGCTTTTTGCGGCTAGTATGATCTTATCTGGTGTCTCTCAGATGGCGGACCAGCTAAGTAAGGAAGATTTGCATAATCAAATCCAGGCGGTTGAGGCTATGCTGACGGATGCTCAGAATGATATGCGTGTCTTGCTTTTGCATCTTCGTCCGACAGAGCTTGAGAACAAGACCTTGCAAGAAGGCTTGCAGATGATTCTTAAGGAATTAACCGATAAATCTAATATCCATGTCGTCTACAAGGATATGGTTAAGAAAGTGCCCAAGCGTATTGAAAATAATCTCTTTAGGATTGCCCAAGAGTTTATCTCTAATACCCTTAAACACGCCAAGGCTAGCCAGATAGAGGTCTATCTCTATCAAAATAGTCAGGAAATTCAATTAAAAATGTTGGATAATGGTGTTGGTTATGACTTAAATGCGTCGACTGACGAGATGAGTTATGGCCTGAAAAATATCCAAGAGCGTGTCGATGAAATGGCGGGAACTGTGCAGTTCCTATCTGCTAAAGGTAAGGGGACATCTATCGATGTTCGTGTGCCGATATTAAGAGGAGAAGACAATGTCGAATAAGATTAATGTGATTTTGGTCGATGACCATGAGATGGTCCGTTTGGGCCTTAAGAGTTTCTTGAATCTCCAAGGAGATGTAGAAGTCGTTGGAGAGGCAGGGAATGGTCGAGAGGGTGTCGATCTTGCCTTGGAACTGCGTCCGGATGTCGTCGTTATGGACCTTGTTATGCCTGAATTAGATGGTGTTCAAGCGACTTTGGAATTGCTCAAAGAATGGCCTGAAGCCAAGATTTTGGTTTTGACTAGCTATTTAGACAATGAAAAAATTTATCCTGTCATTGAAGCTGGTGCTAAAGGCTATATGCTTAAAACTAGTAGTGCGGCAGAGATTCTCAATAGTATCCGTAAGGTTTACCGTGGTGAAGAAGCTATCGAAACTGAGGTGGACAATAAGATTAAATACCATGATAGCCATCCGGACCTACACGATGACTTGACGGCACGTGAACGTGATATCTTGGCCCTTTTGGCTAAGGGTTATGACAATCAAACCATTGCTAATGAGCTATTTATTTCATTGAAAACCGTTAAAACGCACGTGTCTAATATCCTTGGAAAACTCAATGTTGATGACCGTACTCAGGCTGTGGTTTATGCCTTTAGACATCATTTGGTTTCGCAGGATGATGAATAAAACTATCAACTAGGCTTGTTATCTAGAGGCTAGAGAGGGTTATCATAACCCTTAACCCTAAGTCGGATTTTGCGAGTCAAATTCTTTGACTTTATTTCTAGCAAAACATATAATTAAACCATCCTAAAACTTTTCTTTTTTCATATGAGGTTGAAGCGACCTCATATCATCTATCTAAGTTCGCTTAGATGATGAAATCTCCTAACTCCTAGCAATCGGTATTTCCGGTTGCTTTTTTTGAAAAAAAGTTTAAAAAAAGTGTTGACAGCCCACTAGTTTTTCTGTAGAATAATAAGAGTCTTTTGGGGTATAGCCAAGCGGTAAGGCAAGGGACTTTGACTCCCTCATGCGTTGGTTCGAATCCAGCTACCCCAGTTCTACCTGAGGGTAGAGACACAGATTATGGTCCGTTGGTCAAGGGGTTAAGACACCGCCTTTTCACGGCGGTAACACGGGTTCGAATCCCGTACGGACTATAAGTACCAGCTAGAGAAAGCTGGTTTTTTTGTGTCCTTTTTGATAAAATAGAGGGGTTGACTGGCCTAGGTCAGTCATTTTATACCACTTTAAAATCATAAATAACGAGACCTCGACCCGACGAAAAAAAACTTTGTTTTGTGATGGCTGTCAGATGATGATAAGCCCTTGGTCGAGTCGTAGTTTTATTTGAAGAAGTAAACAGATAATAAGGAAATGCAATGACATACTATAACGTTGGAAAGATTGTAAATACACAGGGCTTGCAGGGTGAACTTCGTGTTTTATCTGTAACAGATTTTGCGGATGAACGTTTTAAGAAGAAGAGTGTCCTAGCCCTTTTTGATGACAAAGATAATTACATCATGGATGTCGAGATTGCGAGTCACCGTAAACATAAAAACTTTGATATCGTTAAGTTCAAAGGGCTTTACCATATCAATGATGTAGAGAAGTACAAAGGTTGTAGCCTCAAGATTGCTGAGGAAAATCTAACAGACCTTGATGATGGGGAATTTTACTATCATGAAATCATTGGACTTGATGTTTATGAAGGTGATACTTTGATTGGTCAGGTCAAAGAGATTCTCCAACCGGGTGCTAATGATGTTTGGGTAGTAAAACGTAAAGGCAAGAAAGATTTGCTCTTGCCATATATCCCACCTGTAGTTCTTGATGTTGATGTTGCAGCTGGCCGTATTGAGGTTGAGCTCATGGAAGGATTAGACGATGAAGATTGATATCTTGACCCTATTTCCAGATATGTTTGCTCCTTTAGAACATTCCATTGTTGGTAAGGCAAAGGATAAGGGGCTTCTAGAAATCAACTATCACAATTTCCGTGAAAATGCGGAAAAGGCTCGTCATGTAGATGACGAACCTTACGGTGGTGGCCAAGGCATGTTGCTTCGTGCCCAGCCAATTTTTGATACCTTTGACAAGCTAAACGTTACTAAGCCTCGCGTTATTCTCCTAGATCCTGCGGGTCGCACCTTTGATCAGGCCTATGCAGAAGAGTTGGCGCAAGAAGAGGAATTGGTCTTTATCTGTGGCCATTATGAGGGTTATGATGAGCGCATCAAAACTTTGGTGACAGACGAGATTTCCTTGGGAGACTTTGTCTTGACTGGGGGAGAGCTAGCTGCTATGACTATTGTAGATGCTACCGTCCGATTGATTCCTGAGGTTTTGGGTAAGGAAGCTAGTCATAAGGATGATAGTTTCTCATCGGGGCTCTTGGAATTTCCACAGTACACTCGCCCAGCTGAGTTTCGTGGCATGAAGGTGCCAGATGTGCTCTTGTCAGGCCACCATGTCAATATTCGACGTTGGCGTATGGAGCAGAGTTTGCGTAAGACCTGGGAGCGTCGACCAGATCTTTTGGAAAACTATGATTTTACGGATGAAGAACGTCAGATTTTAGAAGAGATAAAAGCAGAAGGAAAATAAAATGTCAGAAGAAAAGATTTATGATATTACCATTATCGGTGGTGGACCAGTAGGACTTTGGGCTGCCTTTTATGCCGGTCTACGTGGCATGACTGTTAATATTATTGAGAGTCTGTCAGAGCTTGGTGGACAGCCTGCCATCCTCTACCCTGAGAAGAAAATCTATGATATTCCTGCCTTTCCTCAAACAACAGGTGCGGAATTGACAGAAAACCTCTTGACTCAGCTTAAGCGTTTTGAAGACCGTGTTAGCATTCATTTGAAAGAGGAAGTTCAAACCTTTGAAAAGACAGATGGTATTTTCACAATTACTACTAGCAAGGGCCAACACTTGTCTAAGGCTATTGTCATTGCCTGTGGAAATGGTGCCTTCGCTCCACGTCCTTTAGGTGTGGATAATGAAGAAGATTATGCAGATAATAACTTGTTCTATAATGTGCATAGCCTGGACCAGTTTGCTGGCAAGAAGGTTGTGATTGCTGGGGGTGGCGATTCAGCTGTTGACTGGGCCAATCACTTGGATGGCATTGCTGAAAGTGTGACCTTGATTCACCGACGTGATGCCTTTCGTGCCCATGAGCATAGTGTCGAGCTTCTTCATCAATCATCAGTTAATGTGATGACGCCTTATGTGCCACTTGAAATCAAGGGTGAAAATGGTCTTGCCCAAAGTTTGACTGTTCAAAAAGTGAAGTCAGATGAGGTTGTGGAATTGCCGCTTGATGCCCTTATTGTTAGCTTTGGCTTCTCAACCAACAATAAAAACCTTCGTAACTGGAATATTGACTTCAAACGCTCTAGCGTTACGGTTAATGCACAGTTTGAAACTTCACAAGAAGGTGTTTATGCTATTGGTGATGCAGCAGAATATGAAGGTAAGATTGACTTGATTGCTGTGGGAATGGGTGAAGCTCCTATCGCTATCAACCAAGCTATTCAATATATTGATCCAGATGGTAAGAATCGTCCGGTTCACTCAACATCGTTAATTGAAGAATAATGTCAAAAGAAGACTTTGTCTTTAATCTAAGGAGAGACTTGTCTCTCTTTTTTCATGTCTAAAAACGTGGTATAATACACCTATGGCTACAACGAAAAAAACGAAAAAAGGGACGGCTTCTAAGAACGGTAAGAAGCGTCTTACAAAAGCAGAATTAGACAGACAGAAGGCGATTAAGCGAATGCTATGGACCTTCTTTTTTGCCTTTGTCTTAATTTTCCCAGTCTTTCGATTGGGTTTCTTTGGGGTTACCCTCTATAATATCTTTCGAGTATTTGTCGGGAGTATGGCTTACCCTTTAATTTTTGCTATCTATGTTTATCTCTTTGGCTTTAAATGGTTACGTAAACACAGTAACTATGTCACAGGATTTTGGATGGTCTTCGCGGGGCTCTTGTTGGAGTTTCACGCCTATCTCTTTAGTCTAGATCGTATGAGCGGTCTGGATATTTTCCCTGGTACCAAGGACTTGCTTTTTGGGGAACTTGTGAGTGTGCAAGTCGCTCGTTTTGCGGGTGGTGGTATGTTGGGGGCTCTTCTGTACCAACCGATTTCCTTCCTCTTTTCAAATATCGGTAGCTTCATGATTGGGGTATTGATTATTCTCTTGGGTGCTTTCATTCTTAGCCCTTGGGATGTCTTGGATATCATGGAGTATGCTAAGGAAGCTTGGCAAAAAGGGGCTGAGAAGCGTTTGGAACGGACAGCTCAACGTCAGGAAAAGAAGGCAGAACGTCAAGCTCAGAAAGAACGTGAAGCAGAAGAACGTGCCGAGGCCGAGCGTCTGGCTGATTTGACTGTTGACGAGGAGACGGGAGAAATCTTGGATGATGCCGCAGAGGCCTTGCCACAAGAAGCTGAGATTTTTGCACCTGAACCTGAAATCAGTGATTATGCCTCTGAGGATTACTATGATCATCTGCCTCCAGAGGATTATGAGGATTTCCAAGAAGATTATGCACCTTATCCAGAGGATCTGCCAAGCGAGGAGATGGTGGTTGAGGGAGATGATGCTCCTGTCGAGGTTGATTTCACGCCTAAGGAACTCCTGCAGTATAAATTACCTCATATAGATCTCTTTGCACCTGATAAGCCTAAGAGTCAATCTAAAGAGAAGAACATCGTTCGTAAGAATATTCGAATCTTAGAAGATACCTTCAAGAGTTTCAATATTGATGTCAAGGTTGAGCGAGCTGAAATTGGACCGTCAGTGACCAAGTATGAGGTCAAGCCTGCTGTCGGGGTTCGTGTTAACCGCATTTCAAATCTAGCTGATGACTTGGCTCTGGCTCTAGCTGCGAAAGATGTCCGTATTGAGGCCCCTATTCCTGGAAAATCTTTGGTTGGTATCGAAGTGCCTAACTCAGAGATTGCGACGGTTTCTTTCCGAGAACTTTGGGAACAGTCCAAGACGGACCCTAATAAGCTCTTGGAAGTTCCTCTCGGTAAGGCAGTTGATGGCTCAGCTCGTAGCTTTGATTTGGGGCGGATGCCTCACTTGCTAGTCGCTGGATCTACAGGTTCTGGTAAATCGGTTGCGGTTAACGGTATTATCTCTAGTATTCTTATGAAGGCTCGTCCTGACCAGGTCAAGTTCCTCATGGTCGATCCGAAGATGGTTGAACTTTCGGTTTACAATGATATTCCTCATCTCCTTATCCCTGTAGTGACCAACCCACGTAAGGCCGCCAAGGCTCTTCAAAAAGTGGTAGATGAGATGGAAAATCGTTACGAACTCTTTAGTAAGTTTGGCGTGCGTAACATTGCTGGCTACAATGCCAAGGTGGAAGACTGGAACGCTCAGTCGCAAGAAAAACAGATTCCTCTGCCTTTAATTGTGGTTATTGTTGATGAGTTGGCTGACTTGATGATGGTAGCCAGTAAGGAAGTGGAAGATGCTATTATTCGTTTGGGACAAAAAGCGCGTGCTGCGGGAATTCACATGATTCTCGCCACTCAACGTCCGTCGGTTGATGTGATCTCCGGTTTGATTAAGGCCAATGTGCCATCTCGTGTGGCCTTTGCGGTGTCTTCGGGAACAGATAGTCGTACCATTTTAGATGAAAATGGGGCAGAAAAGCTACTCGGACGTGGGGATATGCTTTTCAAACCGATTGATGAAAACCACCCTGTTCGTCTGCAAGGTTCCTTCATCTCTGACGATGACGTAGAACGTATTGTGACCTTTATCAAGGATCAGGCTTCAGCTGACTATGATGAGAGCTTTGATCCTGGCGAAGTTTCTGAAAACGATTTTGGTGGAAGTTCCTCTGCCAATGGTGGCAGCTCAGAAGGTGACCCACTCTTTGAAGAGGCCAAGGCTTTGGTCCTTGAAACACAAAAAGCCAGTGCTTCCATGATTCAACGTCGTCTGTCAGTTGGTTTCAACCGTGCCACTCGTTTGATGGAAGAATTGGAAGAAGCAGGTGTTATCGGACCGGCTGAAGGTACCAAACCACGTAAGGTTTTGATGACTCAAGAATAATGAACTGGAAAGAGTCTCAAGCCTGGTTTTTAAAGGAATTAAAATATACAAAAGAAATGAGAAAAATGAGTGTTTTGCCATTTATTTTCTCATTCTTTTTTTATGTTCAAAATAGACCAAAAAATTGCAAAATATTCCATAAGAACGCTTACAAAACGAACATTTTCTGCTATAATAGGAGAAAAAGTGAGTAATAAAAACTAAGGAGTAAAAAATGGACAATTTATTAACCGTTCATTTTCATAGTATGCATGGCGACTATTCCAGATATAGTATGTGGAAGTGGCTAGATGGTTATTGGGGCGAAGAAGCCCATTTTTCACGTGAAGATGATTTTGGCCTTGTTGGTCAGGTTACTTCTCCCTCCAATCGTTTTATTGATTCTGTCAATCTTTTGGTCAAAACGGAAGACTGGTCGAGGCAAACACATGATTACCGTGTCCGACGCTTCCTAGGGGATGCTCCCAATGCTATTTGGATAGTTGAAGGTGATCCAACTGTTTATTATTCTAAACAGGCAGCCTTGACTAGCCATAGTTTCGAAGGTCGTGACCAGCATGCCTTTGATATGGCACTTCGTAGACAGGAATTTGATCAGAAGTGGGGCTTTCAAGGTTGGTTAGGTCATAAGTATGAAAAAGGGGCCACAGAGTTTCGCCTTTGGTCACCTCTAGCTCGTCGTGTGCAGCTCTTGCTTTTTAAAAAGGGCAGTAAAAACCCTAAGATCATTAAGATGAGCCGAGGAACCAGTATCAATAAGGACCGTCATGAGATGAATACTCACGGTGTTTGGAGTGCCACTGTCAAAAAGGATTTGGATGGGGTAGCCTACCAATTTCGTGTGTATCATGAGGAAAGCTTCTATCAGGATACAAGAGACCCCTACAGTATCGCCCTTAGCTTAGATAATAAAAAAAGTTTGGTGGTCGATCCTAAGAGACTTATCCCAAGAGGGTATGAAAAGGTTACCAAGCAAAAAGCGAGCTGGCGTAAGGCAAATGCTTGCTCATCCGTAATCTGTGAAATGCACCTCCGTGACTTCTCGATTTCAGAGACGTCTGGGGTTAAGAAGTCCTATAGAGGAACCTATCTAGGTGCTTGTCAGAAAGGGACTAAAAATGACCATGGAGATGTGACTGGTTTTGATTACCTCAAGCGCATGGGTTACAACTATGTCCAATTGCAACCGGTCTTTGATCACCATAAAACCTATGATAAAGATGGTAAGCTCCTCTACAACTGGGGCTATGATCCTGAGAATTACAATGTTCCGGACCGTCAGTTTGCTGCTGATCAAAAGAATCCCGTGGCACCAATTTTAGAGCTTAAGAAGATGATTCAAACCTACCATGAGGCAGGCATTGGGGTCATCATGGATGTGGTTTATAACCATACTTACTCTTCTTACAGCTCTCCCTTCCAACTGTCTGTGCCGGCCTATTACTACCGTATGCATGACAATGGGTCTTTCCAAGACGGGTCAGGATGTGGAAATGAAACAGCCAGTGAAAAGGAAATGTACCGTAAGTATATGATTGATTCTTTGACCTATTGGGCAGAAGAATTTGGAGTGGATGGTTTCCGTTTTGACCTTATGGGCTTGCATGATGTTGCTACTATGAATGCCATTCGTTCGGCCATGGATGATATTGATCCTAGGATTCTTCTATATGGTGAAGGATGGGATATGGGAATTGGTCTTCCTGTGGATCAAAAGGGCAAGAAGGATAATGCAGCCTTGATGCCTAGAATCGGATTTTTCAATGACAATGCGCGTGACGCCGTTAAAGGGGCAGAAGTCTATGGACATATCAGTAACGGTTATGTGTCTGGAGCCCCATTGGAAGACCAGATTGCCAAGAGTCTGCTTGGTAGCCGTGGTTTTGTAAACTACCTCATGCCGGGTCAGGTTCTCAACTATATTGAAGCTCATGACAATTACAATTTGAATGACCTTATGCATCATTTGCATCCACATGATTCGCCAGAAGATATTGAAAAACGTATCTACTTGGCAAATGCTCTTAATCTAAGTATGCAAGGGATGTGTTTCATGCAGTTGGGACAAGAATTTCAGCGTAGTAAGATGGTTGCAACAGGTGAAGACGGAAACTACACGGAATCGGATGTTAAGCGTGCTATGAATAGCTACAATGCCCCTGATGAGGTCAATCGGGTGGATTGGAATCAGGTGACCCTTAAGAAAAAATTGATTGCTAAAGTTGCCAAATTAATTGAGCGTAAGCAAACCGTACCAGAATTGTCATATCGTTCATATGCAGATATTTACGATAATCTCTATGTCGCAAAAGCGGAGTACGATTCAGGTATTGTTGAATTGCACATTTCTGGAAAATTACGTAAGACTTTTGTGTTCAATAATATGAAAAAAGATTTGGAGATTTACTGACAAGGCAGTCAAAAAATGCTATAATATAGGAAACGCTTACACAAGCAGTTTTATTCGCTTGTGAGCCCTATCAATCTGAAGGGTTTCCTAGTGTATTTACATATATTTCATTGTTTTAATTTCTTGATAGTTAAATCTATCAAGGCTAGTTTTAGGAAGGAGTGATGGTATGAATCTCGATGAAGCCATGTACACGTTTGGGACAGGTGAGAACTTCCACCTTCAGAATTATCTGGGTGTGCATGAATTGGAGGGAGAAGAAGGATTTGTCTTCCGTGTGTGGGCCCCTCATGCTGAGCAGATTCAGGTAATTGGAGATTTCACAGGTTGGTTTGATGAACCTCTGGATATGACCAAAAACCATATCGGTGTTTGGGAGGTAAGTTCAGCCCTCCCTCAAGAAGGACAACTCTATAAGTTCTTGGTGAAACGTAAGGGAGGTCAAGTAGTCGAAAAGATGGATCCTTTCGCTACTTATTTGGAACCACGTCCAGGAACAGGAGCTGTGATTCGTAAGAAGAAAACTAAGAAGTGGAAGGATGGCCTTTGGATGGGTCGTCGTAAACGCTTTGGTTTCCAAAAACGTCCGGTTAATATCTATGAAGCTCATGCATCATCTTGGAAACTAAAAGAGGATGGTCAACCTTATACTTTCAAAGAATTGAAAGAAGAGTTGATTCCATATTTGGTTGAGATGAACTATACCCACGTGGAATTCATGCCACTCATGGCTCACCCTCTTGGGATGAGTTGGGGTTACCAGCTCATGGGTTACTTTGCTTTTGAGCATACCTATGGTACACCAGAAGATTTTCAAGATTTTGTTGAAGCATGTCACCAGAATAATATCGGTGTCTTGGTAGACTGGGTCCCAGGTCACTATACACAGAATGACGATGCTTTAGCCTACTTTGATGGTACACCAACTTTCGAATATCAGGATCACGATCGAGCTCATAACTATCGTTGGGGAGCGTTGAACTTTGACTTAGGAAAAAATCAAGTACAGTCTTTCCTTATTTCAAGTGCTCTTTACTGGATTGAAAATTATCATATCGATGGTATCCGAGTGGATGCAGTTTCAAACATGCTCTATTTGGACTATGATGAGGGTCCATGGATGCCAAACAAGGACGGTGGTAACCGTAACTTGGAAGGCTATGGCTTCCTTCAAAAACTCAATCGTGAGATTAAAAAACGCTATCCAGATGTCATGATGGTTGCGGAAGAATCAACTGCAGCAACACCAATTACACAACCGATTGAAGAGGGTGGACTAGGTTTCGACTTCAAATGGAATATGGGTTGGATGAACGATATCCTCAAATTCTACGAAGAAGATCCAGTTTATCGTCAGTACGATTTCAATCTGATGACTTTCAGTTTCATGTATTGCTTCAATGAAAACTATGTTCTACCTTTCTCACATGATGAAGTGGTACATGGTAAGAAGAGTATGATGCATAAGATGTGGGGGGATCGCTACAATCAGTTTGCTGGCCTACGTAACCTCTATACTTATCAACTCTGTCACCCAGGTAAGAAATTGCTCTTCATGGGATCTGAATTTGGTCAGTTCTTAGAGTGGAAATTTGATTACCAACTTGAATGGAATAATCTTGAAGATGAGATGAACCAGAAGATGCAGGCTTTCACTAGCCATATGAATGGTTTCTACAAGGACCATAAATCTCTCTGGCAGATTGATGATTCTTACGATGGTATTGAAATCATTGACGCGGATAACCGTGCTGAAAGTGTGCTTTCCTTCATTCGTAAGGATGACAAAGGCGATAAGGGTGACTTTCTCGTCTGTGTCTTCAACCTAGCTCCAGTGGAACGTCAGGACTTCACTATTGGATTGCCAGTCGCTGGTATTTATCAAGAAGTGCTTAACACTGAGATGGAAGAATTCGGTGGTGTCTGGAAAGAAGGAAATCCTGAAACCCGTACCCAAAAAGCGAAGTGGAAGGATTATGAAAATACCCTTAGCTTCACATTGCCAGCTCTTGGAGCAAGTATCTGGCGTGTTAAACGTCGCTTGAAATAAAGGGTAGACTTAAACGTGTACACGATTTGTTTTTCAGAGGTGATAGCAAGGAAGTTACGGTTGAAAGAAGCTGTTTGATGCCCAAACTATTGCCACACTGAGGAACTTACTTTAATTGTCATAATCAGTTTCGACTGATTGTTTCACATCCTTTTGAGGATGGAACTAAAAATCATGAGGGGGACTATTCATGAAAAATGAAATGTTGGCTTTGATCCTTGCTGGTGGGCAAGGAACTCGTCTTGGAAAATTGACCCAAAGTATTGCCAAACCAGCTGTTCAATTTGGTGGACGCTATCGTATTATTGACTTTGGTTTGTCAAATTGTGCCAATTCAGGAATTAACAATGTCGGTGTCATTACACAGTATCAGCCACTTGCTTTGAATAATCATATCGGTAATGGTTCAAGTTGGGGCTTGGATGGTGTTAATTCTGGTGTATCCATTCTTCAACCTTACTCAGCTAGTGAAGGTAATCGTTGGTTTGAAGGTACCAGCCACGCGATTTACCAAAACATTGACTATATCGACAGCATCAACCCTGAATACGTTTTAATCTTGTCTGGTGACCATATTTACAAGATGGACTATGATGATATGCTCCAAGCTCACAAAGACAACAATGCAAGTCTTACTGTAGCAGTTCTTGATGTGCCACTTAAGGAAGCTAGCCGTTTCGGTATCATGAACACTGATGCTAATAACCGTATCGTCGAATTTGAAGAAAAACCTGAAAATCCTAAATCTACGAAGGCATCAATGGGTATTTACATCTTTGACTGGAAACGTCTTCGCAATATGTTGGTTTCAGCTGAAAAGAGCGCAGTTGATATGTCAGACTTTGGTAAGAACGTTATCCCAGCTTATCTTGAAACAGGTGAAAGCGTCTATGCTTATGAATTTGAAGGCTACTGGAAGGACGTAGGTACTATCGAATCCCTTTGGGAAGCAAATATGGAGTATATCTCTCCTGAAAATGCTTTGGATAGCCGTAACCGTCAATGGAAAATTTATTCACGTAACATGATTGCTCCACCAAACTTCTTGGGTGAGCATGCTCATGTTGAAGATTCACTCGTTGTTGATGGTTGTTTGGTTGATGGAACTGTTAAACATTCTGTGCTTGCAACAAGCGCCCAAATCCGTGAAGGTGCGGTCGTTGAAGATTCAGTAATCATGAGTGGTGCAGTCATTGGTAAAGGTGCAAAAATTAAACGTGCTATTATCGGTGAAGGGGCACACATTTCTGATGGCGTGGAAATTGACGGTACAGAAGAAGTGCAAGTCGTAGGATACAATGAAGTAGTGGGGGTACCAAAAGATGAAGATTGATAAATATTCTGCAATTCTAGGAAATACCGTAGGGTTCCATGACATGGATGGTTTGACTGAACACCGTCCTATTGCCAGCCTACCATTTGGTGGAAAATATCGCCTCATCGACTTCCCATTGTCTAACTTGGCTAACGCTGGTATCCGTAGCGTCTTCGGTATCTTCCAAAACGAAAACATCAGTTCTGTCTTCGACCACATTCGTTCAGGTCGTGAGTGGGGCTTGTCAACACTCCTCAGCCACTACTACCTTGGTATTTACAACACTCCAGTTGAAAGTTCAACGGTTGATAAAGAATACTATAGTCAAATCTTGACTTACCTTAAACGTTCAGGGTCAGACCAAACGGTAGCGCTTAACAGTGATGTTTTGGTCAACATTGATCTTAACCAAGTCTTCCACCTTCACAATACAACAGGACAAAAAATTACTGTTGTCTACAAAAAACTTCCTAAAGAACAAATCTCAGATGTAAACAGTGTTTTAGAAATTGATGAATCTGATAAAGTGTTGAGCCATGAGCTCTTCCAAGGCGGAGACAAAGAAGCCTACAACATGTCAACAGACATCTTCGTTGTGGATACTCCATACTTGATTGAAAAATTGGAAGAAGAAGCAGCTAAAGAAGAACCACGTAAGCTTCGTTATGTGCTTCGTGATTTGGCAGTTGCTGAAAATGGTTTTGCCTACGAATACACTGGTTACCTTTCAAATATTCACTCAGTTAAAGCATACTTTGATGCTAACTTGGATATGTTGGAATCAGAAAAATTCTATAAACTTTTTGCACCAAACCAAAAAGTTTACACTAAAGTGAAGAATGAAGAGCCAACATACTATGCAGCTTCTTCTGAAGTTAAAATGTCTCAGTTTGCATCAGGTTCTATTGTACGTGGTAAAGTGGAACACTCAGTGGTTTCACGTAATGTAGATTTGGCAGAAGGCTCAAGCGTGAGCTACTCAGTTCTCTTCCCACGTGTTATAGTTGGTAAAGGCGCTACAGTTGAGTATGCGATTGTGGATAAAGGTGTTGAAATCGCCGAAGGTGTTACTATTCGCGGTACAGAAAACAACCCAGTTGTCATCAAAAAAGGTAGCGTTGTAACAGAGGATATTGTACGATGAAAATTTTATTTGTAGCTGCTGAAGGTGCACCTTTCGCTAAGACTGGCGGTTTGGGTGACGTTATCGGTGCTCTTCCTAAATCTCTAGTCAAAAATGGTCATGAAGTTGCCGTCATTCTCCCATATTATGATGTGGTATCGGCTAAGTTTGGCGATCAGGTTGAATACCTTGGCTTCTTCTATACAAATGTTGGTTGGCGTCGTCAATATGTCGGCATCAAGAAAATTGTCCGTGATGGTGTGACGTTCTTCTTCATTGATAATGAGCAGTATTTCAACCGTGGTACGGTATACGGTGAGTGGGATGATGGTGAGCGTTTTGGCTTCTTCCAAATGGCTGCCCTTGAGTTGATGGAAAAAGTGGACTTTATTCCAGATATTCTCCATGTTCATGACTACCACACAGCCATGATTCCATTCCTTCTTAAGGAAAAATACCATTGGATTCAAGCTTACCAAGGTATTAAGACAGTCTTCACTATCCATAATATTGAGTTCCAAGGTCAATTCGACAGTGGTATGCTTTGGGAAATCTTTGGTGTTGGTTACGAGCGTTATGCTGATGGTACTCTCCGTTGGAATGACTGCCTCAACTGGATGAAAGCAGCTGTTCTTTACGCAGATCGTGTAACAACAGTTTCTCCATCATATGCTGGTGAAATTCAAACACCTGAATTTGGTAAAGGCCTAGATCAAATCATGCGCATGGAATCTGGTAAGTTGTCTGGTATTGTTAATGGTATCGATACGGACCTCCTTGATCCAGAAACAGATGCTCACATTCCTTATCATTTCTCAGTGGATGATTTGTCAGGTAAAGCCAAAGACAAGGCAGCTCTTCAAGAACGTGTTGGTCTCCCAGTTCGTGAAGACGTTCCATTGATTGGTATTGTGTCACGTTTGACTGACCAAAAAGGTTTCGATTTGGTTGTCAACGAACTTCACAACATCTTGCAACATGATGTTCAGATTGTTCTTTTGGGTACTGGTTACAGCGACTATGAGAATTCTTTCTCTTGGTTCGGTCACGCTTACCCAGAAAAAATGTCTGCCAACATTACTTTCAACCTAGAGTTGGCTCAACAAATTTATGCTGGTTGTGACATTTTCCTCATGCCTTCAGCCTTTGAACCATGTGGCCTCTCTCAAATGATGTCTATGCGCTATGGTACCTTGCCAGTGGTTAGTGAGGTTGGTGGTCTTCGTGACACCGTTGAACCTTACAATCCTGTAACGGGCTCAGGTACAGGCTTCTCATTTGGTAACTTCTCAGGTTACTGGATGGTTCAAACCCTTGAAAAAGCTCTCGATGTTTACGAAAACAACGCTGATGCTTGGAAACAACTCCAACACAATGCGATGACACGTGACTTCTCTTGGGATACAGCAAGTTTGGCATATGTTGATTTGTACAAACAATTAGTATAATTGCAAAGATAACTTTTCTCGCAAGGGAAAAGTTATCTTCGTGTAAAGCATTTGAAAACGCTTCTATATAATCTTGACAAAAGTCAGGATAGCATCTCTCAATCTTGCTGATAAAGCAATAAAAGAGAAGATATCTAAAAATCTGAATAGAAGACTAACTCTAATCGTGTTTAATAAACCTGACTGTTTTGACAGTTTTGTAAATAAAGATTTTGAAATATCTGTTTCGAATCTTGATTGGCAAGGTTTGGACGTTTTAAAGAAATTTCCAATTCCCCCTTATCCTAATATTCACTCTATAAGATGTGTATTAAAGGTATAGAAGTATAAGAAAGGATTTCTATGCAAGTCGAAAATTTAACAAAAGAACAATTCATCCGTGACTTTAAAGACACGCTCCATCATGAGCAGTTGATTAAAGTTGCTAAGGCCACACCAACGGAAATTTTTACAGCTCTGGCTGGTTTGGTCCGTAAATATTACACTGACACATGGATTGAACGTAACCATGCGCTTTCAGACAATCAAGAAAAGATTGCTTTCTACTTCTCAATCGAATTCCTTCCAGGTCGTATGTTGGAAACTAACCTCCTCAACCTTGGTATTCTTGACCTTGTTAAAGAAGGTTTCGCAGAACTTGACATCGACTTCCGTGAAGTAGTAGAAGCTGAGCATGATATGGCACTTGGTAACGGCGGTCTTGGTCGTTTGGCTGCTGCCTTCATGGATTCGCTTGCAACTACTGGTTATCCAGGTTTTGGTAATGGTCTTCGTTACCGTTACGGACTTTTCAAACAACGTATTGTTGATGGTTACCAAGTAGAACTACCAGATGGTTGGTTTGGTTCAACAGGAAATGTTTGGGAAACACGTAAAGACCATGATATTGTCTATGTAAAACTTTTTGGTGATGTTGTCCTTGAAAGTGACGAAGATGGTCGTTTTGTTCCAACTTATAAGAACGCTCAAGTCCTTCGTGCCGTGCCTTACGATGTGCCACAAATCGGTTATCAAAATGGTGTGATTAACAACCTTCGTCTTTGGGATGTAGAAATTCCTGAAGAATACGAATTGGATTACCCTACTCTTGAAGCTCGCCGTCGTGTGAAAGATATTACAGCCATTCTTTATCCAGATGATACAACGATTGAAGGTAAAGAATTGCGTTTGGTTCAGGAATACTTCATGACAAGTGCAGGTCTCCAAACCATTATCAAATCTTACCTCAAGATGGGCTTGCCATTGAAAGATATCCACGAAAAGGTATCTGTTCACATCAATGATACTCACCCTGCGGTTGCACCAGCTGAATTCATGCGTCTCCTCCTTGATGAATACGGTCTTTCATGGGAAGATGCATGGAATGCGACTGTTAAGACCATGAGCTACACTAACCACACTATTCTTCAAGAAGCCCTTGAAAAATGGGATCAACAACTCTTCAAACGTGTCCTTCCACGTGTTTACCAAATCATCTTGGAAATCGACAACCGTTATGTAGCTGAAATGGCTGGACGTGGTGTTGCTGCAGATGTTATCGAACGCACTCGTATCGTGAAGGATAACCAAGTGCATATGGCTAACTTGGCGATTATTGGTGGTCACTCAGTCAACGGGGTTGCCAAACTCCACACAGAACTTCTTAAAGAAGATACCCTTCACGACTTCTATACTATTTATCCTGAAAAATTCAATAACAAGACAAATGGTATCGTTCAACGTCGTTGGACACAAATTGCAGCTCCTGAACTTTCAGCAGCAATTGATGACGTGATTGGTAACAGTTGGCGTAACGACATCCATGAGCTTGAAAATCTTACAACCTACTTGGATGACAAGGAAGTATTGAACCAGTTCTATCAAGTTAAGAAAACTGCTAAACAACGTTTGGCAGACTACATCAAGGAAACAACAGGCGTAGAAGTGTCTACAGATGCTATCTTTGATGTTCAAGTGAAACGTCTTCACGCGTACAAACGTCAATTGCTTAATCTTCTTCATATCATCAAACTTTATTGGGATCTTAAAGATAATCCAGATAAAGACATGGTACCACGTGTATTCATCTTTGGTGCCAAAGCTGCGCCTGGTTATCACTTCGCTAAATCTGTTATCAAACTCATCAACGAAGTTGCCAATCTTGTTAACAATGATGAAAGCCTTCAAGGTAAACTTAAAGTGGTCTTCCTTGAAAACTACCGTGTAAGCCTTGCAGAACTCATCATTCCAGCAGCAGATGTCTCTGAACAAATCTCATTGGCTTCTAAAGAAGCATCTGGTACTTCAAACATGAAATTCATGATGACTGGTGCTATCACCTTGGCAACACTTGACGGTGCCAACATTGAAATCAAGGATGAAGTAGGCGATGAGAATGTTGTCATCTTCGGTATGGACAAGGACGAAGTTTATGAACATTATGCACGTCACGATTACTACTCTCGTGCAGTTTATGAGAATAACCCAGTCGTTCGTCGTGTCGTTGATACCTTTGTTAACGGTACGATTCCAAATGCTCAAGCTGAAGGTACTGAAATCTATGAAGCCCTCATCACCCACAACGATGAGTACTTCCTCTTGGAAGACTTCGCCGCTTATGTAGAAGCTCAAGAGAAAATCGATGCGCTTTATCGTGATCATGACAAGTGGGCACGCATGAGCTTGGCAAATATTGCTAAATCTCATAAGTTCACTTCAGATGATACGATTACAGAGTATGCTAAAGAAATTTGGGAATTGAAAAAATAAGCGATAGCTTATGAATCACAAAAAGACAAAGGCTAGAAATGGTCGTTGTCTTTTTATTTTTTTAGAAGAGGGGTGTCATAGACAGCCAAAAAGCATTTATAATTGGCAGGAAAAGTTTATCTGCAGATCTATCTTAGCCCTTGAAACTTGCACTAGCTTATCAAGGTGTTATAATAACTTATAGGTATAAGCATCAAAAAGGGGGAAAATACATGGCTTTACGCAGCCAATTAATTACTAAGGAGTTTCCAGAATTAGATAGGGTAGAGCGCTTAAATAACGAGGCCTTCCCAGAAGAAGAACGTATTCCATTAAGTGAGTTTTTACAATTGGATGGCCGTGATGATTATCATTTCTTTGCCTTTTATGACGAGGATGATTTTGTTGGATTTGCCTCAGTTCTCTACAATGCCAAAGTTTTTTATGTGAGTTTCTTTGCCATCGTTCCTCAAATGCGGAGTCATGGCTACGGAAGTGAGATTATTGATAAACTGGTGGACTTTTATGGATCATCTCGGTCTATGGTCTTGGAAGTAGAGCGCTTGGATGAACCAAATGACAATCCTGAGCAACGTGAGGCACGTTGGGATTTCTATAAGCGTAATGGGTTCAAGACTTCCAATGCTTTCTTGGAATATGAAGGTTTGAGTTTTGAGATTCTCTATCGTGGCGATCACTTTGACGAAGAAGCCTACAGAGAGATATTCCGCAAACTTCAGGAAAATGCTTATTTTGACTTCAGTATTAAACATCGTCGCTTGAGTGATTTATAAACAATCAAACCAAACAGGTCTTAGTCGACCTGTTTTTCATTTGTTTTCAGCGTTTGCCAATCATTTTCAGAATATTTTGTCCTCCTATGCTATAATGGAAGTACTATGAAGAAAGTAATTTTACAGTATCTGGCAAGTGCTCTGACTGTAATCCTTATACTTGGTCTTGTGGTTTTCAACAGACAGCGAAATCACTCTCTGGTAAAGAAGGTCAAAGACCCTGAGATTTCCTATATCTATAAGGATTCTTTGGAAAATCTGGATAGACTGGCCCTTAGTCAGGCTGGAGTTATCCAATCTTATCAACTCGATGCTTTGTCTGTTAGGAAGGAAGATGGAAAGATTCACCTCGTTCTCCATATCAATCATTCCTATGATATGCAGGTAAATCTTGTCCTAAAGTCTGATATCTACGGTGATTTATCTGTGGTTCAAGCGACGCCATCAAAGGCTTTGAAGCTAGCCTTGGAGGACGAGTCTTATCAGAAACGGTTGACCTTAATTTCGCAAAAGGCAGATGCTATTATATCTCGTGATCACTGGGATCAAGGCATTAAACCGGCCTATGTGGCTCAGGTCAGAAGTAAGATGAAGAAGACTTCTTTGAACCAGTTGGAAAAGGTTCTGCAAGAAATTGATCAAGAAAGTAAGGAAGTGGGCTCGGATACCTATACGGCCTTTTTCCAAGCTTCTCAACTGCCTAATCACGACAAGCTCAATTTGGTTATGGAGCACATGCAGGTTTATGTGGATAAGTACCAGTTCCTCCAGTTAGGGAAGTCAGGTTATAAATTTTCCAAGAATCTAGAGCCAACCAGTCCTTTTTACAGTTACTTCCGCGAGGCTATTATGGAGACCTATCAGACGGATCTAGGGCTTGGAGTAGATGAGTTAGGTATCAAGCTCCACCTTTTTAGGTCTTGGATTGATAAGCAGTCCATGGACTATATTAGGACCAACTACAAGGGCAAGACGGATTTAGACAAGCTTCTGGCTTACAGCAAGGACAAGAAGATTAAGTTGGATTATACTACAGGTGCTTCCTATCATAATCGAAGCTTGGGAGACTTTACCTATCCAGAGAACATGAAAATTCAGCTACCTCAGACCAGTGTCATGGGACCTTACGGTGTCAGCAATTCCCGCTTTATTGAATTTATTGTCAATATGGATACAGGGAAATTTGTTTCTGAGTGGAATGTCTACAAGAAAAGGAAAGACGGTAGTATCGACTCTAATCCTAAGCATTACAAAATTGAAGATGGTGCTGACATTGCTGATACGGACTCTGCTAACTACGGCCTATCTAAGGGATTAAATGCTGACTTACCAGCCTATCTCAATAATAGCCATACCTATCTCGATGTTCGTCACCCTGCGGATAATGCGATTAGACGCAAGATGATTAGAAAGTGGAAAAATGCCAAGAATGTCTTAAATGGTGGGCGCTATGCTGATATTGTTAAAAAAGGAGGCTTGAAAGACCTTGAAACATGGAAACAAGTTAAAGCTGAAGACCGCCTCCAGGTCTACAATGCTTACCTTGATTATATTCGCTCTCATCTTGTGCTTAATGGGTTTGACAGCTTTTACCAAGAAACCTACAACCCCCAAGGTGGAGACAAAAAAGACTGAAACCCTTGATAGTGTTCTTGTCGCTAAAAATTTCTATCGTGTAAGGGATGCCTATGCCATCAAGCTCTACGGGCAGGATGAGGGGATGTCCTTTGATGTGGCTGGTCAGAGACTCTTTGGGTCAAATATTGCTATTAAAGATGGTCTGTTATATGGCTCCAGTCTTGGAGATTTGACCATTGAGGCTTATTTTCAAGGAGAGGTGTCCTACCTTTTAGAGGCTACCCAGAAGCTCCCAGTGGACAAAAATCGCATCAAGGCTAATCACTATAGTCAGGACATTGTTCTGAATAAGGTTTGGACTAGTCTGGAAGGCCAAGAAACCTCCAACAGTATCATCACTCAGTTTCAGGATAAGACCCTACTCAAGCTGCGGATCAGCTACAACAAAGAGTTTCTTCCCACAAAGATTCAAGGTTTCTACAATAGCCAAACCTTGAATGGCTGGCGGGACCTCTTTTACATAGATTATCCTTACAGTAATCAGGAAGCCTTCAATCAGGCTCAAGATGCCTATATACAACACATCCAGTACATGGAAACTCATCCTGAGGAAGAAGCAGGAGAGTTTGGTTAATAAAGCAAAATCACCTTTATCTCGAGATAAAGGTGATTTGTTTTGCTTCTAAGATTTAAGTTTTAGTTTTGATTTGTGGCAACTTCTGGAAAAAGCTTGTCTAAGATTTTTGAAGTGATAGCCTGTCCAGGTCCTTCAGCACAGTAGGTGTGCATATACATAGAAGGGTTAAAGTTGAGCTCGATGCAGGTGCAATGAGGGTTTTCCTTGCTAGCAGGTTGGGTTTTATCTGGAATAATGAGGTCAACTCCACAAGCCCAAGCGCCCATGCTAGTCGCCATAGCTGCAGCTAGTTCTTGGTAAGAGGAATCCATGGTCTCAGTGACATCAATAGAGTCACCACCCGTAGAAATGTTAGAGTTACGACGTAAATTGACCTTTTTCCCTTCTGGGAGAATATCATCTGGGGTATAACCCTGTTGTGTTAACATCAGTTGTTCGATGTCTCCTAGCGCAATGATTTCCAGTGGTGAGCGGTGATCATGTCCTCGCAATGGATTGGCATTTTTCTGAGCGACCAATTCACGAATGGTGTGTTTGCCATCACCGACAACATTGGCAGCGACACGAAGGAGGACAGCCTCACAACGTCCATCCAAGATAAAGAAACGGTATTCGGTTCCTGGGATAAATTCTTCAACAAGAACAGCTGTATCTTCTGCAAAGGCAATCTCGAGGGCTTTCTTATAGTTATCAAGGCTGGCAGGCTCTTGGAAAATGGAAATGCCCAGACCAAAGTTGGTTGATTTTGGTTTAACTACAATTTGCTTGTCCTTGATAAGAGGATAGTAGGCTAGACCTTGCTCCAGACTGGTAAATTCGTCGCCAGCAGGAACAGGGAAACCAGCGTCAGCCAGGATTTTTTTGGTCACGGTTTTATTAGCCATGGCAAGAGGTACTACATAGTTGTCTTTTGAGGTCATGTTACCATTTTTGACGTACTCAACATGATCTTTATGCCAGAGTTTAAGGAATTGATCCTGCTCATCTAGGATTTCAAAATGAATCCCCTTTTGAATGGCATCAAAGAGTAGCATCTGAGTAGAAAGCTCCATCTCCTCATAACCCTTAAGAGCATAGTGGGCAGTCCAGTCGTAATCATGATAGGCAAGAGCCTTGTCAAGGGCAAAGTCAGCAAGAGACTTGTCTTTGATATGAGGTAAGAGTTGGGCTGCTAGTGTCTGGCTAGGATCAGCAAAGGCATCTTTAACTTGCTTGACCAAACCTTGATGATAGTCACCTAGGCAAAAATGTTGCACCAGTTGGTCTAGAGCCGTCGTAATGTTTTGAGTTTCAGCTTCAGAAGGTAGAGGTTCTAAAGGATGAGAGAGGGCAATTTTTTCATTAAGCGCGTGACCTTGAGCCAGAGCCTGATCGACATTTTCAGGGGCATCCATCCAGAGGAAGGCTAGAAGGAGTAGGTGTACGGTATCCATGGTAGTTTGGCTAATACCGATACGCTCAAAGGGGTTGAGGTCTAAGTTACGGAATTCCAGATAGGTGATTCCCTTGTCAAGGAAGGAACGATTAACCTTTTGTCCACGGAAACGAACAGCTGAGTAAAATTCCTTTTCCGCAATCAAATCTCCTTGTTCGATATAGTTTTCGATGGCAGAGACATAATCTTCTAGGCTTGCAAAAGATACTTGGATTTCTTCCTTATTGACATAACCATGATCACTGTTACGGAAGGAACGCACGGGTTCTGGCACTTCTTGGTCGAAGAAGCCTTGCTCAGCAACAGGTGCAGCACCAAAGAGATAGGTAATCACCCAACGGTAGCGCAAATAGTTCTGAGCCAGCTTAAGATAGAGGGCGTTCTTGAAAGCAATCATATCAGTCTGGTCGCTTTCTTTGAATAAAGCCTCAACCAAATCTTTCCCAAGTTCCATATTATAGTGGATACCTGAGATAGCTTGAAGTTTGGTTCCGTATTTTTCGGCCAAGTAGTTGCGATAATGGCGTTCGAATTCATTTTCCAGTTGGGCAACTTGGATTTCTTGGGCCTTGATACGAGGTGGCATGGACAAGGGCCAGAGAAGTTCATCTTTACTGATGGAACGTCCAGCTACATCGGTAATGGCTCCAAGAAAACGACGAGCCTCAGTGGTAGATTTAGCAACTGGCGTGATGAGTTCCATTTGAAACTCACAAAAATCTGTTTGAATATAAGGGTGGAAACTTCGAGCTCCTAGGCAAGAAGGGTGAGGTGTATGTGCTAATTGTCCCTGTCTATCGACACGAAGACTTTCGCGTTCAATTCCAAAGTTAGCTTGAAGGATAGGGCTGGTAGGCTCCAGCTTTTGAAGCAGTTGATTTATAGTCATAGAGTCACCTTTTCATCTAATGTTAGTGTTAGTCTATTATAAATAGGGACAGAAAACAAATTTCTGCTACGTTTAGTTGTAATTTACGAACATTTATGATGAGTTTGTGAAAAATGAGCAGATTTTAGAGAGATTTTTTTATCAAATATCCTAAAATACTTACAAATGTTAGTAAAATGACATTATGCTTGCAATTTTACTCAATTTAACCTATACTAATGACATATATATGAGAACGAAAAAATCCCTAGGGTCTGCCCTCAGGGGCTTTTGTATGCTCTCAAAAGGGTATGACCGTTCTTTTATAGATAAATGATAAGCATAAGACTGTTAGTTTTAAGCATTGCTCTGCCTAGAGTAGACGATATTTTTCGCCGTGGTCGAGACCATTCTGAACCTATTTGCACTTGTTCAAAGTTGCTCACAATTCGACGTTTCGCTCTGCCCAACAGCGATGCTTTCGCCGTGATGATATTCCTATAACTGCAGAAGCAGTTATAGGAAGCGGAGTTATCGAGACTTTGGCTCGATAACTAGTCATGGAACGACTGCGTCGGTCGCTGACGTCCGCCATCACTTAAGAAAGCATGAAAAAAGAAAAATATCAAAAGAAAAAAAGAAAAAGAATAAAAACGGAGGTAATTATGTTTCAAACCCTGATCGCCCAGATAAAGGAATACAAGAAACCCTCAATCCTAGCGTCCCTCTTCATGACGCTAGAAGTCATGTTTGAGATTTCTATTCCCTTTGTCATGGCTAATCTTTTGGACAAAGGTGTCCAGCAATCTAACATGTCTAACATTTGGCTCTATGGTGGCCTCATGTTGGTCTGCGCCTTCCTATCGCTTTTCTGCGGTATGCAGTCGGCTCGCTATGCAGCCTTTGCCTCTGCTGGATTTGCCAAGAATCTACGTCAAGCCATTTTCAAAAAGGTTCAAACCTTCTCTTTTGAAAATATCGATAAGTTCTCAGCTGGTGGTTTGGTGACACGTATGATGACTGATGTGACCAACGTGCAGAACTCTTACCAGATGATTATCCGCATCTGTGTGCGTGCGCCACTTAACCTGATTTTTGCCATTGCAGCAAGTTTCCTGATCAATGGTGAAATGGCTTGGATTTTCGTAGGTGTAACCCTCTTCCTTGGTTTGGTTTTGGCCATTATTACCAAGATTGTATACCCTCTCTTTACTCAAGTGTTTGAGGCTTATGACAACCTCAATAACAGTATCAAGGAAAACATCACCAACATGCGTGTGGTGAAATCCTACGTTAAAGAGCAGGAAGAGACGGACAAATTCAAGAAGGCTTCACGTCGCATTTATCAAATGTTTATGCGTGCCATTCGTGTGGTTGTCATGTCTAACCCAGCCATGATGTTGTCTATGTACGCGTCATTCCTCATGATCTCTTGGTTTGGTGCTCATCTTATCGTTGTCGGCAAGCTTTCTACAGGTGAATTGACTTCCATGTTCAGTTACACCATGACCATCCTCATCTCGCTCATGATGTTCATGATGATCTTTGTCATGTTGTCTATCTCGATGGCCTCTGTAGAGCGCATCAATGAAGTGCTTAACACTGAATCAACCATTGTTTCACCTGAAAATGGCTTGACAGAAGTCGCAGATGGTTCTATCAGCTTTGATCATGTGGATTTCTCATACACTGATGAAAATGGTGATAAGACCCATGTTCTCAAAGATATCACTCTGGATATTAAGTCTGGTGAGGTTATCGGTATTCTTGGTGGAACAGGTTCTGGTAAATCAAGTTTGGTTCAGCTCATTCCTCGTCTTTATGATGTGGAAGCTGGTCAAGTTAAGGTTGCCGGTCACGATGTTAAGGACTATGATTTGGATAGCTTGCGTAAGCAAGTGGCCATGGTGCTTCAAACCAACGTCCTTTTTTCAGAAACCATTAAGGAAAATATGCGTTGGGGAAATAAACAGGCGACAGATGAAGAAATCGTTGAAGCTTGTAAGATTGCTCAAGCGGATGAATTTATCCAAGAATTTAAGGATGGCTATGACACCAAGATTGAACGTGGTGGTGCCAATGTCTCAGGGGGACAACGTCAACGTCTCTGTATTGCACGTGCCCTCCTCATGAATCCAAAAATCTTGATTCTTGATGATTCAACATCAGCGGTTGATACCAAGACAGATAGTTTGATTCGTCAAGGTTTGGCATCAAGTCTTAAGGACACCACTAAGATTATCATTGGTCAACGTATTTCATCCATCCAAGATACAGACCGCATCGTTGTTATGGATGATGGCCGTATCGATGCTATTGGTACCCACGATGAATTGGTGGCTAACAATGCCATTTATCGTGACGTCTACAAGATGCAAACACAAGGGAAAGGAGTAGCAGATGCAGAATAAGAAAAAAGCTAATTGGGGCTCTTTAGCACGTCTTCTACGCTTTTTGTGGCAAGACTACAAACTTTCGCTTTCTATCGCCTTTGTCCTTATTGTGGTCGCTTCTTTGGCAACGGTCAATTTGACAGCTTCTATTCAGTCCTTGGTTGACGTTTATGTTCAACCCATGCTCAAATCTGGCAGCCATGACTTTGGACCGCTATTACGTTTCTTGACTTCAGTGGGCGTCTTCTGTCTTATCGGTGTGATTGCCAACTATGTGTCATCACTCCTTATGGCGACGATTTCGCAAGATTCTCTACGTTCCCTTCGTAATCAGCTCTTTGCTCGTATGCAAAAGCTTCCTGTTCGCTACTTTGACACTCACCAACACGGTGACATCATGTCTATTTACACCAACGACATCGATGCTCTCCGTCAGGCTGTTGAGCAATCTATTCCACAGTTGCTACAAACGGCCATTACTCTTATCGGGGTGACTGTAACCATGCTTACGGTTAGTCCTCTCCTCTTTATCGTGGTCCTAGTTATGGTAGGTATCATGTTTATGGTCATCAAAAATGTATCAGCTAAATCAGGCCGTTACTTCGGTGAACAACAAAAGAATTTGGGGATTGAGAATGGTTTCATCGAGGAAATGATGTCAGGTCAAAAAGTGGTCAAGGCCTTTGTTCACGAAGAAGAAAGCATGGCTGATTTTGACAAGATTAACGAGCAACTCTTTGAATCGTCTTACTTGGCCAATCGCTATGCCAATGTTCTCATGCCAATTCTTGGAAACTTAGGAAATGTTTCCTTTGTTCTGACTGCCTTGGTTGGTGGACTCTTTGCTCTTAATGGTGTCGGTGGTTTGACTATCGGTGGTCTCATGGCCTTCCTACAATTGAACCGTTCCTTCAACGGACCTATTACTCAGGTCTCTCAACAACTCAACTTTGTTCTCATGGCGCTTGCTGGTGCTGATCGTATTTTTGACCTCTTGGATGAGCCAGAAGAAGTTGACCAAGGTAAGGTCACTTTGGTCAATTACGAATTGGTAGATGGTCAAATGGTTGTGACAGACAAGAAAACCAATCTTTGGGCTTGGAAACACCCACGTCCAAATGGCGACTACGAATTGGTCGAGTTGGTCGGAAATGTGGTCTTCCAAGACGTTGATTTCTCTTATGATGGCAAGAAACAAATCCTTCATGACGTTAACCTCTATGCAGACAAGGGGCAAAAGGTCGCCTTTGTTGGTGCGACAGGTGCTGGTAAGACGACGATTACCAACTTGATTAACCGTTTCTACGATATCCAATCTGGTGTGATTACTTATGATGGTATTGATGTCAAGCTGATTGAGAAAGATTCTCTTCGTCGCTCACTTGGTATCGTGCTTCAAGATACCCATCTCTTCACGGGAACTATCGCTGAAAATATTGCCTATGGTCGTGCCGATGCGACACGCGAGGAAATTCTTGAAGCTGCCCGTATTGCTAACGTGGATTCCTTTGTGCAACACTTGGATAATGGGTATGACACTGTTCTGACAGATGACGGTGCAGGCTTGTCTAACGGGCAACGTCAGCTTATCGCCATTGCGCGTGCTGCCCTTGCCAATGCTCCGGTCCTTATCCTTGACGAGGCGACATCCTCTATTGACTCTCGTACCGAAAAAATGGTGCAAGAGGGGATGGACCGACTTATGGAAGGACGTACGGTTTTCGTTATTGCCCACCGTCTTTCAACCATTGTCAATTCTGACGTTATCATGGTTATGGACCACGGACGAATCATTGAACGTGGTGACCACGATAGCCTTATGGAGCAAGGTGGTACTTACTACCGACTTTATACTGGTGGTCTTGAAATTGATTAAGACTAAAAGAACTCAGGTTTTGCCTGAGTTCTTTTGTATATGAAGAAAATGATTCTTTTGAGACTTTCCTTGTAAAAACGATAGATTTGATATCCTAAATCTCAACTTCTTTTAAATCGTGTGAGTCCAGGCGATATATCTTTTGGCAAACTTGTCTGAGGTAGTTGACATCATGTGAGACTGTAAGAATTGCACCTGGATAGTTCTCGAAGAGCTGTCGGACTTGGGGTTGTGAGGTGGGTGAAAAATTTCTGGTTGGTTCATCTAGGATAAGGAGCTGAGGGCTTTCTAAGACCAGGTGTAGCAGGAGTAGTTTTCCTTTCTGTCCTCCAGATAAATCAGAAATGGCATGGTTCATTTCATCATGACTAAAGTTGAGGTTAGCGAGATGGGAATTTATAACCTCTCGTTCAGACTTGTCGCCAGTCTTACTCAAAAATGCTATTGGAGACAGTTCCACTGGCAAGATAGCGTCATAACGTTGAGGCATGTAGCCAATAGTCAGGTCTGTCTTCTTGCTAAGTTCTTGGTAGAGAAAGTGTAAGAGAGTGGATTTACCACAGCCGTTATCTCCAACAATACCAATTTTTTCTTGCCCTTTCAAAGAAAGTTTGAGATGGTCAATGGTTAGGTGAGGAGCGATGTTTATCTGCTTCTCATCCAGATTTAAGAGATATTTTCCCTGAGGTAGAGGAGTGATATGAGAGAAGAATAGTTCAATACTGTCTTCTTTATCAGGCATTTGTGTCATATCTTGGGCAAGGCGGTCGTAGCGTTTTTCTTGCGAGAGGATAGCTTTCATCTTTTTAGCAAGCAATCGTCCTTGCGTGCTATCATGCGTATTCCGTAGGGTAGTTTGGACATTTTGTTTGATACGGCGATGCTTGGCCATGGCTTTGTCATAGGCTTTTTTCTCGGTCTTGGCTTGCTGCATTTGTTGCTGGAAAGCATCGTAGCGTTGTTGACTATAGTTATCATAGTCGAGATGTTCCACACTGGTCCTGGCTTGTCGACGACGTTTAAAGAGTTCTAGGTGGATAATGGTATCTGCTGTCTTGCTTAGTAGGTCCTCGTCATGTGAGATATAGATTATGGTTTGATCAGAATGTTTGATAAAATCTTTTAGCCAAGTCATAGTAGTCAAGTCCATATCGTTTGAGGGTTCATCAAGAAAAATGATGTCGTGGGGACGGGATAATTCTCGGATGAGTTGAATTTTGAGTTTCTCGCCACCTGACAGAGAGGAGATAAGCTGACTGCTAGCAAAACGATTACTATCAAAATGAAGTTCATCAGCCAGACGATAGAGGGTAGCATAGTCTAGGCCATAAGTATCCGCAAAGAAGTAGTCGTTAAGGGTTAGGGATTGTAAGTCATCCGAAATCTGTTGGGGAATATAGACCTGTGGGCTGTCTGGTTTATTAATAGTTCCCTCGTAAGAAAGATGGTCGAAATGTGTTTTTGGATTGACCAGGAGGGCAAGAAGACTAGATTTTCCATTGCCTTCTTCCCCAATGATGGCGACTTTTTCGCCTAGAGTTATTGTTAGATTTAAGTCATGAACGAGTTCACGAAAATCTTTAGTATGTGTTATGGTTAGGTGTTGAATCTGTATCATAGGACCTCCTAGGTCTGAGTGCTTATAGATATTGTTTCATGGGTAGTACAGTTTTTACTTCAAACAATATCAAAGGTCAAAAAACAGTCCTACCTTATAAGATAGAACTGTCTTGAATCTAGCTAAAAAGCCCTCTAGGAGATAGTTATGGTGTGGATGCAAAAAAAAACGCAGATACCACCAATAAATTTTCTACAGAAAAAGAGCACAAAAAAGACATGAGAACAATCTATCAAATAAAGCAGGTTTATTGTGAATAGACTTAGTTGTTCATGTCTCCATTTACCTCCGAATGTTACTTGCCTTGATTGTACGCTGTCTGACGGATTTTGTCAAATGAAAATAAAATATCCAACCTTATTAGACTGCCAATCTACCTTATCAATCCCCCCTGTCTATGCTATACTAAAAGTGATACAGAAAAATGGGAGATTATTATGGAAAATAAGTTTATGCAAAAGTCCACACCTAAGAGTGATAAGACAACCAAGGCTGTTTTTATTGGTCTCTTAGTGGCGCTTCTCTTTGTTATTGCTGGGATAGCTATCTTTTTTGCTCTCAATGGTAGCAGTAAAAGCGCTAAAGGCTCGATCGCATCGGGCAAGACGAGTAGTACCCTTTATTCAGGCAGCAATGCAGAGGATCCTTTGTTCAAAATCACCCTGAAAACTTTCGGGGATAATAAGGAATTTCTACTCGTGACACCAAACCCTGGTCATGATAGAAACATGTTTAACATAGTGGGGGTAGCTGGTCAATACCTCGTCACTCAAGAGTATAAAGGGGATCTATCTGGTAAGAAAAATGCCAAGGGTGATAGTCTTTACAAGTATGACTACTATAATATCTATGTGTATGACACGGAAAAACCAACTCAAAAGCCTAAACAAATCGACCTTTTGAAATTGGCTAAAAAAGCTGGGGATGAAGATTATTTAAATCAGGCAAGTCTAAGACTTTTCATGCTCAATGGACAGGGCTACCTACAATTGCCATTCGGGGCATCGTCAGCTGATCCGATTGCCAATAAAAAGTTCCTCAATCTTTATTCTCAAAAGATAGAGGAAATGTACATTCCAACCAACTCCGAAACATTGGAGACGGAATTTAAGCATGCTAATGTTGATATCTCTAAGACGTTAGCGCCTTTTGGTCTTGAGATGTTTCAGAGTGCTACTAATGGTAAAGATTTTGATGATCATAGTAACACACCAACTGGTAATCTGCCTGCTTTATACTACCTTTCAGCCAAGGACAGAAGTCTTAATATGGACAATACCAACTTTGCCAAAGAGCAAAAAGATGCCTACGAGACAGTTAAGACCAAACATGCGAGAATCTACAGCCTTCCAAATAAAGTCACTAACGAGACTTGGGTTAATACCCTGTTGCACTGGATGGCGCCAGTGGGGCAAGATGCTTACGAGTTACCGGTTAGTACCTTTAAACCGACTAATGAGGAAGGTAAAGTCAAATCCTATCAAGAATTACAGAGCTGGAACGACAACCATATAAGGAAGAAATAGACAAGCAGTTCCTCTCTAAAAAAATGACAAGAATCCCAAGTTTATAAGCTTGGGATTTTAAAATTTTAAGAAAAGAGGCTAACTAGACTAATCTTAAGTCTCTGAGAAACCGTTAGTAAGTAACAAAATCTTGAGAGGGTTACCGGGAAAATGGGATGCCTTTTTTGAATTGTGAGGAAAGAATGGATAAAACCAGGTAGGTATTAATAAACTTTTTAAGATTTTTAACTCTTGGCAACCATTTTCAAATAGGGGATTCTGAAGGAAAAGCGCCCCTTAAACAAAAAGAAGGAGACAATCGTCAGTTTAGGCTAGCTTTTCGATTCAGAGGGACATATAGTCCGCCTTTATGTGATTTCTCTACTTTAAGTAAGGTTTAAATGAGAACATAAATAAAAATAATGATAATTATATGGCACATCAACAATCACTAAGATTAAAATTATGATTAATCTGCATGAGTTGATTAGAAAAATAAGAAGTGGTAAAAGATGTAAAATTTAAAGAAAAACTCAGTTATTTACTGCATTTTACAGTTGTTAGGTAAGAATTAATGAGTAAAAACAAAGTAAAATGTCTGACAATTTGATTTTTTTTAAAAAAGTTGTCTAAATCACTTGACTATAAATTGTCAGAATGTTAAAATGCAATTGAATCATGGATACGAGGATACAAATTCTCGAATGCATGTGACATATAACTAACTTTTTTAAAGAGGGAGACTTTATAATGAAAGACATTTTCAACAGACGCCAACGCTTTTCATTGCGTAAATATTCGTTTGGTGTCGCTTCAGTCTTGCTTGGGACAGCATTGTTTGCTGCTCACACCGCACAGGCTGAAGAGGTTGACGCAGCATCAACGTCGTCTTCAGATTCTTCTGCAGCTGTAGGAGCTGAAGGTACTGCAGATCTGGTCAAAGAAACAGCAACTTCTGTTGCTCAATCAGATCCAACTGCTGCAGCTGCAGCTGAAGCCCCAACTTCAACGCTACCAATCTCAGTAGCTTCTGCTTCTGAAACTCCAAAGGCTGAAGCAACAACTTCTGAAGCAGCAAAAGAAGAAGCTTCTTCAAGCGCTAAATCAGAAGCAGCTAAACCTGCAGAAAACAAAGCTACGTCAGAAGCAGCTAAACCAGCAACTGCAGCTTCAACTGCAGCTTCAACTGCAGCAGCCAGCGGTAAAGTTGAAACAACAGCTTCAACAACAGCCGCTACAGCAACTCCAGCTGCAGCAGCAGCTAACCATTCTGCAGCAACAGCCGCTCCAGTAGCTGAAGAAACACCAGCAGCTGAAACTGCGGCGGCAGCAACAAGTGTTAAGCCAAATGTTACAGCACGTGGTTATTCACGTTTTTATTCTGTAGGATCAGCAGCAAATCGTAGTGCAACACTTGACCGCGCCGCAACTGATATGACGAATGCTGGTGCTTTGGAAACAAGTGGTGGCCGTAGCCGTCGTACCCGTCGTTCAGCAACAGATCCAGTTTCAACAAATTACACAGAAGGTTCAGCTGTAGCGACACCTACTATGAGTGATGCTAATGGTTCATCTCTTAAGAACCGTCCACTTGTTGTACCTACTCCTAAAGATCCTAACGACCACATCACACCAGGTATTAATTATCAATTGAATCCAAGTGCTTCACAGTATACTTATGTTGTCACTGATTTGATGGGATTCAACTCTCAATATAACACTAAATACTATTACCGTATGTCTAAACCATACGATAATTCAACTAATGTAACGATTGAATTGGTTGATGGTGCTACAAATACAGTTAAAGAAACTAAACAAATTAGTAGTGCAGGAACAGTCACTCTTGGCCAATCTACACTTGCTCCACTTACTGGAAATAAGCAAGCTTATATTGAGTTCCGCTTTGAAAATACTTTAGATGCGGATAAGACAAATCGTCCTGCTCTTCGTGCTACGTGGAAGTTTAATGGAACTGCTAATGATTTTGATGGTCAACGTTCAGCCATTCAAATATATGACGTAGTTAACTCTGCAAATGAAGGTACTACTATTACAGACCCACAATATTATATTCCACGTTTGACAACTAAGACGACGTATTATAAAGTTGTTGATAAAAATGCATCAACTTATGATCCAACTCGCTTGGTTGGTAACTTTGTTCCTAATAACAGTGGCTATGTAATGAATTCATCTACTCCTGGTGATTATAAGTTAGTCAATTCTAAGGGAACTCCTCAAGTTGATGCACAAACTTATAAAGAGACAGGTTCTGAAGAAAGCCTTGGTTCGTTCACGATTACTGGTATGGAAGGCCAAGATTTCCATGCATCAGCTCTTCGAGCTTTTGATGGCTACAAACTTTATCAAACTGCGGACTCACGTTCTCTTGTTGATGCACTTAAAAAACCATATCAAGTTGGCCAACGTTGGTTTGACGTGGCCAATGCAGAGGGTGGAGTTAAACGTATCAAAGAAGTAGTCAAGGAAGATGGTACTGTACGTATCGAGATGTGGGCCATCAAGTCTGACAGCTTGAATAAAATTTCTAAAGACTTGAATACAGATGGCTATGTTAAGGTTTATGAAACAGTAATTCGTCCTAAAAGTAACAATAAAATTGACCACCCAGAAGACTTTGGTAAGAATCCAGAAATCAATGATGCTGGATGGAATAAGGATAACAATGTCCCAACTAGAGATGATTATGCTCCTGAATTAGCGGATAAGTTATTGTATGGTAAGCCATTTGCTATTTTCTCAGATAAGCAAAATACAAACTATAAAGGTGACTTGGAGTATGAAAAACATAACGGTAACTTCGCAGATTTCATCTACAAACGCCCAGATGGCACCTTCTACAGACAAAGCTTTTCACAAAATGCGAATGGTAAACGTATAATTGTAGAAACAAATGTTTCTGCTGCTGATGCAGCAAAATATACACCACGTTATTCTGCTGCAGGTGAATTTTATGTAAACCGCGGTAGTTCTGATGGGGCGTATAAAATTAATGGTGTAGGTGTTGGTTCAGGTAACGTTTTCCGTTTGGAAAATGCGTTGACTCCACACTACGAAACAGTTTACTATTATGTTAAAGGTGAACCTGTAACAGTAACTCCAGAAGTTGAAAAACAATTGGAAGGTCGTAAACTTGTAAATGGTGAATTCAGCTTCAAGATTAAAGAAGTAACTTCAAACCCATCACTTCCTTCATACGAAGAGACTGTCACTAACAAAGACGGTAAAGCAACATTTAGTAAATTAACGTTTAGTAAACCTGGAACATACACTTACACTATCACTGAGCTTCCAGGTAGTGATAAAAATATTGACTACGATGCAATGTCAGTTACAATGACTGTTACTGTAGCTGAGAAAAATGCTGTAGGTGATTTGGAAGCAACTGTTAAATACAGTGCTGCAGGTGGATTCAAAACAAGTGAAGATGATAAAGTCTTTAACAACTACGTTGTAGCTCCTGTTAAGACTAAATTTGACTTCACTAAAGCCCTTGCAGGTCGTGCTCTTAAAGCTGGTGAATTCAGTTTCCAATTGAAAGATGCCAACGGAACTGTTCTTCAAACTAAGACTAACAATGCTAGTGGTGTTATCGCCTTTGACGATTTGACATTCACAAACGCTCAAGTTGGTACTCACAAGTACACTGTTGAAGAAGTTCGTGGTTCTGAAGCTGGTATGCAATATGACCCAATGAAAGCTGAAGTAACAATCACTGTTACTAAAGATGGTCATGTTCTTAAAGCGGTTAATACGCTCCCAGCAGATACTGAATTCAACAATACTTTCACACCTGCTGCAACACAAGCACAATTCCGCTTCACAAAACGTTTGGAAGGTAAGACTCTTGAAGCTAATGCCTTCACATTCGAATTGCTTGAAAACGGTAATGTCATCCAAACTAAACAAAATGCAGCTGATGGTTCAATCCAATTTGATCCAATCTCATATGCAACTGTAGGTACACACACTTACACTGTACGTGAAAAAGCTGGCACAGATACAAACATTGATTACGATTCAATGAACGCAGTTGTGACTGTAAATGTTACAAAAGATGCTCAAACAGGTCTTTTGAACGCTGCAGTTACTATGCCAGCTGATACTGAGTTCAACAACTTTGCTGTTGCACCTGTTAAGACTAAATTCAACTTCTCTAAGGCTCTTGCAGGTCGTGCGCTTAAAGATGGTGAGTTCACTTTCCAATTGAAAGATGCTAACGGAACTGTTCTTCAAACTAAGACTAACAATGCTAGTGGTGTGATCGCCTTTGACGATTTGACATTCACAAACGCACAAGTTGGTACTCACAAGTACACTGTTGAAGAAGTTCAAGGTTCTGAAGCTGGTATTCAATATGACACAATGAAAGCTGAAGTAACAATCACTGTTACTAAAGATGGTCATGTTCTTAAAGCTGTTAATACACTTCCAGCCGACAAAGAATTCAACAATACATTCACCTCATCTCCAACACAAGCACAATTCCGCTTCACAAAACGTTTGGAAGGTAAGACTCTTGAAGCTAATGCCTTCACATTTGAATTGCTTGAAAATGGCAATGTTATCCAAACTAAGAAGAATGCGGCTGATGGTTCAATCCAATTTGACCCAATCTCATATGCAACTGTAGGTACACACACTTACACTGTACGTGAAGTAGCTGGAACAGACACAAACATTGATTACGATCCAATGAACGCAGTTGTGACTGTAAATGTTACAAAAGATGCTCAAACAGGTCTTTTGAACGCTGCCGTTACAATGCCAGCTGATACTGAATTCAACAACTATGTTGTTGCTCCAGTTGTGACTAAGTTCGACTTTACTAAGAAATTGGCTGGTCGTGAACTTAAAGCAGGTGAATTCAGCTTCGTATTGAAAGATGCTGCCACAGGTGCAGTTGTTGAAACAGTTAAGAATGATGCTGCTGGTAATGTTTCATTCTCTAACTTGTCATTCGACAACACTAAAGTAGGTACTCACACTTATACAGTAGAAGAAGTTATCCCAGCCAACAAAGAGTTTGGTATGACTTACGATAAGATGAAAGCTACTGTTACAGTTGAAGTTGCTAAGAACGGTCATTCATTGACTACGGTTACAAACGTATCTTCAACTGGTGGGGTTGATGCCAAAGGTAATGCTACTGACGGTACTGCAGATAAAGAATTCAACAACAAAGTCACTCCTCCAGAAACTCCTGAATTCCAACCAGAAAAATTTGTCGTTTCTAAAGAGAAATATGACATTACTGGTGACA
Organism: Streptococcus sp.; assembly: GCA_016939315.1. Classification (GTDB taxonomy): domain Bacteria; phylum Bacillota; class Bacilli; order Lactobacillales; family Streptococcaceae; genus Streptococcus. The sequence continues at coordinate 2,060 of JAFHAZ010000031.1, read as the reverse complement.
AGTTGATGGATGACGACGATGATGTACCTGGTAACGAGTACACAGCAACAAATGAGAATCCATATGTTGATGGTGTTAAAAACAACGAACCAGAAAACTTGAATACTAAGACTGTTGAACGCGGTTCTAAATTGGTATACCAAGTATGGCTTGATACTACTAAATTCACAGAAGCTAACAACATCCAATACGTTGGTGTATCTGATACATACGATGCAGAAAAATTGGACGTTAACGCTGCTGACATCAAAGCATACGATTCAGTAACTGGTGCAGACGTGACTGCTAAATTCGTCATCAAAGTTGAAAATGGCACAATCACTGCAACTTCTAAAGATGAATTTATCAAAGATAAAGTAAACAATCCTGTTATTGATACTACTAAATTCGCCTTTGGACGTTACTATAAATTTGATATCCCAGCAACTGTTAAAGAATCTGTTAAAGCTGGTGCTGATATTGAAAATACAGCCAACCAAACAGTTCACGTTTACAACCCAGTAAGCAAGACAGTTGAAAAACCTGAAAAACCAACACAAAAACGTGTTAACAGCGTTCCAGTTCCAGTGGAAATGAACTTCACAAAACGTTTGGAAGGTCGTGAACTTCAAGCTAACGAATTCGAATTCGTATTGAAGAAAGACGGCGTTGAAGTTGAACGCGTGAAGAACGACGCTGCTGGTAAGATTGTCTTCAAGACTCTTGAATTTGGTCGCGATGATCTTGGTAAGACTTACAACTACACAGTTGAAGAAACTCCTGGTACAGATGCAACTGTCAAATACGACACAATGGTTGCCACTGTTAAAGTTGTTGTTTCACACGACGGTACAGCTAAAGCAATCGTTGCCAACGTAACAGATGCTGCTGATAAAGAGTTCAACAACCGTGTAACACCTCCAGAAGAACCTAAGTTCCAACCAGAAAAATACGTTGTATCTAAAGCTAAATTTGATATCACAGGTACTAAGCTCGTTGATGACGATTCTGAATTGACAGATAAATATGGTGAAACAAACACAAATCCATATGTCGATAATACAAACAACAACGAAGCTGAAAACTTGAATACTAAGTCAGTTGAACGTGGATCTAAACTTTACTACCAAGTATGGTTGGATACAACTAAATTTGATGCAGCTAACAAAGACAATATCCAAACAGTAGGAATCACAGATAACTACGACAAGGATAAATTGACTGTTAATGCTTCAGATATCAAGGTTTACGATTCAGTCACTGGTGCAGATGTAACTTCTAAATTTGATATCTCTGATAACAACGGTGTTCTTACAGCTAACCTTAAAGCAGGCTTCACTAAGTCACTTGGTGACGCTGAAAATACTCAAATCATTGATACGACTAAGTTCGAATTTGGACGCTACTATAAATTTGATATCCCAGCAACAGTGAAAGACGATGTCGTAGCTGGTGCCGATATCGAAAACAAAGCAGCCCAAGTTGTTAACTACTACAACCCAACAACTAAGAAAGTTGAAAAACCTGAAAAACCAACTGAAAAACGTGTCAACAGTGTTCCAATCTCAGTAGAATTCAACTTCACTAAGAAATTGGAAGGTCGTGACCTTAAAGCTGGCGAATTCACATTCGAGTTGAAAGACAGCGACAATGTTGTGATTGCAACTGCAACCAACGATGCAGCTGGTAAGATTAAATTCTCTCCAGTAGAGTACACAAATAAAGCTGGTAAAACTGTTACAGCCCTTAAATACCAGAAGGGTCAAGAAGGTACTTACAAGTACACTGTAACAGAGGTTAAGGGTACAGATGCAACTGTCACTTACGATGAAATGGCTGCTGTTGTAACAGTTACTGTTTCTCATGATGGTACAGCGAAAGCATTGATCACAAACGTGACAGAACCTGCTGATAAAGAGTTCAACAATACTGTTCGTCCTCCAGAAGAACCTAAGTTCCAACCAGAGAAATACGTTGTTTCTGAAGAGAAATTCGATATCACTGGTGACAAACTCGTTGATGATGATAAAGAGTTGGCAGACAAGTACGCAGACACAAATGCGAACCCATACGCTGACGAT
>JAFHAZ010000030.1:0-2135 GCA_016939315.1 Streptococcus sp. | reverse complement strand
TTCCTTCTTAGTCTATCTGAATCGAAACCCCAAGGCTCAACTTACTCCTTTCTTGAAGGAAAGACATATAAATCATCGCACCATGATGAACTGGATGTGCGAAAAAGGACATTCAGTTTTACGTGCCAAGCAGGAAATCCGCCAAGCCCAGGAGGCAGCCCGCAGAGAAAAAGCAGAAGCATCTACATCAAGTACAGGCATGATGTTCGTGCCTATGGAACCTCCTACCATAGATCTGCCTATGGAAGACCTCCTTTATGGCATAAACATAACCTTTCCAAATGGAACTGTAGTTTCCGTTAAAAAAGGATGTGCCAAGTCTGTTATGGCGTTGATGAAACTTTATGAGAAGGAGGATGCGGTATGTTTGGATTGAATGAGAGTACCCAATTCTATGTCTGCCAGAGATACGTTCGAATGAACATGGGCATAAATGGCTTGTATCAGATAGTGAGAACCGAGATGGAACTTCCGCCACTTGGTGGTGCGGTATTCATCTTCTTCTCCAAGAACCGCCAGCAGGTAAAATTGCTCAAATGGGATGGCGATGGTTTCTTGCTGTACCAGAAGCGACTGGAGCGAGGAACCTTTGAATTGCCATTCTTTGACCCCAAGAACAAACAATGCAAAATGCCGTACAGGACACTATCGGCCATCATGAGCGGAATTTGCCTAAAAAGCATGAAATATAGAAAGAGACTCAATCTATAGTAGCGGTAGGGAAATATTAACATATTGTATATCAACAAAATAGCTAAAAATAACATATAAGAATCCTTGCATATCTCGATATTTTTTCGTACCTTTGCACTATGACAAAGGACGAAATTATAGTACTTTTGAAGGAACAACTTCAGCTTGCCAACAAACAACTTCAGCAAGCTAATACTACAGTGAGTTCGCTGACCCTGCAGGTCAACGAACTCATTAAACGTATAAAGTCATTAGAAGAACTACTCGTCCAGAAAGGAATCGCCATTGACAAAGCGAATCGTCAGAACAAGGCACTCGGCAAGCTCGTTTCAGGCAAGAAGTCCGAACGTCAGGAAAAGAATCCACAAGCCTCGATGACCCAGGAGGAATTTGACAAGAAGAAAACAGAGCAGGCCGAAAAGAGAAAGGCACGCAAAAACAACGGTGCCAAGCGTGACATGCATTACGAGATGAAAGAGGTGCATGTTACGATAGATCCAGTCATGGATGCAGAGTTTTTGAAGACGTTGCGTCTCTTCGGAACTCGTACCTGTATACGTTACAGCATGGAACCCATCAAATTCATCAAGACCGTGTATCACATCAACACTTATACTGATGGAAGTATCATGTATCCGGGGAAAACTCCGCCGGCTCTGTTGTTGAATTCTTCCTATTCACCTTCCTTTGCAGCAGGACTCCTGCAGATGCGATACATCTATTCCATTCCGGTAGAGCGAATCACCAAATACTTTGCCGACAATGGGTTTACGTTAAGGAAAGCCACGGCAAACAAACTGATTGCCAGAAGTGCCGATGTACTGGAAAACTTCTATAAGGCTATCTGCCAAGTAGTGTTGCAGCAGGATTATGTTACGGCAGACGAGACATACCATAAAGTGCTGCTGACCAAGACAAAACCTACGGATAAGGGATCGAAGAAAGGCTACTTCTGGGCTGTAAGTGCGCCTAAACTGGGACTTGTCTTCTTCGTATATGAGGATGGATCACGCTCTGAGCAGGTCATACTTAACGTATTCTCTGATTATAAAGGTACCATACAGAGTGATGCATACATTCCGTATCGAAAGCTGGAGTCGGATGCTTATCCGGACATCATGAGAATCGCCTGTCTGCAGCATGTCAAGAGAGACTTCGTCGACTGCGGCAAGGAAGACAAGGATGCTCAGGAAGTCGTAGATATCCTCAACAGATTTTATCGAGAAGACAAAAAACATAAGGTTGGGGTAAATGGATGGACCGTTGAAGACCATCTAGCCTATCGGCAGTCATATGCACCGGACATTTTACAGGATTTATTGGAGAAACTGGAGGAAATATCTTCCAGGAAGGATTTGCTGCCCAAGTCTACCTTGGCGCAGGCGGTCGGTTATGCCCTTAATGAATATAATGCCATTTGTGACATCTTCAAAAGAGGTGAT
>JAFHAZ010000029.1:0-2218 GCA_016939315.1 Streptococcus sp. | reverse complement strand
CAAATTGTGAGAATTAAGGTCTGCGACCTTGGACGTGGATAGCTGAAAGGCTGTAGTTCCAACTAACGTGTTCTGAGAGGGAGCGAGGTTATGTTTTGGGAACCCCAAAACGCCTCGCTCCACCATGAGGGCGGAGGAACTTTGCTCCCGATGGTCGCAGAAAGTGAGTGTACCAACTGTAAACAGTGCATAGAATGACAAGCATACAGGAACAGAGCAAGAGAAAGGGCGGAAGACCGCCCACAGGCAGGGTTCGCAAGCTGTCGAAGTCTGTCACGGTGAAGTTCTCGAAGCCAAGCTACGAGGCATTGAGACTGAGGGCGAGAAAAGCCAACCGCAAGTTGGCGGAGTACATCCGTGAGTCTGCCTTGAACGGCGAGGTGGTCAGCGGACACAATGCAGAGACGGTAAACATCGCCAAGAATCTCATCGGCATGGCGAACAACCTCAACCAACTTACCAAGCTGTCGCATCAGAGAGGTTTCCATGAGACCCATGTGTACGTGATGGACTTGTTGAGAAGATTGAAAGCCATCCTTGGCGAGTATCGCCAAGCAAGTCCAAAATCGAAGGCATGCGGAATAGGCAGAAAGGAGGATGCCACATGATAGGCAAGCTAAAGAAGGGCAGCTCATTTGCTGGTTGCATCCGCTATGTTACAGGCAAGGACGAGGCGAAAATCCTTGCCTCTGATGGTGTGTTACTCGGCACGAATGCCGAGATGACGCAAAGTTTCGAGCTACAGAGGCAGCTAAATCCAAGGATTAAGAAGCCTGTGGGACACATTGCACTCAGTTTCAAGCCCGAGGACAAGCCACGTTTGACGGATGAATTCATGGCTAAGATAGCCCTTGAATACATGCAGATGATGGGGATAAAAGATACTCAATTCATCATCGTAAGGCATCACAATACGCACAATCCACATTGCCATATTGTGTACAACCGCATCAATAATGAGGGCAAACTCATATCAGACAGGAATGATTACAGGCGTAATGAGCAAGTGACCAAGGCTCTTAAATCCAAGTATGGATTTACCTACGGAACGGACAAGAGCAATACTAATACTCGCAAGTTACGCAATGCTGAGCGAGCCAAATATGAAATTCACAATGCTGTAAAGAGCGCATTGAGAATGGCAGATAGCTGGGACGAGTTCAAAAGTGAACTTGCAAAACGAGGTGTTCACTTAGAGTTTGTCTATAAGGATAAGGAGCGAACCAAGGTTCAAGGCATCCGTTTCTGTAAGGACGGATATAGCTTCAAGGGTACGCAGATTAGCCGAGAATACAGCTTTGGCAAGTTGGATGCAAGACTTGGCACAGAGTATAATCGTGTATCGCCAAGAGCCGAATTTATGCAGGGAGGACAAACAAGTTGTCACCAAGTAGAACAGACTCAACCAACGGCAGAACATACCCAAGACCCTTGGAGTGGTATTTCTTCCATCGGCTTGTTCGCTCCGTCTAATGCCCAAACTTATGAGCCATTCCCAGAGGAAGAATCCGCCAAGAAGAAAAAGAGGAAACGCAGAAAGGGCTTCAGCCTTTGATGCAAGTTACAAACTTAAAATTAGAATCGAACATGAAAGAAGAACTATTGGAAGCCATCTACGGCACAGTTGAGAGATTGGAGCAGAAAGTCGATGAACTTTCTGCTTCACCAAAGAATGCAGAGGCTGGAAGCATTCCTGTCCCTGTAAGTGTTGATACAAGCAAATTTGAAAAAGCCATCCTTTCTGTATCTGCAAAAGAAGAGGAAACTATTGGAAAAATGGCAAAATTAAGAGAGGCTATCTGCATCTTTACCGACCTTACCAAGAAAGAAATAAGTAAAGATGAACAGCGAAGCAAACTCTTGTTTGATACCATTAGTCAGTTGAAGCAAGAGCAAAACGCCACATCAAAAGTTGTGCAGGACAAACTTCACGCAATGGGTAATACACCTCAAAAGAAGATTGTCACCCATCGTTTCGAGCCTACTTCAAAGTATGTTCTTCTTTTCATTGGTGGCTTGGCTTTATCTCTTGTTATCTCCATTTGGGGTAATCTCACCCAATGGCGAGAGCACAAAAATTGGGAGGAGGCAGACTTGAAGTATAGAGCCTTAAAAATGGTTCTTCCATCTGACGACCCGAATATTCGCTACATCGAAAAGCATTTCTCTGTTTGCCGAGATGAGAAAGTTATTGATGATGTAAGAAGTCGTGTTGCTG
>JAFHAZ010000028.1:0-4090 GCA_016939315.1 Streptococcus sp. | reverse complement strand
ACGATTTACCGACTGGTATATCCTGGATCCGCTCTTATCTCTTGCTATTTCCATCTTTATTCTGTCAAAAGCCATTCCACGTTTTTGGAGCACGCTCAAGATTTTCCTCGATGCCGTTCCAGAAGGAGTGGATATCCAGCAGGTTAAGAGTAATTTGGAGAAGTTGGACTATGTGGCTAGTATCAATCAGCTTAATCTTTGGACCATGGATGGTCTGGAAAAAAACGCCATTGTCCATGTTTGTCTGGAGCATGTCAACCACATGGAGGTTTGTAAAGAAGCGATTCGCACCTTGCTTAAAGATTGTGGCTTTCAAAACGTCACCATTGAGGTAGATGAAGACTTAGCAACCCACCGAGCCCATAAGCGTAATATTGAGGAGTTGGAAGTGGGTCAAAATCAAGGAAATGGTCATCATCATTAAGAAACGTTATTTAAACTCTTAGAGTTTGTCTCTAGGAGTTTTTTTGATACTAAGTTAACTAAAGTAAGCCTTTTCATGATAAAATAGAACAAACGTGGAACAAGGAGTAATTATGAGTAAAAGAGCTGTGTTGATGATGACTTTTGGGTCGCCAGAAGATATTACCTATGAAGGAGTAGCAGAATTTTTCACAAATATACGACGTGGAGTTCGTCCCGAACCCCATGAAATTCAGACCTTATATGACCATTACCTACGAATCGGTGGAACGCCGCTCCAAAGGATAACAAAGAAAGAAGTTGACTTGGTAGCTTCCGCTCTTGGAGAACAAGTGTCGGTTTACTTTGCCAATAAATTTTCCCGACCTTTCATCATAGATGCGGTTAAAGAGATGGAGAATGACGGAATTGAAGAGTGTTTGTGTTTGATCCTAGAGCCCCATTATTCATACTATTCAGTCATGGGCTATGAAAAATTTTTAGAAAGTGATCAAATTAAGTTCCAAATTATCAAGGACTGGTACCGCGAACCTTCTCTACTTCACTATTGGGCTGATGAAATCCGAAAGATTTTAGATCAGATTGGAGACGATAGCTATAAGGTGATTTTTTCAGCTCACAGTGTCCCAGTTTTGGCACTAGATTTTGGTGACCCCTATATCGACCAGATTTATGACAATAGTCGCTTGATTGCGGAGAATTTAGGACTTGAAGAGGAGCAGTACACCAATACTTGGCAGAGTGAGAGTGATATTGGTATTCCTTGGATTAAGCCTGATGTTTTAGAATATCTGCGAGATGAGAGTGACCACCCCGACCACTATATTTTTGTTCCTATTGCTTTTATTAGTGAGCATATTGAGGTTCTTTTTGACAATGATGTGGAATGTAAGGAGCTTTGCCAAGAGCTAGGTGTAGCCTATCACAGACCTTCCATGCCAAATAGCGATCCTCGTTTAATCAAGGCACTTCTTTCGACAATTCAGTGTCATATAGACGGTGACTATAGTGACTATCAACCTCAGCTGGAGACCTTTGATGAGTTGGAAGCTCCATCAAGTACGAGTCAGATTTTGGAAGAAGAGAATGATATCCAAATGCCAGATTTTGTGAAGAAGTTAATTGCCAAGAAAGGCCGCGAAAATGTCAAAATGCCCTATCTGGTTAAGAAAATGCTAGAAAAGAAGTATGGGAAAAAATATGATTAGTTGCTCTTGATTGAAAATAATTTGGAAAGCTTGATTTGAGCCAGAGCTTAATTAAAAGTGTATACTAACAGTAACTAAAGAAAAAGAGGTAAACATATGAAATCAGCAGTTTACACCAAAGCTGGCCAGGTTGGTCTGGCAGAAATTGACCGCCCACAAATTGAGGCTCCGGATGATGCCATTATTCGCATTGTCCGTACCTGCGTTTGTGGTTCCGACCTTTGGAGTTACCGTAATCCTGAAATCGAAGAAGGACATAGTAATAGCGGTCATGAGGCTATCGGAATCGTCGAAGAAGTTGGTGAGGCTGTCACTACTGTAAAACCAGGTGACTTTGTCATCGCGCCTTTCACTCATGGTTGTGGAGAGTGTGATGCCTGTCGTGTCGGTTATGATGGGACTTGTGACCGCCATATCGGCAACAATTGGTCTGGTGGCGTACAGGCTGAGTATATCCGTTTCCATTTTGCCAATTGGGCACTTGTGAAAATTCCAGGTCAACCTTCAGATTACAGCGAAGGCATGCTTAAGTCACTTTTGACACTTGCTGATGTCATGCCGACGGGTTATCATGCGGCGCGTGTGGCTAATGTGCAAAAGGGTGATAAGGTGGTCGTTATCGGGGATGGGGCTGTTGGCCAATGTGCTGTCATTGCAGCTAAGATGCGTGGAGCATCGCAAATCGTCCTCATGAGTCGCCACGAAGACCGTCAACAGATGGCCTTGGAGTCAGGTGCGACAGCGGTTGTGGCTGAACGTGGTGAAGAAGGCATTGCCAAGGTGCGAGAAATTCTCGGTGGTGGAGCAGATGCAGCTCTCGAATGTGTGGGTACTGAAGCAGCAGTTGATCAAGCTCTTGGTGTTCTTCACAATGGAGGCCGCATGGGATTTGTCGGCGTTCCTCATTACAATAACCGTGCTTTAGGTTCGACCTTTGCCCAAAATATTTCTGTGGCAGGTGGAGCGGCCTCAGTTACTACTTATGACAAACAAGTTTTGTTAAAAGCAGTTCTTGACGGTGATATCAATCCGGGTCGTGTCTTTACTAATAGCTACAGCTTGGATGAGATTAATCAGGCTTATAAAGATATGGATGAACGTAAGACCATCAAGGCTATGATTGTGATAGAGTAACGAAAAGTCTAGTAGAATTGTTTCTACTAGACTTTTAACTTGGTGTACATAAAATTTTTTAAAATCCCCAATTTGTAAATTAGGCTAGACAGAAAAAGCCATCTATGTAAGGCCAGATAAACACCACATTTGTCTGAAAGGAACTAATATAAATGACCTATACTCATCTTACCACAAACGAGCTCGTAATGATAGAGGCTTACTATCAAGAAAACACAAAAGTTTCAGATATTGTGACCTCACTTGGCAGATCAAAACAGACAATCTACAATGTCATCAACTATCTGAAAGAGGGGGACTCTGCATATGATTACTATAACCGTTATAAAGTCAATAAGAAACATTGTGGTCGGAATAAAACAAGTCTTACGCAATCAGAAAAAGATTTTATCCAAACTCATTTAGAACAAAGTTGGAGCCTTGATGTCATTAAAGGAACTTATCCAGATAGGGTTTCTTGTTCTATGGGAACTCTCTATCGACTAGCAGACCGTGGTATTTTAAAGAAAGAGGATTTCCCTTGGAAAGGCAAAAGAAAACCAAATGGTCATAGCGAAAAACGAGGAAAACAAGCGTTTCGTAGCGATTTGCGTGAGAGAGCAGACAGTTATCCCGATTTTAAGACGGAATTCGGTTATCAAGAAGGAGATACAATTGTGGGTGAAAAGAACAAAAGTGCAGTCATTACCTTAGTAGAATGCTGCTCAAAAGCAATCATCACACTGAAAATCAATGGACGGAAAGAAAGTGATATTGAGGCTTCCATTAATCAATGGTTGTCTCTAGTCCTCAGCAATCTCTTTAAGTCGATCACTTTTGATTGCGGAAAAGAATTTTCTAATTGGAAATCTATTTCGAATGCACATGACATTGATATTTTCTTTGCGGATCCAGGATGTCCTGGGCGACGAGGTCTCAATGAACATTCTAATGGCTTATTAAGACGAAATAGACTACCTAAACAAATGGATTTTACGAATATTTCTCAAAATTATTTATCAGCTACAGCTGATAAAAGAAATAGAATTCCTAGGAAGTCTTTGAATTATCAAACACCATACCAAGTTTTTCTGAGTTAAAGGAGTGAAAAAGCCCAATCAGACAAATCTTCAAAGGAAGATTTGTTTTTTTTAAAACTTTTGGTTGACAAATGTAAATCTTAGGAGTAGAATAACATCGTAAGGTTTACAAATGTAGATTTAGAAAGGAGAGGTCATGCAAATTTCCAATGCGGAATGGCGCATCATGAAGATTATCTGGATGGAAGGCAAGCAGACCAGCACGGATTTGATCGCCGTCTTGTCCGAGCGCTTTGACTGGTCGAA
>JAFHAZ010000027.1:0-11403 GCA_016939315.1 Streptococcus sp. | reverse complement strand
GGAGTCTTGAATTCGAACTTAGTTCCTTCTGGAAGGTCTCCAACATTGCCAATTGAGTTCTTAGCATCTGGTGTTTCACCAACGTTAACCGTTTGATCCTTAGGTGTTGGTGTGTTCTTATCCGCATCCGTACGAGGGTCTACAACTTTGATAGTGACTGGCACTTCATCAATTGAACCATCTGGATAAGTCACAACGACGGTTGTTCCTTTATCGCCCGGAGTTGTTGTATCCACTGGAGTCTTAAATTCAAATTTAGTTCCTTCTGGAAGATCACCTACATTGCCGATTGAATCTTGTGCTTTTGGTGTTTCACCAACATTAACCGTTTGGTCCTTAGGTGTTGGTGTGTTCTTATCCGCATCCGTACTTGGATCTACAACTTTGATAGTGACTGGCACTTCATCAATTGAACCATCTGGGTAAGTCACAACGACGGTTGTTCCTTTATCGCCCGGAGTTGTTGTATCCACTGGAGTCTTGTACTCAAATGTTGTGCCACTTGGTAGGTCTGAGACATTGCCGATTGAACCTTTAGCGTCTGGTGTTTCACCTACGTTAACGGTTTGATCCTTAGCTACAGGAGTATTTACATCAGCTTGAGTTGGATTTGCGGCTACAGTAACCTTAACTGGTACTTCATCCTTAGAACCGTCTGGGTAAGTAACCACTACAGTAGCGTCTTTCTCACCTTCTGTTGTTGTATCTACCGGTGTCTTATATTCAAATGTAGTACCACTTGGAAGATCTGAGACATTACCGATTGAGTTCTTGGCATCTGGTGTGTCACCAACTTTAACAGTTTGATCTTTCGCTACTGGGGTATTCTTATCGGCATCTGTACGTGGATCTATAACAGTTACCTTAACTGGTACTTCATCTTTAGAACCATCTGGGTAAGTCACCACTACCACAGCGTTTTTGTCGCCTGGAGTTGTTGTGTCGACTGGTGTCTTGTAGTCAAAGGTTGTTCCACTTGGTAGGTCTGAGACATTGCCGATTGAGTTCTTGGCATCTGGTGTGTCACCAACATTGACCGTTTGATCTTTAGGTGTTGGTGTGTTCTTATCTGCGTCAGTACGTGGATCTACTACCTTAACTGTGACAGGAACTTCATCCTTAGAGCCATCTGGGTAAGTCACAACAACTGTCGCTGATTTTTCGCCTGGTGTTGTTGTATCAACCGGTGTCTTGTAGTCAAATGTTGTGCCACTTGGAAGATCACCAACATTGCCGATTGAGTTCTTAGCATCTGGCGTTTCACCTACATTAACAGTTTGATCCTTAGGTGTTGGTGTGTTCTTATCTGCGTCTGTACGTGGATCAACTACCGTAACCTTAACTGGTACTTCATCCTTAGAGCCATCTGGGTAAGTGACAACGACAGTTGTACTCTTATCACCTGGTGTTGTTGTATCAACTGGTGTCTTGTAGTCAAATGTAGTTCCACTTGGAAGATCACCTACATTACCAATTGAGTTCTTAGCATCTGGAGTTTCACCAACATTGACTGTTTGATCCTTAGGTGTTGGTGTGTTCTTATCTGCGTCTGTACGTGGATCTACTACAGTAACCTTAACTGGTACTTCATCCTTAGAGCCATCTGGGTAAGTGACAACGACTGTCGCTGATTTTTCACCTGGTGTTGTTGTATCAACCGGTGTCTTGTAGTCAAAACTTGTACCACTTGGTAGGTCGGAAACATTGCCGATTGAACCTTTAGCGTCTGGTGTTTCGCCGATGTTAACAGTTTGATCCTTAGCAGTTGGTGTGTTCTTATCCGCATCTGTACGTGGATCTACGACTGTCACCTTAACTGGGACTTCGTCTTTAGAGCCATCTGGATAAGTCACAACGACTGTTGCGTCCTTCTCACCTGCTGTTGTTGTATCAACTGGTGTCTTGTATTCAAAGGTTGTGCCGCTTGGTAAGTCTGAAACATTGCCGATTGAACCTTTAGCGTCTGGTGTTTCGCCTACGTTAACGGTTTGATCCTTAGCAGTTGGTGTATTCTTATCCGCATCCGTACGTGGATCTACGACTGTCACTTTAACTGGGACTTCATCTTTAGAGCCATCTGGGTATGTCACAACAACAGTAGCATCTTTCTCACCTACAGTTGTTGTATCAACTGGTGTCTTGTATTCAATTGTAGTGCCACTTGGAAGATCACCTACGTTACCAATTGATTTCTTAGGATCTGGAGTTTCTCCAACATTGACCGTTTGTTCCTTAGGTGTTGGGGTGTTCTTATCCGCATCCGTACGTGGATCTACTACAGTTACCTTAACTGGTACTTCGTCCTTAGAACCATCTGGGTAAGTCACAACGACTGTTGCGTCCTTTTCACCAGCTGTTGTTGTATCAACTGGTGTCTTGTACTCAAATGTAGTGCCATTTGGTAGATCTGAAACGTTGCCAATTGAACCTTTAGCGTCTGGTGTTTCGCCGATGTTAACAGTTTGATCCTTAGCAGTTGGTTCATACTTATCAGCATCTGTTTGTTTAGCCTTGATTTCAATTGGGACATTGACTGTTTCAGTTGTTCCATCAGGATATGTCACAAGCATTGGCACATTTACCAAGCCAGGAGTCGCATTGGCAGAAGTCTTACTTGTGATAGCCCCTGTACTTTCATCAACAGAAACAGAGTCAATTCCAGCTGGAAGTGTGCCAGCTTTGAAAGTTGTACCAGAAGGCACAGATACTTCCTTACCTTCGACATCACGTACAAGTGGAATTTGTGGCTGAGTTGTGTCTCCAGCAGTGACTACTGATTTACTGTAAGTCACATCATAAGTTTGATTCTTAGGTGCATTAACAATCAATAGGTTAGTATCAAGGAAGGCATTTGCATATGACCCTTGATGAACCCCTTCGGTATTACCTTTCCAGCTACGTTGGATAGCATTCAAGTTTGGTTTAACACCACGTTCCATCCATTGCTCAAAGAGAAGCATGCCGTTATTTTTCTTGATTTCAGCATTCAATTTCTTAGCCAATTCAACTGAATCAACTGTATCTTTAATCTTGTAAGAAATTGTATATGAACCAAGTTGCCCTGAGGCTGTACCTAAGATATTTTTGTCGATATAATTACGAACCTTATCAACATCACTTTGTGATGGGTTAGATTTTGTCGCAATACTAATGGTATCTGTATTACGTGTATCAAGTTTCCCTGATGCATCCATGACAACCTTGGTTTTTTGAACACCACTTACAGCAGAGCCATCCGCATCAGATTTGTAAATATAAGTTTCATTCAAATCAAGATATGGCAAGAGACTCTTAGGCAATTCTTGTTCAATATAAGGCACAGATTGGAAGGTGTTTGAACTTAAGTTCACAACACCCATAGCCGCAGATACTTTCATGGTATAAACCAATTCAATTGAATCTGCCTTACCATCGCTTGTAAAACGTGGAAGTACTTTTAGAGTTGGTTGTGTATTCACACCCTTACCAGGAGTTCCTGTAAAGGCATTGGTCAAACCATTATCAGACGCAGTTTTCTTAGCGTTATCTGATGCAATAAACCATGAGTTGTCAATACTTTCACGAACCAATTTATTAGGAATTACTTTTCCGTAGTCCTTACCTGTAATCCATGCAGATGAGAATGACAATGGTGTGTTTGCAAGTCCAAGATCGTTTAAGGTCTTGCCATTTTTCAAGGTAATAGTAATTGGGTGGTCATAAGCTGCCCCAATACCACCAGAAGCTACAGTATCATTTTGAATTGGAACAGACCAAACTGAACCATTTTCGTAACTTGTAAATGTTTTTTCCTTACCTTGGTAAGTTGGTTTGATTGTGATTTTTTCAATATTTTCATAGAAGGTTGGATTTTGGAAGTTCAAAATCATATGAGCTCCAAGAGGAAAAGCTTTATCCTTAGCCCATCCACCCGCAAGACGCGTCCATGATGTCCCAGTAAGAGAGATGGTACCATCGTCATTGACTTTATTAAACTCAACACCAGCGTTCTTAACAACGTAAGGAGATTCCTTATCAGTTGTGATACCAGTAGTGTCAAATTTATTAGTAATTGTAAGTGATGAATCACTAGGTTTAATGACACCATTTACAGTACTTGGTGAGACAATTAACTGTTTCGTAGCATTTTTACCAGACGCATCTGTAGCTGTTGCTACGACAGTACCACCTGCTGATGGACGTTTGAAGGTATAAACACCATCTGCCCCGTTAATTGAGACTTCTTGACCATCTACCGTTACCTTAACAGTTGAAGCCGCATCTGTACGAATAGTAACATATTCATCACCAGCTTCAATGGAAGTTGATACATTCTTAGTAGATGCTTCTGTTGCAGATGTAGGCGCTGCAGCAGGAACCGCACGACGTGAACGAACGCGTGGTTTTTCTGCTTCAGAAGAATTAGTTGCTTGAGCAGCCTCCGAAGTCGATGCTTGTGCAGTTTCAGAAGTTGAAGTAGCTGATGTACTTGCTGGTGTTTCTGATGTCGATGCAGCTTGTGATGTAGCGCTCTCCGTAGTTGTTGCAGGCGCTGTTGATGTTGCAGGCGTTGCGACAGTAGCTGGTGCTTCAGCACTTGTTGCAGCTGCTGTAGTTGCAACAGGATTTGTCGCTGCAGGTGTTGTCTCTGCGACTGTTCTAGTCTCGACTAAAGATGCCGTCGTTTCACCCGCTTCTGCTACTGGTGAAATCGGAGCAGCCGTTGTTTCAGTGTTTTCATCCGCTTGTGCAGTCCCACCAATCATAATAAGTGTTCCTAGCAATACCGAACAAACTCCGATATTTAATTTGCGGAGAGAAAAACGACTTTTCTTCTCGTTGAATAAATCTTTACCCATAATTCTCCATAACAATTGGATCTCTCACTATCCAATTGCCCTTCCTAAAAATTTATTCTAATCCCCTTTCCATTATGTTATCAAAAAAATGTAAATTTTCAATATAAAATGCCATAATTTTATTATTTTCTTTTTTTATAATCTTTTCTAATATAAATATCTACTCACTTAAATTTAGTTATTACAATAGTTTTATAACCCGTTATAAATATTATTTATAAGTTATTTCGTGATTTTAAAAAATTCTATGAGTTTATTCATACTTATTTTTATAAATATTATAATAATCAGAAAAAATATTTGTCAGATTATTTTTAGACACAAAAGAGACCCACCCCAATCGGGATGAGTCTCTTTTTTCGAAAACTGAAATAGTCTAACTAACTATGTTGAGGGATTTAACCTATGAACTATCTTAGTCTTCTTTTTTGCGTTTTCCTGCCAAACCAAGTCCAGCTGCCGCAAGGATTCCTCCGAGAGCCATAGCTGCCATAGACGCATCATCACCTGTTTCAGGGAGTGCTGGTCCTTTAGGAGCTTCTGGTGTAGTTGGTGGTGTCACTGGTGGAACCACTGGAGTTGGAGGAGTCGGTGGTGTTGGTGGTGTTGGAGGAGTTGGTGGAGTCGGTGGTGTTGGTGGTGTTGGTGGTGTTGGAGGAGTCGGTGGTGTCACAATATTGTTGAACTCAGTATCTTCTGGCAATTGAGAAGTTACTGTCAAGACTTTACCGTCTTTAGTTACTGAAACAACGACTGTAGCAACCATCTTATCATAGGTAACAGTTGCATCGTTACCTTGTACTTCTTCTACTGTGTAGACGTGAGTACCTTCTTCACCACGTTTGTACTCAAGAGCTGAGAACTTGATCTTACCGTTAGCATCATTGCTTACAGTTTCGATCACATTACCCTTGCTGTCTTTAAGTACGAAGCTAAACTCACCAGCTTTAAGTTCACGACCTTCAAGTTTCTTAGTGAATTCAAACTCAACCTTAGTTGGGATATTGACTACACGTTTTTCTGTTGGTTTTTCTGGTTTTTCAACAGATTTCTTAGTTGGGTCGTATTGGTGAACGATTTGTGACGCAGTATTTTCGATGTCTACACCATCTTTAGCAGTGCCTTTGATAGTTGCAGGAATATCGAACTTGTAGTAGCGTCCGAATGCCAATTTGGCAGTATCAATCACTTGAGTATTTTCTGCATCGCCAAGTGACTTAGTAAGGTCAGACTTAGATGTTGCAGTGATTACACCATTTTCAACCTTGATGTCAAACTTAGCTGTCACATCTTCTCCTGTTACAGAGTCGTATGCTTTAATATCAGCAACATTGATGTTCAAGTTTTCGCTGTCATATTTATCTGTAACACCTACAGATTGGATATTGTGAGCGTCAGTGAAGTTAGTTGTGTCGAGCCATACTTGGTAGACAAACTTATCACCTTTCTTGAGTGTCTTAGTATTGATATTTTCAGCTTCGTTGTTAGCTGTGTTGTCAGCGTAAGGATCCTTGTTAGTATCGCCTACTTTATCTTTCAACTCAGCATCATCGTCAACAAGTTTCATACCAGTGATATCGAATTTCTCTTTAGAAACAACGTATTTCTCTGGTTGGAACTTAGGTTTTTCTGGTGGACGAACAGTGTTGTTAAATTCTTTGTCTGCTGGGTCGTTCACTTTAGTGATAAGAGCTTTCGCTTTACCATCATGTGAGACTTCAACAGTAACAAGAGCTTTCATTGAATCGTAAGAAACAGTTCCGTCAGTACCCTTAACTTCTTCTACAGTGTAGTTGTGAGTACCTTCTTGGCCTTTCTTGAATTCAAGAGCAGCAAATTTAACGTTACCTGCAGCGTCGTTCTTAACTGTTTGAAGGATGTTTCCATCTTTATCTTTAAGAACAAAGCTGAATTCATCCGCCTTAAGTTCACGGCCTTCAAGTTTCTTAGTGAAGTTAAATTCAACTTCAACTGGGATGTTTACAACACGTTTTTCTGTTGGTTTTTCAGGTTTCTTAACAGTCTTACTTTGTGGATCGTATTGGTGAACGATTTGTGAGGCTGTATTTTCGATGTCAACACCGCCCTTAGCAGATTGTTTAATTTCTGCTGGGATTTCAAACTTGTAGTAACGTCCGAAGGCGAACTTAGTTGTGTCGATAACTTGTGTATTTTCTGCATCGCCAAGTGACTTAGTAAGGTCAGCTTTAGATGTTGCAGTGATTACACCATTAACGAGAGTGATATCAAACTTAGCTGTCACATCTTCTCCTGTTACAGAGTCGTATGCTTTAATATCTTTAACGTTAACAGTCAAGTTTTCGCTGTCATATTTATCTGTAACACCTACAGATTGGATATTGTGAGCTTCAGTGAATTTAGTTGTATCCAACCATACTTGGTAGTATACTTTATCACCTTTCTTGAGTGTCTTAGTATTGATATTTTGAGCTTCGTTGTTATCAACTTTGTCAGCGTAAGGATTTGCATTAGTGTCTGCAACCTTATCTTTCAATTCGCTATCATCATCGAGAAGTTTAACTCCTGTAAGATCGAATTTAGATTCGTTAAGGATGTATTTCTCTGGGTTGAAGTCTGGAGTATCTGGAGGAGTTACTTTGTTGTTGAACTCTTTATCAGCTGCATCTGTCACGTTAGTGATAAGTGCTTTAGCTGTTCCATCATGTTTAACTTCAACTGTAATAACAGCTTTCATACCGTCGTATTGAACTGTGCCATCAGTACCTTTAACTTCTTCTACTGTGTACTTGTAAGTACCTTCTTGGCCTTTCTTGTACTCAATAGCTTTGAACTTAACGTTACCTGAAGCATCGTTCTTAACAGTTTCGATGACATTTCCTGCTTCATCCTTCAATTGGAAGCTGAATTCGTTTGCTTTAAGCTCACGGCCTTCAAGTTTCTTAGTGAAGTTGAATTCAACTGAGATTGGAACGCTGTTTACACGTTTTTCAGTTGGTTTAGTAGGAATTTCTGTCTTCTTAGTTTGTGGGTTGTAGAAGTGAACTACTTGTCCAGCTGTATTTTCAATATCTACACCACCAGGAACAGAGTCTTTAACAGTGGTTGGGATATCGAATTTATAGTAACGGCCAAAGGCAAACTTAGTTGTGTCGATGATTTGAGTATTTGCATCGTCTCCAAGTGACTTAGTGAAGCCATCTTTAAGGTTAGCAGTAATCATACCATTTTCAACTTTGATGTCGAATTTAGCTGTTACATCTTCGCCTGTTACTGAATCGTAAGCTTTAATAGCTGAAGCATCAAGATCCAATTTAGTTTCATCGTAGTCATCAGAAATACCAACTGTTTGGATGTAATCCTTGTTGTTAGCGTCGAATTTAGTTGTATCGAGCCATACTTGGTAAACAAGTTTATCACCACGTTTAACAGACTTAGTATTGATGTTTTCAGCTTCGTTGTTTGATGCATCATCAGCATATGGGTTCGCATTTGTATCTGCGTACTTGTCTGCCAATTCTTTATCATCGTCAACGAGTGACTTACCAGTGATGTCAAATTTCTCTTTGTTCACAACATATTTCTCTGGTTGGAACTTAGGTGTTTCTGGTGGAACCACCTTGTTGTTGAACTCTTTATCGTTAGCGCTTGAAGCGAATCCGCCTGTTGAAGCGTGGTTAACGACAGTTGTGAGAACTTTGCCTTCCTTCGTAACTTCCACTGTTACAGTTGCTTTCATAGCATCGTAAGTGATTGAAGTATCTTTACCAGCTACTTCTTCAACTGTGTAAGTGAATGTCTTACCAAGATCTGCTTTGCTGAACAAGAGTTTTTCAAACTTGATGTGACCATCTTTATCGTTGGTTACTGTTTGAAGAACCTTGTTGTCTTTGTCTTTCAATACGAAGCTGAACTCGCCTGCAGTCAACTCACGTCCTTCAAGTCGTTTAGTGTAGTTGAACTCGAGTGGAACTGGAACGTTGTTTTCACGTGTTTGAGTTGGTTTTTCAGGAGTTGTAACTTTCTTATTGAATGGGTTGTATTGGTGAATTGTTTGGTTGGCTGTATTTTCAATATCTACACCGTCGTTAGCATCAATATCTTTAACAACAGCTGGGATATCAAATTTATAGTAACGACCAAACTCAAATTTAGTTGTATCGATGACTGGAGTAGCATCTGTTGCACTAATAGCTTTAGTCAAGCTTGCTTTAGATGTACCGTAGAGAACACCATTTTCAACTTTAATATCGAACTTGTCTGTAACATCCTTACCAGTGATACCATCGTAAACCTTGATTTCAGAAGCGTCGATATCGAGCTTAGCTTCTTCGTAGTTATCTGTGATACCAACTGTTTGAAGGTTGCTTTCTGCAGTGAAGTCACGAGTATCAAGCCATACTTGATAGTAGATCTTTTGACCACGTTTGAGGGTCTTACCATTCAAGTTTTGGATTTCAACTTTATCAGCTGAATCGTCGTCATCAGCAAGTTTGTTACCAATGATGTCGAAGCTTGGTTCTGAAACAACATATTTCTCTGGTTTGAAGTTAGGAGTAACCTCGTTATCGAAGACACGATCGTCACCACCATAAGCATCTCCACCTACTGTAGCGTAAGAGATAACTGTTGACAATTGATCGCCTACTGAAGGTTGGATAACTTGAACAGTAACGTTGACTTTCATGTTATCGTAAGTAACAGTTGTATCAGTTCCTTTAACTTCTTCTACAGTGTAGTTGAATGTCTTACCAAGATCTGCTTTAGCATAGTTGATAGTAGAGAATTTAACTTTACCTTCGGCATCATTCTTAACTGTTTCAAGAACATTACCTTTTTCATCTTTCAATTCGAAAGTAAATTCTTTATCTTGCAATTTACGTCCGTTAAGTGTCTTACCGAAGATCAACTCGATAGCAGTTGGAACGTTGTTAACACGTTTTTCAGTTGGTTTGTTTGGTTTTTCAACAGTCTTAGTAGTTGGGTTGTAGTAGTTTACAACTTGAGCTGCTGTATTTTCAATTTCAGCACCATCGTAAGCACCGTCAGTAACCTTAGCTGGGATGACAAACTTGTAGTAACGTCCAAATTCGAACTTAGTAGTATCGATAATTTGAGTGTTTTCTGCATCGCCAAGTGACTTAGTGAAGCCAGCTTTAAGGTTAGCAGTAATCACGCCGTTAGCGATAGAGATGTCGAACTTGTCAGTAACATCTGCACCAGTCTTACCATCGTAAGCCTTGATATCTGATTGCTTAACTTCCAATTTAGCTTCATCATAATCGTCAGTGATACCAACAGTTTGGATGTTATCCTTGTTGTTAGCATCAAATTTAGTTGTATCAAGCCATACTTGGTAGTTGATAGTTTCGCCACGTTTAACAGCTTTAGTATTGATGTTTTCAGCTTCATTGTTTGTTGGATCGTCGGCATATGGGTTCGCATTTGTTTCTGCGTATTTGTTTGTCAACTCTTTATCATCATCAAGAAGCTTAGTACCAGTGATATCAAACTTACCTTTATCTTCCTCAACGAGTTTACCTGTTACGTCAAATTTCGCTCCAGAAAGAACGTATTTCTCTGGTTGGAACTTAGGTTCTTCTGGAGGAGTTACACGGTTGTTAAACTCTTTATCCGCAATGTCGCCTACAGTCACGATAAGAACTTTAGCAGTACCATCGTGTTTAACTGTGACTGTTACATTCGCTTTCATTGTGTCGTATGTAACGGTTGCGTCGCTTCCTTTAACTTCTTCTACTGTGTAGTTGTGTACGCCTTCTTGGCCTTTCTTATACTCAATAGCTGAGAATTTAACGTTACCAGCCGCATCGTTGCTTACAGTTTCAAGAGTATTACCTTCTGAATCTTTAAGGACGAAGCTGAATTCGTTAGCTTTAAGTTCACGACCTTCCAAACGTTTAGTGAAGTTGAATTCTACCTCAACTGGAACGTTATTTACACGTTTTTCAGTTGGTTTGCTTGGTTTTTCAACTTTCTTAGTTGTTGGGTTGTAATAGTTAACTACTTGAGCCGCAGTGTTTTCGATATCTACACCGCCAGGTACATCAGCTTTAACTGTTGTTGGGATGTCGAACTTGTAGTAACGTCCAAAGGCGAATTTAGTTGTGTCGATAACTTGTGTGTTTTCTGCATCGCCAAGTGACTTAGTGAAGCCATCTTTAAGAGTTGCAGTGATCACTCCACCTTCAACTGTGATATCGAATTTATCTGTAACATCATCACCTGTTACTGAATCGTAGGCTTTGATCTTAGTAGCATCAAGGTTCAATTTAGCTTCATCGTAGTCATCTGAGATTCCTACTGATTGGATGTTGTCCTTGTTAGCTGCATCGAATTTAGTTGTATCCAACCATACTTGGTAAACCAACTTGTCGCCACGTTTAACAGTCTTAGTATTCAAGTTTTGAGCTTCGTTATTTGATGCATCGTCAGCGTATGGGTTCGCATTTGTGTCTGCGTACTTGTCTGCCAACTCTTTATCATCATCAACGAGTTTGTCACCAGTGATATCGAATTTCTCTTCAGAAACAACGTATTTCTCTGGTTGGAACTTAGGTTCTTCTGG
>JAFHAZ010000026.1:0-2920 GCA_016939315.1 Streptococcus sp. | reverse complement strand
ATGTACCTTTACCAGTTGCACCGATAATGATCAAATCAATCGGGTACAATTCTGTTGCTGCATGAATGATAAAGCGTTTTGGATCGCCGACTTCAACGATCACTTCAACATCTTCTACCCCATGCTGATTGGCATCATAGATTTTTTTCAACATATCCGTTTCCACACGCAATTTTTCCTGGTCAAAAATTTTTGCAAAAGCATAGGCACTTGTGGATAACTCAGCATTGTTGATAACAGAAAGGACATACAATTTGGCTTTGTTCATACGACAAATCGCGAGTGCTTCTTGGAACGCTTTTTCTGACTGATCCGACCCATCCAAGGCAACAAGTACATTTTGACAATTACGTAACATCCAAATCGCCTCCTTTTCTTTATTTTACCACAAAAAATGGAAGCGTTACAAAAAAGGGCAAGGTCTACTCTTAAGAGACCTAAAACTTCCTTTAAGATTTGTGAAGTTCCTTACTTGTCTCCGTGATTATGCAGTAAAATAAAGAGGAGAATGATTCGAGGTGAAAGAAATGCGCTCTTTTTTCCAGGCTGCGGTCACTGTGCTCTTGTACTTAGGGCTTTTCTTGCTGATAATCGGTATTATCGCCTTTTTCTTGCTAAAACTTTAAGCTTGGTTTGTTGAAAAGCAAGTTGCTGTCACATCCCTAAGAGGAGTGATACACTTGGTTTATCAACAATTATCGAAACGAAACAGCTTGCTGCTCACTCGTTTCAAAAAGGAGATCATGCAAAATGGACTTACATATTACCCCTACTGCCGCTGCTCGCTTTCCAAAAGGACACGACTTATATATTCTGACGAGTAATGACGGATCGAACCAATTTTCTTCAGCAGCTGGATGCTGTATGATCGGTGAACGTTTTTTGATCACACCGATCGACGAACCGTTAGACCCATACAATGAGTTAGTCTCAAGCAATCAGTTTACTTTCTTTACATCAACCTATGATCAAATGTTCTTGACTGGTCATCTGATTCTAGATGTTCACCCAACTTCAGGAACCTTGATTTTGAAAAACGAAAGCGGCTATTTGGATACCAATCTTTTATTGGAATCCTCTCCACAGTTGAAACAAACGAATGCGTAACTAAAGAGCTGACAAACGCCTTGTAAGGTGCTTGTCAGCTCTTTTTCTCTATAATGAATCTGGAATCAACGCTAAGAGTTCTTGTGTCTCAGCGGCTAAAGCGATCGCACCAGCATCAAGCAATTCTTCTTTTGACCCAAAACCATATAAAACGCCGATTGCCGGTAACTGGTTTTCTTTTGCACCTAAAATATCATGCTCACGGTCACCGATCATGATGGTTTGCTGCACTTTTTGCTCCTTTTCGATCTCAGTAAGTGCGTAGCGGATAACCGCCGCTTTTTCGCCACGTTTATTCTCAAGATCCGCCCCATAGATTCCTTTGAAATAGCCATCATACTTGAGATGGGTCAGGATCTCTTTTGCAAAAGCTTCTGGTTTCGACGTAGCGATATACAAATCGTGATCCTGCGCCAGCTCCTGCAATGTTTCTTCGATCAACGGATATGGTTGGACTTGAAACATGCCCGCTTGACGATAATTTTCCCGGTAGAAGGCAACGGCTTGCTGGGCAGCAGCTTCATCGAAGCCCAAGCCACGGAAGGATTCAATCAAAGGCGGCCCCACAAAGCTCCGCAGTACGTCTTGCGCTAATTGCTCTTTTCCCATTTTTTCCATCGCATATTGAATCGATCCATAGATTCCTTCACTCGAATCAATGATCGTTCCATCTAAATCAAAAAGTACTTTCTTTCTCACGCCATCGTCTCCTTTTCTAATAGTATAGAAAAAAACAGCAGTACAAGCAACACTTCTTCCTTTTCGTTCTGATCTCATCTAAATAAAAAAGACGCTGCCCCATCAAAGGCAACGTCTTTGTTTTTGTCATTTTATGTAAAAAAAAAGATAGCAGATGCTATCAAGCAACTCCGGCAGTAGGACTCGAACCTACGACATCATGATTAACAGTCATGCGCTACTACCAACTGAGCTATGCCGGAAAAATTGAAATGCGTGGCGACGTCCTACTCTCACAAAGGGAAACCCTTCACTACAATCGGCGCTAAGAAGCTTAACTTCTGTGTTCGGCATGGTTACAGGTGTATCCTTCTTGCTATCGCCACCACACTATTCAATTGAGTAAGTTTTGCTCACTCAAAACTGGATCGAAGAAATCAAAACTCTACGAGTTTACGTGCTTTTTTCTTTTTGGTTAAGTCCTCGATCGATTAGTATCAGTCCGCTCCAACCATCACTGGCCTTCCACTTCTGACCTATCTACCTGATCATCTCTCAGGGATCTTACTTTCTTAAAGAAATGGGAAATCTCATCTTGAGGTGGGCTTCACACTTAGATGCTTTCAGCGTTTATCCCTTCCCTACATAGCTACCCAGCGATGCCTCTGGCGAGACAACTGGTACACCAGCGGTAAGTCCATCCCGGTCCTCTCGTACTAAGGACAGATCCTCTCAAATTTCCAACGCCCGCGACGGATAGGGACCGAACTGTCTCACGACGTTCTGAACCCAGCTCGCGTGCCGCTTTAATGGGCGAACAGCCCAACCCTTGGGACCGACTACAGCCCCAGGATGCGACGAGCCGACATCGAGGTGCCAAACCTCCCCGTCGATGTGAACTCTTGGGGGAGATAAGCCTGTTATCCCCAGGGTAGCTTTTATCCGTTGAGCGATGGCCCTTCCATGCGGAACCACCGGATCACTAAGCCCGACTTTCGTCCCTGCTCGAGTTGTAGCTCTCGCAGTCAAGCTCCCTTATACCTTTACACTCTGCGAATGATTTCCAACCATTCTGAGGGAACCTTTGGGCGCCTCCGTTACCTTTTAGGAGGCGACCGCCCCAGTCAAACTGCCC
>JAFHAZ010000025.1:0-5620 GCA_016939315.1 Streptococcus sp. | reverse complement strand
GCTTCTAGTATATTGTTCATATGGTCATCATCCTTTTGTTTTAGGTTTCAGCGCTTTTAATATAATGGATGTTGGCCTTTTTGTATACACAAAATAGGGTTGGTGGAAAAATTCCATCAACCCTAAAAATTATAGAACCATTTTATCTGTTTTACGAACTCGCAGACTGTCCAATTGCTTCTTAGCTTCCAGAGGACTTAGCCGTGTGTGAGTCCTCAAGAAAGGCTTGAAGACGTCGATAATAGACGCCTGTAGCCTCAAATATAATCTCAGGGTTATGAACAGTTTTCAAGTCGCCCAACAGGCGATTGAATCCAATGGCATCATTGAGTATGGTGTAGCCATGAACCTTCTCACCGTTGACTAAATTGCCACTCAGAACTTGTCTTACTCACATCAATTACAAAAATTGCACGTATGACATTATCTCTTTTGGCTTGAATAATTCCATGTTTTATTGATTTTATTTTCAATACGCGGCGTTTAGCGTCCTACATACTTTGTTCAAATTTCTCCTAAAGCAAGGTATCTTTCCTGTTTGTCAAGCGATGTCTAGCGCTATAGTCCCCTAAGACTATACAAGACACCACTACTTTAACATAAAGAAAAATAGTGAGTACTCTCTTCCACCGGAGATTTCTTCACTACTAATCTTAGTATGTTTACTATATGCTTAATACGAATTTAATATAAGTTTTTCTGAAGAAGCACTTTACTGTTATTAGAAAATGCGGGAGATATAATTACTCTTAAATAATAGTCATATAGCTATTTAATTGCGGAATCCTACTATACCGGTTTTTTATTGCGATAAGCGATTATGAGAAACTGTTTGAATTAATAGGTTCCCTACCAAAAAAACTGCCAAAAATAAATTTGGCAGTTTTTTTGTTTTTCTATTTTAGATTGGTTTTGTTTATCATATCCTCTACTATGAGATTGAAATATGAACGCTTTTTTTGATTTATTGTCTTTTCGCTTGAAATAATTAAAGCATATATGAATAGATTGTCTCCTATATCATAATTTATATCTGATACTCGCATTTTTTTACTATATTGGAGTTTGACTGTGAAGTCAAAATTGTCCTTAACAATAAGTTCAATCCAATTAGAATTATTTTTTCGAATATATGAATGACTTTTCCGTATACATAACATTTTGCATATGATTTGGGATGTGAGAATCCTAATTTCTTTTGATTATCAAAAAGTGCTCAGATAGTTCACTTTGCGATTCAGAAATTGAATCAATTATGATAAATTGATCAATACCTCCAAAACTATTTTGTTCATTTTCAATATGTGCTGTAATTATCACATATATTCATATCGTGAATCAATATATTTTATAACAGTGTGTTTTTTATTATTATTTGAGAAAATTTGTAACTTGGTTCCGTCGAACTTTATTTTTCCTTTTATGCTAGCTTCAACTCTATCTAATCCTAAGAAAGCGGTCGTGTTGGAAAAACAATCATAGATATGTTGCTCATTATTAATGAGATCTTTTTCGCTATGTTTTTTTATCACAAAAGAATATTTTCCTTTCGTTTATGATATTATGTTGTTTTTTACACATATTTCTTTCAATTTTGAAAAGCTTAAAGCGAGAATGAGAGTGACGCGTTAACTTTTTAAGTTGGTCAGAAAAAGTAGTCTAGAATAAAATAAAAAAAGCATAATAGAAAATAAAAGGAATTTTTCTTGATTTTGTGAGCTACAAATAAAACTATTTTTCTTCTATATAATAGGTAAGATAAATAATAAAATAACAGCTGGATGAACAATTATTTTTGATGCCCAATTATCCATGTGAGTTTGAAGTGACATTTTTAGATGATTACCATAAAAAACATAACTACCCACTATTTTATGAATCCTATCTTCAAAACATTATGGAATTCCTTGAAAGTCAGGATATAAAGAACGGAGCTGATGCCTTTGTAGATGATCATCAAAATCTTGTTTTTGTTTTATATGGACAAGGCTATCGAGCCGAGGGAAAAGAGGGAATACTTACAACCCAAGTAACTGTAAAAGCTTATGATGAAGACAATAAACCGATTAACTTCGCAAATTTATTAGATTCCTTAATCGTCTCAGAATATCAAATGGAACCAAATCTTTGGGAGGTCTCTCATGATTGATCTCTATCTAAGTAAAAATAGCCAAAGAAATCAACTTCTTTTGGATTTCTTTCAAAAGTATGGCATAGAGGTCACTCCTCATTCTATTTCTGAAATGACAAAGGACAAATTAATTGAAATGATGAGCTATTCTTCAGATTGTTTTGAGTATTTATCTCCCAATTTATTACGATTTAAGAACCGTGACAATCTAAGATTAACGGATTTCGTTGAGATGTTTTTAAAAAATCCTGAACTAACCATCAGACTTCCTCTTGCGGTTTCAAATAAGCGAGTTTATCCAAATCTGAATTTGGAAGAGGCTAGAGCTCTATTGCCAAGAGATACGAAACAATTGATTTACATGGCACAAACACATTATTTATCTAGCTAAAGGAGAAGCAATATGGCTGAACGATTTTGGGAGAACTTGTCCATTATTTTGACTGAAAGAAATATCAGCTGGATTGAGTTAACCAGAAAAATGTTTGCGGGAGAGTTTCACTATCCAAGTGAATTGAATCGTTTGTATCAAAAGATTGTGAGTCTCCATGCACAAAGTTCGACCAAAGCAGATGCCATGAAGAAACTACGAACAAAGAAGACCATGATGGAATCCCAAAAGATTGGGGAACAACAAAAACTAGCTCGTACAGGTATCTATTTGGAAAAAGTAGGTCATGTATTAGAAAGCAATATCGATGAAGCTGATGAGCTATTAAAAACCATGACAGAGACAGGAGATAAACTGTTTCAAACAGTCTTCTTGATTGGTGTCTTTGGTCAGGATGAAGAAGAACTCAAACAAGCTCTAGACACTATCCAACAAGTGGCCTGCTCAAATGACCTAATGATTGATAAAGAAGTCAAGGCCGCAAAAGAGAATCTAAGAAATTGCAGTCCATTTATGATGCGATTTCCGAATTATACTAAGCAGTCCTGATAGGCTGCTTTTTTGAGAGATTATAGATGTTTACAACATTTTTTAAGAAAAACCAAGACAGTGGTGATATATTTAAGAAGCTAATTCATCGACTATCTGATATGTCCGTCCCAGATCTTGAAAAAATAGACCTACTGATAGATATCATTTTCACTCCAAATCAAGAAACCGAACAACTTAAAAGAGAATCAACTTATAGAGAAGAAACTTTGGACGACACATTAAAGGAAGCTAAGAATCAACTTCATAAGGAACAATTAGAGAAGAATTTAGAGAGATTTAGGAAAAACAGTCAATAACGCACCAAAAATGGTGCATTTGCTTTTTCTAAATGTTATAATGGTGGTATCAAATAAAAGGAGTTTGCTATGATTGGAAAAAACATAAAATCCTTACGTAAAACAAATGGCTTAACACAACCCGAATTTGCCCGAATTATAGGAATTTCTCGAAATAGCTTAAGCCGTTATGAAAATGGAACTAGTTCAGTATCTACAGAACTAATAGACATCATTTGTCAGAAGTTTAATGTATCTTATGTCGATATTGTAGGAGAAGATAAAATGCTCAATCCTGTTGAAAATTATGAATTGACTTTAAAAATTGAAATTGTGAAAGAAAGAGGTGCTAATCTACTATCTCGACTCTATCGTTATCAAGATAGTCAGGGAATTAGCATTGATGATGAATCTAATCCTTGGATTTTAATGAGTAATGATCTATCTGACTTGATTCATACGAATATCTATTTAGTAGAAACTTTTGATGAAATAGAGAGATATAGCGGCTATTTGGATGGAATTGAACGTATGTTAGAGGTATCTGAAAAACGGATGGTAGCCTAATGGAAATCCAAGATTATACTGGTAGCGAATTCAAACATGCTTTAGCAAGGAATCTTCGTTCTCTGACAAGAGGAAAAAAGTCCAGTAAGCAACCTATAGCGATTTTGCTTGGAGGGCAAAGTGGTGCCGGTAAGACTACAATTCATCGTATTAAACAGAAAGAATTTCAAGGAAATATTGTTATCATAGATGGCGACAGTTTTCGTTCTCAGCATCCACACTATTTAGAACTGCAGAAAGAATATGGCAAAGACAGTGTTGAATACACCAAAGATTTTGCAGGCAAAATGGTAGAGTCTTTAGTAACAGAATTGAGTCATTTGGGATACAATCTTTTGATAGAGGGAACTTTACGAACGATTGACGTTCCAAAGGAAACAGCACAACTCTTGAAAAGTAAGGGATATGAAGTACAATTAGCCTTGATTGCGACAAAGCCTAAGCTGTCCTATCTGAGCACCCTTATCCGATACGAAGAACTGTACGCTATCAATCCAAATCAAGCACGCGCAACTCCAAAAGAACATCATGATCTGATAGTGAACAATCTAGTTGAGAATACCCACCAGCTGGAGCAATTAGGTATATTTGAACAAATCCAAATCTATCAACGAGATAGGACCTGTGTTTACGATTCGAGAGATGATGAAATATCAGCAGCAGCTGTTCTTCATGAATTATTGTTTGGAGAGTGGAGTCAGGTAGAAAAGGATATGCTTAAATCTGGAGAAGAAAGATTTAAAGATTTAACTAATTGAAATGGTTGTTAGAACAAAAATTTTAAAATATAGTCTACTTATAACTTTTGTTAGTTGTTTAAGGTGGGCGAAAATTTTTTAGAACCAAAAAACGCATAGTATCAGGTGTTGAAAAACTTGAAATTATGCGTTTTCTTGTGGGAAGATTTACTCCATTTTCTTCAGGAATTGAGATTTTGCCCATCTCTTTTTATTATATTTAAGGATATTTGAAAGATGTATTTTAGAAAAACAAATATGGAGTCCTTAATACGGAATATAGTATAATTGCTGATTCAAAGTGAAGTTTTATATGTTTTTTGCTTTTGTTGAGTATAAAATCTATTAACTAAAGTCGAACTAAAAAAATTAATTTAAGATGAAGTGAACTGTAGACTTTGGAAATGTCCCTTACTCGATTTCAGAATGAATTACTGATACGGGATTAAAAGAACTAAGTATTTCTTTTTGTTTTGAATGAGATACGTGAGTATAGATTTGTGTGATTGATATAGAACTATGTCCAAGAATTTGTTGAATATATCGTATATCTACATCACTATCTAGAAGCATTGTCGCAAAGCTATGTCTAAACATATGCGGTGTAATAGTTCTAGAAAAGTTATTTTGTTCAACGATTCTATTTATTACTAAACGTACACTTTGCTCTGACAATGGTTTAAGTGAATGTTTCCCTGGGAACAAGAAATCATTGGATTCATTTCTTGTTTTATTTATATATGTTTTTAATAAATTGAATGTTTTTTGATCTCCTAAAAATAGGATACGTTCTTTCTTACCCTTTCCTATAATATGGAGTGTCTTGTTGGACAGATTAATGTCTTTGAGATGAATGTGGCAAAGTTCAGAAATTCTGATGCCTGTTGAAAGTAAAAGTGAAATAATTAGTAGATTTCTTTCAGCGTGTTGTTTTTGATAGTCAGTTTTAGATACAATTACTTTCCGT
>JAFHAZ010000024.1:0-17834 GCA_016939315.1 Streptococcus sp. | reverse complement strand
GAGTATATCCATCTGCACCTACCAATGAGGTCCATGAATCAAAATACTTGTTGCTCTGCTCAGAGAAGAAGAAGGTGTTGCTGTATGACTTCTGATTCTTGTCAAGATCCTTCTTGTTGGCTGCATCGTAGAGGTAATCCTCATATTTCTTGTTGGCATCTGTACCAACGGCATCCATACCAGCGAAATATACATTCTGAAGCTTGAACTTGCCATCTTTGGCATCCTTTAAGGTTTCACCCTTCTCGCCATCAACAATCAAACCGATAGGCCAGCCTAAGGCCACTGAGTTGATGCAGTTGAGGTTAGAAGAACGGCGAATCTGCATCGCTGCCTGGAACTTGCCGAGGGCTGAACCGTTGTTTGGATTGTAGGCTCCGGCAGTGATATAATCGGTGGTGTTCTGGAACTTGTCGTCCAAAACCTTAGGCCCTACGAAGGTGATGTTAGAGAAGGTTGCCTTGGTGCGAGGATCTACGGTTGCACCATCGGCGCAGTTGTCGCTCTCGAAACCGTTGCTCTGAGAGGTATCGGCTATCTTGCTGTCGCGCAGAGAAAGACCATACTGCACCTTTCCAGAGAAACCGTTATCGGTATCGAAATCATCATCCCAACCCTTGTAGGCTACGAGATACTTGCAATTCACGGTACCGCCAAACCACTCGAAGGAATCATCATTAGAATAAGATACCTGTACGTGGTCTATCTGTGTGCCGGAACCTACAGAACCGAATGTCAAACCGTTGATTTCCTTATCCTTCTGGAATGGATAACCGGCAAACTCAATGCGTACATAACTCAAGGCTCCTGAGTTGTCAGCATCATCTGCACCACCATGCTTGGTACGAGGACCACCCTCTATCTGCTGCTCTGTCTGGTTGTTCTTAGCCTTGCCACAGAGAATGATGCCACCCCAGTCGCCAGGCTTTCTGCTACCGGCAGCCTCTTCAGATGTAAAGACGATAGGCTCTGTGGCTGTACCCTTGGCGATGAGCTTGCCGCCACGCTCTGCGATGAGTGCCGCCTTGGTCTGCTTGTCGCCCTTGATGATAGTTCCCGGTTCGATGGTAAGTTCAGCACCATCTGCAATATATACCCATCCCTTGAGGAGATAAGTGCCTTTCTTCAAAGTCTGCTTGCCTGTGAAGACGAATTCCTGGTCGCCGTTGCCAATCTGTGTTCCGTTGGCGTTTTCCTTGTCATCTGTTCCGAAGAGGATGTGGTCGCAAGCCTTCAAGCCGCCATTGGTTGTCCACTTGTAAACTACTTCTGATCCAGGATTTGGAGAAGGAGTTGGATCGTCATTGTCACTGCTGCAGCTGCTAAACATGGCAGATGCTGCGAGGATGCCCATGCATCCTAAAAAATACATCTTGTTCATCATTGTTTCCTATTTTATTAAACAAACATCTAATATTATCTTTCTTGAAATTCTACGGATAGTCTCTAAAATTTATAGATTGCCTGCAAGCCGATGTTTCTGCCCGGCTTGTAGCATCTTGCTATCTCTTCCACCTGCTTCTTGCTTCCGTCGCTATATGTTACATCAGCAAACTGCTTGTAGTATATCTTTTCTGCAAGAAGATCCCTTACGTTGAGCTTCAGCTCCAGATGGTCTCCGAATTTCTTAGCCAGTGAAAGGTCGATGGTGTTGCGGGGCATCTCGTAGCTGTGAGGCACTCGGGCGTTGGAGTCATCGCCTGTGCTTCCCTCGCTTCTGCCCACACCGATGATTCGCTTGCCTATGCGGTTGTAAAGCAGGGCGATATCCATCTTTAATGGCTCGTTCTTATAGAAGATGCCGGTGTTGATAAGGTATGGCGACTGACCCTGCATCGGTCTGTCTTCTTCCTTCGCTCCCTTCTCAAACTGAACCTTGCTCTTGATCAAGGCACCGTTAAACGACCAGCTGAAATCCTTCAATCCTATGAATTCGAGATTCTTTCTGATATCCAGCTCCACACCGTAGTTGTTGGCACTCTTCGCATTCTTGTAAGAGTAAATCAGATCTGTGCCACCTGCCACCGTGTAGGTCCACTCGATAGGAGAATCGAAGTGCTTGTAGAAGACTGCCAGCGAAATGAGCTCTCCACGGGATGGATACCACTCATATCGCAGGTCGAGGTTATCGACATAACAGTTCTTCAACTCAGTGTTTCCCTGCACATTGCTGGCAAGGTCGAAGTCGTAATACACCGACGACGATACTTCACGGAATTCCGGGCGGTTAATACTGCGGCCATACGAAAGTCGCACCTGATGCTGGTCGCTGATCTTGTATGTTGTATTGAGAGATGGAAAAACATCATCGGTCTTGTAATGACGGCTCGATTCACTCTTCTCGTAGTCACGGGAATTGGAGATGAGTTCCATATCATTATGCTCGAAGCGGACACCGGCGTGGATGCCGAGTTTGCCAAAGGGGAGAGACAACGCCAGGTATCCTGCGCCTAAGGTGTTGTGTCCGCGGTAGTTGTTGCGCATCTGCTTTTCCTCCAGAAGATACAGCTTGTCGTAACCCATGTTTGCCTCGCTGGAGAGCAGGGTTGGGATGTCGCTGTGGCGGAAGTCGGATGGCAAGTTGTTATCTGAAACATTCCAATTGTAGATGAAGTTGCGGGTCTGGTATTCTCGGCTGCGATACTCCCCGTAGGCACCCACCTGCAAGTCTGGCTCAAAGTTGCCAAACTTGAAGTGGTGCTTGTCATTTACACCAAGGGAGAGAATGTGTTCGTCGAGTTGAGTCCACTCGCGTGATATGTCGTTGCCGGTGCTCAGGGCATAAACGCCCGATTCTAGAGCATCGTCGATGAGGTATCTACGACGGTCAGGCAAATGACGGTTGGCATACGCATACCCGATGCTCCAATCAAGGGCGTCGCTAGTGAAGGTGTGCTTGCCGATAAGCTGACCGTTATATGTAGTTCTACTGCGGTAGTAATACTCTGCGCTTCGCTCCAGGTTCGACTGGGCGCTCACGCCTTCACGCCAGGTGTATCGGCTGGTAGCCAACTGGTTGAAGATGTTCTTGAGCTGATACTTGTGGTTGCCGTCCTTGGAAAGGAAGGTGAAGTTGAGCATTGCTCCGAGTCTGACGTTATTATTATACTGGTCGTCAACTGAATGACGAAGATAGTTCGGCTTGTCGTTGGCCGCATCGTAGATGCCATAGAGGTTGTTCTCCATATTCTCGTAGGTGCGGTATTCGTTGGTATAGTTCAGGGCGGCGAGCATGCCGAGTGTTCTTCCGCCGAGCATCCAGCGCTGGTTCAGGCTGGCTGCCAGTTTCAAGTCGCCCAGAGGCTTCTTGTTCTTGATGAGCCAATCGTTGTTAAGCCCATTGCCCAGGAGCGAAGTGGCATAATCGCCCACCGGTTTTCCGTTGGCATCGAGCTGCTGATTCAAGTCTGCATGGATGCCTCCCTTCAGGTTTCTCAAGCCATTGTCGAAACCGAGAAAATCAGTTCCCGAACCTTTTGAGTAAGAGAAGTCCTTGAAGGCAGAAGATGTATTCCAGTTTCCGCCCACGGCGATATTGAAACTGTTTTCTGCCGGAATCTCCTTGGTGTTGACGATGATGAAACCGCCCGAGTAGTCGGCAGGATATTCAGCCGATGGCGACTTCACGATGGTGAGGTTGTCGATCTGTGAACTTGGGATGATATCGAAGGAGAATGCCCTGGAATCAGCCTCTGAACTGGGCACTGCTCCTCCGTTCACCCACACATTGTTATAACGCTGCGACAAACCACGAACCATTACGAATTTATCGTCGATGAGGCTCACGCCTGGCACTCGGCGTATCACCTCACCCGCATTCGTATCCTGAGTACGAGATATTTCCTGTGCCGAAACATTGCTCACGATGACGGGACTGTTTTTGGCCACCTGTATCATTGCCGCATCCGTATTACGCCTTTCCACTGCGGTAACGGTCACCTCCTTCAGCTGCTGTTCATCAGGTTGCAGCGCAATCACCTGGTCTGCGTCCTTCGCCTGAACCCCGTCAATTTTTTGAGTCTTATATCCTACATAATTAATATATAGTGTATATGTCTTTTCTTTATCCAATCCATCGATCTGGAAGTTTCCGTCGATGTTGGTGATAGCCTTCACATTGGTTCCATCCACAGTGATGACTGCACCGATGAGTGTCTCCTTCGATTTCTGGTCGATAACCACTCCTTTAATCTGTTGCGCCCACGTTGGCATGCTAGCCGCCGAGAGCAATCCTAATACAATAATTCCCCTTTTAGCATTCATAACCTATATCGTTTGATTTCGGTTGCAAAGGTACGGCAGCATTATTACACCATGGTTGCGATGAGGTTGAAAGGTATTGACGAAGCTGCGACAATGGTGTTACGGTTGCAATAACTAAAGATATTTTAAATATTTAACCCGATATTTGGATATAAATAAAGGAGTCCACTTTAAAAAGTAGTTTTTGGTTCTTTTTCCTACAAAATACCATTTGATTATCAGATGGTTACGTACATATAAAGATATACTATTTATGAGAGAACGCCAAAAATATCCGTAGCCACATTGACTACATTTGAAGAATTTCATGACTTTTACCATTATTCTTTAATACGATAACATTAAGATACAAATACATAATAATGGTTGCTGACCTGTGATGTAATAATGGAAAAACACAAATATTTTACATCCTCAAAAACTCCGTGAATCGTTATATTCTCGAGCAGGTGCAGCTGTGATAGAGATTTACTCGACGTGTTTCGATTTTTATCGTTAAAAATACCCGAGTCATAACAAAATATTTTATTAATTGAATATCAGTGGATTAAGTACTTTTAAAAGTGTAACTACTAACGATTTAGAAACGAGCTATATTCTTTTTCTTTCACAACTTTGCAATATACAAAGAACGCTTTGATTACAAGTGCAGAGATAAATTGAAATTTTGAAATACAATTATTTTTGCTCATTTTTTCACTTTCTTTAACGGATTCACTTGGCAAGCCCTTTGGCACTTTACCTACTTCAAGGTATTGCAAATATACACCGATTTTCGTACCTTTGCAGCCGATTTTGAATATTCAAACCAAGATGAGGCTACGGTATGCTTATGTGTCTGTGCTTTTGCTCATGTCCTTCTCAACAATAGCAAATGTATGGGCGTCGTCTTCCCTTTCTCCTGACGGAAGGGCTTTCTCTTATGCTGTGTCGAGTGATACAGTAAGGGAGAGTCGTGCCTTGTCAGAGGGCGATGGCGACTCTGTGGAAACGCAAAAAGAAGATTCCATCTTTAAAACGCTCAACCTCGGCGAAGTGGTGGTTACTGCTGCCATGAAGGAGGTGGAGATGAAGGGCGATACCACGGTTATCAATGCCAATGCTTTCCAGACTCCCGAAGGAGCATACCTCGAAGAACTCTTGAAGCGAGTGCCTGGATTGGAATACGAAAAGCAGAACAAGACGATAACATATAATGGTCTTCCAATCCACGAAATCAATGTCAATGGCGAGAGTTTCTTTGGCGGCAACAGCACCCTCGCCCTCGAAAACCTGCCAGCCAAGTTGGTGAGCAAAATCAAGGTGTATGACAAGCGGAGCGAACTGGAGAAAATCACCAAGGTGCGCAAGGGCGGCGAAAACTATGTGCTCGACTTGCAGACCAAGCGAGAGTTCAACGGCACGCTGATTACTTCGGCTGGCATAGGCAGGGGCAACAACGAAAAGAAGGAAGCCGAGTTAATATCCAACCTCTTCCGCCAGACTGGCGATAACATCTCCGTGATAGCTCGAAGTAGCAACCGATACATGACTTCTCGCTATCCCGACAACCGACAGGACAACGTGGCGATGAACTTTGCCAAGAAGTTCTCCAAGCGATTCACCCTCTATGGCAACATGATGTACAACCATTATGCCAGTGGCAACGAGAGCATCCTATATAGCGAGCAATATCTCACCATAGGCAACCGTTACCAGAACTCGGCATCCACCAGCACCAATCGCAACACAATGGGCAATGGTTCGTTGGGCATGAGGTGGAGCTTGGATGACAAGACCTATTTTAATATAGGTGGAAACTTCAGCAAGTCGAAGAGCGACAACACCAGCGACAGCCAGCAATCCACCTCTTCAGAAGGCGATGAGCGTATCAACAGCATCACGAGAAACTCGGATTCGAAGAGCGACAGCCATTCGTTCTCCGTCAATGCCGACATCACCCGAGTGTTCAACGACAAGGGTACGAGCATCAGTCTCACTGGTAGTTACTCCGACAGCAAGAGTACCAACGAGTCACATTCCCTTTCCGAGACCACTTACTATCAGTTGGAGAGCAGTCTGGGTGGCGATTCCGTGCTTTATCGCAACCAATACCAGCACTCCCCCTCCACCAATCGTGCCTATTCAGTAGGCATCAACTTGACGCAACCCTTGGCTGAGAACTTGCGCCTGCAACTCGGTTATCGCTATTCTGCCACACGACAGATGAGCGACCGAA
Source organism: Streptococcus sp. (assembly GCA_016939315.1). GTDB lineage: Bacteria > Bacillota > Bacilli > Lactobacillales > Streptococcaceae > Streptococcus. The sequence goes on along the minus strand of JAFHAZ010000024.1, from coordinate 11,353 downwards.
GTACTTACGAGAGCGAGGTGTATATGGATAGCCTAAGCAACCACACCCTGAGCAAGACCATTACCCACGACCTCAGCCTCTACCTCAATTATGATGGCAAGCAATGGGAGGCAAATGCAGGAGTATTGATGCAGCCCGAGCGCAGGAGTCTTGACCAAAAGACCGGCTTGCTCCACGCCGACACGGTAAGGACGAGTGTGATCTGGAACCCACAGTTGAATGTGTCATGGCATCGGGGCAAGACTCGCTTCGAGCTGAATTATGACGGTAGTAGCCGACAGCCCGACCTCGGTAGCTTGATGTCGCTCACCGATAATAGCGACCCGCTGCACATCACCCATGGCAATCCTTCGCTCAAAGCATCCTATAATCAGAATTTCCGATTGACAGGTAGGAACACGCGCCTCGGGCTTTCGGGCGATGTTAATTTCAGCAACACCTATAACAGTCAGACGCAAGCCGTCTTTTACAACCTTGCCACTGGTGGCACGGAGACTTATCCTGTGAATGTGAATGGCAACTGGAATATGCGTGCCAGTCTTCGCTATCAGAAGCGATGGAAGAAGCGGTTCAATCTCTCTGCTCGCACAGGAGCCAGCTTTGCCCAAAGTGTAGCTCTTGTGAATGAGGGAAAGAGCGAGGAGCCAGACCGCAGCGTCACCCACAATACTTCGTATAATGTCAACCTTCGTTTGGGTTATCAGCCGAAATGGGGAGGCTTCGACTTGCAGGGCGATTGGCGTTACCGCCATGCCACCAACCAGCTTCGTAGTACGTCCAACTATACCCGAAGTTACAACTTTTCGCTGAATACTTACGCAGAACTTCCTCTTGGCTTCCAAGTCAAGAGCGATGCTGCATACTCTTTCCGTAACGGCACCAACATCAAAAAAGGCGAAGACGACCAAGTGGTTTGGAACTTAGGGGCATCTTGGCGATTCCTCAAAAAGAAGCAAGCCGAGCTTTCGCTCTATTGGTCAGATATTCTCAGCGACAAGAAAAACTATTATCACAATGTTACCGCCACAGGATTGACGGAAAGCCGTACCTCACAAATTGGTAGTTACTTTATCATTAGTTTTAAGTATCGGCTGAATAAGCAACTGTGAAAAACATATTGAAAATCTTAGATATGTTATGATTTCTCAACAAGACAGATGAGAAACCCTATAAATCACAACAAATTACTATTGCAAATTTCATTATTTTTAGGTATTGCACATTATTTAATAAATATGTACCTTTGCCGCCACAAATTAAGGGTAATATTTTATATTAATTATAAACATTTAAAAGAATAATAAAACAATGAAGATTTTTAAGAATTTCATCGGTCTCGCTGCCCTGGCACTCTGCCTCGGTTTCGCTTCTTGCAGCAGTGACGACGATGCACCTTCTTATAGCAATGTGGCTGTAAGCAACTCTGAGTTGATGACTATCCTCAAAGCTAAGGGATACCAGTTTGATGAAAATGGCAAAATGCTCCTTGACGACAAAGCCAACAGCACCACATCTCTCGACCTTTCAGGCACAAAGGTTGATACCGCTGCCTTGAAGGAACTTTCTGTTTTTCCTAATTTGAAAGAGTTGAACCTTAGCAGCAACGGCTATGGTGAGACTTTCGACTTTTCAGTTCTCCCTGCTCAGATTACAGGCATTGACCTCACAAATAACGACATTTACAACTACGATAACCTCGTAAAGGTAACAGTAGAGGAAAATGGCGATGAGACAGTGGAGAATGTTCACAATATCACCAAACTTTATTTGCCAGAGGAAGCTAAGTATAATATTGCTCAGCTTATGCGTTTCTATCGTCAGAATAAGTCTGCCATTGATGGTGGTACGATGGATGTTAAGATGCAGAATGAGGATGGCGTTTCGGAAAAGTATAATACTTTGAGAGAAGTGCCAGATGCTAATCTTAGAACTTATTTGAAGAATAACTTTTCTGATTTGTTTAATGGAGACAACATAGATATAAGCAAACACCTTGGTAATGAGCAGAAGACTTTGGCAGTTACTGTTATGGAAAGTGACAATGTTGAAAATTTTGAAGGCTTACAATATCTTGTAGATAATCCTTATTGGGAGGGAACAACTCTAGCTTTGTTCTGCAATAAAGGTAGCGAAGGTACTTTGTCTTATATAAAAGTAGGTTCTACACTTAGTACACTCATTCTTCAAGGAATAAAGATAGATAATTTAAATTTGACATCTGCAAATGGTCTTTACCTTATAAGAATGATGGATATTCAGAACTTAAAGGATTTAAATATCAGTAAATCTTCTGTATGGGGACAAAGAAGCAAAGAAGTTGAAGGTGACGAAATGGTTGGAAGTTACCTGGAGGTTTGGAACTGTCCTTCTTTGGAAAGTATTACTCTTCCAAATAAAAAAGAGTTGAAGGCAACTTACTTGGATATTGAAGTTTTGCCATCATTGAAAGTTTTTGATATGTCTAATATCGTTATGCTTGGTAGACTATTAATCGGTGACCTACCTACATCATACGATTTAGTTTATCCTAACCTCACTGTATTCTATAATTTCGACACATCAGTGGAACCTACTACAACATTTACATGTTCACAAGATACATATAACAGAAATTCTACAAAAGAATTTATTGATAAATATTATAAGAATGCAAATCCACAAAAATTAAGTTATTACAGAGGATTGAGTTGCCGCTTAAATAAGGGCTATAATTGGAGAAAATAAATAATAATAAAAGTTTAACAAATTAAAATTTAAAACAATGAAGAAAATTTTCGGTTTAGTAGTAATGGCTATGAGCATGCTCTTTACTGCAAATGCTATGGCAAGTACAGGTGTAGAATCTGTTGATGCTGTTACAAGTACAGCAGATTACGATGGTGATTACGATGGTGTGATTAGCAATGTGACTATGAATGGTAAGAGCTATTCTAATGAGGATGCAACTTTTACAATTGAGTCAAATGTCTTGATTTGCGACTTCCCTCAAATTGGTAAAATGCCAGGAACCATTACGGTAAAGTTGCCTATTTCAATAAATGAGGCTACTGGTGAGATAACAGCAACACCTGGAACTTCTGCAGGATCTTTAACTTTGAAAGTTGGTGGAAAAGCAACTCTGTATCTTGATTCTTTGACTAACGCCAAGGTCGAAAATGGTACATTGGAGTTTGACATGGCTGTTCATGGTACTTATCTTGGTATATTGAATTTCCCTGCTTCATTCCATTTTAAAGCACCAAAATAGTAAACTTTTATCAACAAGTATGCAGTAGCCTTTATTCACATATTGGCTACTGCTACAGTTTTGTATTGACAATGAAAAGTATTAAACTTTTTACTCTTGCAATCTTAGGAATTTTTGCTTTGTTTGTATCTTCGTGCAGTAGTGATGATGATTTAAATAAAGAACCACCTGCAGAAGAATATGTAACAAAGGCAAAAGACATTCTTAACGGGGATATAGTTTTATCCACAAAGGCTACTATGAGTGGAGTTGATAAAACTCATTTGGCAAGTGGTTGTCCAACCAAGTTTAATTTCACTTGGAAAGAGGATGGTTCTATGACTCTTTCACTTGTTGATTTTACAGTAGGCACTATGCCTTTTGCGGTAACATTCAAGTGTAACACAAAGTTCATGAACCTCAACTCTTGGGATAAATCAGAACGTCCAGAAGCAGGTTGGGTTAAATTCCAAGGTAAAGATGGCAATGTTACCACTAATGGTGATGACCCGAATGATTGCCAAACAGGAAGTGGAGCATCTGTTGATGGTTATCTGAATGTATTGACAAATCAGATTGAGTTTATTGTAAACTACAATATGATGAATGTACGCACAGAAACATTCCAGCAGACTATTGACAAAAGTCGCCTTAACAATTTTAAGGCGGAGTTTGAGCAATATGAGAAAGACCTTGCACAGTGGAAAAAAGAAAATGGTCAAGGATAACTTTAAAGTTGTTCATATAATTAAGGAAAGAGGGATATGCCCAGACATGTCTCTCTTTCTTTTTGCAAGTAAAAAATGAAGGGAAGAGAAACAAGCCATAGCGAGGCTGAAATCGTGTAAGGATTTGGAAAAAATAGAATGACAATATAAATGAAGACAATTAGAAATGTAATGCTCATCGGCTTACTGCTGATACTCGCCCTCCCTGTCGCTGCACAGCGAAAGGTGAAGTTCGGTATCTTCGACACAGCCACTGAGCAGCCAATCATCGGTGCAGTCATCACCTACGCCGACAATGAGAAATTGAAGTCGCCACAACGTACCGTCACCAATATGGACGGTGAGGCTACTGTCGAGGTGCCGCAGAGTGGCAAGTGTTATTATCAAGTGGTATCCGTGGGCTACAACCCGCTGAAGGGAACCATCGGAAGCGACAGCTCCCTCAAACTCTTCATGACAGAAGACGTGATGAAGGTGAATGAGGTGGTGGTTACAGGTTCCCGCACCGCCCGACCTATCAAGCTCTCGCCAGTGAGCACGCAGGTGCTCGGCGGTAAGGAACTGGTAGATGCAGGCTATGCCGACTTGACCAAGGCCCTACAGCAGGAGACCCCGGGTATGAATATCCAGAAAGTGGGATTCGGAAACGAAATCTCCATGCAGGGCTTGGATGCCCGCCACGTGCTCTTCCTACAAGATGGCGAGCGATTGACGGGCGACATGGCGGGTAACCTCGACTATGAGCGATTCAACCTCCATGCCATCGACCGCATCGAGATTGTGAAAGGTGCCAGCAGTACCCTCTATGGAAGCCGTGCATCGGGTGCCGTCATCAACCTCATCACCAAGAAGACCACCAAGCCTATCGACATTCAGGCTGGTGTGCGTTGGGGACAGATGAACGAGACCAACTACAAGAATCCTTCCAAGAAGGACTTCCTGTATATGTTTGAGAAGAATGCCGACCGCCCGAACCTGCAGAGCTGGGTATCGGCAGGATTCAATGCTGGCAAGGTGACTTCGCAGACCGACGTGTGGTATTCTTCGAGCGATGCCTTCTACATGTACCAGGCGGAGAATGACAAGAAAGTCTATACCCAAGAGGCGAATCCTTGGCTCGACCACGACGTGACCATTACCAGCGTGGCTTCCCGTCCGCCAATGGGCATCGAGGGCACGGAGCATATCTCGGTATCGCAGAAGGTTTTCTATGACCCATTCAAGAACCTGGAGATTCTTGCCTACGGTAGTGCGTTTTATATGAATACCTACGACCTCATTCAGGATATGACTTTCAGTCAGGCGCGTGACTGGACGGCTGGAACCAAGATTAAGTACTCCTTCAAGGATTGGTTCAAGATTACCGCCTCCCTGCACGGCGACTTCTACGACCGCTTCAAGCGACACGAGCGCATCGACGAGCGTACCAAAGTGTATAAGAGCCGTATCTTCCAGCCTCGCCTCTCCATCACCTCGCAGAAGTTCGAGGGCCACGACCTCATCCTCGGTATCGAGCACCTGAGCGATGACCTGACGAGCGACCGATTCAACGGCGATGCCTCCCACATCATGCGCACCCGTTCATTAAAAGAGACGGAGGCTTTCCTGCAGGACGAGTGGACGAAGAACGACCACTGGATGGTTTCGGCAGGTGTGAGAACCAACTTCAGCCGTGCCTTCGGACTGATGGCGATGCCTAAGATTGCCTTCAAGTGGAGTCCTTCGGATCACTGGGCGTGGAGAGCCAACTACTCGATGGGCTACCGTTCGCCAAGCATCAAGGAGCTGTTCTTCAACTGGGACCACCTCGGCATGTTCATGATTAAGGGTAACGAGGACCTGAAGCCTGAGAAGAACAACTACGTGAGTCTGGGCACAGAGTACTCGAATGATAACTTCTTCATCTCGGGCAATGTGTATGGCAACTTCTTCCGCAAGAAGATAGAGGGCGTATGGCGCATCTACGACATGCAGTATAACTTTGAATATACCAACCTCGCCAAGCAGAATCTCATCGGACTGGAGACCATCATGCGCTGGCACTTCCTCAACCACTTCACGATGAATGCCACCTACAGCTACGTGAACGTGAGCAAGACGGATGGCGTACAGGTGAACACCACTTCGCCTCATGCTGCTACGGCGAGCCTCGACTATAAGTACAACAAGAAGAACTACCGACTGGGCGCCACCTTCTCGGCAAGCTACATGGGTGAGAAGAAGTTTGATGTGCAGGACCGACTCTCTGTAAACGGTGAGAGCCACGATGCCTACTTCCGCTGCCAGTTGCCACAGTATGTATTGTGCAACCTGTCGGTGATTCAGACCTTCTATAATAAGGTAAAGGTGACGGTGGGTGTGGATAACATCTTTAATTACGTGCCAAAGACCTTAGGTTCGGGCATCACCATGTTTAACGTGCCAGCCACGGCAGGAGCCAAGGCGCATGTGCAGGTGGAAGTGTTGGTAGATGAATTGGTAAAAGCATTTAGAAAGAAGAAATGATGAAGAAAGCATTACTATATATAATAGGTATGGCAGCCGCAATGACGAGCTGCGTGTCTTATGAGGCTGAGGACTTTACGGGCCACACCCTTCCCCGAAAGACAGGATATAGCACTGGCGTGACAAACGACTGGCTCTATTTTGACCTGAAGACGGGACATCGCTATAATGTGCTGAATCCTAACCAGAGTGTCATAGCCTTTATTGATGGCAAGCCAATAGAGGAGTATTTCCATTATAAAGGTACAGCTAAACTCGTAAAGTATTGGAGCGAGGGCGTACAGAAGAACATCTTCGAGGATGCAGAGCGTGATGAGAACGGCGATACCATCTTCGCCAAGAATCAATCTACAGGCAAGTTAACCTATAAGACGGTGAAGAGACAAGCCAACAGCATCTTAGTGATGGAGAACAAGGAGGATGACCCCAACACGATGGCTTATCCTGCTACGGAGTGGGACCTCGCCTTCAATGGCTATCAGCTCCGCACCAACAGCGGAACGAGCGGACCAGGCAAGGGCGGTGCTGCCGACCTGGGCTATGGCGAATATGACAAGTGGACGAGCAAGGCGCAGGTGGATGCTTATCTGGCAGAACACAACATGACTTTCGCCGTGGATGATTCGGCAAGTGTCTATGTCACCATGTCGCAGAACGACTGGAACAAGTATTGCATCGCCAACAAACTGGATATGAACGAGAACCCTTGGTTCGACCCGAACAACGGACCTGCCAAGCAGTTGGTAAGCGGCAATCCGGTGCTCGAAAAGGCAATGAGTTTCTCTGGTCCACCTCCAGTATATACTCCTTCTTTCCATACCTACGTAATCCGTTCATGGGATGGTGAAAGATATTACAAGCTCCAGATTATCTCCTGGTATGATGCCAATGTGCAGATAGGTGATGAAGGAGGAAGAATCAGTTATTACTTAGATGAATTAAAGTAAATATTAAACATTATGAAACAATTGAATTGGTGGAAATCCATCGCTTCGTTCCTCGTGGTACTCTTTACCATGCCGTTGGGACATGCGCTGATGATGATAATGGATAAGACGATGACTCCTGAAGCTGTGCATTACTCAGCCTTCTTCATGGGGTTGGCAGGTCTTATCATGGTAGTAATCGGTGTCTTCGTAAAGGGAGACACCAAACAGACTCTTTGGGGACTTTTCGGAGGACTGCTTTTCTGGACCGGTTGGATAGAATTCCTGTTCCAGTACTATGCTACCCGCTGGGGTACACAGCCGGAGATGGAGAATGGCGAAGTTGTGACTCGCCCTGAATACCTCATCCTCCCTGCCACCTTCGGCATGTGGATGATGATAATGGTGCTCTACATCTTCTCAACCAAAAACGGATGTAACTTCATCAACTGGTGGCAGCGTGTTCTTTTCCGTTCACGCAAGAACGAGATTGCCGCCCGTCCGATGACACATCATACAAGTATCGTTACTTTCATGGAACTGAACATGATTCTCTGGACCAGCTATCTCCTGTTGATGTTCTGCTACGACAAGAACTTCCTCGGCGACCATCATCCTGTAACTTCGGTTGTTGCCGTAGCTTGTCTGATAGGTAGTTTCTTCATCTTCCGAAAGCAGTTGCGTTTGAGCACATGGGGAGCAAACATCCGTATGGCTATCGCAACGGTTGTCGTGTTCTGGGTTCCAGTGGAAGTGCTCGGTCGTTTGGACTTTTTCAAGGAGATTTGGATTGAGCCGGAGAAGTATACTACCCAGATGATTTGCATCCTCGTGGCATTCGTTGCATTGCTCGTCTATATCATGTTTGCAGCTCACAAGAAGAAAAGCCATGAGTAACAAGAAACTATATTGGTGGAAATCCATCGTGTCGATGGGCGTGATATTGGGAAGCATGCCCATGGTTCACTTGGTGGCACGAGTATTGAAGGACAACTACGACGGCACGCAACTGTTGGGTGCTGGCATGGCTGTGGGATTCGTGGGCTTGGTGATGGTGGTGGTCGGTGTTTTCGTCAAGGGACAGACTCGCCAAACCTTGCTCGGACTTATCGGTGGCATGTTCTACTGGACGGGTTGGGTGGATTTCCTCTTCATGTATTATGCCCATCGTTGGGGCACACATGCTGAGATTGACCCCACAACGGGAGAGGTGTTGAGCCGACCTGAATATCTTCTGCTCCCTGCCACCTTTGGCTTGTGGGCAATGGTGATGTTGCTCTACATCTTCTGTTCCCGAAATGCCTGCAACTTCCTAAACTGGTGGCAGACGCTCTTCTTGGGGAAGAACAAGCGACTCATCGCCGCTCGCCCGATGACACGCCACACCAGCATTGTTACCTTCATGGAAATCAACACAATGCTCTGGACTTGCTATCTCCTGCTGATGAACCTCTACGATCCTCAATTGTTTGGTCGTGAGAGTCCAGTCACCTTCGGTGTAGCCTTCGGTGCCTTGCTTTCCGCCCCATACGTATTTCGCAAGCAACTCCACTTGCCATCGTGGGGAGCAAACATCAGAATGGGTACGGCAACGGTCATCGTGTTCTGGATAGCGGTAGAGGCATTTAATCGCACGGGTATCATCGGGAAGCTCATTGCACATCCGAGCGAATATCCTTGGCATTGGGTGGTAATGGTGATAGAACTTTGTTTCTTGGCAGGAAAGATTGTCAAGGATGCAAGGGCGAAGAAAGAAAAGAAATAAGATAGATAATCAGATAAGGAAATCAATGAAGAAAGGAACTTGGAGAAAACAACATAAATGGCTTGGTATCGGCTTGAGCTTCTTCATGCTGATGTTCTGCGTGTCAGGCATCCTGCTCAATCATCGTTCACTCATCAAGGATGTGAACGTGAGCAGGAAGTACCTGCCAAGTCGTTATGAGTTTCAGAAATGGAATGGCGGTTTGCTACGAGGCACGCTTGACATTGGCAAGGATTTAATGGTAGATTCCATGAGGAATGTGGATTCTTGTCGCCAACTGTTGCTTTATGGCAATGGTGGCATCTGGCTCACCGACTCCAAGGCTTCCTATTTCAAGGATTTCAATGAGGGCTTGCCCGAAGGTGCCGACTATAGGCAAATCAAAAATGTCATAAGGCTTGATAATGGAAGGATATTTGCTGTCTCACCTTTCGGGCTTTATCGCTATGGAGTGCATAACAAATGGCATGAGGTGAATATGTCACTGGAGGATGAGGAGAAATTTACGGACATCGCTTCGCATGGCGACACCCTTGTAGTGCTCAGTCGTTCCTTTGTCTATACCTCGCTTCCTCCTTATAAGACTTTTAAGCGCATTCAACTTCATGCGCCAAAGGATTATGACGGCAAAGTAACTGCCTTTCATACCGTTTGGCTACTCCATAGTGGAGAACTTTTCGGAATAACAGGAAAGATTGTGGTTGATGCCATAGCCATTATTCTTGTGGTTCTCTGTATTACGGGTATCGTCTTTTGGCTGAGACCGAAGCGAAAGGCATTACTGCAAACCTCGCTTCATCTGCATGACAGAATCGGGCGATATACTATCATACTTGCGCTCTTGATTGTACTGACGGGTTGGTGTCTCCGCCCTCCTGTGATGATAGCATTAGTGTTAAGCAAGATTCCGTCTATCCCAGGCACAACACTCAGAAGCAAGAATCCTTGGAACGACAAGCTCCGCATGATTCGTTATGATGAGAGCTGCCATGATTGGCTATTATCCTCATCGGAAGGATTCTATTCATTGAACATCAAAAATGCTACAGTGAAAGTTATTACTTCTGTTCCACCTGTCAGCGTGATGGGATTGAATGTATTACAGAAAGATGCAAATGGTAGATGGCTTTGCGGTTCATTTAGCGGCTTGTTTGTTTGGGACAGACGACAAGGAACTGCTACCGATTACTTTACGAACAAACCTGCACCGAATGAAGCAGGAGCACCATTCGGAAAGAAAGCTGTCGCAGGTATGAGCCAAGACTTTTCCACCCCTATCGTAGCGGAATATTACGAGGGAACAAACTTTGCCCCTCAACCTTCGAGCATGAACCAACTTCCGATGTCGCTTTGGAATGTGGCATTAGAGGTGCATAGTGGCAGAATTTTCATTGGAACGATAGCCACATACATATTCATCTTTGTTATGGGCATTCTTGCGTTTTGGTGCTTGTGGTCGGGCTATAAAATTAGGTTAAAAAAGAAATAACATTGCACAAAATCCAATTCTCATTAAATGCGAAAATAAACTGATGGTGGCGAGGTAAAAATACATAAATCCTATGAAGGAAATGTGGGTTTTGAGCAGATGTACAAACAACTGGAGATGCTCAATGCTGCTGAATATGTTGCAACGGCAAAGGCATTGGGTATCTATTGCAACAACGGAGGTTTCAGAGAGGGAAAGTACGTATTTTTTATAAGTAATTGAGAATGAGATAAGTTTTTATCTCATGAAAAGAAGAGGTTACGAATTAGAAATAAACAGAATGTAGCATCCTGCTGTGATTTGTATAACCATCCAAAGAACTCTTTCGATTGCAAAGGTACGATATTTAATCGGGGATAAAGAATGTTTTAAGATTTTTTATCCTCGATTTTTTGCTTGGATAAATCTATTTTTATTAAACCATATTCTTCTCCATTCTTTGCTATTTCCATTTCAATCCATTCAAACTTATGTGGCAATGGTTTCTGTTTTTTGAATGGTCTATTTCGTTTGCATAGTCTCATCCTTTCGTGTGTTTTGTATAAAAGTCAGCCGTCGTCGAAGAAAGACAGTCCTCGTACCTCAGACTAACTTCCTCCGACTATGCGATATCATTAAGATACAAATGCATAAAAATGGTTGCTGACCTGTGATGTAATAATGTGAAATCACAATTTTTTTACAAAAGCAAAAACTCCGTGAACCGTTATATTC
>JAFHAZ010000023.1:0-2197 GCA_016939315.1 Streptococcus sp. | reverse complement strand
AAACCGGTTTTCAGCACGTTCAGGAATCGGGTTCGTCGACGGCCGGCAATCACGTTATGGCAAGTCGCCGGACGACTCACCACACGATTCACCGGCGATTCGAATCGTGAATTGAATCAAGAGTCACCATGAACAAAAAACACCCAGAGTGATGAATTGAATCAAGAGTCGATTCATCATAACAATATGATAATAAAGCGTGATTCACATATGAATCGTGGGCAATTCGTCAGCGATTCGCCATAGAGTTGTCCACGACTTGGATCTGCACTTTGTAACACATCACCGCACATTTATTTTTCATTAACCCATTGTTGTAAATAAGGAATCTGCAAAATTTTAATTTTGCGTGGGGTGTGGGTATTTTTAGTGGTGAGGAGCGTTCAGAGATCTGACGATTTTTGGGAAGGTTCAGGAACTCCCCGGGATGGCCGGAGAGGAAAACTGAAGCATGACGGGGTCAGGATTTTTTCCAGAATTTCCACCATGGCGTCGGGGATTCAGTTAATTTTGCCTGGTGATTTTCAAGAAGGAGCATGGCCTGTTTCAGGCTGTCAATGTGCGAATCCTTGGACAAAAGTAAGGTGTTCAGGTGTTCAATCTCCTGTTTCAGATGACGAATCACCTGTTCACTCTGGTCAGCAGAGGCTGTATCACGCTGTTCAGAGACCTGTCCAGAATGGTGTTCACCCTTCGGTTGCTCAAAGGGACCAAAGACACGTAAAAGCTCTGAAGTATCTACCATTTTTGCATTGCGCTCACCACTACAGGTGGACAGGTCACCTGTTTTAATTAACCTGTGCAGTGTTGTTCTACTCTTACCCGTCAGTCGGGCAGCCTCACTAATAGACACTCTGGCCATCAGTTACCATCCTGTAATGCATCCAGTCTCGAGGACAGTGTACGGAAAAGATGCTCCGCATCATCGTGGAGTTTCTCACAAAGGTCGGCCTCGATATCGAGATCAAGCTCGTTAAGCTTCTCCAGCAGGAGCAGAGACTGATTCTGGATGAATTTAGCCATGTTCAGCGCTGTTTTCTGTTGTTTCGTCATAAGAAGCCTCAGAGCGTCAGTGCTCAGTGTAAGAACAGTCTCTTTTCCGCTTCCTCGCTCACTCAGTCGCTACGCTCCGGTCGTTCGGCTGCGGCGAGCGGCAAGACCGTTCTAATAAAAACTCGAGAAAACCGAGCGATCAAGAGTGGGGGAAAAATGGTGGCCGCTGGGCGGCCGTTTTTCCATAGGCTCCGCCCCCCCTGACAAGCATCACAAAAAATGACGCTCAAATCAGTGGTGGCGAAACCCGACAGGACTTAAAGATACCGGGCGTTTCCCCCCGGTGGCTCCCTCGTGCGCTCTCCTGTTCCTGCCATTCGGTTTACCGGTGTCATTCCGCTGTTATGGCCGCGTTTGTCTCATTCCACGCCTGACACTCAGTTCCGGGTAGGCAGTTCGCTCCAAGCTGGACTGTATGCACGAACCCCCCGTTCAGTCCGACTGCTGCGTCTTATCCGGTAACTATCATCTTGAGTCCAACCCGGAAAGACACGACAAAGCGCCACTGGCAGCAGCCACTGGTAACGGATTTAGAGGAGTTGGTCTTGAAGTCATGCGCCTGTTAAGGCTAAACTGAAAGAACAAGTTTTGGTGACTGCGCTCCTCTAAGCCAGTTACCTTGGTTCAATCACCTGCAAGTGTTTGAACCTTCGGAAAAACCGCCCTGCAAGGCGGTTTTTTCGTTTACAGAGCAAGAGATTACGACGATCCAAATGGGATCTCAAGAAGATCCTTTACGGATTGCCGTTCGTACCGCTATCAAGCGTGACTCCGGTCACCGTCGATGAAGGTGAAACAGCCCCACCTCCGGTGTCTCGAACATTATTGACCTGACATGCTGCCAGAACCACAGAAACGGTAACAACCCCTAGGAAAAGTAATTTTTTCATATATCACCTTTTATTTTTATTATTCTAGGCAAATGGATATCTAGTAATTATTCTTCAAATCCAGAGTTACAAATGAGCGGGCTCATAACTTGAACCCGCAAATTCAATCACGCTTTTTTAAAACCTGGCTTACCGTTAGCAGCTCGCCATTCCTTTACGGTTTTAACAATTCCTTTCGCCGAAGAATCTTCGCCTACCTTAGGCTTGAAGATGAGGTTCCAACCAGCAGGATGCTCTGTTAGTTGGGCGAACGA
>JAFHAZ010000022.1:0-11490 GCA_016939315.1 Streptococcus sp. | reverse complement strand
AAATCTTTTTGAAAGCTCTTTGAAGCTTCTCCCCTGTTTTCTCAGTATATATATCTGAATCTTGTCCTCATAAGTTAATTTCATAATAAAAACACCTCAAAAGTTAGATTTTTTCTGTCTAACTTTTGGGGTGCAGTTCACCAAGCATTTCTAGAGGCTTTATGCTATAATGGAAAAGCGTTTTATGCTTTATCACAACTAAAAAAACAATTATTATCAATAACAAGAAAGGAAGTACATCATGTCTTTTGACGGCTTTTTTCTTCACCATATGACGACTGAGTTGCGTGATCAGGTGCTCTACGGGCGTATCCAGAAGGTTAATCAGCCTTTTGAACGTGAGTTAGTCCTGACCATTCGTAACAATCGTCAGAATTACAAGCTTCTGCTTTCGGCTCACCCTGTCTTTGGGCGTATTCAGACGACCAAGGCTGACTTGCCAAATCCACAGAATCCAAATACCTATACCATGATTATGAGGAAATACCTTCAGGGAGCGGTTATCGAGGATATCCAGCAGGTAGAAAATGACCGTGTTTTGGAGATTTCCGTATCAAACAAAAACGAAATCGGTGACAGCGTCAAGGTTACTCTGGTCATGGAAATTATGGGGAAACACTCCAATATTATCCTAATTGACAAAAACGAGAGTAAAATCATCGAGTCTATTAAGCATGTTGGTTTCTCACAAAATAGTTACCGTACTATTCTGCCTGGGTCTACCTATATCGCTCCACCTAAGACAGATGCCAAGAATCCATTTGACATTGCAGACGAAAAGCTCTTTGAAATCCTACAAACCGAGGATTTGTCAGCTAGAAACCTTCAAAAACTTTTCCAAGGTTTGGGGCGTGACACGGCCAATGAATTGTCAGCCTTACTTGAGACTGATAAGCTCAAGAATTTCCGTGCCTTCTTCAATCGTGAAGTAGAGCCAAACTTAACAGCAAAAGCATTTTCAGCTGTAAGATTCTCTGATAGTCAGGACCAACCTGAGTTTGAAACCTTGTCTGCCCTTTTGGATTACTACTATTTGGACAAGGCGGCGCGTGACCGTGTGGCTCAACAGGCTAGTGATTTAATCCATCGTGTGCAAAATGAGCTGGAAAAAAACAAGAAGAAACTTGTTAAACAGGAAAAAGAGCTTGCGGCGACTGAAAATGCTGAGGAGTTCCGCCAAAAAGGGGAACTGTTGACTACCTACCTTAGCATGGTTCCAAATGACAAGGATAGTGTCGAGTTAGACAACTACTACACTGGTGAAAAGATTACGATTCCCCTTAATGTGGCTCTAACGCCTAACCAAAATGCTCAACGTTACTTCAAGAAATACCAGAAGCTCAAGGAGGCTGTTAAGCACTTGACTGGTTTGATTGAGGAAACCAAACAGACCATTGATTATTTAGAAAGTGTTGAATTCAGTCTTTCTCAAGCCAATATGGATGAAATCGAGGATATTCGTGAGGAGCTTGTTCAGGCTGGGTTTATGAAGCGTCGTTCAACTGACAAACGCCACAAACGTAAGAAACCTGAACAGTATTTAGCTTCTGATGGCAAGACCATTATCATGGTTGGTCGTAACAACCTGCAAAATGAGGAGTTGACCTTCAAGATGGCTAAAAAAGGTGAGCTCTGGTTCCACGCCAAGGATATCCCAGGTAGTCACGTAGTTATCAAGGACAACCTTAACCCAACTGACGAGGTCAAGACCGATGCGGCTGAATTGGCAGCCTACTATTCTAAGGCTCGTCTGTCAAACTTGGTTCAAGTGGATATGATTGATGTGAAGAAGCTTAATAAACCAACGGCCGGTAAACCTGGATTTGTAACTTATACGGGACAAAAGACCTTACGTGTCACACCGACTGAAGAAAAAATCGATAGTATGCGGATGAATTAAACTGTATTACAAAATCAAACTCTCTCGTTTTTGAAACTAGAGAGTTTTTTTCGATGTCGTCATTAGAGCAATTTCTTTCAGTGATGAATGAGATTTTCTTCTAGTTTTCATTACATTTTTCCGACGACTGTGCTAAACTATAAGGGTAATTACCAATATTAAAGGAGACTTTCAGTATGAAGGCTCTTATGTCATATACGAGTTCTGTTTTAGAATGGTTAGGGCGCTCTGTGGGGCTCTTAGTCTTCGGGCTATTATTTGTGACTGCTTTGCTCATTCGCACGACCATGATGACTGGATACTTTGAGTGGGCAGAGATTAGTAGCGTTCCTTGGTATGTTTATGTTTCAGGTGGTGTCATTCTGCTTTTGACACTTTTCTGGCGCAAAATCTTAAAGGAACTGACAACAAAGCAGATTTTCATCTTTTTTTCCGTTTGCTTTATGATTTTTGGCCTACTTTTGATTTTTCTGACGAGTTTTGCTGGTCGAGACGATGCAGGTACTGTCTTTAAAGGGGCGGTCCAGTTTAATGCTGGCAACTTCTCCTTAATTAAACCAGGAGCCTACTTCTACCGCTATCCTCATCAGTTAGGATTGCTTAGTTTTGAACGCCTGGTTCTCTATCTGATTCCTTTGCCGGTCATCTCGGTTTTCTATGTATTGAATCTTGGCATGGTCATTGGTATGAACTATGCGACATGGAAAATCACGGATGAACTGTTTACGAAACCGTTAGTCAGTCGTTTGGCTGTCATCATGAGCTTTGGTTTTTTACCTCTAGTTTTCAACATTATGTTTGCTTATGGACTTATGTATGGTTTGTTCTTTTCTAGTTTTGCCATTCTCTTCTTTCTACGTTACTTAAAACGTGGTAAGGCTAGGAATGCGATTCTTTCAGTGGTCATGCTATCTTTGGCTTACTGGGTAAGGAGCAATAATATTATTCTCATTATTGCATTATCTGGTATTTTGATACTAATGACACTCAGAGAGAAACGTTACCGCTATTTACTTTTGGTTTTGGCTTTCTTTGCCTTTCCTATGACCTTGCATAAGGCGACAACCAGTTACTATGAGATTACCACTCATCAAAAAATTCCTGGAACACCTCAGATTGCTTGGTTGGCCATGGGCTTACAGGACAAACCCGATTCTAAACGAATGCCGGGATGGTATACCGGCTATGTTCGTGACATTTATGCTAAGAAAAAGGGCAATATCGAAAAGATTGAAAAAAGCGCCAATCATCTTTTTGATAGACGTGTTCAATATCTTCTAGCACATCCCGATGAGGCCAGTTGGTTTTTTAGGACCAAGTTTATCAGTTCCTGGACAGAGGGAAGCTTCCAGTCCATCTGGAACGGTCCAAGTAAAGACAAGTTTCAGCCTTTGTGGAATAGGTTTGCGACCTCTATCTATCACGATGGGACCCTGTATCTCTTTTTTGTGACCTATATGCAAGGCTATCTCCTAGTCCTATATCTTGGTGGTGCGTTCTACTATGCTTTCACTTATAAACGAATGGGAGATGGAGCAACACTGGGCCTCTATGCCTTCCTCTATCTCTTCGGTGGTATCCTCTTTCACCTCATATCAGAGACTAAGAGTCAGTACACCCTACCTTATATTTACTTACAAATTCCAATGATTGCGGCGGGTTACAATCATATGACACAAATACTTAGCCGCTATCTAAAAAATATGCAAAAGTCATCCTAGGATGGCTTTTTAACATTGTTTCACAATTACAATCTTGCTATAATAAGTCTATGAAAAATGCGTCAGTTGATCTTTTACGAGGCCCAATTCTGAGGTCTCTTTTAATCTTTGCTCTACCAATTCTGATATCCAATATTTTCCAGCAACTCTACAATACTGCCGATGTCATGATTGTGGGTCGTTTTCTAGGTCCAGATGCCTTGGCTGCTGTAGGAGCTTCTTCTGCTATTTTTGATTTGGTTATCGGCTTTGCTCTTGGCGTTGGAAATGGTATGGGCGTTGTTATCGCGCGTTACTATGGTGCTCAAGACTACAGGAAACTTCGTCAGTCTGTGGCGGCCACCGTTGTGATTGGTTTAGGCTTAAGTGCCTTGGTTATGATTCTAGGACATTTTGGTCTCTATCCTTTGCTTAGATTTTTAGGAACGCCTGCTTCTATCATCGGGCAGTCCTACCAGTATATTTCTATGATTGTCTCCTGTGTTGGGGTAAGCTTAGGATATAATCTTTGCGCCGGGCTTTTAAGGGCTGTTGGGGATAGTCTTACCGCCCTCTATTTTCTTATTTTTTCAGCTCTAGTCAATATCGTTTTAGACCTTTTCTTTATTACACAACTTCATCTTGGTGTTCAATCAGCAGGCTTAGCGACAATTATCTCACAGGGACTTTCAGCTATCCTCTGTCTTTACTATATTAAGAAAAAAGTGACCTTCCTTCTACCAAGAAAGTCAGACTTTGTTCTTGATTCAAGCCTTTATTTGGACCTTTTTGGACAAGGCATGGCCATGGGACTTATGAATTCTATTGTTTCGATTGGGACTGTGACCTTACAATATGCCATTAACGGCTTTGGCCCTCTTATTATCAGTGCTCAGGTTGCAGCAAGGCGTGTCATGTCTTTCGCAGTTCTCCCTTTGACCTCACTTGCTGCTGGGGTGACCACCTTTACCTCTCAGAATTTCGGGGCCAAACAGTTTAAACGCATAGTGGCTGGTTTAAAACAATCTTGTCTTGTTTCTATCACCTGGTCTGTCATTGCTTGTGCCCTCCTCTATATAGCAAGCCCCTTCTTGGCTGGTCTTATCTCTGGTTCTGATAATGCTGTGATTATTGACAACGCCAGCCGCTACCTCCGTATCAGTTCTCTCTTTTATCCTATTTTGGGGATGCTCTTTATTTTCAGAAATAGTCTCCAAGGCCTAGGTAAAAAACTCACACCTTTAACCTCTAGTTTCATTGAGCTTTTTGGAAAAATTCTCTTTGTTCTTTTGGTTATTCCTTCTATGGGCTACCTTGGCGTTATCCTATGCGAGCCCTTGATTTGGATTCCCATGACCATTCAACTTTATTTTGCCTTGAGGAAACATATTCGACGCTTGTTTATCAGTTAGACTACTTTTGAACATAGAAAAAACGACCATCAGGGTCGTTTTTAGTTTAATTTAATCCCCATTCATCAGAGATCTGTTTCATTATGGCCTCTTGGGAGACAATCCCAAAGCCTAGCATGTAGGTTGAGTAATCAGCATAAATTACCTTGTTATTTTGAACTGCCTTTAAGCTACTCCAGACAGGGTTGTTTTTAAGTTTGTTATCTAGGAGTTCTTGAGAATCTGCTTGAACAATCAGGAGGTCCGGATTAATGTCTTTTAGTTTATCTGGATCGATAACTTGAAACATATCATCTGGATTGAAGGTTTCAGCACGATTGAAATGATAAGTATCATACAGATAACCAAAATGCCCATAAGCGTAATAACGGATGTCATTGTCTGTCACGCGCAGATACATGAGTTTTTGATTGCCAAACTTAGCTTTGACATTCTCTGCGAAAACAGCCTCCCTAGCATCCACTCTATCCAGGTCCTTCTTCATCTCATCACGTTTGTCGAAGATTTCTGCTACCTTTAATGAGGTTTCGTGATAGTCCCAGTTTTCATCAGTGTTAATCTGGTATCCAACAGTTGGTGCAATTTCAGACAGCTCCTCGTAGAGGTCTTCCTGCTCGCCTGTCATAAGGATTAAATCTGGTTTTAACTCAGCAATCTTATCCAAATCTGGACTCCCCTGCCAACCAACTGAAACCACCTTGGCATCCTTGTATTGTTTCTTAAAGAGGGTTGAAAATTCTTGACTATCAGCTTGACCAGTTGTTGCACCTACAGGAGTGATATCTAAAGGATTCAAGATTTCACCATAGAGGTTGTCGAGGATAACAATACGTTTAGGAACTTTTTTCAACTTTGTCGTACCAAAATCATGAACAATCGTCTTCTCCTTAAAAGTTTGACTTGTATTATTTGACTCTGCATTATGTCCAGACGTCATGTCTGGCAAGTAATATAGTAAAAGACCAGATATGATGGCCAGAATAGCTAATAAATAAAGAAGATTTATTTTTTTCATGGCAACTCCTCGATAAGATCGGATTAAATCGTTACTTTAAAGTTATCTTAAAATTTCTTTAATGTCAATCTATGACTAAGATTTTTTGGAAGGAATTGAATGTTTTTGATTTCTAAGAGGTATTATAGAAATAAACTATAACCTTTGAGTAAAAAAACAGCAATTTCTTTTAAGAAGATATCTTCTAGGCTCTTGAAAAGTCAGATTATATCATCATCTATGAATACTTAACTTTTAAGTAAGAGATCTCTTTTTTGAAGCCTTCTTCTTTGTAGGTTACGCCTGATTTTATCAATTATTTTCGGGGTTCTGTGAATGGCAAATGATGCTCTGCAGACTGAAATGGATTTTACTAGATTAGCGATACGAATTTAAACGTCCCTAACTAGTATTTTTTCGGTGAGATAGGTATTAAAATACACTGAAAACTCATTTAAAAATAACTTAAAAAAGCCTTAAATAATATTGACAACCTTTTCACTCGGCCTAGGCATGGCAATCAAACCAAAACGTAACTAACTCTTCGTTTACGTTAAAAACTTAATTATTGCACCCCGTGATTTACACTCCAAAAGCTCAATTTTGGGGTATTTTTGGCTGTATATTTGAGACGTATATTATAAAAATATTACTATTCATGCTTATCCATATGGCCAGTTCTATCTATCTTCACTATGATATAATAGTTAGTAACATTGGAGGGAAATTATGTTAAATCAGCTTTCATTTAAGGGACAATGGCGACAGTACCAACGGCGTGTTCTTGATAAAGCCGAAAGCTTTATGGATGATGGAAAGATTCACTTGGTGGCTGCTCCTGGTTCTGGTAAAACAACCTTAGGAATTGAATTTATACAGCGTTTTGGTAATCCAACTTTAATTTTAGTTCCGACAGTTACCATCCGTCAACAATGGGTAGATCGGATTAAACAAGCTTTTTTAAGTGATGACAATCTAGTAGAACAACTCATTTCACAGGATTTAAAAAGGCCTAAAATGATTACGGTTGCGACCTATCAGGCACTGCACAGTGCTATGAATCAAGTCGTGGGCGATAGTCTTATTGAGGACACAGATGATGAGTCTCAACAAGAGCATTTCGATTTTCAAGGTTTCGATATTCGAAAAACTTTTGGGGACCAAGATTTAGGGACGCTTTGTCTGGATGAATGCCATCATTTAAGAAATGAATGGTGGAAGAGTTTAGAGAGTTTTCATAAAGCTTTTCCAAATATAAAGATGATCTCTTTGACAGCAACACCCCCATACGAGGGAGAACCTGCACTTTGGGAACGTTATATAAGCATGTGTGGTGAGATTGATGAAGAAATTACAGTGCCTGAACTGGTTAAGGAAGGGACGCTCTGTCCTCACCAGGACTATGTCTACTTCGCCTTTCCAACAAAGGAAGAACGTGCACAATTGGACCAATTTGAAAAGCAGAAACTTAACTTTCTAACTAAATTGTCTACAGATATAAACTTTTCGAACACTATTCAGTCTAGCCCAGCACTAAGTGGCCAAATTGGCGATGATGACCTATTGGCTAATCCTAAATACCTTTCCGCTACCCTGATTTTCTTACGGTCTAAAGAATTGCCTTTTCCTCAACGTTTTCAAGAACTTCTCGCTGCAAAAACCTTGCCGACTTTTACGCTTGAGTGGTTTGAAACCTTGCTTAATGGTGTGATTTTCCAGGTTCCAAATTGGTATGGATTTACCGAGGAAGCCTTTAATCAGCTAAAGAGTGATTTGAAAGCAAATGGTCTTATCGAGAGAAATCAAGTTAAACTTATCCGGAATAAGAAGCAAGATGTCCTGCTTAATCAATCATTGGGAAAACTCAATGCTGTTAGAGATATTTTTAAGGCAGAATACCAGTCTCTAGGAAATAATCTCCGTCAACTTGTTTTGACAGACTTTATACGTAAGGATTTTCAAATTCATCTAGGCGATAACAGTGCACAATTTACACAACTAGGTGTGCTCTCTTACTTTGAATCTATTCGTAGAGAAATAATTGAGCAGTCTTGGACGGTGCCTGTGGCTGTATTGACAGGAAGTTTAGTGATTTTTCCAACTTCAGCTAAAGAACATCTAGAGCGACTCATTCCTAATTCTCGTTTATCCTATGATGTTATTGGACAGTTGAGCCAAAAAGACTATCTTAAGGTGAGTGTTTCTGGTTCTCACCATGATTTAGTGACTACCCTTACCCAACTTTTCCAAGAAGGGCATATTCAGGTGATTATTGGGACCAAGTCTTTATTGGGCGAAGGTTGGGATGCCCCTTGTGTTAACTCCCTTATTTTAGCTAGTTTTGTTGGAAGCTTCATGCTAAGTAATCAGATGCGAGGCCGTGCCATCCGTGTCTGGCCAGACAATCCTAATAAAACGAGTAATATCTGGCATTTGGTTTCTATTAATTTATCACCTAGGAGATGGTTTGATTTTCAAGATGAGAAAGAAAAATACGATGAGACATTAGAGCTGCAGTTGTATGCACTTAGTCCTGACTTAGATTTGTTAGATCGGCGTATGACACAGTTTCTGGGCCTCCATTATCAAGAGCCTACTATCGAATCTGGTATTGATCGCCTTGACCTCAATCAAATAACTTTTAGCCGAAAGGGTCTAGAAAAACTTAATCAAAATGCCATTACACTATCTCAAAAACGTCAGGAGCTTAAAGACCGTTGGCAACAAGCCCTCCCGTTATACGAAGAAATGGAAGTGGTCAACCAAATTGAGGTCGACAAACAATTTCTACCGTTGGTATACCTTAATGATTGGGTGAAGGCTTTTCTTATTTCCCAAGCCCTTGCTGCCACTTTTTTTATTATTGATTTGGGAAGATATCTGATTGTTGGGAAGCCGTTTGATCAAAGCCTACCTATATTCTTACTTGCGCTACTTGTACTGGCTATCTTTTGGGGAAAATATTTTATCTATAAGAGCCCCTATAAACGTTTGGAAATTTTTGGCAAAGCTATCCATCAAGCTCTTCTGGATTCAGGTCAGATTGAGACTAAAGAATCTGCTCCTAGAGTGGTAAAAGACAGTAAACAAGCGATTTATAACGCCATCTATCTCAAGGGTGCTAGCATGAGGGAAAAAGAAATCTTTGCTCAGACTATGACTGAATTTTTCGCTCCTATCGAAAATCAACGCTATATCTTAAAGGCTTCTCACAAAGTGAAGGACCAAACCGAATTTTTTGCCGTTCCAAGTATGTTTGAAAAGCGAAAGGCTGATGCAGAGTCTTTCCTCCGACATATACAAAAAAGCCTAGGAAAATATGATCTTATTTATACGCGAAGTATTCAAGGACGTCCTATTCTCCTAGAAGCCCGCATCAAGGCACTTGGAAATAAGCAAGAACGAACAGTTACACATAAAAAAGTCATGTCAACTTTAGAATGATAAATAGCCCTAACCACTTTAACCGTTTTTATCATGATATAATAAACCAAAGCGAATATATTGGAGAATTCTATGACACTCACACATATTTTTTTCGACCTAGATGGTACCCTCGTTGATAGTTCCGAGGGCATTCACAATGGTTTTGTTCAAACTTTTGAAAGACTAGGCCTTCCTGTTCCTAGTGATCAGAAAATTCGTACCTTTATGGGACCACCTCTCGAGGTAACCTTTAAAGAAGAGGTTAGTGAAGAAGGTGCTGCCAAAGCTGTCAAGATTTATCGTGACTATTATGAGACCAAAGGACAATTGGAAGCTCACCTCTATGATGGCATTAAGGAAGTTCTTGAACAACTTAGTAAAGACCCTAACAAGAAAATCTTTATCACAACTTCAAAAAATGAACCTATTGCCCTAGAAATGTGCCAACACCTTGGGATTACTGAATATTTTGAAGGTATTTATGGATCTACCCCTGCTGCTTTTCATAAGGCTGATGTTTTGCAGCGTGCCATTACTGAAAATCAAGCTCCTAAAGACCAGTCCGTCATTGTTGGTGATACCAAGTTTGATTTGATTGGTGGAAAAACAGTTGGCATCAAAACAATAGCGGTGACCTGGGGATTCGGGGCTAACGAAACCCTATTAGCAGAAAATCCAGATTTTGTAACTGAGACTCCCCAAGAACTTTGGGATATTTTGAAATAATAATTGATACATGAAAAGAGCATGACTAGACAATCATGCTCTTTTTTCTGCTCTTTTTTCTATTGAATATAGATTACATCTGTACAATGATATCTAGGCAGAGCGTCAAAGCCTTATCAAAAGCCTCTGAGCCCCAATCTCTTTGATCGTAATTGTCAATATCTGCAAGGGAATCTGCCGTAAAGAGTAGTAATCCCCAAATAGCTCCTCGAAGTTGAGCAACTGCTGCAAGTGCAGAACATTCCATCTCTACAACACTACATCCCTCTTCAATGCGATAGGAAACCTTATCTGGTGTTTCTCTATAAAAACCATCTGTCGACCAGGTCATGACCTCTTCATAGGGGATTTTCTTTTGTTTTAAAGTTTTCTCAATAGCTTCCAGAGCTTGTTTATTCATGTCTATATAGCGGGATGGAGCTACATAGTGGTAACTCGCTCCTTCATCCCTCAACGCTCTAGTAGGAATCAAAAAAACATTTTCCTTCATGTTTACCAAAACGCCACAAGTTCCAGTTGAAATGATTTGTTTTACGCCATAACCAATTAACCAATCAAGAAATTGTGCAGCTGCAGCTGAACCAACTGGAGCTTGAGCCAAGCAAATCTCCTCCCCATTGTAAGTCATAACAAATATAGGATAAGTTTTGGTCGCAGAGACAAACTCTCCAACTTTTTCAGCACCAACAGCATTCGCATAGCGTTCGATTTCTTCCTCTAAAAAGGCGTAGACGCATCTAGCCGGCAAGTTCAAGTCTAAATCCTCATGGGTCGGCATAATCACAGCCTGAGGATTGTCATCAAACTCTAAAATTGGGATTTCATGTTTATGTATCATCTGTTGCCTCCTAAGTTTTAAGAATTATTATATCAAAAATTCAAACTGATTATATGATTTCATAAAATCTATTAGCTTATAATCAAGAAAAATAGATGATTAAATCATAACACCTAAAAAAAGACATGAATCTGTTTTAGTCAGAAACATGTCCTTTTTGTGTTCTATTCAAGAAAGATTATTTCAATCATCTTTTATTGTCTCACGAAAACTTCTGATGTTAAGAACCTATTCACGATACTCTGATGGCTGTAAGAGAAGACAAAAAAATGGTACAGAATATTAAATGAATTCTGTACCATTTTTTTATTGAGTCTAATCAATTTTCGCAACATTGAGAAGCAGCGAGCTAATCAAAACAGACAAAGAACTAAGGGCCATAGCAAGACCTGCTAGTTCTGGATTGAGGGTCAATCCCAGTCCTACAAAGACTCCAGCAGCAATTGGAATCCCAAGGATATTGTAGATAGAGGCCCAGAAGAGATTGAGTAAGA
>JAFHAZ010000021.1:0-24375 GCA_016939315.1 Streptococcus sp. | reverse complement strand
AAATCTTTTTGAAAGCTCTTTGAAGCTTCTCCCCTGTTTTCTCAGTATATATATCTGAATCTTGTCCTCATAAGTTAATTTCATAATAAAAACACCTCAAAAGTTAGATTTTTTCTGTCTAACTTTTGGGGTGCAGTTCATATGCAGGGGACTAAATCTATCAGTTGTCAAAAGTGACTTCTTTAACGAGGTTATCTAGGAATTTTTCCCCCATTTTAGAGAGGGTTGCCTTTTCATGCTTCAAGTAAACAATATCAATCTCATCATCAATATCAAGCGGGATAGAGACAATGTTATCACCATTCAAATTACTATTTAAAATACCTGTAGCAATGGTGTAACCATCCAAACCGATTAAGAGGTTGAAGAGTGTCGCGCGGTCTGAAACCACGATGGACTTTTTATGGGGAATCTGAGAGAGGATTTCTTCAGAATAGTAGAAGGAATTATGAATCCCTTGGTCGTAGCTAAGGTATGGGAAGTCCTCTAAATCTTCTAAAGAGACAACTTCATGCTTAGCCAAGGGATTTGACTTGCTGACAAAGATATGTGGTCTAGCTTTGAAGAGACTAGTATATGTGAGACGGTTGTCGTCAAACATCTTAGTCAAGACATCTCGGTTATAGCTGTTAAGGAAGAGCACACCAATTTCTGAACGGAAGTTCTTAACGTCCTCAATAATTTCGTAAGTACGTGTTTCACGTAAGAAGAGCTCGTAGCGTGTCATATCAGCTCTCTTGAGAAGTGAGACGAAAGCATTGACAACAAAAGCGTAGTGTTGAGAGGAAACACTAAACAATTCACGTGTCTCTGTGTGACTCTTGTAGCGTTCTTCCAAGAGATTCGTTTGTTCCACCACCTGACGGGCATAAGAGAGAAATTCAACGCCATCCTTGGTTAAGGTGATTCCCTTAGGGTTACGGATAAAGATATCAATTCCCATTTCTCTTTCCAAGTCACGAACAGCATTTGAAAGACTTGGTTGCGTAATGAAAAGTTGTTTTGCAGCTTCATTCATTGAGCCGGTTTCGACGATTTTGATAATATAATGTAATTGTTGAATTCGCATAGCCTTATTATAGCATATTTTAAGGATTATTCCTTAGGATAAGAGGCGAGTAAAAAGTCTTTTTAGGACTATACCAATTTTTATGCTTGACAATGTCAAATATATGGAATATACTGTCCTCGTTAAGCTTTTTAAAGAGCTTATTGACTATACCAATTTTAAATGAAGGAGACATGACCTCTTTGATCTGAGGTTATTATTAAAAATATGTGTGGAATTGTTGGTGTTGTAGGTAACACAAATGCAACTGATATCTTGATTCAAGGACTTGAAAAGCTAGAATACCGTGGTTATGATTCAGCTGGTATCTTTGTAGCTAGCGATGCATCTAGTCAATTGGTTAAGGCTGTTGGCCGTATTGCGGAACTTGCTGCTAAAACTGAAGGAGTAGAAGGCACAGCCGGTATTGGACATACTCGTTGGGCAACTCACGGTAAACCAACAGAGGACAATGCTCACCCACACCGCTCAGAAACTGAACGTTTTGTTTTGGTTCACAATGGTGTTATTGAAAACTATCTTGAAATTAAGGAAGAATACCTTTCTGGTCACCATTTCAAAGGTCAAACTGATACTGAAATTGCAGTTCACTTGATTGGAAAATTTGTTGAAGAAGATGGTTTATCAACTCTTGAAGCATTCAAGAAAGCTCTTCACATTATCCGTGGATCATATGCCTTTGCCCTCATGGATTCTGAAGATGCCTCAACAATTTACGTGGCAAAAAACAAATCACCACTTTTGATTGGTCTTGGTGATGGCTATAACATGGTCTGCTCAGATGCCATGGCTATGATTCGTGAAACTAATCAATACATGGAAATTCACGATCAAGAGTTAGTTATCGTGAAAGCTGATAGTGTTGAAGTCCAAGATTATGATGGCAATGTAAAAGAACGTGATAGCTATACAGCTGAACTTGACCTATCTGATATTGGTAAAGGCACTTACCCTTACTACATGCTCAAAGAAATCGATGAACAACCAACAGTGATGCGTAAGCTTATCCAAGCCTATACAGATGACAAGGGGCAAGTGACTGTAGATGCTGATATTATCAAGGCTGTTCAAGAGGCTGATCGTATCTATATTCTTGCGGCAGGAACATCATATCATGCTGGTTTTGCTTCTAAGAAGATGCTTGAAGAGTTAACGGATACACCAGTTGAGCTTGGTATTTCTTCTGAGTGGGGTTATGGTATGCCACTCCTTAGCAAGAAACCTCTCTTTGTCTTTATTAGCCAATCAGGTGAAACAGCAGATAGCCGTCAGGTTCTTGTTAAAGCTAACGAGTTGGGTATTCCAAGTTTGACAGTGACAAACGTTCCGGGATCTACTCTTTCTCGTGAAGCTGACCATACAATGCTTCTTCATGCTGGCCCAGAAATCGCCGTAGCTTCTACTAAAGCTTACACTGCTCAGATTGCAGCTCTTGCCTTCTTGGCTAAAGCAGTCGGTGAAGCGAATGGTAATGAAAAAGCTAAAGCATTTGACTTGGTACATGAATTGTCACTTGTAGCACAATCTATCGAATCAACACTCTCTGAAAAAGAAGTTATTGATGAGAAAGTAGCAGCTCTTCTTGCAGAAACACGTAATGCTTTCTACATTGGTCGTGGTCAAGATTACTACGTTGCTATGGAAGCTAGTCTTAAACTGAAAGAAATCTCATATATCCAATGTGAAGGTTTTGCAGCAGGTGAGTTGAAACACGGAACAATTGCTTTGATCGAAGATGGTACACCTGTTATTGCCCTCTTGTCTGACGCTGTTCTTGCTAGCCACACTCGTGGTAATATCCAAGAGGTTGCAGCACGTGGTGCTAAAGTGTTGACTATTGCTGAGGAAAATGTTGCTAAAGAAGGCGATGACATCGTTCTTAATAACGTTCACCCTTACTTGTCACCAATTTCAATGGTTGTACCGACACAATTGATTGCTTATTTTGCAACACTCCATCGTGGACTCGACGTTGATAAACCACGTAACTTAGCTAAATCAGTTACTGTTGAATAAAAATACCAACATCTCTTACAGTGTAAGGGATGTTGTTTGTTTTTATCGTTTTCACCCTTGCTTAATTAGGAAATCTAAAGTAGAATAGTATCTATATCACAATCTTAGGAGAGAATTATGTCATTACCAAATTGTCCAAAATGTAACTCAGAGTATGTTTATGAAGATGGAATCTTACTTGTATGTCCTGAATGTGCCTATGAGTGGGATCCAAACGAAGTTGCAGAAGAAGAAGGGCTTGTGGTTCTTGATAGCAATGGCACACGTCTTGCTGACGGTGACACTGTTACAGTTATCAAAGATTTGAAAGTTAAAGGTGCGCCAAAAGATATTAAACAAGGCACACGTGTTAAAAATATTCGTTTGGTTGAAGGTGACCACAACATTGATTGTAAGATTGATGGTTTTGGTGCTATGAAACTTAAATCTGAATTTGTTAAGAAAATCTAAAATAAGCTTTAGAGATGCTAGACTTAAGTATTGTTTGTTTCTCAGGACAGACTATTTAAGTCTCTCAGGAGTGTGACTATGAACTCATTTTGAAAAATGGGTCTAGTCGCACTCCTTTTTACTATTTTCAAAATCTTATATCATTTTTTTAAATAATTTGGTATAATATTCAACAATACTAAATAATTATAGGAGTTTATATGTCATACGTTTTGGAAGTATTACCAGCCCTTTTGAACGGTGCGGTAGTCACACTTCAAGTATTCTTCATTGTTATCGTACTGTCGATTCCATTAGGGATTGTACTTGCTTTCTTAATGCAGATTAAATTCAAACCTTTAAATTGGTTGCTAACCCTTTATGTTTGGATTATGCGTGGAACACCCCTCCTTTTACAATTGATCTTCGTTTATTACGTTC
The DNA here is from genome assembly GCA_016939315.1 of Streptococcus sp. Lineage (GTDB taxonomy): Bacteria > Bacillota > Bacilli > Lactobacillales > Streptococcaceae > Streptococcus. The sequence continues at coordinate 20,420 of JAFHAZ010000021.1, read as the reverse complement.
TTCCAAGTGTTGGGATTGTCTTTGACCGTCTGCCAGCTGCTATTCTTGCTTTTACGCTTAATTATGCAGCTTATTTCGCAGAGATTTTCCGTGGAGGAATCTTGGCTATTCCGAAAGGACAATATGAAGCAGCAAAAATGCTTAAACTTAGTCCTTTCCAAACCATCCGCTACATTATCCTTCCTCAGGTAGTCAAGATTGTCTTGCCAAGTATCTTCAACGAGATTATTAACTTGGTTAAGGATTCATCATTGGTTTATGTGCTTGGGGTTGGAGACCTTCTTTTGGAGAGTCGTACCGCTGCGAACCGTGATGCGACCTTAGCACCGATGTTTGTGGCTGGAGCTATCTATCTTATCCTTGTGGGTGTGGTGACTGTGGCTTCAAAACACATCGAAAAGAAATTCAACTATTATAAATAGGAGACCTTATGTTAGAATTAAAAAATATTTCCAAGCAATTTGGTCAACACAAAATTTTTGATAACTATAACCTAACTGTCGAAGAAGGGAAAATCTTAGCTATTGTCGGACCATCTGGTGGTGGTAAAACGACTCTCTTGCGTATGCTAGCAGGACTTGAAACCATTGATTCAGGACAAATTATTTATGAAAATGAAGAGATTCCTTTGGATCAGATGGAAAGTCGTAACTTGCTAGGTTTTGTCTTCCAAGATTTCCAACTGTTTCCGCACTTGACAGTCTTAGATAACCTAACGCTTTCGCCAATTAAGACGATGGGAATGTCTAAGGAAGATGCCCAGAAAAAAGCTCAAGCCCTACTTGACCGTTTAGGTCTTGGAGCTCACGGAAATGCTTATCCTTACTCTCTTTCTGGGGGACAAAAACAACGTGTTGCATTTGCGCGTGCTATGATGATTGATCCGAAAATTGTCGGCTATGATGAACCAACATCAGCTCTTGACCCTGAGTTGCGTCAAGAAGTTGAGAAATTGATTTTGCAGAATCGTGAGACTGGGATTACGCAAATCGTTATCACTCATGATATGCAGTTTGCACAGCACATCGCCGATGAGATTGTCACTATCAATCCAAAATAGTGAGGATTTTCCATGAAAAAAATAGTAAAAACGATTTTGCTAGGCTGTCTTGTCATTTTGCCTTTGTTTGCGCTATCAGCTTGTAGCTCGCGCTCACATTTTGCAACTCAGAAAGATCAGTGGCAAACCTATACCAAAGAAAAGAAAATCAAAATTGGTTTTGATGCGACCTTTGTTCCTATGGGATATGAGGAAAAGGATGGTAGCTATGTTGGTTTTGATATTGATCTTGCCACTGCAGTTTTTAAATTGTATGGTATCGATGTCGAATGGCAGGCTATTGACTGGGATATGAAAGAAACAGAACTGAAGAATGGGACAATTGATCTTATTTGGAATGGTTACTCGGTCACGGATGAGCGTAAGCAGTCTGCAGACTTTACAGTGCCTTATATGGTCAATGAACAAGTACTGGTAACCAAAAAGTCTTCGGGAATTGATTCTGTTGCAGGAATGGCAGGTAAGACCTTAGGTGCCCAAGCAGGCTCTTCCGGTTATGATGCTTTCAATGCTTCTCCGAAGATTTTGAAGGATATCGTGACCAACCAAAAAGCAGTCCAATATTCGACCTTTACTCAGGCCTTGATTGACCTTGATAGTGGACGTATTGACGGCCTATTGATTGACCGTGTGTATGCTAATTACTACTTAGAAAAATCAGGAGTTCTGGATCAGTATAACGTTATGCCTGCTGGTTACGAGGGTGAAAGCTTTGCTGTAGGTGCTCGTAAGGCAGATAAGACACTTATTAAAAAAATCAATCAAGGATTTAGAACCCTTTATAAAAATGGAGAATTCCAAAAGATTTCTGACAAATGGTTTGGCGAAGATGTTGCCACCGACCAAGTTAAAGGGAAAAAATAGAAGGATAACAACATTCTAGAAGGGATGTTGTTATTTTTTTGTGGAAAATACTTGAAATAAAACAAGTTATATTTTATACTAATGTTAGTTTATAAACTAACGAAAGGGTAAGCATGGGATATTTTGATTATTCAAGAGAACCGAAAAGTGATATTGCTTTTGTAGATATGAAATCTTTCTATGCAAGTGTGGAGTGTGTTGAACGTGGACTGCATCCTCTTAAGACTTCTCTATGTGTGATGAGTAGGGCTGAAAATGCTAATGGTTTGATACTAGCCTCTTCTCCCATATTTAAGCAGGTCTTTGGCAAGTCAAATGTTAGTCGTTCTTATGACTTACCTTTTGACATTCATTCTCGTAAGTTTCATTATTATAATGCCAAAAAGCAAGGACTTCCAACGGATAGAGATTTTGTAGATTATATCGAATCTTGGGCCAAAGTTACCTTTATCGTTCCTCCTAGAATGGACCTCTATATAAAAAAGAATATCCAGATTCAACACATTTTCCAGAATTATGCCAGTGTTGAAGACATTCTTCCTTATTCCATTGATGAGGGTTTCATTGATCTCACGTCGTCACTGAATTACTTTATTCCCGATAGGACTGTTACTAGAAAAGATAAGTTAGATATGATTTCAGGGCGTATTCAAAGAGATATTTGGAGGGAGACAGGTATTTACTCGACAGTTGGAATGTCTAACAGCAATCCCTTATTGGCTAAGTTAGCTCTTGATAATGAGGCTAAACATACGGCTACTATGAGAGCCAACTGGTCCTATGAAGATGTCGAGACTAAGGTTTGGAATATTCCCCGTATGACTGATTTCTGGGGGATTGGTAAGCGGATGGAGAAGCGGCTAAACAAGTTGGGAATTTGCTCCATTCGAGACCTTGCTAATAGCAATCCTGATATTCTTAAAAAGGAGTTAGGTATTGTAGGTTTAGACCTCTTTTTTCATGCTAACGGTATTGATGAGAGTAATGTTCATAAACCTTATAAACCAAAGTCACATGGCTTAGGAAATTCTCAAATCTTACCACGAGACTATGAGCATCAAGCTGATATTGAATTGATTCTAAGAGAGATGGCGGAACAGGTAGCCATTAGGTTAAGACGAGCCCATAAGAAAGCTTGTCAAGTTTCCATTAGCATTGGATTTTCAAAGTTAGAGGGCAAGCGTTCGCTACAAGTACAGATGAAGATTGAACCTGCTAATAACACAAGGATATTAATAGGACATGTCATTGCACTCTTTAGGAAGAAGTATCAAGGAGGGGCTGTTCGAAGTGTGAGTGTCTCTTATGCAAACTTTGTAGATGAAAGGCTTCAAATTCTTTCTTTATTTGATAACCCAGATGACATTGATAAAGAAGAAAGACTTCAGGCAGCTATAGATAGTATTCGACAGGAATTTGGCTTTACGACCATTCAAAAAGCAACTGCTTTACAGGAGGCATCTAGGAGTCTTGCTCGAAGTAAGCTTATTGGTGGACACTCTGCTGGAGGATTAGATGGCTTAAAATGATAGACCGTAGTTACCTTCCCTTTCAATCAGCTAGGGAACATCAAGATAGGGGAATGATGAAGTGGATGGGCTTTTTCTTATCAGAACACACAAGCTCCCTACATGAAGATAAGACTAAAGAAAATCTTAGGAGTCATTTGGATGATTTAGAGAAGTTTACTTTATTAAACCAGCTTTATTCAGGTCAATTATTGGGAAGTTTCCAGATAAAGGATCAAGGTAGGCGCTGTAGATGTAGTGGCTATGTGGTTGACTTGGATTTTAATCAAGTTACTATAAAATCTTGCAAGCGATATAAATGTATTCGAACAAAGGATATATTAGAAATTAGTTTGGGGGTTGAAAACATAGATGAGGAAGAGAAAAATTTATGATGATAAACTTCAAATTGATTATTTTTCTGATAGCTATTTAAAATTTGAAGAAGACTTTTATCGTTATTCTGCCATGGATATTCCCTTAACCTTTTTGACGGATGATATTATGAGGGAGATGGCTATCAGTCAAAAGAATTATTTTCTATTAAATAAAGAGAATGCCAGAGATGGACGCAATCATTATTTCCATTTTGAAGTCAGTCTAGTTGATTCCAAGACACTTGTGAGACAGTATAGGTATCTTGGAAATGATTGAAACAAAGCAATATCAGCAGCAGAAATAGTAGCAATTCCACTTGTATAGAGAGTTTTCAAGAAAGTTTTCGCAAGCTAAGAAAAGCTTTATGTAAGCGTTGACATAGTCTCTGTAAGTGCTATAATGAAGGTGTTAACAGTTATCATATGGAGGTAATTAAGATGAGAGCAGTTGTTGTTAATCAAGCAAGTACAGGTGTTGAAGTTGTTGATCATGAAAAACCAGCAGTAGTTGGTCATGGTCAAGCTTTGGTTAAAGTTGAGTACTGTGGCGTTTGCCATACTGACCTTCATGTAGCTCATGGAGACTTTGGCCAAGTACCAGGTCGTATCTTAGGACACGAAGGAATTGGTATTGTTGAAGAAGTTGGCGAAGGGGTTGAAACACTTAAAAAAGGTGATCGCGTATCAATCGCTTGGTTCTTCGAAGGATGTGGTCATTGTGAATATTGTACAACTGGTCGTGAAACACTCTGTCGCTCTGTAAAAAATGCTGGTTATAGTGTTGACGGTGGTATGAGTGACTACGCTTTGGTTACTGCTGACTACGCTGTGAAAGTTCCAGAAGGACTTAATCCAGCTCAAGCTTCATCTATTACTTGTGCGGGAGTTACAACATATAAAGCTATTAAAGAAGCTAAAGTTGAACCTGGTCAATGGGTAGCTATTTATGGTGCTGGAGGACTAGGTAACTTGGCTATTCAATATGCTAAGAAGGTTTTCAATGCACGAGTAGTGGCTGTTGATATCAACCAAGATAAACTTGATTTGGCTAAAGAATCTGGCGCTGATTTAGTGGTGAACGGTAAAGAAGTTGAAGATGTAGCAGGTTATATCCAAGAAAAAACTGGTGGTACACACAGTGCTGTTGTAACAGCGGTTTCTAAGGTTGCTTTCAACCAGGCTATCGATAGTGTACGTGCTGGTGGAACAGTCGTTGCGGTTGGTCTCCCATCAGAATATATGGATCTCTCAATTGTCAAAACAGTTCTAGATGGTATCCGTGTTGTTGGATCTCTTGTAGGTACACGTAAAGACTTGGAAGAAGCCTTTGACTTCGGTGCACAAGGCTTGGTAGTACCGGTTGTTGAAACTGTTCCTGTTGATACAGCGGTAGAAGTCTTTGATCAAATGGAAAAAGGTGAAATTCAAGGACGTAAAGTATTGGATTTCACTAAGTAAGCAAACATCTTTATATGCTATCCTGACTATGTGAAGAGTCGAGTGGTGTAAACTTGAACTGATACTAGAAAGTTAGACAAATAATTTAAGTGAAGGATTTAGTTCTCTACTATATAGGACTAGGTCCTTTTAGTTTTACCTTAATTCATTTGTTGTTGTAATGTGTTCTGTCCTCAAAAAGATAGACAAAATTTTATTTATTTGAAAAGTAGTAAAAAAGTTATATAATGATTTCGTAAATAAAGAGTTAAAGAATATTATCATTTATAACAAGGAGTATGAAGTGGATTCTACCAACTTGGACTCGAAACTATTCATAGAATTTAAATCACGTGGGAAACGATGCCAACTTTTATATATATCCGATAGCCATAGTGAAGGGTTATATGAGATTGTTTCTATTGAACGAGAACGTCTTGCTATGTGGCTTCCTTGGGTGGAAGAAATGAAAAGTATTGAAAATGAAAGAGCGTTTATAAAGTATGCACGTGAAAAAATGGAGCGTAATGAGTTATTTATGTTAACAATTTGCGTCAATCAGACACCAGTAGGGATGATAGATATACATAATATTGATTTACAAAAACATCAAGCTGAAATTGGATATTGGATATCAGAAAAATATGAAAATCAAGGTTTTGTAAAGCAGGGATTAAAACAATTAATAAAAATCATTCCATCCAAATTTAAAATTGATAAGCTTTTGATTTATATAGATGTTGAGAATGTTAAAAGTAAGTTTATACCAATCAGTTTAGGTTTTAAAAAGGAAAGCGAAATTTCCCAATTCGAGTTCTATAATGGATCCTACCATGATTTTGAAATTTATGGGCTAAATGTGAATGAAGGAAATATAGCAAATGATTAAAGTGAATTTTTTTACAAATAAATAACTATCAGAGAGTTTTGATTTTACCCCATTATCTAGGTATGATGTAAGAGTTAGTATTGAACATCAGAAAAGCAAAAATTTTTCTGACCCCATAACATTGCTTATTGATTTATTTTTGTAATTAAGATATAAAAAATCCCCACCAGAAAGAAATTCTGGTGGGGTATTTGGTGGGGAACCAAATATAATTAATTAGATTTTAGCGTTTTAAAACAATTCAAAATGCTGTTAAATCAATCAAGTCACTTTAAATTAGGTTTATATTTTACTCCCACTCTACGGTTGCAGGTGGTTTACTTGTAATATCGTAGACGATACGGTTAACGTGGTCAACTTCGTTAACGATTCGAACAGAAATCTTTTGAAGAACTTCCCATGGAAGTTTCGCAAAGTCAGCTGTCATACCGTCGATTGAAGTGATAGCACGGATAGCGATAGTGTAGTCGTAAGTACGGCCATCACCCATAACACCGACAGAGCGAACGCCTGTGTTAACAGTGAAGTATTGCCATACATCACGCTCAAGACCAGCTTTGGCAATTTCTTCGCGAAGGATAGCATCAGACTCACGAACAGTTTCAAGTTTCTCTTCAGTGATCTCACCCATAACACGGATGGCAAGTCCTGGTCCTGGGAAAGGTTGACGCCAAACAACTTCGTCAGGCATTCCCATTTCAGTACCAAGGGCACGTACTTCATCTTTAAAGAGGGTATTAAGTGGTTCAATCAATTCAAACTGCATGTCTTCTGGAAGACCACCAACATTGTGGTGAGATTTGATTGTTTGAGCTGTCTCGGTACCTGATTCAATAATATCAGTGTAGAGTGTTCCTTGAGCTAGGAAGTCTACACCTTTAAGTTTGCTTGCTTCGTCATCAAAGACGTAAACAAACTCGTTACCGATGATTTTACGTTTTTTCTCAGGATCATCAACACCAGCCAAGAGATCTAGGAAGCGTTTAGAAGCGTCAACACGGATAATGTTAAGGCCAAATTTACCTCCGAGCATCTCCATAACTTGGTCACCCTCACCTTTACGGAGAAGACCGTGGTCAACGAAGATACATGTCAATTGATCTCCAATAGCTTTTTGCAAAAGGACACCAACAACAGATGAATCAACCCCACCTGAGAGTCCAAGAAGGACTTTACGGTCACCGACTGTTTCACGGATTTGTGCAATTTGCATATCTACGAAGTTAGCCATTGACCAGTCACCTTTGGCACCACAGATACCGAAAGCGAAGTTTTTCAAGATATCGTTACCATATACAGAGTGACGAACTTCTGGGTGGAATTGGATACCGTAGAAGTTTTTCTCAGTATTTTCCATTGCGGCGAATGGGCAATCTACTGAGTCACCAACAAGATGGAAACCTTCTGGAATTTCTGTAACAGCATCACCGTGGCTCATAAGAACGACTTGTTCTTCAGGAGTCCCTGCAAAGAGTTCTGATTGGGCACGAAGGCGAAGTGTTGATTGGCCATACTCACGGTTACCGGCTTCACCAGCAGGAACAACTTTACCACCGAGTTTGTGGGTCAACAGTTGCATTCCGTAACAGATACCAAGAATTGGAATACCAAGTTCAAAAATTTCTTCGTCAATACCAAATGCATCTTCGGCATAAACAGAGTTAGGACCACCTGAAAGTACGATACCGATAGGATCGATGGCACGGACTTCATCAGCGGTAATTTTATGGCTCTTCAATTCAGAGAAAACGCCAAATTCACGAATACGACGTGCAATCAGCTGATTGTATTGGCTACCATAGTCTAGAACAATGATTTTCTGCACATCATTCAAAGTGGAAATGTCAGTCATTATTACCCTTTCTTTTTACGTCACACATGGACTCTTATGCAATCATTGTATCACAATTTTAAGGACTTAGCACCTAGATTTATACGATGAACTGTAAGTCTTGTCGTCACCTTTACAATTCTATTAGTTTTTTTGTAAAATAGGGGTAAAGAAGGGGGTATTAGATGCTACCAGCATATATTCGCATACATGATAAGATTAAGGCAGATGTTGATGATGGCACTTGGAAAATCGGGCAACGTCTCCCTAGCGAGCGGGATCTTTGCGACACTTTTGATGTGAGTCGTATGACTGTGCGTCAGGCCATAACACTTTTAGTAGACGAGGGTATTTTAGAGCGTAAACCAGGTAGTGGTACTTTTGTGGCCAGCAGTCGAGTTAAGGAAAAGATGCGTGGAACCACGAGTTTCACAGAGATTGTTAAATCCCAAGGCAAGAAACCATCTAGTGAGCTTATTTCATATAAACGTGTGCATCCCAATGAATTTGAAATCAAAAATTTAGGTGTCTTACCACAGTCCTATGTGATTCGTATGGAACGTGTTCGCTTTGCGGATGATCTTCCAGTTGCCTATGAGATTGCCAGTATCCCTGAGAAGATTATCCGAGGTTTCAAGGAGTCAGAAATTACGGAACATTTCTTCAAGACACTGACCGATAACGGCTATGAAATAGGGAAAAGTCAGCAGACCATATCAGCTAGTTTGGCCAATAGTAGTTTAGCCAAGCACCTTAAGGTTAAGACTGGCGATGCTCTCTTGAGTCTGACACAAATTTCCTTCCTCCAAGACGGTCAGGCTTTCGAATATGTACGAAGTTACTATGTTGGTGACCGTTTTGAATTTTATTTGGAGAATAACTAGAAGTCACTGCTTTTTTCTGCACAAGAATCGTGCTAACACCATGATTTTATGGTAAAATGGAGCTTATGGAAATTGAAAAAACCAATCGCATGAATGCCCTTTTTGAGTTCTATGCTGCACTGTTGACAGATAAGCAAATGAACTATATTGAGCTCTATTATGCGGATGATTACAGTTTGGCAGAAATTGCTGAGGAATTTGGTGTGAGTCGTCAGGCAGTATATGATAACATCAAGCGTACTGAGAAGATTTTAGAAGCTTACGAGATGAAATTACATATGTATTCAGATTACATCGTTCGTAGCCAAATTTTTGATGATATCATGGAAAAATATCCAGACGATAGCTATCTTCAGGAACAAATTGCTGTGCTCAGCAGCATTGATAATAGAGATTAGATTCAAGCAGAAAGTAAGAGAGGAAATGATATATGGCTTTTGAAAGCTTAACGGAACGCTTGCAAGGCGTTTTCAAAAATTTAAGACGTAAAGGAAAACTTTCAGAGAAAGAAGTTCAAGAAGTCACTAAAGAGATTCGTTTGGCACTTCTTGAAGCAGACGTAGCGCTACCAGTCGTTAAGACATTTATTAAACGTGTTCGTGAACGTGCTGTAGGTCACGAAATCATTGATACTCTTGATGCTTCGCAACAAATCATCAAGATTGTTAATGAAGAATTGACAGATATTCTTGGGTCTGAAACATCTGAAATTGAGAAATCTCCAAAGATTCCAACAATCATTATGATGGTTGGTCTTCAAGGTGCTGGTAAAACAACCTTTGCTGGTAAATTGGCTAATAAGCTGATTAAAGAACAAGAAGCCCGTCCAATGATGATTGCTGCGGATATCTATCGTCCTGCAGCCATTGACCAGTTGAAGACTTTGGGACAACAAATCAATGTTCCTGTTTTTGATATGGGTACAGAGACACCGGCGGTTGAGATTGTCAAAAATGGTTTGGAACAAGCGCGTGCCAATAAGAATGACTATGTCTTGATTGATACGGCTGGTCGTTTGCAGATTGACGAGACTCTCATGCAAGAGTTGCATGATATTAAGGATTTTGCTCATCCAAACGAAATTCTCTTGGTTGTAGATAGCATGATTGGTCAGGAAGCTGCTAACGTTGCCAAGGAGTTCAATGAACAACTAGATATCACAGGTGTCGTTCTTACTAAAATTGACGGTGACACACGTGGTGGTGCGGCTCTTTCTATTCGTGAGATTACTGGTAAGCCAATTAAATTCACAGGTACTGGTGAGAAAATCACAGATATTGAGACTTTCCACCCAGACCGTATGTCAAGTCGTATCTTAGGTATGGGTGACCTTCTTACCCTTATTGAAAAAGCTTCTCAAGAGTACGACGAGAAAAAATCTCTTGAGTTGGCTGAAAAGATGCGTGAAAATACCTTTGACTTCAATGACTTCATCGACCAATTAGACCAAGTGCAAAATATGGGTCCTATGGAGGATTTGCTTAAGATGTTGCCAGGTATGGCTAACAATCCAGCCTTGGCTAATGTAAAAGTAGATGAGAAACAGATTGCGCGCAAACGTGCCATCGTATCATCTATGACACCTGAAGAACGTGAAAATCCAGATCTTTTGACACCAAGTCGTCGTCGCCGTATTGCCAATGGTTCAGGGAATACCTTCATCGAAGTTAACAAGTTTATTAAAGACTTCAACCAAGCCAAACAAATGATGCAAGGTGTTATGTCTGGCGATATGGAGCAAATGATGCGTCAAATGGGTCTTAATCCAAATAATCTCCCAAAAAACATGCCAAATATGCCTGATATGGGGAATATGGACATGTCTGCTCTCGAAGGCATGATGGGTGGCGCTGGTATGCCAGATCTTGGAAATATGGATCTTAGCCAAATGCTTGGTGGTGGCCTTAAAGGTAAGGTTGGTTCATTTGCCATGAAACATGCGATGAAGCGTCAAGCTAATAAGATGAAAAAAGCTAAGAAAAAACGTAAATAAGAAACATAGAACGCTAGGGCATTTTGCTCTAGTGTTTTTTTCTGAAAAACATTGACTTATATAACTATACACTGTAATATACTAATGTATATACAATAAAAAGGAGTAGATTATGAAACCGAAAAAGAGAATTCAAGAAATGACCTTTGCAGCTTTATTAACTGCAATTGCTATCCTTATCCCAAGTATCATGCCAATTAAACTAATCATCCCACCGGCTTCGTATACTTTGGGGAGTCATGTTCCAATATTTCTAGCCATGTTTATATCTCCCTGGGTAACTGCTTTTGTTATCTTAGCCTCTAGTTTGGGATACTTTATGGCTGGCTATCCGATTGTGGTTGTTTTTAGGGCCTTTTCACATATTATATTTGGCTTATTAGGCGCACTCTATTTGAAAAAATTTCCACAAACGATAGAAAACCATAAATCATCATTACTTTTCAACTTTGTTTTAGGACTTATCCATGCCATAGGTGAAGTTCTTGCTTGCGTGATTTTTTATTCCGTAACAGGAGAGGATTTCCAAAAACTATTCTATGTTCTCTTTGTTTTAGTTGGTTTTGGCACTATTGTTCATAGTATGATAGACTATGTTATAGCATTAACGATTTTCAAAAGTATTCGAAAAATACGCTAATTGAAAGAGGTATGGTTGGTCTATGGCTTCAAATCGAAAACAAGAATTATTGGCACTCTTAAAGGGAACTAAAGAGGCAATGAATGGACAGAGTTTGGCGGAGCATTTTGGTGTGACACGTCAAATCATTGTTCAAGATATTGCACTCTTACGTGCAGATGGTGCCCAGATTATTTCAACTAATAGAGGATATATCTATAAAAGCAGAGAAGATGATTCTTATGTACGTCGACTGTTTAAGGTGAATCATAAAGTGTCCGATATGGAAGATGAGCTTTTGGCTATTGTTGATAATGGAGGCCGTATTCAAAATATCATGATAGATCATCCAGTTTATGGAGAAATTCAGACTTTGTTGAAATTGACTTGTCGTCGAGATGTTAGTCATTTTTTAGACCAAGCCTCGTCAAATGATTTTCGCCCCTTATCTGATTTAACAAACGGAGTTCATTACCATCTTGTTGAGGCAGATAGTGAGCAAGATATAGGTTATATTGAAGAAGCACTTAACCATCTAGGATTTTTAGTTAAAGAATGATATAAAAGAGAAATGTAAAAGTAGTTAGTTTCACTTGAAAACAACTGCTTTTTTTGATAAACTTATGTTAGTTTATTAACTTACGGAGGTAGCCATGTTTTCAGGACAAAGACTTAAGGAAATTCGAGAAGCGCAAGGAATGAGCCAAGCATCAGTAGCTAAGCATCTAGGAATTTCACGCTCCTCTTATTTTAATTGGGAAAATGGTAAGACGAAACCAAATCAAAAGAACCTATCGGTTTTGGCTGAACTTTTTGGTGTAGCTGAGACCTATTTTCTGTCTGAACATGAGATTGTAGAAGTCTACTTGGAATTAAATGAGGAAAATCGCCAAGAAGCTTTGCGACTCACTAAGGCTCTCCTAGAAGAGCAAGAAGCAGAAAAGCAAAAAGCACCTGTTATTCCGCTTTACTCATACAAAGTTTTCGAGCGTTTATCAGCCGGAACTGGTTACACTTACTTTGGTGATGGCAATTATGATGAAGTTTTCTATGATGAAGAATTGGATCATGATTTTGCGTCATGGGTTTTTGGAGACTCTATGGAACCTACCTACCTAAATGGTGAAGTAGTGCTAATCAAACAAACAGGTTTTGATTATGATGGAGCTGTTTATGCTGTAGACTGGGATGGTCAGACCTATATCAAAAAAGTTTATCGTGAGGAAGATGGGCTACGTTTAGTTTCTCTCAATAAACGTTATGGTGATAAGTTCGCACCCTATGACGAAGATCCTCGAATTATTGGTAAAATTGTCGGTAACTTTATGCCTGTTGAGGCTTAGTCAACTTTTATCGATTGGGCATCTTAAACTAAATCTGATATAATATAAGTAAAGTAAAGCCAAGTCTTTGGCTTTTTTTAAAGAGTTTAAATCATATTTTACTAAGAAAATAAAGAGGAGAGATAAACATGGCTACTATTCAATGGTTCCCTGGTCACATGTCCAAAGCCCGTCGACAAGTTCAGGAAAATCTTAAGCATGTTGATTTTGTAACAATTTTAGTGGATGCACGTTTGCCACTGTCAAGTCAAAATCCCATGCTAACTAAAATTGTTGGCGATAAACCAAAACTTTTAATTCTCAATAAGGCTGACCTTGCTGATAGTAATCGTACAAAAGAGTGGAGAAGCTATTTTGAGAGTCAAGGGATTAAAACCTTGGCCATCAATTCCAAGGAACAATCTACAGTTAAATTGGTGACAGACGCTGCTAAGAGTCTTATGGCTGACAAGATTCAACGACTTCGTGAACGTGGTATTCAGAAAGAGACCTTGCGAACTATGATTATTGGGATTCCAAATGCAGGGAAATCTACCTTGATGAATCGTTTGGCTGGTAAAAAAATTGCCGTTGTAGGAAATAAACCTGGTGTGACAAAAGGTCAACAGTGGTTGAAGTCAAATAAGGATTTGGAAATTCTGGATACTCCGGGGATTTTGTGGCCTAAGTTTGAAGATGAATTGGTCGGTTTGAAACTTGCTTTGACCGGTGCCATCAAGGACCAGCTCTTGCCAATGGATGAAGTTACAATTTTTGGACTTAACTATTTTAAAACTTACTATCCTGAACGTTTAGAGGAACGCTTTAAAGGGATTGACCTTGAAGAAGAGGCTCCAGAAATCATTATGGAAATGACTCGAAAACTTGGCTTCCGTGAAGATTATGACCGTTTCTATAATCTATTTGTCAAAGAAGTTCGTGATGGAAAACTAGGTCGTTATACACTTGATATTGTTGGGGTCGATACTGATGGCGACAATTAAAGAAGTCAAGGAGCAATTGGCCACTTTGACAGACCTGGACGATCACCGATGGGCAAGTTTTGAGGAAGATAGTCGAGCTGGTGTACAGACTGCCATTAAGCAACGCCGTAAAGCTATACAAGCTGAGATTGCTGAGGAAGAACGCTTAGAGATGATGCTCAGTTATGAAAAATCGCTTTATGCTCAGGGAATTGAACTCATTGCAGGTGTTGATGAAGTTGGACGTGGCCCTTTGGCTGGGCCAGTGGTAGCTGCAGCGGTGATTTTACCAAAGCTTTGTAAAATAAAAGGTCTCAATGACAGTAAAAAAATACCAAAATCAAAACATGAAGCTATTTATAAGCAGGTCATGAAGGAAGCGGTAGCCGTCGGGATTGGTATAAAGGACAATCATGTGATTGACGATGTCAATATTTATGAAGCAACCAAGCTTGCTATGGCTGATGCTATTGAGAAACTTAGTCCCAAACCTGAACATTTGTTAATTGATGCCATGACTTTGGATTTACCAATAGGGCAAACATCAATTATAAAAGGGGATGCTAATTCTTTATCAATTGCGGCAGCATCTATCGTAGCAAAGGTAACCCGTGATAAGATGATGGCTGACTATGATCAGGAGTTTCCTGGTTACGCATTTGCCAAAAATGCAGGCTATGGTACCAAGGATCATCTGTCTGGCATAGATAAATTTGGTGTTACTCCAATTCATAGAAGAAGCTTTGAACCCATAAAGTCAATAATAAAAAGTAGGTGAAGTGGTGTGATTTTAGCTATTGATATTGGAGGAACCTTTATCAAGTTTGGGTTAGTTGATGATGATTTTAAGATTAGCAATCAATCTAAAGTGTCGACTCCAACAACGTTAGACGACTTTTGGTTGACTTTAGAGCATATTGTCTCGTCTCACAAGGACATCATTTCTGGGATTGCCATTGCGTGCCCTGGCGAAATAAGTAGTAAACGTGGCTTCATTTTTAAGGGCGGTCTTATCCCTTATTTAACGGCTATTCCTCTTGGGTCTCGATTGACTAAAACATTTCAACTGCCTGTAAAGGTTATCAATGATGCTGACGCGGCAGCCTTGGCTGAAGCCAGATATGGAAGTCTACAAGACTTAGATTGTGGGGCTGCCTTGGTTTTAGGTACTGGTGTTGGTTTAGGCCTTGTCTCACAGGAGGACTTGCTATCACCTCTGTCAGTCACTCAATATCTGCGAGCTCCAAGTCCCCAAAGCATGAGTCAAACCTCTCTACCTTTCCAGTGGGAATTGTTTATGCATGGCTTAGTAAGCCTTGTCGATAATAAGGGGTCTGCAGTAGGCTTTGTTCATGAAGCCAGTCAATTACTTGGGTTAGATCAAGACGATGGTCCAGCCGTATTCTCAGCTATAGAGGGAAATCAATCGGAGGATCTAAATCTTTTATTTAAAGACTATTGTCATGAAATTGCTGTTCTTGTGCTAAATTTGCAGAGCTTCTTTAGGTTGGAGAAAGTTGTTATCGGTGGTGGTATCAGTAGGCAAGGTACTTTAATAGAAGGAATAAGTGATGCCTATGAGGAGTTATTTAAGGATAAGCCTGAATTAGGATTTGAGCCCATAACTATTCAAGCCTGTCATTTCCATAACGATAATAACCTACTAGGGGCGGCGTCTTATTTTGCTTCTGAAAATGATTTATAATCAATGAAAGTTCCATAATGGAGCTTTTTTCTTTTCTATTACGAATAATGAAAAGGAGGTATCTATATGAATAATTTTGAACTTTTTAAACTTAAAGCCGCTGGGTTGACGAATTTGAATATCATAAATATTTTGGACTATCAAAAGACTCAAGATAGAAAATTGAGTTTACGTGATATGGCAGTGGTATCCAAGTCTAAAAATGCCGTTCTTTTTATGGAAAAGTATAAGACTTTAGATATTAAGCAACTCAAAGAACAATTCGACCGTTTTCCTACGTTATCGATTTTTGATAAAGAATATCCCATTGAGCTGAAGCATACCTATAATCCTCCTGTTCTTCTTTATTATCAAGGGAATCTTGACTTGCTGAGTAAACCAAAGCTAGCTGTTGTTGGGGCAAGAAAGTGCTCTGAAACAGGTAAACAGTCCGTTCGAAAAATTGTTAGTGAACTTGGTAATCACTTTACTATTGTGAGTGGATTGGCGCGTGGGATTGATACTTGTGCGCATATGGAGGCCTTGAAAAATAAGGGAAACACTATTGCAGTTATCGGGACAGGACTTGATGTTTATTATCCTAAAGAAAATAAAGCTTTGCAGGACTATATGGCCAAAAATCATTTAGTTCTTACAGAATATGGACCGGGTGAACAGCCTCTCAAGTACCACTTTCCTGAACGAAATCGGATTATTTCTGGATTGTGTCAAGGAGTTATGGTCGTAGAAGCAAAACTTCGCTCTGGAAGTCTGATTACTTGTGAGCGTGCCATGGAAGAAGGTAGAGATGTTTTTGCTATTCCAGGAAATATTTTAGATGGAAAGTCAGACGGATGTCATCACTTAATTCAAGAGGGCGCAAAGTGCATTACGACAGGGTTTGACATCCTTTCAGAGTTTTCTTGAAAATCAAAGTTCTCCTATAGAGATAAAGTTTTTTATTGACAGTTAAAGAAAAGGAAGGTATCATGTTAGTTGCTCGGTCCAAGATGTTTCATTTTTTAATGTCTTGTGACTAGATTTTAGACAGATGAGTGGCGCAGCCAGTTTATAACATTATAAGGAAATAGTCTATGGCGACAGCAACGACAACAAAAACGAAAACTAAAACAACAAAGAAAACGACAGCTAAAAAGGCGACTAAAAAGAGAGCGACACCAAAGAAAAATTTGGTCATCGTGGAGTCTCCTGCTAAAGCGAAAACGATTGAGAAGTATCTTGGCCGCAACTATAAAGTTGTAGCCTCTGTTGGGCATATCCGTGATTTGAAAAAATCAAGTATGTCGATTGATTTTGAAAACAACTACGAACCTCAGTACATCAATATTCGAGGTAAGGGACCTCTTATCAATGAATTGAAGAAAGAAGCAAAAAAAGCCAAGCAAGTCTTTCTCGCAAGTGACCCGGACCGTGAAGGGGAAGCCATTTCATGGCATTTGTCACATATTCTTGGATTAGAGCCAGATGATAAGAATCGTGTTGTTTTTAACGAAATTACTAAAGACGCAGTAAAAAATGCCTTTGTAGAGCCACGCGCCATTGACATGGACTTGGTAGATGCCCAGCAAGCTCGTCGTGTCTTGGACCGTATTGTGGGTTACTCTATTTCACCGCTTCTATGGAAGAAGGTTAAGAAAGGTCTTTCGGCCGGGCGTGTACAATCGGTAGCTCTTAAGCTCATTATCGACCGTGAAAATGAAATTAAGGCCTTTAAACCAGAAGAATACTGGACTATTGATGGTGCCTTTAAGAAGGGTGCTAAGAAGTTTCAGGCTAGCTTCTATGGCTTGGATGGTAAAAAGCTTAAGCTCAACAATAATGAGGATGTTCAAGCCGTTCTGTCTCGTATCACAAGTGATGATTTTAACGTAGATAAAGTAGAGAAAAAAGAACGCCGTCGTAATGCGCCATTGCCATATACAACTTCATCTCTTCAACAGGATGCTGCCAATAAGATTAACTTCCGAACACGTAAGACCATGATGGTTGCTCAACAGTTGTATGAAGGGATTAATCTGGGTTCAGGCGCTCAAGGTTTGATTACCTATATGCGTACGGACTCAACACGTATCAGTCCTGTTGCACAAAACCAGGCTGCTGAATTTATTACAGAACGCTTTGGTTCTAAGTATTCAAAACACGGCAGCAAGGTGAAAAATAGTTCAGGAGCACAAGATGCCCATGAGGCTATTCGTCCGTCAAATGTTTTCCAAACACCAGAAAGCATTGCAAAGTATTTGGATAAGGATCAGCTTAAGCTTTATACTCTTATCTGGAATCGTTTTGTAGCGAGTCAAATGACAGCTGCAGTATTCGATACGATGAAGGTGACCTTGTCTCAAAACGGAGTCATTTTCACTGCAAATGGTAGCCAAATCAAGTTCGATGGTTATATGGCCGTTTACAACGACTCTGATAAGAATAAAATGCTTCCTGATATGGCAGAAGGTGATACGGTTAAGAAGGTTGTGACAACGCCTGAACAACACTTCACGCAACCACCAGCCCGCTATTCTGAAGCGACTCTGATTAAGACGCTGGAAGAAAATGGTGTTGGTCGTCCGTCAACTTATGCACCTACACTTGATGTTATTCAACGTCGTTACTATGTCAAATTAGTAGCTAAACGTTTTGAACCAACAGAACTTGGTGAAATCGTTAATAGCTTAATCGTCGAATTCTTCCCAGACATCGTGGATGTTAAATTCACTGCCGAGATGGAAGGAAAACTCGATAAAGTTGAAATCGGTAAGGAGCAGTGGCAGAAGGTTATTGATGAATTCTTCAAACCATTCCAAAAAGAATTGGAAAAAGCTGAAGAAGGTATTGAAAAAATCCAAATCAAGGATGAGCCAGCTGGTTTTGATTGTGACCTCTGTGGTCACCCAATGGTCATCAAACTTGGTCGATATGGTAAGTTTTATGCATGTAGTAACTTCCCAGATTGTCACAATACTAAAGCCATAACCAAAGAAATTGGCGTTACTTGTCCAACCTGTGGTAAAGGTCAGGTCATCGAACGTAAGACAAAACGAAATCGTGTCTTCTATGGTTGTGATCGCTATCCTGACTGTGAATTTACATCGTGGGATATCCCTGTTGGACGTAACTGTCCTAAATCAGGCGATTATCTTGTCGAGAAGAAAGTCCGTGGTGGCGGCAAGCAAGTTATTTGTAGTAACGAAGAGTGTGACTACAAAGAATCTATTGTTAAATAAAAAGAAAACTATCTCAAGTTAAGTCTTGGGATAGGTTTTTGTATTATGTGACTTTAAGTCTGTTTCGCTCCAAAGGTAAAAAACAAATAAACCACCCGTTAGACGGGTGGTTATGATTATAATTGCAATTTGATTTTATTCGTAGCTTGGAATATACTATGGTTAACGAGTGTAACTGTAAAGTTATTTACTGAGAGATTATGATGGAATATTTATCAATAAAGCAAACATCAGAAAAATGGGGTATTACATTTAGAAGAATACAGGTCCTCTGCAAAGTGGGACGTATACTTGGTGCCACAAAGATTGGATCATTTTGGGTTATTCCTGTAGATGCGGAGAAACCAAAGGATCAAAGGGTTAAGAGTGGTAAATATATAAAGAAGAATGGGGATATTAATGGATAGAAGTGCTTTTATTAAGACTCTGATAGAAGTGTTGAAATATAGTAGAAAATATAGAACAATTGGATAAAGAGACCAACTGTTGAGGTTAATAGGTAGAGCAAGAATAAATTTTGTTCCACAATATGAATTTGTAAATCACGATTATTTTTTAATTTGAGGTGTGAGATGATTATCAAAAGTCCTGAAATAAATATAGAAGAATTAATAAGAAACAAGAAACGACCTGAAAATACAGTTCATTATGGAAAAACAAAGCGTTTTAAAATGGCGAAACAGCAACTCACAGTACAAACTGTAGATAAAGAGTGTATTATAAAGTTTGTAAATAGTTTTATAAAAGCATATGGACTAAAGGTTTATGATGGTAACAATATTGTCAAAACAGATAACATCAATTTAACTGAGTTTAACAAAAAAACAAAGCAAATATATAATGGAATAACTTCTGAAAAGGATATTATATGGATTAAATTTGCAGATAATAGAGTAGGGGTAGTCGCTTGCAGTAATGATGTTAATTTTGATATTCCATCTACTAAAGATGAATATGATGAGATTATTTTTCAAGAAACGGAAAGAAAAAGGGTTGGAAGTATAATACATCAGGAATATTAGTACATTCTGTTAATTTGAAGTGGGATGATAGTTTTTTTCTCGTATTTCCGTTGATAGGCTTAAAAAAAGGAAAAGAAGGGAAAAAACAACGACATGATATAGAAACAGGAATTGGTAATTATCTAATTTTAAATGATGTTCCAATAATAGATTATTATTCGCATAGAATATGATATTTATGTTGAGCAATATATTAGAGTT
The DNA here is from genome assembly GCA_016939315.1 of Streptococcus sp. GTDB lineage: Bacteria > Bacillota > Bacilli > Lactobacillales > Streptococcaceae > Streptococcus. The sequence goes on along the minus strand of JAFHAZ010000021.1, from coordinate 507 downwards.
CAATTAGACAAACAAATTCAGATTTGTTGAGATAATACCTTTTAACGATAACCACAATCTATCTTTAAAAGGTTTATAGATATGTTCCCACATATGAACGCAACTACTTGACATACTTAGTGTTCACTCGTTTCACGTGGAGTGTGTAGCTTTGCTTGTACGAGTTGATTAAACAAGGATGTAGCTAGTGAAAGTCCTAAAGTAAGGAGTTTAAACATGAAATTCCATGAATGTGGTGATAAGAATTTGCCTCCTATCTTACTGATACATGGTGGTGGCAGTTCTTGGTGGAATTATCTTCGTCAAGCACGAATCTTGTCAGAAGAATACCGTGTTATTCTACCCACTTTGAATGGCCACGGTGAGGAATATCAACTTGATTATGTTTCTACTGAAGATTCTGCTTTGGAGATTCTAGACTATATCAAAGCAAACTGTGGTGGGAAATTGTTTGCAATCGGTGGTGTTTCACTTGGTGGTCAAATTGCCATGGAGCTTTTGTCTTTA
>JAFHAZ010000020.1:0-3657 GCA_016939315.1 Streptococcus sp. | reverse complement strand
TCCAGAAAAGTGATCGTTTTACCTTCTTCAACCGAATAGATTCTGGCAAGATTTTCCAGTTCTTTTTTCCATTCACCAGGAATGGCAATATTGATCTGAACATTGTTTGTTCTAGGTCTACCCATGATATCAACTCCGAACTATTTCTACATATATTATATATTTTTAATACGCATTATACAATACAAAAAGTGGCTTTCATCTCCACAGAAAGCTATGGAGTTTTTGCCACTTAAATATAACTATCCCAAGCATAATTTAACGCAAAGTGTAAGTTCTGTCATTATTCTATTCCCACTTTTTAAAAAAAATTCATTTTTTGGTAATAGAATGTTTCTTTAAATTTTTAAAACGTGGATATCGTAGTACTCATTTGATTAAAGAAAAGTACTAGCAAATAGCTAATGCTTACCGAAATTCAGGTAAAATTAAACTGTCTTGATAATTTTAGAGAAGTCTTCGTTTTAGAAATTTCATACTCTTCATCTGTGCTTTTTCCATTAATCATCAATTGACCACTGACTAAAGTAGTAACATAAGAATCTGTTGTCATGTCATACACTTCAAAAATACCCCCATTTTAATTTAATAGTCCTTTTTTCGTTCCTGATAATCTATGCCATGTGATTATTTATTGTTTTTTCACATACATTTTTTCCTGTCGCGAAGCCAAAATCTTAATATATAAAAAAAGATCTCTTTCGAGATCTATGCTGCAAATTCATTTAAAGCATCAATTGTTTTAGTATATTGCTCTTTCACTGCATCAAATTGTTGTAAAGCCAATTCCAAATTACTTGCACGCAAACTCTCAGTAATTTCAAAACTAGGCTTATACAAATGATCAAAGCCTAAGTTCATGCATACTCCTTTTAAAGTATGAGCGGCTCGAAAAGCCAATTCGACTTGTTTTTCATTCAAAGCCGTTTCTAATTCTTGAAAACTAGTATCATCTTTAAATTTCAAAGCGAACTTTTCAATCATTTTAGCACTTGGCAAACGCTTAATAACATCTTGATAGTTTGCTCCCATTTTTACATAACATTCTTCGATTGTCATTCTATTTTTCCTCTCTAAAATATAACTGAATATTAAATTAACATTTTAATTAAAGCTTTTTTAAATCATATATATTCTATAATCTAACCAAATAAAATGCAATATAAAAAGGAAGCAAAATAAAATGGTACCCATAAGGAGGACAACAACGTGACAGTTGTGATACTCACTTGTGGGTATCTTTTTTCGTTGTTTTAAAATAAAAATGTCAAGAACCAAAAGATTTACGAAAGATGAAATAGATGTATTATCTAAATCACCTTATGTTAAATACATTCGAGAAAACAGACTATCATTCACCTATGATTTTAGATGTATCCTTTATGATGAATGGATCAAATATCCTTCAGTGGCTCAAATAAGAAGAGTTCTCACGTCATATAATTTCAATTGTACAATAATCGGATGTGACGTTATTAACAGGCTACATAGAAATTTTAAAAGAGATGGTCGTCCTACTGGTGGGAAGAATAAAGCGTTTGGAATACGTAATTCATTAGTTGAAAAGTATGATAATGAATTTTTGATTGGTTCAGGAATTTTTATGAAATTCGGAAAAGGAATTCAATTCACTTCTGAATTCATTGATAATGTCTATAAAGAATATCCTAAAGTATCTATCGAATCTCTGTTGGATTCTTGTGGTTTAGACCCGAAAAGAGTTGGTTTTCAAAGAATCTATAATTTGAAAAAGCTTTTCGATGGTAAAAAAACTGTAAAGGAAAATATAAGCTTAAATACGATTAATAAATACATCGATCATCCATATATTCAGAGGTGTACATCTAAACATTTTGTTCTTAATAATAGTTTTTATAATGAAGCTTATAGATTCAAAGAACTTCCTATTGATGAGGTTCTTGGCATATTTGAAATCAATGGATCTGATCTACCTATTAGTGTGCGTAACAGAATACAAAATGAATTGAACAAATGGAATATTGAATCTTTGAGTGTCTTAGATGAGATTGATTCGGATTTCAAACTTCGCGTTCAATATAATAAGATGCGAGCTTTAGAGAAGTTGTCTTTGATGCATTTCAACAGATTGCGAAATAATCTTCCACACTATACTTTCAATCAAAAGAAAGTGTTGTGTATGTGGATTAAGGACCTTCCTCATGACCGATACGATTATTCTGTTCAATCGATTCTTAAAAAGATTGGATTATCCAGATCATCCTATTATTCGATTCTTTCAAATGACAACTATGGCATGAAGGACAAACGGGATGAGATTGATTTTCAACATATAAAGACAGTTATGGACTATAAAGGATTCAAGAAGGGTTCCCGTACCATTTATATGATGCTTCCTGGAATGTGTGGTGTTCATTTTGGAAGAGCCAAGATTCTTAGACTGATGAAAAAGTATGGCTGTGTATGTACTGTGCGCAAGGAACGTCCTGAATTGAAAACGAATAGAGAGAATTTGAAGAATAATCGAAAACCAAACTTATTAAAAAGAAGATTCCGTCTGGCAAGACCTAATGAGATACTGCTTACGGATGTGAGTTATTTAAAATACAGTACTAATAAAACCGAATACTTTTCATGTATAAAGGATGCGGTCACAGGCAGAATCGTGAATCATGTTACGTCTTCTTATAATGATTTGAGTCTGGCTACAGATACAATAGCTTGCCTTGAATCCACTGAAAATGCTCTTTTCCATTCGGATCAAGGTACACTTTATTTTAACGATGAATTCCAGAATAAGCTGAAAAAACTTGGCTACGAACAATCTATGTCACGTCGAGGCAACTGCTGGGACAATTCCAGTCAGGAATCTTACTTCGGACATATGAAGGATGAGTGTGACTTCTCTAAATGCTCCACTCCAGAAGATGTGAAGAAAAAGGTCGATGAATATGTATACTACTACAATTATGAACGCCCTCAATGGACACGTAACAAGATGACTCCTGTAGACTATGAAAAATATCTTTGTTCAATGTCGGATGGTGAATATTCAGAATATATGGAAATCGAGCAGGAAAAATATGATAAGATGATGGAAAAAGCAGGAATAAAGGCATTAAAACGAGCGGTTGAGCTTGGTGCCTTTACACAGGAGAAATTGGAATTATGGCTCAAGTAAAAAAGAAAAAGAAGAAACAGACAGAAGCACAAAGACTGGCACATCGTGATGCGGTTATTAAACATGCAGACAATAAATTCGTTGCAGGACTTACAGAAAAGATGGACGCATTCATTTATACAAAAGATTTTTATATTGCACTTTATAAACAATTAGAAAAAGGAATGACAGCTATCGAAGCCTATGAATCATTGGGGTTCGACACAAAAACACTTGGAAAAGACTGTGCACAGTCTGCAGCCAAACGAGCAAGACAAAAGGCTAGAAAGGGCGAGTTTGAACCAAAGGCAGATAACTTTGATGGAAGTGTTCCAATTGAAGAAATGCCTGAAATGAGTCTTGAAGAAAAAGTGGCATATCAGGAAGCTCGTATCAGATATTTGGAAGATTACGTAGAATTTCAAAAAAAAATGCCATCCATATTGGAGGAGATATACTCATCGTACAACGTCAAGAAGTAAAAGATGATAAATTCTACATGGCATATGACTATATAA
>JAFHAZ010000019.1:0-2929 GCA_016939315.1 Streptococcus sp. | reverse complement strand
AATCCGCCTATTTATGAAAATCTTTCCGCCAGAGAGAATTTGAAGGTAAGACAATTATTGCTTGGTACAGATGAAAACAGAATTGATGAGGTCTTGCAGATTGTATCACTTACAAACACCGGAAAGAAGAAAGCAGGACAGTTTTCTTTGGGGATGAAGCAAAGACTAGGCATTGCAATGGCATTGCTTGGAGAACCGGAACTTTTGATATTGGATGAACCTACGAATGGATTAGATCCAATAGGCATCGAGGAATTACGAGAGCTGATCCGGTCTTTTCCGGAACAGGGAATCACTGTAATTCTCTCCAGTCATATTCTCTCAGAGGTACAGTTACTTGCAGATAAAGTCGGGATTATTTCAGGTGGAATCTTAGGATACGAAGGAGCATTAAAGCAGGGAGATAATCTTGAAGATTTGTTTATGAATGTGGTAAGAAAAAACCAGAAAGCAGGTGAAATCCATGGTTAATATTATAAAAGCAGAACATCAAAAAGCCAAAAGAACCATGCGAAAAAAGTTTATCTGGGGATTTCCTCTTCTTACATTTGTCATGGCATTTATATTTACTCTTGGGATGACAAATGCTTATGCAGAAAGTGTTTGGAACTGGTGGTATACACTTTTGCTGCCGGGGATGATTGCTCTATTTTGTTATCTTTCTGTGGCGCAGGAGAAAAAGATAAAATACTATCATTTAATGACTATTCCCACAGATAGAAGAAAATTGTTGCTGGGGAAAATTATTTATATTGGGTACATGATTTTGTTTTCTAATGTGATTGTGTTTGCAGGAGCAACGCTTGGAGGCTTTCTTCTAACGACATATGTTCCAGTTGGAGGAGCGTTGATTGCAGTATTGTTTCTGACGGTTTCTGAGTTATGGGAGATTCCGGTAGCTTTATTTTTAAGTGAACGATTTGGAATGATTGTAAACCTGTTCGTTTGCCTGTTTATTACCGTCAGCGGTGTGGTAATATCACAAACCAGAATCTGGTATGTACTTGTTTCTGCAATCCCTATGCGAATGATGTGCCCGTTGCTTCATGTTTTACCAAATGGACTTGCCGCAGAAGCAGGGAATCCTCTTTTGGATACGGGAGTCATTGTTCCGGGAATGTGTCTCTCAATCATCTGGTTTGTTTTTGTAACGGTTCTGTTTTTGAAATGGTTTGAGAGAAGAGAGGTGAAATAAGATGATTGGAAGATCTCTTAATGCAGACTTGCGAAAGATGAAAGGAACATCTGTGATTCTGGCACACTTACTGATTCCGATTATAACCAGCGTTATATTTTTAATATATTACTTTTTTTCACCATGGAATGAAAATATGAAAGTGATTGCATTTTATCAGGCAATAGGAGCAGGACTTCCGGTACTTATTGGAATTTTTACAGCAAGTGTGATGGAACAGGAACAAAATGCAGGTGATTTTCAAAATCTGTTGTCTTTACCGGATAAACCTGCAGCATTTTTATCGAAACTGTTGATGCTACTGGTTTTGTGTCTGTGCTCTATCCTATTGACAGCAATCATATTCGGAATTGGATTTGGAAGAATCGCATCAAGCGATATCGAAATCATGAAAGGATGTATATTTGCAGCATTGCTGCTGTGGGGAAGCAGTGTTCCACTTTATCTGTGGCAGCTGATTCTGGCTTTTCAGTTTGGAAAAGGGGTATCCATTGGAGCAGGGATTATATCAGGACTAATTAGTGCATTGATGCTTACCGGACTTGGAGATTATGTGTGGAAATATGTATTTGTCTGCTGGACGGGTAGAGTACCATATACTTATCTGCAATCTGTATTGGGAGAAACTAGTGTAGGTGAATGGTTGTCATTCATACCAGGTTGCTTAATATTTACAGGGATTAGTATGGTATACTATTTTTGGTGGGTAAACCACTGGGAAGGAAACAGAATATCGGAATAGAATCGAGGGAAACTATGGCAAAAATACTGGCAGTTGATGATGAACCGGCAATTTTGGAAATGATAGAAAGCATTTTGAATAAGGATGGACATCTGGTTACCAAAGTAAGTAATCCACTAAAAATTAATATGGAAGAATTACATCGTTATGACCTGATTTTACTGGACATTATGATGCCTGGAATTGATGGCTTCGAATTATGCAAAAGAATTAGGATACTTGTGGATTGTCCGATTTTGTTTCTTACGGCAAAAACGGAGGAAAACAGTCTGGTAAACGGACTTTCTTTAGGAGCAGATGATTATATTTCAAAGCCATTTGGAGTGATGGAACTTCGGGCAAGGATCAATGCACATCTTAGAAGAGAGCACAGGGAACATTCTGTCCGGATGGTTTTAGGGAGAGTCTGCATTCAGATGTCTCAAAAGAAACTGTTGATGGATGATAAAGAACTTCCGTTTACGAAAGCAGAGTACGAAATCTGTGAATTTCTGGCTAAAAACAGAGGACAGGTTTTCTCGAAGGAACAGATATTGGAAGCGGTCTTTGGCTTTGACAATGAGAGTAATGACAGTACTATAATCACGCATATCAAAAATATAAGAGCAAAATTTGCGGATTATGATTATATGCCGATAAAAACAGTCTGGGGGATTGGATATAAATGGGAAGAGTAAAGAGAAGCAATGCACTCAGCAGGATTTTTATGAGATATGTACTGGTCATGCTTGGATCATTAGTTGGTTTGGTGATTGTTGCTTATCTGCTGCTGTGCCTTTTGATTAGTGTGGGCTGTATTTATCCGGCAAATTATGCAGAGCAAAAGATTAATGAAGCATATGATACGATTCTACGTGCGGATAAAGTAACTGCTGAGATGATTCCTGCACTTTGTGATTATGTAATCTTTTCAGAGAATGGAGAGAAAATAGGTGGAGATCTGTCAGAACAATACGAACAGATAGCATGGAATGTTGCAAAGTACGGAAACG
>JAFHAZ010000018.1:0-49250 GCA_016939315.1 Streptococcus sp. | reverse complement strand
TCTATATTCTAGCAAATCTAGAATGCCTTGTCAACACTTTTTTGAAGTTTTTTTCACTTCTCGTGTCCGCTGTCTCTCGCGAAACAGCTTATTTATAATATCATCTCTAGCTTGTCTTGTCAATAACTTTTTTAAAGTTTTGGAACCTTTTCAAGTTTGTGGCAAGTCAGTTAAGACAACTTTTATATCTTAACACCCAAATAAATTCTTGTCAATAGGTTTTAGTAAAACTATTATCCTTTTTTAGATTGAACTTTTTTGAATCCTTGATACAATACCCATCCAACGACTAGGCCAAAAGCATTTTGGCAGAAATTAGGAATCACTTCTGCGATTGAAGCTCCTGTTCCATACATAAATACTGAAGCAAGTGCATAGCCACCCACCATCACAATTGTAGCAATCAGAAGACCTAGGATACGATAGTTACCTTTAAATCCAGCAAAATAACCTTGTGCACCATGGATTAACAAACTGATAAACATCCATTGCGGAGCAGATGATAGCAAATCTATCAAAAATGCAGATAGTCCTCCCACAATTGCCCCCTCTTTCTTTCCAAGATAGAAGGCTGTGAAGTAGATTCCTGCATCTACCAAAGTTAAAAGCCCTGTTGGAGTCGGAATTTTAGCTACGAATCCAAAGGTCACTGATAAAGCCGTTAAGACAGCTAATAATGTTAGCTCTTTTGTTTTCTTATTTTGCATATTGAACTACTCCAAATTCATTTGATTGTTTAATTGATTCATAAACAAAGGCTTTAGCATTTGCCACAGCTTCAGTTTCTGAACATCCTTTAACTAATTCACTAGCTATACTTGAAGCAAATGTACATCCTGCACCGGTATTATTTTTATCCAGCACAGCTTCTTCAAACAATTTGTAGTCTGTTCCATCATAAAAGACATCTATCGCTTTATTACCATCCAAGCGATTTCCACCTTTGACAACGACAGTCTTAGCACCTAATTCATTGAGATAGCTAGCCGCATGCTTCATGTCATCAATAGTCTTAACCTTTCTATCTATAAGCAGTTCGACTTCAGGTAAGTTCGGAGTGATAACCGTGATATAAGGGAAAAATTTAACCAATTCATCACGTAGTTGAGAAACTTCAACGTCATGAGTCTCCTTACATACTAAAACAGGATCCAAGACAATTGGAATATCAGAATGTTTTTTAACAAAATCCAACGTTAATTCTGCGATTTCAACGTTAGGCAACAAACCAATTTTAATTGCTGAGAATGGGACATCTTTTAGTGAGTCAAGTTGTTGTTTAAAAACATTAGTATCAACCGGAATGACCTCAAAACCATTCTCAGTCATAGCTGTCAAACAGGTAAGAGCCACAAATCCATGCTGTTTATTAGTGGTAAACGTCGCTAAATCTGCATGAAGTCCGCCACCACTAAAAATATCATTCCCTGAAATCGCTAAAATCAATTCATCACTCATATCTTATCTCCTTCAAATATAATCCATTTCCTGCTGCCGTTGGTCCTGCGAGATTACGATCACGACTTTCCAACACTGTCTTAACTTGCGAAACAGGCAGGCGACCATTGCCAATCTTCAACAAGGTACCGACCATATTTCTAACTTGCTTATAGAGAAAACCATTGCCAGAAAAAGTAAAGATATAAAATCCAGTTTTCTCATCGATAGATACACTAGCTTGTGTAATTGTGCGTACTTTATTTTCTACAGAAGTTCCTGAAGCTGTGAAGCCTGTAAAATCATGTGTACCGACCAAATCCTTAGCGGCCTCCTGCATAGGTGCTAAACTTAGAGGGTAGGGATAGTGGGTCGCATAATTACGCATCATAGGGTTCTTAGGTCGCCCTGCATCTACTAGAAACTCATAAGTTTTACTATGTTTATTGTATCGTGCATGAAATTCTTCTGATACAAGTTCAATACTAACAACATCAATATCATCTGGACACTGCGTATCTAAACCAAAACGTAACTTCTCTGGATCTCGCTCTTGGGGCAAATCGAAGTGTATAACTTGTCCATAGGCATGAACACCTGCATCTGTACGACCCGCTCCATGAACGGTGACAGGTGTTCCGCTATTTAACCGTAAGAGAGTCTTTTCAAGTTCTTCTTGAATAGAACGTGCATTTGGTTGTCTTTGAAAACCTGAGAAAAGTGTACCATCATAGGAAATTGTCGCTTTGTATCTAACCATAAAATTATCATATCAGATTTTTCCAAGGATAAAAAGTAGGTCGATTGTCAACTGACCCCATACAGTTTTCGAAATAAAGAAAAAGACGCTTTCAGCGTCCTTCCTTTATAAATCTTCTAAGGCATCCTTTACTTTATTGAAGAAACCTTTTTTCTGTGGTGCGATTTTTTCATCTCCACTTGCCTTGGCGAATGCAAGGAGAGCTTCTTTTTGAGCATCGTTTAGTTTCGTAGGAGTTACAATCTTAACTGTAACGTGTTGGTCTCCTTGTGAACCTCCACGAAGACGTGGAGCACCCTTTCCTTTTAGACGGAAAGTTTTGCCTGTTTGAGTTCCTGCTGGAATGGTCATCTCAACATTTCCATGAACTGTTGGTACTTCGACAGTATCACCAAGAGCAGCTTGGACAAAGGAAATGTTAAGTGTATAGTAAATTGTTGATCCATCACGAGTAAATTTATCGCTTGGATTAACATTGATGATTACAAAGAGGTCTCCATAAGGACCACCATTGAAACCAGCTTCACCTTGACCCGCAAGTCGGATTTGTTGACCTGTTTCAACACCTGCTGGAATCTTGACAGATACTTTGTGGCTTTGTTTTTCATGTCCTGTTCCGTGACAAGTTTGACATGGCTCTTTAATTTCTTGACCTGTTCCATGACAGACATCACAGGTTACTTGACGACGCATCATACCAAGTGGTGTTTGCGTATCGACATTGATAACCCCTTGACCATGACAGCGACCACAAGTTACAGGGCTTGTACCAGGTTTTGCACCAGATCCCGAACATGTCTTACATGTCGCTTCACGATTGTAGTGAACTTCTTTTTCGGCACCAAAAATCGCCTCTTCGAAGCTTAGGTTGACACGGTACTGAAGATCATCACCTTGACGTGGAGCATTTGGGTTACGAGTAGCACCACCACCAAAGAAGCTAGAGAAGATATCCTCAAAGCCACCAAAGCCTGCACCACCATCGAAGCCACCAAAGCCTCCTTGACCACCAAAACCATTCGCACCATCTGGTCCGTATTGGTCATAGGCTGCACGTTTTTGGTCATCACTTAAAGTTTCGTAGGCCTCTTGGACCTCTTTATATTTTTCTTCCGCACCTGGTTCTTTATTAATGTCTGGGTGGTATTTCTTAGACATCTTACGATAGGCACGTTTAATTTCATCTTGAGAGGCATCCTTAGATACCCCAAGACGATCGTAATATTCGGTATTGTTCATAATTTTAGATACAAAGGGCATCTAATGGAGAAAGCCAAAGTAATAGTTTTGAAGATGAACACCTAGTCCCTTGAAACCAACTATCTTTTTGGCTTAATCCATAGCCCGTGTTCAACGACGAACACTCTTTGTTCCTTTCTATTTTATATTTGTTACGATACGAAGTAAAACTATATCTTATATTCACTTCACTTATTTTAGCGAAAAACAGAGGCTGGTTTGCAACCTCTGGATTTCTTTTTATCGTTTACTAGCTAGGCGTTTAGGAAAGGCATCATAGCGATTGCCGTAGAATGACAACCATTAGAATGAACAGTCATTCTTAACGCCTCGCTCCCCAATTTTCAAGCTCGGGATAAAATAGTCCACTGGACTATTTTATTTTTCCGTAAACTCTCCGTCTACGACATCGTCGCCTGAGTTATCTGCTGTTTGTGCACCTTCTGCTCCTGCTTGAGCTTGTTGTGCTGCTGCAGCTTGTTCGTAAAGTTTAACTGCAAGAGCTTGAGCTTTTTCGTTAAGAGCTTCCAATTTAGCCTTCATGTCATCAAGATTTCCTGATTCTTGAGCTTTCTTAAGGTCATCAAGGGCTAATTGAGCAGCATCACGTTCTGTGTCGAAGCCTTTACCTTCTGTTTCTTTGATTGTCTTTTCAGTTGCAAAGATAGCTTGGTCAACTTCGTTACGAAGATCTACTTCTTCTTTACGTTTTGCATCTGCTTCAGCATTTGCTTCAGCATCTTTCATCATCTTTTCAATTTCTTCATCTGTCAAACCAGAGTTAGATTGGATAACAATTGTTTGTTCCTTTTGAGTTCCAAGGTCTTTAGCTTTAACAGATACGATACCGTTCTTATCAATATCGAAAGTAACTTCGATTTGTGGGATACCACGAGGTGCAGCTGGGATATCAGTCAATTGGAAACGTCCAAGAGTCTTGTTATCTGCTGCCATTGGGCGTTCCCCTTGAAGAACGTGGATATCAACGGCTGGTTGGTTGTCTGCTGCAGTTGAGAAGACTTGTGACTTAGATGTTGGAATTGTAGTGTTGCGGTCGATGAGTTTTGTGAACACTCCACCCATTGTTTCGATACCAAGTGACAATGGAGTTACATCAAGAAGGACAACATCTTTGACATCACCAGTGATAACACCACCTTGGATAGCAGCACCCATGGCAACTACTTCATCAGGGTTAACTGATTTGTTTGGTTCTTTACCAGTTTCAGCTTTAACAGCTTCTACAACGGCAGGGATACGAGTTGAACCACCGACAAGGATAACTTCGTCAATATCTGACAAGCTCAAACCTGCATCTGAAAGGGCTTGACGAACTGGAGTTTTCGTACGTTCTACAAGATCACGAGTCAAATCATCGAATTTCGCACGAGTCAATGTCATTTCCAAGTGAAGAGGTCCAGCCTCACCAGCAGTGATGAATGGCAAGCTGATTTGTGTTGAAGTAACACCAGAAAGGTCTTTCTTAGCTTTTTCAGCTGCGTCTTTCAAACGTTGAAGAGCCATCTTGTCTGTTGACAAGTCGATTCCATTTTCTTTCTTGAATTCTTCAACTATGTGGTCGATGATTTTTTGGTCGAAATCATCACCACCGAGTTTGTTATCCCCTGCAGTTGCCAATACGTCAAAGACACCGTCACCAAGTTCAAGGATAGATACGTCGAATGTACCACCACCAAGGTCGAATACCAAGATTTTTTCTTCTTTATCAGTCTTATCCAAACCGTAAGCAAGGGCTGCTGCTGTTGGTTCGTTGACGATACGTTCTACTTCAAGACCAGCGATTTTACCAGCATCTTTTGTTGCTTGACGTTGCGCATCGTTGAAGTAAGCAGGAACTGTGATAACTGCTTTAGTTACTTTTTCACCAAGGTAATCTTCAGCATAACCTTTCAAATATTGAAGAATCATAGCTGAAATCTCTTGCGGTGTGTATTCTTTACCGTTTGCAGAAACTTTTTCAGAAGTACCCATCTTAGATTTGATAGAGATGATTGTATCTGGGTTTGTTACTGCTTGACGTTTTGCAGCGTCACCAACGATGATTTCACCATTTTTGAATGACACAACAGATGGAGTTGTGCGGTTACCTTCTGGGTTTGCGATAATTTTTGATTCAGTTCCTTCAAGAACTGCTACTGCTGAGTTTGTTGTACCTAAGTCAATACCAATGATTTTAGACATATGTTTTTCCCCTTTTTACTTAATTTCTATTTTGCTTTTTTATCTTTCATTCATAGTTTTCTGTCATTTCGGACAAGTTTTCAATTAATTATATACAACTACCATAGCTGGGCGTAAGACGCGTTCGTGGAGTTTATAACCTTTTTGGAAAACTTGTGCAATCGTATCTGCTGGATGTTCATCATCTGCAGGCATTGTTTGAATAGCCATGTGGAAGTTATGATCGAATTCACCATCTGCTGGAATTTCTTCAATCCCTTCCTCTTTAAGAGCATGCACTAAACTTTCTTGCACCATTTCCAAACCTTTTTTGACATCATCAGTCAAGCCCTCAACGGCAAGAGCACGTTCAAGGTTATCAAGTGATGGCAAAATTGCTTTTGCCAAATCTTGGCTACGATACTTTTGTAATTGTTGACGTTCTTCATTAGAACGGCGCTGAATGTTTTGCATTTCTGCATGGGCACGAAGGTATTTGTTTTCAAATTCTTCGGCACGCGCTTGGGCTTCTTCAAGTTCAGAAGGTTCGCTTACTTCCTCTACAACTTCTTCAGTTGTCTCAGTAGCTTCCTCTTCTTTCACTTCTTCTTTTTTAATATCTTCAGTCAAGGCATACACCTCTTTCTATACTTTTTAAATGTTATATCTTAGCTAACTTCATAATGGTTACTATTGAGGTAACGGTAATAATCCGTCAACTTCATAACCAAAACTCTACTAATAACATTGACCAAACTAACCATGCGACGATAATCCATTTCAACTGGGCCAATCACATGCATGAGCGCCATCCCACGATAAGGAATCAGGAATTTATGACTCATAACTGTGACATTTGCAAGCGCTTCTTCAGTTGATTCTGCAACCGAAATCTTGGTCACTTCATCATCGGAGATAGCTGATCGAAGCTCAAGTGCCACATGTTGTGGATTGTCCAAAAATTGATAGGTTTTTAAGTCGGCATAGGTCAGTGATGCAACCTTACCTTCGATGAAAATCAATTCCTTAAAAAGTTGTGAAAAGATATAATCAAACAAATCTAGAACATTATCTGTTATCTTGAAATACTTTTGCACAATCTGAGGAATCTCTGTTCTCAATCGGTAATGGATATCTAAGACAGTGTTTCCCAAAAAACGTTCTTGAACAAGCTTATGAAGAATTTCCAAATCACTAGACAAGAAATTCTTTGGAATAGCAAACTGAACTGTCACAGGCTTAGATTCATCTAGAGTAAGAACCGCTAAAGCGTCGTGATTGGATAGATGAACAATGTCAAATCCAGTCAGACGTTGTCGTGTCGGTTCCACATCTTGAATCACTGCTGTGCATCCTGTCATTTCTGCCAGCAGCTTTGCCGCTGCATCCAAGATATCTTCAAGTTTAAAAGCTTCAAAGTCAAAAGCTTTAACCACTTGATAAACATCTTGTTCATCAATCGTATCAAGATTCAAAGAATTAGCGACAAAATACTGGAAACCTGCTCGGCTTGGCATACGCCCACTAGAAGTATGAGCTTTTTCAAGATAGCCCATTTTTTCTAGCTTGGCCATGTCATTACGAATAGTCGCTGAACTCGAATCAATTGATTCTTGTAACGCTTTAGAACCAACCGGTTCATGTGTACGAGTGAACATCTCAACTATCAAATTCAAAATAGTGTTTTGCCTTTGCGTAATCACGATGTCACCTCATTTCTATTTATTAGCACTCTAACACGTCGACTGCTAACTTATGATTCTATTATACACCTAAACTTGAACATGTCAACCCAAAAAACCAAAAAATTAGCACTCTTTTTGAGAGAGTGCTAAAAATACATCTCAAGACCTAGAGAAGCAAAAAAGAGCACCTCCGAGGTACTCTAATCTTATCGATCATATTTTGACAAATGATAGGTCTCAATAATAGATATGAGGTGTTTGGCGTAATCTGGATCACTGCTAAAACCCGCAGCTTGTAGTTTTTCTGCCGCAACTTTATAACTAGTTGTTCCTGCCACCTCTTTATAGGTCGACTCGCCCCACGTTCCTTGGCGAAGTTCTTCTAAATAAGTCATCATAGAACTTGACCAATCCTTAAAAACTGCAAAATCCACCTTTTGGTATTGCCATTTCCCTTTACTGTAGATACTATCCTTTAAACGAATACGTTCTTGACCCGGCTGAGCTAGCAGACTGTAGATGTTATGGTATTTAACAGATAAAAGACTGCTACCATAATTCGACTCATATGCAGCTTGACTAAGGAGAATAGACGCAGGCACACCATAGTTTTTGGACATCTTTTGAGCTGTTGGAGCTAAGGTCTCAATAAACTCTTGCTGCGTGTAAGCAACCTTTACCGAACGAGCATTATCATCTGTAGAGGCATGAAGAATCAAAGGTAAGACAATACCTAAAGCGAAAACAGCAACTAAGGTTATGAAGGCTTTTAGTTTAAAACGTCGTCTCACTTAGCTTTCTCCTTTAATAATGCCAAATATTCCTCTAAAGTAAGATTATGTTCAGTCATATACTCTGCTGACTCTTTACCAACATAGCGGAAATGCCAATCCTCGTAGCCTACACCTGTTGACGATGTTTTACCATCTGGAAAACGAAGAACAAAGCCATATTTCGGCGCTAACTCTTTGACTTTAGCTACTGTATCTGGATCTGCTTCATTTAAGCTATCTACAGTACTCATATCAATCGCAAGACCCGTCTGGTGTTCACTCGCTCCTGGTGGTTGTGAATAGGTTTGAACCTTTTTCTCCGCCTGAGACTCCGTCAAACTTGGGTCAGCAGCCATTTCCTGCTGAACATAACTGTTATAAAGTTCTGTCTGATAAGCAACACTACGATAACCTGATATCAAGTGGTAACTTGGATCAATTTCTTGAGCAGCTGCTAAAAACTCCTTAACATTCTTAGCAATTCTCGCATCTACAGAAACACCATCGACATCAGCAATCTCAGGGTTAAGTTCTTTAGACTTATTATCTCGATTTACCAAAAGCAATTCCCAGTCTTTAGGCGATACATCAGGTAGTCCCTTTGTATCCTTGCTTCGAGTCGCATCGGTAGCTTGCTTACTACTTTTTATTACCGACGATCCATTGGTTTGTTGAACCGTACGACTGACACCAAATACAGAATAAAGTCCTGCTGCAACTAAAAGGACTGCAATCAAGACACTACTGATAACCAAAAACCAGTTGGTTTGCTTTTTCGCCTGACGGCGACTTGGATAGTTATTTTTTACCATTTTCTTTTTCTATTATCTCTCGCCCAACCTGACGATAAGTCATATCGCCAAGTGCTTCTAATGTAAATTTACCATTTTCATAAGCAACAACAGTAACCGAACCGTTGTCCAATGAAGGATGCTCGACAGAAGGATCAATTAACCAAGCAAAGGTTGCAATGGTCATACCGTGACTAACAACGATAGCATTACCACCACCAGACCTCTCAAGATCCTCAGCAATAGCTGTAAACCCTTCTAAAATACGTTTTCTGAGCACTTCCCAAGACTCTGCCCAACCAGCCGTATCCACATCAAGGATACCTTGTGCAAGTTCAGGATAAGTTACCTCATGCAAATCCTTACCTTGAAAAGCATCTGTTCTCGGTAGCACACCGTAGAAAAGTTCACCATCATAGCCACCATCTAAACTACCAAAACACCACTCACGAATACGTTTGTCACGTTTATAGGGAATAGTTTCTAAACCCGTCTCACGCAAAATGATATCCATAGTTTGAATCGTTCGACCTGAATCACTAGAATATGCAGCTTTAAAAGGAATACCTGCCGCTTTCAGACCTATCCCCAATTCACGAATACCCTCTTCACCGAACGGGGTCAAAGGGCTATCAGACCAACCTTGTGCACGACCAATGGTGTTAAACATGGTTTTGCCGTGTCTTGCAATATACAACTTAACCTTACTCATAGTGCCCCTTCTTTCCGTCATTTTTGAATTCATTATAGCACAAATCCCCTCGACTATCTAGCCAGCGAGACCATCAGAAAATGCCTTACCAATTGGCAAAGCATTTATCATCCGTTTAGTTTTTAAAGCTGTGAACAGGAGCTGGGATTTGACCACCACGCGCAATGAAGTCAGCCGATGAAGCTTTGTTTACCTTCATTACCGGTGCATACCCAAGAAGACCTCCAAGTTCCAGCATGTCACCTTCCTTACCATAAGGAATAATACGAACAGCTGTTGTTTTCTGGTTAATAACACCGATAGCCGCTTCATCAGCAATCATGGCCGCGATTGTAGTATCTGGCGTATCAGCAGGAATAGCAATCATGTCTAGACCAACAGAACAGATGGCTGTCATAGCTTCCAATTTTTCAAGATTGATATGACCAGATTTAACAGCCGCAATCATACCCTCATCTTCAGAAACTGGAATAAAGGCACCTGACAAACCACCAACTTGGTTACATGCCATGATACCACCTTTTTTAACTTGGTCATTAAGAAGGGCTAGAGCTGCAGTAGTACCATGTGTACCAACAACTTCAAGACCCATCGCTTCAAGGACACGGGCTACTGAATCACCAACTGCTGGTGTTGGCGCAAGAGACAAATCCACAATACCGAACTCGACACCAAGACGTTCACTGGCCATTTGACCAACCAACTGACCAACACGTGTGATTTTGAAGGCAGTCTTCTTAACTGTTTCAGCTAAAACATCGAAACTTTCGCCTGGAACTTTCTCAACTGCACGTTGCACAACACCAGGACCTGAAACCCCAACATTGATTACAACATCAGCCTCACCAACACCGTGGAAGGCACCTGCCATAAATGGATTATCTTCAACCGCATTAGCAAAGACCACCAATTTACCTGGGCCCATTGGATCTGCCTCAGAAGCCTCTTTGATGATACGTCCCATGTCACGTACTGCTGTCATGTTAATACCAGTCTTTGTTGAACCAATGTTGACAGATGAGCAGACAAAATCAGTCTCTGCAAGCGCACGTGGAATAGAATTAATAAGAATCTCATCACCTTTTTGATAGCCCTTTTGAACGAGTGCAGAGAAACCACCAATAAAGTTAACGCCGATTTCCTTAGCTGCTCGGTCTAACGCCTTCGCAAAAGGTACATAGTCTGTTGCATCTGTTGCCGCACCGATGATTGAGATCGGAGTAACAGACACACGTTTATTAACAATCGGAATACCAAGTTCAGCTGCAATTTCGTCACCAACAGCTACCAAATTCTTAGCCTTAGATACAATCTTGTTATAGACTTTTTCCGCTGCCTTATCGATATCTGAATCGATACAGTCTAGGAGTGAAATCCCCATGGTAATGGTACGAACATCAAAGTTCTGCTCCTCAATCATGGCAATGGTTTCTGTGACCTGTTTAATATCCATTTTAAGCTACTCCTATCTTACAAGTTGTGCATAGCATCAAAAATTGCTGAACTTTGGATGTTGATTTTAACGTTCAATGACTCACCAAAGGCTTCCAATTCAGCACGTAGGTGTGTAAAATCTTGTTTGTCTTCTGATGATACAACCGCCATCATGGTAAAGAATTCATCAAGAACTGTTTGAGAAATATCATCAATATTCAAGCCAAGTTCTGCTACCTTAGTCGCAACACCCGCAACAATACCTGCTTTGTCCTTACCTACAACTGTAATAATTGCTTTCATGAGAAGCCTCCATCATTTTATTTTGTATAATTTTAGCATATTTTGATTAAAAATGCTATTTTTTATGAAAATTACCTCTTTTTTCTTGAAAAAGACGAATGTTTTAGCAACATTTAATCATTATCGTTTATAAAAACATCCTCTCTTTGACCCAACTACTTGTGGATAAACTTGTTCACAACCTAAATAATTTCCTTCTTTTAAAACCTTGAAAAATCAATATTCAACACAGTTAACAGACTTATCCACAGGTGTGGATAAGTCTGTGGGTAACTTGTCGATAAACAAAAAATACCGCCAAATTTAGGCGATATCTTAGCTTTATTTCCATTTTAAATTAACATGGGCATTCATTTCTTTATAGGCAGTATCGATACGTTCTTTGGTCTCTTCATCTAGTTTATTTCTATATTTACCACCTTTAATGAAATCCTCTAAAATATAAGTTTGGTAAGTATACACAGGATACCCCTCTGGCGAAGTTGTTCCTTTAGGCGTACGGTTAACCCAAGTCGGATGTGCTTGAGCCGTCTTAATCGTGGTTTGACCATTCTTTTTCTCAAGGGTCACATCCATTAAGACACCTCTCTCTGTCCACTCTGCACTATCCACACCATCCATAGTCTCTATGCGCTGGTTAGAGATAAAATTCCCCATTGAGTAAATAATAAGTTTTTGCTGTCCATCCTTTTTAACCACCTCAGAAGGTTCTACCACATGAGGATGACCTCCAAAGATAATATCAGCACCCCAATCAATCATCTTATGATAGAGTTTAACCTGTTCATCTGTCGGTTCCAAACGATATTCAACACCCATCTGAGGCATGATAACCGTGATATCCGCTTCTTTTTCTGCACGCTGAATCTCAGCTTTCATACGTTTTTCATCCAAATTCGATAAGTGGTCTGCAACCTCTTTATCCGTCAAGTTCGACTCTAGGCCATTGTAACCATAAGCATAGGAAAGTATTGCAACTTTGATACCATTAACATTCTTGATAAGAAGTGGTGCCTTGTCTCGTACCGGTTTTTCGTAAACACCAACAGGATCAATTCCCACTTTTTTAAAAGCATCAGCCGTTGTAAAAGCTCCCTCTAAACCAGAATCCAAGATATGGTTATGAGCCAAATCCATAACATCATAACCAGCATCCTTAATAGCTGCGGTCACTGATTGAGGAGCATTAAACAGAGGATAGCCTGACAAAGGATAATCAGGATTAATCGTTCCCTCGAAATCACCCAAAACCAAATCAGCCTGCTTTAACCACGGCTTCACATAAGTAAAATTCTCCGTGAAATCATAGCTACCATCTGACTGAAGGGCACTCATATAGAGACCGTCATGATAGAGCAAGTCCCCATTAGCCATGATACGTGCTGTCTGTACCTGGTTTGAGGCATTCTTTTGCTGTTCGTTCTTACTATGAACAATTAAAATCTCAAGAAAAAGCAAACCTAAGACGAGAGCAATCAACCCCATCAAAATCTTATTAGTCATCGCATTGTCACGCTTTTTAGCCTGGCTCTGTTTCATAATACTCTCCTTTTTCATACTTCTAGTGTACCAAAAAAACTTATCCATTGATGATAAAAAAGATTAATAAACGGTTACATCTCAATTCCACGACGGTTGAAAACATCAGTTTTCTTAGACAAGATAAAAACTCTACTTCATATGAAGTAGAGTTTTGTTAATGATTAACGTGTTGGTGTGTATTCCAAATCTTTACCGTGTTTAGCTACAAAATCAGACATTTCAGAGTCTGGAATTTGACGCAAGTAGAGATTAGCACGAATCGTTTCATCTTCCTCACGACAAGTCGAAAGAACGAGGTATTTATCTGAAGCACTAACCTTCAAATCCTTGTTTTTAACACTTGCTTGATCATAAATGATATCCAACTGTTGTTTAAAGTCTTTATCGCTTTCAAATGATGTACGATAGAAAGCTGTGTCTTCAGGCACAATTACCATAGCAAGTGCTTCGTAATAGTACTTACGTTGAGGTGTCTCAATAACAACATATTTGTGTTTGTCAAAGAATGACTGATCACTATAGTAGTTAACGTCGTTGAACATACGACTATCAGCAACCTTACTTCCTCGAGCATGACCGAAGAGCCAAGTCAAACGATCGCTGAAATCTTTCTTATTGTCTGTATCCATGAAGACAGTTCCCAAATATGGAACGTTTCCTCCATCAAATGTTTTATCTAAGTAGGTTGAATTGTCCGTTGTTTGAACAACTGGCTCATCCAATTTAGTCCCTGGTGCATAGACATAAGCGATAGTATCAGGGTTTGTCGCCTCAAGACCATCAAATTTATTTTTGAGGTAGGCTTTCTCCTCATCTGAAACTTTATAAGTGTTTGCTTTTTTAGTCGTTAAAACACTCTTAACACCATTAGAGGATGATGCTGTCGGAGACATAAACTGGAAGCCAAGGAAGATAGCCAAAGCAGCAATGACTAAGGCCGAAATCCCAGCAATCAGTTTTTTGCGAGATCCAGTAGATTTACGATTATGATTACTCATGAAATGTCAAATCCTTTTCTTTATCCATAGAAAAATATCACCGAAGCTCTAGCCCCAGTGATATTCTTTTTTGCAATAGCAGTTAATTATTTAACAGCTGCTGTGTTTGGAAGAGCTTTAGCTTCAGCTTTAGCTGCTGGAGCTTTCTTTTCTGCAGCTTTAACAGCTTTAGCTTCTTCTTTAGCGTCTTTGTTAGCGTTAGCTTTATCAGTAACTACAAACTCATCTTTGATGATGTTTCCGTTAGCATCACGTTTTGGTTCGATGTGTTCACCAGCATCTTCAAATTTTTGTTTAGTTGAATCTGCATCAACGTTGTTAAGACCGTCTTTAGCAGCTTGAGTAAGACCACCTTCGTTGTTTGTGAAGAAGTCGCTACCTGTTGCTTCAGTTTTGTTATCAAGGTTTCCAGTGTGAACGTTACCGTCGTTAGCGAAAACTGCTGCTGATGAAGCGAATACTGCAAGAACTGCAGCTGATGTAAGCAATACTTTTTTCATAATTGTTTCTCCTCTAATGGATTATTATATATTTAGTATCAGGACCTCCCTGACATCTATAGATTATAACACTATTTAGAGATATGTCAACAATTTTTAAAAACTTTTTTAAATTTTTAATATATCCTACAATTCCTACAAACAAAGGGTTTTCGAGGTGTGTTACCAAATAGTAATAATTAATTATTTTTAATTTTAATGTTATTTTAGGTAATTTGTTATATCCTCTGCTAAGTTTAAATACAAATTTAAAGCATATATAAAAGCATAATTCGTAAAATATACACTCATTATTATGTGCAGTTTTTTTGCCAAAAATCAAGAGATATTTAATAGACGTATAAAACCCTTTACTGATAATATGTTTGAAGTATCTAACAATATTATCTTTCAAATAAATGTATTCATTCACTTTTATCGTTTTTGTATGACAACTACATAATATACAGGACCTCAAACCTGAATAAATTAGAGAAACATTAGCGTTTTTGAGAGCATTTCCGCCTAAAAAGTTCTATTATTGGGTTAAAATTCTTGAAAAATAAACTATTATCTTATTTTTAAAAGCGTTTCAACTGCGGTGAAGTCAAGAAAATTCCTTTGAAAACACTTCCTCTTACCAAGACCTCTTCTCAGAATAACAAGTCTCCAAAAAACTAATACACAAATCAATTGGATTGTTTTACTTCTCTTATTTCAGACGAAATAGTTCTTCCACTTGTTTATTAAAGACTTGTGCTATTTTTAAAGCCATTTCCAACGAAGGGTTGTAGCGATTATTTTCTAAGTGAACAATCGTTTCTCTCCGTATTCCTACTTGATTTGCTAAATCTTGTTGAGTCATACCATAAGCTTCCCTTACTTCTTTCAAGTTAGTCTTTATTTTACTTTCTTTCGCCATATTTCATCCCCTTTTTTCAATGATAAAGTAAGTAATGGCAAATAATAAGAGTAAAAAAGCCACCAAAATATAAAGAAATCCAGCATTCAAAATGAAAACTTTACAGACGGCTATCAAGGTTGCAATTCCCAATAATATAAAGATTGCTATTGTAAACAAAATGGAAGAGGACTTTGCAATATTTCTATAAAATCGTTCATCAGGTTCTTCATTAATTCTCTTGAATAAGAAGTAAAACATTAATAACAATTGAACACTTAATCCAATTCCTAACATTATATTCTTAATCAAAGAACCAGGAGTTAGAAGCCAAACTCCAATTGTATAGATCGATGACGAGAGAAGCACAAGCACTGTATATAATTTTGCAGTAATCCCAAACATGTTTTTCTCTTTCTTTTGATAGGTTGATTTTGAGAGGACCGATAGCATCGTACAAACCAAATACGTAGGGAGCCAAGCCGTCGCCATAATAGCACCTTTCGCTAGAATCGGCAGGTGATGCCCCAGCAATAATACTAAACATACAACAATAAGCACGCTAGCGATATAAAGGATTATCTTTAAGTTCTTCGACATTTTCATTTCAGTCACCTCTTTTTAATGTGTTATAAATATGTCACACCTTAACTGTTATAAATATATCACATTGTTATAAGAATTTCAAGATGAAGACAAAACACAAATAACATTTAAGTCATTTTTTTCAGAATCCCTTACCAAAAGGCAGCCATAAAGCAAAGCTTTGATGAGCTTAAAACGTTGATTTAATCGTATTGAGTAACGTTTTGAGTGCAGTGGTTGCCATCCAATCAAACGTCGCTTCGCTTATTTTCTTGGGGCAACTATGCATAGCATATCTCTATGCGACTAAAGTCGCTAGAGCTATCCTAATTGCGCACCGCTAATTCTCATACAAAAAAACACCTTGCAAGTTGCAAAGTGTTTTCGTTTGTACTCTGCTGTCCAGTAACGAATTAACGTTTTGAGAACTGGCTAGCTTTACGAGCTTTCTTAAGACCTGGTTTGGAAAGTATGGGTTTCAGTTGGACTAAAAACAGCGTATTATCAAGGCTTTTCAGAACGATATCTACTGATTAATTTCATAAAATATGAATCAATAGATTATAAATAGGGGAATAGTTTAGGTCTGTAAACATTAAAATAATACACCTAACTTTGATCACCATTTTTTAGTTATTCACTCTTTTTTCAGATAGTGTTTTTAAAGTTATGATATAAAATGCCGCAATTAAAACACTATACATCATAATCGGAGGATAGAATCAATCCCACTCCTTTAATTATTAGGTCAGGTATCAATAACTTTCTATATTGTGCGGTAGCTTCAAGTAATTCTTTCTGATCTATATTGGGTTTATCAATTACTTTATGTAAAAACCAGTTTGCTACCGTTGAAACAACAACGATTATAATCTCCCTATAATCATGGAAAAGTAGTAAAAATAGTTGTTATCCTAGTTGATTAAAAAAATCTCTGATTTCCTCATCCTTTATAAAATAATATATAATTTTCCCCTCTCTTCTAGTGTCCAAGATGTTTTGATTGGCTAGTTTACGAAGATGGTGGGAGGCAGATGCCATACTGAGATTTAATAAACAGGCTATATCGCAGACACAGAGTTCTTCGACGGCAAGGAGATAAAAGATGATATTTATCTGTTTATTATCGGTAAATTTTGATAAAATGCGAAGTGATTTTTGGACTTTTTCCTTTTCAAGGTAGTTCGTTGCGGTTGTAACATTTTGTTGATTTATAACATCCACTTGACAGATACTATCTTTTTTCATAATTTTTTCTCCTAGCCTAACACAGCCCATAGCATGTCAAAGCTGTTGTTTTCAATCAGGATATACATCCCCAATCCTAAATAGACAACGGCAATAAACCATCTGCTATATTTTTCCAAAGTTTCTCCAACAGAAGGGACTTGTGCTAATTTTTGGGCAGAAAAAACCAAGAGATAAATCATGACTAGAAAAGTAAGTAAAGTCACTATCAAATTCGCTAAATTTAAGGTGGTAAAATATGGGACAAAGACACCAATATTGTCAGCGCCACAACTTGCAAAAGTAATCATAGCGACTAGAAAAATCAGGTTTTTATTGTCTTTTCGCAAACCATCTTTTGCAATAGCTTCTCCATCAGAATCTCCTAAAAGCAAAACTTTGAGGCCTAGGAAAATTGGAATCAAACCGAGTAAACCTAAAATCTCTTTACTAGGAATATAATTTAAGACAAATGCAAAAAGCAAACTTAGGAATATTAGACTAACAGAGCCTAGAAATTGTCCTAAATAGATGTTAATGATGTCTTTTCTGCTTTTTCTTTTGGCAAAAAATAACATTAGGATAATAAGTAAGTCTACGGCTGTCCCAGAATACAGGATTATTGAAGTAACAATATTTTGAATCATAAAACACCTCATTCAAATATATTTTTGAATGTATTCTAACATTAAACTTTGTAGATGTCAACTTAAAATCCACCAATTAATAATTGCATGTCAATATTTGTATTGTGAAACTAGTTTCAGAAATATATAGTCTTAAAGTATGTCCACTGCCAATGATTTTTTCAATATTTAAGAGGAGACTTATAATGGTTCATTTCTATAAATTTATAAACGAGTTATATATTTTGTTTAACCAATTATTAACTATTTTTATCAATAATCACTTCATTAATTTGTACTTTTTAATTTTCCCAATTTGTAAAATTAAACCAGAAAAAAAGCATCTCGTATTAGACGAAATGCTTTCAATAAGTATAAATAAGTTTTAACGTTTACTAAATTGTGACGCTTTACGGGCTTTTTTCAAGCCTGGTTTCTTACGTTCAACCATACGTGCATCACGAGTAAGAAGTCCAGCGCGTTTCAATGAATCGCGGAAGTCTGGATCTACTTGAAGAAGTGCACGAGCGATACCGTGACGGATCGCACCTGATTGACCAGCGTATCCACCACCTACAACGTTAACGTGTACGTCGTATGAACCTTCAGTTGAAGTAACTGCAAAAGGTTGGTTGATAACGAGACGAAGGTCTGCGTGTGGGATGTATTCTTCTACATCTTTTTTGTTAACTGTGATTTTACCAGTACCTGGAACCAAACGTACGCGTGCAACGGCGTTTTTACGGCGTCCTGTACCTGCATATTGTGCTTGTGCCATTATATTAGTGCTCCTTTCCTCTTAGAATTAGATAAGTCCTGAGATATCAAGTACTTCTGGTTGTTGTGCAGCGTGAGTGTGCTCACCGCCAACGAAGACTTTCAATTTCATACCTTGTGCGCGTCCAAGAGTGTTGTGTGGAAGCATACCTTTAACTGATTTTTCGATCAAACGAACAGCATTTTTAGAACGAAGTTCACCTGCTGAGATTTGTTTCAATCCACCTGGGTACATTGAGTGAGTGTAGTAGATCTTATCAGTTGCTTTTTTACCAGTCAATTTAACTTTTTCAGCATTGATAACGATTACGAAGTCACCTGTATCAGTGTGTGGTGTGAAAGTTGGTTTGTTTTTTCCGCGAAGTACGCTAGCAACTACTGCAGAAAGACGTCCAAGTGGCACATCAGTTGCGTCAACGACATACCATTTACGTTCAACTTGGCCTGGTTTAGCCATAAATGTTGTTTTGTTCATGATTTCTCCTATATATAGTTCGATTTTTGTTTACGAGTGATGGGTGTTCCTTCCCATCGAAAAGTATTTGGAAGGTTCCGGGGCCTTTCAAATGGGGTAAACAATACCGTTTAACATAATATCAAAAAAACACATCCAAGGCAAGTCATTTGGAGATGTTTTTCTTTTATTTTTTGTATTTTTTGTATTTTTTTAGTCTATCATTTTATAAGGTGTAAGACTAGAATTCATGCCTAAATAACATCTAAAGAGTACAAACTAATCCTCAGACTCCCAAAAAAGCTGGTCTAAAGTTTTGTCCAGAGTTTTGCAGATAGCAATACACAGATTTATAGTAGGGTTATAATCACCTTTTTCAATAGCTGAGATGGTCTGACGAGAAACTCCTATAGCATCTGCCAAACCTTGTTGAGTGAGATCCTTTGCTACACGAGCTGACTTCATTTTTAAATTTTTCATTCAAAAATCCTATTCTTCGTCTTCTAGTTCTTCCAAACGGTTCTTCTTGATTCTGTTAATAATAACCCAGCAGTCGCAAATAAGGGTCAAACCCAATGTCAAAAATGCCACACTACTCATAAGATTCTTCCCTATCTTAAACGACTGAAATAGACTTAAGAGGCCCATTAGCGATATAAAAATTCCAAAAAAACACATTACCCAGGATAATCTGAGCATCTTCTTTTCAAGTTTTTTGTCTAGCAACCATGGATGCCCATTACGTGATACGCTGTGAACTAATACTAGGCACATAGAACCAAAGAAAGTGATGATTAATAGTGACTGCACTAATTCGACGGAGTGCGTCTTACTAGCAACCATAATCGTTACAAATAGACCAAGCATGGCTACCCAATAACCTCTAGCAGAAGATTCTCCGCTAATCAACTGAGCACGTTCATCCATCATGTTTGCCACTTTTTTCTCTGACTTCTTCATTTTGTTTCCTCCATTTTCTAGATTCATTATAGCATTATTTTACGTAATGTCAAATATATCATTCATTTTGTATAGATTATCTTTTTATATTCTATTAATCTATCATTTCAGAAAACAAAAAATCAGATAGGAAATCCTATCTGACACTATTTCTATCTAGCTTCTTTACCAATCGTAAAGACAGCCAAGGTATCTGGTCCGACGTGAGTAGAAATGACTGGTCCAAGTGGCATAATAAGCACTTGCTCAATGCCGTCAACTGCTAACAATTGTTCTTTTAGATTCTCCGCCGCTTCAATATCATTGGCATAAGCAACAATTGCTGTGCTATGTCCAATATCCTGGGTAGCTTGTAGGACCATTTCTTTAATAGCTTTTTTGCGTCCACGGATTTTGGCCAGAGGAACCAACTTACCTGAAGCGTCCAACCAAAGAAGAGGCTTGATATTAATCAAACTACCAATAATGGCTGAGCTCTTAGAAAGGCGACCCCCACGCATGAGATGGTAGAGATCATCAACTAAGAAATAGGTCCGTAAACGTGGCAGAATGTCCTCAATCATGGCTTTCGTTTCAGACAAGCTCTTACCTTGGTCACGAGCTTCTGCCGCCAAGATAGAGAGATAACCTTCTCCACCTGCTGCCGCCAGGGTATCTACAATCTCAATGACAGCTTCTGGGTACTCATCCAAAATCATGTCACGCGCAATAACAGCACTTTGATAAGTACCTGAAAGCACTGATGAGAAGGCAATATAGAGAAGAGCATCACCATTTTTAGCATGACGACGAAAAACCTCTTCAAATTGACCAACATTCACCTGGCTTGTGGTTGGCTGACTGCCTTCCTGCATACGTTCTAAGAGACGGTCACTCGTTAAACGATTAGGTCCAACGGTCTCATAGGTAATATCATCAAGCGTAATAGTCAAACCAACGAGCTCTACCTTATTTTCCTGAGCCCATTTTTCATCTAGATCTGCTGTGGAATCTGTCAAAATATTAAATGTCATGTGTCCCTCTATTCTATTTCATTTAAAAGGTCCTGTAATTTCCCTAATTGTGCGTCGTCCCATGGACGTAGTTTTGGTGTCTTTAAGTCAATATGTGCCGACATCTTGTCTAGATCAGACTTAACGGTATTGACACGCTCTTCCAACTCACGCGCCGTAACACGTAAAGCCCCTTGTGAAAAGATAGCCCACTGTTCATTTAAGTCACTAGTTGCTACTTCAACTAGATTTTGAACAGTATTCATCTCAGCCGCTGCGCGCTCAATATAGCTATCTGCTGTCTCATCTTCCTCAGTAAAAATAACACTGATACGATACTGATCATAACGCTGACGGCTCCCTGGAACAAACTGAGCATCAAATACACAGATAATATCAATATGTTCAAAGTTAGCATAATGATTGAGCTTACGAAGCAAGGTTTCACGAGCTTCATCAAGCTGGTTGGTCTTAAAGAGTTGACGGGTTTCTTGCCAAAAAGCAATCATATTATAACCATCAACTAGAAGTATTCTTTTTTTCATAGTTACAATCGGTTTCGATAAACTTCATACATGAGAACTGCAGCTGCCACACTGGCATTAAGGCTCTGCACATGACCACTCATAGGAATAGTAATCATCTCATCCACTTGTTTCTTGATGTTAGCAGAGATTCCCTTACCTTCATTACCAATGATAAGGGCAACCTTTCCAGCTGTGTTCCATTTATGAGACGGCGTGCCATCCATATCCGTACCAAATACCCAGAAGCCTGCTTCTTTAAGTTTATCAAGAGTTTGGCTAAGATTGGTCACTCGGGCAATGGGAATATGTTCCACTGCCCCTGTTGATGTCTTGGCAACGACAGGTGTTACCCCCACAGCACGATGCTTAGGAATAATAACTCCTGTCACCTGAGTAGCATCAGCTGTACGTAGGATAGAACCAAAGTTATGAGGATCGTTGAGTCCATCTAAAATGAGGACTAGAGGATTCTCCTCTTGTTCAGCCTTATCCATAATAACTGAGAGCTCAGAATAAGCGAACTCTGACACACGAAGAACAAAACCTTGATGCACTGCTCCACCTGTCATATCAGACAAGGTTTTCTTAGGTGTCCAAGAGATGGAAACCTTCTTTTCAGCTGCCAAGGCCTTAATGGCATCAACATTTTTTCCTCGAAGATCATCTTGAATATAGAGTTTATTTCCAGTATTTGCTTCCAGACTCTCTGTTACGGCATGCACACCATAAACAATGTCTAGACTTAATTCTTTAGTTGTTTTCATAAGCTAATTCTATCATAAAAAAAGCCCTCTTACGAGGGCAAAGCATGTTAAATAAATGTAATTGCTGCTAGGTAAAGCACTAGAAGAACGAGAACAACAGTTGCAGCAGCCAAAGCTTGCTTACCAATTGTATCTGGATCTGAGATTGATTCTGCAATCTTTCTCGCAGCTTGAGTAATGGTTTTACCTGCTGCTTGGAAGATATCAATTGAACCTGTGCTTGTTGAACTATTTCCAGAAATCGCTGAAGACCAACCACTCAAAACCTCAGCAATTTGTTCTGCCAATTGCTGTGTTAGCGCTCTAGTTGTCTCAGCCAACTCATTGACAGCCGTAGCTTGTATATGATTGGCGGTTTCAGTGTAGCTATTTGCACTGGTATTATAAGTAACCGGTACAGTCGTTGTTGTCGTTGTTGATGAATACTGATTCCTACGGTAACTATCCGGTGTCACTGGACGCTCGCCTTCATTGAAGACGCTAAAAGTCTGTGTCAGGTAATGAATATTGTTATTCGTATCAATCAACTCAAAGGTCATTTTATGAATACCAGTCGTTTGCTCTGCCAAATGGTAGGCACTCAAACCAGCATTGACCTCATCCAGAGTTCCTTCAACAAAGTAGCTATGATGAATTTGTTTGCCATCAAGGACTAGATTAAGGCCCTTAATCTTCTTACCTTCCATCTTGTTAACATCAAAGTTGACGTTAAAGATTTCACCACGTGCTAAATAAAGAATATCTGTATTCCCTGTAACAGCAGGTTGATCTTCAAGAAGCGCTCCAGTACTGTCTCGTTTTGGAACAACGGTATATACTTCAGAAGTGATTGGAGTCGCTAAGATTTCTGAGATGAGTCCATCCGTAAAGGTTACCTCTGACGAATAGGTCAAACTCTCACTTTGCAACATAGAAACCACTTCAGAAGTTTTAAAGACCTCAGAAGTTGATGATGAATCTTTCCAGCCAACCGTAAGGACAGTTAAGCTATCTTCTGAATTATTATTTAACTGACTCGTTTCTGGAGCCGTAGATGCAAGAGAGCTTGCAGTACTTGCAGACTCAGAAGCGACTTCAGAAGTTGCAATAGCTTGGCTAGTAGGAGTCGCACTTACAGATGTCGTATGAGAATCCAGTGAAGAATACTCTGATTTTTCAATAACTGCATGTGTATTTCCAGCAAGTTCAGATGTATATAGGGTGCTTTCACTCTTATACATTGAAGTCACAGCTTGAGACTCTGCAGTCGCTGTAGCCTCACGAGACTTATCATAAGTAAGCACAATATTTGGTTTTGCTTGTTCAGAATCAGATGTT
Source organism: Streptococcus sp. (assembly GCA_016939315.1). GTDB lineage: Bacteria > Bacillota > Bacilli > Lactobacillales > Streptococcaceae > Streptococcus. Next base: position 25,786 of record JAFHAZ010000018.1, on the reverse strand, counting down.
GGGTTTGCATCTCCTCGTTCAGATGCCGCTACTGATCGATCCTCACCAAAAGCCTGGGCACGAGCCTCTTCTGAATGAGGTGTCGTCGTAGAAACGCTAGTCTCCACGATATCAACTTGAGAATGTACCTCAAGAAGCCCCTCATCTGTCTCACTTGAAGAGACAACCATCAGTGATGTTGAGGTCACTACTGAACCTACTTGACTCGCTGGCTCTGCCTTAGCTCCTACTGATGAAAAATCAGCCTGAGGAGCAACTGGAGCCGGTGCCTCACTATTAACATAATCTATTTTAGCTTCATCAGGTTTTACCTGAACTTCATCTGCTTTACCTGTTTGAAGCGTAAAGCTAGATAAAATCAAAGCAGCAAAAGTTGTATAGAAAACTTTTTTCTTAGCTATTTCCATTCACCTCCTCATTTTTTAGATGGCCTCATTTATTAATATTATAGACTTTTTTTTACTTTCTGTCAAATTAGTTTTATTAAAAAACGCTATAATATCGGGGTTTTACACGTGTCAGACACCCCTTAACTTTCTCATTTTCAAGGTGCTAAATATTAGTTTCATCTTATTTTTCATTATCAAGACGCTGAATTACTTTGATTCTCAAATAATCTAAATGTTGAAACTCCGGCTAACTGTTACAATTTTTATAGCCTTTAAATAACAAAAAATCCTGCTCTCGGCAGAATTTTTAGATTTCTTTTTCAACTTCGTCAATACACCAAGCAATCAGTTCCTCTAAGCGAGCAATATCCTCTGTCATATGAAGATAGCCCATGACTGCTTCGAAGCCTGTTGACATTTTATAGGTAATAACATCTGTATTTTTAGCCTTGGTGTGACTATTCGCATTACGACCTCGTTTATAGATGTCTAGCTCTTTTTCAGTCAAAAGCTCTTGCTCTAGCATTTTTTCAATGAGACTAGCCTGGGCCTTAGCTGAAACATAACGTGTAGCTAGACGGTGCAGTTGATTTGGCTTGGTCTGACCTTGAAAAATCAGGTGACGGCGAATGTACAAGGAATAAACAGCATCTCCCTCAAAGGCGAGAGCAATGCCGTTAATAAGGTTGACATCAAGATGTTTAGTCACGTGTCCACCTCACGCCCTCCTTGGTATCAAGAAGTTTGATACCTTGAGCAGCCAACTCATCGCGAATACGGTCTGCTGTCGCAAAGTCCTTGTTAGCACGCGCCGCTTGACGTTCTTCAATGAGTTTTTCGATGTCTTCATCAAGGACTTCTTCTTCGAAAACAATACCGAAGACTTGGAGCATTTTTTCAAAAGCATCCTTAACGGTTTGATCATAATTGCCTGAATTAATCCATTTGGCCATGTCAAACAAAACAGTCACTCCATTTGCCGTATTAAAGTCATCATCCATAGCTTCTTGGAAGGCGTCAAGATAAGTTTGCAACTCAGCTTGATTCACCTGTTCTGTCAACGGAAGACTGTGGGTATTTTTCAAATACTTAAGATTAACTTCAGCATCATGGATAGCTTTTTCTGTAAAGTTAATTGGCTTACGGTACTGTTGTGTCGCTAGGAAGAAGCGAAGCACTTGACCATCAACCGTTTGAAGCATATCGTGAACGGTCACGAAGTTACCCAAGGATTTTGACATTTTTTCATTATCCACATTGACAAAACCATTATGCATCCAGTAGTTAGCGAAGGTCTTGCCAGTTTTGGCTTCTGATTGGGCAATTTCATTGGTATGGTGTGGAAACTCAAGGTCTGCCCCTCCACCATGAATATCGATAGTATCTCCAAGGATTTCAGTCGCCATAACAGAGCATTCGATGTGCCAACCAGGACGACCAGGTCCCCATGGGCTATCCCAAGAAACTTCTCCCTCTTTAGCAGCTTTCCAAAGGGCAAAATCTAGAGGATTTTCCTTACGTTCTGTTTCAGCATCCGTACGTCCGCTTGCACCAATTTCAAGATCTTCCAAGGTCTTGTTAGCCAATTTAGCATAGTTGTTTGACTTAGCTACTCGGAAGTAAACATCACCTTCAGAGACATAAGCGAATCCTTTGTCAACCAAGGTTGACACAAATGCAATGATTTCATCCATGTAGTTAATAACACGTGGATTTTGTGTCGCTGGTTTGATGCCAAGTTGTCCGGTATCTTCCATAAAGGCTGCGATAAACTTGTCCGACAATTCCTTAGTTGAAATACCAGCTTCATTAGCTGCCTTGATAATCTTATCATCTACATCCGTAAAGTTGGAAATATAGTTAACTGTGTAGCCACAATATTCAAAATAACGACGAATAGTATCAAAAGCTACTGCTGAACGGGCATTTCCGATATGAATATAATTGTAAACTGTTGGTCCGCAGACATACATATTGACAACATTTTCTGTCAAAGGTACAAAATCACGGAGCGAACGTGTCATCGTATCATAAATTTTAATCACTTGAGATTCCTTTCAATTAACTGGAAACTATTTTTTATCCTTGATATGGTTTAGGTACAAACACAAGAGTATAACGAGAATGATAATCCAAATAGTCGCAACTAGCTGACCTTGAGCCAAGAGAGACATAGCTGAAAGAAAACTCCCAACTATATAGAAGACCAAAAAAGGATTGTCCTTGAAGAATTTTTTCATTACTCAAATCTCACTTGTGTCGTTGCTTAAAAACAAGACTAGCCCATAACAGAGCAATGCAAAACCATAAGGCGGCCATGCTATAGTCTGCTCTATGTAAAGCAATGTAAACAAGAGCAAGAGGACCCACAACCGTCAATCGAGTCACCTTTGAACTAAAGAGTTTCATCGTTTCCTTTCCTTATAGACGTGATGAATGAAAGCTAGCTGCTTTTAGAAGGTCTTCTAGCTTTTCGCTATAGTATTCACGACCCTCTTCAATATCGTGGATAACTTCTTCATCCTTTTGACCATGAACACGCACAACCTTAGCAGGAACACCAACTACTGTAACATCTTCTGGGACATCTGCAACAACCACGGCTGCCGCCCCCACCTTAGCATTCTTGCCAATCTCAATAGGGCCTATGACCTGAGCATGGGCTGAAACTAGGGCACCCTCACGAACGGTTGGGTGACGTTTTCCGACATCTTTACCAGTACCACCTAAAGTGACACCGTGGTAAAGCATAGCGCCCTTCTCCACAACAGCTGTCTCACCAATAACAAGGCCAGAGCCATGGTCAATGAAGACACCTTCAGCAATCTGAGCCCCTGGGTGAATCTCAATCTGAGTCCAAAAGCGCCAAAACTGACTATGCATACGCGCTAAGAGTCGACAATGGTGGCGCCAGAGAAAATGTGAGATACGATGGGCAGCCAAGGCTTTTAATCCAGGGTAGGTTAAAAGAACCTCTAGACTCGTCCGAGCTGCTGGATCATTTTTCTTTACTATATCAATACTTTCTTTCCACCAACCCATTTAGGTCACTCCTTACATCATTATTGTTATTATTGTTTGCTGTGGCCTATTATTCTTTAAAGTGGAAAGCTACTAACACTAGGTCTACTCGCTATCCCCTTCAAAATAAGACCAGTCGACTAACTCAGGCTGCTCATCAAACGGATTGATGACAATACCTTGAACCTTATCCAACTCATTTTCACCTATTGAAGGCTGGTAAATTTCTGACAGTGGCCATTGCAAAATCGTCCCTTTAGCCTTACGGAAAGGTAGGCCAAAAGTCTCGTTACCGTACCATTTTGCAAAGCTCGTTAAGTTCGTAAACACAGGCACATAACTCTGTCCCTCTGCATTCGACATAGTCGCAAAGAGACGGTCATCCTGGCCATCTTCCTCGCGTTTGTGAACGAAGGCTGGAACAAGATAAATCTTATCTTTAGGAGCTGCCTTTTGATTTTCCTCACCCAAAAGATTATTAAGGGTCTGAGTGAAATAGTTGATAAACTGGATGAGTTCACTGCTTGCAAAAAGAGTGGTATTCGAGAAGTCACCATCCTCTTTTAAATTGAAAGCAAGACCAAAAAGCTCTGCCTGAACAAGTTGTGTTAAAACATCTAAGCTCGAACGTTCTACCCAAGTTTGTTCTCGAGCACTCTCTTGAGTAGCTTTGAAAGATTGTAGGTCCTGTTCATTGGTGAAGACAGGAACAACCTTCTTTCCTTCCACTTCAACTGCGTAGAGGTCTTGGGCAGCCAAGACGGGAGTACGTTGTAGGTGATTAACCAAAGCCAGACTGGTCAAAAAGTGGTCTGGTTCCTTTAAAAATTCTTTTAGAGTTTCATCAAAAGCTTGCAATTCTTGATTTTCTGTCATTCTTCTATCTGTTCTTTCGTTTCTGATTTATCAGGATTTTTCGGTGCTTCACCATTTTCATTATGGTGGCGTGGTTTGTGATGAGAACGACGGCGGTGACGATGCTCTCCTTTATTTTCCCCGTCCTCAATCTTTTCAGGCTTAGGAAGCAAGGTCTTGATTGAGGCATCGATACGTCCTTTTTCATCGATTTTGATAATTTTAACAGTTACCATATCCCCAACCTTAACCACATCTTCGACACGCTCAGTGCGTTCCCAAGCTAGTTCTGAGATGTGGACGAGAGCATCTGTCTTATTGAAGAGGTGGACAAAGGCACCGAACTTTTCAATTCGCACAACTGGTACAGTGTAAACTTCTCCAACCTTAGCTTCACGTACAAGATCAGAGATGATAGTTTTAGCACGGTTAATGGCATCCTGATCACTAGAGAAAATCTGAACAAGACCTTCTTCATCAATATCAATAGTGACACCAGTCTCAGCGATAATCTTGTCAATCGTTTCGCCACCTTTACCGATGACAACCTTGATCTTGTCAACAGGAATCTGAATACTATCAATCTTAGGTGCTGTTGGTGCCAATTCTGGACGTGGCTCAGCGATTGCTGACTCAATAACGTCAAGAATCTCAAAACGAGCTACCTTGGCTTGAGCCAAAGCCTCTTCGAGAATGGCAGGTGTAATACCTGAAATCTTAATATCCATCTGAAGAGCTGTAATTCCTTGACGTGTACCAGCTACTTTAAAGTCCATATCTCCAAAATGGTCTTCTAAACCTTGAATATCAGTCAGGACAGTGTAGTTAGTACCATCTGAGATAAGCCCCATGGCTATCCCTGCAACAGGCGCCTTAATCGGTACACCACCAGCCATAAGAGCCAAGGTTCCTGCACAAATAGAGGCTTGTGAGGAAGAACCATTTGACTCCAAGACTTCTGCTACCAAACGGATAGCATAAGGGAACTCTTCAACACTTGGAAGAACCTGAGCAAGGGCACGTTCACCTAAGGCTCCGTGACCTATTTCACGTCGACCTGGTGCACCGTAACGCCCTGTTTCACCCACTGAATACTGAGGGAAATTATAGTGATGAAGGAAACGTTTCTTATACTCTGGATCCAAACCATCAACAAGTTGTGTATCACTCATAGGTGCCAAAGTCAAAACTGACAAGGCTTGAGTTTGTCCACGTGTAAAGAGACCTGAACCATGAACCTTAGGAAGAAAGTCAATCTCTGCGTCCAAAGGACGGATTTCATCCACATGACGACCATCTGGACGAACCTTATCCTCGGTAATGAGACGGCGCACTTCAGCATGTTCCATCTGCTCAAGGATTTCTGCTACATCACGCAGAATGGTTTCCTTATCTTCATCTTCTGCAAAGCGTTCTTGATAAGAAGTAAGGACCTCTTCTTTAACAGCCTGGGTTGCTGCTTCACGCGCCAGTTTTTCTTCCACCTGAACAGCCTTAGCTAACTGATCATAATAAGCCGTTTCGATTTCGACTTTCAAATCAGCATCAACTTGTAGAAGTTCAACCTCAGCCTTTTCCTTACCAACAGCTGCAACGATATAATTTTGGAAATCAACCAACTCTTGAATAGCCTCATGTCCCTTCAAGAGTGCTTGCAACATAATATCCTCAGACAATTCCTGAGCACCTGACTCTACCATATTGATAGCTTCCTTGGTACCTGCCACTGTCAAGTCTAAAAGTGAAACTTCCTTATCCGCTGCACTTGGGTTGATGATGAAATCTTCTGCAGCATAGGCCACTTGAACCCCAGCAATCGGACCATTGAAAGGAATATCAGAAATAGAAAGAGCTAAAGAGCTACCAAACATAGCCGCCATCGGAGCACTAGCATTCTCATCATAGGAGAGGACCGTGTTAATGACCTGAACTTCGTTACGAAAGCCCTCCGCAAACATAGGACGAATAGGACGATCAATGAGGCGAGCAGTCAAAGTGGCATCTGTTGAAGGCCGACCCTCACGCTTGTTAAAGCCCCCCGGGAACTTGCCAGCTGCATACATTTTTTCCTCGTAATTAACCTGCAAAGGAAAGAAATCTGCCGTTGCCATCTTTTTAGACATAACAGCTGTTGATAATACCGTTGTATCTCCATAACGCACGACGACAGCACCATTAGCCTGCTTGGCTACCTGCCCAACTTCAACGACAAGCGGGCGTCCTGCAAAGGTCATCTCAAAAGTTTGTTTAGCCATGTTTGATCCCTCTTTTTATCCATGACCAGTCCTTACAAAAACGGACCGGTCAACTTTATGTCATTCATTTGATATAACTTTCATTTTACCATATTATAGTCAAAAATGGCAGAGCTCCGGCATAAGTTAGCACCCAAGTCTCCCTTTCTCTCAGATATTTAAGTCGTTTTGTGATATAATAAACACTTATGAGAGACAAAGGAATGACTATGAAAAAATTACAACACATCATTATGATTGCCTTAATCTTACTAGGCCTAGTAACACCTGCTCTAGCACAAGAACAGACAGATAACTTCAATGTTTCCGCTAAACATGCGATTGCTATCGAAGCAACTACAGGGAAAGTCCTCTATGAAAAGGACGCCACTACTCCTGATGGTGTGGCTTCAATGACTAAAATCCTAACAGCCTACATGGTCTATAAAGCAGTTGACCAAGGAAAAATTACCTGGGACACTGAAGTCGATATCTCAGACTATCCTTTCAACTTAACCGTTGATTCAGAAGTTTCAAATATCCCACTAGATTCCCGAAAATACACTGTTAAACAGCTCCTAGATGCCACCCTCATTTCTAGCGCTAACAGTGCTGCTATTGCTCTAGCTGAAAAAATCTCAGGATCAGAGAGTGCCTTTGTTGACACTATGACAGCCCAACTTAAAGAGTGGGGCATTACAGATGCTAAATTATTTAACGCTTCTGGCCTAAACAATAAATACCTTGGGGATAACCGCTATCCTGGCTCTAAAGCAGATGACGAAAATACTATGAGCGCTCTAGATGTTGCCATTATTGCAGATCACCTCATCAAAGACTATCCTCAGGTACTTGAAATCACCAAGCAAACCGAAACTGATTTCGAAGGTGACAACAAATTAACGACGCACAACTACATGTTGGAGGGACAAGACAACTACCGTGAAGGCGTTGATGGACTCAAGACTGGAACAACTGAACTTGCAGGTGCATCCTTTGTAGCCCACTCCAATGAAAATGGCATGAGTTTGATTACCGTTGTCATGAATGCAGACAATGGTGGAGAGGATGAAGCTGCTCGATTCACAGCCACAAATGAGTTGCTAGATTATGTAACTCAAAACTGGGAAATCAAAACCCTCAACACCAAAGGGCAAATCGTCAAGAAAAATGATATTAAGGTAGCCGATGGAGACAGTCAAACTATCTCTGCTAAACTCGAGTCGGACCTTACAGTCGTTCAAAAAATAAACAGCAAAAATGATGCTGTTAAAATCAAAGCAAAAACTATAACAGCACCTATCAAAAAAGGTGACACTATTGGAACAGCGACCTTTGATGATAAGGATCTCGTTGGAACAGGTTATATCTCTGATCCACCTCAAATTTCTGTAACAGCCAACCAATCTATCAAGAAAAGTTTCTTCTTAAAAGTTTGGTGGAACCATATCGTTAATTTCTTTACAGGAAACAAGTAAACACAAAACTACCTTTTAGATATCAAAAGGTAGTTTTATCTTGCCTTCAAAATTGGTCTTGTAAGTAAAAGCTCCTTCTCAACACCTTAAGTTCCTCTCAAAATGTGGTATAATAAATATCCAAAACACATGAAGGAACAAACCATGAAAAAACTGATTACGCTTATGATGACCTTCTTACTCTGTCTGGGAAGCGTAGCCCCTGCTTTTGCAGCAGATAAGAAAAAAGGATATGATGCCGCAGCCAAACATGCCATCGCTGTCGAAGCTAATACTGGCAAAATTTTATATGAAAAAGATGCCACTACCTCTACAGGGATTGGCTCTATTACCAAGCTCCTAACAGCCTATATGGTTTATAAAGCGGTAGATCAGGGAGACCTCAAATGGAACAGCAAAGTTGACATTTCTGACTACCCCTTTGAACTAACTGTCAGTGCCGGAGTATCTAATATTCCACTAGATGCTCGCAAATACACTGTCAAACAACTTCTTGACGCAACTCTTATTTCCAGTGCCAACAGTGCATCTATTGCTCTAGCCGAGGAAATCGGAGGAACCGAAAGTAAGTTTGTCGACATGATGAAAGCCCAACTTAAAGATTGGGGTATCACTGATGCCAAGATTGTCAATGCCTCTGGTCTCAATAATTCTTACTTAGGTGACAATATCTATCCAGGCTCTAAATCAGACGAAGAAAATACCATGAGTGCTAAAGATGTTGCTATCATTGCACAACACGTGGTGAAAGAATATCCTGAAATTCTCGATATCACTAAAAAAACTGAGGCTGATTTTGATGGTGTCAACAAACTCAAAACCTTCAACTATATGCTTAAGGGACAACCTAGTTACCGTAAAGGAGTGGATGGCCTAAAAACGGGAACCACTGATTTAGCCGGTGCTTCCTTCGTGGCCCACTCAAATGAAAGTGGCATGAGTATTATCACTGTCATTTTGAATGCTGATAATACCGATACTGATGACTACGCCCGTTTCACTGCAACCAATGACCTGCTTAACTACGTTGTCTATCATTGGGAAAGTAAGACCATTGCCAAAAAAGGACAAGCTATCGGTAACAGCCAAGCCAATGTCCTTGATGGGAAATCTAAACAAGTCACTGCCGTTGCTAAGTCTGACTTTAATATCATCCAAAAAATAGATGCCAACAATAGTAAACATATTAAAGTCACTACCAATCAAGTCCAAGCCCCTGTCAACTCAAGTGACAAGGTTGGAACTGCTACCTTTGAAGATAAGTCACTTGTAGGAGAAGGTTACTTGCCTGACCAAGGTATGCCTAGCATGGAACTGGTTGCTGGTAAAGAAGTTAAGAAAAGTTTCTTCCTCAAGGTCTGGTGGAATCACTTTGTCAACTTTGTCAACGAAAAACTCTAATCATTATAGTCGAGCTTTGCTCGGCTTTTTCTTTTACCCCATCTTTACAGAAAGATTGACTCTACCTTGACTCCTATTGACACAAAAAAGACAAACTACACCTGTAATCTGTCTTTTTGTTTGATTTTTACACTACTGTAAAGGTTAATTTATCTTTCGAGCAGCCGATCTTAAGGGTTTGTCCACTAACCACTTGGCCACCTAGTAAGAGCTCAGATAACTTGTCCTCCACTTGAGTTTGAATCGTACGACGTAATGGACGAGCACCCATCTCAACATCATAGCCATCTTTAGCTAAATGCTTAAGGGCAGCTGGTTGGAATTTCAAGTCAATCCCTTTTTCAGCCAAAGCTGATACCAACGGTTTCACCATAATCTTGACAATCTCACGAAGTTGCTCTTCCTCTAGACTATGGAAGACAACCTTCTCATCAATACGGTTGATAAACTCTGGGCGGTAGGCCTTTTTAAGTTCTTCCATGATACGTGACTGCATAGCTTGGTGATTATGAGAAATGTCTTGGGCACCAAAACCAACGGTCTTATCATCACGAAGAGCAGTCGCTCCCAAGTTCGAAGTCATAATGATAATGGTATTTGAGAAGTCGACTTTACGACCTCGACTATCTGTCAATACACCATCATCCAAAACCTGTAAGAGGATGTTGAAAATATCTGGATGAGCCTTTTCCACCTCGTCAAAGAGAAGAACTGAGTAAGGCTTATTGCGAACTTTCTCTGTTAATTCACCACCCTCATCATATCCAACATAACCTGGAGGAGCACCGTTAAGTCGGCTAGCCGCAAATTTTTCCATGTATTCTGACATGTCAAAGCGAAGCAAAGCTGACTCATCATCAAAGAGAACTTCCGCCAAAGCCTTGGCCAATTCTGTCTTACCAACACCAGTAGGTCCAAGGAACATAAAGGAACCAATTGGACGTTTTCCAGTACGAATACCTGACTGGTTACGACGAATAGCACGACTAATGGCTGAAACTGCTTCATCTTGACCAATAACACGTTTGTGAAGCTCTGCTTCCAGATTCAAGTAACGCTTGCTATCTGCCTGAGTCATCTTCTCAACAGGAATACCTGATAGACGACTAAGGGTTTGCATAATCTGATCTGCATCTACCAAGGCAGGTTTTGGTAATTTTGCTTTTTGGCTAGCTTTATATTGTTTAACAGCAGCCTTCATATCACCAGATAGAAGTGCTTCATCCAAAGGCGTTATCTCACGTTTGGCTTCTTTTTTGATACGACCTTGAACAGTTGCACTCGCTTCATCTAAAAGATCAATGGCAGAGTCAGGTAAGTTTTTACTTGTCAAATAACGGTGGGCCGCCTTGACCGCTGTCTCAACTGCCTCATCAGTAATCGTTACACGATGATAGTCTTCATAAGACGACCGTAGGCCTTTTAGAATATCAATCGCCTCAGGTACACTTGGCTCCTCGATTGTAATCTTAGCAAAACGGCGAGAAAGAGCTGCATCTTTTTCAATATGCTTCTGGTACTCAGCTTGAGTAGTTGCTCCAACCATATGAAGAGTTCCACGTGCTAGAGCGGGTTTCAAAATATTCGCCGCATCTAAGGTACTATCAATACCTGAACCAGAACCGATAATCGTATGCAATTCGTCAATAAAGAGAATGATTTTTCCATCAGCTTCAATCTCATCAATGATCTGATTCATACGTTCTTCGAAATCGCCACGGAAACGTGTTCCTGCAACCACACTCATCATATCAAGCTCTAAGATACGCATATCAGCTAACTCAAAAGGTACCTCGCCCGAAGCAATACGCTGTGCCAAACCAAGCGCAAGGGCCGTCTTACCAACACCTGCTTCACCCACAAGAACTGGATTGTTCTTCGTTTTACGGCTCAAAACCTGAATCATTCGTGAAATTTCTTTCTCACGTCCAATAACAGGATCAAGGGCACCTGACTCGGCTACTGCCGTTAAGTCTTTGGTGTAATCTGACAGTTCCCCAGTAGAAGATTGAGGAGGCTGCATCATATTAGCAAAATTTCCTGATGCCTTGGATTTTTTAGGCTTACGAAGGTCATGAATGGCCTTCAAATCTTGCTTACTGAGACCTGCGTAACGCTCCAAAGAACGTCTCAAATCAATAATGCGAGGCTTATCACTATCATCCTTATATTGAAAACCAGCGACTTCAAGGAGGCGACAAACCATCAAATCCTTATGAAGGAGAAAGGCCATCAATACGTGTTCAGACCCTATCTCTACAGCACCAGTCACCTTAGCGATTCCTTCTGCCTCTTGCAACATAGACTCTAAAGCATGTGACTGTGCACGTAAATCGATAATATCTGAGTCAGACAAGTCTTTTGGACTTTTCTCCATAGCCAACACAGCAGCTGTCTCAATCTCTTCCGCACGAATGCGATCCTCAAAATCAGTAAATGTTAGGTAGGCTACAGATCCTGGAACTTCAACCATAGCCAGAAGCACATGCCAAGTCTCCAAGAAAGGACTTCCAAAACGCTCTGCCTCTAGCTGAGCACGATGGAAAATGGCCTGCATTTTTCTTGAATATGTCGTCATCTAATTTCCTTTTCTATCCAATCTAAGTAATAGCGAGCGCAGAATACGCGAACGAATAGCGGCCGCATCTTCGCCTAAAACATCATCACTAGCAGTTGCTAAAATCAAATTTCCCTCACGTTCAGTGATGATTTTTTCATCAAAAAGCAACTGAATCAAGTCTGTAAATACCTGCTCGCTGAGCTGATCTGCCAAGTTCTGAAGCAAATCATTAATCATGTGGTGCTTGTCGGAGAATCTGACCTTGACGATACGAATATAACCGCCACCTCCACGTTTACTCTCAACAATATAACCACGACTTTCTGTAAAACGAGTCTTAATAACATAGTTAATCTGACTCGGTACAACTTGAAAAGTATCTGCTAAGTTCGAGCGTTGAATCTCAGCAATTCCAGACTGGCCCAGCAATTCTTTAATATATTCTTCTATACTATCTGATGTATTTCTTGCCATCTTAATTCCTCCAGTCTAATTTGACTATAACTGACTATTATTATACCAAAAATGTCAGCTCATGGGAAACTATACCTTCAAAAAGCTTTTTAAAGTTGTCATTAGAGACCATATAAGATACAATAAATAAGACTAAAATATTAGGTAACTTAGGGTGTTTGATTCAAATTTTCTATCCACTTTAACAGGCTGAGACCCACCTAATCCAACAAGTACTTTTTAGCACTTTCGCAGTAGTACTAGTCTTATCACTCTTGATAAAACTCATATCTCTTATTTATTTCCCTATGAAAGGTTACTCATGAAATACATCATTGCACTCTTAATCTCTATGATTCCTTTGGTTGAGCTCCGTGGAGCCGTACCTGTTGCTATCGCCTCAGGTATCCCTTGGTGGCAAGCCCTAATTCTTTGTGTCATTGGGAATATGATTCCAGTTCCAATTATCTTCTTCTTCGCCCGCCGTGTCCTCGAATGGGGGGCAGACAAACCTCTAATTGGTGGCTTCTTTACCTGGTGTCTTAAAAAAGGTCACAGTGGTGGCCAAAAACTTGAAAAAGCTGCCGGAGATAAGGGTGTCTTCTGGGCCCTTCTACTTTTTGTGGGAATTCCGCTTCCAGGAACAGGAGCTTGGACTGGTACCCTAGCAGCATCTATCCTAGATTGGGACTTTAAACGTAGTGTTATTGCCGTTATGCTGGGGGTTATCCTTGCAGGTATCATCATGGGAACACTCTCTCTTCTACTTGGTGTAAATACCTTCGCTCATTAATTACTTTGTTAACGTCTGGGGCATGCTCAGACGTTTTTTAATAGCAACAAAAAAGAAGCTACGATTCATTTACGTAACTTCTTTCTTTTTATCTAGCAACTAGAATTAGTTGTTAAGGGCTGCTGCCATTGTAGCTGCAACTTCTGATTCAAAGTCGTTAGATGCTTTTTCGATACCTTCACCAACTTCAAAGCGAACGAATTCTACTACTGAAGCGTTTACTGATTCAAGGTAAGCTTCAACTGTCTTGCTGTCGTCCATGATGTAAACTTGAGCAAGAAGAGTGTAAGCTTGGTCAACTTTAGTGTTGTCAAGCAAGAAGCGGTCCATTTTACCTGGGATGATTTTATCCCAGATTTTTTCTGGTTTACCTTCAGCAGCCAACTCAGCTTTGATATCTTCTTCAGCTTGAGCAAGAACAGCATCAGTCAATTGAGCTTTAGAACCATATTTAAGGTGTGGAAGAGCTGGTTTGTTAACCATTGCACGGCTTTCGTTATCTTGATCGATAGCGTGGTTAAGTTGTGCCAATTCATCTTTAACAAATTGTTCATCCAATTCAGTGTATGAAAGAACAGTTGGTTTCATCGCTGCGATGTGCATTGAGATTTGTTTTGCAAGAGCATCATCTCCACCTTCGATAACTGAAACAACACCGATACGTCCACCGTTATGTTGGTAAGCTCCGAAGTGTTGTGCATCAGTTTTCTCAACAACTGCAAAACGACGGAATGAAATCTTTTCACCGATAGTAGCTGTAGCAGTTACGTATGCAGCTTCAAGAGTTTCACCTGAAGGCATAGTCAATGCAAGTGCTTCTTCATTGTTAGCTGGTTTACCTTCAGCAATTACTTTAGCTGTTTCGTTTACCAACTCAACGAATTGAGCGTTTTTCGCAACGAAGTCAGTTTCAGCGTTAACTTCAACAACTGCTGCAACATTACCGTTAACGTAAACACCAGTCAAACCTTCAGCTGCAACACGGTCAGCTTTCTTAGCTGCTTTAGCCATACCTTTTTCGCGAAGCAATTCGATCGCTTTTTCGATATCGCCTTCCACTTCAACCAATGCTTTTTTAGCGTCCATGACACCAGCACCAGATTTTTCACGCAATTCTTTAACAAGTTTAGCTGTAATTTCTGCCATTTTGTTTTTCTCCAAATTTATTTTATCAAACTAAGGGGCAGGGCTGAGCCCCGCCCCTTAGGTGTTTGTCGTATCTTAAGTGGGCATATAGCCCTAACCAATCTTAAAGATTAGTTGTTGTCACCTTCGACAACTTCAACGATTTCTTCGATTGAATCAGCTGCAGCTGCTTCTTGGAAATCTGCAGAAGCATCTTCACCTTGGTTACCTTCGATGATAGCATCAGCCATTTTTGAAGTGATCAATTTAACGGCACGGATAGCGTCATCGTTAGCTGGGATGATTACATCGATCTCATCTGGATCAGCGTTTGTATCAACCATCGCTACAACTGGGATACCAAGTTTTTTAGCTTCTTTAACAGCGATTTGTTCTTTGTGTGGGTCAACGATGTAGATTACATCTGGAATGCGAGGCATATCTTCGATACCACCCAAGAATTTTTCAAGACGTGCACGTTGTTTGTTAAGAAGTGCAACTTCTTTCTTAGGAAGAACTTCGAAAGTTCCATCAGCTTCCATTTGTTTGATTTCTTTCAAACGAGCGATACGTTTTTGGATAGTATCCCAGTTTGTAAGAGTACCACCCAACCAACGGTGGTTGATGTAGTATTGACCAGCACGAGTTGCTTCTTCAGCTACTGCTTCAGCTGCTTGTTTTTTAGTACCAACGAACAAGATTACTGCATCGTTAGCTGCTGCTTCACGAACGAATTCGTAAGCTGTATCAGCCATTTTTACAGTTTGTTGCAAGTCGATAACGTGGATTCCGTTACGTTCTGTGAAGATGTACTTAGCCATCTTAGGATTCCAGCGACGAGTTTGGTGACCGAAGTGAACACCAGCCTCAAGAAGTTGTTTCATTGAAATTACTGCCATGAGTATTTCTCCTTAAAAATTGTTTTTTCCTCTTCTAAGCTTTAGACTTGCAGTCCCACCCTGCGGCAACAAGACCACAATCGGCTTAGAATGAGTATTTGTCACTTTACGCAACTATAGTAGTTTATCAAAAAAAGTGACATTTGACAAGCTCTAAAATCAGGCTAATCATTAGAAAAAATCCACTCGTATTAAAATTGCAATCGTTTTCTTTGAGGTTGATAAGTATTTTGTTTATAATTAGGCTATCAAAAATAGAGGAGGACATTATTTTGTCATTAGTCGGAAAAGAAATTATTGAATTTTCAGCACAAGCTTATCACAACGGGGAATTCATTACTGTTACAGATGAAGATGTTAAGGGAAAATGGGCTGTTTTCTGCTTCTACCCTGCAGATTTTTCATTTGTCTGCCCAACTGAACTCGGTGACCTTCAAGAACAATATGAAGCTCTTAAATCTCTTGGTGTAGAGGTTTACTCTGTCTCTACTGACACTCACTTTGTTCACAAAGCTTGGCATGATGACTCAGATGTTGTTGGAACTATTACTTATCCTATGATTGGGGATCCTTCACATCATATCTCACAAGGCTTTGATGTTCTTGGGGAAGATGGTCTCGCACAACGTGGTACATTCATCATTGATCCAGATGGCGTTATCCAAATGATGGAAATTAACGCTGATGGTATTGGACGTGATGCAAGCACTCTTATTGATAAAGTTCGTGCTGCTCAATATATTCGTCAACATCCAGGTGAAGTTTGTCCAGCCAAATGGAAAGAAGGAGCTGAAACACTTACTCCTAGCTTAGATCTTGTAGGTAAAATTTAACAACCAGGGGGTATCCATGGTCTTAGATAAAGAAATCAAGACGCAATTAGCACAATATTTAAATTTACTAGAATCTGATATTGTATTACAAACGGATTTAGGGGATGACGATAATTCTCGAAAAGTAAAAGAATTTCTAGACGAGATTGCCGCTATGTCTGACCGTATTAGTCTTGAATCAACACATTTAAAACGTCAACCTAGTTTTGGTATTGCACAAAAAGGGCAAAAAAGTCGTGTTATTTTCTCAGGCTTACCAATGGGCCACGAATTCACATCTTTCATTTTAGCTCTCTTGCAAGTTTCTGGTCGTCCACCTAAAGTTGATGAGGACACTATCGAACGTATCAAGAAGATTGATAAACCCATCGATTTAGAAACTTATGTTTCATTAACTTGTCACAATTGTCCAGACGTTGTTCAAGCCTTTAATATAATGGCTGTTTTGAACCCAAATATCACTCACACCATGATTGAAGGTGGGATGTATCAGGATGAGGTCAAAGCTAAAGGTATCATGTCTGTTCCTACGGTTTACAAAGACCAAGAAGAATTTACATCTGGTCGTGCAACCATTGAACAGCTTGTAGAAAAATTGGACGGACCACTTGATGCTGATGCTTTCGCTGATAAAGGTGTCTATGATGTTTTGGTTATTGGTGGTGGCCCTGCTGGAAACAGTGCGGCCATCTATGCTGCCCGTAAAGGTTTAAAAACTGGTCTTTTAGCAGAAACCTTTGGTGGACAAGTTATCGAGACAGTCGGCATTGAGAACATGATTGGTACGCTATATACAGAAGGTCCTAAGTTAATGGCCCAAGTTGAAGAGCATACGAAATCTTATGATGTTGATATCATCAAAAGTCAATTAGCTACTGGCATCGAAAAGAAAGAACTTATTGAAGTGACACTGGCTAACGGTGCCGTTTTAAAATCCAAAACTGCCATCCTGGCTCTCGGAGCCAAATGGCGTAATATCAACGTTCCTGGCGAGGAAGAATTCCGCAATAAAGGTGTTACTTACTGCCCACACTGTGATGGTCCACTATTTGAAGGGAAGAATGTTGCAGTTATCGGTGGTGGTAACTCAGGTTTGGAAGCGGCTTTAGATTTAGCTGGCATTACTAAACATGTTACGGTCTTAGAGTTCTTACCTGAATTAAAGGCAGATCAAGTCTTACAAGAACGAGCTGCTAAAACTGATAATCTAACCATTCTTAAGAACGTTGCAACCAAAGAAATTGTTGGTCAAGATCATGTAACTGGTTTGAATTACGTTGAGCGTGATACAAACGCAGAAAAACATCTTGATCTTGAAGGTGTCTTTGTTCAAATTGGTCTTGTACCAAGTACTGCTTGGCTCAAAGATAGTGGCATTGAACTCAATGAGCGCCAAGAAATTATCGTTGATAAATTTGGTTCAACAAATATCCCTGGTATTTTTGCTGCAGGTGACTGTACAGATAGCGCCTACAAGCAAATTATTATCTCCATGGGGTCTGGTGCTACAGCTGCTATTGGAGCCTTTGATTACTTGATTAGACAATAATCAACACTAACATGTTAGTAATCAATCTACAACAGTTATAATTAATATGAAGAGGTTGAATGTCTTTCAACCTCTTTATGTTTCTTGTAAATAGGCAGTTTGAATAATCAACCAGTCAATTTGATGAAAGAGACTTGACGAATCTTTTTTTTTTCGATAGAATGGTATCTGTTATGGCGGTATAGCCAAGTGGTAAGGCACGGCTCTGCAAAAGCTTGATCGTCGGTTCAAATCCGTCTACCGCCTTCATAATACGAAGACACCTTAGGGTGTCTTTTTTTTCATTATTGCATATAAAAATACCCGAAGCTAGAAACCTCGGGTATTCATTATTCTTATTTAATCGCTTCAATCAAAGCTTCCGCTTGATTCTGAAGGCTTTCAAGAACTTCTTCAGTTGCTAGGAATTTCCCATCCGCCCAGGCTGTATCATTTACACGTGTCGCTGTAAAATCACCGACCACTTGGGTACGGATAAATGGTAACAAGTCTTTGTAGGCATCAAAAAGTTGATTGTGACCACCATTAGCAACTGATGACACGGTTACAATCTTATCTTGAAGAGCTGATGGCCCTGACGGATCTGATAGGTCAAGAGCACGGCTCAACCAGTCAAGCAAATTTTTCACTGGCCCAGGAATTGAGAAATTATAAACCGGTGAGAAAATCCAAATTGCGTCTGCTGCCAAGACCTGTTCTCGAACTTCTGCTAAAACTGGAAGAACTGGACTTTCTAAATCCTGATTAAAAACAGGTACTTGACTATAGTCAAGATAAGAAACATTAGCTTTACCAGCTAGCATTTTCTCAGCTTCTTCTGCTAATTGGTGGTTAAATGATTCCTTGCGAAGAGACCCAACGATAAATAGAATGTTTTTCATAATACACTTCCTTTGTATTTCTAACAATTGATATTTACTACTACATAGTAATATATAGGATTCCATTAGAAATATAAAGAAATATGCTCAGACATTCTTAAATTTTTTCAGGAGCTCTACCAACTGTGTCTGCTCTTCAGGTGTCAGAACGGAAAAAGTCTCCTCAATAGCTCGCTGATGTGGCGGGATTGCTGCTTGAATAATACGACGGCCCTCATCCGTCAAATCAACCTCGAAAGCACGCTTATCTGTTTGACAGGCTTCTCGCGTCAACCAACCTTTTTTCTCCATATTTTTAATGACGACAGTCATATTCCCGGAGGTGGCAAGCATGCGGTCAATTAATTCGCCAATCTTCATACGTCCTTTGGCATTAAGCACGTCCATGACTCCAAATTGAGTTGGTGTCAAATTAAATTCTTTAAAGGTCTCAGAAACCTTGGCATCGATGGTACGAAAAGCCTTACGCATAACTACCATACTTTTTACAGCCATGTTTTTATCTAAGTCACTCATTTCTAGTCCTTTCCAAATAGATGCTGTTTTTATTACTCTACCACAGTTTTTCTAAAAGTGGTATATGAAAATGAAAAAATAAGAAAAAAGAGTCCTTAGATATCTAACCAATACCTCAGAACTCTTTCATTTCTAACTATTACGATTCCAAAAAAGGGCTAATAAGATAACAGCACCTAGTACTGAAGGAACGATAGCAGTATCTGCTAGCATCGGTCCCCAATTTCCAAAAAGAAGCTGACCAACAAAAGCACCTAGCCATCCAACAAAGGTCTTACCAATACAGCCCATACGTTCACCCCTATTTGATATAGCAGAGGCAATAAGGCCAATTAGAAAACCAACTATCATACTTCCAATCATGATAAATTCTCCATCATACTTAGATTACCCAATCCCCATTTCGGAAGATCGGTACACGACTACCATCTTGGCGGATACCATCAATATCCATTTGATTTGAACCAATCATAAAGTCTACATGCACATCAGAACGATTAAGACCAGCTTCCTTAAGCTCCTCTTCTGTCATATCTGCCCCTCCCTCAACACTGGTAGCATAGGCTGCTCCAATAGCTAGGTGGTTGGATGCATTCTCATCAAAAAGAGTGTTAAAGAAAGTGATGCCTGACTGTGAAATAGGACTTGGATCTGGTACCAAAGCACATTCACCTAGAGCACGCGCTCCATTATTGTTGAAGACGAGATTCTTCATCACTTCATCACCTTGATCCGCTGTGATATCTACAATTTCACCATCTTTGAAGGTTACCTTGATTCCCTCAATAATATTACCATTGTAGCTTAGAGGCTTTGTGCTTGAGACATAACCATCTGCACGACGAAAATCTGGTGCCGTAAAGACTTCTTCTGTTGGCATATTAGGAAGGAAACCTTCACCTTGCGCATTAATGGCACCTGCAGACTCCCAAACGTGGTTTTTAGGTAATCCTAATGTCAAATCTGTTCCAGGTGCTTGGTAGTGCAAGGCTGAGAATTGTGCCTCATTGAGTAGGCGTGCTTTAGCATCCAAACGGTCAGCATGTTCCTTCCAGGCACGTACAGGATCCTCTTCATAGACACGACAGGTCTTGAAAATTTGATCCCAAAGCAAATCTACAGCTTCCTCTTCACTCGAAGCATCGGGAAAGACCTTCTTAGCCCATTCCTTACCAGCTGCAGCAGCTACAGTCCAACTAACCTTATTAGACTGAGTGGCCACCTGCATAGGTTTAAAGGCCACCCCAGTAGCTTTAGCATGAGCAGATAAACGTTCAGGAGCTACACCATTAAGCGCACCTGGATCGGATGAACGAACGCCTAAGCGACTTGCCTTCTTGGCCAACAAATATTCCATCTCAGCTTTTTTATAAGCAGGAACCTCTTCGATGCGGTCCATATCAGCATGCAAGAAGCGCTCGCGATTAATAATATCATCTGACCATTGAACGATTACCTCAGCTGCTCCTAGAGCATAGGCTTCTTTAACTAAGAGATGAGCTAGCTCTGCTTGTTCTACATCAATGCTCAAGGCCACTGTGTGACCAGGTTGTACATTAATCCCATTAGCAACCAGTAATTTAGCATATTTCTCAAGATTTTCTTTAAAATTTGGTAAAACCATGATTAACTCCTTGAAACTATAATTTTCTATCAGTATACCATAAGACGAAGAAAAAGGTTTCCTCTCAGCTTTGGCTTTTTAGCATCACATACAGCCCCCTAAACAGAAAGAGAACGGAGACTGACTCCATTCTCTCAAAGTTGAGGACGATTCTCTTTAGCCATTAAAAGAAATCGTCAAAAAGACTTAATTGATTATCTTCTGGCATATTTCCTAGGATGCCCATTTCATCCAATTTTTCAACCAAGGTTGATGATAGGCCTCCTCGTTTACGCAATTCTGTCTTGGAAAGGAACTCCCCTTCTTCACGCGCAGCAACCACTTGCTTAGCAACGTTCTCACCCAAACCTTCAAGTGCAATAAACGGTGGAATCAAAGTATCTCCTTCAATCAGAAATTCAGTTGCCTGACTCTTATAAAGATCCAACTGACCAAAGGTAAAGCCACGTTCTAACATTTCATTGACAATTTCAAGCGTTGTAAATAAGTCATTTTCAACATTAGTCGCTTCATTTCGTTGGCGCTTCTCCTTAATATCTTCCATTCGAGCTTTAACAGCATCAAGACCCGCAGACATCGTCTTAAGCTCAAATGCTTTAGCTCGAATTGAGAAATAGGCACAATAGTAATAAATAGGATGGTGCACTTTGAAATAAGCTACACGTAGGGCCATCATAACGTAGGCTGCCGCATGGGCTTTAGGGAACATGTACTTGATTTTACCACAAGATTCAATGTACCAGTCTGGAACATTATTTTCACGCATGGCTTGAATATAGCCATTACGCTCTTCTTCGGAAATCTTCAACCACATCCCCTTACGAACACGTTCCATGATCGTGAAGGCCATCTTAGGATCTAATCCCGCATGCATTAGGTATACCATGATATCATCACGACAACCGATAACTGTTTTCAGAGTGGCGATACCTTCCTTAATCAAATCTTGTGCATTACCTAACCAAACGTCTGTTCCGTGGGACAAACCAGATAACTGTAAGAGTTCCGCAAAGGTCGTCGGATGCGTCTCGTCGACCATACCACGAACAAAGTTAGTCCCAAACTCAGGGATTCCCAACATTCCCGTTGGTGTCCCAATCTGTTCAGGTGTTACCCCTAAAATATCAGTCCCTGAAAAAAGTTTCATTACATCTGGATCATCTGCTCGAATATCTTTTGGATCAATTCCTGATAAATCCTGCAACTTACGAATCATAGTCGGATCATCATGTCCCAGAATATCAAGCTTCAACACGTTCTCATCGATATCGTGGAAGTTAAAGTGAGTCGTCTGCCAGGCAGCCGTTACATCATCTGCCGGATATTGAACAGGTGTGAAATCATAGACATCCATATAATTTGGAATAACAACAATACCACCCGGGTGCTGACCTGTGTTTCGCTTAACACCCGCAGCCCCCATGGCTAAACGATCGACCTCGGCATCACGGTAAAACTTATTGTAATCACGTTCGTAACCTTTAACAAAACCATAAGCCGTCCGATCTGCAACAGTTCCTACTGTTCCGGCACGAAAAGCATATTGCTCTCCAAAAATATCACGAACGTCCAAGTGGGCTGATGGTTGATCATCACCGGAGAAGTTCAAATCGATATCAGGAACCTTATCCCCATCAAAACCTAGGAAGGTCTCGAAAGGAATATCCTGACCATCTTTTTTATATTCCGTTCCACATTCTGAACATTCCTTATCAGGCAAATCGAAGCCAGATCCATAAGATCCATCTGTAATGAACTCTGAGTGTTGACAATTAGGACAGAGATAATGTGGCGGCATCGGATTGACCTCAGTAATTCCAATCATCGTCGCAACAAAACTAGAACCGACAGATCCACGCGAACCAACTAGGTAGCCACGTTCATTTGAACGGTTAACTAGCATCTGCGAAGCCAGGTAGATTACGGCAAAACCATTACCAAGAATTGAAGACAACTCTTTCTCAATTCGCAGGTCAATAATATCAGGCAAAGGATTACCATAGAGCTCAAACGCTCTAGCATATGTCATCTCCGCAACCTGTTCTTCCGCACGATCAATGAAAGGTGTGTACAAGTCTTTTTTGACAACCTCAACCTCTTCAATTTGATCTGCCATAGCCTGCGTATTAGTTACAACAATTTCATAGGCTAAGTCTTTTCCTAAAAAGGCAAAGTCGTCTAGCATCTCGTTAGTTGTCCTAAAATGCGCTTCAGGTAAAGGAGCAGGTTTCGCATTTTCTCCCTTACCAATTGGCCTATTAATCATGGCTCCTTGTCCCAAAGCACGAACAATGATTTCACGATAAATGGCATCCTCAGGGTTGATATAGTGTACATTTCCTGTAGCCAGCACAGGCTTGTCCAGACGATTAGCGACTTCAATCAAATCCCGAATCAGTTGTTCTATAGCCGCCTCATCCTTGATTAAATCCTTTGCAATCAAGGGTGCATAAATTGCCGGTGGCATAACTTCAATAAAGTCATAATATTTGGCAACTTCAACCGCCTTGTCAATACCGTGAGACAGAAGCGTATCAAAAACCTCACCATCAGCACAAGCAGAACCTACAATGATTCCTTCACGATACTCATCTAAGACCGTACGAGGAATACGTGCTACTCCCTCAAAGTATGAGACATTTGATAAACTTACCAACTTAAAGATATTCTTCAAGCCAGTTTGATTCTGAACATACAGCGTCGCATGTTTGACACGAGACTTTTTATACGAATCTTCAGAAACCAAATCCGTGTTCAACTGTTCCAGATTAGTCAAACCGTGCTTATCAAACACATCTTTTATGAAGATAAACAACAAACGACCCGTAGCTTCCGCATCATAATTGGCCATATGGTGATGATCCAAAGCCACACCAAACCGCTTCGTCAAAGGCCCCAAACCATGACGCTTATACTCAGGATAAAGATTTCGTGCAAATTCTAAAGTATCAATAACCGGTTGTGAAATTGTTGGTAACTGATGTCTTTCGTAATTGGCATTCATAAAACCAACGTCAAAGGTCGCATTATGAGCCACTAGCACAGTTCCTTGACAGAATTCTTGAAACTCCTGTAAAACTTGCACTAAAGGTTTAGCACCTTTAACATGATTATCAGTAATACCGGTCAACTCAGTAGTAAATGCAGAAAGAGGATGTCCTGGATCTATGAATTCATCAAATTGCTCAATAATATTACCTTTATGCATTTTTGATGCCGCAATCTGAATCAAATCATTATGAACAGCAGACAAGCCCGTTGTCTCAACGTCAAATACAACATAAGTTGCTTCTTTTAATTCCAAATTCTGGGAATTATAAACAATAGGAACTTTATCCTCAACAAGATTGGCTTCAAGACCAAAAATAGCCTTAATCCCAGCTTTCTTAGCCCTATGGTAGCCATGAGGAAAACTCTGAACATTAGCATGGTCAGTAATGGCAACTGCTGGATGTCCCCAAGAAGCCGCTGTATCAATAAGATCTTCAACAGTTGGCATTGCATCCATAGTCGACATGTTGGTATGCGCATGAAATTCCACACGCTTTTGTCCCTCAGGCATCAAATCCTTACGAGGAGTATGAGAAATCTCTTTAATATCTTGCACATTCATAGTCAGACTATGAGTGAAAGGATTATTCTCGATACGGCCACGAACCCTAACCCAGTTCCCCTTTTTTATCATATCGAACTTAGCGAGCTCATCACTATCTTTGACCCATCGTTGCATAGCAAAACTAGAGGTATAATCAGTTACCTTAAAATTAATAATAATTCGACCCGTCTTTGTTTCACGTTGCTCTACATCAAAAATATATCCTTCAAAAACAACACGATTCTCTTCAGAATTAATATCAACCATTGGCGTTATTTCAGCCTTATCAAAACTAGCTTGACGTTGACTTTGTTTCTCAGCAAAATTTTGTGATGGATCGGTCACAGGTTTCGGTGCTGGGGCACTTTCAAGAATAGATTGAAGCGCCTGTCTAGCCTGAGACTCAGCTTGTTCTTGTAAAGAAACCTTATTTGTTTGGTAAGCCTCTTCTAAAGAAGATGAAGCTTCCTTATCTTCGACAACAGAAATGGATACATCAGATAAACCAACTTGAGAAAGAGATTTAGATATCAAAAAAATAAATCTATCCTGTAAATTTTCCTTTATAATATGCTCTGGAGCCTTAACAAAAATCCTATTATTCGAAATCTCAACCTTTAAATTTGAGAATAAAGAATAAATAGAAAAGTGTGACACTTTTAAACTATCTAAAGCATATGAAAAGTAATCTCCAAGTAAAGAATCATCGCAAGCAGTAGAAACTAAACGAATCTCAAAAGAAGCTTTAGCACCTAAAGAATTAAAAGAAGAGTGAAGTAAACTATCAAAAAGAGCAAAAGACTCATAAGACAGAACACTAGGAAAAGAAAAAACAAAGAACCATTGGCGTTTTGATTTAAATAGCTTTACTGTTTCAATAGAACCATCTTTAATTTCTTTAAAAGCATCGTGATCCTCAGGAAAACGAATTTGTTTTAAGAGAAGCTGAAATTTATCAGACATAAAAAATAAACTCCTATAGACAAAAAAACACTCCTTAAGGAGTGTAACTTATACCGGCGGCCGGGGTCGAACCGGCACGTCCTTGCGGACACTGGATTTTGAGTCCAGCGCGTCTGCCAATTCCGCCACGCCGGCAAAGTATAACTGGGGTAGCTGGATTCGAACCAACGCATGAGGGAGTCAAAGTCCCTTGCCTTACCGCTTGGCTATACCCCAAAAATATAGGCGAATGAGGGGAATCGAACCCCCGAATGTCAGAGCCACAATCTGATGTGTTAACCACTTCACCACATTCGCCACTTTACTAACACGGGCAGTAGGAATTGAACCCACACTGAAGGTTTTGGAGACCTTAGTTCTACCTTTAAACTATGCCCGTAACTATGGAAGGGGAGGGATTCGAACCCCCGAACCCGAAGGAGCGGATTTACAGTCCGCCGCGTTTAGCCTCTTCGCTACCCTTCCGAAATATAAACAAATGGCGCGAGACGGAATCGAACCGCCGACACATGGAGCTTCAATCCATTGCTCTACCAACTGAGCTACCGAGCCATATTGCGGGAGCAGGATTTGAACCTACGACCTTCGGGTTATGAGCCCGACGAGCTACCTAGCTG
>JAFHAZ010000017.1:0-4256 GCA_016939315.1 Streptococcus sp. | reverse complement strand
TGCTGGATATCCACTCCTTCTGGAACGGCATCGAGGAAAATCTTGAGCGTGCTCCAAAAACGTGGAATGGCTTTTGACAGAATAAAGATGGAAATAGCAAGAGATAAGAGCGGATCCAGGATATACCAGTCGGTAAATCGTAGAACAATGGCCATTAGGATGACAGCCACCCAACCCAAGGTATCTTCCAGAAAGTGCAGGCTGAGAATGGATTCGTTCTTGGTTTGCCCCTTGCGAATGACGAGGCTCGCTAGCACATTGATGCTGACTGCAATGATTCCAAGCCAGAGAATGCCCTCATCGTTGACAGGTTGTGGATGGAAAAGCTTGGTTATATTTTCCAAAATCACAAGAACAGACCCTGTCATGAGAATCACAGCCGTTACCATGGCCCCTAAAAGGCTAAAGCGCTTGTAGCCCAAGGTATAGTGGCTGTCTTCTTCACGATTGGAAATGCTCTCCAAAAAGGCTGAAATCCCAATAGCGATCGCATCCCCCAAGTCATGGACCGAATCCGCAAGGACAGCGCTGGATCCAAAAATCCCTCCTGCAATAAACTCAACAATGGCATAGCCTAAATTCAAGAAAAAAGCTACCCAGACCGCATGTTTTGTCTTCATAATCCTAAATCCTCTGATATAATAGATTCATGAACATCATGTTCATTATCATTATCTAACATTCACAACAGAAAGGATAGGAGCAAACTGTTTAGGCTGTCCGTTACTGAACAGTTTGTTCAAAGTGTCCATATGACTGCTCAGGATCGTCGTATTACTAAGACTCGAAAAGCCATCTATAATGCTTTTTTACAATTACTCAATCAAAAAGACTACGAGACCATCACTGTTCAGGAAATCATTGATCTTGCTGATGTGGGGCGTTCGACCTTTTACAGCCATTACGAGAGCAAGGAATTATTGCTAGATGAACTCTGTCAAAAACTCTTTCACCATCTCTTTGAGCGTGCTGAACACCTCTCACCACAAGACTATCTGGCTCATATCTTTCAGCATTTCAAGAAAAATCAAGATCATGTGACCAGTCTCTTGCTCTCTAAAAACGATTATTTTATACGGCAACTGCGAAAAGAACTAGAACATGATGTCTACCCAATGGTAGCCGACGAACTCATCAAGGCCCATCCAACTCTCCCTCACTCTTACCTCAAACACTTGGTCGTCAGCCATTTCATCGAAACCCTCAGCTGGTGGTTGAAAAAAGGCAAGTCCTACACCGAACAAGAAGTGATCCAATTTTATTTGGAGATTTTAAAAGTGGGGTCGAACTAGAAGGGAGTATTTTCAATGACCAGCGTGCAATTTTACTTTCTATTTCCATCACTCTTCGTGCTTCACGAACTGGAAGAAATCGTTTGGATGCCATCCTTTATCAAAAAAATATCAATCCAGTATCCAAACAATCGAATCCTATCTTATTACACTCCTTTTGCTTTCAATGCCATTGTCTTGGAGCAATTTCTGATCCTAATGACGTCGCTATATCTTAGTTACCAGTTTAACAACTATAGCATTTACGCAAGCATCATAATCGCTTATATCTACCATGTCTTAGGACATTTGATTCAGACAGTCGTTATTCGAAAATATGTGCCTGGGTTGTTAACGGGCATTTTAACAAGTTTGTTTGCTCTTTGCAATCTCAAAAATGAATTTCCAATTAAACTTTATAGTTACTCTCTTTTTACCTTATTGGTTATTATTTTAAATCTTGTAGTATCATTTATGATTCTTCATAAAATCAGTCATAAAAAATAGTACTAAGGCAATCATATCATAGAAAGGAAACCGTATGTTCTTCCCCATTCTTCTCGGCTTTTTTACAGTCTTCTTAGCCCTTGCTTTTGCTCTTCTTCACTTATTGGCCTCCCTTTCAGAATTTAAAAAGGGAAATCACACTTTAGGAAATACATTTCTCCTCATCGGAAGTAGTCTTGCGACCTTATCTCTCACCCTCTACTTCTTTTTACCGATTGTCACTCTAGTTCTTTGGCTGATTGGCTGTGGTTTGATTGGCTACGGGGCCTATTGGAATGGGAAACACAAAGGAAACTTCCACCCAGTCCACCACCTGATTCGAATTGGAACCGTACTGGTACTTACTATCTTGTTAGCCTTACTATAAAAAAAGCTCAAGTTTTATCAATGAAAACTTGAGCTCTTTTATTATTCTATACATCATCCAAAATGCTATACCTTTTACAGTTTATATCCTTTTTAACTCCCCTATTTTCTATTTTTTAAAAGTGAGGACTGTTTTTTCTTGCTAGGAACGAATCAAAACTGCATTTTTCAAAAAAGCGATTACCTTTCGAATGTGACTAGCATTGGTGCCAACGCTAGTTGCTAGTGCTTTAGAACGCAATGACTCCTTGCTCTTACTAATCATCATTAGGATATGTAAAGCAAGACTTCCTTACTTCACTTTTTTTAAATGATCAGGCCATGTGACTTGTTGTCAAACTCTAAAATGGGAATCGTGTGTTGCTAAATCATAAATCACCTCTTGTAAATTTGTACTATTGTACCAAAAGCTGACGAAGTATCAAGGCGTTGTCTTTAGCAATCCAGAAAACTTCTCTTCCATGCATATAAGAAATCGTTGCACTGCTGGAGAAATTGGCCTCTACCTTCCATTTCTTTTTCATAATACTATTTTTACTTTTTTATTCATTATACAAGTAAGACTGAAGAAAATGCAATTAAAATCCTTAAAAAGTCTTTGTAAACTGCAATAAAAGGCTCTATAATTTCTGTAGTGGGTAAAACCACCATAGGAATTATGGAGCCTATTTTGTTGTAGAAAAAAAGTTCCATAAGACCTATAATGAAAAGTGACCAAACCAACATTAGAAAGAATCTAAAGACAAGAACATCAAGATTTTTGATTATTTTGATGCTGGAACACATAAAGAAGTCATCAATAAGCTAGATGATTATCCTGCACCTATGTGCCCTCGCTGCTTAGGACAAATGGCTAAATATGACTTCCAAAAAGAATCTAAAATCCCCTATCTAGAGTGTGCAGGCTATAAGATACTCATTCGATTAAGAAAACGTCGTTTCCGTTGTAAAGTCTGCGGGAAAATGGCTGTCTCAGAGACTTCCTTAGTCAAAAAGAATCACCAAATCGCGACCATCGTCAACCAGAAAATCACTCAAAAATTAATCGAGAAAGTCCCTATGACGGCTATCGCAGACAGTCTATCTGTCTCTACTTCGACAGTCATTCGTAACTGGAAACTCATTCAACAGGATAGTAGTAAACTCAGCGATAGACGTTTTTATCGCCCGACTTTTCGCTCACACTTGACCAATATAGAGATTTTAGAAAAGCTGCTTTCATACTCTCAAGAACTTAGAAAGCACTATGACCTCTTACAGGCAGATACCTATATCATGGCGGTGATTAATAACTAACATTTGGATACTCTAACAGAGCTGAGTGAGTTGGAGAGGAAGGGCTGCTTTCTTCCCCAATGATTAATGAATCAATATAAGTATTTTTAAGAGGGATTTAAGGAAAAATTTAACTTTTACTTAAGCCTTTTTTATTTTAGGATATTATACTAGAGCCATCAAATAAAGAAAAACTCTAAGGAGAATCCTATGAAATTCAATCAAAATCAAAGATATACTCGTTGGTCTATTCGCCGTCTCAGTGTCGGTGTTGCCTCAGTTGTTGTGGCTAGTGGCTTCTTTGTCCTAGTTGGGCAACCAAGTTCTGCAAGTGCCGATGTCGTCAATCCGACCCCTGCTCAAGTCGTACCAGACGCTGCTTCGGTGAGTGAAAAGAGCGACTTACCAGCTGAACTTCTCAAAGAAGCAGTCGATACAGCTCTTCCTTCAGAACAGGTAAACTCAGCACCTAAAGCAAGCTTGGATACTACAAGCTCTCCAGAAAAATCGGATGTGACTGCTGAAGACCAAGTAGTAGCACCTAAAGAAGAAGTGCAAGCAAAATCAGAATCTAAGAAAGAAACAGAAGATGTGGTTGAACCTGTGACAAATCCTGCGCCTGCCGTCTCTGGACAAGACCGTGAAGCAAGTGAAGCTCAACCAGCAACCACCCCAGCTGAAGTACAAAAAGGTGTAGCCGACAACACTAAAGATACGGTTGATGTTCCAGCTACATACTTGGACAAGGCCAATTTCCCTGGTCCATTCACAGCCGGTGTTAACCAAGTCATTCCATATGAATTCTTCGCTGGTGACGGTATGTTAACTCGTTTGATT
>JAFHAZ010000016.1:0-2164 GCA_016939315.1 Streptococcus sp. | reverse complement strand
TTGGGACCGACTACAGCCCCAGGATGCGACGAGCCGACATCGAGGTGCCAAACCTCCCCGTCGATGTGAACTCTTGGGGGAGATAAGCCTGTTATCCCCAGGGTAGCTTTTATCCGTTGAGCGATGGCCCTTCCATGCGGTACCACCGGATCACTAAGTCCTAGTTTCCTACCTGCTCGAGTTGTAGCTCTCGCAGTCAAGCTGGCTTTTACCTTTACACTCTACGATTGATTTCCAACCAATCTGAGCCAACCTTTGAGCGCCTCCGTTACTCTTTAGGAGGCGACCGCCCCAGTCAAACTGTCCGTCAGACACTGTCTCCCTGGCCGATTATGCCAGCGGGTTAGAGTAACCATAAGTCAAGGGTAGTATCCCAACAACGCCTCAATAGAAACTAGCGTCCCTATTTCAATGGCTCCTACCTATCCTGTACATGACTTACAGGTACTCAATATCAAACTACAGTAAAGCTCCATGGGGTCTTTCCGTCCTGTCGCGGGTAACCTGCATCTTCACAGGTACTAAAATTTCACCGAGTCTCTCGTTGAGACAGTGCCCAAATCATTACGCCTTTCGTGCGGGTCGGAACTTACCCGACAAGGAATTTCGCTACCTTAGGACCGTTATAGTTACGGCCGCCGTTTACTGGGGCTTCAATTCGTACCTTCGCTTGCGCTAAGCACTCCTCTTAACCTTCCAGCACCGGGCAGGCGTCAGCCCCTATACGTCATCTTTCGATTTTGCAGAGACCTGTGTTTTTGATAAACAGTCGCTTGGGCCTATTCACTGCGGCTGCTCGTTAGAGCAGCACCCCTTCTCCCGAAGTTACGGGGTCATTTTGCCGAGTTCCTTAACGAGAGTTCTCTCGCTCACCTTAGGATTCTCTCCTCGACTACCTGTGTCGGTTTGCGGTACGGGCCGTTGTTTTCTCACTAGAAGCTTTTCTTGGCAGTGTGACATCAGAAGCTTCGGTACTATTATTTCCCTCCTCATCACAGCTTGTCCGTATAGGTAGAAGCATTTGACTCCTACCAAGACTTACTGCTTGAACAGACATATCCATCAGTCTGCACTTCTTAGCCTCCTGCGTCCCTCCATTGCTCAAACAAAAACAACGGGTACAGGAATATCAACCTGTTGTCCATCGCCTACGCCTGTCGGCCTCGGCTTAGGTCCCGACTAACCCTGGGCGGACGAGCCTTCCCCAGGAAACCTTAGTCATTCGGTGGACAGGATTCTCACCTGTCTTTCGCTACTCATACCGGCATTCTCACTTCTAAGCGCTCCAGCAGTCCTCACGATCTACCTTCAACGCCCTTAGAACGCTCTCCTACCAACACACCATTGGTGTGTTCCACAGCTTCGGTAAACTATTTAGCCCCGGTACATTTTCGGCGCAGGGTCACTCGACTAGTGAGCTATTACGCACTCTTTAAATGGTGGCTGCTTCTAAGCCAACATCCTAGTTGTCTGTGCAACCCCACATCCTTTTCCACTTAATAGTTATTTGGGGACCTTAGCTGGTGGTCTGGGCTGTTTCCCTTTCGACTATGGATCTTATCACTCACAGTCTGACTCCCGGATATGAATGAATGGCATTCGGAGTTTATCTGAATTCGGTAACCCGAGATGGGCCCCTAGTCCAAACAGTGCTCTACCTCCATCATTCTCAATTCCGAGGCTAGCCCTAAAGCTATTTCGGAGAGAACCAGCTATCTCCAAGTTCGTTTGGAATTTCTCCGCTACCCACACCTCATCCCCGCACTTTTCAACGTACGTGGGTTCGGTCCTCCAGTGCGTTTTACCGCACCTTCAACCTGGACATGGGTAGATCACATGGTTTCGGGTCTACGACAACATACTCATTCGCCCTATTCAGACTCGCTTTCGCTACGGCTCCGTCTCTTCAACTTAACCTCGCATGCTATCGTAACTCGCCGGTTCATTCTACAAAAGGCACGCTATCACCCATTAACGGGCTCTAACTTGTTGTAGGCACACGGTTTCAGGATCTATTTCACTCCCCTTCCGGGGTGCTTTTCACCTTTCCCTCACGGTACTGGTTCACTATCGGTCACTAGGGAGTATTTAGCCTTGGGAGATGGTCCTCCCGGATTCCGACGGAATTCCTCGTGTTCCGCCGTACTCAGGATCCTCCTAGGTG
>JAFHAZ010000015.1:0-149757 GCA_016939315.1 Streptococcus sp. | reverse complement strand
AAATCTTTTTGAAAGCTCTTTGAAGCTTCTCCCCTGTTTTCTCAGTATATATATCTGAATCTTGTCCTCATAAGTTAATTTCATAATAAAAACACCTCAAAAGTTAGATTTTTTCTGTCTAACTTTTGGGGTGCAGTTCACATCTATAAGGGGAGTTTATTCGTTTTTATTTTTCTTTTTTCTTATGGTTCAAAATGGCATTGAGGACGATGGCAAGCAAGCTTGCGACCACGATACCGTTTGAGAAGAACATTTGGAAAGCATTTGGTAGGCTGTTGAAAAGGTTGCTGCCGTTAAGACCAACCCCTGCAGCGATTGATACCGCAGCAATCAAGAAGTTGTGTTCGTTGTTGGCGAAATCAACACGTGCCAAGATTTGCATCCCTTGGATAGAAACAAAACCGAACATAACAAGCATAGCGCCACCAAGGACTGGGCTTGGGATGATTTGAGCCAAGGCACCAAACTTAGGAAGGAGTCCAAGAAGAACAAGGAAACCAGCTGCATAGTAGATTGGCAAGCGAGTCTTGATACCTGACAATTTCACAAGACCAACGTTTTGTGAAAAACCAGTGTATGGGAAGGTGTTGAAGAGTCCACCAAGGAGAACAGCCAAACCTTCAGCGCGGTAACCGTTACGAAGGCGAGTGCTATCGAGTGGTTCTTTGGTAATATCAGAGAGGGCCAAGTAAACTCCAGTTGATTCAACCATAGACACTGTAGCGATAATACACATCATGATGATTGATGACAACTCAAACTTAGGTACCCCGAAGTAGAATGGTGTTGGCACGTGAACAATAGGTGCCGCAGCTACTGGTGAGAAGTCAACCAAGTGCATGCTTGCTGCGATGGCAGTACCGACAATCAAACCAATCAAGATTGAGATGGATTTGATAAATCCTTTAGTGAAAATATTAATCAAAAGGATGATGAGAACGGTGATAGCTGCAAGGAAGAGGCTTTGACCAGTAGGCTTATCAGCATTATTTCCCATATTTCCGATAGCCACAGGGATGAGGGTCAAACCAATAGTAGTGATGACAGATCCCGTAACGATAGAAGGGAAGAGATTGGCCACTTTTGAGAAGACGCCAGAAATGAGGATAACATAAATCCCTGAAACGATAAGAGCACCAAACATAGCACCGCTACCGTGTTTCTCACCAATCATAATAAGTGGTGCCACTGACTGGAAGGCAACCCCAAGAACAACTGGAAGACCGATACCGAAGTATTTATTAAGTTGAAGTTGGAGGAAGGTTGCTACACCACACATGAAAATGTCGGTTGAAATCAAGTAGGTTAATTCATGAGCTGAATAGCCCAAGGCACCAGCAATCATGATTGGAACCAGGATTGATCCCGAGTACATGGCAAGTAGGTGTTGCAGTCCTAGGACCGCCGCCTGCGAATGTTTTTCTTTATTTTGCATTAGATGTCTGCCTCCTTAAATACGACCTGACCATTTTCAAAACGATCCAAACGAGCAAGTGAAACGACTGGGTAGCCAGCTTCTTCCAGAAGGGCACGACCATCTTGGAAAGATTTCTCAATAACGATACCAACCGCTTCGACGTGTGCACCAGCTTCTTCGATGATTTGAATCAAGCCTTTGGCAGCTTGGCCGTTAGCTAGGAAGTCGTCAACGATGAGGACCTTATCTTCAGGAGTGAGGAACTTGCTTGCGATAGAGACAGTACTAGTCACCTGCTTAGTGAAGGAGTAGACCTCAGCAGTGAGAATCCCTTCATTCATGGTGATATTTTTAGCCTTCTTCGCAAAAATCATAGGGACATCCAAGGCCTCAGCAGCATAGAGGGCTGGAGCAATACCAGATGCCTCGATAGTCACCACCTTGGTGATGCCTGCATCCTTGAACTTTTCAGCAAAGACCTTTCCAATCTCACGCATGAGGTCAAAGTCCACTTGGTGAGTGAGGAAAGAGTCAACTTTGAGGATGTTCTCCCCAAGGACATTCCCATCATTGAGAATGCGGTCTTCCAGTAATTTCATATTACCTCCTATAAAAAATATAACTATAGTGTATCTTGATTTCTCTCAGATTCTATTGAGACTCTGACAAAGATCAAAACCATCGAATAATAGAAAAAGGCTTGCAAAGCAAGCCTTTAAAATCATAAAAAGACGGTAAAATCTTTTGATGACTTTCTGACTTACTCATTGTTAGGTGTTACGGCACCTTGTAGAAACGTCACGCCGATTCGTGACATAAATAAGTAATGTTCTCATTATTCGATGAAGCTGTCGTTGGTTGATGATAAACCAATATCAACTCTATAATAATACTATATTTTCTTTGAAGACTCAAAGGATTTTTCCTATGAAAACGCACTATTTTAAAAGTTGGAAAATTCAATCTAACATTATTGTAAGATTTGCTGATAATGGTCGTTTCTTATAGCATTTCTGTTATAATAGTGGGAAATGAAAGAGGTAGAGTTATGCATAAGATTTTATTAGTGGAGGACGACGAGGTTATCCGTCAACAAGTCAAAAAAATACTAGAACAGTGGGGTTACGAAGTTGTTCTTGTTGAAGATTTCATGGAAGTATTATCTATTTTTGTAAAAGTAGAGCCCCACTTGGTTCTTATGGATATTGGTTTACCTCTATTCAATGGTTATCATTGGTGTCAGGAAATTCGTAAGGTCTCCAAGGTGCCTATTATGTTCTTGTCTTCCAGAGATCAGGCTATGGATATTGTTATGGCAATCAACATGGGCGGGGACGACTTTGTGACTAAACCTTTTGACCAAAATGTTCTCCTAGCAAAAATTCAAGGGCTTTTGCGTCGTTCTTATGAGTTTGGTAAGGATCAGAGTCTCTTGGAATATATGGGTGTGATTTTGAACCTTAAGGCCATGGATTTGGTTTATCAGGGTGAGGTCGTTTCTTTGACAAAGAATGAGTTTCAGATTTTACAAGTTATTTTCGATCATGCTGGTAATATCGTTAGTCGGGAAGACCTGATGAAGGAGCTTTGGAATAGTGACTTCTTTATTGATGACAATACCTTGTCAGTTAATGTAGCTCGTTTACGTAAGAAGTTAGAGGCAGTGGGTTTGAAGGATTTTATTGAAACCAAGAAAGGTGTTGGCTACGGGTTGCGTCATGATGGGTAAGTGTCAATTTATCAAATACCATATTAGGTCTCGTCTGACTTTCTATCTTCTGTTTGCCTTTAATGGAATCATATTGGTCTTGTTTGCCTTTTTATTTGAAGAGGCGGCAGATATTCTTTATTACGCCTTGACCATAATGACATTTGTGACTATCATCATGGTTATTTGGGACTTGGTTAGGTCCTATCACTCTTATAACTTAGCCTATCTCTATGAGGAAATCACACCATCAAGTCCTTTGGAATTTTACCTGGCCCAAGCTTTGGAAAGTGCTAGAGAGAGCCAGATGTCTCAGACTGAGGAGGAGCGAAAGCGCTATACAGATTTGATGGACTACTATACGCTTTGGGTACATCAAATCAAGACGCCAATAGCAGCTAGTCAATTATTGCTTCAGAATGTTACGGATAGTAAAACGAGGGCTCTCTTGGAGCAAGAGGTTTTCAAGATTGATTCTTACACCAATTTGGTTTTGCAGTATTTGCGTTTAGAGAATTTTCATGATGATTTGCAGTTGAGGCAGGTTACATTAGAAGACTTGGTTAAAGAAGTTGTTAGAAAACATAGTCTTTTCTTTATTCAAAAAGGATTGACTATTAATCTACATGACTTGGATGTTAAGGTCGTTTCAGATGAAAAATGGCTCTTGGTTATCATAGAGCAGGTCTTGTCAAATAGTTTGAAGTACACAAAAAGCGGTGGTATTGAAATTTACTTCAAAGATAACTGGCTTCATCTTAAAGATTCTGGGATTGGTATTAAAAATAGTGATATTCTACGGGTTTTTGAGCGTGGCTTTTCAGGTTACAATGGTCGCTTGACTCAGCAGTCGTCTGGACTGGGACTCTATCTTTCTAAGAAAATTGCTGATCAGCTTGGACATGATATTAGTATTAGTTCCCAAGTAGGTCAAGGAACCACAGTTTCCATTCATTTTCAAAAGCAGAAGTTGGCTATTGATTAATAACTTACAAAAGTGTAAGAAATAAGGCTAGAAATGAAAGCAAGGGTTATGGTTGAGACCTTGCTTTTTCTATAAAATGGTATCAGAAGTTAAGTAAGAGGTTCCTAGAATCTCTTCTAAATCTATTAAATAAAGGAGCTTATTATGACATTACTAGATGTTCAACATGTTAAAAAAGTCTATAAAACACGTTTCAAAGGAAATCAGGTTGAAGCCCTTAAAGATATCCATTTTACGGTTGATAAAGGTGACTATGTTGCAATCATGGGTGAGTCCGGGTCAGGAAAATCAACCTTGCTTAATATCCTTGCCATGCTTGATAAACCAACAGCAGGACGTGTCTATCTGAATGGTATGGACACAGCAACCATCAAAAACAAGGATGCTTCTAGCTTCCGTCGTGAAAGATTAGGGTTTGTTTTCCAGGATTTCAATCTTTTAGATACCCTATCAGTTAAAGATAATATCCTGCTACCTTTGGTTCTTTCTCGTCGCCCACTTAAGCAAATGATGACACAAGTTGATGCAATTAGTCGTCAACTGGGAATTCATTCCTTACTAGAGAAGTACCCTTATGAAATTTCAGGTGGGCAAAAACAAAGGGTTGCGGTTGCGCGTGCAATCATCACTCAACCAGAAATCCTCTTAGCAGATGAGCCAACAGGTGCTCTGGATTCCAAATCTTCAGCGGCACTCTTAGATGTCTTTGATGCCATCAATATCAGCGGTCAGACCATTCTCATGGTAACTCACTCGACGGCTGCCGCCAGTCGTGCGAAGCGTGTTTTGTTTATCAAGGATGGAATTCTTTATAATCAAATCTTCAAAGGGGATAAGTCTGAACATCAAATGTTCCAAGAAATTTCCGATACACTAACTACAATGGCAAGTGAGGTGAACTAATATGTTTCGTCTAACCAATAGACTGGCTTTGTCCAATCTCATAAAAAATCGTAAGCTTTACTATCCGTATACATTGGCAACTATTCTGGTTATTGCCATTACCTATATTTTTACATCTTTAACGCTTAATTCGCATCTGGATGACTTACCTGGGGCAGATGCTATCAAGATGGTTTTGGGGTTGGGACTTGGGATTGTCGCCCTATCCTCTGGGATTATTGTTCTTTATGCCAACAGCTTTGTCATGAAAAATCGTTCAAAGGAGCTTGGTCTCTATAGTGTGCTAGGCTTAGAGAAACGTCACCTCTTTAGCATGATTTTAAAAGAAACGATGATTATGGGTTTTGTGACTTTGCTTCTAGGTATAGGTGTAGGGGCGCTATTCGATAAACTCATTTATGCTTTTCTTCAAAGGATTATCGGAGAAAGTACTGGTTTGGTTTCGACCTTTCAAGTAATGACAATTCCTATTGTTCTTGTCATCTTTGCTTGTATTTTTAGTTTGTTGGTTTTGGTAAATGGTTTCCGATTACTACGGCTTAATCCTTTACAATTAACTAAAGATGGACTTAAGGG
Organism: Streptococcus sp.; assembly: GCA_016939315.1. Classification (GTDB taxonomy): domain Bacteria; phylum Bacillota; class Bacilli; order Lactobacillales; family Streptococcaceae; genus Streptococcus. The sequence goes on along the minus strand of JAFHAZ010000015.1, from coordinate 144,168 downwards.
TGAGAAAAAAGGACGCTTCCTAGTTATTCAAACCCTTTTAGGACTTGGGACTATGGGATATGGTTACTATCTTGCTCTTTCTGTTCAGAATCCAGTAACGGCTATTATCAGTTTTTTCCTAGCTGTTTTACTGGTCATTTTAGGGACTTATCTTCTCTTTAACGCTGGGACAACAGTAGTTCTACAACTCTTGAAAAAGAAGAAAAGCTACTATTACAAGCCTAATAATATGATTTCCATTTCCAACCTTGTCTTTCGAATGAAGAAAAACGCAGTTGGGCTTGCTACCATTGCTATCCTCTCAAGTATGGTTCTGGTGACGCTTGTAGGTGCTGCAAGTATCTATGCTGGAAAAAAAGACTATTTGGCCAGTGCTGCTCCACATGAGTACTCAGTTACCGGAACGAATGTAGATGTAACAAGTACACAAAAGGTTATGGATGATTTCTTATCACAGTCGGGAAATCAGGTAAATAGAAAAACGGAAGTAACTTACCTCTACTTTGGTATCAAAGAACAAGAAAAAAACAAGCTAACCATCTTTTCTGAGAATGAAAGAAAAGTTCTACCAAAGTCAGTTTTTCTTGTCTTCTCACAAGCAACTTATAAGCAATTAACAGGTAAAGACCTCAATCTGACTTCAAATCAAGTTGGCTTATTTACTAAAAATAAAATATTGAAAGATCAAAAGAGTGTCTCTATCAATGGTCAAAACTACCAGATTCAGGAAAGCCTTAATGACTTTATTAAAGGTAAAGTACCTAATATCTTTACAACCATAGTTTCTGATTATAGCTACCTTGTCGTTCCTGATATGGATAATTTTAAAGAAAGTATCAAAGGAACAGCAACCACTCAATCTACTTATGTTGGTGTTAACGTCAAAGACCCTACACATGAAGCCAAGAAAAATTCAGATTTGCTAGACAAACTCACGGATAAAGAAACGCAACAGTTAGCTGGACAAACTACTGGTGTCCCTGGGCCTAACCTCACTGCTAATAGCCGATATGATGTAGAAGGGATGCTAAATGGCTTTGTTGGTGGAACCTTCTTTATTGGTATCTTCCTATCCATCATCTTCATGCTTGGCACAGTTCTTGTAATTTACTATAAACAGATTTCTGAAGGTTATGAGGATCGTGAGCGCTTTGTTATTCTTCAAAAGATTGGGTTGGACGACCTTCAAGTCAAGCAAACCATTCGTAAGCAAGTACTTACCGTCTTCTTCCTCCCTTTGATTTTTGCCTTTATTCACTTGGCCTTTGCTTATCATATGATCAGTTTGATTGTCCGTATCATTGGAGTTCTCAATCCAGATCTTATGTTAGTAGTTACAATTATTGTTTGTGGTGTCTTCTTCCTAGCCTATGTCTTGGTTTTTGCCCTTACTTCACGTTCATATCGTAGAATCGTATCAATGTAACTTACATAGAGTCTAGTTCATGCTAGGCTCTATTTTTTTATGCTATAATAGATGACAGAATTATAAATCATCGGAGAAAACACATGTCACAGACTATTGATGTCAAACGTTATGAGGAATTGGCACGTCAAAAGCAGGGGGAGCACCGTAAATTTCTAGCACAACTCAAGAAGAAAGCCCCTAAAAATTTAGATAAGATTGTTCAGCAGGTACACAATGAAGTCTTTCAGGAGATTGATTGTGTCCAGTGTGCTAATTGTTGTAAGACGCTAGGCCCGGACTTTACAGAGCAGGACATTACTCGTATTGCCAAGCATTTTCGCATGAAGTTACCTGCCTTTGAGGAGATGTACTTGCAGGTAGATGAGGATGGCGACAAGGTCTTCAAGTCAATGCCTTGTCCCTTCTTAGGGCCTGATAATCTCTGTGATATCTATGATGTCCGTCCTAAGGCTTGTGCAACCTTTCCTCACACGGATCGTAAGAAAATCTATCAGATCAATCATCTGACTATCAAAAATACGCTTTTCTGTCCAGCTGCCTACCTTTTTGTGGAAAAACTCAAGGATAGGATTTAGAAAGGAACTGTTATGAGACGCTTTAATGCAGGTGTTATCACCCTACTTATCATTGCTGCCTATTTTATCGCGACAGCCTTTATTCCAGATCTTTATTTGGCCTTTAATTATAAGTTGATTTTGGCCTTGCTTTTTGTGCTTTTGAGCTGGCAATCTAAGGGGAAATTTCTCTTTTTCTTGGGAATGGCTTTTCTATCGACCTATATCCATGACCTCTTTAGATTGGACTATTCAGAATGGACCCTCTTTGTAGGTATTCTTATCTTGGGAATTGCAGTGGACCGTTTGAGCAAGCCAAGTTATAAGAAGAATTTTTCTTACAAGGTTTCAAAAGAACATGAGCGAGAGATTTTTGCCAAGAGCCTATTTTCAGAGTCTGTTCAGGTAGTGACTTCTCAAAATCTTGAAACTGTCTATGCCAATGCCGATTTTGGACGTTTGACTTTAGATTTGCGTCAGGCTCAGTTTATGACGGACCGACCTCAGATTGTGGTTCAAGCCAATTTTTCTCAGGTTATTATTCGAGTGCCTAAGGATTGGCAAGTGGATACACACGGGCTTCATACTAGCCTAGCAGGAGTGAAAGGCTACGATAGTCTGGGAGAGCGAGACTTGTCAAGCACTACAGTAGCTTTAACAGGTTCAGTATCTTTTGGACAGGTAACTGTCAAACATTGAAAATGATGAAAGGGCGAAAGCTCTTTTTTTTCTTGCAATTCCTTCTTATATATTATTGAATACGCTTACAAATAGTGCTATACTGATAGTGAAAATAATTGGAAAATTGCAATCATTTTTTAGAAAGGAGTCTCCTTATGAAACGGTTTAATCTTCGAACCTTCTTGTTGCTTTTACTAGCAGCTTGTTTTATTGCCAGTGCCTTTATTCCAGATTTTTGGATCATGGTCAATTATAATCTGGTTTTCTTCGTGTCGTTTTTTTGTTTTGGTATCTTGAATAAGCGGCCTCTCCTCATTTTTCTTGGTTTGGCCTTCTTATCACCCTATGTTCATGACTTGTTAAACCTCGATTTTGCACAGTGGAATCTCTTTTGCGGTATCTTTCTCATTGGTTTGGCCTTAGAGCTTTTTTATGGCCGTAGTCAAAAGAAGGGTCTCCCTAAAGACTATAAGGTTAATAAGAACGACCAAGAAGGACCTCATATTTCTGTTAAGACCTATATGGCTGAGGATAGGTATCGTATCTATTCTCAAGAAGTTGAAACAGTTGATATGAATCTAGCTTTTGGTGAGCTTTGGTTGGATTTGAGTCAGGCCAGCTTTGCGTCAGATCAGGTAGCTGTTCATCTTGATGCTAAGTTTGGTGAAGTTCATATCCGACTTCCTCACGGCTGTGTCATGGATGCCACTGGAATTTCACATCCTCTGTCATCTGTAAAGGTGGATCGTTTTGAATCTGATTTCGAGCAAGTTGAAACAAGGCTTCATCTGAGCGGAAGTCTCTTCTGTACGGAGTTGGAAGTGGAGTATTAAGGGAAGTCCAATGATGTCAGCGATATTGTCAAGCATGGCATCTATATAAAAGAAAGGAAAGCATTGATGGGTGAGACAGTTATTCAGGTTTCTTCTCTTGGAAAACGTATCAAGGGAAAGACCATTTTAGAGGATATTAGTTTTGAGATAAACAAGGGCGATTGTGTGGCCTTGATTGGACCTAATGGGGCAGGTAAGACTGTCTTGATGTCTTGTATTCTTGGCGATAAAAAGCCAAGCAGCGGTCAGGTCCTCATTGATGGTAAGGCAGGTAAGGCCAAAAATAAAATTGCGGTTCTCCTTCAGGAAAATACCATTCCAAATAGTTTGAAAGTGGAAGAGCTGATTGCCTTCTTCCAATCTATTTCTGATAATCCCTTGACCAATCAAGAGGTTCAGAAACTCCTGCAATTTAAGGAAGACCAGTACCAGCAGTTTGCGGACAAACTCTCAGGTGGGCAAAGACGTCTTCTGGCTTTTGTCCTTTGTTTGATTGATAGACCTAAAATCCTCTTTTTGGACGAACCGACAGCGGGTATGGATACCTCGACTCGTCAGCGTTTCTGGGAGATTGTCAATGAATTGAAAAAATCAGGTGTGACCATTCTCTATTCCTCTCACTATATCGAAGAAGTGGAACACACAGCTGACCGTATCTTAGTCCTCCATCAAGGGAAACTTATCAGAGATACCACCCCATACGCTATGCGACACGAAGAGAAAGAGAAACAGGTCACTCTGCCAAGTAGCTTTGTTAGCATTGTTCACGGACTGCCAGACATTTATGAGATTACTGAGAAGAGAGATGTTATCAGCTTCATGACCAAAGATATCGAAAAGGTATGGCAAAGACTCGAAAAATCAGGCTGTGGAATTTCTGATATTGAAATCCAAAATAAAACACTCTTGGATAGCCTATTTGATTCAACAAGGGAGGACAAGGCATGAAAGCATTATTAAAAATAGAATGGATAAAAACATGGCGTAGCTGGCCAGTCTTTATCATGGGAATCGGGATGCCTGTTGGCTTTTTCCTCCTTTTTTCAAGTATTGTCTCAACACCTAATCCTGAGGCTCAAAAAGATTTTTTGCTGTCTTATATGTTGACCATGACTGGCTTTTCCATGTCTAGCTTTGGTTTATTCACCTTCCCTTATATGTTGCAAGAGGACCAAACGGAGCACTGGTTGACCTATATCGAGCATTCTAAAATCAGCATTTCGGCTTATTATCTATCTAAAATCTTTCGTGTTTTGCTGAATTTTATGGTGGCTATCATTGTGACTTTTTGTGTGGGAGCCTTTGTTCGAGATGTTGAGTTGCCTTTGTCAGGTTGGCTAGGTTCAGGTGCCCTCTTACTTCTATCAAGCTTGGTCTTTTTGGCCTTTGGCTTGCTTATCGCTCAGATTAAATCCCAACAAATTATGTCTGTGGTTGCAAATATCACCTATCTTGGCTTGGCTATTGTGGGTGGTTCATGGATGCCTATTTCCATGTTCCCTAAGTGGGTTCAGAGCATTTCTGAGTGGACGCCTGTCTATCATGTTAATGAGTTAGTTGTTAATTTTGCAAAGGACAGGACATTTTCATGGAAATCACTTTTGTTTATTTTGGCTTATACTGTAGTAGCAACAGGGCTTGCACTCTTTATCAAGTCGCAAAGAGAAAGTGATCGAGGTTAAGGGAGAAATAATGGATATTTGGCAGAAAATGTATGAAAAGGCTCAAGCCTTGTATCAGCCACAGGAAGTCTCAGACTTTGTCTATGCTAGACATGTTGTGGCTGCCGTTGAGTCTGAAGATGGGCAAATTTTCACGGGCTTTTGTATGGAAGGAACGTGTGGTGTTTTCCATCTATGTGCCGAAAGAGCTGCCCTTTTCAATATGTATCAAGAAACTGGTCAAACTAAAGTTAAGCGAATTATCGCCTTTCGTGACCAGCCACCTCATGGTGGACCATCTGGCATGCCTTGTGGAGCTTGTCGAGAATTTTTAATGGAACTGCATCCCGACAATAGTAATTTAGAGTTTATGGTTGACTACGAAACACGTCAGACCGTCACTCTGGGAGAATTGTTGCCACTGTGGTGGGGAGAAGAACGTGCTCAACAATTTGAAGAAAAGTCGCAAGACAAGGCTTAAGGTTTATAGAAATCACAAAATCCTCGCATGTTAAGTGTGAGGATTTATTTTTTGAAATTAATTTCAGAAAATTCAAAATTTACCTTGAAATTCAAAATGAAAGTGCTATACTATATCGTGAAAATAGAAAGAAGGTTTCATTATGGAGTCACTTGTATCTTTTAGTAAATGGCTCAGCAAATGGTTTACTGTAGCTGTTATCCTCTGGGCGGCCTTTAACTACGCCCTTCCTGCAACTAGTAGTTGGGTCATTCCCAATACGGCTTATCTGCTTGGTTTGATTCTCTTTGGTATGGGGCTTACCTTGACAACTGAAGATTTTAAACGTATTGCTAAGCGTCCAATTCCAGTTGTTCTAGGGACTGTAGCGCACTATGTCATCATGCCTGGTTTGGCTTGGTTGCTTTGTATGATTTTCCATCTGAAAGGTGCGACAGCAGCAGGGGTTATCCTAGTTGGGTCTTGTCCAAGTGGGACTTCATCGAGTGTTATGGCCTTCCTTTCAGGTGGGGATGTTGCCTTGGATGTCTCTATTGAAACCCTCTCAACTCTCTTGGCACCACTCATGATTCCAACCCTCTTGTCATTCTTGGCTGGTCAGTATGTCAGTGTGCCTGCACAAAACCTTTTCCTTAGTACCTTGCGTATCGTTGTTGTGCCTATTATCTTGGGTGTGCTTATTCACTCTATTTTTGGTAAGAAAATCGATGCCATCATCAAGATTATGCCTTTGATTTCACAAGCCGCCATCCTCTTGATTGTTGGAGCAGTTGTTTCTGCCAACCATGCCAATATTTTCACAGCAGCGACAGCCCTTGTTATCCCAGTTGTTATGCTTCATAACCTTTGTGGTTATGCCCTTGGTTTTGGATTTTCAAAAATCCTTGGTTTGGAAGAACCACAACAAAAAGCCATTACTTTCGAAGTGGGGATGCAAGACTCAAGTCTTGGAGCAACCCTTGCCATGAAATATTTCGTGCCACAAGCTGCCATCCCATCAACTATCTTCAGTATTTGGCACAATATCTCAGGTTCCATCCTCTCATCATGGTGGAAGAACCATTCAAAAAATAGTCAATAAGATAGTGAAAAGCTGACCTTGGGTTGGCTTTTATTTTTTAATAAAGAATCTTTTTCGAGACTTTCCTTAGGTGATTGCCTTTGGCTACGGAAAGTCAGAGTACATTATAAAGGACGTGTCGTTCGCACTTATTACGAACTCGCTGAGCGATATTAGACTATAGAAAGCTGACCTTTGGTCGGCTTTTTTACGTCACATGACAAATGTCATGTCATGTCATGACATCTGGTGCTAAAAAGAGAATGACCAAAAAGATATACTTTAGTCATAACTTAGAAATAATAAAAAACGAAAGAGGTCATCTCATGAAAATCAAAACATCTTACCTTATCTACGCTGTTATCGGAACTGTCTTTGCTGGACTTAGCATGTTTACAGATATCTTTGAAAAAGGCAATTTTGAAGCTATCTTCTCAAATTTGGGTATGATTATTGGCTTGTCTATCTCAGCCTACATTCTCATCACTATGGCTAAAAGTTTTATCGACCTTGTCATTAAAGAATTGAAAAACTAGGAGGCCCAGTATGAAATTATTGAAAATACTAAGCATCTTGCTCCTAGCGGTAATTTGGACCATCCTCTTTACCTATGTCCTACTTCATGGCAGCAGTGATATTCTCTACAGTGTCATGGGGGTATCTGTTGCAGCTTGTTATGTTTTTTTAGCCTTCTATCAAAAGAAAGGAAATCACACACATGAGTGAAGCAATCCTTCAAGTCACAAATCTTGTCAAAAAAATCAAAGGAAAAACAATTTTAGACAATATTAGCTTTGAGGTGGGACAAGGCGACTGTCTTGCCTTAATCGGGCCCAATGGTGCTGGTAAAACGACCTTAATGTCCTGTATTCTTGGTGACAAGAAAGCCAGTAGCGGTCAAGTCCTTATCAAGGGTAAAAAGGGGAAAGCACAAGATCAGATTGCGGTCCTTCTCCAAGAAAATACCATTCCCTCTCAATTAAAAGTCATGGAATTGATTACATTTTTCCAAGATATTTCTGAAAATGGCTTATCTAAAGAAGAAATTCAAGCACTCTTACAATTCAAAGACGACCAGTATCAGCAGTTCGCAGACAAACTCTCAGGGGGACAAAAACGTCTTCTTGCCTTTGTCCTCTGTCTTATTGGCAAGCCTGACATTCTCTTTTTAGATGAACCGACAGCAGGGATGGACACTACGACACGCCAACGCTTTTGGGAAATCATCAATGATCTGAAAAAGTCAGGTGTGACTATTCTTTATTCGTCCCACTATATCGAAGAAGTGGAACACACAGCTGACCGCATTTTGGTTCTTCATCAGGGAAAACTCATCAGGGATACTACGCCACATGCTATGCGTAGCGAGGAAAAGGAAAAACAAGTCACCTTACCGAGTCGCTTTGCACCAAGTCTTGACAAACTGGCAGCCATTTATGATGTGACTGAAAAACGTGATGTTGTCACCTTTATGACTAAAGATATTGAAAGTATTTGGAGTAGTTTACAAGCTCAAGGCTGTCGCATTTCTGACATTGAAATTCAAAACAAGACACTTTTAGATAGCCTATTTGATAGCACAAGGGAGGACAAGGCATGAAAGCACTACTTAAAATCGAATGGATAAAAACATGGCGCAGTTGGCCAGTCTTCATCATGTCCATCGGAATGCCCGTCGGATTCTTCCTCTTGTATTCAGGTATGGAAATGAGTCCTGACCCTGAATCACAAAAAGCCTTTATCTTGTCTTATATGTTGACCATGACTGGATTTTCTATGTCTAGCTTTGGTTTCTTTACCTTCCCCTACATGCTTAGAGAGGATCAAACGGAGCATTGGTTAACCTACATCGAACATTCAAAAATCAGTATTCAAGCCTATTACGTCTCTAAAATCTTCCGAGTTCTTATGAACTTTATGGTAGCTATCCTAGTGACTTTCTGTGTGGGAGCTTTTGTGCGTGATGTTAAGATGCCATTATCACATTGGCTCGGTTCGGGTGCTCTTTTACTCTTGTCAAGTCTAGTCTTCCTATCCTTTGGCTTACTCCTAGCCCAAATTAAGTCTCAACAAATCATGGCTATCGTCGGAAATATCGTCTTTCTTGGTCTAGCTATTATAGGTGGTTCTTGGATGCCAGTAACCTTGTTTCCAAAATGGGTTCAGCACATTTCGGAGTGGACACCCATCTACCATATCAATCAGTTGGTAGTCAATTTTGCGAAAAAAGGAGAATTTTCATGGAAATCACTCATTTTTATCTTGGTCTATGCTACAATAGCTACAGGCTTAGCCCTTTTTATCAAATCGTACAGAGAAAGTGACCATGTTTAGAACATACCAGAAAAATGATTTCGCTTATTTTGTTAGTCTGATTTTCCTTGTCTTTCCAGTATTGGGAGTCTTTGGTGGGTATTTTCCAGTTTGGACCATAGTTTTGACTGGACTGTTTACCATAGCTTATCTCCTGATGGTGTATTTGAAAAAAGCTTATAGTAAGTGGATTCCCTTTCTGTGGTTTTACACTCTAGCTTACATTATCTTTATGACCCTGACCTTCCAGGGGGGGATGATGTGGTTTATTTTTTTCAACGTCAATCTTCTCGTTTGGCGCTTTGAGGATAGCATATCATCTTATCGCTTCTTATCCTTTCTAGCGACACTCTTGATTTTGACGTCATCATCCTTCCTATTGACAGACGATTTGAGTACCCACCTGCTGTCTATGGTTATTCCCCTCTTTTCTTTGGGAATGTACTATTTTCAAAACCGTATGCGTCAGGAGAGAAAGATGGAAGAAGCCAACCGTACCATCAATATCCTATCAGCTGAAAATGAACGTAATCGTATTGGTCGTGACTTGCACGATACCTTGGGACACACCTTTGCCATGATGAGTCTCAAAACCGAGTTGGCTCTAAAACAGATGGACAAGGAGCAGTATGATGCTGCTAGGAAGAATCTGGAAGAATTAAACCAAATTAGCCGTGACTCCATGTACGAGGTGCGTGAAATTGTCAATCAGCTCAAGTACCGAACGGTGGCAGAGGAGTTACTGGAACTCGAGCGACTCTTTGACCTATCTGATATCGTCCTGACTGTGGAGAGCAGTCTTGACTTAGACAGCCTGTCACCAGTTACTCAGTCTACCTTATCTATGGTACTTCGTGAACTGGCCAATAATGTCATTAAACATAGTCAGGCTGATAGCTGTCAGATTCGTCTAAGTCGTCATCATGGGATTGTTTTAGAGTTTGAAGATGATGGTTGTGGCTTTGAGGAAGTCACAGGACAAGAGCTACACAGTATCAGAGAGCGTCTCAGTTTGGTAGATGGAGACTTGGAAATTCTGTCTCAATCGCATCCAACCATTATTCGTGTACATTTGAAAGAGGGAGGAAAAGCATGAAATTATTAGTTGCCGAAGACCAGTCAATGTTGAGGGATGCCCTCTGCCAGCTCCTCATGTTGGAAGACGATGTCGAAGAGGTCCATGCGGCCAGCGATGGTCAAGAAGCCATTGCTCTCTTGGAAAAAGAAGAGGTCGACGTAGCCATTTTAGACATTGAAATGCCAGCTAAGACAGGCCTTGATGTCCTAGAGTGGATCCGTGCCAACCAAAGAGAAATAAAGGTCGTCATTGTGACTACTTTCAAACGAAAAGGCTATTTTAAACGAGCCCTTGCAGCCCAGGTGGATGCCTATGTGCTCAAAGAGCGTTCCATCAGTGACCTTATGGCGACCATCCATACCGTCCTAGCAGGTCAAAAGGAGTACTCACCAGAGCTTGTCGAAGGTGTCGCCTTTGATAATAATCCACTCAGTCAACGTGAACAAGAAGTCTTGGCCATGGTTGCCCAAGGTTCAACCAATCAAGAAATCGCAGAAAGCCTCTTTCTCTCAAATGGAACCGTCCGAAATTACATGACAGCCATCCTGACCAAACTTGATGCAGGCAATCGAACAGAAGCCGTCCGCATCGCCAAAGAAAAAGACTGGTTGGGATGAGGAGAAGTAGATATGAATGAAGTCACCAGATGGTGGCTTTTTTCATTATACTGGTACTATATAGAAAGGATTTTACATTTTTTCCAATATTTTGATCTATAATAGTGCTATAATTATAGATAATAATTTTATCTTTATTATAGTAACCATTTTGTTAGAGCAAAGGAGATATAAAATGGTAGTTTCTGAAAAACGAATTGAAGACCTAAAAGGGTTAAAATTTAATGTTCCTTCATATCAAAGGGGATATCGGTGGACTGAACATGAGGTTACAACTCTTTTGGAAGACCTCTACACACATAGTAAACAGAACAGAGATTATAAGTACTGTTTGCAGCCCTTGATTGTTAAAAAAGTTTCGGATAATACTTATGATGTCGTTGATGGTCAACAGAGGCTAACAACGATCTTTATTTTTTTGAAATTTATGTCTGCTGAATTTAGAAGTGGTCGTAGAAGAAGTAATCAATATGATTACTTTGAGTTGGTTTATGAAACAAGAGAACAGAGTGCTAAGTATTTGAAAGAATTAAACTTTGACACTTATCAAGAAATCGAAGATTATGATATTGACGCAGATCATATCAGTAAGGCTTTTGGTGCTATCGATAAATGGGTGGGACGAGAAGATATTAATCCGGATAATGCTCTACATGATATTTATCAAGTCTTAACAGAGGCTGTTTTCTTTATTTGGTATGAGATTGATGAGACAGAAGACCCTATAAAACTATTTACCAAAGTTAACTTGGGTAAGATTCCTTTGACTAATGCTGAGCTCATTAAAGCTTTATTATTAGATCAAACTAATTATGAATCTGAAAATGATAGTGAAAGGATACATAGGGGAATAGCTTGGGATAATATTGAACATAGACTTCAAGAGGAATCCTTTTGGAAGTTTCTTACAAATAGTGAGAATTATGTCACTAGGATAGATTTTTTGTTTAACCTACTTGAATGTAATGATGTAAAAATTCCTCTAAAAAATACGTACGATACTTTTTATTCTCTCTACGCAAAATATCAAAATGAAGAAGATAAACCGACCTTTATAAGTAACTATTGGAATAAGGTCTACTTATTATTTGAAGAATTAACTAACTGGTACATGGATTTAAATAGATACCATTTAATTGGCTATCTATTGTCGGTTGATGATAAGAATATCGAAAAGGTTTTTGCGGCTACAAGAGGGAAAAAAAAGTCAGAAGCTTTTTATGAATTGAAAAAAATTGCTTATAAAACTTTGAAAAAAGATATAAGTTCTATCGAAGATTTTTCATACAGTAGTAAGAAAAAAGAAATTAGATCTCTACTTTTATTGTTTAATCTTGTTACTTTGATTAATAAAAGTGAAAAGCAATATCGATTTCCTTTTGATATTTATAAGAAAGAGAAATGGGATATTGAGCATATTCATGCTACGGCTGATGAGACGGCTGAAGCAGATGATAGTCTAGCTAATTTAACCTTGCTAGATTCTAATACAAATCGCTCTTATGGAGATAAACCGTTTGATCAAAAACGTAGAATTATTATTAAAGTTGACGCAGAAGGGAAGTTTGTACCTATTTGTACGCGTAATGTGTTTTTGAAAGTCTATAGCAATAAGGTAGATGGATTTGATGATTGGATTGATGAGGATAAAGATAGTTATATTCAAGCAATGAAACAGGAATTAAATCGCTTTTTTGGGGACTGTGAGGAGTAGTCATGCAAGAGATTAACGAAAAATACAATTTAATATCATTATTAAAAGAATATAAAGTAGTGATTCCATTAATACAGCGAGATTATGCACAAGGAAGAAAGGATAAAAGAACCACCGAAGTTCGAAAAAAATTACTCCAAGATATTAATGCTGCCTTAATCGACACAAACGTTAGACCACTTGATTTGAATTTTATTTATGGGAAATCATCTAATGGAAAATTTATTCCATTAGATGGGCAACAACGTCTGACAACCTTATTTCTGGTTTATCTTTTTGCCTATAGGGATAATGACGAGTGTGACTTTCTAGGTAATTTCTCTTATGAAACTAGAAATTCTTCTACACAATTTTTCAAGAGTCTATTTGAGAATAGAAAGATTTTCTTTACAGAAACAAAAAGTCCTTCCGAAATCATAACAGATGAACCATGGTTTGCAGATTCATGGCAATTAGATCCAACTGTACAAGGTGCTTTAAAAACACTAGATGACATTTCTGATTCTTTTGATTATGAGTTCGATTATGTTTCTGTTTTATCAGATTCTAATAACCAAAAACTTGTGTTTAATTTTCTAGATATTGATAAACTTGGTTCAGAAGATGAGCTCTATATTAAACTAAATTCTAGGGGGCGCCCATTAACTGATTTTGAAAATTTTAAAGCAAGATTTATTGATAGAATAAAAAAATTAGATGGTCATTTAGAAAGGGAATTTTCCCATAATATTGATACGAAATGGACTGATGTTATTTGGAATATTGATAAAAATGCCTTTGACACCAATTTTTTAAATTTATTTGAAATTGGGCTGATCAATAATTTAGATAGCCTTGATTATTCTAAACGCGACAATTGGACTCTTGAAATCGACTTTGAAACTGTAGAAATTAGTCATGTAAAAATAATTATATCTGTTCTTGACTTTCTATCTGAGAATAAAATGCCTGAGGTTTCATCTATCTTAGAACGTTCAATTGTCAATAAAACTTTGAAGGATAGGATTTATTTTCACGTTATTTCAACATTCTTAGAACATCACGGTGATACGTTAGATACTAGCTATAAAAACTGGTATCGTATCTTTAAGAACCTGATTGATAACTCGGTTATAGAATCTCAAGATCCATATGAACGGGCAATCAAGGGGATTAATGAACAAATCGAACATACTTCAGACCTACTGGAATATCTGGCTGAGGAAAATAGAATTAATGGTTTCAGTATTGAGCAAGTTGACGAAGAAATCGAAAAAGCTAAATTGATAACATCAGACGATTCCTATAGAGAAGTCATTGAAGGTGCTGAAAAACATCGCTATTTTGATGGTCAGATTCGAAGTTGCTTTTACTTCGAAGCAAACGATTTGCCAAGCAAAAAAATTGATATTATTTCATCTTATTGGAATAAAATATCAGAGATGTTTACTGAGACGAAGCCTAAAGAAGGTCTTTTAATGAGGACTGCTTTATTGTCTCTGGGAGACTATACAGTGTATATAGGTAATTATAAGACTTTATGTCTGGATAACCCAAATGAAACAGGAAGTTTAAAAAGTTTATTTTCATCTCAAAATGAGTATGTCAAAAAATTACTTGATAAAATTGATATTACTAAACCACTTGATGATGAGTACCGGAGAATAATTCAAGAAAATTTAAAAAATATAGATCAAAAAAGCTGGAGATATGCCTTTATTACTTACTATGAAACTATGTTTAATAAAATGTCTCCGTCTGAATTTAAACTCATAGCACCCAAAATTAAAGAAGAAGAGATGCTCTTAATACCAAATAAAGCTTCAAGTGGGAAAAATGTAGATATTCATTTGTTAGCGTTAAAAGAGAAGCTTCGAGAGCTTGGCATTTCATCAGATTATTATAGCGATCAAGGGGTTGATGGAGTAAGGATTCTAGATGTGAATAGAGGAGACTTCATTATTAAATTTGATGGATGCTATGATATGATTAATCAGAGTTCTGGTACATATTATTTTAAAAAGAGCGATGAATCAAATTATTACCTGTATAGAGGTTATTTTGTTGAATTTGCGCAATATTTGAAAAATGAAATAGACAAATGATATCAAGAAGTCTAGTGAAATTCACACTGGCCTTTATGGCTGAGATAGTTTTTAAAGTTATATTGATCGCTTAAATGGGCATTTACTATGCTTAAACTGAAAAAAATAATTAAGTAAAACTGACACTTATTTAAAATAGTATTTCGTAAACAAACAAAGGTACGTATAGAACGTACTTTTTTTATTTTATTGCTTAAATTTATTAAATAGAAGGACAGTTGTATTTTTAAGGTACTTGTATTGTGTATTTCTGGTGATAAAATATAGTTATAAATAAATAATGCAAAACGAAAGTACAGCATTTATTACCAAAAGGAGGAAAGCAAAATGTCTAAAATTAGAAAGATTATTTATAGAAACAAAATGAAACTAATGGAGAATAGACACTCAACAAAAGGTATTTACTGTCATGGAGCTAAAAAAAATAAAATAGTTTATGAGACTAATGCCAAAGCGCTTCGTGCAGTTATGTTGTGTGAGGATCAAACCATTCGTACTTATTATTGTCATTATTGTGCAGGATTTCATACAACCTCAAGACCTGAACATGATGAATTAGATGATTTGTATTTGTTTGCGAGAGCATATGTTTGTTAATGGTTAACACTAATAATGAACATAAACAAGGAAAACTCATCTTTTCAGTGTGAAGTGTTGAAATACATTCAATAGTTTAGAGATACGAAATTTTATTTTAAAGGGAGAGAAATTTTTATGAACCTTATCATATTTTTTACCACAATTAATGTGTTAACATTCATGGCTTATGGAATTCTTTTTTGCATGAAACTAAGAATTAAGCGACTTGAAAAAGAAACTGAAAAGTTGGAAGCTCGAAGAAAGATATACATAGCCATTCTGGAGGATGACGAAGATGCATTGTTAACCATTATGAAGAATGACAAAGAATTATTGTTAGATGTGATAAATGGACTTTAATATATTTTTCGATTTATAGATGAAGATTTTCGTCTTTTCTATAGCTTGGTACTAAAGCTCAGTTTTAAAACTTACAACTACTTGAAGCAATTGGTCAAAGGAATTTTTATCATGATATAAAGTTAGGATTTAAACTTACAGCACTCAAAAAAGAAATTATTCCAATACTTTTTAGAGTTTCTATCTTTAAGTCACCATTGGTGGCTTTTTTGTGCCTTATAATCTATCTAAACATTCACAAGCAAGCAAATTTCAGACATGGTAAAATGGAGAGAGTTATGCTTATTTAAGTGAGTAAAATATAAAGATGATTACCAAACGGGAAGAAATTGCAAATGAAAAAATCAATTTTTAAGGCAAGTTTTGAAGAGAGTCTCAACCTCGAAGATGACGGGTTTGTTCAGTATCAAAACAAGGATGTTTTCTCTAGGTTGGAACCCTACTACAAACAGGGAAAACCGACGATAAAACTACATCTTCAAAGTCTTTTGATGACTTTGGTTGGCCCTATCTTTATCAATTTCATGTTTCTAGTTTTCTCACTTTCCCTTCATGACTCTGATCCTAAAGATTTAACCCTCGCTATTTCTAGATATCCGCTATTAACAGCGGATGTCTATTTAGTCTCTTTCTTAATTTGGATTTTCATCATACTGATAGCAAAAGGTATTAAAAGAGCCTATTTACTGCCCTATCGTTTGCATTTTCATGTACTAACATACCTCATTTGGTTCTGTCTTGAATTTAACCTTCTAATGATTGATGTGGTATTGCCGATCTTAACAAATTGGTTCTTGCTTGTTCTCTTTGTTTTGCTTGTGCTATCAGGATTACTGATGTTAAGGCTTGAAATCAGTAGTCTTAAGAAATTGATGTATGGTGTCAATCCCGCACCTATCCTACCCAATCGACTTGTCAAAAAATTGATGACTTTTGGAGCAGGGTTTCTAGGTTTTGCAGTGATTTTGAATATCCTGTTAAAACGTTTACCTATAACCTTTTCAACCTTGGTAGAGGAAGTAGGACTTTTAGGGATGTGGATTATTCTCAATCTGATAATGATGGCTTTTCTGATTTTTATGGAATTTCCATGCTACCTCCATGCCTACTACAAATGGAAATATCCAGAAGAATATCGTGAATGGGAAGGTAAGTCATTAGAAGAGTGGTATGGCAAGCGGTATTTGAAGAAACACAAGGAGTTGTTGGAAGCTAAAAATGAAGAAAAAATCAATCTTTAGTGCAAGTTTTGAAGAGAGTTTAAATCTATTAGATGATAGTGTCTCGGGAAAATTTGCACAGGATAACTATCAGGATGCTCTAAAAAAAGAAAAATACAGAGGGACCTTGAAGTCATATGTTTGGTTAGTAATCTTGACGATCTTATTTATAATCGGTCCTAATTGGTTGATTGTTGCTTTAAATGATTATTTATTTTATCATGCTAATCCTAAGGATTTAACAGTAGACTTGCCCGGAATTAATTTTCTTCCCTACTGGGTATTTTGGATGGGACTTGCAATATGGCTTTTACTGATTATATTAGGGAAGCGATTCAACCAACAGTTCATTTTAATCTATAGAGGTCAATTTCATTTTATGGTTTCCTTTATAATATGGCTCCTAATTGAACTAAATCTTCTATTGTTGAATTTCCTTTATGGTCTAGTTGGATATTTGGGAATGGTCGCTTTTGAAGGACTGATTCTTTTTATAATCATTTACCTGATACGTGATAAGACTACCTCATTGCTAAATTTATTATATGGTGGTACTGAAATAGAGAGTCCGACCGATAGAGTGTTTAATAGAGTATTTAGATTCATTGTCAAGTATGGTGGAATAGTCGTAGCACTCTGGATAATTTTTCGTACGATATTTTCAGATTCAATAAGAAATGCAGATAGTTTGGTTGGAGGATTAAGCGTTCTATTTTTATTTCTAGTGTTCAATATATTAATAGCTGCCTTTGAAATTTATTTCATGTTCCCCTACATGTTGCAGGGCTACTACAAATGGAAGTATCCTGAAGAATACCGAGACTGGGAAGGCAAGTCAGTTGAAGAATGGTATGGGAAGAAGTATATTAAGAAGTATAAGGACAAGTTTAAGTGAAAACTTAAACCAAGGAAGTCATTATGATGGCCTCCTTTTTTATTGCTCCAAATACTGTACAATAGAGCAATAATAGGTGTTTACAATTATGAAACATCTCAATTTGCGAGGGCGCTAGCCAGCGGATATTCTTCTCAAATATTATTTAGAATATTAAAAATGTTATAATAGGAGATGAGAAAGGGGGAGACGATGATGAAAATTATAGCAATAAACCCTATTCCGTTTAAAAAAAGAATGATTGAATTTCTCTTTGATTATCTTTTCATTCTAGCTTATTTGGTTCTTCTGTTTTTTAGTTCGATGCTTATTTACATCATCTTTTTTAATGGCGTCCCAGAGTTTACAGAAATTCAGTCGCAGTGGCTTGTATTTTTCACCTCTGTTTTGCCAATCACGCTCCTTTTCACATTCTTGGATTATAAACATGATGGCAGTTTTGGGAAGGTAAAAGCTGGACTTGAACTGGTCTACCAGAAAAAAACAGTGCAGGCTAGCTTGACTAGAAATGTCATCAAATTTTTACCTTGGCAACTCGGTCATATGGGCAAGATTCATGGCTTATATAGTGATTTTGATGTATTGTCCATTATCCTCTCTATTTCGGCGACTCTCCTCGCAGTTTCCTTACTGGCAATGACGATGTTTCGGAAAGATAAGAGACATCTAGGAGACCTGCTAGCACATACACAAGTGCAGCTAAAAGGTGATTAAAATATAGATTGTTTACTTGGTCCATAAGTAAAAATTGAAACGAAACTAAGGAAGTCATCATAATGACCTCCTTTTTCTATTGCTTCAATTACTGTATAATAGAATCTACAGGAGTTTACAATTATGAAACAATCTCAATTTGCGAGGGCGATTTGGTATGGTATTCTTGGTGCTCTCTTTTTTGCTTTTACTTTTATTTTCAACCGTAGTATGAACCTTTCAGGTGGGTCCTGGATGTGGAGTGCTAGTCTACGCTATTTGTTTAGCTTGCCTATGCTGGCTGTTTTGGCCTGGCGTAAGGGTGAGCTGGCAGGTGTTCTGTCTGCCATTAAGAAAGCACCCCTGACTTGGTTGATTTGGAGTACGGTTGGTTTTGGGCTTTTCTATGGGCCACTGTCTCTAGCCTCCATTTATGGTGAGTCCTGGTTTGTGGCAGCCACTTGGCAGATTACCATTCTAGCTGGTCTGCTCTTGACACCTCTCTTTGGTCAGAGGGTACCTGGTAAGCAACTGCTTATGACATTGGTTATCCTTTTAGGTATTATTCTCATCCAGATTCCTTACTTTGGTAGTGGTCTTGGTAGCGGTGTGGTTCGTGCCAGTCTCTTGATTTTACTGGCTGCTTTTGCCTATCCTTTGGGCAATCGTAAGATGATGGTCCACTGTAAAGAGGATCAGCTTTCAACGACGCAGCGCGTGTTTGGGATGACCTTGATGAGTACACCTTTTTGGTTGCTTTTGTCAGTTTTTGCTGGTGCAGATGCAGGTCTTCCATCAGGCGGACAGATTTTACAGTCTTTAATTGTGGCTGTCTTTTCTGGGGTTGTCGCAACCTTGCTTTTCTTCGAGGCGACTAATCTAGTTAAGCATAACCATAAGCAACTGGCAGTGGTTGAGGCTACTCAGGCTGGTGAAGTTCTCTTTACCCTCTTGGGTGGATGCCTCTTCCTCGGAGATAGTCTACCTAGCCTTTTGGGATTCTTTGGGATTGCTATTGTAACCATTGGTATTATTGGAAATAGCCTGCTAACAGGCTCAGATTAAACATAAGTAAGGGACTTTCGAATGGCAAATTCGGAAGTTTTTCATTTATATGAAAAATATTACAGAAAAAGATGGTATTTTCAGATTATAGTGATATAATGATATTAAAAGTAAGCGTTTACCGTTTTAATGTAAACCCTAAAGATATTTCCGGAAACTTTGATAGGATTATTAATAAAGGCAAATGTATTGACTTTGAATTTTCATGAAAACTGAGATAACATTTAATGTTGCTCTAAAGAAGGAGAAGAGTCATGAATGATACTGTTTGTAAAAATTGGTTTATGCGTAAAAGTGGGAAGACATGGGTCTATGGCTGTGCCTTGGTAAGTTTTGCAGGCTTGGCCCTGGCTGGTCCTGTCTATGCGGACCAAGTGGAACAGGCAACTGTGAGCCCAATACCTCAGGAGGTGGTAGCTCAGACTGATCATCAAGTTGCTCCACAAGTTGAGGTTGCTCCCAGCACGACCAAAGAAGTCCCCCAAGTGATAGAGCCTAGCCCGTCTCTTGTTTCCGAATCTGCTATAACAGCTCAAGAGAATCTCACTCAGCCTAGTCCTAATCAGCCAAAAGAAGTCCAAACACAGGCTAGTGAGGCTGAAAAAGTGCCTAATCAAACGAAAGAAGCTGATTTGAATCAGAACAGTCAAGAAACGCCAGTTGAAACCAATAGTACAAGTCCTGTTCATGTGACAGAAGATAAAACGGATTTGCCTAATAATGAAGCAGTTACCAATCTTGAGGGAATGACCGCAGATCAAAATGGTCACTGGGAAATGCAGGCTGATGGCATTCATTCAGATGCCAAAGACAAGGGAGACTCTTTCCTTTATTCTCAATCTGAGGGCAAAAATTTTGTTTATTCTACGGATGTGACCTTCAAGGAAGCTGGTGGTGCAGCTGCCCTCATTTTCCGTGGTAACAATGATAGCAGTAACAAAAATATGTATGGGGTCAATGTGGACTCTGGTAACCATAAGGTTAAGTTTTGGCGTTGGGTCAATAATCAGGATATTCAACTCGTAGATGAAAAAGATGTGACACCAACTGCTGATGAAACCTACAATCTTAAAGTGGTTGCGGCTAATCAGTGGCTATCTTATTATGTCAATGATGTACTTGTGGCTAGTACAGGTGACTCTGTTCTTCAAAAAAGTGACAAGGGTCAACCACAGGTTATTTCAGAGGGCTATTTTGGTCTTCTTAATTGGAATGCCAATGTCATTTTCAGAAACACCCGTTATGTCAATCTTGACGGTGCCAGTCTTCCTTTGATTGACAATCTCGTGGTAACCTCAAAGACAGGCTCTGTTGAAAAACAAGCCCAATTCTTCTCCCAAGAACCACTTCATATCCAATATGTAGGGCATAATGCTGAGACGGTAGGCTTTGACATTACTAAGCACAATCCTAATGCTGTCATCAAGGTTGAAGATGCCAAAGGAAATGTCTACACAGATATTTCTCAATTGCCAGTGGCTGTAGGTTCCAATTACTTTACTATTGAAAGTAGTGTGACCGATTCGCTTGGTCGTCCAGTGACCTTGACCTACCGTGTCAATATCCACCGAAGACAGAGCGATGATGTCTATTACAACGAGCTTTACCGTGATCAGTATCATTATTCTGTTAAGGATGGCTGGGCTAATGACCCTAATGGCTTGGTCTTCTACAAAGGACGTTACCATCTTTTCTATCAATTTTACGATGATACCAAATGGGGTCCAATGCACTGGGCTCATGCGACCAGCCGAGACTTGCTTCATTGGGATGAAGAGCCAATTGCTTTTTATCCAGATGCAACAGGTCACATGTTCTCAGGCTCTGTCGTGGTTGATAGTACCAATAGCTCAGGTCTCTTCAAATCTCCGGAAGGCGGTCTGGTAGCTATTATCACTTCAAATGGTAATGGGCAACGGATTGAAATTGCCTATAGTGAGGACGAGGGTAGAACTTGGCAAAAATATGATAAGGTGGTTGCCGACTGGTCTCAGGACCCACTTCAAAACCAAGATTTCCGTGATCCTAAGGTCTTTCGCTGGGATAACCAATGGTTTATGGTCCTTGCTGGTGGTCCACTCCGCATTTATTCCTCACCAGATTTGAAGAACTGGCAGGTTGAAACAACCTATAAGGATTTGCATACGGAATGTCCTGACCTCTATCCAATTGTGGCCAATGATGGGGCACTCAAGTGGGTCCTCTCACGTGGGGGTCGTTCTTACAAGGTTGGTGATTTTAAACAAGTGGATGGCAAGTGGGCCTTTGTAGCTGATGATGTTTACCAAGATCATGACGAAATCATGAATTTTGGTAAGGATTCCTATGCTGCCATGACTTATTATGTTCATGATTTTGGAACAGCTGACCATCCAAACATCCCACAATTGACTGAAATTAACTGGATGAACACTTGGGAAGATTATTGCAATCTGGTTGCAGATACTGTTGGCCAAAAATTTAATGGTACTTTTAACCTTAACCTTGACCTTGGATTGATCAAATCGGGCGACCGTTACCTCTTAACCCAAACTCCAGTTAAGGCCTACGAAAGCCTTCGTGACACAGACAACGCTCAGTATTTTGAAAATGTCTCAGTAGCTTCTGATAATGAACTGCTTAAAGATTTCAAAGGTGACACTTATGAAGTGGTTTCCCACTTTGTACCAGGCAAGGACACGACAGCAGTTGGCTTTAATCTTCGCGTTGGTGATGGTCAAGCTACAAAAGTCGTTTACGATTTAACTAAGGAAACTTTGTCTATTGATCGTAGCCAATCTGGTACTATCCTTTCAGATGCCTTTGCTAAGGTTAATAGTCAACAAGTGACTCGCAATGAAGATGGTTCAATTGATTTGCATCTTTATGTGGACCGTGCGAGTGTGGAAGTCTTTGCTAAGGGCAATACGGTAGCTGGTGCTAATCAGATTTTCCCAAGCCCAAGAGCCGTTGGAGCCAGCGTCTTGGTTGAAGGTGGTCCAGCCAAAGCAAATATTGCTATCTACCCAATTAAGAGTACTTGGACTGACAAGAAGGAAGTCACTAAGGCTGTTGCCATGAACACCACAGTTGCAGGTCATTTGGCCCTTGAAGTTGGTCAAAGTAAGGACTTGCAGGTTTATCTCGCACCAGCTTCTGAAGAGCAAGATGTGACATGGACAGTAAGTGATCCAAGTTTGGTGTCATATACCGAACATGACAATAAACTTTCTCTCAAAGCTCTTCACAAGGGTCATCTCACTGTCACAGCAACTTCAGTTGAAAATCCGTCATTGACCAAGACCTTTAATATTGACATTACGCTCAACAATTTTGCGACCAACCTTAAAGGATTGAAAGCTGTCACTGGTGATTGGTATATTGATGACGATACCCTTTACGATAGCAATGTTAGTGCCAATGACTTCTTCATGGCCTATGAAAGTAATGGCTTCAAGCAATTTGACTATGATATCGATGTCAAATACCAACATGGCTTGGTCAACCTCTTTGTAGCTGCGGAACGTGAAGAACCAGGTCGTGCCTACTCTGTCCAATTTGCTGACAATGATACTGTTCGGCTCTTCCGTTTTGGTGGTGAAACCATCGCTGAAGCTCACTTGGATAAGGCAATCAATGATGGCCAGTACCACCATGTTAAGGTTGTGAAAGGCAAGGACACCATGACAGTCTATGTCGATGGCAAGGAAGTGCTTCATCATCAGTTTGATGCCGTGGATAATTACTTCAATCATGCCCATGTCGGTCTTGGTCTTTGGGATGGCTCAGTAGAATTCCAAAACTTCTTCGTTACTGAAAAAATGACAAACACAAGCAGTGACACTACTGACGAACCAATCAAACCAGATCCTCAGCCAGAACCTAGTCCAGAGCCAAATCCGGAAAATAAACCGGTTGAACCTGAGCATCAGCCTGAGGTTGCTCCAGAGCCTGAGTCAACTGGGCAAAATAATGGTCATGACAGTACAAACACAGTGCCAGATCCATCTCAGGATAATACGGGTAAGCAAGAAGAAAGTAACACTCCAGTGGAAACACCTAAGACTGTCACTCCACTAGTTGAGAACCTCCTCAAAAAATTCAACGCATTTAGTCTCACAACCTTCCTTGCAAGTATTGCCAAAGAAACATGGCACTTTTTGACAAAATGGCTATTCAGCTAAAATCAAAACGTTGAAAAGGCTATGTAAGAAGAAAAAAACTTAGAAGTATGAAAGCTTCTAAGTTTTTTTGTTAAGAAATATTTCTGAAAGAAATTTAGTTTCTTTTCAAAAAATTCGATTCTGTAAGTTGCTTTATTTTACAATCCATTAGAATATTATCTTGGGCACAATCTACACAGTTTTTTCAATGATTTAAATTGTGCCCTAATTAGCTTTAAGTTTTGTAAGCGGTATCATATAATCTAAGTAGAAAGGTTAAGAAATGATTGATCATAAAATTATAGTAGTCTTGATAACCTTGTTGGCTAATCAGAATCTTTCTTTGTACGAGTTATCTGTAAAGACTCGATTTTCTATAAAAGATGTTAGAGATTGTATCGATCAATTAACTATATATCTCTCTAATCGTGAAATTAAAATTGAACAAGATAAAGGGAGGTATTATGTTACAGGTATACTCGACAGAAAAAATATAACGACATTAATTGGTTCTGAAGAATTGCAGCTTCCAAAAAGGATTCGTTTACATTTAATTTACCTTTACACTTTTTGTCGTACTAATTTTGTTTCGAATTGGCACTATCAAGATTTTTTAAAGGTTAGTAAGAATACCACTTTGTCTGATATTCGTTCTTTGAGAAAGAATCTGCAAACTTATCACTTGGATATAGAATATTCTAGATCTCAAGGATACATTATACTTGGTGATGAAAAACAGAAACATTTGATGGCTTTTAAAGTCGTTAATGAGTTACTAAATTCTCCTGTCGGACTTTGGGGACTTGAATATGTTATTTCTGCTTGGCCTCATGGCATTACTTTTGAGATTTTAAATAAACTTGTTCAGGATTATTCAAAAATCTTGCACCTTACACCAATTTCCGATAAGTTACAAGAATGTTTGTATGGAATAACGCTTATTCTATGTCGTTATCAAAGGAAAGTTTCCAGAGTAGTTTCAGAGGAGATAGAGGTTCCTTCTCAGATACGTAATTTGGCAGATATTTTATTGGATAATGCTTATGATTTAGGGGGATTTGATAGTAATTTTACTCGATTAGATCGCCAATATATAGCTGGGCTCTTATCTAGTGGTTTTGAAGGAAATACCTCTGTTGATTTTTCTTATTTCAAAATTTTAACTGATCAAATTGTAGAAAAAATGGAAAGTATTTCACTTTTACAATTTTCTCAGCAAGTCACGCTCAAAGAAAATTTGATTAAGCATTTGATTCCAGTTTACTATCGCTTAAAATTTGGTCTTCCTAGTTCAAATGATTATACAGATAGAATAAAAGAACAGCATCCAGATTTATTTGAATTTGTTAAGGAGTCCTTGGAGCCATTGTCAAAGGTTGTAGGTTTATCTATTCCAGACAGTGAAATAGCATACTTTGTCGTTCATTTTGGTGGTTACCTTAAGAAGAATGAGACGTCGACTAGAAAAAACTACAGAGCTGTTATTGTTTGTCCGAATGGTACGAGTTCTTCACTAATGATAAAGGAAAATCTACGCATTTTATTTCCTCAGGTTAGCTTTATCGGAGTCACTCGAGTAGATCGTTTGCATGAGTTTAAGGATGATGAATTCGATTTAGTATTTTCAACAGTCAAGGTGGAGACTCAAAAACCTCAGTATTTAGTATCAGTAATGATGTCTGTTGAGCAATCTTCACAATTAGTGCAATTAGTCTCAAAAGATTTTCCAGAAATGGATCCTAAAGATATTGAGCTAGAGAGACTGCTTGAGTTGATTAAGCGATTTGCTTCAGTATCACAAGAATCAGAATTACGCATTGCTCTGAAAAATTTTATATACGAAGAAATGCAGAGAAAGGAAGTGTTACCTTTGTTACAAGATTTAATTACGGAAAAAATGTTTCAAAGAAGTTCAGAAAAAATGGGGTGGAAGGATGCTATTCGAAAAGCATCTCAACCAATGCTAGAAAGTGGCCAAATTACTGCCAACTACCCAGAAGCAATGATTGGAAAAGTCGAGGAATTTGGACCTTTCATAAATTTAGGAAAGGGTATTGCGATTCCTCACGCTAGACCTGAAGATGGTGTTAATGAAGTGGGGATGTCTATGTTGGTTTTAGACCATCCAATTTATCTGCTGGATGATCCAGCACAAGAAATTCGTTTATTAATTTGTATTGCTGCTGTCGATAATCAAACTCACCTAAAAGCATTAAAACATCTTACGATGATTTTACGTGATAATGCAAAGGTTGAAAGATTGTTAACAGCTCAAGAGTTTAATGATATCAAAGAAATTATTCAACAGGAGGATTAAATTATGTTGAGAATTGGTACAGCGTGTGGTTCAGGATTAGGTTCTAGCTTTATGGTTCAAATGAATATTGAATCTATTCTTAGCGAACTAGGAGTGACTGGTGTTGAGGTTGAACACTATGATCTAGGTGGAGCAGATCCAAGTGCTGCGGATATTTGGATTGTTGGACGTGACTTGGAAGATTCAGCAGGACACCTAGGTGACGTAAGGGTACTAAATAGCATTATCGATATGGATGAGCTGAAAGAATTAGTAACTAAAATTTGTGAAGAAAAGGGTCTTATTTAGGAGGTTATATCAATGATTAAGTTCTTATTAGATATTGTAAGTACACCAGCCATATTGGTGGCTTTGATTGCTATTCTAGGTTTGGTGCTTCAAAAGAAAGCAATACCAGATATTATTAAGGGTGGTATTAAAACGTTTGTAGGTTTTCTAGTTGTATCAGGTGGTGCTGGAATTATTCAAAGTTCTTTGAATCCATTTGGAACAATGTTTGAAAAAGCCTTCCATCTATCTGGTGTTGTACCGAATAATGAAGCGATTGTGGCGGTTGCTTTGACAACTTACGGTTCAGCTACAGCTATGATTATGTTTGCAGGTATGGTCTTCAATATCCTTATTGCTAGATTTACTCGTTTTAAATATATCTTTTTGACAGGTCACCATACATTGTATATGGCATGTATGATTGCTGTAATCCTATCAGTTGCTGGATTTACTAACTTACCATTGATTTTATTGGGTGGTCTAGCTTTAGGTATTATCATGAGTCTATCGCCAGCTTTCGTTCAGAAATACATGGTTCAATTAACTGGTAATGATAAAGTTGCCCTAGGTCACTTTAGTTCATTGGGATATTGGTTAAGTGGATTTGTTGGTGGTCTTGTTGGGGATAAATCAAAATCAGCAGAGGATATAAAATTCCCAAAAAGTTTAGCATTCTTACGTGATAGTACTGTAAGTATTACAATTTCAATGTCAATTATCTATCTAATCGTTGCCATTTTTGCAGGTTCAGGTTACATTGAAAAAGAATTGAGTAGCGGTACTAGTGGTTTAGTTTATGCCCTTCAATTGGCTGGACAATTTGCTGCTGGAGTCTTTGTCATCCTAGCTGGTGTTCGTTTAATTTTAGGTGAAATCGTACCTGCCTTTAAAGGAATTTCTGAACGCTTGGTTCCAAATTCTAAACCAGCTCTTGACTGTCCGATTGTTTATCCATACGCTCCAAATGCTGTCTTAATTGGTTTTATCTCTAGTTTCGCTGGTGGTTTGGTAAGTATGGCCCTTATGATTGCTACTGGATCTGTTGTCATTTTGCCAGGTGTTGTTCCTCATTTCTTCTGTGGAGCAACTGCAGGGGTTATTGGTAATGCCTCAGGTGGTGTTCGTGGAGCAACAATTGGTGCCTTTTTACAAGGTGTTTTGATTAGCTTCTTGCCAGTATTCTTGATGCCGGTTCTTGGTTCTCTTGGATTCCAAGGTTCTACCTTCTCAGATGCAGACTTTGGTTTGTCAGGAATTATTCTTGGTGTTCTTAACCAAGTTGGCTCACAAGCTGGTATCATTATTGGTCTTATCGTTGTCCTTGCAGCTATGGTTGGCATTTCTCTCGTTCATAAAGCACCTGCTAAGGAGGAGTAAGCTATGGCCCTAAGTCCAAAAGAGGTACATGAATTAAAATCTTTTGCTACTGAAATTAGATTAAATACACTGGAAACCTTGAATCATTTAGGATTCGGACATTATGGCGGAAGTCTATCTGTCGTTGAAATACTTGCCGTTTTATATGGAAAAGTGATGAATATGACTCCAGAGCTATTTAAGGAGAAGGATCGAGATTACTTCGTCTTATCTAAAGGCCATGCAGGTCCTGCTCTATATAGCACCCTTTATTTAAAAGGATTTTTTGATAAAGACTTTCTCCACTCTTTAAATACTAATGGTACACGGCTTCCGTCACATCCAGATAGAAATCTAACTCCAGGAGTTGATATGACGACAGGCTCTTTGGGTCAAGGAATTAGTGTTGCTACTGGAATAGCTTATGGACAAATTATAAATGATTCTCCACATTTTACTTATACAATAGTTGGTGATGGTGAGTTAAACGAGGGCCAATGTTGGGAAGCATTTCAATTTGCAGCACATCATAAATTGAGAAATCTGATTGTATTTGTAGATGATAATAAAAAACAACTTGATGGGACGACAGAGGAAGTCTGCAATCCTGGTGACTTTGTTGAGAAGTTTAAAGCCTTTGGATTTGAGGCACTTCGTGTAGATGGCTCGGATATTAAGGGAATTTACGATACGATTATTGAATTGCAATCTTCGACCTCTAACCAACCAAAGTGTATTGTCCTAGATACTGTGAAAGGACAAGGAGTTCCTGAGATTGAAACTATGACAGCTAATCATCATTTACGCCCTTCAGATGAACAAAGAGCAATGTTAGAAAAAGCAGTGTTTGACTTGCGTAAGCAGCTGGAGGATATGGTATGAAAAGAGAAGCAAAAGAAATGCGTCTAGTTTACAGAGATTTCCTACTTGATGTTAATAAAAGTCATCCGGAAGTTGTTGCATTAGAAGCGGATCTATCGAGTTCAATGGGAACAAATAATTTAGGGAAAGCATTTGGCATGCGATACATTAATGGTGGAATCATGGAATCAGAGATGGTCGGCCTTGCTGCTGGTTTATCTATCCAAGGGTTTAAACCTTATTTCCACACGTTTGGACCATTTGCTTCAAGGAGAGTATTTGACCAGTTGTTTATCTCACTTGGCTATGCTCAATTAAGTGCAACTGTTATTGGATCAGATGCCGGTGTTAGTGCTGAGATGAATGGTGGAACCCATATGCCTTTTGAGGAACTTGGTCTTCTTCGATTAGTTCCTAATGCTACCGTTTTTGAAGTGAGTGATGATGTGCAATTTGAGTCAGTATTGCAGCAGACTTTACAATTGAGTGGCTTAAAATATATTAGAACTATTCGGAAAAAACCAGTTCCCCTATATAATGGAGATGAAGATTTCTCTAAAGGGTATATAGAGCTTAAACGAGGAAACGACCTCACTTTGGTTTGTTCTGGAATAATGGTTGCACCTTGTTTAGAAGTAGCGAATTCTTTGGAAAAAGAAGGTTATTCGGTTGGTGTCATTGATCTCTTTCGTGTTAAACCTATTCATCCTGAAGTGGAAACTTTGCTGTCAGATAAACCAGTACTAACTGTTGAAAATCATAATGTTATAGGTGGTTTAGGTAGTGCAATCTGTGAAATGATGGCGACTAAAGTCAATACGCCAGTTTACCGACTTGGTATAAAAGAACGTTTTGGCCAAGTAGGACAACAAGATTATCTTCTTAAGGAATATGGTTTAGATAAAAATAGTATCAGACGAGAAATCCAACAGATTCTATCTTAAGTTTAGACATATCTGAAAAAGGCAAACATCTACTGAAAGATGTTTGCCTTTTATATGGTTGAATTAGTAATTACGGATGTCGATTGATTCTTACCCAAAAATTCCTTTTGCGAGTGCCTTTCCTTTCGGAGTTGTTGCTAAGCCACCTTCAGCAGTTTCCCGGAAGGCAGTTGGCATGGCTGAACCAACCTGATACATCGCGTCAACAACCTGGTCGACTGGAATGGCAGATGTGATGCCTGCCAAGGCCATGTCCGCAGCTACTAGGGCAAAGCTTGCTCCCATGGCATTACGTTTGACACATGGGACCTCAACCAATCCGGCTACAGGGTCGCAAATGAGTCCCAACATATTCTTAAGCACAAAGCAGATGGCCTGACTGGCCTGGAAGGGTGTACCACCAGCAGCCATAGTAATAGCGGCAGCAGCCATAGCAGAGGCGGAACCAACTTCGGCTTGGCAGCCTCCCTCGGCACCAGAAATCGAGGCATTATTTGCGATGACTAGACCAAATGCACCTGCAGTGAAGAGAAAGTCCAATTGTTGTGATTCGGTTAAGCCCAGTTTTTCGATAGCAGTTGTAAGAACAGCAGGCAGACAACCAGCTGATCCAGCAGTTGGTGTAGCACAAACCAAGCCCATCTTGGCGTTAGATTCATTGACGGCCATGGCATTTCTAGCAGCACCTAAGACGGCAGAATCAGCCAAGGTCTTTCCTTTTTTGATATAGGCATCCAGTTTGGCAGCGTCTCCCCCGGTTAAGCCAGTTGGTGATTTCTCAGGGGACAAACCAGCCTGAACAGACTCCTTCATCACTTCAAGATTTCGAGCCATCAGAGCTAGAATTTCAGGACGTTCCCGTCCAGTTAGCTCTGTTTCTGTAGCAATCATGAGCTCGGCGATATTGCCTTGGTAATTTCGGTCAGCTTGTTGAACTAATTCTTCAATAGTGTAAAACATGCAATCCTCCTATTAGCTGAAAAAGTTAACATTATGTAGATGAGGAATTCTAGCGATTTCAGTGACGGCCTCGTCACACTGGTGCGAGTCAATTTCGATAATCATAATGGCCTTTTCACCAGCATTTTCCCGAGTAACAGTCATTTGGGCGATATTGATGCCATAACGCGACAAAATATCTGTGACAAGGGCAATCATTCCTGGAACGTCTTGGTGGACAATGATGAGAGTCGGTGTATTCATCTTGAGATTGACCGCAAAACCATTGAGTTCAGTTACTTGGATATTTCCTCCACCGATGGAAACCCCTGTGGCAGAGATGGTTTTTTTATCATTTTTTAAGGTAATACGAGTCGTATTGGGATGTGGCACATTACTATCCTTGTTAATTTTCCAGTAGACCTTAATGCCTTTTTCGTATGCGATATCCAGAGCGCGTGGAATGTCAGGGTCGTCCGTTTCCATACCTAAAATACCAGCTACTAGAGCCACATCAGTCCCGTGACCTCGATAGGTTTTGGCAAAGGAATTAAAAAGTTGAAATTCTACCTCAGTCGGTGTCTCACCAAAGATGGCAGAAACAATCTTGCCAATACGAACAGCTCCTGCAGTATGACTAGAGGAAGGCCCGACCATGACAGGTCCGATGATGTCAAAAACGGATTGAAATTTTAAATTTTTCATAACACGCCTCGTTTGATTAATCTTGTATTTTCAGTATACCACGAATTAGAGAGATTCGCTGTTTAAGTAAAAATCTATAGGAATAGTAAAAAAACAACCGACTTTAAGTTTTCTTTAAGGTTCAATGGATATAATAATAGTCTATTAAGTAAGCAATACTTATTTTTCATAAATCTGATAGGGCGGCTTGCGGGTCGCCCTTTTGTGTTTCTTTCTCTACATGTAGCTAGATTGTGGTAAAATAGAGCCTAAAGATTTTCCAGTTAGAAAGGATATACCATGACCTACACGCATTTGCTTTTCGACCTTGATCACACCCTCCTAGATTTTGACCGTGCTGAAGATTTGGCTTTGACCTACCTTCTTGAGGAGGCTGGGGTGGCTTCACGAGATCTTAAAGTTTACAAGGATCACTATATCCCCATGAACCGTTCCATGTGGGAGGATCTTAATCATGGTTTAATCACTAAGCCGGAATTGCTTCGCACGCGCTTTTCTCGTCTTTTTGAGCATTTTGGACAGGAGGTTGATGGCAGTCACTTAGCTGGCCGTTACCAACATTTCTTGAGCCAACAAGGGCAGGAGTTGCCTCAGGCCCATGCCTTCTTATCGAACGTTAAAAATCGAGGCCACAAGATTTATGCAGCCACTAACGGTGTTAGCTACATCCAACGCGGCCGTCTGCAAGCCTCAAGCATCTTGCCATTCTTCGACAATATTTTTATCTCAGATGAAGTGGGTGCCCACAAACCGTCTACTGACTTTTTTGAAAAAATTGCGGATCAGGTACATGACTTTCATCCCGCTTCGGCCCTCATGATTGGTGATAGCCTAACTGCTGATATCCAAGGTGGTAATAATGCAGGAATTGACAGCATTTGGTTTAATCCAAAAGGTTTGGTAAATGAGACTCCAGCAGTTCCGACCTATCAAGTCAAAAACTACCAAGAAATCTTGACGATTTTGAGCAAATAGGCCACTTTTCAAAATTGTATTCGCCCATGACTATTAAGAGCTTTTCAGCTCTTTTTTTGCTACAATGAAAGCATGAATGATCTGATTAAACATAAGTTGGAATTGCTCCCAAACAATCCTGGGTGCTATCTCCACAAGGACAAATTCGGCAATATTATCTATGTCGGTAAGGCTAAAAATCTAAAAAATCGTGTGCGTAGCTATTTTCGTGGAAGCCATGATACCAAGACGGAGCTTTTGGTATCTGAGATTGCAGACTTTGAATTTATCGTAACCGAGTCCAATATCGAGGCCCTACTTTTGGAAATTAATCTTATCCAAGAGAATATGCCTAAATTCAACATTCGCCTTAAGGATGACAAGTCTTACCCATTTATCAAGATTACTAAGGAGCTCTATCCAAGGCTCTTGATTACCCGCCAGGTTAAGAAGGATGGAGGTCTCTATTTTGGTCCTTACCCAGACTCTGGTGCAGCCAATGAAATCAAGAAGCTTTTGGACCGTATTTTCCCCTTTAAGAAATGTAAAAATCCCGCCAACAAGGTCTGTTTCTATTACCATATTGGCCAATGTAATGCCCACACCATCTGTCACACCACCGAGGACTATTGGCAAGGTTTGGTTGAGGATGTCAAGAATTTCCTAAACGGTCATGATGATAAAATCGTTAATCAGCTTAAGGCCAAGATGAAGGATATGTCTGACCAGATGGAGTTTGAGCGTGCTGCGGAGTATCGCGATTTGATTGAGGCGGTGTCGACGCTCAGGACCAAGCAAAGGGTTATCCGTCAGGACATGCAGGACCGTGATATCTTCGGTTACTACGTGGACAAGGGTTGGATGTGTGTTCAAGTTTTCTTTGTTCGCCAAGGAAAACTCATTCAGCGTGATGTCAATATGTTCCCTTATTATAATGATGCTGAGGAAGATTTTCTAACCTATATGGGTCAGTTTTATCTGGATAGTCGTCATCTCAAGCCTAAGGAGATTTTCATTCCAGGAGACATTGATCAAGAGTCTGTCGAAGCTCTAGTTGGAGATGAGGTCAAGGTCTTTAAACCTCAACGTGGAGAGAAGAAGCAGTTGGTTAATCTGGCGACAAAAAATGCCCGTGTCAGTCTGACCCAAAAATTTGACCTCCTTGAAAAAGATATAGCCAAGACACAAGGAGCCATTGAAAATCTAGGTAAACTCATGGGAATTCCGACACCGGTTCGCATCGAGTCCTTCGATAACTCTAACATCATGGGAACGAGTCCTGTATCAGCCATGGTCGTCTTTGAGAATGGGAAACCCAATAAAAAAGAGTACCGCAAATACAAGATTAAGACGGTTGAAGGGCCTGACGATTATGCCAGCATGCGTGAGGTCATTCGTCGTCGTTATAGTCGTGTCAAACGCGATGGGCTAACGCCACCAGACCTTATTATCATGGATGGTGGTCAAGGGCAGGTTAATGTGGCCAAGGATGTCCTGCGTAATGAATTGAATCTCTCTATCCCAGTTGCGGGGCTTCAGAAAAATGACAAGCACCAAACAAACGAATTGCTCTTTGGGGATCCCTTGCAAGTCATTGATTTGCCACGTCAGTCCGAGGAATTTTTCCTTCTTCACCGTATTCAAGATGAAGTTCACCGTTTTGCTATCACCTTCCATCGTCAAGTTCGTAGTAAAAATAGTTTCAGCTCCAAACTTGATGGCGTGGAGGGGCTTGGACCTAAGCGCAAACAAAAACTTCTCAAACACTTCAAGTCTATGACAGCTATCCAAAAAGCTACCGTTGAGGATATCCAAGCACTTGGCATTCCAGAAAAAGTAGCTCAGGCTCTATTGGATAAGTTAGGAGAAGATAACAATTAAAGAAACTTAAATTCATTAAGCCATTTTTTTGTTATAATAAGATTAATTAAAAAGGGAAAGGAGTCCTGCTATCAAAAACGAAGCTAAAATTGAACGTCTTTATGATAGGGGGCGTCGTGGCTTTCTTCGAGGTATCTTTAGTCGTGCTACGATTATCTTCCTAATCATCTTACTACAGCTTGTTGTTGTGGCCATGTCATACTTATGGTTGCGTCAGTATAGGGTGCACTTGCAAGTAACAGAAGTGGTCCTTCGTATTCTGGCCATCATCTATCTCTTTCAAAGTGATATGGAATCAACGGCTGTTAATACATGGCTACTGATTGTCTTGCCTTTCCCTATTATTGGAACCTTACTCCTAGCCTATACGAAACTAGATTTAGGCTATACAGGGATGAAGCGTGCGATTCAGAGCAATATTGACCGTAGTTCTGGCCTATTGACACAGGATGATCAGGCTCTCGAAGAGCTTAAGCAGCGTCACACGAGCAACTACAACTTGGTCCAATATCTTGAAAATGTGAATGGGCATTTTCCTGTCTATCGTCACACGAAGACGACCTATTTTCCAAGTGGTGAGGCTAAGTTTGAGGAAATGAAGAAACAACTCCTTAAAGCGGAGAAGTACATTTTCTTGGAATATTTCATCATTGGTGAAGGTGAAATGTGGGGTGAAATCCTAGCCATCTTGAAACAAAAGGTTCAAGAAGGGGTGGAAGTGCGAGTCCTATATGACGGAATGAATGAATTTTCAACCTTAAGTTTCGACTATAAGAAACGTTTGGAGAGAATTGGGATTCAATCTCGTGTTTTTGCCTCTGTAACGCCTTTCTTGTCTACCTATTACAACTACCGTGACCATAGAAAAATCTTGCTGATTGATGGTAAGGTTGCTTTTACAGGTGGGGTTAATCTAGCTGATGAGTATATCAACAAAATTGAGCGTTTTGGCCATTGGAAAGATACCGCACTTATGGTTGAGGGGCCAGCGGTCGATACTTTCTTAGTCCTCTTCCTTCAGATGTGGACTTACTCTCATGAAACACTGGATGTGACACCCTATATGGTTGAGCATGAGGCCTTCGATACTCCTGGTTTTGTTGTCCCTTACGGGGATATCCCACTTGATAAGGATAAGGTTGGTGAGAATGTTTATATTGATATCCTAAACCATGCGCGTGATTTTGTTCATATCATGACACCTTATCTTATTTTAGATGGTGAGTTACTGCATGCTTTGAAGTTTGCGGCTGAGCGTGGGGTAGACGTCAGTATCATCATGCCTGGTATTCCTGATAAAAAGTCAGCTTACTACCTCGCTAAGACATACTACCCAACACTTTTGGCATCCGGCGTAAAAATCTACGAGTACACACCTGGATTTGTTCATGCCAAGGTCTTTGTGAGTGACAATAGTAGAGCTGTTGTTGGGACGATTAATTTGGATTACCGTAGTCTTTATCACCACTTTGAGTGTGCGACCTACCTTTACAGGACTTCATCAGTGGTTGGTATTGAGGAAGATTTCCAAGCGACAATGGCCAAGTGTCATCGAGTCAGCATGGCTGATGTTAAAAATCGACCATTTCACCAGAAGTGCTTAGGTTTATTGACCAGATTAGTTGCGCCATTGATGTAGTGACAATTTCTGTTAAAGAGGGTTGAGCCCTCTTTTTTTATAGTTTAAAATAAAGATAATGAAGTCGAAGGAGAAAATAATGTTAACCATTCGTCCAGCCAGCTTGTCAGATGCACAAGCTATCCAGACCATCTACGCACCCTATGTCGAGAAGACAGCTATTACCTTTGAATATGAGGTTCCCAGTGTTCAAGAGTTTGAAAAACGCATTAGCAAGACGATTGAAAAATACCCCTATTTAGTAGCGGAAGAGAATGGCCAAGTGCTAGGCTATGCTTATGCCTCAACCTATTATGCTCGTACAGCCTATGATTGGACGACAGAGCTGTCTATCTATCTTCATGAAGATGCACGTGGTCGAGGTTTGGGAAGCCAGCTCTATGATGCCCTAGAGGAGGAACTTAAAAAACGAGGCTTCTTGCGTTTTCTAGCCTACATTGCAGTTCCTAACGAAGCCAGTATTGCCATGCATGAAAAACGCGGTTATGTTCAAGTTGCCCATTTTCCAAAAGTTGGCTACAAGTTTGAGCAATGGCATGATATCGTCTGGATGCAAAAGACCATAGACGGCCCTGTTAGGAAAATAAAGTAGAAATCACGCCAATCATAATCGCAATGGCTAATTATCCCTGCCTTTTTCATAGGCTAAAATGATACTAATAAAATTACTGAAAGAGACCGGAAAGTTGTAATGGTCTCCCCTACACGAAAGGAGCCTATATGACTCAAGAACAAAGTGCTAGACTGTTACCCCAAAAGCCCTCTAGATGGGCCAAAATTCTACTTAACCGAAAGGTTCCCATCCTCCTGTTCTTCTTACTGGAATTGGCCTTTCTTGTTTTTTCATATCTCAGCCTACAAGAGCATTTCCCATCCATTATCTTATGGGAACACTTGTTGAGTGTCTTTACCTTCTTTTACTTGCTCAATCGTTCCATGGATTCTCGTTCCAAACTGTCCTGGATGATTATCATTTCCCTCTTTCCAATTTTTGGGACGGCTCTGCTTTACTTTTCACTGGCTGATTTGGGTGTGAGACGCTTGAAGAAACGGCTTGAGGATGCTACAGTGCAGGTATCCGACTATCTAAGCACCGATCCAGAAGTTGCTGATTATTTATCCCAAAGTGATCGCCAATTACAGAAATTAGCTTATTTTTTGGAGCATAGTCCAGCACAGTTTCCTATCTATAGAAACACAGAGGTTACCTATTTTCCACTTGGAGATGACATGCTTCCAGCCTTGTTGGAGGATTTGAAAAAGGCGGAGAGTTATATCTTCATGGAATATTTCATCATTGACGAAGGAATCATGTGGGGCGAGATTTTAACAATTTTAGAGGAGAAGGCCAAGGCAGGTCTGGACGTTCGTGTCATGTTTGATGGGATGAATGAGATGACTACCTTGTCCTACGATTATATTGAGCGACTACACAAGGTTGGTATTAAAGCCCAGGCCTTCTCACCAGTCAAACCCGTTCTATCAACCTATTACAATTACCGAGACCATCGAAAGATTACAGTGATTGATGGTCAAGTTGCTTATACTGGTGGCGTTAATATCGCTGATGAGTATGTTAATAAACGAGAACGCTTTGGTCATTGGAAGGACACAGCCCTTCGTTTAGATGGTTCAGCAGTTCAAACGTTAAAAGCTCTCTTTTTGACCATGTGGACAGTGACTGGAATAGAAGATAAAACGGACATGGAGCACTATCTACAAGAAAAACCTCAACAAAGAAAGAGTCAGGGCTTTGTACTCCCTTATGGCAATTCACCGCTGACCTACCACAAGGTTGCAGAAAATGTTTATTTACATCTTCTGAATACATCAACTAATTATGTCTATATCATGACGCCTTATTTGATTTTGGATGACGAATTGGTTCGAGCCATGACCTTTGCGGCCAGACGAGGTGTGGATGTGCGTATCATTATGCCAGGGATTCCAGATAAACAGTATGCCTTTGATATTGCGATGACCTATTTTAAAGTGCTCTTGGATGCTGGCGTCCGTATTTTCCGCTATACTCCAGGTTTTGTCCATGCAAAAGTTTATGTTTCTGATGGCCAACAAGCTGTGGTAGGTACCATTAACACAGACTATCGAAGTCTCTATCAAAATTTTGAAGACGGGGTTTATCTCTACAAAAATCTGGAAGTGATTAAGATTGAACAAGATTTTGAGAAAACCCAGGCTCTCTCAGAGGAAGTCACTCTGGAAAGTTTGTCGAAAATGCCTATGGCTCATCGTCTATGTGGCTATCTCTTTTCTTTGATTGGACCTTTGATGTAATTTTCTTTATAATTTTCCCCGTTTTTTGTTCTATGGTATAATAAGACCATTAGATGAATAAGGGGATTTTTTAATGAAAAAAGCAATGGCTCTCTTAGGGGTGACCTTGGTGTCAGGACTAATTTTATCAACGGCACAAGAAATTAAAGCTCAAGAAACTTCTGAAAACATCATCGCTCTACGAAGTAGACGTGGTGGTTCGCGTTCTTCAAGTAGAGGTAGCAGAAGTGGATCAAAATCTGGTTTTGGCTCTAGCAAGGGGCATCATTCTGATGGTAATTCAGGAAAAGGGTATAAGTCTGATAGTGGGTCTAGTAAGAGTTACAAGTCAAGTAGTGATCATGACAGTTACGATGGATCTAGTAAAACTTATGGTTCGAGTAGCTCGCATAGTTCGGGTTCAGACGTTGATTCTAGCTCCAAATCAAGTAGCAGTCAGAGCCATTCAGACAGTCAGTCTTCTTCAAGTAACAGTTCCAGCAAGTCAAAATCGGATACAAATTCAGGATACACAAAGCCTAAGATGTCAGCTCCTGAGTTAAATGACTCTGAACGTTCGAACTTTCAATCGGGTGCAAAGGTTAGTGACGATGAGACACTCAAGAAGTATTCCAAACAAAATGATGATTTCTCAGATGACCAGGCTAAAAGTATTTTTGACAATAATGACGACTATCAAACCCGTGACCGTTATTACCGACAAGATGTCATCCGTAATCCCTGGTTCTGGATGTATATGAGTCGACGTTCTTATCATCGCTATGGGAATTCATACCATTCAAAAGTGAATAATAAGGCTTATACCAAGGGCTACCAAGATGGCTTTGCGGATGCCGAAAAAGGCATTGATAATTACGATTCATACTCAAAGGAATCAACTCTTTTTGGCAAATTTACAACAAGTTCAGAAAAAATAGAATACCTACGTGGTTATAAAGATGGGCATGATGATGGAAAGTAAGACAAATGGCTAAGATAAGTATCCCATGGTATTCATGACTTGACTCTGTCGTTCATTATGCTAAAATAGAAATAAGCGATGAGTCGATTGGCTCTTTAGAGCCTTTTGCGCTGAGGAGGTCTACATTAGATTGTAACGCAGGAGCGGACCTTGAGTAGTTGTGTGAACCTGCTACTCTCATCGAAAGATGCCTCCTATCCCTTACCATTTGGTAGGGGATTTTTTCTTTATTCTTGGCGTTTTAACCCTTTTCAACTGGACTTAAACGTAGTATAATAGATTCACTAAACTAAATTGATAGAAAATTCCGAAAGAGGTTTTACTATGGGATACACAGTTGCTGTTGTCGGTGCTACAGGTGCCGTTGGTGCTCAAATGATCAAAATGTTGGAAGAATCAACACTTCCAATCGATAACATTCGCTACCTTGCGTCTGCACGTTCTGCAGGGAAAGTCTTGCAATTTAAAGGTCAAGATGTGACCATCGAAGAAACGACTGAAGACGCATTTGAAGGTGTAGATATTGCACTTTTCTCAGCTGGTGGATCTACCTCTGCTAAATATGCACCATACGCTGTTAAAGCAGGTGCAGTAGTCGTTGATAATACATCTTACTTCCGTCAAAACCCAGATGTACCATTGGTTGTACCTGAAGTCAATGCACATGCGCTTGATGCTCACAACGGTATTATCGCTTGCCCTAACTGTTCAACGATTCAAATGATGGTTGCCCTTGAGCCAGTTCGTCAAAAATGGGGCTTGGACCGTATCATCGTGTCAACTTACCAAGCCGTATCAGGTGCTGGTATGGGAGCAATCCTTGAAACACAACGTGAGTTGAAAGAAGTTTTGAATGACGGCGTTAACCCACGTGATGTTAAAGCTGAAATCTTGCCATGTGGTGGTGATAAGAAACACTTCCCAATCGCCTTCAATGCCTTGGCTCAAATCGACGTCTTCACTGAAAATGACTACACTTACGAAGAAATGAAGATGACAAACGAAACTAAGAAAATCATGGAAGACGATAGCATTGCCGTATCAGCAACATGTGTACGTATTCCAGTCTTGTCAGCTCACTCAGAGTCAGTTTACATTGAAACAAAAGAAGTGGCACCAATTGACGAAGTGAAAGCTGCTATTGCAGAATTCCCAGGTGCAGTCCTTGAAGACGACGTTGCTAACCAAGTCTACCCACAAGCCGTTAATGCTGTAGGTTCACGTGATACATTTGTCGGACGTATCCGTAAAGACTTGGATGCTGAAAAAGGTATCCACATGTGGGTTGTTTCAGATAACCTCCTTAAAGGTGCCGCTTGGAACTCAGTACAAATCGCAGAAACACTTCACGAACGCGGCTTGGTTCGC
The DNA here is from genome assembly GCA_016939315.1 of Streptococcus sp. Taxonomy (GTDB): domain Bacteria; phylum Bacillota; class Bacilli; order Lactobacillales; family Streptococcaceae; genus Streptococcus. Next base: position 104,219 of record JAFHAZ010000015.1, on the reverse strand, counting down.
CCAACTTCAGAATTGAAATTTGAATTGAAATAAGAAGCAAAACAGAAATCAGTAACTCGAAGAGTTTGATTTCTCCTTCGCTTTTATAATTTAAGGCTTAGGCTATAAAAGTCCACAGGACTTTTATACTACCCCCGCACAGTTGATTAGGAAGTACGAATGTTGTAGACATGAGTAGTTCCAATCAACCACTGCGTTATGATTCAGAAATCAGTAAGGATTTAATGTTGTATTAAAATACTAAAATCAAGCTAGATTCTATAAAGCAGAGAGACTTCTCTCTGTTTTTTGTTTATTGGCTATCAATTGAAACAGTCAGTCCTCATGTTTTCAGAAAATTGTCAACTTATCTGTCTGTCTGGTCAAAATTATGGTAAAATGGAAAGGATTAGAAAACGGTTGAAGGAGAATATTATGTCAATTGATCAATTAAGAGATGTCAAACTGATCACAGCCCTTATTACACCTTTCCACGAAGATGGCTCAATCAATTATGATGCCCTTCCAGAATTGATTGAGCATCTTTTGGCTCACCATACAGAAGCTCTTCTTTTGGCGGGAACAACGGCTGAAAGTCCAACGCTTACTCACGATGAGGAGTTGGAACTCTTTGCAGCTGTTCAGAAAATTGTTAATGGACGTGTGCCATTGATTGCAGGTGTCGGTACCAACGATACACGCGACTCTATCGAGTTTGCTAAGGAAGTTGCCAAATTTGGTGGTTTCGCAGCTGGTCTTGCTATCGTACCTTACTACAACAAGCCATCACAAGAAGGTATGTACCAACACTTCAAAGCCATTGCGGATGCTTCTGATTTGCCAATTATCATCTACAACATCCCTGGACGTGTGGTTGTTGAAATGGCTCCTGATACCATGCTTCGTTTGGCTGAACATCCAAATATCATCGGTGTTAAAGAATGTACCAGCCTTGCAAATATGGCCTACCTTATTGAACATAAGCCTGAAGATTTCTTGGTTTATACCGGTGAAGATGGGGATGCCTTCCACGCTATGAACCTTGGTGCTAACGGTGTCATCTCAGTAGCCTCTCATACAAATGGAGATGAGATGCATGCCATGCTTGAAGCTATTGAAAATAGTGACCTCAAGACGGCTGCAGCCATCCAACGTAAATTCATTCCAAAAGTTAACGCTCTCTTCTCAGTACCAAGTCCTGCACCTGTCAAGGCTGTTCTCAACCATCTTGGTTTCGAAGTTGGACCACTTCGTTTGCCATTGGTTGCATGTACTTCAGAAGAAGCCAAACGTATCATCAAGGTTGTCCTTGAAGAAGATGTCGAAGCAACACGTGAGACAGTTACAGGTGTCGTTCGTCCTGATTATTAAGAAAATGAAGTTGAGCAGCTTGCTCAGCTTTTTTAGTTGAATAGGTTAAATCTCACAAAATAAGCTGATATAGGGTCTAAAAGCAGTTTTCTATCATGAAAATTGGCTTTTTTTGATATAATTATAGTTAGTGTGCTTAAAAAGAAAGGAAGTTTCATGAATCAACTTGAACAAAAACTTGAGCAGGATTTTGGTATTGTTTTTAGCCAAAAAGACCTCTTAGAAACAGCATTTACCCATACCTCATATGCCAATGAGCACCGCCTCCTAAACATTTCACATAATGAACGTTTGGAATTTTTAGGAGACGCGGCTCTGCAATTAGTCATTTCTGTTTATCTATACAAACGCTACCCTAATAAGCCAGAGGGGGAAATGTCTAAGATGCGTAGTACTATCGTTCGTGAAGAGAGTTTGGCAGGTTTTACAAAGGCTTGCGGTTTCGAGCAGTATATCCGTCTTGGTAAAGGGGAAGAAAAATCTGGTGGACGTGAACGTGCCACTATCCTTGGTGACCTCTGGGAGGCCTTCCTCGGTGCTCTTTATCTAGATCAAGGTTTGCCTGCTGTTGAGAAATTCTTGAATCAGGTCATGATTCCTCAGGTTGAAAAGGGGAACTTTGACCGCGTAACAGACTATAAGACAGCCTTGCAAGAGCGTCTTCAGGTCAATGGTACGGTTGATATTACTTATACCGTTATCGACGAGTCTGGACCAGCCCATGCCAAAGAATTTACTATGCAGGTAGCTGTTGATGGTAAGGAACTCAGCACAGGTCTTGGAAAATCTAAGAAATTAGCTGAACAGGCAGCGGCCAAGGCTGCCCTTGAACAACTAGGAAATTAAGCATGTATTTGAAATCAATTGAAATGCAGGGCTTTAAATCCTTTGCGGACAAGACGCAAGTCATCTTTGACAAGGGAGTAACAGCCGTTGTAGGTCCAAATGGATCGGGAAAATCAAATATTACAGAGAGTCTGCGCTGGGCACTGGGTGAATCATCCGCCAAGAGCTTGCGTGGGGGCAAGATGCCTGACGTTATTTTTGCAGGAACAGAGGTTCGTAAGGCTCTCAACTATGCGGAAGTAGCGGTCACACTTGATAACAGTGATGGCTTTATCGCGGGTGCTGGTGAAACAATTCGTGTGGAGCGACATATTTATCGAAACGGTGACAATGATTACTTGATTGATGGTCGTAAGGTTCGTCTACGTGATATTCATGATCTCTTCATGGATACAGGTCTCGGCCGTGATTCTTTTTCCATTATTTCTCAAGGTCGTGTTGAGGCTATTTTTAATGCCAAGCCTGAAGAACGCCGTGCTATTTTCGAAGAAGCCGCAGGTGTTCTCAAATATAAAACACGTAAGAAAGAAACGGAAAGCAAGCTTAATCAAACCCAAGATAATCTTGATCGTTTGGAAGATATCATCTACGAGCTAGATGGTCAGGTTAAACCCCTTGAAAAACAAGCAGCCACAGCCAAACGTTACTTGGAATTAGATGAAGAGCGTAGACAGACACAGCTTAATCTTTTAGTCCACGATATTGAAGTTGGTAAAAAAGATTTGTCCAAAACGCAAGAGGATTTGGCAGAGGTCAAGGACAAATTAACCAGCTATTATGAGGAACGTCATCGTCTAGAGACTGAAAACCAAGAACTTAAGCAAAAACGTCATCAAATTTCAGAACAAATTTCTTCAGATCAACAAACCTTGGTGGATGTCACACGTCTCATTAGCGACTTTGAGCGTCAAATTGATCTTTATACCATGGAGAGTCAGCAGCGTTCAGAGAAAAAAGAAGAAACTGAAGCTCGTCTCAGTGAGCTAGAGCATTTGAAAGCAGAGGCAAGAGCATCCCTTGATAAGCTTGATCAAGGCCAAGTTGAATTGAATGCTGAGTTGGATAGCCTTGCCCAAGAGCTGATTGCTATTCAAAAAGAACTAGAGCAATTTTCTGATGATCCAGATACACTTATTGAACGTTTACGTGAGGACTATGTTGGTCTGATGCAGGAGGAAGCCAAAGTTTCCAACAGTTTGACTCAGGTCACCCACGACATGGACAGTCAGACACAAGCGCTTGAGGCACAAGCTGAAGAATATAAACAAGCTCAAGCGGATTTACTTTCCGCTCAGGAAGTGGCTAGCGAAGCCCAAAAAGCTTATCAAGCAGCCCAAGCGAGTCTTCAAAGCCTCTTAGCTAGTTATAAAGAAAAGGCTCAGGCTTATCAAGCTCTTGATAAGGACTACCAAGAGGCTCAAAAGCAGATGTTTGACCTCATGGATTATCTTAAAAGTAAAGATGCCCGTCGTCAAAGTCTAGAATCTATCCAGAAAAATCATTCTAATTTCTATGCGGGGGTGAAGGCTGTCCTTCAAAATGCTCAATCCATTCAGGGAATTATTGGCGCAGTCAGTGAACACTTAACTTTTGACACGCGTTATCAGACGGCTCTTGAGATTGCTATGGGAGCTAGCGGGCAAAACATTATTGTTGAGGACGAAGCGGCTGCTAAGCGTTCGATTGACTACTTGAAACGAAATCGTCAGGGACGTGCGACCTTCTTGCCTTTGACCACTATTAAGCCACGTCAACTTAATGTACAATTTGCTCAAAGTCTTGCCAATGCACCAGGTTTTATAGGTATGGCTTCCGATTTGGTTACCTATGAGGACCGCTTATCTAATATTTTCCAAAACCTCCTTGGGGTTACGGCAATCTTTGATACCATTGACAATGCCAATAAGGCGGCTCGAGCGGTTCGTTTCCAAGTGCGTATGGTTACTCTTGATGGCTCTGAGATTCGTCCAGGTGGTGCCTTTGCTGGTGGTACCAACAAACAAAATAATAGTCTCTTTATCAAGCCTGAACTAGATGCATTGACTGCTGAAATTAACCAGATTAAGGCTCAATTAAGTGATAGTGAAGCCAAAGTTGAAGCCCTTAAGGTTAAACGTAAGGCTCTACAGAAAGAGGTAGAGGATCTTAAGGTAGATGGTGAGAATGCTCGTCTGCAAGAGCAAAAACTAGGCTTAGAACATCAACAAGCCTTGTCAGATGTAGAGAAAAATCAAGCCTTAGTAGATAGTTTCAAACAGGATTCTCAGGGAACTGAAGGTGCAAATCTGCAAGATAAGGCTGAGCAACTTAAAGCTGAGTTAGCACAAATTGCATCCAAGCGTGAGGCCATTAACGACCGTATTGAGGCAATTAAGGAAGACAAAGATGCTCTTGGTCAACAAAAACAGGTTCTCCTAGACAAGCAATCTGAACTTCAGTTGAAGGAACGTGACTTGCAGGCAGAATTGCGTTTTGCGAAGACAGAAAGCAATCGTCTTCAAGCTGACTTATCTGAGTTAATGAAAGAATCGGATAGTCTTAAGGCGCTCCTTAACAACCAGGTTGATGAAGACCAAACTGACCGCCTTCCCCATCTGCAAGCGCAGCATAAAGAGGCTGTTCAACGTAAAGACGATTTGGAACAAGCTCTTGTCCGTGCCAAGATTCAGGTGCAAGATTACGAAGGTCAGTTGGAGGATTTGGAGGAGCGTTTGGCAAAAGCTGGCAATCGTAACGAGGATTTGATTCGTCAGCAGACCCGCTTGGAAGAACGTGAAAGTCAGATTAGTCAATCACTTCGTAAGTTTGCGACTCAGTTGGCTGAAGACTATCAGATGACACTTGAAGTCGCCAAAGGTCAGGCTAGCCCTCTTGACAATGTCGAACAAACCCGCCAGAATCTGCAAGGTCTTGAGCGTTCGATTAAAGCTTTGGGGCCAGTCAATGTGGATGCTATTGCCCAATTTGAAGAGGTTAAGCAACGTCTAGATTTCTTGAACGGCCAAAAGGATGATTTGCTCGAAGCCAAGAGTCTCCTTCTAAATACCATTAATGACATGGATGATGAAGTGAAATCACGCTTTAAAGCAACCTTTGAGGCTATCCGAGAAAGCTTTAAACAAACCTTTACGCAGATGTTCGGTGGAGGTTCAGCTGACTTGATTTTGACCTCAGACAATCTCCTAGAGGCTGGAGTAGAAATTTCAGTTCAGCCACCAGGTAAGAAAATTCAATCGCTTAACCTTATGTCTGGTGGTGAAAAGGCTTTGTCAGCTCTGGCCCTCCTCTTTGCCATCATTCGTGTAAAGACTATTCCATTTGTTATCCTAGACGAAGTAGAAGCGGCTTTGGATGAAGCCAATGTTAAACGCTTCGGTGACTACCTTAATCGTTTTGATAAGTCAAGTCAATTTATCGTAGTTACCCACCGTAAGGGAACTATGTCTGCAGCAGACTCTATTTATGGGGTAACCATGCAGGAATCAGGAGTCTCGAAAATCGTTTCGGTCAAACTAAAAGACCTTGATTTAGACTAAAAATAGATTATATTTTCATGAAAGATAGTTGATAGCTTTATCACTATCTTTTTTCATAGTCTCAAAAAATTTGTAAGGACTTTCAGAAAAACATTAAGTTTGCGCTTTCAAAATTACGCAATCGATTGCGTAAAATGGCTTAACAAAGGCTATGATTAGGATTTTAGGGTTTATGAGAGAGAGGGTGACTTGTCATTTTGCACTGACATGTTAAAATATTTAAGGAAATGTCATATGGGGATATGGTGTTTTTCAAGTTAGTTATAGTGTATGTGTTAAGATACGATTTTCTGGACACATTTAGGCTTCGCGTATACAAGTCTAAGAAGTCTTCTTTCGAGCGAAAAATCCAGGCTGGGAAACCTGGATTTTTCTTTGTCTTTTTAGTTTATTGGTCACCTTTCTCAGCTTGAGATTTGGCTTGTTTGATACCAGCATTGACCAAGCCCTGCATGATAGCCCCAAAAAGGATAGCTTCAAAAATGCCTGATAGCATATTATGGATTGAGAATAATTCTGTCAAATAGTCTTTATTGTCAACTAAGAAGTGAACTAGGGGCATGCCTAAGAACATGCTAATCCCAAAGTATAAACCTGACTTAAGCCCCACGTGCTTAAGTTGTTTTTTCTCTTTTTCAGTCAGTTCTTCCTCGTCAAAAGCATTAACAGCACCTATCTTTAACTTATAAGTAAGGATGCTGCTAACTAACAGAATGATAATCAAGAGGAGGATAGGATAAATACGAGCTACAAGTTCGGGATACTTAAAGCCTATAAGAAAGGCAATACAATTACCACAAAGTAAGGTAAAGAAAAGAACTACCAAAGCTATGTTACCCATTCGATCAACCTGTTGGCGCTTTTGTTCATCTAAAGTACCTGTGATACCATAAAAACGTTTAATGAGTTTGTCAGTGAAAGTTTCTTTAATCATGATTTACCTCTTTCTATCTTATATCTCTATTCGCAATTTCCATCCCAAAAGAGACTGTTAAGATCTGTGTCTAGTGCTTTAGCTAGATTTAGACAGAGCTCCAGTGTTGGGTTATACTTGTTATTTTCGATCATGTTAATGGTCTGTCGGGAAACGCCAATAGACTTTGCAAGTTCTAATTGTGAAAGTCCCATATTCTTTCTAAATTCCCTGACATGATTCATAATGGGCCTCCTTCTGAAAGACAAGCTAATGTATTGCTGTAAGTCGCAATTTATTAATTATGTCAACTTTATCTGACATAATTGTAGCACGTTTATATAGGTGTGTCAATTATCTTAGACATATTTTCCATTTTGGTATTAACTAAAGGTTTCTTTGTCAGCTCTTGAAAGCTTTTTGTTTTTTTGGTAAAATTGATAGTAATTGAATAGAAGTCGTAGAGACTAGTAACCTTATGGAAATTGACAGGGATTGGGGGTCATGGACTGGAAGCCTCCTCAAGGGAAGTTTGGCGAATTCACTCGTGAAGACGACTGGCGAATCAAGGTCTGGGTAACCAGATAAAAAACGGATGGTACCGCGTGTCAACGCTCCGGGTTGGAGTTTTGGCATGTGGTTTTTTGTTTGCGATTCGAAATTGTTACATCAGAAAGGAATCTCATGGATTTACAAACACAATTGCAAGAGTTGAAAACATCAACGCAGGCTAAATTGGCTGAAATGCGTGGTGAACACTCTAAAGAATTACAAGAATTGCGTGTTGCAGTTTTGGGTAAAAAAGGCTCTTTGACAGATCTTTTGAAGGGGCTTAAAGACCTTCCTAATGAAGAACGCCCTAAAGTTGGTAAAATGGTCAACGAAGTTCGTGACGTTTTGACTGAAGCTTTTGACGAAGCAGCTAAAGTTGTTGAAGCCGCTAAAATTCAAGCACAACTTGACTCTGAAAGTCTTGACGTAACCCTTCCAGGTCGCCAAGTCAAACTTGGAAACCGTCATATTCTTAGCCAAACAGCTGAAGAAATCGAAGACATTTTCTTGGGGATGGGCTTCCAAATCGTTGATGGTTTTGAAGTTGAGACTGACTACTATAACTTTGAACGTATGAACTTGCCTAAGGACCACCCAGCGCGTGACATGCAAGATACCTTCTACATTACTGAAGAAATTTTGCTTCGTACACACACAAGTCCTGTCCAAGCTCGTACACTTGATAAACACGATTTTTCTAAAGGTCCACTTAAGATGATCTCACCAGGACGTGTTTTCCGTCGTGATACAGATGATGCGACTCACAGTCACCAGTTCCACCAAATCGAAGGTTTGGTCGTTGGTAAAAACATCTCAATGGGTGATCTTAAGGGAACGCTTGAAATGATTATCCAAAAAATGTTTGGTGCAGAACGTCAAATCCGTTTGCGTCCTTCTTACTTCCCATTCACTGAGCCTTCAGTTGAGGTTGACGTGTCATGCTTCAAGTGTGGTGGTAAAGGATGTAACGTATGTAAGAAGACAGGTTGGATTGAGATCCTCGGTGCAGGTATGGTTCACCCACAAGTGCTTGAGATGTCTGGTGTCGATTCTGAAGAATATTCAGGTTTCGCCTTCGGTCTTGGTCAAGAACGTATTGCCATGCTTCGTTATGGTATCAACGACATTCGTGGTTTCTACCAAGGGGATGTTCGCTTCTCAGAACAGTTTAAATAAGGTTTAGGAGGTTATCATGACAGTAGTTATTCGTAAGGTTCTTCCGGAAGAAGTAGCAGAATTAAAAGTTATCTCCGAAGATACCTTTAGAGAGACTTTTGCTCATGATAATACCGAAGCCCAGTTGCAAGGTTACTTTGACACTGCACTTTCTGAGGAAGTGCTCTTAGATGAAATCACTCATGAAGAATCGCGTTACTTTTTCATTCTCGTTGATGGTGAAAAGGCAGGTTTTCTAAAGACTAATGTAGGTTCTGCTCAAACAGAGCAGCACTTGGATAATGCCTTTCAAATTCAACGTATTTATATCAGTCAGGCCTTCCAAGGCATGGGCTTAGGTAAGCAACTCTTTGAGTTTGCCCTACAAGAAGCTCGTGATTTAGGTTGTGATTGGGCCTGGTTGGGTGTTTGGGAAAGGAATTTCAAAGCACAGATATTTTACGATAAATATGGCTTCGAAAAATTCGCAGAGCACGATTTTCCAGTTGGTGATGGTAAAGTTGACCGCGACTGGTTGCTTAAATTAAAACTATAAACCGATTATTAAGTTGATTGAGAGGATTTTATAAGGCGATTAAACGTGTAGGTTCGTCTTCCTCTTATATCAGATATACATATTCCTAAATTACAGAAAGGATTTGAACCCGCTTAAGTAGAGGTTTGAACTCTTCTCTCATTTATCAGTTGAACTGATAATTTTACAGAAAGGATTTGAATACGACCTCAAAGTTCGAGATTTAGATAAGTCGCTACTGAAATCAGGATTTCAGGCGACTTCCTAAAATCTTGTCACTTTGGTCCTTGCTTTGCAAGGACACGGTCTTAATATCATAATTATGCTAGTTAGTTATAAATGGTTAAAAGAGTTGGTTGATGTGGATGTTACCACTGCTGAACTCGCTGAAAAAATGTCGACGACAGGTATTGAAGTGGAAGGTGTTGAGACACCTGCTGAGGGCTTGTCAAAATTGGTTGTTGGTCATGTCTTGTCATGTGAAGATGTGCCTGACACACACTTGCACTTGTGTCAAGTAGATACAGGGGATGCTGAAGGTCCACGTCAAATTGTTTGTGGTGCTCCAAATGTCACTGCTGGCATCAAGGTAATTGTTGCCATTCCTGGTGCCCGCATTGCGGACAACTACAAGATCAAAAAAGGTAAGATTCGCGGCATGGAATCTCTCGGTATGATCTGTTCTTTGGCAGAGCTTGGACTTCCAGATAGCATTATCCCTAAGGAATTTGCGGATGGTATCCAAATTTTGCCAGAAGATGCCGTTCCTGGCGATAGCATTTTCCCATATCTTGACCTTGATGATGAAATCATCGAATTGTCAATCACGCCTAACCGTGCGGATGCTCTTTCTATGCGTGGTGTGGCACATGAGGTCGCTGCAATCTATGGAAAATCTGTTCACTTCCCAGAAAAAACGGTCACTGAAGACAGCAAACCAGCTTCTGATAAGATTTCAGTAGCCATCGAAAGTGATAAAGTGGCTACTTATGCTAGTCGTGTGGTTGAGAATGTTACTGTTCAACCAAGTCCACAATGGTTGCAAAACCTTCTTATGAATGCTGGTATCCGTCCAATCAACAATGTGGTTGACGTGACAAACTATGTTCTTCTTTACTTTGGACAACCAATGCATGCCTTCGATTTGGATAAATTTGAAGATTCACGTATTGTTGCCCGTGATGCCCGTGATGGGGAAAAATTAGTCACTCTCGATGGTGAAGAACGTGAATTGACAGCTGAAGATATTGTAATTACAGTTGCTGACAAACCAGTTGCCCTCGCAGGTGTTATGGGGGGCGCTTCAACTGAAATTGACAACAATTCTAAAAATGTCGTTCTCGAAGCTGCTGTTTTTGATGGAAAATCAGTTCGTAAGACAAGTAGCCGTCTCAACCTTCGTTCAGAATCATCATCACGTTTTGAAAAAGGTATCAATAACGATACTGTCCTTGAAGCCCTTGATTTTGCTGCAGCAATGTTGCAGGAATTGGCAAATGGAACAGTGCTTGCAGGTCGTGTTCAAGCAGGTTCAGTTGACACAGAACCAGTTCAAGTCTCTACAAGCCTTGACTACGTAAATGTTCGCCTTGGTACAGAATTGACTTTTGCGGATATTGAAGATGTGTTTGCGAAACTTGGTTTTGGATTGACTGGTGATGCTGATAAATTCACTGTATCTGTACCACGTCGTCGTTGGGATATCAGTATCCAAGCAGACTTGGTTGAAGAAATTGCACGTATCTACGGCTATGAAAAATTGCCTACGACACTTCCAGAGGCAGCAGGAACAGCTGGTGAGTTGACTGAAACACAAGCGCTTCGTCGTAAGGTTCGTACCATTGCTGAAGGTGCTGGATTGACGGAAATCATCTCATATGCTTTGACTACACCTGAAAAAGCTGTTGAATTTGCTGTGACACCTACTAACTTGACTGAGTTGATGTGGCCAATGACTGTTGACCGTTCAGCCCTCCGTCAGAACATGGTCTCTGGTATGCTTGATACTGTTGCTTACAATGTTAACCGTAAGAATAGTAACGTTGCTATTTACGAAATCGGTAAGGTCTTTGAACAAAATGGCAATCCAAAAGAGGAATTGCCAAATGAAATCAATACCTTTGCCTTCGCTATTTCTGGTCTTGTAGCTGAAAAAGATTTCCAAACTAAAGCAACACCAGTTGATTTCTTCTATGCTAAAGGGATTGTTGAAGCTCTCTTTGATAAACTTGAAGTTTCAGTTGACTATGTACCGACAAAAGACCTAGCAAGTATGCACCCAGGTCGTACAGCTGCTATTGTCCTTGATGGTCAAATGATTGGATTCCTTGGTCAAGTTCACCCACAAACTGCTAAAAACTACGGTATTCCAGAAACTTATGTGGCTGAAATTAACCTTAGTGCTGTAGAAGCAGCCTTGCAACCGGCTCAACCATTTGTTGAAATCACAAAATTCCCTGCAGTATCACGTGATATCGCCCTTCTTCTCAAGGCAGAAATCACTCATCAAGAAGTTCTTGATGCTATCTACTCTGCAGGAGTGAAACGCTTGGTTGCCGTTAAACTCTTCGACGTTTACGCAGGAGAAAAACTTGGTGCTGGAATGAAATCAATGGCTTATAGCCTTACCTTCCAAAATCCAAATGACAACCTCACAGACGAAGAAGTTGCCAAATACATGGAAAAAATCACCAAAGCTCTTACTGAGAAAGTCGAAGCAGAAGTACGTTAATAGTTAAAAAATCCATCTGAGAAGATGGATTTTTAAGTGACTAGACTATGTTACAAAAAGGAGTTAATTTGTTTTTAGAGTTTTTTGACGGTGTATGGGGACACTACACTTTTGAATCTGATAAAGTCAATGTTCTGATTGATGGTTTACCCAGCTTTGCTTATCCCTTGGGGCAAGTAATATTTGTATTATTAGTCTACAGGTTACTCGTTCATCAATATTTTAAAAAATTTTTAACCATGTCACCTCAGGATATTTGGGCTTGGCATAAAGAAACGTTCCGCAAAAGTAAATTATCTTTCATTGTCATACCAATAGTTTATCTGTTCGTTTTCGGGATGACCTATGTTTTAGTTGATGATGTTTTGGCTACCGTCACTATTTACAAAGACTATAGAGGCCCTATAGCTAAAACCATTGATGGTCAAGTTGAACAAATAGATATTAGTCATGTTGGGACAAAAACGAGTAGTGCTAGGATTAATGCTCACTTTGTAAGCTCTGACGGGCAGACTTATGACATTCACCTGATAAACGGTGACAAGAGAATCGCTAATTATATGCGCCATCATGAGTCAGAGTCCTACACAGCAACCCTTTCCTTTGATAAACATGGCAAACCAGTTTACATTTCTAAATTCTGGGAATAAGCAGTCTGGATAGCTCTTTCAGGGATTTGCACTTGACAAATATGTAAATTCTCTGCATAATAAAAGAAAAAGCCATGAAAAGAGGGTAGCCATGCAAATTATTAAACGTAATGGTCAAGTTGCTGAATTTGATCCTGATAAAATTTACCAAGCCATCTTAAAAGCAGCACAGACTGTGTATGTTCTTGATGATACTTGGCGCCAAAACCTTGCTCAAGTTACGAAAAAAGTAGTGCTTGATCTTCAAGATGCTCAGGTGGAACGCCCAACCATTAACATGATTCAGTCATTGGTTGAAAATCGTCTCATGGAAGCAGGCTTTATCAATATTGCTGAGCATTATATTTCATACCGTTTGCAACGAGATTTGGAGCGTAACGGTTATGGTGACAAGGTCATTGTCCACCTACGCTTTGAGCAGACTAAATAAGAATAGCCATCAAGCGATGGCTTTTTTTGTGTCTAATTGTCACTTTGTCTTTTTTAAAAGTTTTATAAAGGATTCGAGTTCCTGTCCATGACCTATCTGCAGATAAGTTTCAGAAGTTGGTCTAATAAAGGAGGATTCTAAAAAGCGAATCTGCTTGTGGGCTTTGAATTTTTCGAGTGAAAACTCCTTAGGAAGTTGCCAGGTCACATGCCTAGGGGAAATCTGAAAAGGAATGCTAACCTTAGATTTGTCAATGATGGCTTGACTTTTACTCATGTTTTGTTGGAAGAGGTCACCAAGTTTTTTAATGTTTTTTTGGAACATGCCATTTTCGAGATAAACGGAAAGTGCTTTTTGCATGATGAGATTGGTATCATAGTCAATAAGTCCCTTGTGGCTCAAAAAGGTAGGCTTAAGATTAGGAGGTAAGACAAGGCTACCTAGACGTAAACCTGGAAAAAGAGCCATGGAAAAGGATTTGATGTAGATGGTCTGATTTTGGGTGTCATAGTAGTGAATCGGAAGATTTTTACTATCGCTAAAGTCTCCCATATAGTCATCCTCGACGATATAAACGTTATACTGATTGGCAAGTTGGGCTAGCTTTTCTTTTTCACTGGCAGAATAGCTTAATCCAAGAGGGTTGGAGTAACGACTGATGGTATAGAAGAACTTAATCTGTCCAGATTTAAAGTACTCTTCCAAGCGGTCAAAATCTAAACCATCAAAATCACGGTTAATCGTTTCGTAAGCTAGATTTTGACGGTTGATGAGCTGGTTCATGCGATGATAGGTAGGTTGTTCTAAGAGAATTTTGTAGCCCCCATTACCAAAATCCATCTGTGAAAGAATGTAAAGGGCCTGTTGGCTTCCTGAGGTTATGATAATCTGATCCGAATTGATATAAATATCGTCAGCTATTAATCGACTCTTTAGGGCTTCAAGCAAATCTTTGAGTCCGGCTTGTTCATGATAATAGTTGAAGAGGTAGTCCTGGTGACCCGCCAAACTTTCATCCAAACAAAGCTTAAAATCCTCGTAGGCCAATTGATTGTAATCGTTAAGGTTAAGAAGCACCTTATTATCAACTTCATTACGACCTTCTAGGACGTAATAGCCACTTTTGGGTACGGCGTAAATATATTTTTGATACTTTAGTTCCAAGAGTGCTCTTTGGGCTGTATCCTTACTACAGCCATAAGTCTGGCTTAGTTGACGAATAGAGGGGAGCTTACTCCCTTTTTTCAAAGTCCCATTTTGGATATCTTTGATGATGGTCTCGACAATATCTTGATAAATACTCATAACTGACCCCTTACAGATTTTTCCTTATTGTACCCTACTTGTCCTCTGAGAGCAAGATGTCTGGAGACATTTGACAAGATTATTAGATTTTGACATAATAAAAAGGTTATTAGGAAATACTAAATTTCCATCCCAAACAAGTTTAAGGAGATTAATAAGAATGACTTTTAAGAAAATCTTAGGACTTCTGGCTCTTGCATGCTTAACCATTATCGGTTTGTCAGCTTGCACACCAGAGAAAGAGCCTACTTGGACCTACGATAAAAACAAAATGCTATTTACAGGACAAGATGCTAGTGTACAAGTTCTTTCTGCAACTAAAATTGAATCACCAGAAGGTCAAAAAGCTGTCCGTGTTCACTATAAACTTAGCAACTCAAGTAAAGAAACAATGAATGCCTATACTCTTTTGATGAAGGTGGTCCTTGATGTGAAACAAGAAAAGGAAGAAGTTAAGGTTGCTACATTGGTCTTTTCTAAAGATGATGACCGAGATAAGATTGCAAATAAGACCAAGATTGCTCCTAAGGAAGTTAAAGAAATCGTTGTTGACTATGCCGTTGCTGATTTTGATCATGATCTAAGCATTGATTTCTCTGATTACGGTACTGAGGCAAATGCGACTGCCAAGCTTTCACTACAAAATCTTGAAAAGGCACCTGTCAAATACTTTGATAAAAAAGCTCAATAAGTTTTATCACCACATGAATGTGTGGTGTTTTTTATTGTCTTAAATCTGTACCCATACAGTAATGAAAATACTATCTTGTTTAATCGTCAGAATTTTCATAAACTTATACTATATTTATTGACTAAGGAGTTTTAGGTATGTCAGCAAAACGTTTAACCATTTCTGCATTTTTCATGGCACTTGTCATTATTTTGAGCTCGAGTCTCTTATCCATTCCTGTGCCAGGAGGTCATTTCTATTTTAACGGGATTAATATTTTCCTAGTTGGTTTAATTTTCCCACCTACAGAAGCAGTTATTATTGCCGGAGTAGGTTCCTTTATTGGAGATTTTCTTTTCTACCCCCTTCCTATGTGGGTAACTCTAGTAACACACAGCCTTCAAGTTCTTGCTATTGCACTCATTGTTGGAGGGCGTTTAGGAAAATTGAGCAAGTCTAGGGCAGCGTTAGGTCTCTTGATTGGGGCTATTATTGATTTAGTCGGATATGGCTTAGGAAGAGCCTTTATCTATGGAACGCCTGCCTATGCTATTATGAAGATTCCTTTTGACATTGTAGCTGCTATTCTTGGTTTAGGAGTGGCCTATTACATTTATTTCCATACAGGTTTTGTTAAACAGTTTAAAAAGACCTGGGAAGGAAAATAGATGACCAAAGTAATTGTTGCCAATGACCTGGTTGGTCTAGGTAAGGTTGCTTTGACTAGTAGCCTCCCTATCATGTCAGCCTGTCAAACTGAAGTCCTTCCCCTACCAACAGTTCTTTTATCTTCGCATACAGGGGAGTTTGAAAATATCTATGTACGGGATCTAACGGATGAACTAAAGGGATTTTGTAAGCAGTGGGAGCACTTGGATTTTATAGTAGATGGCCTTGTGAGTGGTTATTTTAAGTCAGAAGAAGCACTAAAACGTGTAGGCCAATTGGCTCGCGATAAACAGATAGCTCTATTTGTTGACCCTATTATGGGTGACAATGGTCGTCTCTATCAAGGATTTGATAGAAACTATGTAGAAGCCATGAAGGATTTCTGTCAACAAGCAGATGTCATCATTCCTAATCTGACAGAAGCTGCCTTTTTGACGGATTCTCTTTATCTTGAAGCAGGTTCCTATGATAAGGCCACTGTTGAAAAGCTTCTGAGAGAGTTGAGCAAGCTTGGACCTCGGAAAGTTATTTTGACAGGTATCTCGTTTGAGAATGACAAAATTGGGCTGGCTTATTTTGATAAAGAGACTAATGAAACAGTTTATCGCATGCAAAAACGTTATCGCTATCATTTTTATGGAAGTGGCGATTTACTAACGGCAATCTTATCAGCAGGTTACTTTTATAATCTTGATTTACTAAAGATTTGTGATTTGGCCTTGGATGTTATGGATAGGGTTCTTTCGTCAACACTGTCCGATGGTCGTCCTTTAAAGTATGGTCTTTGCTATGAGCCCCATATCGGTTATTTATTCAGTGGTTTTAATGCCCTATTGGAGGAGAAAAATGAAAAGTGATAAAACACGTGAATTAGTTATTCTAAGTTTGTATGCAGCTTTAATTATTGTGAGTGTACAGTTTATTCGTATTCCTTTTGGACCTCAATTTGTCCATCTGGGAAATGCCCTAGTTGTGATTGCTATTTTGATTTTCGGTGCTAGAAAAGGTGCGCTAGTCGCAACAGTAGGGTTAGGGCTATTTGATATTTTCAATGGCTATGCTGCTGAGGTCTGGATTACTATTTTAGAATCCTTGATTGTTTGTTATGTTCTCTATCTTGTTTTTGAAAAGTTTTTAAAATCAAATGACAAAATGGCTAACATCATAATCATTGGAGTCATAGCGGCATTGACCAAAATTATTTTAAATTTTGTTAAGTATACGATTATTAATAGTATCGTTGCTGCTTTACCACTTAATGCAGCTATGGTATTGGCACTTACTAAAATTGGTGGAACCTTTGGGACATCAGTAGTGACTATCATTGCGGTGCCTCTCCTCTATCCTGTCTTCAAACGTATTTTACAGAGAAACTAAAGATTTAGCAGGTTAGTCCTGCTTTTTCTTTTTAATTTTCCAGAAGCAGAGGTCCAAATTTTCACTAAAAAATGGTAAAATAGTAAAGTTAATGTCAAGAAAGGAAAGGGCTGAAGACAGATTCAGCCCAGATATGCTATGTCTATTTTAGAAGTCAAAAATCTTAGTCACGGATTTGGTGACCGTGCTATTTTTGAAAATGTCTCATTCCGTTTGCTCAAAGGTGAGCATATCGGTCTTGTCGGTGCTAACGGTGAAGGAAAGTCAACCTTCATGTCTATCGTTACTGGAAAATTGCAGCCAGATGAAGGTAAGGTAGAGTGGTCTAAGTACGTTACAGCGGGTTACTTGGATCAGCATGCTGTTCTTGAAAAGGGAATGACTGTTCGTGATGTCCTTCGTACGGCTTTTGATGAACTCTTTAAGACTGAAGAACGTATCAACGAGATTTACATGTCTATGGCTGACGAAGGAGCTGACGTTGATGCTCTGATGGAAGAAGTGGGTGAGCTTCAGGATCGCTTGGAAACGCGTGATTTCTACACACTAGATGCTAAGATTGATGAGGTTGCCCGTGCACTAGGTGTCATGGATTTTGGTATGGATACAGATGTCACGGACCTTTCAGGTGGTCAACGTACCAAGATTCTCTTGGCTAAGTTATTGCTTGAAAAACCTGATATCTTACTTCTCGATGAGCCAACCAACTATTTGGATGCTGAACACATTGCTTGGCTTAAACGTTACCTTCAAGAGTATGAAAATGCCTTTGTCCTCATTTCGCACGATATTCCGTTCCTAAACGACGTGATTAATATTGTCTATCATGTTGAAAATCAAGACTTGGTGCGCTATGCAGGTGATTATGATAATTTCCAATCTGTCTATGCTATGAAGAAAGCTCAATTAGAAGCTGCCTATGAACGTCAGCAAAAGGAAATTGCAGACCTTCAAGATTTCGTTAACCGAAACAAGGCACGTGTTGCTACTCGAAATATGGCCATGTCTCGTCAGAAGAAATTGGATAAGATGGAAATTATCGAGTTGCAGGCTGAGAAGCCAAAACCTGAATTCCATTTCAAGGAAAGTCGTACGCCTGGACGTTTTATTTTCCAAACCAAAGACCTCGTTATTGGTTACGATCGCCCTTTGACCAAGGCTCCATTGAATCTTACCTTCGAACGTAACCAAAAAGTAGCTATTGTCGGTGCCAATGGTATCGGTAAGACTACTTTGCTTAAGAGCTTGCTTGGTATTATTCAACCACTCGAAGGAGAAGTTGAAACAGGTGATTTTATTGACCTAGGTTACTTCGAGCAAGAAGCAGAAGGATCACGTCAGACACCTCTTGAAGCGGTTTGGGATGCCTTCCCAGCCTTAAATCAAGCTGAAGTTCGTGCGGCTCTAGCTAAATGCGGATTAACCTCTAAGCATATTGAAAGCCAAATTCAGGTGCTTTCAGGTGGAGAACAGGCTAAAGTTCGTTTCTGTCTCCTTATGAATCGTGAAAATAATGTCCTTGTTCTGGACGAACCGACCAACCACTTGGATGTTGACGCCAAGGATGAATTGAAGCGTGCCCTTCAGGCCTTCAAGGGCAGTATCCTTATGGTATGTCACGAACCAGAATTTTATGAAGGTTGGACAGACGTTTGGGATTTTAATGAGTTAGTATAGAGATAAAAGAGTGTTGACATTCTCTAAAGAGAAAGTTATTCACTCTTTTTTTATATTTTAAAGCAAAGTAGATTTTCTAGAATTTGGTAAGATAGTGATGGTGTGCAGAAAGGTAACCGTCATCATAAAGTGTTTTTCTGCATATTTTGACTTATCCTATTTGGGTTTTAGAGCACAGAAACTTAATTTGTTCAAAAAGTAACAAAGTCTGAGCATAAAAGGTGTAACCGTTTTCTGATTATGGTAGAATAAAATAGTAAACTATTATCAAAAGAAAGTTGGATAAACTTATGTCAAAAATCGTAGTTGTTGGTGCTAACCACGCTGGTACTTTTAGTATTAATACTATTCTCGATAATTACGGAGACCAAAATGAAGTAGTTGTTTTCGACCAAAACTCTAATATTTCATTCTTGGGTTGTGGTATGGCTCTTTGGATCGGTAATCAAATCTCTGGTTCTGATGGTCTTTTCTATGCCAACAAAGAAGGACTTGAAAGCAAGGGTGCTAAAGTTTATATGAACTCACCAGTTGAGTCTATTGACTTTGATGGTAAAACTGTTACAGCCCTTGTAGATGGTAAAGAGCACGTTGAATCATATGACAAATTGATTTTGGCTACTGGATCTCAACCAATCTTGCCTCCAATCGAAGGTGCTGAAATTAAAGAAGGTAGTCGTACTTTTGAAGCTACACTTGAAAACCTTCAATTCGTTAAACTTTTCCAAAACGCTCAAGAAGTTATTGATAAGTTGAACGACAAATCTCAAGATATCAAACGTGTAGCGGTTGTAGGTGCAGGCTACATTGGTGTTGAATTGGCTGAAGCTTTCCAACGTCACGGTAAAGAAGTTATCCTTATCGACGTTGTTGATACATGTTTGGCTGGTTATTATGACCATGATTTGACTGAGCTTATGGCTAAAAACATGGAAAGCCACGGTATTAAATTGGCATTTGGTGAAACTGTTAAAGCAGTAGAAGGTGAAACTAAGGTAGAACGCATCGTCACTGATAAAAATGCTTACGATGTCGACATGGTTGTCCTTGCAGTAGGTTTCCGTCCTAACACAGCTCTTGGTGCTGGTAAATTGGAAACATTCCGTAATGGTGCTTACCTTGTTAATAAGAAACAAGAAACATCAATCAAAGACGTTTATGCAGTTGGTGACTGTGCTACCGTTTATGACAATGCCCTTGAAGATGTGAACTACATTGCCTTGGCTTCAAACGCTGTTCGTTCAGGGATTGTCGGTGGTCATAATGCCGGTGGTGGTGATGTTGAATCAAACGGTGTTCAAGGATCAAATGGTATCTCAATCTATGGTTTGAACATGGTATCTACTGGTTTGACAGAAGAAAAAGCAAAACGCTTTGGTTTCAATCCAGCAGTAGTAGAATCAACAGATCTTCAAAAAGCTGCCTTCATGGAAGATGAAAATGAAGACGTTACAATTAAGATTGTCTATGACAAAGATACACGCAAAGTTCTTGGTGCTCAAATGGTATCACGTATGGACATCTCTATGGGAATCCACATGTTCTCATTGGCTATCCAAGAAGGTGTAACTATTGACCGTCTCCAATTGCTTGATTTGTTCTTCTTGCCACACTTTAACCAACCGCTTAGCTATATTGCTAAAGCAGCTATCTCAGCTAAATAATCTTAAACAGCTAATTCAGTTGAATTAGCTGTTTTTTCTTTCTTTAAATACGAAAAAAGCCTCCTACTGGAGACTTTTATTTAACTAATGTCAAATTAGTTTTTTGAAGCTTCTTGGAATTCAGGGTTTTTCCATGCTTCATCAATGATAGCTTGCAATTCATCAGCAGAAGCTTTCATTTTTTGTTGTTCAGCATCGTTCAATGGGATGTTAACTGGACGTACGATACCGTGTGCACCTACGATAGCAGGTTGACCGATAAAGACGTTGCTTACACCATATTGACCTTCTTGGAATACAGACAATGGAAGTACTGCATTTTCATCGTCAAGAATAGCTTTAGTGATACGAGCAAGGGCAACGGCGATACCATAGTATGTAGCACCTTTTTTGTTGATGATTGTGTAAGCGGCATCACGAACACCTTCGAACAATTCAACCAATTCAGCTTCTTGAACGTTTTGAGTATCTTTAAGGAATTCTTCAAGGTTTACACCGGCGATGTTAGCGTGTGACCAAACGGCAAATTCTGAGTCACCGTGTTCACCCATGATGTAGGCGTGAACTGAACGAGCGTCAACATCAAGTTTTTCAGCAAGTGCTTGACGGAAACGAGCTGAGTCAAGTGAAGTACCTGAACCGATAACGCGTTCTTTAGGGAATCCTGAGAATTTCCATGTTGAGTAAGTCAATACGTCAACTGGGTTAGCTGCTACAAGGAAGATTCCATTGAAGCCTGATTCAACAACTTGAGTAACGATAGATTTGTTGATAGCAAGGTTTTTACCAACAAGATCAAGACGAGTTTCACCTGGTTTTTGTGGAGCACCAGCAGTGATAACTACAAGGTCAGCATCCGCACAGTCTTCGTATTTAGCTGCATAGATTTTTTTAGGTGAAGTGAAAGCAAGCGCGTGGCTAAGGTCAAGCGCATCACCAACAGCTTTTTCGAACAATTGTGGAATTTCGATGATACCAAGTTCTTGAGCGATACCTTGGTTTACAAGTGCGAAAGCGTAAGATGAACCTACGGCACCGTCACCAACGAGGATGACTTTTTTGTGTTGTTTAGTTGCAGTCATGGGTCTAAACATCTCCTTTTTTTTAATTGGGTTACCCCATACACTGCTTATTCTACCACTTTAAGTGATGGATGTCACGAAATATTAAGTAAATAATGGATGAAAGCGTTTTACACAACTGAAAAATAAAGCGTTTTATGGTATAATATTATAGAAATATTCTATACTCTTTTATTAGAGTTTGGAATGATTTGAATGAAAGAAAAGAGGCATTTTTAGAGTGCAAGATAATAATTTAATTGACGTTAATTTGACGTCTGAGATGAAGACAAGCTTTATCGATTATGCCATGAGTGTTATCGTGTCTCGTGCTCTCCCAGATGTTCGTGACGGTTTAAAACCTGTACAACGTCGTATTCTATATGGAATGAATGAGCTTGGGGTGACACCTGATAAGCCACATAAAAAATCTGCCCGTATTACCGGGGATGTCATGGGTAAATATCACCCACACGGAGACTCATCTATCTATGAAGCCATGGTTCGTATGGCGCAATGGTGGAGCTACCGTTACATGTTGGTTGACGGTCACGGGAACTTTGGTTCTATGGATGGTGATGGGGCTGCCGCTCAGCGTTATACTGAGGCGCGTATGTCTAAAATCGCCTTGGAAATGCTTCGTGATCTCAATAAGAATACCGTTGATTTTCAAGATAACTATGATGGATCAGAACGTGAGCCAATCGTTCTTCCGTCACGCATTCCAAACCTTCTTGTCAATGGTGCGACAGGGATTGCCGTTGGTATGGCGACTAACATCCCACCACACAATTTGGCTGAAACGATTGATGCTGTCAAATTGATGATGGATAATCCTGAAGTCACAACACGTGAACTGATGGAAGTTCTTCCTGGTCCAGACTTTCCAACTGGTGGCTTGGTCATGGGGAAATCTGGTATTCACCGTGCTTATGAAACTGGTAAGGGTTCTATTGTTCTTCGTTCGCGTACTGAAATTGAAACAACTAAATCAGGTCGTGAGCGTATTGTTGTCACTGAGTTTCCTTACATGGTCAATAAGACCAAGGTCCATGAACATATCGTTCGTTTAGCTCAAGAAAAACGTATTGAGGGGATTACAGCAGTCCGTGACGAGTCTTCTCGTGAAGGTGTACGCTTTG
This sequence comes from Streptococcus sp., assembly GCA_016939315.1. Taxonomy (GTDB): domain Bacteria; phylum Bacillota; class Bacilli; order Lactobacillales; family Streptococcaceae; genus Streptococcus. Next base: position 81,956 of record JAFHAZ010000015.1, on the reverse strand, counting down.
TCATCGAAGTGCGTCGTGATGCTTCTGCCAATGTTATCTTGAACAATTTGTTCAAATTAACGCAACTTCAGACTAACTTCAGCTTCAACATGTTGGCCATTGAAAAGGGTGTTCCTAAAATCCTTTCTTTGCGTCAAATCTTGGCTGACTATATTGCTCACCAACAAGAAGTTGTGGTTCGTCGTACACAGTTTGACAAGGATAAGGCTGAGGCACGTGCCCATATTTTAGAAGGTTTGTTGATTGCCCTTGATCATTTGGATGAAGTGATTACGATTATCCGTAACAGTCAAACTGATGCTGAGGCTCAAACTGAGTTGATGGCTCGCTTCGAACTCACGGAACGTCAAAGTCAAGCTATTCTTGATATGCGTTTGCGTCGTTTGACAGGTTTGGAACGTGATAAGATTCAAAATGAGTACAATGATCTCTTGGCTCTGATTGCTGATTTAGCTGATATTTTGGCAAAACCAGAACGTGTCATTGCTATCATCAAGGAAGAATTGGACGAAAGCAAGCGTAAATTTGCAGATGCTCGACGCACAGAGCTTATGGTCGGAGAAGTTATTTCTCTTGAAGATGAGGACCTCATCGAGGAAGAAGATGTTGTTATCACTCTCTCAAATAAAGGGTATATTAAACGTTTAGCCCAAGACGAGTTCCGTTCACAAAAACGTGGTGGTCGCGGTGTCCAAGGTACTGGTGTTAACGATGATGACTTTGTTCGTGATATTGTCTCAACAAGCACTCATGATCACCTTTACTTCATGACTAATAAGGGGCGTGTATACCGTCTTAAGGGGTATGAAATCCCAGAATACGGTCGCACAGCCAAAGGTTTACCTATCGTCAATCTCTTGAAGTTGGACGAAGGTGAGACCATTCAAACAGTCATTAACGCCAAGAGTGATGAAGCTTCTGAAAATAATCACCTTGTCTTTGTAACTCGCCAAGGTCTAGTTAAACGTACAAAAGAAGCGGAATTTAAGAACATTCGTCAAAATGGGTTGATTGCCTTGAAACTTAGAGAAGGTGACGAGCTAATCAATGTCTTCTTGACTACTGGTAATGAAGAAATTGTCATTGGTACTAAATTTGGTTACAGTGTACGTTTCAAGGAAAATACGATTCGAAGCATGAGTCGTATGGCTGCTGGTGTTAAAGGAGTGACTCTTCGTGATGGTGACCAAGTCGTTGGTGCTGCGGCCATTACGGACGACCAAGAAGTCTTGATTATCACTGAAAAGGGTTACGGTAAGCGTACCTCAGCTACTGAATACCCAACGAAGGGTCGTGGTGGTAAAGGTATCAAGACTGCCAATATCACAGAGAAGAATGGTAACCTAGCAGGTATTGTAACAGTGTCTGGTGATGAGGATATCATGGTCATCACCGATACAGGTGTTATCATCCGTACTGCCGTTGCTAATATTTCACAAACTGGTCGTGCCACTCAAGGGGTTAAGGTCATGCGTTTGGATGACTCTGCTCGTATTGTAACCTTTGCTTTAGTTGAGCCAGAAGAAGTTGAACAAGCTTCCGAAGATCAAGAAAGTGGTGACAACTAATGAGCAAAGATAAGAAAAATAACGTAACAAAAAAACGCCGTAAGTGGCTTGATATTCTTCGCTGGGTGTTGATTGTTGTTCTCTTAGTTGTTGGTCTAGCCTTGATTTTCAATAAGTCTATTCGAAACACAGTGATTGCTTGGAATACAAATAAGTATCAAGTGAGCAAGGTTTCTAAAAAGACTATTGAGAAAAACAAGGAAGCTAAGACTAGCTTTGACTTTGATACCGTTAAATCAATTAGTACAGAGTCTGTCTTGCAGGCACAGATGGATGCTCAAGAGCTTCCTGTCGTTGGTGGTATTGCTATTCCAGAAGTAGGTATCAATCTCCCTATTTTCAAAGGACTTGGCAATACAGAGTTGACTTACGGTGCAGGAACGATGAAAGAAGATCAAGTCATGGGTGGTGAAAACAACTATTCACTAGCTAGCCACCACGTCTTTGGTATTGCCGGTGCATCTGACATGCTATTTTCACCGCTAGATAAGGCTAAGGAAGGTATGAAGATTTATCTTACGGATAAAAATAAAGTCTATACTTATGTTATCAGTGAGGTGAAGGTTGTCCAACCAACTGAAGTAGCAGTAGTTGATGATACACCTGGCAAGTCTGAAGTTACCCTTGTAACTTGTACGGATGCCGAAGCAACTCAGCGTACAATCGTCAAAGGTGAATTGAAATCACAGGTAGATTTTGACAAGGCAAGTTCAGATATTATTGAAGCCTTTAATAAGTCATACAATCAATTTCAAAGTTAAGAAAGGGCCTTCGGGCCTTTTTCAATGGAGGAAAATATGTTTTTAAATACAGTGCACCATGTTGCTATTATTGTTTCTGATTATGACTTGTCTCGAGATTTTTATGTCAATAAACTTGGTTTTGAGATTATTCGGGAAAATCACCGTCCGGAACGCCATGATTATAAGTTAGACCTACGCTGTGGAGGTATAGAACTTGAAATCTTCGGCAATAAGATCAGTGATCCGAACTATGTGGAGCCCCCAAAACGTCCGTCTTATCCTGAGGCATGTGGCTTACGTCATTTAGCTTTCAGAGTGACTAATATTGAAGAGGTCGTCAAAGAGTTAGAACAAAAGGGTATCTCCTGCCAAACTATTCGCAAGGACACTTTTACCGGTGAAAAGATGACTTTCTTTGCTGATCCAGATGGTCTTCCCTTGGAGTTGCACGAGTAGTTTTTTTGACCTTATTTTTTTAAGTCATGGTATAATAGGTGAACGGCTGAGCCTAGAGTCAGTCGTCCTTTAGGAGATTATGGAATACTATTCTATTTTCGAAAGGAAACACATATGAAATTGAAAAAACTTCTTGTTACTGGGATGGCTATATTGGCTTCAGTAACAGCCTTTACTTCGGTTGCTCAAGCAGCAACATCATCACAAGTCCAAAAGGTTATTGATGAATCTTATGTTCAACCAGACTATGTGATGGGGTATTCATTGTCGGAAGAGCAACGAAATGAAACCTTGAATTTATTAGGGTATGATAGTAGTAAGGATACTAATGTCAAGACCTTGACGACATCTGCTTACGCTAATATCATGAATGTGGCTGACGATTCTAGTCTTCAGCTATATTCTTCGGTTAAGATTGCTAAGCTGGGTGCTAAGGAAACCTTGAGTGTAGAGATTGTGACACCGCAAAATATCACGAAAATCACTCCAGATATGTACCGTAATGCTGCCACGACACTTGGTATCGAACATGCTAAGATTACGGTAGCAGCACCAATCGCAGTTACTGGAGAAAGTGCCTTGGCTGGTATTTACTATTCCCTTGAGCAAAATGGAGCTAAAGTTTCAGATGAAAGCAAAGAGCTTGCGCAAGAGGAACTCAAAACCCTTTCTCAAATTAATGAGGAAAATTCAGGTAAGACTGACTATGACGCAGACAAGCTTAATGTAGCTATGACTGATATTAAGTCAGCTGTTGCTGATAAAGGGGATAAGTTGACTGAAGATCAAGCTAAAACGATTGTTCAGCAAACGGTCAATAACTATAACTTGGATCTTTCAGATACGCAAATTAATCTTCTGGTGAATTTTGCTTTGAATTTGTCTAAGTCTTCAATCATCGATAGTGCTAGTTTCAAGTCGAGCTTGAGTTCACTTAAGGATTCTATCGTTTCGAAAGCTGGTAATACCTTCTCTGGAATTAACTTAAACTTCAATGCCAACAAAACACTTGAGAATAGCAAAAATATTTTTGCACAAATTTGGCAAGCTATTGTAGATTTCTTTACTGGATTTTCTAAATAGTAAAAGAGCTATCCATTTGGATGGCTTTTTTCTATTTTTCAGAAAATATGTGAAATGCTATTGAAATTATTCCAACAATTGTGTAAAATGGTAAACATCAATTCAGATTATTCTGAAAATTTGTTTTAGGAGATTCTCTTATGTCACAAACAAGTGTAACTAGTCAGTCTACCTGGCGTAGTAAAATAAAAGCAATGGGACCCGGTATCCTAATGGCTTCGGCGGCCGTAGGTGGTTCCCACATCGTTTCATCTACCCAAGCGGGTGGTTCTTATGGATGGGCCTTGTTAGGCTTGGTTATTCTGGCTAACCTCTTCAAATACCCATTCTTCCGTTTTGGTGCTGAGTATACCGCAGATACGGGTAAAACCCTTGTTGAAGGTTATGCTGAGAAAGGTAAGTTCTATCTTTGGGTATTCTTTATTTTGAATGTCTTTTCAGCCTTGGTTAATACTGCAGGTGTTTCTATTCTTTGTTCAGCCATCATTGCTAGTGCCTTTCCAATGCTTGGTTTGAGTATTACCACATGGTCAATCATTTTGGTTGCAATCATTTGGGGTATGTTACTTTTTGGTGGTTACAAACTTCTTGATGGTATGGCTAAATGGATCATGTCAGCCTTGACTATTGCAACAGTAGCAGCAGTTATTATTGCGGCAATCAAACACCCAGAGTACAGTGCTGACTTCGTTGAAAAAACACCATGGCAGTTAGCAGCCCTTCCATTTATCGTTTCACTTCTTGGATGGATGCCAGCTCCAATTGAAATTTCAGCCATTAACTCACTTTGGTCAGCTGAGAAAAAGAAAACGGTTGATTTTAACACTGATGATGCCCTCTTTGACTTTAACGTTGGTTACATCGGAACAGCTATTCTTGCAGTATTCTTTGTAGCACTCGGTGCTCTTATCCAGTATCCAACTGGTAAACCAGTAGAAGCAGCATCAGCTAAGTATATTGCTCAGTTTGTTGGTATGTATGCCTCAGTACTTGGTGAGTGGTCACGCTATTTGATTACTTTTATCGCTTTCTTGTGTATCTTTGGTACTGTGATTACTGTTATCGATGGTTATTCACGTGTTAACGAAATTTCTCTTCGTCTTTTGTTTAACCAAAAAGAAAAAAATCAAACACCATTGAATGTTTGGATGACATTGACAGCTATTCTTGGTCTCATCATTATTTTCTTCTTCCAAGGTCAAGTAGCAACAATGCTTCGTTTTGCCATGATTGGTTCATTCCTTACAACACCTTTCTTTGCGCTTTTGAATTATGTACTTGTTACAAAAGCAAAGAGAGACCTTCCAACTTGGTTGAAAGGACTTGCTATTGCAGGTTTGATTTTCTTGTTCGGATTTGCCCTCTTCTTTATCTGGGCTTTGGCTATTGGTAAAGCAGGTTAATAGGATTAAATGGTTTCCATATGGAAGCTGTTTTTTTATTTTAAAGGAGGGGAGTAGGAGAGATTACAGCCAAGAGAATACAAAAAAACCATTCCAATTGGAATGGCTTAACAACAAGATGTTGCTTATTTGAGACCGTATTTTTTGTTGAAACGATCCACGCGTCCGTCTGCTTGAGTGAATTTTTGACGGCCAGTGTAGAATGGGTGTGAATCTGATGAAATTTCTACACGGATAAGTGGGTAAGTTTCACCTTCGAATTCAACTGTTTCGTTTGAGTGTTTAGTTGAACCGCTAAGGAATTGGTAACCAGTAGTTGTGTCCATGAATACTACTTGACGGTAATCTGGATGGATATCTTTTTTCATGTTAAAATATTTCCTTTCTGCCATGGTACTTTCCGCACCATAGTTTTTTTTAACTATTTTAGTTTATCAAAAGGTGGTCTACTTGACAAGTCTTTTTTACTATTTTTTAGGAAATTCGCATTTTGTAAATGCCACCTGTCTGAAAGCAGTGATTGTCTTTATCAACGATGATTGCTTCAAGCTCAGATTGTGAACTAACTTTTTGGAATATGTGTTCGAGACTAGAGCCAAATAAGCGGGTTGTCCAAATTTCACCATCCACTGAGAGGGATGAAATAATGGTAAGGCTGGCTAGGTCACTGGAGACTGGATAACCAGTTTGGCTATCAAAAATATGATGGTAGGTTTTGCCATCTATCTCAAAAGTACGTTCATAGATTCCCGAAGTGACAACAGACTGGTCTCTTATAGCAAGCACCATAAGATTTGTGTTTCTTGTCTCCTTAGGATTTTGAATACCAATGCGCCATTTGTGGTCAGGATTATGGGGAGCTGGTCCAAAGGTTAGGACATTACCTCCGAGATTGATTAGGGCGCTGGTTACTTTTTTAGCTTTAAGAAAATCTGCAATACGATCTGCAATATATCCCTTTGCCAGAGCACCAAGATCAATTTTCATCCCTTTTTCTTTGAGAAAAACACTTTGATTTTCCTCGGATAGAAGAATGGCGTTGGGATTGATGATATCTAGGAGCGGACGAATTTCTTCAGGAAGAGGCAGCTTAGCATCAGAAAAACCAATGCGCCAAGTCTGAATGAGAGGCCCGATAGCAATATTAAGGTGACTTCCAGGTTGGCAGCTATGCCATTTTCCAAGAGAAATAAGTTCAAAAAGCTCTGGGTGAACTGTCACTGGATGTAAGCCTGCTGCCTTGTTAATTTTCATGAGTTCGGAACTGTCGTCATTGGCTGAGAAGCGCTTATTGTAGGTATGTAGAAGTGCTTCAACTTGGTCTAGCAGGGGTTCTGGTTCTTTATGATAGATAGAGACGTCAATCACAGTTCCCATGAGACGTACACGACGATTAGTGAGTTGCATGGGCAACTGTATCCTTGATTTCTTGATAGATTTGTTCGTTTTCTTCTAAGCTGTAGGAATTGGCCCCACTAGCAAGTGGGTGGCCGCCACCATCATGGCGTTTGGCAATCTCGTTGATGACAATGCTTTTACTGCGTAGACGGACACGGTAATGCCCTTCAGGTTGCTCTACGAAAATAGCCCAAGATTCGACGCAATCAATACGGCCTGGAGTGCCAACAATGGCAGAACTTTCAGCATCAGTGACATTGAATTCATCCAAAATCTTTCGTGTCAAGACAACTCGAGCTGCACCATTCTCATCGACCTCAAGATTATCGAAAACATAACCTTGTAGTTTAGCAATTTTGAAAGGAAAACTGTCCATACGACGAGCCATTGCTGCAAAATCAAAGTCGTATTCACGAAGTTTAGCTGCGATTTGAAGTGTTTTAGGAGTAGTAGATGGAAAGAGGAAGCGGCCTGTATCGCCAACAATACCATTGTAAAGAACACGAGCAGCGGCATCTGACAAGGAAAGACCAAGGCTGAGGGCCCAGTCAGTCACAATTTCGCTGGCACTTGAAGCAGTCGTATCAACTAAGAGGAGGTCTCCGTAAGCATCATCGTTAGGATGATGGTCAATTTTGATAAGGAAGTCACCTTTATCAAAACGGTCGTCGTCGATACGAGGGGTGTTGGCTGTATCGGTAACAATAACAAGCGCCCCTTCATAATCTTGGTCAGTTACCTCATCCATCTCAGCAATCCAAGATAAGGTAGGCTCATTGACACCAGTCACAAGGACTTTTTTATCTGGAAAGTTTGTTTTTAAAATTTCCTTCAGTCCTACCTGACTACCAATGGCATCTGGGTCAGGTCTTTGGTGGCGGTGAATAATAATAGTGTCGTAGGCTTTAATTTTTTCTAAAATAGCTTGAAATACAGTCATGAATGTCTCCTTGTCATTTTGCTTCTATTATATCATGAAACAATAGAAAAACGGTTGGCCTAGGCAAACCGTTATAAAAATTAGATATCTTTATAGTCGACTTCAAGTCCACGTTTAACCGCTGGACGGTTGGCAATTTTTTCAGTCCAAGCTTGAAGATGCTTGTATTCTTTAACATCAAGGAAAATACCAGCCTTATCCCAAATCTTATCTTGAGCAAGACGGCCATACCAAGACCAGATAGCAATATCAGCGATAGTATATTCATCGCCAGCAATATAAGGTTTGGTTGCTAATTCTTTATCGAGCAAGTCGAGTTGGCGTTTGGCTTCCATGGCAAAACGGTTGATGGCATATTCGATTTTTTCAGGTGCATAGTGGAAGAAGTGCCCAAAGCCACCACCTAGAAAAGGAGCAGCACCTGTTTGCCAAAAGAGCCAGTTGAGAACTTCCGTACGTTTTGCGTGATCAGTTGGAATGAGTTTGCCAAATTTTTCAGCCAAGTAAAGGAGGATGTTAGCTGATTCGAAGACACGAATCGGTTGGTCCTCAGAGTAATCCATCATGGCTGGAATCTTTGAGTTTGGATTGATTGAAACAAAGTCTGAGCCGAATTGGTCACCGTCACCAATCTTAATACGATAGGCGTCATAACCTGCTTGAGTCACACCAAGTTCTTTCAATTCTTCCAGCATGATAGTTGCCTTGATACCATTTGGTGTCGGAAGAGTATAGAGTTGGAAAGGTTGGTCACCTTTAGGTAAAGTTTGTTCAAAACGTGCACCAGCTGTAGGTTGATTGAGGCCCCCCCAGGCACCTCCCATAGAGGTTGGATTTTGCCAAACTTCTGGTAAAATATAGTCAAACATAAAGTTTCTCCTTGTATTCTTGATAGTTACATCCTAACAAAATGCTAATGGCATTTCAAGAATCTACTACGTCCTATTAGCGCGCCACCTTGACTTTTTCTATAAGAATGATAAGATAGTAAAAATTAATTTTTATCTGATAAAAACATATTGTTTAGAGAGGAAGAAAAGAATGACTGCTATTGATTTTCATAAGTTGGCTAAAGCAGAACTACACTGCCATTTGGATGGTTCTCTATCATTGGAAACTATTCGTCACCTAGCTGACATAGCAAAGATTGAGTTACCTAAGGATGATGCGGAGCTCAAACACCATGTGACAGCCCCGGCTACCTGTGAGAGTCTCCTAGATTATCTTGAGGCTTTTGATTATATTCGTCCTTTGCTTCAAACAAAAGAAGCCTTGACCATTGCGGCTTATGATGTCGCTAAACAGGCTGCTCTTGAAAATGTTATCTATATTGAAGTGCGTTTTGCTCCCGAATTATCAATGGATAAGGGGTTGACTGTCGCTGAAACCATTGATGCCGTTTGTCAAGGCTTACGTCAAGCTCAAGAAGAATTTGGAATTGTAGCTAAGGCCCTAGTTTGTGGCATGCGTCAATCAAATCAAGATTTAACGGCTCGTATTCTTAATGAAGCAAATAAGGTTGAAGATAGTGACTTTGTTGGTTTTGATTTTGCCGGAGATGAGCATCATTATGGACCTAAAGCGATTAAACCTCTAATTGAACAAGTCCAAAGTTACAACCGTCCCATGACTTTTCATGCTGGTGAGTGTGGTTGCCCAGCCTTTTTGGCTGAGTCGATTGCCATGGGAATTAAGCGTAATGGCCATGCAACGATCTTGGCTCAAGAGCCTGAGCTTTTGGAAGAGTTTGTTAAAAATGGTGTCACAGGAGAGTTATGTTTAACAAGTAATCTGCAGACTAAGGCAGCCGTTACAGTTGCTGATTTTCCTTATCTAAAAATGAAAGCAGCAGGTGCGAATATTACCATTAATACGGACAATCGTACCGTTTCTGATACAAACTTAACCAAGGAATACGAACTCTATCACAAGCATTTTGATAGCTCAGTGCAAGACTTTTATGCTCATAATAAGACGGCAATCGAAGCTTCATTTGCTAGTGACGAGGAGAAAGAAGAACTTCTTGAAAAATTGGCTAAAGCCTATTCATAAGAAGCTATTAGACTGGTGAAATGTTATTAGGATGATAAGATTGAACCATTTGAAACACAAGTCAAACCTATTATAAAAATAAGGGAGTGAGACGAACTTTTTTCAAAAATTGTTCAGTCTCCCTCCCTTTTACGCTTGGAATTATGATAAAATAAGTACAATACAAATTTTAGAGGAGACTGGTTTGGCACAACTTTATTTTCGCTATGGCACTATGAATTCTGGGAAATCTATTGAAATTCTTAAGGTTGCCTATAATTACGAAGAACAAGGAAAACCAGTGGTACTATTGACCAGTCGTTTGGATAATCGCGATGGGGTTGGCTATATCTCTAGTCGTATTGGCATGAAACGGAAGGCCTATCCTATTGGTGATGATACGGATATTTTTGGTTACATTGCTAATATGGATCCACGACCGTACTGTGTTTTAGTTGATGAGGCTCAGTTTTTGACCCGTGCGAATGTTTATGATTTGGCACGAATTGTTGATGAGTTAGATATCCCAGTGATGGCATTTGGTCTCAAAAATGATTTTCAGAACAATCTCTTTGAAGGTTCTAAATACCTTTTGCTTTTGTCTGATAAGATTGATGAGATTAAGACCATTTGTCATTATTGCTCAAGAAAGGCAACTATGGTTCTTCGTATGGAAGATGGGAAGCCAGTTTATGAGGGAGCACAAGTTCAAATTGGAGGACACGAGAGTTATATCTCTGTTTGCCGAAAGCACTGGTTTAATCCACCTCACGAAAACATAATCCCTTTGAATAAGGCCTAAAAATGACTATTAGTTATATAAGGAGTAAAGATAACAAATGAATATTTATGATCAGTTACAAGCGGTTGAAGACCGCTATGAGGAATTGGGTGAATTGCTTAGTGACCCTGAAGTCGTTTCAGACACTAAACGCTTCATGGAGTTGTCACGTGAAGAAGCAAATACTCGTGAAACTGTGACAGCTTACCGTGAGTACAAGCAAGTCATCCAAAGTATCTCAGATGCTGAAGAGATGATTAAGGAAGCAAGCGGTGATCCTGACTTGGAAGAAATGGCTAAGGAAGAACTCAAAGAATCCAAAGCCGCTAAGGAAGAGTACGAAGAACGTTTGAAAATTCTTCTTTTGCCAAAAGACCCTAATGATGACAAGAATATTATCCTTGAAATCCGTGGGGCTGCAGGTGGTGATGAAGCTGCCTTGTTTGCGGGTGACCTTCTAGCTATGTACCAAAAATACGCAGAAACACAAGGTTGGCGCTTTGAGGTCATGGAAGCCTCTTATAATGGTGTCGGTGGTATCAAAGAAGTGGTTGCCATGGTTTCAGGACAATCAGTCTACTCTAAACTCAAATATGAATCTGGAGCGCACCGTGTGCAACGTGTGCCTGTGACCGAAAGCCAAGGTCGTGTTCATACCTCTACAGCAACTGTTTTGGTTATGCCAGAAGTTGAAGAAGTAGAGTACGAAATTGATCCTAAGGACCTTCGTGTCGACATCTATCACGCTTCTGGTGCTGGTGGTCAGAACGTCAATAAGGTTGCGACTGCGGTTCGTATGGTTCACATTCCTACTGGGATTAAAGTAGAGATGCAAGAAGAACGTACACAACAGAAGAACCGTGATAAAGCTATGAAGATTATCCGTGCGCGTGTTGCGGACCACTTTGCACAGATTGCTCAAGATGAACAAGATGCTGAGCGTAAATCGACTGTTGGTACAGGGGATCGTTCAGAGCGTATCCGTACGTACAACTTCCCACAAAATCGTGTAACGGATCACCGTATTGGTTTGACCCTACAAAAGCTTGATACAATTCTAGCTGGTAAATTAGATGAAGTTGTGGATGCCTTGGTTCTTTATGATCAAACGCAAAAATTGGAAGAGCTTAACAAATGATTTTAGCGGATGTCCTGGCTGACTATGAGAAGCAGCTTGATGCTGTTGGCGAAGAGCCAGAGGCCCTTTCCTTCGTTTATCGTGGTTTGAAGCAATGGGACTTGACTCATTTTGTTCTTCAATTGCGTCAAGAAGTTTCAGAGGAAGATGCAGAGTTGTTAGCTTATGTATTCAGCCAACTAAAGAATCACAAGCCTGCTCAGTATATTTTGGGTTATGAAGATTTTCATGGCTTGCGTTTTCAGGTTGATGAGCGTGTCTTGATTCCACGTCCTGAAACTGAGGAATTAGTGGACTTAATTTTGGCGGAAAACCCGAGCACGGATCTTAAGGTTCTTGATATTGGTACCGGGAGTGGTGCTATTTCGGTATCCCTGAAAAAGAGTTGCCCCTTTTGGCAAGTAACAGCTAGTGACTTGTCAGCTGACGCCTTAGTACTTGCTAAAGAGAATGCTAAACTAAATCAGGTAGACATTAGCTTAGTGCAATCGGATGTTTTCGAAAATATTTCTGGTAGTTTTGATATCATTGTGTCAAATCCTCCCTATATTTCTGAAAATGATAAGAACGAAGTTGGTATTAATGTCTTGGCTAGCGAGCCCCAAATGGCTCTGTTTGCTGATGAAGAGGGACTTGCTATTTATAGACAGATTATTGAGGACGCAGATAAGTATTTAACTCCAAAAGGAAAGCTCTACTTTGAAATTGGCTATAAGCAGGGCCGTGATTTGAAGAAACTCTTGTCTCTACATTTTCCAGATAAGCGTGTGCGTGTTCTTAAGGACCAATTTGGGCAAGATAGAATGGTCGTGATGGATGATGAAAAGTAATAAAGTGTTAAGAGAAATCTTGGCTGACGGTGGAGCAGTTGTCCTTCCTACAGAGACTGTTTATGGTCTATTTGCTAAGGCTTTAGATGAGCAAGCTGTTGACCATGTTTATGAGCTAAAAAATCGTCCCAGAGATAAAGCCATGAATTTGAATGTCGCTTCTTATGAAGATATCTTGTCCTATTCAAAAGATCAACCCAAGTATTTGAAACAATTGTATGATGCTTTTTTGCCTGGACCTTTGACTATCGTTCTAAAAGCTAATGATAAAGTCCCCAGATGGATTAATTCAGGATTGGCGACAGTTGGCTTCCGTTTGCCAGACCATATTGTTACTAGAGAGCTGATCCAAGCGGAAGGGCCTTTGATTGGTCCCTCAGCCAATAAGTCTGGGAAGGCTAGTGGTCGTTATTTTGACCAAATAAGAGCCCAATTTGATTTTCAGGTGACTGGCTATCAAGATGACGCTGCCTTGTTGGGTGTAGATTCGACGATTTTGGATTTGTCTGTTTCACCTGCTAGGATTCTCAGACAAGGGAAAATTACAAAAGAAAACCTATTGGTGGCTCTACCCGAGTTGACCATAGAATAAATGACTAACAGAGACCTATGGAAGTGTGAGATAATTTCCGACTGTATGTGGGTGAGTTGATTGAACCCCATTAGACCTCAAAGGAGACCTCTATGATTTTTGATAAAGAAGATTACAAAGCATTTGACCCTGAACTATGGAACGCCATCGATGCTGAGGCAGAACGTCAGCAAAACAATATTGAGTTGATTGCCTCTGAGAACGTGGTATCTAAAGCTGTAATGGCTGCTCAAGGAACACTCTTGACTAACAAGTACGCAGAAGGCTATCCAGGTAAACGTTACTATGGTGGTACAGACGTGATTGATGTGGTCGAGTCTCTTGCTATTGAGCGTGCCAAAGAACTTTTTGGAGCAAAATTTGCCAACGTGCAACCTCACTCAGGTAGTCAAGCCAATGCAGCGGTTTACATGTCTTTGATTCAACCAGGTGATACGGTTATGGGAATGGATTTGTCAGCGGGTGGACACTTGACACATGGTGCACCAGTTAGCTTCTCTGGTAAGACCTATAACTTTGTGGCTTACAACGTTGATAAAGAAACTGAACTCCTTGATTACGATGCTATTCTTGCTCAAGCTAAAGAAGTACAACCAAAACTCATCGTTGCTGGGGCTTCAGCTTACTCACGTATCATTGATTTTGCTAAATTCCGTGAAATTGCTGATGCTGTAGGTGCCTACCTCATGGTAGATATGGCTCACATTGCTGGTCTTGTAGCCTCTGGTCATCATCCAAGTCCAGTTCCTCATGCACATGTGACAACGACAACAACTCACAAGACGCTTCGTGGTCCTCGCGGTGGTTTGATTTTGACTGATGATGAAGATATCGCTAAGAAATTGAATTCTGCGGTCTTCCCTGGTTTGCAAGGTGGTCCATTGGAACATGTTATTGCTGCTAAGGCTGTTGCTCTTAAAGAAGCACTTGACCCTGCCTTTAAGGAATATGGGGAAAATGTCATCAAGAATGCTGCTGCCATGGCTGACGTTTTCAATCAACATCCAGATTTTCGTGTTATCTCAGGTGGCACTAACAATCACCTCTTCTTGGTTGATGTGACTAAAGTTGTTGAAAATGGTAAAGTTGCACAAAACGTTCTTGAAGAAGTTAATATTACTTTGAACAAGAATGGTATTCCTTACGAGCAATTGTCTCCATTCAAGACATCAGGTATCCGTGTTGGTAGTCCAGCCATTACAAGTCGTGGTATGGGTGAAGCTGAGAGCCGTAAAATTGCTGAATTGATGGTTGAAGCTTTGGAAAATCACGATAAACCTGAAGTTTTGGAGCGCATTCGAGGAGAAGTTAAAGCTCTTACAGATGCCTTCCCACTCTATTAAAAACTATGTTAGATTTATATATTAAACGCATTATCATTCACCAGTTTTCGCCAAATGATACGGAGCTGGTTTTAGCAGAAGGGCCTCTTGAAATAACACCTCGCTTAGATGAATATTTTCGAAAGAAACTCTCTAAGGTTTTCTCAGATGAGGCTAAACGTGGTTATTTCGATGCAGAGAATGTTTTCATCAGTCATTTAGGAGATGATTTGATGGAAAGCTCAGTTAAGATTGCCCAACTTTGGAAGGAAGAATTTGTCATTTCTGAAGATCAAAAGACCAATGATTTGGTCTTTATTCAGTTTGACAAAGAAGGGCAAGAATATTTTGCTTTCTTGCGTATTGCTCTCAAGGACAGTTTGATTCATTCTTTGGGAGATAGCCAACATCCTATTCAATTGTCACAAAATAATTTGCCTTCTGCGGCCCAGACACCTGATGAAGCTTTGGTAATCAATCGTAGTAGTAAGCAGTATTATTTGATTGAAAAGCGAATCAAGCATAATGGAAGCTTTGCCAATTATTTCTCTGAAAATCTCTTGCAAGTCCAGCCTGAACAATCTGTCAAAAAATCGATTAAGATGGTTGAAGATACTGCTCAGAAGATTGCCGAGAATTTTAATCAGGATGATTTTAACTTCCAAGGAAAAATGAAATCTGCTATTTTCAATAATTTGGAAGAAGATCAAGAGTTATCACCTGAAAAATTGGCAGACCAGCTCTTTGATAACAATTTGACAGCTCGTTTGACCTTCGTTGATGAGCTCAAAGAGGCCATACCTGAGCCTATCTCGGTATCAGATATTGACCATTCGCGTCAAATTAAGAAATTGGAGAATCAAAAATTATCGTTATCGAACGGAATTGAGTTAATCGTGCCTAATAATGTTTATCAGGATGCCGATAGTGTTGAATTTATTCAAAATCCTGATGGCACCTACTCTATTCTCATCAAAAATATCGAGGATATCATCAATAAATAATATGTTTAAATGGATAAGACGTCTGGCGGTTTTTGTCGTAGTCCTCATCATAGGTATCCAATGTTATCGAATCCATGCCAATATTCAACATGTCTTAACCTATGAATCCATGGTTAAGGAGGTATTGGCTGAGGACGACATTGATAATACAACCAATGTCGATTTGGTGTTGGCTATGATCTACACAGAAACCAAGGGGAAGACAGATGACGTGATGCAGTCCAGTGAAAGTTCTACAGGGGTGACTAACTCCATCACAGATCGAAAAGAAAGTATTCGTCAAGGGGTGACGGTGCTGTCAGAAAATCTGGAAGAAGCTGCCCACCATAAGGTGGATCCTTGGACAGCAGTACAAGCTTATAATTTTGGTAAGGCCTATATCGATTATGTGGCTGATAATGGTGGAGTTAACACCGTCGAATTAGCAAAAGCTTATTCAAAAAATGTCGTTGCTCCAAGTCTAGGAAACACTAGTGGGGAAACCTATACTTATTATCAACCTGTTGCCATGTATTATGGTGGGGGTAAGCTTTATACAAATGGCGGAAATATTTATTACGCCAAAGAAGTGCAGTTTAACCTCTTTTTGATGCGTATGTTCTCTCGTCTCTAAGAGGATACACTTCATTCTTAAGGAAAGACAAATGAAAGCATTATTAGTTTATTTTAAAGGATATGTTAAAGACAGTATCCTAGGACCCGTTTTTAAATTAATCGAAGCCAGTTTCGAACTCTTGGTCCCACTAGTCATTGCTGGAATTGTCGACACAACTATTCCAAATAAAGACAAAAATCATCTCTTTTTGATGATTTTTGTCTTGTTTGGACTTGCCGTTATTGGTGTTGTCGTTGCTATTTCAGCACAGTATTTTTCATCAAGAGCAGCAGTTGGTTATGCGCGAGTGTTGACTAATGACCTCTATGCGAAAATCATGCGTTTATCAAAGGAAAAGCGGGATGAGATTGGAACTTCAAGTTTGGTAACACGCTTGACTGGTGATACCTTTCAAATCCAAACGGGGATAAATCAATTTTTGAGGCTCTTTTTGAGGGCACCAATTATTGTGATAGGAGCCATTATTATGGCATTCCGAATCAGTCCACGCTTGACCCTCTGGTTTCTTGGTATGGTCTTGGTATTGACCCTTATTATTGTACTAGCTAGTCGCATCGTCAATCCTTTATACGCCAAGATTCGAATGATTAATGAGTCAATTGTTACTAATACGCGCCAACAACTTGAAGGTATGAGGGTTATTCGTGCCTTTGGTCAGAGTGAGCGTGAATTAGATAACTTCACGACTGTTAATAAAGACCTGAAGAAGTGGCAACTCAAAACAGGCGTAATAGCAAGTCTCATTAGTCCTTTGACTTTCTTAGTTGTTAATATGACTTTGATTGCTATCCTTTGGCAAGGAAATCTGCAAATTCAAGCTGGTCTCTTGTCCCAAGGTATGCTGATTGCTCTAGTCAATTATCTCTTGCAAATTTTGACGGAGCTCCTTAAATTGGCCATGATGTTGACCAATCTGAATCAAAGCTTTATTTCAGCAAAACGGGTACAAGCGATTTTTGAACTTCAAGATGAGGATATTGAGGCACCTTTAGAAGTCCGCACTTCTAGTCAGGCTTCCACAGTGCTAGCTATTGATCAGATGACCTTTACCTATCCTACAGCTAGTTCGCCATCACTCCAAGAGATTCATGTCAGTCTTACTCAAGGTCAGTCACTAGGTATTATTGGTGGTACAGGTTCAGGTAAATCGACTTTGGTAAACTTAATCATGAACTTATATCAGCCTCAGATTGGTTCATTAGCTATTTTCAAAGATCAAAAATCACCAAAAAACCTTAAAGAGTGGCGTTCTTGGGTTGCCTATGTCCCGCAAAAAGCTGAGTTATTTAGGGGAACCATTCGTTCAAACTTGTCATTAGGACTTGACCACGAACCAAGTGAGCAAGAACTCTGGCATGCTCTTGACATGGCTCAGGCTGCTGATTTTGTAAGGGATAAGGACCTTGGTTTAGATGAGCCAGTTGAGTCATTTGGCCGTAATTTTTCGGGAGGGCAACGTCAACGTTTGACTATTGCGCGTGCGTTGATGAGACCAGCACCATTCTTGATTTTGGATGACTCCACCTCAGCCCTAGATTATTTGACTGAAAGTCGCCTACTAGCGGCTATCAGAGACAATCTTAAATCAACGAGTTTGATTATTATTTCGCAAAGAACAAATAGTTTAAAAGCTGTTGATCAAATTTTGGTGCTTGATAAGGGACATCAAGTTGGCTTGGGTAATCATGAAGAATTGCTTGCCACAAATAAACTCTATCAAGACATTCATTATTCTCAACATCAAAAGGAGGTCGCTGATGAAGGCTAGAAATAATAAATCAACGCTTAAACGTTTAAGTAGAGATATCTTAAGTCAGCGTTACCTTTTTGCCTTAGCAACTGTTGGGACCATTATTCAAGTTGCCTTAACGGTTTACTTACCTATCTTAATTGGTGATGCAGTGGACGCTGTTCTTAAGATGAACGCCGTTCTATTGATGTCACGTTTAATTTGGCAGATGCTTGTAGTTATCTTAGCTAATAGTGCAATCCAGTGGCTTAACCCTCTGATTTATAATCGATTGATTTATTCATATAGCGAAAGTTTACGTGAACGAGTCATGATGAAAATTCATGCTATGCCACTTAGTTACCTTGATCGTCAAGGAACTGGAGACATGGTTAGCCGTGTGACTACAGATAGCGATCAGTTAAACAACGGACTTCTCATGGTCTTTAACCAATTTTTCGTTGGGCTTTTGACTATCTTTGTCATAATCATTACCATGGCTCGCTTAGACTGGTTCATGATGCTCTTAGTTCTAGTGATGACGCCTCTGTCAATGCTTGTGGCACGTTTTATCGCAAAGAAGAGCTATCAACTCTATCGCAATCAAACTAAATGGCGAGGTATGCAGACTCAGTTGATTGAGGAAAGTCTGACTCAAGAAGCTTTAGTACAGAGTCTAAATGCTCAAGACCAGATGGTTAGGAGTTTTAAAGACGTCAATGGTAAGTATGCTGATTATTCACAGGGTGCTATCTTTTATTCGTCAGCGGTTAACCCAGCTACACGTTTTGTCAATAGTCTGATTTATGCTCTTATTGCAGGTGTTGGTGCCTATCGAATCATGTCGGGTGGTGCTTTCACAGTGGGACAATTGACTACCTTCCTAAATTATGTGACTCAGTATACGAAACCTTTTAATGATATCTCATCTGTTCTATCTGAACTTCAAAGTGCTTTGGCCTGTGCTGATCGCCTTTATATGATATTGGATGAAGAGGAAATAACAGAAACAGGTAAGGCGGTCTTGGAAGAAGCAGATGTGCAGGGACGTTTTCAATTTGATCATGTCCAGTTTGGCTATTTGCCTAATAAACCTCTTATCAAGGATTTGAGCATTGATATCCCTGCCGCAAGTACTGTTGCCATTGTTGGTCCAACAGGAGCAGGCAAATCTACCCTCATTAACCTGCTCATGCGTTTCTATGATTTGGATAAGGGGAACATTCTACTGGACGGTAGACCTATTACAGATTATACTCGTGAGAGTCTTCGGAAACAGATTGGGATGGTTTTGCAGGAAACTTGGCTTGAGGTCGGCACTATTCATGATAATATTGCCTATGGAAATCCAGAAGCCAGTCGTGAAGAAGTCATAGCAGCGGCCAAGGCTGCCAATGCTGATTTCTTTATTCAGCAGTTGCCTCAAGGCTACGACACCTACTTGAATGATGCGGGGCAATCCCTTTCTCAGGGACAACGTCAGCTTTTGACCATTGCTCGCATATTTGTCAATGTGCCTAAAATCTTAATTTTGGATGAAGCCACTTCTAGTATCGATACTCGTACAGAGCTTCTCATTCAAGAGGCCTTCGCTAAATTAATGAAATGTCGAACAAGTTTCATCATTGCCCATCGATTATCTACCATAGAGAATGCGGACCTTATTTTGGTCATGAATAATGGGGATATCGTTGAACACGGAACCCATGAACAACTGATGCAAGCTAAGGGAATGTACTATCGTATGCAGACGGCCCAAAAGACACAAAATAGTTAAATCCGACAGAGCTTTTAAGCTCTGTTTTTTTGATTTTAGCCAATCATGTATCACGGAAACTTATTAATGAAAAAGAAATGAAATTTAGTTATTTTTTCTTTTTTATTGGAAAAAATGGCGATAAGATGGTAAACTAAAGAGGATATTATATAAAAAAAGGTATCGAAAATTAGAATGTTAAAACATAAAAACGTCCTGGTATTTTTAGGACAAACCTTGCTTTATTTCGCCATTTTTATGGCCCTAATTTATCTCTACAATTACCTAGGACAAGGTCAAGGTAATTTTATCTATAACGAATTTTAGGAAGAATAATGACGAATACAAAAATTAAAGATATGATTGAAACGATTGAGCAGTTTGCTCAATCACAACCTGACTTTCCTGTTTACAATATTTTAGGGGAAGTTCACACTTACGGTGACTTAAAAGCTGACTCGGATAGCTTGGCAGCTAAGATTGATAGTCTTGATATTCCAGAAAAATCACCTGTTGTGGTTTATGGCGGGCAAGAGTATGAAATGTTGGCAACTTTTGTCGCTTTGACTAAATCTGGTCACGCTTATATTCCAATTGATAGTCACTCAGCTCTTGAGCGCGTGACGGCTATCGTTGAAGTAGCAGAGCCTAGTCTGATTATTGCTATCAATGACTTCCCACTTGAGGATGTCCAAGCTCCAATCTTAACATTGGACCAAGTGACAACAGCTTTTGAAAGCAAGACTAGCTACGAAGTGACTCATCCTGTTAAGGGAGATGATACTTATTACATCATCTTTACCTCAGGAACTACAGGTAAGCCTAAAGGGGTCCAAATTTCACACAATAATCTCCTTAGTTTCACTAACTGGATGATTACGGACAAGGAATTTGCAACTCCAAAACGTCCTCAAATGCTGGCTCAACCGCCCTATTCATTTGACTTGTCAGTAATGTACTGGGCACCTACACTGGCACTTGGAGGAACACTCTATGCGCTTCCTTCAGCCATTACACAGGACTTCAAGAAGCTCTTTGAAACGATCTTCTCACTTCCAATTGCTATTTGGACATCAACACCATCTTTTGCAGATATGGCAATGTTGTCTGAAGACTTCAATGCAGAGAAGATGCCAGAAATTACGCATTTCTATTTTGACGGAGAAGAGTTGACTGTCAAGACTGCTCAAAAGCTTCGCCAACGTTTCCCAGAAGCACGTATTATTAATGCTTACGGACCAACTGAAGCAACTGTAGCCTTATCAGCAGTAGCAGTAACTGATGAGATGCTGGCTAACCTTAAGCGTTTGCCAATTGGTTATACCAAGGAAGATTCACCGACTTATATTATCGATGAGGATGGCAATATCCTTCCAAATGGTCAACAAGGTGAAATCATCGTATCAGGACCAGCAGTTTCAAAAGGATATATGAACAATCCTGAAAAGACTGCGGAAGCCTTCTTCGAGTTTAATGGCCTACCTGCTTACCATACTGGTGATGTAGGAACGATGACTGATGAAGGTCTCCTTCTTTACGGTGGTCGTATGGACTTCCAGATTAAATTTAATGGTTTCCGTATTGAGCTAGAGGATGTTTCACAAAACCTTAATAAGTCTAAGTATATTGATTCAGCAGTAGCTGTGCCACGTTACAATAAAGACCATAAGGTTCAGAATCTCTTGGCTTATGTGATTCTTAAGGATGGTGTTCGTGAGCAGTTTGAACGTGAAATTGATATCACCAAGGCGATTAAGGCTGACTTAGAAGATATCATGATGTCTTACATGATGCCTACTAAGTTCCTCTATCGTGAGAGCTTGCCTTTAACACCAAATGGGAAAATTGATATCAAGGGTCTTATCAGTGAGGTTAACAACCGATGATTGACTTCTTGAAACAGCTCCCCCATTTAGAAGCCTACGGTAACCCCTTCTATTTTATCTATCTTGGATTAGCTCTATTGCCAATCTTTGTGGGTCTCTTCTTTAAAAAGCGTTTTGCGATTTATGAGTGTTTGGTAAGTCTAGCCTTTATTGTTCTCGCTCTGACAGGAACACATGCTAGCCAATTACTAGCCTTACTCTTCTATATCGTTTGGCAAATCATCTGGGTTTATTCCTACAAATATTACCGCAGTAACAAGGACAATAAATGGGTTTTCTATTTACACTCATTTCTTGTAGTCCTTCCTTTGATTTTTGTTAAGGTAGAGCCTGCGATAAATGGTACTCAGTCGCTCTTAAACTTTCTTGGTATTTCTTACTTGACCTTCCGATCAGTTGGTATGATTATCGAGATGCGGGATGGTGTCTTAAAAGAGTTTACACTTGGAGAATTCCTCCGATTCATGCTCTTTATGCCAACCTTTACGAGTGGTCCTATTGATCGCTTCAAACGCTTTAACGAAGATTACAAAGCGATTCCTGAGCGAGACGAGTTGATGAATATGTTGGAGCAAGCTGTAAAATATATCATGCTTGGTTTCCTCTATAAGTTTGTTTTGGCTCAGATTTTCGGAAGTATGCTCTTGCCTTCACTGAAAGCACAAGCTTTGGCTCAAGGTTGTATCTTTAATTTACCAACACTTGGTGTCATGTATGTTTTCGGTCTTGATCTCTTCTTTGACTTTGCGGGTTACTCGATGTTTGCCTTGGCAGCATCAAACCTCATGGGGATTAAGAGCCCAATCAACTTTGACAAACCTTTCATCTCACGAGACTTGAAAGAATTTTGGAATCGTTGGCATATGAGCTTGTCTTTCTGGTTCCGTGACTTTGTCTTTATGCGTTTGGTTATGGTTTTGATGCGAAACAAGGTTTTCAAAAACCGAAACACGACATCAAATGTGGCCTATGTCATTAATATGATGGTTATGGGATTCTGGCATGGAGTTACCTGGTATTACATTGCTTATGGTATTTTCCATGGTATTGGTCTAGGAATTAATGATGCCTGGTTACGTAAGAAGAAGACCATTAATAAAGAACGTAAGAAAGCTGGTCTTGAGCCACTTCCTGAAAATAAATGGACGAAGGCTTTGGGAATCTTTATTACATTTAACACTGTTATGTTGTCATTCTTGATTTTCTCTGGATTCTTGAATGACCTCTGGTTCACTAAAAAATAAGTAAAGGAATTATAAAAATGGATGTAAAATCAGAAGTTATTGAAATTATTGATGAACTCTTCATGGAAGATGTTTCAGACATGATGGATGAAGACCTTTTCGATGCTGGTGTTCTTGATTCTATGGGAACAGTTGAGCTTATCGTTGAATTGGAATCACGTTTCGATATTCGTGTGCCAGTTTCAGAATTTGGTCGTGATGACTGGAACACAGCTAATAAGATTGTTGAAGGGGTAACGGAGCTTCGCAATGCTTAAGCGTTTATGGCAAATTTTTGGCCCTATAATCTGTGCCTTAGTATTGGTAGTAGTAGTTATTTTTTCCTACCCTCAAGGCAGAAAACATAGTTATGAGGTTGAAAAACGTAACGCGGTAACCTTGACAACTGAGAACTTTAAGAGCCGTATTAATAAGACGACAGCTCTTTCTGATAAGAATCATCGATTTGTCCCTTTCTTTGGGTCTAGTGAGTGGTTGCGTTTTGATGCCCTTCATCCAGCTGTTTTAGCTGAAAAATACGACCGTAACTATCGCCCATATTTTATTGGACAACGTGGGGCTGCCTCTCTAAACCAATATTTGGGAATGCAACAAATGCTTCCTGAATTAAAAAATGGGACAGCAGTCTATGTCTTGTCACCACAGTGGTTTACTAAAAAAGGTTACAATTCTGCGGCTTTCCAGCAGTTTTACAATAACGACCAACTTAGTAGTTTCTTAAGTCAAAATCAGACGGATGCAAATTCTCAGTATGCAGCTCAGCGCATCTTAGAGATGAAACCTGAGATTACTATGAAATCTCAACTTTCTAAAGTGGCTAATGGGCAAGATTTAAATTCTCTTGATAAGACTTATATTCAATTTATGGCAGAGCTTAATAAGCGAGAAGATGCCTTGTTCAGTCCTTTTGCAGCATCAAATAATGCAAATTACGACAAGAAGGTTCTTCCTTATCTTAAAGAGTTGCCAGACAAGCTCTCTTACGAGGCACTTGACCAGGTTGCCGTAAGAGATGCAGAAGCTCATACCAAGTCAAACGACTTTGGTATCGATGACCGTTTCTATAAGAAACGTTTGGCTAAAAAGATTGGTAAACTTAAAGGGTTCCAAAAGAATCTTTCGTATGAAGTTTCACAAGAATATGGTGACCTACAGTTGGTGTTAAATCAATTTGCTAAGTCAAATACTAACGTCATCTTTGTCATCCCACCTGTTAATAGCAAGTGGATGGCTTATACGGGACTAAGTCAAGAAATGTATGATGCTACGGTTTCTAAAATCCGTTATCAATTGGAAAGTCAAGGCTTCACCAATATTGCTGACTTCTCAAAAGACGGAGATCAACCTTACTTCATGCAAGATACCATTCATATGGGATGGAAAGGTTGGGTGGCCTTCGACAAGGCTGTTGATCCATTTGTAAGTAATCCAACACCTGCACCTAGCTATAACTTGAACGACCGCTTTTATAGTAAGGATTGGGCAGGTTATACAGGGGCTCCTAGTCAGTTTAAGTAGTATTACTTAATAAATCAATTAAAAAGGCTTGTTAAAGCCTTTTTATGTTGCTTCTATAAAAAAAGTCACTAGTTAAATACTAGTGACTTTATGTCATTGGAGAAAGAGTATTTGAATTTTACTCACTAATAATCAATTAGATTTTCTTACTCCATAAATGGTTGCTAGGCTAATCATTTTTTTGGCCCATTTGATATGAGTTTTTACTTCATTCATTTTATTTCCCATATGACCTTTTGTAACGCCAACAAGAGTTTCATCCATACCAAGTATTTTGAGAGCATCCTCATAATCTTCTTCGCTAATAACTAGACTTTCAAGAACAGCATGAAGTTGCGAGGGATGTATACATGTTTTTCCAATAAAACCATTAAGTTGATCCAACGCAATTTCATTTTTTAAGCCTGTTAACCATGCAGGAGTTTCCTTAAGATTTGAGTCGTTGGAACCAAAATATTCCCAGACAGGTGCTGAACAGACATAATCTTTACCAAAGATATTAATAATATCTCCTAAACAGTCCTCAATAACTTGAACCATATGAATCGTTTGACTAATGGTACGTCGAATACCGAAAAGATTTGAAAAATCTGTTGCACCAACCCTTATATTAAGAATGTGATCTTGAAAAGGCTCAAGTGTGAGGAATAGTTTTTCTAGTTCTTCAATTCTGCCTTTTTTA
This sequence comes from Streptococcus sp., assembly GCA_016939315.1. Classification (GTDB taxonomy): domain Bacteria; phylum Bacillota; class Bacilli; order Lactobacillales; family Streptococcaceae; genus Streptococcus. Next base: position 57,236 of record JAFHAZ010000015.1, on the reverse strand, counting down.
TTCATTATAGATTCTGTTTCAAAAATAGGCATGAAATAAAGATTCTCTTGGCATAGATGGTTAACTTCCTGAAATGCAGTAAGGTAATCTTGAGCACAACTTGTATCAAATTTAGGAAGATTAAACCCAGTTAGTAAATTTAGTAACGGTTTACCTAGCTTTGTTCCAAAATCTTTGAGCTGTTGTGAAGATCTTATACGAATAAAAATTAATGGTAATTCTTGTAAAGTGATTTCACCAGATGCAAGCATAGCTTTTAATTGTTGCAAACAAGATAAAATATTTAACTCTGCCTGTTGTACAGTATTGTCACCAATTGCATCTTCAAGATCAATACAGATTGAGGCTTCTCTTGTTTTAAGTATGGCTTCTAGCAGTTTTTCGTGTGTAGCTGGTATATATAAAAGTGGTCCAACAGCATACTGTAGTAATTCTTTTTGAGTATTTTTTGAAAAATCTTGAGGAGATTTTTTATATTCAAGGTTGTTCAATTTGTACTTCATTGTAACTCCTCTTACACAGAATAATCTAGAACAAGCTGAAGAATTTTTTCTGCGCCGGCTAAACCTTCTGGGACAATGGTATATTTTTCTTTATCATCTAACAGATGATAAATTTCACTTTGATTAGGAATACATCTTACATTTCCAAGAGGTAAAAAGGTTTGATCCATTTTACCATCACCCGCAGTTAGCACAAAATCCTCGCCTAATTTTTCTTTTAGAAAGCGTAGAGCATTCCCTTTTGATATCACCTTAGGAATAATGTAGAGTTTGAGTCCTTGGATAGTGTGTGTCCACTCAGTTCCTTCTAATTCTCTAGTCATAGCATCATCGATGTAACTGATGATGGTTTTATCATCAGAAATTTTTGTAAAAAAGAAGATATCGTCAATAAGTACAGGTTCTTTTGTTAAGTGTGTCTTATACTGATTTAAGAGTTTAAGTATGTTTGGATACTGGTCCTCTAAACGGCGACATATTGTGTCAACATGTTTTTCCCACTCTGGTAGAGGCTCTCCATTATGTAGAATAATACCTCCATTTGCGACAACTGCATAAGGAAGATTTTGAATTGGCTGTATACGCTTAAATTGTGCGCAAGAACGTGTTGTGATTGGGATGAGTTGTATACTTGGATTATTTTTTATTTTATTGATCAGTTCTATACTTAAATGCGACATATATGAAATTTCTTTATCATCTAGTATTTCAATGCATTTAACGTGACTGCTATTATCGATGAATTTTGATGAATGAATAATTGTGCGATCTAAGTCGGTTGCAAAAATCATAAGACACCTTCCTATTTTTAAAAAGAGGATTAGGAATAAGACCTAATCCTCTGTATTATTTTATAAGTTACTTAGTATTTAGTCAACTAGTTACTTATTCTTTGTAAGAGCCTTGCGGATAAAATCTGCAGGGATAATCAAAACTGCGATAAGAAGAGCAACGATATAGTGTTCAACATCCATTGGAACGGTACTAAATACTTTACCACCGAATTGAATAATCAAGGTTTGAACGACAGCAATAGAAATCATTACAATTGAGAATTTCTTGTTTTCGCCGATATGTTCAAAAATATTGAATCCATTACTACGTGTGTTAAGTGAGTTGAAGATGACAGCATAGATAAACACTGTAAATGTGAATGTTGTTACCATTTCAAAGTTGCCAGTTCCATTTGTGATAAAGTCTTGGATACCACCAACATTTTTAAGAATGGCTAAACATACAAGAGTAATGAAGACGCTGGCTACACCAATAGCAGATTTCATATATCCAGTAAGAATGTTTGCCTTCTTAGGAACTGGTTTTTCATTCATATAACGGTCTAGCGTAGGCTCTTCACCAAATGCAAGGGCAGCAAGTGTATCCATGATAAGGTTAATCCAGAGAATTTGGATAATTGTAAATGGCTCTTTGAGACCCAAAAGTGGTGAGAGAAGTGACATGGCAATAGTCGTCACGTTTACGGTTAACTGGAAGATAATGAATTTACTTACTGACTTACTCATAGTACGTCCATAGAGGACGGCTTTTTCAATCGAAGTCAATGAGTTATTCAAGATAACGATATCTGAAGCTTCACGTGCGACTTCAGTACCATCACCCATTGAGAATCCGACATCAGCTGATTTAAGGGCAGGTGAGTCATTGACCCCATCACCTGTCATACCAGCGACCATATCAAGGTCTTGAGCTGCCTCAATAAGACGTTTTTTATCCATTGGAAGGGCACGACTTACCACTTTTAAGTGAGGCAATTGTTGTTTAAGTTCTTGATCTGAGAGGGCAGAGAGTTCATCGTGAGTAAGGACAAGGTCATTTTCTCCAGTGACGATACCGGCTTCTTTAGCGATAGCAACAGCGGTTTCTTTACGGTCACCAGTTACCATAACTACTTGAACACCCGCACGGTTCATTGTTTCAACAGTTTGTTTAATTGAAGAACGAACGTTATCACGGATACAGACGATACCAATCAAGACTTTATCATTACCATCTGTATTTAGGATAGCAAGCAAACGCATTGAACGGTTAGCTTGTTCCAATGACAATTCTTGGAAACGAGCTTTAATATCATCTGTAAAGTTTTGTTTATTACCATCTTTATCAAGATAGTAGTAGCAGTCATTTAGGATGAATTCTGGAGCACCTTTGATATAAGTTTTTCCGTCCTTAGTTGTTACACTTGCGAATTTTGTTGCTGAGTTGAATTGTTGCTTCTCAGTAATTGTATTCGTATCGAAATCAAGTTGAGAACGACCAATAAGGAAATCAAGAAGTGCACGGTCAGTGGCGTTACTACCAACAGCACTGCCATCAGCTACCATGGCATCGTTGTTAAGACCGATACCATTAATCATTTCAGCTTTAAGGCTATCTGACATTGTGTCAAAATCAGGTGCCTCAGTTTCACCAGTAGCCGCATAAAGTGTTCCATCAGCAAGGAAAAAGTCAACTACAGATAGTTTACCTTCTGTGATGGTACCAGTTTTATCACTGAAGAGGATATTCATGTATCCGGCTGTTTCAATGGTATCAGGATGGCGAACCAAGATATTTTGTGCTAAAAGTCGACCTGAGTTCATTGAAGAAACGAGTGCCAACATCATTGGTAGACCTTCTGGAACAGCCATGATGATGATTGTAACTGCAAAGAGAATCGTTTCAATGATAAGAAGGAAGATTGAACCACCATTGAGGTTATTAGCCTTATTAAGGGCAATAAAGCCTAATACAAGGTTGATTACTGAGTATGCAGCACCTGCACTATAACCGAGGACACCGATATTACCAGCAAGCTTGTTAAGTTTCTCTTTAGATGGTGAATCTTTACTATCTTCTTGAAGAGAAGTATTGATGCTTCCAAGAACGGTGTTATCACCAATTTGTGTAGCTTCCATAACAGCTTCACCCGAAGTAACAACTGTACCACGGAAGACTTTGAGCTCTGTAAAGAGATCCGAAGAGTCTGGCTCTTTTTGATCACCAAGAGGAAGTTTTTTAGCATCTTCACTTTCACCATTAAGGACAGCTTGGTTGACTTTTAACTCACCTTCCAAGATGATACCATCAACTGGAATCTTGTCCCCTGATTGAAGGAGAATCTGATCACCTTTTACAATATCATCAACGAGAACCTCTTTAAGTTTACCATCACGATAAACTTTTGCATTAGTTTTCGAAGCCTCTTCCTGAAGAGTGTTGAACTTTTGCTCATTGCGGTATTGTGAGACTGCTGAGAATCCAGTAGACATCAAAATGGCGAAAATTAGTGAGATAGCCTCGTACCAATTAGCTTCACCAATAGCAGGGAAAATCATTCCAACAAAGTTGAAGATGATTTTTAATCCTAAGGCAGCCAAGAGGATAAGAATCCATTGATCTTGGAAGGCTTCGATAAAGATTGAGAGGAGCGAGTTAGCCTCTTTACTAGAGAGCCTATTATCGCCATGGGCGTTTTTACTTGCTTGAACTTCAGCGGAAGTCAAGCCTTTAAATTTTTTCATTTAAGGTTTGTATCCTTTCTAGAAATATTCTTTAGAGAATTAATACTTTCTGAGGTGTTTTTTAGTAAAAATAAGTATCTTGATAACTAAAGAATTCTATTATTAACTGAAGAGAGCTGCGATTCCATTAAGGTCAGCTTGTTTTCCTTGACCAATAGCGTGAAATGCCCAGCTAGCACCATTACGTACTAATTCGGCAAATACAACAGCTGTATCAGTAGAGTAGTCATCTTTTAATTGAAATTTACATAGTTCAGAACCAGTATCCTTATTCACAAGTCGTACGTATGAGTTATTCACCATACCAAATGTTTGACGACGTGCGAGTGCTTGGTCAATGGTTACAGCACAGACAATCTTATTAACTGTTGGTGAGACAGCTTGAAGATTTAGAGTGATGGTTTCGTCATCACCTTCGCCTGCACCGGTACGATTATCCCCGTTTAATTGAATACCATTTGCTACTGGATTATTATAGAAGACAACGTCAGAAGCAGAAGTAATCTTACCTGCTTCATTTAATAAGAAAACAGAGATGTCTAAATCGAAGTCGACACCACTTACAGCAATATCCCAACCAGCACATAAATCAACATTATTGAGGCTAGGTGCAGCTTTGGCAAGGTCTAGGACCGTATTTTTTTCGAGATTTAGTGAGATTCCAGATTGTGTAGGTGTGACTTCAGTTGGTGTTGAAACTTCTCCACCCAAACTTGTAAAATTAATAGCCATTTTTCTTCTTCCTTTACATTAAATTATTGATATGCTTTTGCGAGTTCACCAATAGATGCTTTGAAATAATCACCTACGGCTTTAAATGTCCAACCATTATCAGTACGGTTCAACTCAGCAAATTTAACTGCAGTTGCATTACCACCGTCTTCTGTAAGGTTGAAACGAACCAATTCACGTTCTGGACGTTGTGATTCATCAACTAAACGAACATATGCATTACGTACTTGACCAAAGTTTTGTTTACGTTCTTTACCAGAGTAAATGACAACCGCAACAACAATTTGTTTGACATCTGATGAGACTTGATTAAAGTTTACGAACATATTTTCGTCGTCACCATCACCTGCTCCAGTAAGGTTATCGTGATCCAAGTGGATACCTTGAGAGGATTTGTCACCATAATAGACAACATTTGTAGCTTTTTGAGTTAGACGACCTGAATCATCTAAGAGAAAAGCTACAAGGTCAAGGTCAAAATCTGAACCAAATAATTTTGTTTGTACATCCCAACCAGCAGAAACTCGAATATTCTCTAAAGTAGACTGTGTCTTAGAAAGATTCAAGAAATCGTTCTTTTGGAGATTAAGGATACCTGGCTTATTAAGGTCAAGGCTTACTTCACGTCCTTGACTTTGTGAAGATTGAGAAAGAGTCTCAAAAGTTGGTGCTGGCGCTTCAGGCCCATTGTTTGTTGGTGTGTTTGAATTGTTTCCAAGTAGTTTATCAAAAAGTCCCATAATAGTTTCCTTTCCTAAGTGTATTACATATAGCGAGACAAAAGTCCATTGAGGTCAGCAATTGTTCCCTCACCAATAGCTTCAAATTGCCAACCGTTTGGTCCACGGTTTAAGGAACAGGCTGTAACAGCAGTATCTGCAGAATAGTTATCGGTTAACTGATAACGGCAAATTTCAGCATCATTATTATCTGCATCAAGCAAGCGAACAAAAGCATTTTTGATCATACCAAAAGTTTGCTTTTTGCTAACAGCTTCAAAAATTGTCATGAAGAAGATAATACGAGTGATTCGTGGTTCGATGGCATCTAAATTAATTTGGATACGTTCATCATCGCCGTCACCTTCACCAGTACGGTTATCTCCTTCGAGTCGAATTCCAGGAGCAGACATATTGTTAAAGAAGATGACGTCTTGTGGAACTTGTGTCACACGTCCACTATCTTCAATAAGAAAAGCTGCCAAATCAAGGTCTGCAGTGGGTCCAGCAACGGCCATATCCCAACCACCACCTAGAACACAGTTCTTGAGTGCTGGTGCTTGTTTAGTAAGGTCAAGCACATTACCTTTTGATAAATTAAGTGATGGTTGCGAACCATTATTAAGTCTTGTGAAATCCATAATAATTTCCCTCCATATAATTAATGCGCGCTAATAAACCCTTTTTCAGCCATATCCGCCTTCATATTTTCCAACTCAACGGAATCAGTCTTGCGTTTTTCAGCAATTTGTTGACTAATTTGTTTGGTTTCATCGATACCTTTTTTGATTGTTTCATAGGTTGAGCGTAGGGTTTCAATCTGCACCGCACTACCACCAGCCATTCGAGCAATATTTACAGACTGAGTTGCTGTATTTTGAGCGTTACGTAGTAGAAGCTCATTCGTTTTTTCATCTAATTGACTGATTGATTTCGCTTGGATTTCTTGTCGTTTTAGTTGAATAGCCTGTACTAAACATTGTTTGAAAATTGGCAAGGTGATAATAAATGATGAATTAATCTTACGCATAAGATTAAAGTTGGCCATCTGCATCGTCTGTATCATGGGACAAGTTTGCATTGCAACATTTTCAGCAATCTGCAAGTCATAAGTACGCTGGTTTAGCATATCCTTAATCATTTGTAGTTTCTGTTGTTGAGTCTGCTTTTCTTGTTCAGTAAGATCGGTTCGTTGCATCATTTGTGCTTGATAAGCTTCGATTTCTTCTTGAGCGAGCTCTCCAGCTACGATATACTTCTCGAGTTCTTCATAATATGTAACATTAGTACGATATTGCTTTTCAAGATCTTCTTGTGTTTGATGAATTTGAGATTCATATTGTTTTAAAATCACATAAATCTTGTCAACTTCTTTTCCCATATCTTCATATTTGGCAAACAATTTATCAATGGAATTTTTAATCTTGCCAAATAACTTTTGAAGCATAGATGCGTTTTCTGGATTTTCGAGCTCTTTGATGTCGAACTTATCCATAATCTTTGTAAGTTGTGTCAGCATACGAGAGGCTTCTTCAGTATTAACGCGTTGCATCGAAGACAGTAGCATATCTGAAGTTTGAGAGATTCCCTCGCTAGGTTTTTGACCAAATGCAAGGATGGAATTAACATTTGTGATATCTATTTCATTGGTTAGATTTTGAACCTCTGGAAGAGCTCGCAGACGTTGCTTATAAGCAACATTGTCTGTTAAGACTTCTGGTTGTGTCATCTGCATCTCATTTGTAGGTGATCCGGTCGTAGTAGCACCGAATTCTCCGGTATTAATAGCCATTGATAGTCTCCTTAACTAAAAAATTTACTAAAAAAGTTCTGTTTCCTCTGTTTGTATTTTAAATCTGATAGTCGTCGCTCATAGTTTATTTTATCTAAACGGATGGAATTAAAGTAATCACTTTGAATATAACTATTTAAGTTAGATAAACCAGCTGGTGAAAAGATGACAATATCAAATCCAATTTTATTAAGGTAAGCAATTAAATAAGCCTGACGTTTTGAAATTTGTTCCTCCTCTTCTAGAAAAATAACTAGTTTGGGAATATCGTTGGTAAAATCGAAACTGTCAATAGTTCTGATGATTTTTTTATCTAACATTAATATCATCATAGCAAAGTCCAAAATTTCTTCTTTGGAAGAAATCGGTTTTTTGAAGAAACGATGGTCATCAATAGTCTCATTGATCTTTGAAAGGATGAATTTTTCAGTTTCATCATTATATGATGAATAACGATAGAAAGGCAACTTCATGATTTCTTCTATATCAAACTTACCATTGCTTAGTTGACAAAATGTCAATTGAAACTTATCGGATTCTTCAACACCTGGACTAATGAGATTGAAGTTAGCTGTTGAGGATAGAAATAGACTATTTGGATGCTCTATACAGGTTTTAATGAGGTTTGCATATTCGTCTGAATTCTTATATTCACCTTCAATTTCAAAGAAGAAAGTAGGAATATAGACGGTTTTCCCTTGTGTTTTAAAGCCTTGTCTGAGTTTTGCTGGGGCTTTCCAGTTTTGTTCAAGATCGATTAAGGTACCATTGAAAAAAATTGGAGAAGTCGTACCATTACGAAATTGCCAAGGACGATAGATACCTGAATTTGAGAATAGCTCTTTTTCAATTTGCTCTTCCAATTCTAAAGTAATTGAGCGATTTTCTTCAATGATATGACCTTCAGAGGCTCGTTGAAGAAAACTTTGAATGGGTAATATTTGTGAATTCTTATGCTTTCTACAGAGCTTATCTGAGTCGATTTCTTTCCAGTACTCGCACTCTCGCAATGGATTAATATAAATAACATCAAACCCCATTATAAAGAGGAGCATTAGAAAATAAATATCATGACGCGAAATATCACCATAGTAGAAGCAATGGTTTGCATGAAAATCTAATTCAGAATAATCTAAGTTCTGTATATATAAGTGAGCATAAAGTAATAGTTTACAGATAAAGTTGTTTTTAACACTATCGTTTAAAAATTTTTCTTGTCTTATGGCAAGATTGACGACATATTCAAAAGCATTTAAAAAAACGTGATTCAAATCAGAGTTCTCAAAAAGAGTGATATCTTGCTTTGAGAGTTGTGTCACATCCATATTGGCAAGTTCATTTTTTATAGCATTAATGAAGTCGAAATCTACATCTAGGAGAATCTCACCATCAAAAAAGATAGTATGGTGAGGATCAGCCTGAATTTTTGAATAAATCGTTGCAAGGACATCGTTATATTTCCCTTGATTTTCCACACCGATGTAGGAAGTGCAGACGGGGTTAAATTGTGGACGAATGCCCTTTCTTTCCGATTTTCTTCTCCAAAGTTCAAATGGAATCTGTTGGAGGCTTAGACTCATTTAGTCACCCCCTTCCGGCACAATGAGTCTTTTCCAAAATAAGCTATATCTTTATATAGAACTTATTCAAGATACTACTATTCTATGTATTCATTAAAGCGGTGTCAAGATAAAACACGAACTATAATGATTTTCATAATTGTTGATGGATTATAGATCTGCTAGCTCTTTAATGATGCCACAAACATTGTACTTTTCAAGTGGATAATATTCAACAGGAACTTGTTTTTCTTCTGCGAGTTGTAAAATATGTTGGAGATATTTGGGATTAGCATCTTTACGAATGAGAATCCGATCAGGTATGCGTCTAAGTAGAACACGAGTTGTTTCACCAACACCAGGCTTGATTTTATTGATATCTTTAATTTTAAAGTCTTTCGCGATACGTTTTACTTCATCTATACCCTTAAAGTCTTCATTTAGCTCTTCTGAGGAAGGAGAGAAATAGTTGGGGTCGCAATCATTAAAGTGTTTTTCAACGGTTTCTAAAAACGCGTTTGACTGATCAATAGCTAAGTTTTCTTCATAAAAAATAGCGCCATGAAATTCGTCCTCAGTCATAGTTGGTAATTTAACTGTTCGACTAACAAGACCGCTAACTGTTGCATTAAGACATGCACTTGGGATAAGGAAATCTTGTCTAGTTCCATAAAGTTTTGTTACCGATGCTGGATCACTCAATACAGCAAGTTCACTATCAAGTTTTTGAAAATTCTTTTGAGCTCGAAGTTTTTGACAGGCTTCATCTAAAACAGTATTAATGGCTCCTTTACCGACCCAACCGTCTATAAATTGAATATTTTCAGCAGCATGACGATCAACGATATAATGCATAGCTGCTGAGTCAATCCCCTTCCCACGTATAATTGAGATACTGTAGTGCGGTGGCATTACCCCGTATCTAGCTTTGAGATAACGTTGAACGAGAATGCCGATAGGTGTTCCTGCTCTGGCAAGTGAAACTAGAACAAGCTCAGGTCCTTTTGAACTCCATAATTTTTCAGCAAGAGCGACTGTGGCAGATGCTGTTTCAAAAGAGAGTTGGTCTAAGCTATTAAAGTAAAGGTCCATGTAAGTTTTTGTAGGTGCGTATTCTAAAGGAAGCATTTCAGAATAATGGATACCTTGCTGGTTTAATTTTTCACGTTCTGCAGTATCTAAGATGGGGACTCTTCCTTTAACATCTTGTAGTAAGAAAGTTACACTTTCTGCTGGGTAACTAGTGCGAACAAAACGCATGCGTTTCCTCCTATTTTATATTTGTTTTATTGTTGGATAAAAATAATTTCTTGTCTTGAGTATGGCTGTAATTGTTCCTTGATGGAATCTTCGAAAGCCTTTGTCATTTCTTCGTAGACGATGATGTAGCGGTCAACTTCCTCAGTTACATTGTAAAGGTATGTTGATCGTTGGCTATCATATGCGCTAGGGAGATGAATAGCATTTTTGATGAGGTAATTATCCTCAGTTGAGATAGCTATAGGACTTCGTGTCGTTGAACGAACCTTCGCACCAATTTCTTGTGCAAGGAGAATTGGAAGCCACATATTTTCTTCAGTTCCGACTACTCTTACTTCATACGAGTCTCGATCTAGTGGGGAATCATCTAACTTAGAAATGAGAGTCTCAAGAGACTTGCTGTAATTTCTGAATTCAGTTTGAGTTAATCCAAGACGTGGATTATTTTTAGAAGATAAGGTAACCTTTTCATTTTGATCCAAGTTATTCTCGGGAAGACTCTGATAATCGATAGAAATGGTTGGAACATCATCCTTAAGGTGTCCCTTAATCAAGTAGATAGTGTCGATATTTTCTTCTTTATAAGTAGAAGCATGAGCCATATTTTGCCAGTTAAGGATGGAAGCCACTGCATACTTAGTTCTTTTATTCAATTTTTTAAATTCAGTAATGAAGTTAAGAATAGTATTTCCTGTCGTAATTTCATCTTCAATAAACAAAATAGTGTCATACTCAGGAATGACCTCACGGTAATACAATTTCTGATTTGTTGCGTGAGAATGTTCTTCTTCAAATGAAAGTGTTTGGATAGTTGTATCCAAATCTTCTCGAGTTGTTTGTAGGTAGAAAACGGCGTTTAGGTCATCATTTTCCAAACAAAAATGCATGATGGCTTGACCGATGGCAGTAGCAGTCTCGGCAAAGGCGATGATGAGTATGCGTTCTTGTGAACTTAAATGATCTTTAATTTGTTCGTAAAGTTCTTTAAAAAGCTGAATTGTTGTATTGGCTTGGCTAGGATAATGTTTAGCTTGATATTTATTAACAAAGAGATAGTCTCTTTTAGGATTCTTGTATCGTTTACAGATATGAATCAGATCATCTGGATTAAAGCTTGATTTATTTTCGATTATATATACAAAATCATTTAGTTTTAATTGATAGGTCATATCAATACCTTTCTATGTAATGGTTCATTAGTTTACATATAGAATAGTAAAAATTGTACAGTTTTTTTGATTTATTTCTCCACCTTCAATTCATACAACCCTCTCACCGCATTACATCCGTAGATGGCCTGAGCCTGTTTCAGATCTTTTACAGTCAGGACTTTTTCTTTCAGCTTATTTTCAGCTATAAGACTTTGTCTGTAGATGCCATTTAAGAGGCCAAGGTGAACTGGTGGTGTGTAGAGTTGGTCTTCGATTTTAAGAACGATGTTACCGATAGAGGTTTCTAGGAGTTGTCCCTCGTGATTATAATAGATTTGTTCGTGAGGTTCGATACTAAGGTGAGGACGGTAACTTGTTTTAAAGAAGGTATAGGGGCTATCCAACGGATGTCTTTGCTCAACTAACCTTGCTTGGCAAAAGTCATCAGATAAGTTTGTTAATTGGCTATGTTCAAACTTCAGTTCACCATCTTTTGCAAGGGACATTTTAAGACGGTAGTCTGTGTTAAGGTCTAGTGATTGACACAGAGCTTCGACTTGATAGTTCGCTTTTTCTGCATTGAAAGGATAGTCAAAGTATCGGCTACTCTCTTGTAAACGTTTTATATGCTCCTCCAGAAAGAGAAGTTTTCCTTGATGAATACGACCGGTAGAAATGAGATCGAATTTTGGGTTCTGACGGTATAGAACAGCAGCTTTTTGCTTGGTTTCTTCGTATTCGGATTCCCAGTTACTGTCCCAGGTAATCCCCCCTCCGACCCCATATATAGCCTTGGTTTCTTCCATTTGTAGTGTCCGAATGGCTACGTTGAAAATACTAGGTCCCTGTGGCACCAAGATTCCAATAGCCCCACAATAAACACCTCGAGGCTGTTTTTCAACCTTCTTAATAATCTCCATGGTTGCTATTTTGGGGGCACCTGTAATCGATCCGCACGGAAAAAGGGCTTGGAAGACATCGCATAAACTTCTATTTGTCAGGAGTTGCGTTTCAATTGTCGAAGTCATTTGCCAAACTGTAGAGTATTGTTCAACTTGGCAAAGGCTCTTAACATCTTCACTTCCTATTTTAGAAATACGATTCATGTCATTTCTAAGAAGATCAACAATCATCATGTTTTCAGAGCGATTTTTTTGGTCCTGAGCTAGCCATCTTGCTTGTGCAAGGTCAGTTTCAGTTGTTAAACCTCGATTGGTAGTACCTTTCATAGGACGAGTAGTCAACTTATTGCCATCTTTTTTAAAGAAGAGTTCTGGACTTATAGAAATGATAGAAACATCATCGTGTTGAATAAAGGCATTGTAATGGGCATTTTGCTCAACAACCAATCGATTGTAGATGGCAAAGGGATCAGCTGTCAGGTTCTGTTGAAGTTGAACAGTATAATTGACCTGATAAGTATCACCTTGTCGAATATGGTGGTGTATATGCTCAATAGCAGCCTTGTATTCCTCAGCAGTAGTTAGCTCTTGCCAAGACTTTGGTAAGGTAATAGGGTCATAAGTAAGTGGAATAGGCTCTGTTTGAACAGTTTCATGAACAGTGAAGTAGAGGAGATACTCAGACATTAATGGACCATCAATAACCTGAAATTTTGTCTCGAAGGCAGGGGCTGCTTCATAGGAAACATAACCTACTGCATAATAACCTTCATTTTGATAGGCTTCGAGTTCATCTAAAAGGGGTTTGACTTCCTTAATGTCCTTTGTTTTTAGTTCTTTAATGGCGTCTGTAAAGATTTGTCTGACACCAAGTTCTTTAAAATCAATAACAGTTTTCTTATGCATACTTAGAGTATAACATAAGAAGTTTCCCTCTGGTTCTTTTTCATGTTTTAATTATCTTTCTCAAAATTTTAACCAAAAATGAACTTTTCAGACAGTTTTACATATGTTATAATGATAGGGACTAAAAGAAGATTTTAGAGGGAAATATGACTGAAAAAAATAACTTTGAGAAAGGCAACAGCAACCTTTCAAACAATAAAATGAAAAAAGGCACTTCTAAGAATTCATGGAAGCACCAGATGTACGAACTAGAAATAGCTATTGCTAAAGAGTCAAGTAACAAAAAAAGAAATGAACTCATTAAACTTCATAATGGCTATATGAGTGAGTATGATAGCTTAAAGAAACAAATCATATGGTTAGCCGTCTTGGGAATTTGTTTCTTATTAGTCTTGGCAGTTTTTGGTTATTTTATTTGGAATAGTTACAATAGTGAGAATATGTCTTATACATCATCTTGGCTTCAAGAGAGGGTACTGAGCACTTATAGAGCTTAGTGTTCTGATCCTAGTAAATAATAGAGTCTCTAGACAAAAGTCTAGGGATTTTTTGATATAAAAAGGGATTTAGTAAGTCAATATATAGTTATTAGCTATAACGATATCTAAGCAAAAGGAGATAACAGAAGTCGGAAACCCTTTATTTTATAGGGTATAGTCTAAAACTATATATAGAGAAAACTAATAGCAATTATACAGCTCCCCATTTCTTTGGTAAGATAAGTTCAACAACAAAGAGGAGGACACAAGATGTCAACTACTATCATTGGTTTCCCACGTTTGGGTGAATTCCGCGAATTAAAATTTACAACAGAAAAATACTTTAGAAATGAAATTACTGCAGATGAACTTTTAGCAGCAGCCAAAGACTTGCGTGCAAAACACTGGAATATTGTTAAAGAGAAGGGTATCACTGAAATTCCTTCAAATGATTTTTCACATTACGATAACTTCCTTGATGCAGCTTTCCTTATCAACGTCGTACCTGAATCTGTTCAAAACTTGGATTTGACAGATCTTGAACGTTACTTTGCTTTGGCGCGTGGTTACCAAGGTGAAAAAGGGGATGTTCGTGCCCTTCCTATGAAAAAATGGTTTAATACTAACTACCATTACATCGTTCCTAAATTTGAAAAAACAACAGAAGTTAAACTTGCTGGTCACAAGATTTTTGATGAGTACCAAGAAGCAAAAGAATTGGGTCTTAATACACGTCCAGTTGTGGTTGGACCATTCACTTTCCTTCAATTGTCTGACTTTGAAGATGGTGTAAAAGCTGAAGACTTCGTAGATAGCTTTGTTTCTGCATACCAAGATGTTTTTGCAAAATTGGCAGAGCTTGGTGCTACTCGTATTCAACTCGATGAGCCAGCTCTTGTTAAAGATTTGACATCTGAAGAAAAAGCTCTCTTCTTGAACCTCTACAACAAGCTCTTGGCTGATAAGAAAGGCCTTGAAGTTTTGATTCAAACTTACTTTGGTGATGTTCGTGATGTCTACAATGACCTTGTGAACTTGCCAGTTGATGGTATTGGTCTTGACTTTGTTGAAGGTAAGAAAACACTTGAATTGGTTAAAGGTGGTTTCCCAGCTGATAAGATTCTCTATGCCGGTATCGTCAATGGTAAAAACATCTGGCGTAACAACTACGAGAAGAGCCTTGCAATTCTTGAACAAGTTCCAGCTGAAAATATTGTTTTGACAACCTCTTGCTCACTTCTCCACGTACCATTTACAACTGCTAATGAAGAATTTGAACCAGCTATCTTGAACCACTTCGCTTTTGCAGTTGAAAAATTGGGTGAATTGCGTGACTTGGATGCTATCCGCAATGGTCAAGGTGAAGAAGCCCTTGCTGCTAACAAAGAACTCTTTGCGACTGAGCGTGTTGGTGAAAATGCTGAACTTCGTGCCCGTATTGCAGGCTTGACTGAAGCTGATTACACTCGTTTACCAGTATTTGCAGAACGTGAAGCGATTCAAAAAGATGCTTTCAAACTTCCATTGCTTCCAACAACAACTATCGGTTCATTCCCTCAAACTAAGGAAGTTCGTGCTAAACGTTTGGCTTTCCGTAAGAATGAATTGTCACAAGAAGAATACGATGCATTCCTTGCTGAAATCACTGATGAATGGATTAAATGGCAAGAAGAAGTTGGATTTGACGTGCTTGTTCACGGTGAATTCGAACGTAATGACATGGTTGAATACTTCGGTCAAAACTTGTCAGGTTACCTCTTCTCTAAAAATGGCTGGGTACAATCATACGGTATGCGTGGGGTTAAACCACCAATCATTTGGGGTGATGTGACTCGTCTTAACCCAATCACTGTGAAATGGTCTAGCTACGCACAAAGCCGTACTGACAAACCTGTTAAAGGTATGTTGACTGGACCTGTTACCATCCTTAACTGGTCATTCCCACGTGAGGACATCTCTATTAAGGATTCAACTCTTCAAATTGCTCTTGCAATCAAAGATGAAGTCCTTGACCTTGAAGCTGCAGGCGTGAAAATTATCCAAATTGACGAAGCTGCTCTTCGTGAAAAATTGCCACTCCGTCGTAGTGACTGGTATGAGGATTACCTCGACTGGGCAATTCCAGCCTTCCGTTTGGTACACTCAACTGTAGCACCAGACACACAAATCCACACTCACATGTGTTACTCAGAATTTACAGATATCATCCCAGCCATTGACAACTTGGATGCAGACGTTATCTCATTTGAAGCTAGTCGTTCAAATCTTGAAATCTTGGACGAACTTAAAGCTCAAAACTTCCAAACAGAAGTTGGACCTGGGGTTTACGATATCCACTCACCACGTGTTCCACAAGACGGTGAAATTGACCACACTATCGAAGCAATCTTGGCTAAAGTACCAAGCGGTAAAGTATGGATCAACCCTGACTGTGGTTTGAAGACTCGCGGAATCAAAGAAACTAAAGAAAGCTTGATCAAGCTTGTAGAAGCTGCAAAAGCAGCTCGCGAAAACTTGTAAGCAGAAGTTATCATATGTTGAAGACCTTCTTCCTTAAGTGTAGAAGGTTTTCAATAGCGAATAATTTTCTAAAGATTTTTGCAAGCAGGCTATGATTGACAAGTGTTTCACTATATTTATGAAGTCAATAGGCACTTAAAACAGCTTTTGTCTTAACAAAAATCTAAAAAGAAGAAGGTATAAAATATGACAAGCCAAACACCATCACTCTCTTTTGAAGTCTTTCCACCTAACCCTGCAGTAGGTAACGAAAAAATTCTACGTGCCCTTGAGGATATGCAAGGATTGGCTCCACACTTTATCAGTGTGACAGCTAGTAATAACAAATATAATATCAAAGAGACGACGGTTCCTTTGGCAGATCATATTCAAAATGACCTAGCCATCCCAACGATTGCCCACCTTCCGGCTATCTATTTGAGTAAAGAAAAGGTTGCTGATACCTTACGTGACTTGGATGCTGTTGGTGTACACCGTATCTTAGCCCTACGTGGTGATATCATTCCTGGTGTGGAACCTCTTAAAGACTTTAGATATGCCACTGATTTGATTGAGTTTATTAAGGAAGAAGCTCCTCAATTTGATATCATCGGTGCCTGCTATCCTGAAGGGCATCCAGATTCGCAAAATCAAATCTCTGATATCCAAAACCTTAAGAAAAAGGTTGATGCAGGTTGTTCTAGCCTTGTAACTCAACTCTTCTTTGACAATGAACGTTTCTATGATTTTCAAGATAAATGTACCTTGGCTGGAATTGATGTACCAATTCATGCGGGTATTATGCCTATTTTGAATCGTAACCAAGCCCTACGTTTGCTTAAGACTTGTGAAAATATCCATTTGCCACGTAAGTTCCGTGCCATTTTGGATAAGTATGAGCATGATCCTGAGTCACTTAGAGCGGCAGGTCTTGCTTATGCGATTGACCAGATTGTCGACCTTGTTACTCAAGATGTTGCAGGCGTTCACCTCTACACCATGAATAATGCAGAAACTGCTCGTCATATTCACGAAGCTACTCATTCTTTGTTTAAACATCATTCACAAGTTAGCGCTCTATAATTGAATCATAAAATTACCACCTATAGTTTAATCTATAGGTGGTTTCGTGTTTATAGTATGAAAAAGGTGACTTGCTTACAATCCTAGTATTGTCGCGTATAAAAAAGACTTAGAGCTTAGCTCTAAGTCTTAAATATTATTCGCCTACGAAAGCATTGATTTCTGCTTCGATATTAGCAATTTTTTCTTTAGCATCTGCTTCAGATTCACCAACTGTAGCGATGTAGAATTTGATTTTTGGTTCTGTACCTGAAGGACGAACAGCAAACCATGAATCATCAGCCAAGATGTATTTAAGTACGTTACTTGGAGGAGTTGTCAATTTTTCAACGCCGTCAGCAGTAGTAGCTGTTTGTTCCAAGAAGTCTTCTGTCTTAGCAATGTCTGTGTTGTTGAATTGTTTAGGAGCATTGCCACGGAATTTATCCATGATTTTCTTGATTTCAGCAGCTCCGTCAACACCTGAAAGGGTAACAGAGATAGTTTTTTCTGCGAAGTAACCATATTGTTTGTAGATTTCTTCGATACCGTCTGCCAAAGTCATACCACGTGAGCGGTAGTAAGCTGCGATTTCAGCAACGATAAGAACAGCTTGGATAGCGTCTTTGTCACGTACGAATGGTTTGATGAGGTAACCGAAGCTTTCTTCGAAACCAAGCATGTAAGTGTGGTTGTGTTGTGTTTCAAATTCATGAATTTTTTCACCGATAAATTTGAAACCAGTCAAGACGTTAAACATAGTTGCGCCGTAGCTTTCTGCAATCTTAGTCACCAACTCAGTTGATACGATTGATTTACAGAGGGCAGCATTTGCAGGAAGTGTACCAGCTGTTTTGTGAGCCTCAAGAATGTATTTAGCAATGATAGCTCCGATTTGGTTACCAGAAAGGTTGAGGTAAGATCCATCTGGTTGGCGGATTTCAACACCAAGGCGGTCAGCATCTGGGTCAGTTGCAACCAATACATCAGCGTCTACTTTGCGACCAAGTTCTTCAGCAAGAGCAAAGGCAGCTTGGTTTTCAGGGTTTGGAGATTTAACAGTTGAGAAGTCAGCATCTGGAACAGCTTGAGCTTCAACAACTTGAACAGCTTCAAATCCAGCTTGGGCAAGAGCACGACGAGCCAACATTTCACCAGTACCATGAAGTGGAGTGTAGACAATCTTCATGTCGCGACCGTATTCATTGATCAAGTCTTGGTTGATGTTAACGCCTTTCACTTCTTTCAAGTATTCAGCGTCGACGTTTTCACCGATAACTTCAATCAAGCCGTTAGCTTTGCTTTCTTCAAGGTCAGCCAATTGTACAGTGAAAGGATTTTCGATAGCACGGATGTAATCTGTCAAAGCATCGGCATCTGCAGGTGGCATTTGTCCACCGTCTTCACCATAAACCTTGTATCCATTAAACGGAGCAGGGTTGTGGCTAGCTGTTACCATGATACCAGCAAATGTGTGGAGATGACGAACAGCAAATGACAATTCAGGTGTTGGACGTAGGCTTTCAAATACATAAGATTTGATACCATGAGCAGCCAAAACTTGAGCAGATTCAAAAGCAAACTCTGGAGAGAAGTGACGGCTATCGTAAGCGATAGCAACACCACGTTTTTTAGCTTCTTCCCCTTTTGAGTCAATCAATTGGGCCAATCCTTCAGTTGCTTGGCGAACAACGTAAATGTTAATGCGGTTAGTACCAGCACCAATCAAGCCACGCATACCAGCTGTACCGAATTCAAGGTTGGTATAGAAGGCATCTTCTTTCGTTTTTTCATCCATTGCGACCAACTCATCACGAAGGTAAGCAGGCAATTCAGCGAAGTCGAGCCATTTTTGATAATTTTCAGTGTAAGACATAGCAATCTCCTTTATATTTTTAAACGCTTACATTATACCATAATTAAAGAAAAAAAACATGGTAATTACCATGTTTTTCTTTATTTTTTCAATCGCAGTAACACTGGTGTGATACTTAGAGTTAACAGACCAGCGATAATCATTTCAGCAATCGAATTTGTTGTGAAAATGGTTGCCATTAGTGTTTTGCCACCTGCTGTGTAGAAGTTAGGGATTAGGAAGTAGATGCCAAGAAGTACGAAAAATGTATTTGTGAAAGCACCTAAAACCCCAGATAGCGTCAGACCTAGACGGTTTTGTAGTAACTTGTAGACAAAGTAAGGGAAAATACCGATTAGGATACGAGGGACGATGGCAATGACTGCAGATGCCCAAGTTCCTCCTTCAACAAAAGGACTAAAGAGATAGCTACTAACCGTATAGATAACAGTGTTGCGAATAATACTCATAATTCCCATGAAGCCACCCAAATAAGCTCCAATTTTAGGACCGTAGACGATGCTAGCGATAATAACTGGGATATGGGTTAGGGTTGGTTTGATTGGAAGTACAAAAGCAGCAAAGATGGTTTGACTGAGTACTTCGATTACAACCATTGTAGCTATCAAGAGGGATAACTGAGCCGTTTGGTTTGCTTTATTTTTCTTATTCATCATAAACTCCTTTTTATTCTCTGCAAGGCTATTTTGTTAAAGCATTGTCAATGGATTCAATAATGTCATCAATATCAGCTAAGGCACCACGTCCTGTATCTCCACAAGCCAGTAAACCTGATTTTGGAAGAATTTCTTGGTAGCCAAGGTCATGCAAAGTATCTAGATTCTTCTTAGTCAGTGGATTTTCATACATTTTCGTATTCATTGCAGGGGCAATTAGTTTAGGTGTGGTGCTAGGTAAAGCTAAAGCAGTAGCAGTAAGCATATTATCGGCTAGACCATATGCTAATTTGGCAATGGTATTTGCTGAAGCTGGAGCTACAACAAAGAGGTCAGCTTCTTTACCTAAGTCAATATGATTAATGCGTTCAGCCAATTTTTCTTCCATGACATCAGTATGAACAGGATTCTTCGAAAGGACTTGAAGTGTCAGAGGAGTGATAAAGGCTTGAGCAGCTTCAGTCATAATGACGTGAACGTCATAACCTTTTTTCTTTAACCTGCTTGTTAGATCAGCTGCTTTATAGGCGGATATTGATCCTGAAACAGCAAGGATGATACGTTTAGTCATGGCATATCCTTTCAAATAAAGCTTGAGCAATTGCAGATTTAGTCGTAACTTTCTCCTCGTTTTTTTCGTCAACAAGATAGGCAATATGCTGATCTGGAGTAATATCACTCAAGTCGTTTGCAACAATAATATCAGCTTTGTTGCGTTTCAGACTTGTGCGAGCAACCTCAAAAAGCTCTTCTTTACTTACATTAACCAAAAGTTTGAAGCCGATCAATTGAATTTCAGGATTCCATTGTTTGATAAGGCTAATGACCTTCGGTGTTTTTTTAAGAAAAAGAACCTGATAATCTGAAGCCGATGAAATCTTGCTTTCAGTATTAGACTTATGCAAGAATTGAGTGAGATCTTCGGTGTCCTCTAATTCGGCGAAATCCGTCATATAAATAGGAGTATAATCAGAGACTGCCATACTATGGATGAGAACATCGTGCTCTTTGACGAGTGGCTCCATCTTTTTGAGAAGACTTTCTACGTTCGTAATTTCTGTAATCTTTAGATTTTCTTTCGGTTCTGGTTTAACCGCTGTCTTGGTCGTTACTAAGGTTACTTGGTGACCCTTAGACAAGAAAAGTTCAGCGATTTCCTTTCCTAGATAACCTGTTGAATGGTTTGTGATTCCACGTACAGCATCAATCTTTTCAGTGGTACCACCCGATGTAATCAAAATTTTCATAGTAGTATTGTACTAAAAATTGGGTCTTTAGTAAATAAAAGTAAGTATTTTTGAGGTGTACCCCTATAAATTAAAGTTATAACGATTTATAACAAAACAAAAACCGAACATTGAAAAGTAATTAACCAAAAATAATGCGTTTTTTATTAAACTCTGATATAATAGACTTTAGAAAAATATAGAGGAGTGTCTCATGAAAACAGATATCGAAATTGCTCAAAGTGTAGAATTAAAGCCAATCACAGAAGTAGTTGAAAAAGTTGGAATCGGCTTTGACGATTTGGAACTCTACGGAAAATATAAGGCAAAATTGTCATTTGATAAAATCAATGCAGTCAAAGACAATAAGCCAGGAAAATTGATTTTGGTGACAGCTATCAACCCAACACCAGCTGGTGAAGGGAAATCAACCATGTCAATTGGTCTTGCAGACGCTCTTAACAAAATTGGTAAGAAAACAATGATTGCCCTTCGTGAACCATCACTTGGTCCGGTTATGGGAATCAAAGGTGGTGCTGCAGGTGGTGGTTACGCTCAAGTGCTTCCGATGGAAGATATCAACCTCCACTTCACAGGGGATATGCACGCTATTACTACAGCGAATAATGCTTTGTCAGCCCTTCTTGACAACCATATTCATCAAGGAAATGCTCTCGGCATTGACCAACGCCGTATCATTTGGAAACGTGTGGTTGACCTTAATGACCGTGCGCTTCGTCACGTAAACGTTGGTCTTGGCGGACCACTTAATGGTATTCCACGTGAAGATGGTTTTGATATTACTGTTGCGTCTGAAATCATGGCGATTCTTTGCTTGGCTACTGATATTAATGACCTTAAAGAACGTTTGGCTAACATTGTAGTTGCCTACCGTTATGATCGTACACCAGTTTATGTACGTGATCTTGAAATTGAAGGTGCGCTTACCCTTATTCTTAAAGATGCCATCAAACCTAACTTGGTACAGACAATTTATGGGACACCAGCCTTGGTACACGGTGGTCCATTTGCCAACATCGCTCACGGATGTAACTCAGTTCTAGCTACAGCTACAGCTCTTCGTTTGGCTGATTATACGATTACTGAAGCAGGTTTCGGTGCTGACCTTGGTGCTGAAAAATTCCTTGATATCAAGACTCCAAACCTCCCAACAACTCCTGATGCTGTTGTTATTGTTGCGACACTTCGTGCCCTTAAAATGCACGGTGGGGTAGCCAAAACTGACCTCTCTGAAGAAAATGTTCAGGCCGTTCGTGATGGCTTCGCAAACTTGAAACGTCATGTGGAAAACGTTCGTAAATTTGGTCTTCCAGCAGTCGTTGCTATTAACGAGTTTGTTGCTGATACAGAAGCTGAAATTGCAGCCCTTAAGGAACTTTGTGCAGAAATCGATGTTCCTGTTGAATTGGCTAGCGTTTGGGCTAATGGTGCTGATGGTGGTATTGACCTTGCCAACGCAGTAGTTGATGCTGTTGAAAATGGTAATGCTGACTATAAACGCCTTTATTCTGATGATGATAGCTTGGAAGAAAAAATCACTAAGATTGTTACTGAAATCTATGGTGGTAAATCAGTTGTCTTCGAGAAAAAAGCTAAGAACCAACTCAAACAATTTGCAGAATTCGGTTGGGATAAATTGCCAGTATGTATGGCTAAAACACAATATAGCTTCTCAGATAACCAATTCTTACTTGGAGCACCAGAAGGTTTTGATATCACTATCCGTGAATTTGTTCCTAAAACAGGTGCTGGATTTATCGTAGCTCTTACAGGTGACGTCATGACTATGCCTGGTCTTCCAAAAGCACCAGCAGCCCTCAAGATGGACGTAGCTGAAGACGGAACAGCTGTTGGTTTGTTCTAAGAAGAAATATCGATACAAAACAGTACCTATTGGTGCTGTTTTTTCGTTTCAGTTATGAAAAGCTTAAGGAAAGTTTAGTAGACTAAATCTAAATAAAAGAAGATCAAAGCACTAGATGATTACGTCTATTTTAGATATAATGATAAAACTTAGTCAAAGTGTTATTTGTATCTTTGACACCTAACAAGGGGGATAACTATGATTAAAATACTACTAGTAGAAGATGATTTGAGTTTGTCGAACTCAGTTTTTGATTTTTTAGATGACTTTGCTGATGTGATGCAAGTCTTTGATGGTGATGAAGGCCTTTACGAAGCTGAAAGTGGCGTTTATGATTTGATTCTTTTAGACCTTATGTTGCCTGAAAAAGATGGTTTCACGGTTCTTAGAGAATTACGTGAAAAAGGTGTAACAACTCCTGTACTTATCATGACGGCTAAGGAAAGTCTAGATGATAAAGGCCACGGCTTTGAACTTGGTGCAGATGACTACCTAACTAAGCCTTTCTATTTAGAAGAGTTGAAGATGCGTATTCAAGCACTTTTGAAACGCTCTGGTAAATTTGACCAAAACACACTTTCTTTTGGTGATGTTCGTGTCAATCTTGCTACAAATTCAACCTTTGTGGGGGATAAAGAAGTAGAACTTCTTGGTAAAGAGTTTGATTTATTAGTTTACTTCTTACAAAATCAAAATGTCATCTTGCCTAAGTCACAAATTTTTGACCGTCTTTGGGGATTTGATAGTGATACCACGGTATCAGTTGTCGAGGTTTATGTTTCTAAAATTCGTAAGAAACTTAAAGGAACAGACTTTGCTGCTAACCTCCAAACCTTGAGAAGTGTGGGGTATATTTTGAAGAATGCTGACTAAATTTTTCAACTATCTCTTTAGGAGAATCAAGTCAGACGGATTTAAGTCGTTCATTCATTTCTTTGCCACTTTTTCTGGTATTTTCCTTATCATGACTGTCATGATTTTGCAGATTCTGAGTTACGGTGTTTATTCCAATGTGGACTCTAGTCTGAAAATGGCAGCCACTAAGACCAATTCTTATTTAGAAATGGAAATGCTAAAACGGGAACTTTTTCTGACTTCTGAGGTAGATCAAAATAATACGACAACCATCTACCAAGCCTATGATACTAAAGAGTCGACAGCTGAAACACCTGACTCGAGTGGCTCTAAAAAAGAACCTAAGAAGAAATCAAAAATTGAAGATGCCCCTCACGATTTATCTGTTGCGGCAAATACCAGTGTCTTGGTACTTGATAAGAATGGAAAAGTCCTCAATGTCGTTGATAAATTTTCAAGCTTATCCAATTTACCAATAGATAAAAATAACATTGATGTTATCAGCAAGGGAAGTGCTCAGAATTATTTCGATCAAACGGAAAAGTATCGCCTGATCACTGAGAAAGTAGACAATAGTCTCTATCCTGATGCTAAGTACCTTGTTATTGCGATTAATACAACTCAATTGGAAGAAGCCACTGAACGTTATGTTAAGCTCATTGTCATCATGATGAGTTTCTTCTGGCTTTTATCTGTTGCGGCTAGTATGTATTTGGCTAAGTGGTCAAGACGTCCTATCCAGGAAAGCTTGGAGAAGCAGAAGGCTTTTGTTGAGAATGCTAGCCATGAGTTACGGACACCGCTTGCTGTGATTCAAAACAGATTAGAAGTTCTTTTCCGCAAGCCTGAGAGTACTATTTTAGATAATTCAGAGAATATTGCTTCAAGTCTTGATGAAGTACGCAACATGCGTCTTTTGACGACTAATCTTTTGAACTTGGCTCGTCGTGACGATGGTATTAAACCAGAAATCGAAACCTTAGAACCTGCTTTCTTTGATACAGTCTTTACCAACTATGCCATGATTGCAGAAGAAAATGAGAAAGGTTTCACGGCTCAAAACCAAGTTGGTCGTCCAATCCAGACTGATAAAACGTTATTGAAACAGTTAATGACCATCTTATTTGATAATGCTATTAAATATACGGAAGATGACGGACATGTTACCTTTACTGTCCGCACTAATGACCGCCATCTTTATATTTCTGTAGCTGATAATGGTCCTGGAATATCAGATAGTGATAAGAAAAAAATCTTTGATCGATTTTATCGCGTAGATAAGGCTAGAACCAGACAAAAAGGTGGGTTTGGACTTGGCTTATCCCTAGCACAACAAATTGTTTTAGCCCTTAAAGGAACAATTGTTGTTAAAGATAATCAACCAAAGGGAACGATTTTTGAAGTTAAAATCACCGGAGTTTAATTAATAAAGAAAACCTGCTAGACGATAATCTAGCAGGTTTTCTAGGTAATAAAAAAACTCCTAAATGGAGCTTTCAATTAGTTAGCCAATTTAGCTGCAAGACGTGATTTATCGCGGCTTGCTTTGTTTTTATGAATCAAACCTTTAGAAGCGGCTTTATCGATGCTAGCTGATGCAGCACGGTAAGCTTCTTCAGTTGGGTTAGCGTTGAATGCTTTAATAGCAGTACGCAAAGCTGATTTTTGAGCTGAGTTTTTTTCGTTTTGTTTAACGTTAAGTTCAGCGCGTTTGATAGCTGATTTAATATTTGCCAATGTTTTCACCTCCAAAATTTATCTAACTATGTCATTATACGTTATTTTAGGCCCCTTGGCAAGCTTTTTCTATTTTTTTAAGTGGATGAAGTCGATTTTATGATTGTCTCCCTTGTGAAGAATCAGTTCAGCTCGACTTCGTGTAGGTTCGATATAATTTTCTAGGTTAACCAAATTGATATCACGCCAGGTTTTTTGTGCTAAAGATAAAGCTTCATCCTTACTAAATTTAGTGAAACGATGGTAGTAGTTGTTTTCATCTTTTTTGGCGAGCTCAAGAAGGGTTTGAAAACGTTCAAGATACCAGGATTCGATATTATTAACTTCAGCGTCAATGTAGAGAGAAAAATCGAAATAGTCACTCATGTAAAGTCGTTGGTTAATAGGGTTCTGGAAAACATTAATCCCTTCGACAATTAAAAAATTGGGTTGTCTGATTTCTTGGGTAAGTCCCGGTACAATATCATAAATTTCATGAGAGTAAATAGGGATATTGACATCACCACCATTTTTTATAGTATCTAAAAAATTGAGAAGAAGTGGCATATCGTAGGACTCAGGGAACCCCTTACGGTTAAGGATACCTTTTTCTTTCAAGACTTGGTTAGGATAGAGAAAGCCATCAGTTGTCACAAGTTCAACTTTAGATTGGGGAAAGGTACGTTGCAACAAGAGTTGAAGCAAACGACTAGTTGTGGATTTACCAACGGCAACTGAACCAGATACCCCAATAATAAATGGACGATTAGTCTGTGACTTTTGTAAAAAGATACTCTTAGAAAAGGTTAAATCATTGGCAGTTTTCTGATAGATGCGAATGAGATTGATAAGAGGGAGATAAATGTCACTTACTTCTTGCACATCGATCTTGTCATTAAGACTACGAATGGAATCCAGTTCTTCTGCAGTCAATGGGGTATCGTCTTCTTTATGAAGGCGTTGCCACTCCTTGCGTGATATCGTTTCGAAATTGATAAATTCATTTAACATAGCTAACATTATAGCAGAAAAAAAGCCTGAATGTAAGCCTTGTCATATTACTAGCCTTACTTTGGTATTTATGATACGATAAAGAAAATGACTATCTAGAAGGAAAAAAATAATGTCAAAAATGTATTATGCTGAGACGCCAGATGCGGCTCATGATATTCATGATTTAAAGGTAAACTTATTAGGAGAAAGTTTTCAGTTTTACACGGATGCTGGGGTTTTCTCTAAAAAAATGATTGATTTTGGAAGTCAAGTGCTTTTGAGTGCATTAGATTTGGAAGCTGGAAAAACACTATTAGATGTGGGCTGTGGTTACGGTCCTCTTGGTATTAGTTTGGCCAAGGTTCAAGGCGTCAAAGTCACTATGATTGACATCAATAGTAGGGCGATTGATTTAGCTAAACAAAATGCTCAACGAAACAAGGTTGAAGCTACTATCTTCCAATCAAATATCTATGAAAATGTTACAGGAAGTTTTGACTATATCATTTCCAATCCACCTATTCGTGCGGGCAAGAAGGTGGTTCATCAAGTTATCGAGGAGTCATATGATTATCTCAATCAAGGTGGTAACCTAACTATTGTTATTCAGAAAAAACAAGGTGCTCCGTCAGCTAAGGCTAAGATGGAGGATGTGTTTGGTAATGCTGAAGTCGTTAAAAAGGATAAAGGATATTATATCCTTAGAAGTGAGAAAATATGAGAACAGTTGATTTAATTGAAAAGAAAAGAGATGGTGGCGAGTTAAGCACAGAGGAAATTTCATATCTCATTAATGGCTATGTATCTGGGGAAATACCAGACTATCAGATAGCAGCCCTGGCGATGGCGATTTATTATCAAGGTATGTCTATTCGTGAAATCCATGATTTGACCACTGATATGGTTGCTTCAGGCGAACAATATGATTTGTCAGAAATTCCAGGTGTTAAGGTAGATAAACATTCGACCGGAGGCGTTGGTGATAAGGTAACCATCATTCTGATGCCGCTTGTAGCTAGCTTTGGTGTTCCAGTGGCTAAGATGAGTGGTCGTGGTCTTGGACACACAGGTGGAACGATTGACAAATTAGAGTCTATCAAAGGCTATCAGGTTGAGCGTAGCAAGGAAGAATTCATTGAGCAAGTTAAAGACATTGGGATTTCCCTTATTGGTCAGTCTGAGCATTTGGTTAAGGCTGATAAACTTCTTTATGCCTTGCGTGATGTCACTGCAACAGTAGATTCCATTCCTCTAATTGCAAGCTCTGTTATGTCCAAAAAAATTGCAGCTGGTGCTGATAAGATTTTACTGGATGTTACTGTTGGTCAAGGCGCTTTCATGAAAAATATGTCAGATGCTGAAAAATTGTCAGAGACCATGGTTGCACTAGGGCATGAGGTCAATCGTGAAACGATTGCAGTTATTACAGATATGAGCCAGCCACTAGGTAAGGCTATTGGTAACCGTTTAGAAATCACAGAGGCTATTGAAATTATGCAAGGTAAGGGACGTGAAGATATCACTGACTTTATCTGTGAGTTGGCTGAGATTCTATTAGATTTAGCTCAGGTTGAATCTAGCCAGGAAGAGATTCGTCAGCACTTAGTGGGTGGACAAGCCCTTGCTAAGTTTGAAGAACTCATTCAAGCTCAAGGTGGTGATTTGACCGATCTTTATCGTCATAGCAGTGCGCCTGTCGTGACAGATATTCATGCTCATGAAACAGGTTACATTAAAGAGTTACCTGCTATGGCATTTGGAAAATTTGCTATGCAATTAGGAGCAGGTCGAGCTACGAAGTCAGATAGTCTTAATTATGAAACAGGAATTGTATTTGAAAAGAAAGTTGGCGATTTTGTGACTCAGGGAGACCTTATTGCCAAGGTCTATAGCCAAGAAATTTTATCTGAAAAAATGCTGACTGAATTCGAAAAAAATGTTATTATGGGTAGTGAATGTAAAGAAACGACAGAAATATTAAAGATAATTCGCTAACCCTTAATTTAATTCTAATCAAGGAGTTTGTTTATGTCTGTTAATAGCTATATTGACCATACCTTACTAAAAGCTGATGCTAATAAAGAACAGATTCTTTCCTTAATTGATGAGGCTAAGAAGTATGAGTTTGCCAGTGTCTGTGTTAATCCAACTTGGGTCAAAACGACAGCTGAATTGCTAAAAGATAGTTCTGTTAAAGTTTGTACGGTTATTGGTTTCCCTTTGGGAGCATCGACCTCCGCAGTTAAGGCTTTTGAAACCAAGGATGCTATTGCCAATGGAGCGGATGAAATTGATATGGTAATCAATATCGGTGCTCTTAAATCTAGAAATCTTAAATTAGTTGAAGACGATATTAAAGCTGTTGTTGAAGCTAGTGGAAGTAAACTTGTAAAGGTTATCATTGAAACTTGTCTATTGACTGATGAAGAAAAGGTCGAAGCTTGCCAATTAGCAAAACTGGCAGGTGCAGATTTTGTGAAGACATCTACAGGTTTTTCTACTGGTGGTGCTACCATTGAAGATATTGAACTTATGCGAGAAGCTGTGGGTCCTACTATGGGAGTCAAGGCCTCCGGTGGAGCACGTACACTTGAGGCGGCTCAAGCCTTTATCAGAGCTGGTGCAACCCGTATTGGTACTTCGTCAGGAGTGGCCATAATGAAAGGGCAAGAAAGTCATGACAGTTATTGAAAAAGAGCAAGTGATAAATGCAGCACAAGAGGCAGCTGAAAATGCCTATGTTCCTTATTCTCAGTTTAGAGTTGGAGCAGCATTGCTTACAAAGGATGGGCACATTTTTCAAGGATGTAACATTGAGAATGCCTCATTCGGATTGACCAATTGTGCAGAAAGAACTGCCATTTTTAAGGCGGTATCTGAAGGGTATAGAGACTTTGAATGTCTCGCAGTATACGGAGATACCAAAGAGCCTATCTCACCGTGTGGTGCTTGTCGCCAAGTGATGGTCGAATTTTTTAAATCTGATTCTAAAGTGATTCTTATCGCTGAAGATAAATCGACAGTCGAGATGACAGTCGGAGAGTTGTTACCATACTCTTTTACGGACTTACAATAGTCTAGTTGTTTTATTCTTTATTAAGCAAGTTTTCTTGCAAGTTATAGGAGGAGTGTTCAAGATGAAATTGAACAAGAAAATTATCGGTCTTGGCCTTGTTGCTGTTGCAGCACTTGGTCTTGCAGCATGTGCACGTGGCGGACGCGGCGGATCATCAGCTGATTCAAAAGTTAAAGCTGCTATCGTTACAGATACTGGTGGGGTAGATGATAAATCATTTAACCAATCAGCATGGGAAGGACTCCAAGCATGGGGTAAAACTAACAAACTTAAAAAAGATTCTGGCTTCACTTACTTCCAATCTGGTTCAGAGTCTGACTTTGCAACAAACATGTCTTCAGCACAAAGTCAAGGTTACAACCTCATCTTTGGTGTTGGTTTTGCCCTTCATGATGCTGTTGCAGATGCAGCCAAAGAACACGAAGATGTGAACTATGTAATCATTGACGATGTTATTAAAGACCAAAAGAACGTTGAGAGTGTCTTGTTTGCCGATAATGAAGGTGCTTACCTTGCAGGTATCGCAGCAGCAATGCAATCAAAAACAAATAAAGTTGGTTTCATCGGTGGTCAAACATCAGATACAATTACACGTTTTGAAGCTGGTTTCACAGCCGGTGCCAAGTCAGTAAAACCTGACATCGATGTACAAGTTCAATATGCTGAATCATTCTCTGATGCGGCTAAAGGTACAACAATCGCTTCAACAATGTACGCTTCAGGCGTTGACGTAATCTACCAAGCTGCTGGTGGTACTGGTACTGGTGTCTTCACAGCTGCTAAAGATGTTAACGAAAAACTTGATGCTGACAGCGATAAGAAAGTATGGGTAATCGGTGTTGACCGTGACCAAACAGCAGAAGGTGATTACACATCTTCAGACAAGAAAAAATCTAACTTTGTTTTGACTTCAACAATCAAACAAGTTGGTACAGTTGTTAAAGATATCGCTAACGGACAAGTCAAAGGCGATAAATTCGAAGGTGGTAAAACTAAAACTTACGGTATCAAAGACGGTGGTGTTGACATTGTAACGTCTAATCTTCCTTCAGATATCAAGGATGCAGTAGAAAAA
This sequence comes from Streptococcus sp., assembly GCA_016939315.1. GTDB lineage: Bacteria > Bacillota > Bacilli > Lactobacillales > Streptococcaceae > Streptococcus. Next base: position 26,796 of record JAFHAZ010000015.1, on the reverse strand, counting down.
GCTAAAGAACAAATCAAGAATGGTGAATTGAAACCAACTGATGGTCTTAGCAAATAATAGTTAAGCATAAGTCTTTATAGAGCTTAAACTGAGACAATTTTTGTCTCAGCAAAGGGAAGCAGTAAATGATCCCCTTTGCTGAAATAAAAATTATTCTTGAAAGGAGATTGTATGACGAAGCCAAATGTCATTGAGATGCACGATATTACCAAAAAATTTGGTGAATTCGTGGCAAATGATCATATCAATCTTGATGTGAGACAAGGAGAGATCCACGCCCTCCTCGGTGAAAATGGTGCAGGTAAGTCAACTTTAATGAATATGCTTTCAGGTCTTTTGCAACCTACGAGCGGGACCATTAAGGTAAAAGGACAAGAGGTGACGATTGATTCACCATCTAAAGCAACGAAACTGGGGATTGGGATGGTTCACCAACATTTTATGTTGGTTGAAGCTTTTACAGTTGCTGAGAATATCATTTTGGGTAGTGAGGTAACCAAAGCTGGTGGTGTCCTTGATATGAAGAAGGCTATCAAGGAAATTACTGAACTCTCTGAAAGATATGGTCTTGCAGTAGATCCAACTGCCAAAGTAGCAGATATCTCTGTTGGTGCTCAACAACGTGTTGAAATCCTTAAGACTCTGTATCGTGGGGCTGATATCTTGATCTTCGATGAACCGACTGCGGTATTGACTCCGTCTGAAATTACTGAACTTCTAAACATTATGAAGACCTTGGTTAAGGAAGGCAAGTCGATTATTCTGATTACACATAAGTTGGATGAAATCCGTGCAGTATCTGATCGTGTCACTGTCATTAGACGTGGTAAATCAATTGATACAGTAACGATTGAAGGGTCAACAAATGCTGACTTGGCTGAAATGATGGTTGGCCATCAGGTTTCCTTCAAAACAGAGAAAATTCCTTCAAATCCGAAAGAAGTTGTTCTTTCTATTAAAGATTTGGTGGTTAACGAGAACCGTGGAGTTCCTGCTGTTAAAAACTTGTCATTGGATGTTCGAGCTGGTGAAATCATCGGTATTGCCGGTATCGATGGCAATGGTCAGACAGAACTTGTCCAAGCGATTACAGGACTTCGTAAAGTTAAGTCAGGTGATATTACCATCAAGGGTGAATCGATTATTCATAAGACAACGCGTCAGATTACTGAAATGAGTGTTGGTCATATTCCTGAAGATCGTCACCGTGATGGTATGGTCCTTGAAATGACAGTTGCTGAAAATATTGCTCTTCAAACCTACTACAAAGAACCAAATTCTAAGAATGGTATCTTGAACTATAGTGTCATCAATGCAAAAGCGCGTGAATTGATGAAAGAATTTGATGTTCGTGGTGCGGGAGAATTAATTGCTGGTGGTGAATTGTCAGGTGGTAACCAACAGAAAGCTGTTATCGCTCGTGAGATTGACCGTGACCCAGAACTTCTTATTGTAAGTCAACCAACTCGTGGTCTTGATGTTGGTGCTATTGAGTACATCCGTAAACGTATTATCGCTGAACGTGATAAAGGTAAGGCTGTTATTGTTGTCAGCTTTGAATTGGATGAAATTCTTGATATGTCAGACAGAATTGCGGTTATCTATGATGGCGCAATTCAGGGTATTCTAGATCCTGCTGAAACGAATAAGCAAGATCTTGGTATTCTTATGGCTGGTGGACAATTGAATAAGGAGGAAGCAAATGTCTAAAAAAGTACAAAATTGGGCAGTTCCTTTAATTGCTGTCCTCTTGGGAATGTTGATTGGAGCCGTTTTGATGTTAATCTTTGGTTACGATCCATTCTGGGCTTACTACGATCTCTTCACAACGGCCTTTGGTTCATTGAAAAATATTGGTGAAATTCTTCGTGCCATGAGTCCGCTGATTCTGATTGCACTTGGATTCGCTGTTGCCTCTAAGGCAGGTTTCTTTAACGTTGGTTTGCCAGGACAGGCCTTGGCAGGATGGGTTTCTGCTGTATGGTTTGCCTTGTCATTCCCTGATTTGCCAAAGGTGGTTTCAGTTATCTGTACAGTCATTATTGGTTTGGTTGCAGGTGGTATCGCTGGGGCTATTCCAGGTATTCTCCGTGCTTACTTGGGAACAAGTGAGGTCATTGTAACCATCATGATGAACTACATCATTTTGTATGTGGGAAACAATATTATTCGCTTTGGATTTACAGCTGATATGTTGCGTTCTTCAGAAGCATCTAACAAGGTTGTAGCCTCAGCTAGTTATCAAACAGAGTTCTTATCTCAAATAACTGGTGGTTCGCGTTTCAATATTGGTTTCTTCCTGGCTCTTGCAGCTGCCTTCTTAGTTTGGTTCTTGCTTAAGAAAACAACAACTGGTTTTGAAATTACATCTGTAGGTCTTAATCCTCATGCATCAGAGTATGCAGGGATGTCATCTAAACGTGTTATTATCATGTCAATGATTATCTCAGGTGCTCTATGTGGTCTTGGAGGAACAGTAGAAGGACTTGGTACATTCCAAAATGTCTTCGTTCAAAACGCTTCATTGGCTATCGGTTGGAACGGTATGGCGGTTGCGCTGTTAGCATCTAACTCCCCTATCGGTATTCCATTTGCCGCCCTTCTTTATGGTGTCTTGTCTATTGGTAAGAGTGGTATGATTGGCGTGCCACCTGAAATCATTGATGTTGTTTCAGCCTTGATTATCTTCTTTGTTGGTGCTAACTACATCATTAGATATTGGGTTCGCCCTCGTCATAAATCAGTGAAAGCTAAAGGAGGACAGAACTAATATGGACTTTATTACAATTATAGCCTTGATCGTTGCCTCTATGTTGAAATACTCAGCACCATTGATTTTTACAAGTATCGGTGGAACTTTCTCTGAACGAGGCGGTATCGTAAATGTCGGCCTTGAAGGAATTATGGTAATTGGTGCTTTCGCAGGTGTTCTCTTTAACTTGACTTTTGCAGAAAGTTTTGGAAATGCGACACCTTGGATTGCTGCGATTGTAGCAGGTCTGATTGGTGTTCTCTATTCATTGCTCCATGCGGTTGCGACCATTAATTTCCGTGCGGATCATGTTGTCTCTGGTACGGTATTGAACTTGATTGCTCCATCTTTAGCAGTCTTTCTGACACGTGTTATCTATGGTGCTGGTCAAACACCTGCTATCAGTCATAACTTTAAGACTGTATCATTCCCGATCTTGGATCATATTCCTTTCTTGGGTAAAGTTTTCTTCACTAATGTTTCTTTGGTAGCGTATGTTGCTATCTTGGTTTCAGTAGCATCATGGTGGCTTATCTTCAAGACACGCTTTGGTTTGCGACTTCGTTCAGTTGGTGAGCACCCACAGGCAGCGGATACACTTGGGATTAACGTCTACCGTATGCGCTACTATGGCGTTATGATTTCAGGTTTCCTTGGTGGTGTTGGTGGTGCGGTATATGCTCAATCCATCTCTAACAACTTTGCTGTTACAACAATTGCAGGTCCTGGTTTCATCGCCTTGGCTGCTATGATTTTTGGTCGTTGGAGTCCAATCGGGGCTATGCTTTCAAGTTTGTTCTTTGGATTGTCACAATCATTGGCAATCATTGGAAAACAGCTTCCACTTATTTCACATGTACCAAATGTGTATTTGCAAATTGCACCATATATCTTGACAATTATTGTCTTGGCTGCTTTCTTTGGTAAAGCCGTTGCACCTAAAGCAGATGGTGTTAACTACATCAAATCTAAATAAACACACTACAGTGTTTCAGATAAGAAGGTCTATCGGCCTTCTTTTTTATTCGAGAAAAAAAGCTTGTCAATACTTACTAAAGTAGGTGTCGACAAGCTTTTGTTTTTATGAAAAATGTGGGTTAAAGACCTTCTCATGACCAATAGTGGTGTCCCATCCATGACCTGGGAAAACTCTGTAGTGGTTAGGAAGTGTAAAGAGTTGTTCTTTAATACTAGTGAGTAATTGTTCGTGGTTCCCTGTTGGAAGGTCCCAGCGTCCAATTGTTTCTTTAAAGAGGGCATCACCAGAAAATACAGTTTCTTCTTTATCAAAGATAAAAGAAACACCTCCAATAGAGTGTCCTGGGGTTGGAACAACTTTAAACTGGAAATCCTCGATGTTATAGTCCTGAGTGAAATCGAAGTAGTATTCTGCTGGATTGACAATAACGTCTTCCATATCGTCATGACGTGGTAGTCCAGATAAATTATCGATAGGGTTCAGCAACCAGTCTTTTTCAGCTTCAGCAACGTAAACAGGAGGATGATTGTATGCCTGACGGACTGCTTCAACACTCATAATGTGGTCGTAGTGTGTATGTGTCAAAAGGATAGCAGCAACTGGTTTGTCGATTGCTTTAAGTTCAGTTAAGATACTAGAAGTATCACTTCCTGGATCAATAACTAGACAGGCTGTATCGTTTTCTAAAATATAGGTGTTTTCCTGAGCTACAGGATTTAAAATTCGTCTTATTTTCATAGCTCTAGTGTAGCACGAATTTCAGGCTTTTTCCAATATCAGAATGATGGCTTTGTCTTTTTTTGGGGCTTTGGATATGCTATAATAAGGTCACTATGAGTGAAAAAAACACGAATAAATATGCCATTGTTGACTTGGAAGCAACCTCCGCTTCGTCAACGGCTAGTATTATACAGGTGGGAATTGTCATCATGCAAAATGGTCAGGTGATTGACGAATTTGCGAGTGATGTCAACCCACACCAAGAACTCGATGATCACATTATTCATTTAACAGGGATTACCGATCAGCAGTTGGCTCAAGCCCCAGATTTCTCAGAAATTGCTAGAACCATTTTTGAACTGATTGAGGACTGTATTTTTGTTGCCCATAATGTTAAATTTGATGCCAATTTGCTTGCAGAGGCTCTTTTCATGGAGGGCTTCGAACTAAGGACTCCTCGTGTGGATACTGTCGAATTGGCTCAGGTCTTTTATCCGACGTTAGAACAATATAAGCTATCTCATTTATCCAAGGTTCTTAATCTTGACCTAGCTCAGGCCCATACCGCTATTGAAGATGCGAGAGCGACCGGACAGCTTTTATTTCATTTGATGGATAAGATTGCCAGCTTACCTAGACAGACAATTGAGATGCTTTTGACCTTTTCAGATAATCTTCTTTTTGAAACTGAGTTGGTTATTCGTGATGCTATAAGAGGTCAAAATTTAGGTCTATCAAAAGAATATGTCATGCTTGAAGAATCTGGAATTGTTCTTCGTAGACCTTTGACTTATAAGTCTGAACGAAAACTGTCTCAAGATTTTGATACCAATATTGCTCTCTTAGATTTGGAATCAAGGCCTAAACAAAGTGAGTTTGCTGAGGTAGTAAGAAGAGAGCTTGATAATGCTGATATTTCCATGATTCAGGCTCAGACTGGAATTGGGAAAACCTATGGCTATTTGCTTCCTTTGTTGGCACAATCTGATGTAGATAAAGTGGTGGTTGCTGTTCCGACCAAGCTCCTTCAAAATCAGATTATGAATCAGGAAGCTAAAGCATTGTCGGATGTCTTTAATATTAACTTTCATAGTCTCAAAGGACCCCAGAATTATATCAAGTTAGATGCCTTCTACCAAAGCTTACTTCGTCAGGATAGTAACCGTTTGGTTAATCGTTATAAAATGCAACTCTTGGTTTGGTTGACTGAAACAGAGACAGGGGATCTTGACGAAATCAGACAAAAGCAGCGCTATATGGCTTATTTCGATGAGATTAAGCACGATGGTAAGTTAAAGGTGGACAGTCTTTTTGCTGAATATGATTTTTGGCAACAGTCCTACCAAAAAGCTCAGGAAGCTAGGGTAGTTGTAACCAACCATGCTTATCTGTTGACGCGTATGGAAGATGATCATGATTTTGTTCGAGGAAAGACTCTTGTGATTGATGAGGGGCAAAAGATGGTTCTGGCTTTGGAACAATTTTCACGTCATCAAGTCAATCTTACGGTCCTGTTGCAACATATTCATCGAATTCTTGATAGTGGTAGTCAAACCTTACTTCAACAACGCTTGCTCGAAAATTTGCAGTTTGAAATTAGCCATCTAATCCAAGAACATCAACAATTTCCTCAGAAGCAGTATAATCGCCAGCAATTAGATCGTTTGCTACAAACCATTTCTGAACTGGAAGGTGAAAGTGATTTGATGGAGATGTTGTCTCCCTTGAAGACACCCCTTTACTGTCATTTCTGGCTTGAAACAGATTATTATCAGGAACATCGTGTGACTTATTTAAAGGCGTCACGCAAAGAGCTCTTAGAGCTTTCTGCTTATCTACCAAGTGCCCAAAAAGTGATAATTGTCTCAGCAACTATTGATGTGGGACCTGATGTAGATGTGGCTGATTTATTAGGCTTAGATCAGGTACGCAAGGTTAGCCTCCCAATGGATACTTTACCCAATCAAGCTATTTGGATTGATCAAAGCATGCCTATGATTGGTATTGCTTCTGAGGAAGAGTATGAAGTTGCTCTTGCAAAGCGTCTCCAGAAGCTATCTGAAATGGAATACCCAATTTTAGTACTATTTACATCTCGAAAGAGTATGATGGCTGTTTCAGATTTATTGGATCATAGGGAAGTTCGTCACCTAACTCAAGAGAAAAATGGGACAGCTTTTAATGTCAAAAAACGTTTTGATAGAGGTGAGACCAATCTCCTTCTCGGTATGGGGTCGTTCTGGGAAGGTGTTGACTTTGCCCAACAAGATAGGGTAATTGAGGTTATTGCACGTCTGCCGTTTGACAATCCTAAGGATCCATTCTATCAAAAGATTGAATCTTGGTTTTCTAAGCAAGGAAAGAGCACCTTTGATAGTTACAGTCTTCCCATGACGGTTTTACGTTTTAAACAAGCTATTGGACGTGCTCAAAGACGTCCAGAACAGCGCTCGGCTATTCTTCTTATGGATAATCGCCCGCTCGTTAAGAGTTATGGAAAACTATTTCTAAAAGAAGTGACACAAGAAGTTGCGCTTAAGCCCGCTAAGTTCGAGGAAGTCAAAGAGGATATTCAGGATTTCTTAGAACAAGAAAGTTAACTTTTAAAAACCAACCTTTTCTAAGATTACTTAGGTTTTATAAATTTTACTGACTTATAAAAAAGATAGACTTAATTGCTCAATACTAGCTATATTGCTATGTAAAGATTTATCATTTTCTGATATAATAAATTCAGAAACTTTTTTAGGAGGCATTATGCGTAAACAACGTTCACCCTGGACCAAAAAGCAACAGTTCATTTTTGGAATAATTGTAATCGTTGTGACCTTAATTGCCTCTTTGACTGCTATTCTTATTGTAGCGACTAAGCCTTATGTAGACGCTGAAAAGAAGGTTATTGCCATAGCAGAGAGCAAAGCAGATATTAAGACTGTTACTGAATTTGATATCTACCATGGTGAGGCTACCTATTACGGACTTCTTGGAAAGTCTGGTCAAGGTGAGAAACTGGCTGTTATCGTGAGTCATGATTCAGGTGAGGTTGATATCTACAAGCAATCGGATGGTATTAGTAAGTCAGTGGCTAAGAAAGCTGCTAAAGCCTATGGTGCTAAGGATATATCCTATGTCCACCTAGGAAAGTATGGCAAAACTCCTATTTGGGAAGTGAAGTCAGGAACCCAGTATTATCTGGTTGATTTTATCTCAGGTCAGGTTATTAAAGTGGAAGGACTATAATGAAATGACAAAATTATCAAATCGTGTATTACAAATGGAAGAAAGTGTTACTTTAGCTGCCAGTGCGCGTGCTAAAGCTCTTAAAGCTCAAGGACGTGATATCTTGAGTTTGACACTTGGTGAACCAGATTTTGTAACACCTAAGAACATTCAAGATGCTGCTATTACCTCTATTGAAAATGGTAAGGCAAGTTTCTATACCGTAGCTTCTGGACTTCCAGAACTTAAGGATGCGATTAGCACTTACATGGAAAACTTCTATGGCTATGCTGTAAAACCAAATGAGGTTGTTGTCGGCACTGGTGCGAAGTTTATCTTATATGCTTTCTTTGCTACGGTCATCAATCCTGGTGATGAAGTCATTATTCCAACACCTTGCTGGGTTTCTTACGTAGACCAAGTTAAAATGGTTGAAGGTGTTCCGGTCACTTTCCAAACGACTGAAGCTAATCACTTTAAAGCAACGGTTGAACAACTTGAAGCTGCTCGCACTGAAAAAACTAAAGTTGTCTTGCTTAATTCTCCATCAAATCCAACAGGAATGATTTACAGTAAGGAAGAATTGAAAGCAATCGGTGACTGGGCGGTTGAGCACGATATCTTGATTTTGGCAGATGATATCTATGGCCGTTTGGTCTATAATGGCAACACCTTTACTCCAATTTCAAGTCTTTCAGATGCCATTCGTAAGCAAACAATTGTGATTAATGGTGTTTCAAAGACTTATGCTATGACAGGTTGGCGTGTTGGTTTTGCTGTCGGAGATCCAGAAATTATTTCAGGTATGGCTAAGATTATCAGTCAAACGACATCAAATCTTACAGCAGTTTCACAATATGCTGCTATTGAGGCCTTAACAGGTGATCAGTCTTCTATCGAAGAAATGCGTCAAGCTTTTGAGGAACGTTTGAATACGATTTATCCACTCCTAGCTGAAGTGCCTGGCTTTGAAGTCATCAAACCTCAAGGTGCCTTTTACCTCTTCCCTAATGTTAAAAAAGCGATGGAAATCAAAGGCTACACAAATGTTAATGATTTTACAAACGCTATTCTTGAAGAGACTGAAGTCGCTTTGGTAACAGGTGCAGGATTCGGCGCACCTGAAAATATTCGTCTTAGCTATGCAACAGACTTAGATACTTTGAAAGAAGCAGTCCGTCGAATCAAAGCCTTTATGGAAAAATAGAATTAATATAGATCAAAAGAAAAGAGAAGTAATTACATGTCTAAACAATTAGTTTCAATTATTGATGTACCTAAACACGTGGGCGAAGAAATCACTATCGGTGCATGGGTAGCTAACAAATCAGGTAAAGGGAAATTGGCCTTTCTTCAATTGCGTGATGGAACTGCTTTCTTCCAAGCGGTAGCTTTCAAACCTAACTTCATCGAGAAATACGGTGAAGAAGAAGGTACTGAAAAATTTGATACTGTTAAACGCCTTAGCCAAGAAACATCAGTTTATGTGACTGGTGTGGTCAAAGAAGATGAACGTTCAAAATTTGGTTACGAGTTGGATGTGACAGCAGTAGAAGTTATCGGTGAATCACATGATTACCCAATCACACCAAAAGAACACGGAACTGACTTCTTGATGGATAATCGTCACCTTTGGTTGCGTTCACGTAAACAAATGGCTGTCCAACAAATTCGTAATGCGATTATTTACGCAACTTACGAATTCTTTGATAAAAATGGTTTCATCAAATTTGATAGTCCAATTTTGTCAGGAAATGCAGCTGAAGATTCAACGGAATTGTTTGAAACGGATTACTTTGGTACACCTGCTTACCTAAGCCAATCTGGTCAGCTTTACCTTGAAGCTGGTGCTATGGCTCTTGGTCGTGTATTTGACTTTGGTCCTGTTTTCCGTGCCGAAAAATCTAAAACACGCCGTCACTTGACTGAGTTCTGGATGATGGATGCTGAGTATTCATTCTTGTCACATGATGAGTCACTTGATTTGCAAGAAGCTTATGTTAAGGCTCTTATTCAAGGTGTTATTGATCGTGCGCCACAAGCTCTTGAAATCCTTGAACGTGATGTAGATCTTCTTAAAAAATACATTGCTGAGCCATTCAAGCGCGTGTCTTATGATGAAGCTATCGACCTTCTTCAAGCGCATGAAAATGATGAAGATACTGATTACGAGCACCTCGAACATGGGGATGACTTCGGTTCACCACACGAAACTTGGATTTCTAACTATTTTGGTGTTCCAACATTCGTCGTTAATTACCCAGCAAGCTTTAAGGCCTTCTACATGAAACCTGTTGCTGGTAATCCAGAGCGCGTTCTTTGTGCAGACCTTTTGGCTCCAGAAGGTTATGGTGAAATCATTGGTGGTTCAATGCGTGAAGATGACTACGATGCTCTTGTAGCTAAAATGGATGAACTCGGAATGGACCGTTCAGAATACGAATTCTACCTTGACCTTCGTAAATATGGTTCAGTACCACACGGTGGTTTTGGTATCGGTATTGAACGTATGGTTACTTTCGTAGCTGGAACAAAACACATCCGTGAAGCTATTCCATTCCCACGTATGTTGCACCGTATTAAACCATAAGTAAAATTCTTTAGGAGTGCAAAAGTATGAAAAGATGGTTACTTGGTCTTTTGGCCTTACTTTGTATGGTTTCAATGGTAGCTTGCAGCAAGTCTGCTCCCTCACTAGAGGGTGAATGGCATGCACAAGATGCCTTAAAGAAGGATTATACGATTTTCTTCAAGAAAGATAAGGTCAAGATTGGTGAGCAGGATTATAACTATACAGTTGATGGTCCCAAGTCTAAAGATGACTTTACCTATTATTCGCTAAAAGTAAAAGATCAGGGGAAAGAGACGTCTTATACGGTATTTTTCCCAACTCAATCCAAAGAGGTTGCTCTTTTTCTACAACCAAATGATGAGAAAGAACCCATTAAGGGCCAAATGCTCTTTGCACTTAATAAAAAAGAAAAACCAGACTACTATAGCTATGTCAAAAAGTATCTGAAATAGTAGGAGAAGGATTAGCCTAGTGCTGATTCTTTTCTTTTTGGAATTATATGTTTCAATTTTCAGAATATTTTGTTATAATAGCAACATATTAGTCAAAGGAGAACTATCATGGCAAAAACTATTCATACTGATAAAGCACCAGCAGCGATCGGTCCTTATGTTCAAGGTAAAATCGTTGGCAATCTTTTGTTCGCTTCTGGTCAAGTACCATTGTCACCAGAAACAGGTGAAATCATTGGCGAAACAATTCAAGAACAAACAGAACAAGTTCTTAAAAATGTTGGGGCTATTTTGGCAGAAGCTGGTACAGACTTTGACCACGTTGTCAAAACAACTTGCTTCCTAAGTGACATTAACGATTTCGTTCCATTTAACGAAGTGTATGCAACTGCCTTTACATCTGATTTTCCAGCACGTTCTGCAGTAGAAGTGGCACGCTTGCCAAAAGATGTTAAAATTGAAATCGAAGTTATTGCTGAGATTGATTAAGGAAGGGAGCTTTGGCTCTTTTCTTTTTTTCTCAACTATGATAGACTATTAGAGATAAATCATTTTCGATGTTTGGGAGACACCATCGCTAAAAAAAACCATTACTGGCGTTTTTTTGGCTCCCCCAAGGGGCCTTTTTATGTGTCTCAAACATCACGAATAAAGAGGAATATTATGAAACGTCAATCAGCTTTGGTCGTCTTTAGTGGCGGTCAAGATTCTACTACTTGCCTATTTTGGGCTCTAAAACATTATGAAACAGTTGAATTAGTTACTTTTGCTTACGGGCAACGTCATAGCTTGGAAATTGAAGTAGCTAAAGAGATTGCACGAGAACAAGGGCTTAAACACCATGTTTTAGATATGTCCTTGCTTGGTCAAATTACTGAAAATGCTTTAACATCTGATATTGAGATTGAGGCAGAAGAAGGTGAAGTTCCTAATACTTTTGTGGACGGGCGTAATCATCTTTTCCTTTCTTTTGCAGCTGTTCTAGCTAAGCAACGTGGTATCACTGACATTGTTACGGGTGTTTGTGAGACAGACTTTTCTGGTTATCCAGACTGTCGTGATGTTTTTGTCAAATCGCTTAATGTCACACTTAATCTAGCCATGGCCTATGATTTTGTTATCCAAACTCCTCTCATGTGGTTAGATAAGGCTGAGACTTGGGCTTTGGCTGACCAACTTGGAGCTTTCGACTATGTTCGTGAAAAAACGCTAACTTGCTATAACGGTATTATTGGGACTGGTTGTGGGGAATGTCCTGCCTGCCATTTGCGCCAAAAAGGACTTGAAAAATATCTAGCAGAAAGAGGAGAAGCTTAATGTTCTTTGCACCGAAAGAAATCAAAAAAGAAACAGGTGAGTCTTTGGTTTACAATTCTCACCGTACAATGGTTTCTAAAGAGTTTACTTTTGATGCTGCCCACCATCTCTTTCATTATGAAGGCAAATGCAAATCGCTTCATGGTCATACCTACCATCTTCAAATAGCAGTGAGTGGTTACTTGGATGAGCGTGGCATGACCTATGATTTTGGTGACCTTAAGAGCATTTACAAGGATCATTTGGAACCTCAGTTAGATCACCGTTATCTCAATGAGACTCTGCCTTATATGAACACAACTGCGGAAAATATGGTTTTCTGGATTTTCCAGATGACGAGTCAACATCTGCCAGAGGAGAGGGGACTTCGTTTGGAATATGTACGCCTTTATGAAACACCAACAGCCTTTGCAGAGTTTAGACGGGAGTGGTTGGATGACTAGAGAACGTGTACTCAAACTACCAGTGCTTGAAATTTTTGGACCAACCTTTCAAGGGGAAGGGCGAGCAATTGGGCAAAAAACCATGTTTGTAAGGACCGGAGGATGTGATTACCACTGTGATTGGTGTGATTCTGCCTTCACTTGGGATGGTTCAGAGAAACCAACTCGTATGACAGCTGACGAAGTCATTGAAGCTTTGGATGCTCTAGGAACTTACGACTATGTTACTCTATCTGGAGGAAACCCAGCTCTGCTAGCGGCTAATATGGCTCAACTCGTTTCAAAACTCAAGGCAAGAGGTGTAACCTTGGCCGTTGAAACACAGGGTTCTCGCTGGCAGGAGTGGCTAAAGGATATTGACCAAGTAACCTTAAGTCCTAAACCACCATCATCCAAGATGGAAGTCAATATGGAAACCCTTGACTTTATTGTTTCTCAGCTTGATCCTGATAAAGTTACCTTCAAGGTTCCTGTTTTCGATGATGCAGATTTAGCCTTTGCTAAAATGATTCAGAAACGTTATCAGCCAGATGTCATGTTTCTTTCGGCTGGTAATCCTGAACCTAAAGCAGAGGGTAATATTGTCCAACATCAATTAGATCGCCTAAAAGAACTGTGGGAGACTGTAGCTACTGATAATTCGTGGGGTAGTGTGCGTGTCCTCCCTCAGCTTCATACCCTACTCTATGATAATGAGCGTGGTGTCTAATCTTCACAGTCTATAAGATTAGAATTGATAGTATTTTGACTTTTTTGATGATTAAGATTAGAAAATTAGATTAAAAATCGACCATATAAAGGTCTAGAAAAATTAACAACAAAGGAAGAAAAATGTCACAACAAGAAGAAATGAAAAACCTCACTCTCCTTGGTAATAAGGAGACACCTTATATTTTTGAATACTCTCCACAAGTCTTGGAGTCTTTTGATAATCGTCACACTGATAATGATTACTTTATCAAATTCAACTGTCCAGAATTTACGTCACTTTGTCCTATTACTGGCCAACCTGATTTTGCAAGTATCTATATTTCTTATATTCCAGACCAGCTGTGCGTTGAGTCTAAATCTCTAAAGCTTTACCTCTTTAGTTACCGTAATCACGGAGATTTCCATGAAAACTGTATTAATACCATTGGTAAAGATTTGGTGGAGCTTTTGAACCCTCGTTACTTAGAAGTTTGGGGTAAATTTACACCTCGTGGTGGTATTTCTATTGATCCTTATTATAATTATGGTCGTCCAGAAACTAAGTATGAAAAGATGGCAGAGCAACGTCTTTTTAATCACGATCTTTACCCAGAAAATATTGATAATCGTTAATATCATGCTAAAAGTCCTTATATTAAGGGTTTTTTTATTTTGTTAAACACCTGTCTTTAGGGTGTAAAAGAAAGCTGATCAATTATTTTTTACAAGTAAAAGTAAGGTCATTGTTAGTTTTTTATTGGTCTGTTCTTAGAAAGTTCTATTATTAAAATAATTTGACAATAGAAGTATTATCTCCTACAATTAAAGTAAAACAGAAGCGTAAGCGCTTGCTTATAAAAGGTATATTTGTTTTTAAAAAAGGGGATGAAGACAATGAGAAAAAGTTTACGTCTATTTTCGTGCGCTGTTTTAGGGGCAGCAATATTAGCACCAACGGTAGTTGGTAATGATCATGCACAGGCCGATAGTTATTATGGCCGAGGTTACTATAACAACTATTATCCAAACTATGGTTATAACTACGGCTACAATGGCTATTATCCAGGCTATAATTACAATTATGGCTATAACTACGGTTACAATAATTACTATCCAAACTATAACTATGGCTATAATTACGGCTATAACAACTATAATCCTGGTTACAACAACTACAATGAATCAGGTACTTATCGCTATAGCAATGGCTATTTGTACTACATCTTGAGTGATGGTAGCTACTATGTTAACTATAACGGTCGTTGGGTTCGTGGTGGCGACTATAATAACAACAATAGTGGTTCTAACAATACACCAACGACAGGTTATGAGGTTTTGAGAAATGACCCTCACTACCGTTATGAAAATGGTACTCACTATTATTTGAAAGATAATGGTGATTATTACTATTATTCAAATGGTAAGTGGGTGCTTGTCAAGGCTTCAAGCACAGATTCTGAAGCTCCAACAACTTCGGAAGCACCATCAATGGTTGATTCAACGTCATCAGCAAGCTCAGAGGTAGCTTCAACTGTAGATTCAACTTCGTCTGCAAGTTCAGAAGCAGTATCAACTGTTGACTCAACTTCATCAGCAAGTTCAGAAGTAGCTTCAACTGTAGATTCAACGTCATCAGCAAGCTCAGAAGTAGCTTCAACTGTAGATTCAACTTCATCAGCAAGTTCAGAAGTAGCGTCAACTGTAGATTCAACCTCTGCCACAACTTCAGATGCTGCTTCAACAGGTAGTTCAACTTCAGTAATTACCTCAGACTCAGTTGCTACTTCTGAGACAGGTTCAACATCAGAAACAAGTTCTGAAGCTCCTGAACTTGAAAAACCACCGTATGCGCCTGAAACAAACATTGACTATGATAAGTTGCCAAAACCAACATTGCCACCAACAGATTATCGCATGTATTCAGATCCACGATTTGTAGATGACAACGGTACCTATTACTACCGTGTGGCATTGACAGATGAAGATAATGCGCGTGGTATCGATGGTTACTACAAATGGGTTGATGGTAAATGGAAACTCTACAATGGTACTGCCAATGATGACCCTGAGCTTGATCCAGATTTCCATAAACCAGCAGGAAACGACGAATACATGTACGATGACAATGCATCAAGTGTTAAGTTGTATTCTGAAAATGTAGTTGGTACTGGTAAAGCTGGTGAAGCTCTTCCATTCCAAAATGTGGATGAATTCAAAGATTATGTTATTAAGAATTTTGCTCCAAAATTCTTAGATAATGCTGGCTGGGATTGTAATGTCACTTGGGAAATTGAAGATGTTGATAACTTCAATGCTTCTAAGGGTAGTGCTTGGGCACGTGACTATGTTATTACAGCCAACCTTAAGAGTGGTGTTGACGACAAAAAATATAGTGATGTTGAATTTGGTTATGTTAAATTTGTTTATCATGTAGAACCAACTGAAAACTCTGATTATGTTGAAGTTGACTCAGCTAAGGCTGCCTTTAATGAAATCAATGCTCAACGTACAGCTGCTGGTTTGCCAGCACTTACATGGTCTGATGATCTTTACAATAGCACAACCCTTCCACATGCCAAAGATATTTCACACACTTACAACAGTGATGGTATTGTTTACCGTCGTGAATCTGATGGTTCAGTTGTAGCCAATAAATGGTTGAGTAGTGGTATTCGTGAACTTCTCATGAGTCCAGATGCTACTCAAGCAGCAGTAGCTTGTGTTGTCGCTGGTGACGGTACTTACTACTGGACTTTAAATTACCAATAAGAAGAGTTTAAATTAATTGTCCCAATAATGGAGGAGTCTGAGGTTAGTCTTGGACTCTTTTCCTTTATCTATTGAACGTTTAAGCTTTCAATATGGTATAATAGAGCCTAGAAAGAAGGCGAAAATATGCAGGTTAAGAGAGTTCAGGATTATATCTCTAAAGAGTGGTTCGATGAAACCGATGGCTCTTATTTCGAACGTCTAAATAGTCGTTTGCAGGTGCTTTTGAAAAAAGATTACCCTGATTTACAAGGACATGATTTTATTAGTAATATCAGCCTTTTGGATTATAGGTTAGTTTTTCTTGATGAAGTTATTTCTAATGCTAATGAGAAAAACGAACACGTTCGGGAAACTGTTCACGATGTCACCAAAAGTTTGTTGTACGAGGATCAGGATATCCAGGAACAATTGGATAGTAGAATTACTTTTGGCCAAAAAGTAGCGGATGAAGTGGCCCGGTTTGGTGGATCTTGGACTTTTATCTTGTCATTTGTTGCTTTTATGGCTATTTGGATGGGGCTGAATGTTGTTCAACCCTTTGGAATTGCCTTTGATAAATATCCATTTATTCTATTGAATCTGGCCTTGTCTACTCTAGCGGCCGTTCAGGCACCATTGATTATGATGAGTCAGAATCGAGCATCGGATTACGACCGTTTACAAGCGCGTAACGACTATCACGTCAATACCCAGTCTAAGGAAGAAATTCGACTTCTGCATGAAAAAATTGACCACTTGGTTCAACAAGACCAATCAGATCTTCTGACAATTCAAAAATTGCAGACAGAAATGATTATGGGGGTTAGCCAACAAGTTGAGAAGATGTCAGACGTTATTCGTGTCTTGAAAGAAGAAAGATTAGAAAGGGAGTCTCATGGGAACGAAAAAAATTAATTTAGTTGTTGTAACAGGGATGAGTGGTGCAGGTAAGACTGTAGCAATTCAATCCTTTGAGGATATTGGATACTTCACCATTGATAATATGCCCCCCTCTTTGGTACCTAAGGTTATCGAATTGGTAAAACATAGTGAAGAGACAGATAAGATTGCTCTTGTCGTTGATATGCGTAGTCGCTTGTTCTTCGATGAGATTAACGATATTCTGGATAAATTGGAAAGTAATGAGGAACTTAATTTCAAGATTCTATTCTTGGATGCTACGGATGGTGAATTAGTTTCTCGTTATAAAGAGACACGTCGTAGCCACCCATTAGCGGCAGATGGTCGTGTTTTGGATGGTATCAAGCTAGAGCGTGAGCTTTTGTCACCGCTTAAGAGTTTGAGTCAAAACGTGGTTGATACGACAGAATTAACCCCACGCCAGTTGCGTAAGGCTATTTCTGAACAGTTCTCATCTGAACAAGACCAATCTTCTTTCCGTATTGAAGTTTTGAGTTTTGGTTTTAAATATGGATTGCCATTGGATGCAGACCTGGTTTTTGATGTCCGTTTCTTGCCAAACCCTTATTATGATCCTGCACTTCGTAACCTCACAGGTTTGGATAAAGAGGTTTTTGATTACGTCATGAACCATAAGGAATCAGAAGAGTTTTACAATCATTTGACACAGCTTATCAAACCAATCTTGCCTGGCTACAAGAAAGAAGGTAAGTCTGTTCTTACCATTGCTGTTGGCTGTACAGGTGGTCAACACCGTAGTGTAGCCTTTGCACATCGTCTGGCCCAAGACCTAAAAAATGATTGGACAGTCAATGAAACTCATCGTGATAAGGATCGACGTAAGGAGACAGTGAATCGTTCATGAAAAAACCAAGAATTACAGTAATAGGTGGGGGAACTGGTATCCCAGTCATTCTTCGTAGTTTGCGTCATAAGGATGTTGATATCACTGCTGTGGTAACTGTAGCTGATGATGGCGGTTCTTCGGGAGATTTGCGTGATATCATGCAGCTGACACCTCCAGGGGATTTGCGTAATGTTTTGGTAGCTATGAGTGATATGCCTAAACTTTATGAAAGAGTTTTCCAATATCGTTTTGATAAAACCGATGGTGCTTTGGCTGGTCATCCACTCGGAAACCTAATCATCGCTGGAATTTCAGAAATGCAGGGATCTACCTATAATGCCATGCAGCTTCTGACGAAGTTTTTCCACGTTACAGGAAAAATTTATCCTGCTAGTGAGACAGCTTTGACGCTTCATGCCGTTTTTCAAGATGGTCATGAAGTAGCAGGGGAGAGTAGTATTGCCCAGTATGATGGCATGATTGAACGCGTTTATGTGACCAATACCTATAATGACGAAGAGCCTAAGGCCAGTCGTAAGGTTGTTGATGCTATTATGAATAGTGATATGATTGTTTTAGGTCCTGGATCTCTTTATACATCAATTTTGCCCAATCTAGTTATACCAGAGATTCGTCAGGCTCTTATCGAGACCAAGGCTGATGTTACTTACATTTGTAATATTATGACTCAGTACGGAGAAACTGAACAATTCTCAGATGCCGACCATGTGGCTGTGCTTAATCGTCATCTTGGCTCTGATGTGATTGACAATGTCCTAGTTAATATTAAGAAAGTGCCTAAGGAATACATGGCTAGTAATAAATTTGATGAATACCTTGTTCAGGTTGAGCATGATTTTGAGGGCTTACGTCGTGAAGCTAAAACAGTTGTGTCTTCTAATTTTCTGCGACTTGAAAATGGTGGTGCCTTCCACCATGGTGACTTGGTAGTGGATGAGCTCATGCATCTAGTGAGGAACAAGTCATGAGTTTCACAATTAAGGTTAAAGAAGAGATAATTGCTGCTTCAAGCAAAGACAAGGCTGAATTGTCAGCATTGATTAAGATGTCTGGTTCGGTTGGATTGACCAACCAAGGATTGACTCTTTCCATCTCAACAGAAAATGCAAAGATTGCGCGACATATCTACCAATTAATGGAAAGTCGTTATCAGAGTAATCCTGAATTGAGACATCACAACAAGACCAATCTCAAGAAAAATCGTGTTTACACGGTTTTTGTCGCTGACCATGTCAATGATATTTTGTCCGATTTACAATTGGCGGATTCTTTCTTTGGCTTTGAAACAGGCATTGAAACATCAGTAATGGAAGATGACGAGGCTGGAAGATCCTATTTACGAGGCGCTTTTTTGGCGACTGGAACAGTACGTGATCCTGAAAAGGGCCGTTATCAATTAGAAATTTTTTCCGTTTACCAAGACCACGCAGAGGATTTAGCTTCTCTCATGAAAAAATTTATGCTCGATGCCAAGGTTTTGAGTCATAAAAATGGTTTTGTGACCTATCTTCAAAAAGCTGAGGACATTATGGATTTTCTCCTTGTTATCGGCGCAATGAACTCTAAGGATACCTTCGAAGAGGTCAAAATTATGCGAGAAACCAGAAATGATCTGAATCGTGCCAATAATGCGGAAACAGCCAATATTGCTAGAACGATTAGTGCTAGCATGAAAACAATTAATAATATTATCAAGATTATGGATACGGTTGGCTTGGAGATTTTACCGGTGGAGCTGCGCCAAATTGCCCAACTCCGTATTGCCAACCCAGATTACTCTATCCAGCAGATTGCAGATAGTATAGAACCTCCTCTGACCAAGAGTGGTGTCAACCATCGTCTCAGAAAAATCAATAAGATTGCCGACGATTTGTAAGTAGAAAGGAAGCTTTTATGGCTTGTACAACGATTTTAGTAGGTAAGAAGGCCTCATATGACGGCTCTACCATGATTGCACGTACTGAGGATTCTCAATCAGGTGTTTTTACGCCCAAAGAATTTCTCGTCGTGCCCCCTGAAGACCAACCGCGTCATTACCAGTCTGTGCTTAGCAATTTTTCAATTGATTTGCCAGATAATCCTCTACGTTATACCTCTGTCCCAGATGCGCTTGGGAAAGACGGTATCTGGGGTGAAGCTGGTATTAACTCAGCTAATGTTGCCATGAGTGCAACAGAAACAATCACGACCAATGCGCGTGTTCTCGGCGCTGATCCTCTTGTTAAAGATGGTTTTGGAGAAGAGGATATGTTGACTTTGGTCCTGCCATATATCAAGACGGCGCGTGAAGGTGTCCTTCGTTTAGGAGAACTCCTTGAAACTTACGGGACTTATGAGTCTAATGGGATTGCTTTTTCAGACACTGAAGAAATTTGGTGGTTGGAAACAATTGGTGGTCACCATTGGATTGCAAGACGTGTTCCAGACGATGCCTATGTTACTAACCCAAACCAACTTGGTATCGATCACTATGAGTTTGAAAATCCAGACGATTATCTTGCCTCACCAGACATTCGAAATTTTATTAATAAACATCACTTGGATTTGACTTATTCTAATGAACACTTTAATCCACGTTATGCTTTTGGTAGCCAACGAGATAAGGACCGTCATTATAATACACCACGTGCCTGGGCTATGCAGAAATTTTTGAACCCAGAAAAAGACTATGATCCAAAATCATTCTTTATTCCATGGTGCCAAAAACCATACCGCAAAATTACAGTTGAAGATGTTAAATACGTTTTGAGTCTTCATTACCAAGATACACCTTATGACCCATATGGACCTCAAGGAGATGTGGTAAGTCAACGCCAATTCCGTCCAATCGGTATTAACCGTACTAGTCAAACAGCTCTCTTACAAATGCGTCCTAACAAACCATCAGAAACAACTGGTATTCAGTGGTTAGCCTATGGATCAATGCCATTCGGTACAATGGTGCCATTCTGGACTCAGGTCGGAACAACACCTGCTTATTTCCGTCAAACAACTGATAAAGTAGATACAGGTAATTTCTACTGGAGTAATCGCTTGATTGCTGCTATCTGTGATCCTCATTTCCAACAGCATGAAGCTGATTTAGATGCCTATGTAGAAACAACTATGGCTCTTGGCCATGCCATGATTAATCATGTTGATACCGCTTTGGCTAATGATGAAAGTATTGATTTTGAAGCAGAAAATCAAAAAATTAGTGATAAGATTCAGTCAGAAACAGATAAACTATTGGCAAAAGTCTTAGATGATGCAAGTAACTTGATGACCAATCGTTTTTCTATGAGTGATTAAAGTCATCAAAAAAGCCTTTCCATAAAATTGGAAAGGTTTTTTAGTATTCTAAACATTACTTGTTTTCTTCATCTAGTTTCGAGAGAATCTGATAAAGTGTAATGAAAAAGAAAAGATTGAGTGAAATGAGAAGGCCTGATGCCCATGGCAAATCGCTTTCTAAATTTCGAAGAGGTGAATTCCAAGCAAAGTGTGCCGCAAAAGCACCACAAACATAAAGAATACCAATAAGACTGTACTTGGAATTAATGAATTTTTGACGTGAACGCCATATAAGGACTAGCCCCATTGCAAGGAAGGATGTGTAAAGCCAGTGAGATGATACAGCACCAACAGTACGACCAAGAATCCCTGAAATCGTATAAGAAAAACCATCAGGCAAATCTGAAAGAATATAGGAGAAGTCTTCACTAATCTGGAAGCCAAGACCTGCGGTAATAGCGACAAGCAAGAGTCCTTTGTAACTTTTTGTTGGCACCATATAGATAGCAAAGAGAAAAGCAGCTAGTTTGAGGGGTTCTTCAACTAGGGGGGCCATAAGGGCATCCTCAAAGCGGTAGAAGAAACTCTTTGAAGAAAGATGAGCAGTCACCCAGTCGTGAGAAATGGTATTGGCATAACCAGCTATCCATCCTGTAATAAAGACTCCACCAATTAGAGCAAATATGAGAACAAGTGGTTTCACCTGCCATCTCTTACCTAAGTATCGAACCAGAAATATTCCTGGTAGGATATAACATAAGGCAATTAGTGTTGATAGTCCAATAATACCGTATGCTGAACCAGACAAGGCACCTGAGGTGTATGATTGTGTATCATAAGTCAGGCCAATGGATGCAAGCAATAAAAAAAGATATAGGGTTAATTTACGAAACATGTATAACCTACTTTCCAAATGATATTTCCAGTATATCAAATATTTCTTTTTCATCGAAATATTTCAATTTTTTTATTTTAGTACTTGCAAAATAAATGAAGTGTGATATACTTAACCAGTAAACTATTAACTGGTTAAGTATTTTGAAAGGAATATCATGAAAAAGAAACGCATTTTTGGCCTAGCAGGAATAGCAGCAGTTGTTTTAGCTGCTGGTGCAGGTATTTATTATACGACTAGTCACCACGGTTCAAAAGGAAATAGCGACTTGAAGGTTGTGACCAGCTTTTACCCTGTTTATGAATTTACAAAGCAGGTTGTTGGCGATGAGGGAGAGGTGTCTTATCTTATTCCCGCTGGTAGTGAAGCCCACGATTTTCAACCATCTACTAAGAATGTCGCTGACATTGAAAAAGCAGATACTTTCGTCTACCTAAATGAAAATATGGAAACCTGGGTTCCAAAAGTTGAAAAGTCTATCAACACTAAAAATACAAAAATCATTAAGGCAAGTCAAGGCATGGTTCTCTTACCTGGAATAGAGGAAGAAGATCATGATCACGGTGGAGAAGAGCATCACCACGAATATGATCCTCATGTTTGGCTCTCACCTAAACGTTCTCAAAAATTAGTTGAAACTATTAGGGACGGTTTGATTGCTCAACACCCAGATAAAAAAGCAGTCTTTACAACCAATGCTGAGAAATACCTTAAAAAATTAAAGACTTTGGATAAGGAGTATACTGAAGCCTTAAGTCAAGCGAAACAGAAAAGTTTTGTTACCCAGCACTCAGCTTTTGCCTACCTTGCTTTAGATTACGGTTTGACACAAGTACCAATTTCAGGTGTTTCAGCTGAATCTGATCCATCTGCAAAACGTATCGCTAGCCTTTCTAAGTATGTCAAAGAATATGATATTAACTATATCTATTTTGAGGAAAATGCTTCAAGTAGTGTTGCTAAAACCTTAGCTAACGAAGTAGGAGTTAAGACAGCAGTTTTAAATCCAATTGAATCACTAACTAAGGAACAGTTGAAAAAAGGTGAAGACTATGTCAGTGTTATGACTGAGAATCTTAAAAACCTTCGTTTAACAACAGATGTTGAAGGTAAAGCTATCCAACCTGAAACAGGAAGCGATGATAAGAAAACAGTCCAAAATGGTTACTTTGATGACAAAGATGTCAAAGATAGGGAACTTTCTGATTGGTCTGGTGAGTGGCAATCGGTCTATCCTTACCTCCAAGATGGTACTTTAGATCAAGTATTTGAATACAAAGCTCTATTGAATAAGGATAAAACCGCACAAGAGTATAAAGAGTACTATACTAAGGGCTATCAAACAGATGTTTCTAAAATTGCTATTGATGGTAAAAAGATGACCATGACTTTTACAAAGAATGATGGAAGTAGCGTGACACACACTTATCGTTATGATGGTTATAAGATTCTGACCTATGCTTCTGGTAAAAAAGGTGTCCGTTATCTCTTCACAGCAACTGACAGTCAAGCAGCAGATAACCCTTACCAGTATGTCCAATTTTCAGATCATCAAATAGATCCAACAACTTCAGCACATTTCCATATTTTCTTCGGAAATAGTAACCAAGATGAGATTCTAAAAGAGATGGATAATTGGCCAACTTACTATCCTGGAAAACTTAGTGGCTTTGAAATTGCCCAAGAAATGGTTAGTCATTAATACTAGAATTGCGCTCATTCGTGAGTGTTTTTCTTTTTTTTAAAAAATCTTTCATTTCTTAAAATCTTAGAAAATCGCTAGTGTCATTATTTTTAAATAGAAATTTAAAGCATGGTATTTTTTCTAAAAAAATCCTGTAAAAAATTAAATAATTACTACATTTTTTCATTCTTTAGTGGTACAATAATAGTACGATTTTCAGATGACCAGGAGAGACCCATGAACCAGTATTTAGTAGCGATACATTATATTCAACTGCTTCAAGCAGAACTCGATATTCTAAATCATGATGCACGTTTGCTTTTTGATTTAAAGATTGAACCCAATCTTGCTAAACGAGAGCTTGCTGACTTGAAAGTATCCCTATCTAAATTATCTGACAAAAACCTTTATATCGAAGGTACAATCTGGTATCAACCAAGTTTGTTTGCAATCATTGATCAAAATTTAGGGGTTATTGATGACTGGCTCAAGGAATTAGATGACTTCTTTGAATTTACCTATAGTACAACAGTTTTCACTGTTTTGAAAGAAAATGAAAATCGAAGTTACGACTTATTACTTGGTCTCTATAGCCGTCTTGAATACATTATCTCAGAAATAAAAAATAGCCGTTAGATGACTAACGGCTTTTAGTATATAGAAAAATATAGGTTCTGTTTTAAGTATCAAATAATTTGACAAAATACCCAAATGTGTGTAAAATAAAATTTGAAAATACTCTAATAAAAATAATGTTAAGTTAAAGGAAGATAACAATTAAGTGAGTAAACAGGGGTTGAAATTGGGGGCTTTTGTTAAATATTATTTGGTGAGCCTTGCGTCACTGAGCTTTTTATGTCTTATTTTGTATGGGCTATATTCTTTAAACGGGCTCATTCCTTTTTCTCTAGACAGAACTTCAAGTCATGAAGTAAAGCATTATTCAGGGCAGACCACCTCTTCGGTAAAAAAAGATGATGATTATAAGGTTCAGGATATTAGTGGTGAAACCAAGAGCTACAATGTTGATTTGAAAGTAACAAACGATGGGGACAAGGTTATTCAAACCTATGTCTTTGAGTATAAAAAATGATTCTATAATAAAAACTCACAAACTTAGCAAGATTGTGAGTTTTTTAGATGTCTTTTACCAAAGTCCTAATAGCTTTTGCATGAGAAGAGAAGCAAGACTGATTAATAACCAACAAACTCCTCCCA
The DNA here is from genome assembly GCA_016939315.1 of Streptococcus sp. Taxonomy (GTDB): domain Bacteria; phylum Bacillota; class Bacilli; order Lactobacillales; family Streptococcaceae; genus Streptococcus. The sequence continues at coordinate 2,042 of JAFHAZ010000015.1, read as the reverse complement.
CTAGAAGTGCTGAGCCTCCTTTAGTGATTAGTTGTTTGAGATTTGTTTGGAAACCAATAGCTGCCATGGCCATAATAATCATAAATTTCGAAAGGTCTTTTAAAGGTGAAAAGACGGCAGGTGTTACACCGAGTGACATTGAAACAGTTGTAATCAGTGAGGCCAAAAGGAACCAAAGGATAAAGTTAGGCACTGCTTTGGCTAGCGAGAATGCTTCCTTTGTATTGTCCTTTCGCGACTGCCATACAGAAAGCCCAAGAGTTATAGGGATGATAGCAAGCGTTCGAGTCAACTTAACAATTGTTGCCTGCTCTAGAATGGATGTTCCATGTAAGCTATCCCAAGAGCTTGCTGTAGCAGTTACAGAAGAAGTATCATTGACAGCTGTTCCAGCAAATATGGCAAAGCCTTGATTGCTAAGTCCCAACCAGGATCCCAAGTGAGGGAAGAGTAGAGCTGCTAAGATGTTGAAAAAGAAAATTACAGAGATTGCTGTTGCAATAGATTCATCTTTAGCCTTGATTACAGGAGCAGTTGCAGCGATAGCAGAGCCCCCACAAATAGAAGAACCAACACCTACTAAAGTAGCAATTTCACTATCTAACTTGAACATGCGATGAACGGCATAAGCAGTAAGCAGTGCCGTAGTAATAGTTACTAGAATAATGGGAAGTGATGTTACGCCAACCTTAAAGACTTGGGAAAGATTTAGTCCAAATCCAAGAAGAATAACAGCGTATTGTAATACTTTTTTAGATGTGAATTGCATTCCTGCTTTAAGTTTCTGTGAATCTCTTAGAATTATTCCTAGCAGAAGTCCTATAAATAAACCAAGGACAGGTCCACCAATAATAGGGAACAAGTTTCCAAGGAACCATGCTAGGAGAGATATAAGTATTGCAATACTTAATCCGGGTAAGAATTCTTTTATTTTCATTCATCTATCTCCTTAAAATTTGACTATATTATAGCTTATTATAAATATGATGTAAAGATGACATTTGCTTTATTTATCAAGGAAAATAGGTCTGAAAGTTGCGACTTGTCAGTTTTTCTGATAAAATAGTATTAAAATATTATAATCGAAAATCTTATGAAGGAAGGGTTGTATGTATCGTCATTTAAAGAAGTATATGATTTTTATCGTGGGAGCTTTTATGTGTTCACTTTTTTTGGTTCTAGCTTTTACAACAGATAGAAAAAATGATAACAGTGTTAATGCTAAAGCAGAAGCTGCCTACAATCAAACTACGACGGCTTTTATTGATAGTATCGGAGAGACTGCTAGACAGATTGGTCAAGATTACAATATCTATGCTTCTGTTCTAATTGCTCAAGCCATTCTGGAATCAAATTCAGGTCAGTCAGGTCTGAGTCAAGTTCCTTATTACAACTTCTTCGGGATTAAGGGCACTTATAATGGGAATTCTGTGACCATGCGTACATGGGAAGACGATGGTACAGGGAAGACTTATGAGATTGATGAACCTTTCCGTTCTTATGGAAGTCTAAGCGATTCTTTAGCTGATTATGCTGCTTTGATGACGTCATCAACTTATGCTGGCACTTGGAAATCAAATACAAGTAGTTATGCAGATGCCACTCAAGCACTGACAGGAACTTATGCAACTGACAGTCTTTACGCGTCTAAATTAAATAGCATTATTGCATACTATGGTTTGACTGCTTATGATCAAGCTCCAGTTACCCAAGCAACTGGTTCAACAAGTGGCCTTGTTTGGAACAGCTATAGGGGCTCATACACAGATGCTGAGACATTATCTATAGACGAGGCCTGGGCAAGCTATAAAAATTATAAATAACAATGAGAGTCGAAAGGCTCTTTTTTTTGTGCACTAAAATTGGACAGTTTGGGCGATAAAAAGTCCCCAACATTATATTGTACTGACCCCAAAAAGTTAGACAATTAATTTATCCAAAGGATTTAGTTCTGTATTGCACAGGGCTAAATCCTTTTAATTTTACCTTAATGCGTTTGTTGTTGTAATAATCAATATAGTCTACAATAGCTCGTTCTAATT
>JAFHAZ010000014.1:0-16022 GCA_016939315.1 Streptococcus sp. | reverse complement strand
GTCCCATAAGAACTATAATGAAAAGCGACCAAACCATCATTAGGAAGAACTTATGAGACTTATTAAGAATACCACAGAATTAATCGGAATTAAAGACCAAAATATCAAGATTTCACTTGTTTTTGAAACTGACACTCATATAGAGATTCAAGCAAAACTTGATTACCCTGCACCATCATGTCCTCACTGCCAAGGAAAGATGATCAAATATGACTTTCAAAAGCCTTCTAAAATCCCTCTTCTCGAGCAAACGGGAACTCCAACACTACTACGTCTGAAGAAACGTCGCTTTCAGTGTAAAAGTTGTAGACGAGTCACGGTAGCTGAGACATCAATCGTTGAGAAAAACTGCCAAATCTCCAATCTAGTCCGACAAAAGGTTGCACAACTCCTAACTGAGAAGGTCTCACTAACTGATATTGCCAGAAGACTTCGTGTGTCGACGTCCACTGTCTATCGTAAGCTTGACCAGTTCACTTTCAAAGAACATTATGACAAACTTCCAGCTGTTATGTCCTGGGATGAGTTTGGGTTCAAGAAAGGGGAATTGGCTTTTGTGGCGCAGAATTATGAGACAAACGAACTCATAACCATCCTTGATAATCGTCGCCAAACCTCTATACGAAACTACTTTTTAAAGTATCCATTAAAAGCTCGCCAACAGGTGCAGTTTATCACGATGGATATGTCTGGAGCTTATATTCCACTTGCCAAAAGACTTTTTCCAAACGCTAAAATCGTTCTTGATCGTTTCCACATTATCCAGCACCTTGGTCGTGCCTTTTTAAAGACAAGAATTGCGATTATGAACCAGTTCGATAAGAAGTCACTACCCTATCGAGCCTTGAAAAATCATTGGCGACTCTTCCAAAAGGACAGCCGTAAGTTATCTCTCAACTCTTTTTATTCAAAGACATTCCACCAAACCTTAAGTCCACATGAAGTTGTTGGGAAAACACTAGACTTTTCAGAAGAGCTTACCGACTACTATACACTTTATCAGATCTTACTTTTTCATTTTCAGGAGAAGAGAGTAGCTGAGTTCTTTGAGCTGATAGAGGAAAATAGGAGCAAGGTTAATCATTATTTTCAAACTGTCTTTAGGACTTTTCTTAGACACAAGCAATACATCAAGAATGCGCTAGAAACACATTACTCAAATGCAAAATTGGAAGGGACCAATAAGCTTATCAAAGATATTAAACGTCTGGGCTTCGGTTTTAGAAACTTGATTAACTTTAGGAAGCGTGTTTTCATCACTCTGAACATACAAAAAGAGAAAACCTATCAGGTTCTCTCTAGATGTTAGCTTTTCGTCACCCACTACAGTTGACAAAGAGCCGCTTTTTCAAGCAAATCGAGGACACGTTCTTCATCATCAAGGTCAGTAGTTTTAGAAGACAAAAGTCCTAGTACAACTTCAGCTTTGCTGTCTTTGAGGGCTTCGAGAGCTTTGATATCACCAGCGGTGTCGCTATCCCACTCAAGGAAGAAACGGTCATAGTGTTGCTCTGCCAAGAACTTCTTAGCGATGGCTTCGTAAGTTCCTTCGGCAGCAGAACGGCTTTCATAGTTACCACGACAGTTGTGCGTCCAAACCGTTAAACCAAGTTCGTGAGCATAGTCTACAACCTCGTTATTGATAGCTACAAACTCATCAGCCAATTCTGCTAAATCAGAATTACCTTCCGCAAAGAAACTTGCAGAGTTTGATGGGTCAAAAAGTTCCCAGAGACAGTCATCAAATTGAACAATTTTTCCACCGACAGCCTTGTATTCTTCCAAGAATTCTTTATAGGCATTAATGATACCTTTTTTGAGGTCTTCATTTGTTTCGTAGACTTGTCCAGGACCAGCCAAACGGTCAAAGATAGCAAGTTCAGTGTAGGCATGAGCAGGTCCCCAGATAGTTTGTTTGGTATCTTCATCACCTGCTTCAGCTTTAACCAATTTGTAAATATCTAGGTAATGGTGGTTCTTACCTGAGAGTGGTTCAGTAATACGAAAACCAATATCTTTACGTGTTTCATATTGACCACCATCATGGTCTTTAAAAGTGTAGCCATGCTCAGCAATGTAGCGTTCAATTCCTTTAAAACCCCAGACAAAGTCTAAATGCCACATAGAACGTCCAAACTCACCATCAGTAAGGATGTCAATACCGTTAGCTTTTTGGTCAGCCACAATTTGCTTAATATCTGCAGTTTCAGTTTCTTGATAACCAGGAAGGGCATCATAGAAAGGATACTGGATGTCGTTACGGTGCTCGATTTCGTCCTTATATTTACGGAGATCCGCAGGACGAAGAAGAGAACCTACTAATTGGAATTTAGATTTTGTCATAAAATTAACCTCAAAATATCATTTTATTTCCATTATACTTTTATTTGCATTGATGAAAAATAGTTAATTTCTTTCTGAGGGTATAGTTTAAGACTATATAAGGTTTTACCCTGCAAAATGATACTTCCTATGGTAAAATGAAAAGAAAACAATGAAGGTTGGGAACATGCAAAAAACATTCTTTATTATTAAACCAGATGCTGTTAAACGCCATCTAATTGGTCAAGTGCTTGATCGAATTGAGCGACGTGGCTTCGTTATTGAGCGTATGGAGATGCTGATGCTTGACGAAGAACGTCTTAGAGAGCATTATGCCCAATTGGTTGATAAACCCTTTTTCCCTAGTATTTCTGAATTCATGATGAGTGGTCCATCAGTTATTGGTATTATGTCTGGCCCAGGTGTTATCAAGTCATGGCGTGATATGATGGGAGCAACTAATCCTGGGGATGCTACTCCAGGAACGATTCGTGGAGACTTTGCAACTGCACCAGATGGGGACATGATTCCGAATATCGTTCATGGCTCTGATTCAGAAGAATCTGCGGCTCGAGAAATTCAGATTTGGTTTGGTGAGTAAGATGGATTTAGTACAGATTCAATCTGATTTAGCTAATGGTGGACTGTTAATTGATGTCAGAAGTCCAGAAGAGTATTCAGAAGGTCATGTTAAGAATGCCCTCTTGATTCCTCATACACAATTTTTTTCTGCTGAGATTCCAGCTGAAAAAGACGCTTCCATTTACCTCTATTGTAAAATGGGACCTCGTGCAGAATTCGCTGCATCAGTTCTTAAAGAGCGAGGATATACTAAGGTGACTAATCTAGGTGGCTTGGACGATATGGAAGCACTAGGTTTTGAAATTGAAGAATAATAGGAATAAGGTCACCCAAGGGTGGTCTTATTTGTTTTCAGAAAAGTTTGATAATTACTTGACAACGTTTTCATAAAGGGGTAGAATTTTATTTGAGTTAAGACAAAGCCTATGAAAATGACTTTGCCAGAACTTGACTAACTTAGCGTATTCCAATTGAGATAAGGCTGGGTATTAAGCCAGTGACTCAAATTGGTAGAGGAGGATTTCGTATGTCAAAAGTTGCTATTGTTACAGGTGCAGGTCAAGGTATTGGTTTTGCGATTGCAAAACGTTTGGTTGAAGATGGTTTTAAAGTCGGAGTATTGGACTACAACGCTGAAACTGCAGAAAAAGCTGTTGCTGAATTGTCAGCAGACAAGGCATTTGCGGTTGTAGCTGATGTATCTAAACAAGCTGAAGTAGCAGCTGCTTTCCAAAAAGTTGTTGATCACTTTGGTGATTTGAATGTTGTTGTTAATAATGCCGGTGTGGCACCAACAACACCACTTGATACTATTACTGAAGAACAGTTCCAACGTACATTTAACATCAATGTCGGTGGTGTTATCTGGGGTGCTCAAGCTGCACAAGCACAATTTAAAGCACTTGGTCATGGTGGTAAAATCATCAATGCAACATCTCAAGCTGGTGTCGTTGGTAACCCTAACTTGACTGTCTATGGTGGTACTAAATTTGCAGTTCGTGGTATCACTCAAACTTTGGCGCGTGACTTGGCTGAATCAGGCATCACTGTCAATGCTTATGCACCAGGTATCGTTAAGACTCCAATGATGTTTGACATTGCTCATGAAGTTGGTAAGAACGCTGGTAAAGATGATGAATGGGGTATGCAAACTTTTGCTAAAGATATTACTCTCAAACGTTTGTCAGAACCTGAAGATGTGGCAGCAGCAGTTAGCTTCTTGGCTGGACCTGACTCAAACTACATCACAGGTCAAACAATCATCGTTGATGGTGGTATGCAATTCCATTAATATTAAAAAGGAGAGCGGAAGACTCTCTTTTTTTTACTTGATAAAACATAATGTTTCTGATAATATAATCGTAATTAATTATGCTTTAAAAGGAGCCTTTCTATGTCAGATATTTTACACTATATTATAGAGCACCCATTTTTTAGTCTCATTCTATTGGGAATTGTTGTACTAGCCTTCGGTTTAGCTCCATTTTCAAGTAGTTCTACAGAAAACAAGCGCTCGGCAATTATTAATAAGCACTATAACGATACTTTTAAGAAGTAAGAAGGACTAAATGCGGTCAGAAAGCAGATATTAGAGATAGGCAAAAGCCTGTCTTTTTTGTATAATAGAAGGTAACGATTAGTTTTTTTATAATCACAAGTAAGAACTAGGAAAGATAAAAATGCCAAATATTGAAGAATTAAAACAACGACAGGAGAAGATTCGTAACTTCTCTATTATTGCCCATATTGACCACGGTAAATCAACCCTTGCTGACCGTATTTTGGAAAAGACTGAGACAGTATCAAGTCGTGAGATGCAGGCGCAACTCCTTGATAGTATGGACCTCGAGCGTGAACGTGGTATCACTATCAAACTAAATGCCATTGAGCTTAACTATACAGCTAAAGATGGCGAAACATATATTTTCCACCTTATCGACACACCAGGACACGTGGACTTTACTTATGAAGTGTCACGTTCTCTTGCTGCCTGTGAGGGTGCAATCTTGGTGGTGGATGCTGCTCAAGGGATTGAAGCGCAAACACTTGCCAATGTTTACTTGGCCCTAGATAATGACTTGGAAATCTTACCAGTTATCAATAAAATCGACCTTCCAGCTGCAGATCCTGAACGTGTGCGTACAGAGGTTGAAGATGTTATCGGACTAGATGCTTCTGAAGCCGTGCTTGCATCAGCTAAAGCTGGTATCGGTATCGAGGAGATTCTCGAACAAATCGTTGAGAAAGTTCCTGCACCTCAAGGTGAAGTCGAAGCGCCTCTCCAAGCCCTTATCTTTGACTCTGTTTATGATGCCTACCGTGGGGTTATCCTCCAAGTGCGTGTGGTTAATGGAATGGTTAAACCAGGCGATAAGATTCAAATGATGTCTAATGGCAAGACCTTTGATGTTACTGAGGTTGGTATCTTCACGCCTAAAGCTGTTGGCCGTGACTACCTTGCGACAGGTGATGTTGGTTATATTGCGGCCTCAATCAAGACTGTTGCGGATACCCGTGTCGGTGATACAGTAACACTTGCGGATAATCCAGCAGCAGAGCCACTCCATGGCTATAAGCAAATGAATCCAATGGTCTTCGCCGGTCTTTATCCAATTGAGTCTAATAAATACAATGACTTGCGTGAAGCTCTTGAAAAGCTCCAATTGAACGATGCCAGTCTTCAGTTTGAGCCTGAAACGTCTCAAGCCCTTGGTTTTGGTTTCCGTTGTGGTTTCTTGGGTCTTCTTCACATGGATGTTATCCAAGAGCGTTTGGAACGTGAGTTTAATATCGACCTCATTATGACAGCACCATCGGTAGTTTACCATGTTAATACTACTGACGGTGAGATGCTTGAAGTGTCCAACCCATCTGAATTCCCAGATCCTACACGTATTGATGCCATCGAAGAGCCGTATGTTAAAGCACAAATCATGGTTCCTCAAGAATATGTTGGTGCTGTTATGGAATTGGCGCAACGTAAACGTGGTGATTTTGAGACTATGGAGTACATTGATGATAATCGTGTGAACGTTATCTATCAAATTCCACTTGCTGAAATCGTCTTTGATTTCTTTGATAAATTGAAATCATCAACACGTGGTTATGCAAGCTTTGACTATGAATTGTCAGAATACCGCCGTTCACAATTGGTGAAAATGGATATTCTTCTTAATGGTGACAAGGTCGATGCCCTTAGCTTCATCGTGCATAAGGAATTTGCCTACGAGCGTGGAAAACTTATCGTTGATAAGCTTAAGAAAATCATTCCACGTCAACAATTCGAAGTGCCTATCCAAGCGGCTATCGGTCAAAAAATTGTTGCCCGTACAGATATCAAAGCCCTTCGTAAAAACGTCTTGGCAAAATGTTACGGTGGTGACGTTTCACGTAAACGTAAACTTCTCGAAAAACAAAAAGCCGGTAAGAAACGTATGAAAGCCATCGGTTCGGTTGAAGTCCCACAAGAAGCCTTCTTGTCAGTACTTTCAATGGACGAAGATGAGAAATAAGAGTAATAGTCAGAATGTGATGTTCTGGCTATTTTTGTAATAAAAGTTATGATAAAGATGATTTTAAAATTTCCCTTCTCAAAGCGTGGAAGGATTTATACTGCGACTATACTCGCACTTTTACTTTTAGGAAATGCTTATGTCAAACACAAATTTCATGAAAAAGCTGTAGAAGAGTTACAGATGGCTCTAAAAGCTGATAAAGTAACTTCCAATGAGATTTTTGGTAGACGTCAACAATATGTTGCAATTAGTCATGAAGAACCCACTTACTATAATTCTGAAGATAACGTAGCTACTGAGATGATTGGTAGAAATCATTTTGTTCGCTATTACGACACCATGAGTAGTCTCCATCAAGCTCATTTGGTGGTTTATGATATCAACAAAAATTTTGAAAAGAAAATTATTAATTTGACCCCATATTTGAAGAAAATAAAAGATTTTAAAGATATTAAGGAGTTGGCTGTGTCCTTAAAATCGATTGATGGTTACGATTATGTTTTCTTGGAGAATTCTCAAAACGATAAGCAATTTGCTTACAATTTAGATACGAATCAATTTTTAACTAGAGACCTACCAGATTATTCTTACAGTAAGGATGAAATGCTTTATTTTGGTGATAAGAGTTCTGCTCGTAATCAGATGAATGATAGCACCATGTGGGGATATTTAAAGAGAGAAGGAAACTTGGATGAGCTTTTAAGGAAGTCACCAGCCCCAGAGGACAGCTATTTATCTGCTCAGCTAAACCTAATTATAGAAATTGATAATGTAGACATTTCCAAAGAGGAGAATCAGATTAATCTATTTAATGACAATCCCGAAGTCAAACATATTTACGAAGAAGCTGTAAATCAGACAGCAACAAATGGTAATACCTTAAAGAAGTTTAAACTATTGACCCGTCAAGGCAAGGAAGGAGATTTCCCAGCTGGTCCAACTGAACCAGTGAAAAGGAAAGAACCTGATAAACCAAGCGAACCAAAGAAAGTTCCAGAATTTAATGTTTTTCCTGATTCTATTTTTCCTGTTAAAACTTTAAGTTTCAGTGAGATTCTTAAGCAAAAGGCAGAACAAGACTATCAGAAAGACTATCGAGCTTACGAAAAAGCACGTCAAAAAGCCCAAAAAGATTATGATAGGAAATATGATGCCTATAAAAAGAAATTGGCTCAATATGAGTCCTATAGAGATAGAGAGTACGACAAACAATCACAAATCTATTTTTCCCCTGAAGAGCAGACCAATGATATTTTACATTGGTTGGGAACAAATGGAGAGCAAGCAATTGTAATTTCTGTAGAGGACGGTGCTGGTATTAGGAAGGAAATTCATTCTTTTGCTGATATTAAGGAGTGGGTAGATAAACATGATTACGATAACACTATAAAATCGGACTTTAGAGATTATAAAGAAGCTAAATAAGGATTCATGGGCTTTTAGTCTTATCAAGAAACCCATTACAAGCATTTTTCTCAGCTTTAGGCTATAATAGACAAAAAGGAATCTTGGGAGGGCCACTATGGATATCATGAGTTTTGTCCCCAGTCAGCGACAGGCTATTCTGGAGCGTTTTCAGCAAGTGGAGGCCTTGGGATTAGGCGCAGTTCGTATTGAATTGAAGGTTGCTAATCCTGTTGGCATCATCTATGAGTGCTTTATTTTAGCAGGGGAGAATTATTTTTCTGATCAAGCAGTGGTATCCTTCCGCATTCTCTATGAAAAGGACTTGGAACGCATTTCTTTGGATGTCGTAGATATCCCTGGTCGCTCAAGCTTGTCTAATTATCTCCAGTTAATAGAGATTTTTGAAGGCTTGCAAAATTATCTTAATCGAGAGTTTGCTAAGGTAAAAAATTCATGAACATCTGATAGTAATCGGGTGTTTCTTTTTGTGATGGAAGTTCAAAATTTCACAATCTTTTTTTCACAAGATTGTCTGAAAACTGTGCTATAATGGTAACAGAATTGTGAAGTGATAAAAGTTTGTGAAAAAATGAGCAGACTTTGATACTTTGTGACTTATACTTGAAAGGAAAATTGGCTCTATCATTTTAGGGCCAGAAGGACTGTGTTCATGTCAGAAGAAAAGCAATTGTATGGTGCGGATTTAGTGGTTGATAGTTTGATTAACCATGATGTTGATTATGTCTTTGGGATTCCAGGTGCAAAAATCGATAGGGTTTTTGATACTTTGGAAGATAAGGGACCTGAATTGATTGTTGCCCGTCATGAGCAAAATGCTGCTTTTATGGCTCAAGGTGTTGGACGTATCACAGGGAAACCCGGTGTAGTATTGGTAACATCTGGTCCAGGTGTCTCAAATTTGGCTACTGGTTTGGTAACAGCGACAGATGAAGGAGATCCTGTTCTTGCTATTGGTGGTCAGGTTAAGCGTGCAGATCTTTTGAAACGTGCCCATCAATCAATGAATAATGTTGCTATGCTTGAACCGATTACCAAGTATGCTGCTGAAGTACATGATGCTAATACACTTTCTGAAACGGTAGCGAATGCCTATCGCCATGCTAAGTCAGGGAAACCGGGTGCAAGCTTTATTTCAATTCCTCAAGACGTGACTGATGCTCCGGTCAGTGTTAAGGCTATCAAGCCTATGACGGATCCAAAACTTGGTTCAGCATCTGTTTCTGATATTAACTATCTCGCACAGGCGATTAAAAATGCCGTATTGCCGGTCTTACTTTTAGGGAACGGTGCTTCATCAGAAGCTGTAACTTACTCTATTCGCCAGATTTTGAAACATGTTAAATTACCAGTTGTTGAAACTTTCCAAGGTGCTGGTATCGTGTCACGTGACCTTGAAGAGGATACTTTCTTTGGTCGTGTAGGTCTTTTCCGTAACCAACCGGGGGACATGTTGCTTAAGAAGTCGGACTTGATTATTGCCATTGGTTATGACCCAATCGAATATGAAGCGCGTAACTGGAATGCTGAAATTTCAGCACGTATTATCGTAATTGATGTTGAACCTGCTGAGGTGGATACTTACTTCCAGCCAGAACGTGAGTTGATTGGTAATGTGGAAGCAACCTTAGATTTGCTCTTGCCAGCTATTCAAGGTTATAAATTACCTGAAGGATCAGTTGAATACCTTAAAGGATTGAAGAATAACGTTGTAGAGGATGTTAAGCTTGATCGTCATTCTGAAGAAGGAAAGGTACATCCGCTAGATTTGATTAAAGTTTTGCAAGACCAAACCAAAGATGACATGACTGTAACCGTTGACGTTGGTAGTCACTATATTTGGATGGCTCGCTATTTCAAATCTTATGAACCACGTCATTTGCTTTTCTCAAATGGGATGCAAACTTTAGGGGTTGCTCTTCCTTGGGCAATCTCTGCAGCTTTGGTTCGTCCTAAGACAAAAGTCATTTCTATTTCTGGTGACGGTGGTTTCCTCTTCTCAGCACAAGAATTGGAGACAGCAGTTCGATTGAAATTGCCAATTGTTCATATTATCTGGAACGATGGCCATTACAATATGGTGGAATTCCAGGAAGAAATGAAGTACGGTCGTTCATCAGGGGTTGACTTTGGTCCAGTTGATTTTGTAAAATATGCTGAGAGCTTTGGAGCGAAAGGTTATCGTGCAACAAGTAAAGAGGAGTTTTCTAGCTTGCTCCAAGAAGCCTTGGCTCAAGCTGTAGATGGACCAGTCCTTATTGATGTTCCAATCGACTATAAAGATAATATTAAACTCGGCGAAACTATTTTGCCAGATGAATTTTACTAAAAAGAGGGTGTAGACATGTCTGAAGCCATAAAATTATTTCAATATAATACTTTGGGAGCCTTGATGGCTGGGCTTTATGGAGGTACTTTAACAGTTGGTGAATTGTTGGAGCATGGAGACTTGGGTCTTGGAACATTAGATTCTATTGATGGGGAGTTGATTGTTCTTGATGGTAAAGCCTATCAAGCTAAAGGCTCTGAAGGTAAAGTCGAAGTGGTAGAAGTTTCTCCAGATGAAAAAGTTCCCTATGCAGCAGTCGTACCTCACCAAGCTGAAGTTATCTTCCGTCAACGTTTTGAAATGACTGATAAAGAACTTGAGGATCGTATTGAATCTTACTATGATGGGGTTAATCTCTTCCGTTCCATCAAGATTAAAGGGCATTTTAAACACATGCATGTCCGCATGATACCTAAGTCTACTCCTGATACGAAATTTGCTGAAGTTGCGACTCATCAACCAGAGTATGAATCTGATAATATTTCAGGTACCATCGTTGGGATTTGGACACCAGAAATGTTCCACGGTGTGAGCGTGGCTGGCTATCATTTACATTTTATATCAGATGATTTATCATTTGGTGGGCATGTCATGGACTTTATTATTGACAATGGTATAGTTGAAGTCGGTCCAGTTGACCAACTCGATCAACGTTTCCCAGTTCAAGATCGCCAGTATCTCTTCGCTAAATTTAATGTCGATGAGATGCGTGAAGATATTACTAAGGCTGAATAAAATATTTTAAAGATATCAATCGATTATAGTTAGAACTTTCCTAGATGATTTGGAAAGTTTTTTTGTTTTTATAATTATTTCGATATCGAAATAGTTGACAGATGTAACGAACAGTGATACAATGACTGTGATATTTCGATATAGAAATAAAAAGGAGACAAAAATGGATAAGATGATAGGAGGCTACCAAGCTCTACAGATTCGTTTATTGAATGGCCGTATCTTCCAAAAACTATTGAGCAAGGAACCAGATGCTCAATACCGTAGTGAACAGGGGAAAATTTTAACAGTCTTATGGCAAAAAGAGCAAGGAAGGGCAACTGCAACTGATATTGCTCTAGCGACGGGTCTAGCTAATAATACATTGACCAGTATGGTTAAGAAATTGGTCGAGCAAGGCTTGGTTAAGATTGAACAGAGTGACCAGGACAAGCGCAAGAAGTTTGTAGTCTTGACGGAATTAGGTTGGGTGCAAAAGGAAATTGGAGATCGTGTCAGTAAAGAACTTGGAGAGATATTCTACCAAGGTTTTTCGGATCAAGAAATCCGAGAATTTGAAGCCTATCAAGAGCGGATTATCACAAATCTAAAAGCTAAAGAGAATGACATCTAGGGAAAGGAAGCAACAATTATGATTGGTATTACAGGGGTAACAGGGAAATTAGGTTCTTATGTGGCTAATCTTGTCGATAAGAAGGGAATCGCTTCAGTCCATCTAGCACGATGTCCAGAGCGTGCAAAACTCTACGCGTCTGCGGAAATCCGTAAAATGGTGTATGCCAATACTCCAGAGGTGGTTGAGGCCTTGAAGGGGATTGATATCTTGTTGATGGTCTCTGCTCGGGAAAATCGAGATCGTGTCAAGGAGCACAAGGACTTTTTAGATGCTGCAAAACTAGCAGGGGTGCAACATATCGTTTATACTTCTTTTTATGGGGCAGATGAGAAGGCAACTTTCACCTTGTCTCGAGATCATGCCCAGACGGAAACCTATATCAAGGATTTAGGGTTCACCTATACTTTTTTGAGAGATAAATTTTACTTGGACTTCCTGATTGATATGGCGCTTGAAAATGGAGAGATTCGTGGTCCGGCAGGCAATGGTCTTGTGTCAGCTGTTGCCCTTAAGGACACATCTAGGGTTGCAGCAGAAATTCTTTTAAATCCTAAGGAGTGGGAAAATCAAACCTTGAATCTGACAGGGCCAGAGGATCTTTCCATGGAAGAAATCGTAGCGCTTCTCTCAAAAGAGACCGGTAAGGCCATCATGTATGTAGATGAATCAGTCGAAGAAGCCTATGAGTCACGGAAAAAATGGCCAGCACAAACTTGGGAGTACGATGCCTGGGTCAGTACTTATACAGCGATTAAAGCTGGGGAACAAGCTGGGGTTTCAACAGATATCGAAAAAGTTCTAGGGCATCCGGCAAGTAGCCTATTGGATACTCTTAGAGACGGAAAACTTATCGAGGAAGAACATGATTGAATACAAAAATGTAGTCCTGCGTTACACGGATACAGACATTTTAAAAGATGTCAATCTCTGTATTGAAGATGGAGAATTTATGGTCTTGGTAGGCCCTTCAGGATCTGGAAAAACCACCATGCTCAAGATGATCAATCGTCTTTTGGAGCCGACAGATGGCAATATTTATATGGACGGAAAACGCATCAAGGACTCTGATGAACGAGAGTTACGTCTGTCTACCGGCTATGTGCTTCAAGCCATTGCTCTCTTTCCAAATCTAACTGTCACTGAGAATATTGCTTTAATTCCAGAGATGAAAGGGTGGACTAAAAGCCAAATAGCCTCTAAAACAGAAGAACTCTTGGACAAGGTAGGTCTGCCTGCTGCAGAGTATGCAAATCGTAAGCCAAGTGAGTTATCTGGTGGGGAGCAACAACGGATTGGCATTGTGCGGGCCATTATTGCAGAGCCAAAGATTCTATTGATGGACGAGCCATTTTCAGCCTTGGATGCCATTTCTCGCAAACAGCTACAGGCTCTCACCAAAGGCTTGCACAAAGAATTTGGTATGACGACTATTTTCGTGACCCATGACACAGACGAAGCCTTAAAATTAGGGGACCGGATTGCAGTGTTGCAAGAAGGAGAGATTGTGCAGGTGGCGGATTCTGATACCATTCTAGCCCAACCAGCCAACGACTTTGTGGCAGATTTGTTTGGAGGTGCTCACCATGTCTAAACTACTTACAACCTTTCAAGAGCGTTTTGGAGACTGGCTCACAGCCCTTGGCCAACACTTGCAACTGTCGTTACTGACCTTGCTCCTTGCTATTTTTCTAGCTGTTCCATTAGCTATTTATTTAAGTACACGCAAGAGAGCCAGCAATTGGGTTTTACAGGTAGCTGGGATCTTCCAGACCATTCCTTCCATGGCCCTTTTGGGGCTCTTCATTCCCATAATGGGGATCGGAACACTTCCGGCCTTGACTGCTCTCGTCATCTATGCCATTTTCCCCATCCTTCAAAATACCATCACCGGTTTACAGGGAATTGATCCAAGCCTTGAAGAAGCGGGGGTTGCCTTTGGGATGACCAAGTGGGAGCGTTTGAAGAAATTTGAGATTCCCTTGGCCATGCCCGTCATCATGTCTGGGATTCGAACAGCAGCTGTGATGATTATCGGGACGGCTACTCTAGCCGCCTTGATTGGAGCAGGAGGACTCGGTTCCTTTATCCTTCTAGGGATTGACCGCAATAATGCCAGTCTGATTTTGATCGGTGCCCTGTCTTCTGCCTTCTTAGCCATCGCCTTTAACCTTCTTCTCAAATGGATGGAAAAGGCCAAATTGCGGACCATCTTTGCGGCTTTTGCGGTAATGCTTATTGGATTAGGAGTATCTTATACGCCAAGTCTTCTTCCCAAACCGGAAAAAGAAAACCAGGTCATCGCTGGGAAGCTAGGTCCTGAACCGGAAATTCTAGCCAATATGTATAAGATTTTGATCGAAGAACACACGGACATGACAGTGACTGTTAAACCAAATTTTGGCAAGACCACCTTCCTCTATGAAGCTCTGAAAAAAGGGGATATCGCTATCTATCCAGAGTTTACAGGGACCGTGACCGAAAGCCTCCTCAAGCCGGCGCCACAAGTCAGCCATGATCCAGAAGCAGTCTATCAAGCTGCTCGAGATGGGATCAAGAAACAAGACGACCTGGCCTTGCTCAAACCCATGGCTTATCAGAATACCTATGCTGTCGCGGTGCCTAAGAAAATTGCCAAAGAGTATGGACTCAAGACCATTTCAGATTTGAAAAAGGTGGAAGGACAACTCAAGGCGGGATTTACGCTAGAGTTTAATGATCGAGAGGATGGGAACAAGGGCTTGCAGAAAGTCTATGGTCTTAATCTACAAGTCTCCACCATGGAGCCAGCCCTTCGCTACCAGGCGATCCAGTCTGGTGAAATCCAGATAACAGATGCCTACTCAACGGATGCCGAGCTTGCTCGCTATGACCTTGTGACCCTAGAGGATGACAAACAACTCTTCCCACCTTATCAAGGAGCTCCCCTCATGAAAGAAGCTCTTCTTAAGAAACATCCAGAATTGGAAGGCATTCTAAACAAGTTAGCTGGTAAAATCACAGCAGAGCAAATGAGCCAGATGAACTACCAAGTGGGAGTAGAAGGTAAACCGGCTGCCCAAGTCGCACATGATTTCTTGGTAAAAGAAGGTGTTATTAAGAACTAATGAAAAATTTGCACAAAAAGTAACTTTTTTAGTTACTATTTGTCTGTTTTCTATCCTATTTTCAGATATAATAAAGATAACAAATTAAGGAGCCCTTCATGTCAATTAGTCAATATACGATTTCACAATTTATCGTTGACGCTTTTACAGATACCGTTTTTAAAGGGAACCCAGCTGCTGTTTGTCTTCTGGATGAATGGTTGTCGGATAATACCTTACAGAATATTGCCAAAGAAAACAATCTCTCTGAGACAGCTTTTACGGTTAAAAAGAACGGCTATTACGATTTACGTTGGTTTACTCCCGGTGGAGAAATCGATTTGTGTGGTCATGCGACTTTAGCAACTGCCTTCGTTCTCTTTCAATTTATAGAAGTGGATGTTGATAGTCTAACCTTTACAACTCAGAGTGGGGAGCTTTTGGTAACCAAAAGAGGAGAGCTATATGAGCTGAATTTCCCAGTTTACTCGATGCACCAAGTTCCAGTAACAAGTGAGATGGAAGAAGCAATCGGTATTCGTCCGCTTGAAGCGTGGCTGGGAAGAGACCTAGTGTGTATCCTCCCTCATGAAAATGATGTCATTGCTGCGACTCCAGATTTCGATAAAGTTAAAGCATTAGATGGCTTACTCCTAAATATCACAGCTAAAGGTAAAAACTATGATACCGTTACACGTAGTTTTGCACCAAAATTAACAGTCATGGAGGATCCAGTTTGTGGTTCTGGTCATTGTCATGTCATTCCCTTATGGGCTAATAAGTTAGGACAAGAAGAATTTAGAGCTTATCAAGCCTCTAAGAGAAGTGGTCATCTTATTTGTCGTCTTGAAGGAGACAGGATTTACCTTGCAGGAAAAGCCGCCCTCTATAGCCGTGGCGAGATTTATGTGACAGACTAGATGTTGTCTAGTATAAGCAATAACGATTAAAGTCATTATAGAAACAAAAGATGTCTAGTGAGCTAGGCATTTTAAATTTTCCAAATTTTTTTGAAGAATTTTCAGAAAAGACTTGACAATTTTGAAAATAAGCGTATGATATAGAGTATGAACTTAGAAATAGTAATTTTACTATATTAATCTATGTCGACTACGGTTGGTATTGTGAAAAGACTAAATAGTTCTATTAACTATTCTATAGAGCGTTGCGTCCGAAAGTCATTCCTGACACGGCTCTTTAAAAACAAAAGGAGAAGATTATGAAAACAGAACCGATTCGTCGTACCAGTATGTGGAAATTTAAGTTAAGTGCTTCCACCATGACTTTGATTCCCGCTGCCGTGGGGATTAACTATGTTGCCAAAGCCTTGGCGGAGGGGTTAAAGTTGCCCGTTTGGCTGGGGTCTTTGGGAACCTTTCTTGCCAGCATGTTGGCTGGGCCGGTTGCCGGTGCCA
>JAFHAZ010000013.1:0-2208 GCA_016939315.1 Streptococcus sp. | reverse complement strand
CTTCTAGTATATTGTTCATATGGTCATCATCCTTTTGTTTTAGGTTTCAGCGCTTTTAATATAATGGATGTTGGCCTTTTTGTATACACAAAATAGGGTTGGTGGAAAAATTCCATCAACCCTAAAAATTATAGAACCATATTAACTCAATAGTTAAAATTCCTATTCAGGATAAAAACATTCTAGATAGTATATTGAAATCTGGTAAAGCTGTGAAAGAATTTAATAGAGTTTACGGAATATTAGTAGATACTTTTGATCCCAAAAACTTCGTAGTTGAAGAGGTTGAAACTGGGTCAGAAAAAGAGAAACGCTACGTGGGGAATTTTGAAAATACTACGGGTCATTACATCGATTATATAGATGTTAGCATTGATTTTTATGATAAAAATGATAAAGTTTATTCTGGTTTTCGGTTTGACACAAGATATGCATGGGAAAATGGAACTAAAAAAAGCTTCGAATTCTCGATTCCAGATTCAGATACGAGGTTCAAATATTTTAAGGTTAATTTGGGTGAAAAAAGTTTTATGTTTGAGTAGATTTTCTATTTTACAGAAGGGTAGACAATATTGTTTCAACTAAGTTCTAATAATAGATAGTTATGCAAAAAAGAGGTATTTTTATACCTCTTTTTGTTCACTCTTCAATTATGCTGTCACTGTCCATTTACTGTCCTATATAGTGTAAAATATATAGAAGTTGTTAAGTTTATAGGACAAGCAACTGCTATGTATGAAAGGTATGCAGAGGAAGGGATAATCCACTGGTCTACTATGGAGATTCTTTGCCAGACAGTTAAAGGAGCATATCTTCAGCGTCGTAAGCAAGGGGAAAGTAGCAACCATGTATCAATTGGTCGCTTAATGGATTTCTCAGACTTCCCGTATAAATGACCCATTAGTATATAGTTTGGTTGGCAACTCCGTACTCTTTGACTAGATCTGAAACAGGCTGTCCTGCTTCATGCAATTGAACAATTGCTTCCTTGAACTCTTTGGTATATTTTTGACTCATTTGGACATCTCCTTTGGTTAGATACTATTCTACAAAAACGTGTCCATAAAATCATACTAACATCAACCCTTTATCTCTTTTTTCATGAACATTATTTTATAAACAGCAGATTACATTCTTAATATATATGGAAATATACAACTGTTCTATATCAACTTATATTCATACCACTCTTCATCTACTTTCTGAAATCCCAAAGCCAAAAACATTCTTTGACTTTGAGTATTAAAAGGATATATTTGTACAGAAACCTTTAGCATTTTTTGTTCTTTCGCCAGATGTATCATTTCAGAAACACATCGTCTTCCGATCTGTAAATTCTGATACTCTTTGCTGATAACTATAGAAAGTTCCGAGTTATCTAGGAGTGTCACATCTCCAACTAACACTTCTTCATATTGGATATAATAGCAAGAACCATGTGAAGTTAGGTAATCATACATTTTATGAAGTTTTGTTAGATTGTAAATCTGATCAGTATTATCTACTTGTTTGCAAACCTCACTATCTTGATACCAAAGAAGGGAGATGTCATCATTCCTATAATAAGGAATAAGCGTTATCTGATCGTCTACTATTCTATTCATCTTTATTTTTCCTTATTTCTTCTTTAAAAAAGGCTCAACCAAATCAATCCACTCTTGAGGCAGGTAAGCTGATAAATAGCCGTGATTATAGCCCTTTGCTTCATACAAAATCGTATTTGGATGTAGCTGCTGAAATAATTTCGCCGATGCTTTCACACAGTTTAATTCTTTTTCACCATAGATATACAAAACCTGAGCTTTGCTAGCAGAAATCGTATCCTTCAGCTTGTAACGCCCCATATAGTTTTTGTAAATGGTCACCATTGTTTTGACAGGCGTCCTTGGCAGATCCTCCAAATAATAAGCTTTTATTTCCTCTGGATAAGCCAGTTTAGGATAGAGTTTGTTCATCATGCTTAACTGAAGTTTGCAAGAGAATTTATTGAGCATCAGTTTACCAAATAGAGACACTAGAAAGATGCTGATTTTAGCTAACTTTGGTTGAGGAACACAGAGGCTTCCGTCTATGATGGCCTTCTCAGCAATTTCACTGTCTAAAGACAAAAGCTCCATGGCAATTTGACCACCAAGTGAAACACCACCGATTGCAAACAATTTCCCACCACAGTTTGCTTTGATATAGTCTAGAATCTCCAAAGCAGAA
>JAFHAZ010000012.1:0-39116 GCA_016939315.1 Streptococcus sp. | reverse complement strand
GAATGCCTCTTTGAGAGGCTTGTGACGAGTCAAAAGCAATAAGGCTTGAACAAAGTGAAAGCCAGCGTCTTTAGGCGCTGGCTGGTATTATGGGCTTATAGCCCTTGATCAAACCACCCGTTAGACGGGTGGTTATGATTTATAAAAAGAGTTCCTGGAGTTTGCGAGCAACGCCATCCTCTTCATTAGTCCACTCAATTTGTTCGTTAGCGTGGGGGAGAAGAACAGAGCTAGCATTTTTCATGGCATAACCAGTTTTAGCAAGCTCCAACATCTCTGTGTCGTTGTGTTCGTCACCAAAAGCAATCAAATCATCCGTTGATTTGCGCATGGCCTTAAGTAAGTAGTTTAGGGCGTAGGCCTTGTTAATACCTTTAGGCGAAAATTCCAAAATATTAAGTGGGCCACCCCAAGAATCAACTTCAATTTCTTCCTTGAAGTCCTTCTTGATGTCATCGGCAAGTTGGTACTTATCATCATGACGAGTTTGCATAAGGAGAGCGTTAGGGTTGCGCGTGATTTTAGTTGGTTCTAAACGCATAGCCTCAATAATTTTATCAACACCAAAGAGTTGTGGTTGGATGCGCTCTGGGTGATTCATAGTGATATAGAAGTGTTTTCGATATTCACTAGCCAGAAAATCCATCTCTAACTCATCATGACGTTGTAAGAGGCTAATCAGATATTTCTTATCTAATTTAACCGAATGCTCATAAGCCCAGTCTTGGTCTGGAAGATTGGTCAAGGAGCCGTTAAAAGTGATGAGTGGTGTTTCTAACCCTAGCGTTTTGTAATGGTCAATAGCCATACGATAAGGACGACCTGTAGCAATAACGACTTGGTGTCCTTTGTTTTGTACGTCTTTAATCGTTTTTTGTGTAAATTCTGAAATAGTTCCATCTGGGCGTAAGAGCGTTCCATCAAGATCTAGTGCAATCAATTTTTTTGTCATGTTCCTATTATAGCAAAAATCTGTCCTTTGTTGGTGATTAAGAAAGAGCTTTCTAAGAACGTTCGGTTTTTCATAAGAAAAGTCTCAGGAAATAAACCTTGCACCGTCAAATAATTTCATGTAGAATAGTAATGTTGCATTCTACGTGAGAATGTTCCGAAATTATTCGGATTTTGACAATATTTTTTATTAAGGAGTCTAAACTTTCATGGAAAAGTTTTTCAAGTTGAAAGAACATGGTACTGACGTCCGTACAGAAGTGACTGCCGGATTGACAACTTTCTTTGCCATGTCTTACATCCTCTTTGTTAACCCAGCGATGTTGGCTCAAACAGGAATGCCTGCACAAGGTGTTTTCTTAGCAACAATTATTGGTGCGGTTGCAGGGACATTGATGATGGCCTTTTATGCCAACCTACCATACGCTCAAGCGCCTGGTATGGGGCTTAATGCCTTCTTCACCTACACAGTGGTCTTTTCTTTGGGTTACACTTGGCAAGAGGCCTTAGCAATGGTCTTTCTATGTGGTGTTATTTCATTGATCATCACGGTAACTAAAGTACGTAAGATGATTATTGAGTCTATTCCAACAGCTCTCAAATCTGCTATTTCAGCAGGTATCGGTGTTTTTCTTGCCTATGTTGGGATTAAAAATGCTGGTTTCTTGAAATTCTCAATTAATCCACATACCTACACTGTAGCAGGTAAAGGTGCTGATATGGCCAAGGCTTCAATTACAGCTTCATCGTCAGCTACACCAGGTTTGGTTGCTTTCAATAATCCAACTGTAATTGTAGGTTTGATTGGTCTTGCGATTGCGATTTTCTTTATTGTTAAAGGTATTCGTGGTGGTGTTCTTCTTTCAATCCTTGTAACGACTATCATTGCTATCTTTGCTGGTGTCGTTGATCTTGGAAGCATTGACTGGCACGCAGCTAGCTTGACATCATCTATTAAAGATCTTGGTCAGGTCTTTGGTGCAGCGCTTGGATCTAAGGGATTGGGATCACTCTTTGCAGACGTTTCTCGTTTGCCTGGTGTCTTTATGGCTATTCTCGCCTTTTCATTGACTGATATCTTTGATACTATTGGTACCTTGATCGGTACTGGTGAGAAGGTTGGTATCATTGCTTCAACAGGTGATAACAACGAATCAAAAGCTCTTGACCGTGCTCTTTACTCTGACCTTGTTGGTACAAGTATTGGTGCCATTGCAGGGACTTCAAACGTTACAACTTACGTTGAATCTGCAGCAGGTATTGGTGCTGGTGGACGTACTGGTTTGACAGCTCTTGTGGTTGCTGTACTCTTTGCCATTTCTAGTTTCTTTAGTCCAGTGGTGTCAATCGTTCCAAATGCAGCCACAGCGCCTATTCTTATTATTGTAGGTGTTATGATGCTCTCTAACCTTAAGAGTGTGGATTGGGAAGACTTGTCTGAAGCTATTCCTGCCTTCTTCACTTCTATTTTCATGGGATTCTCATATAGCATTACTTACGGTATCGCAGCTGGTTTCCTTACTTATACTTTGGTCAAAATCGTCAAAGGTCAAGCTAAGGATGTCCACTTTATTATGTGGATTTTGGATATCTTGTTTATCCTTAACTTCATCAGTATGGCTGTATTCTAAAGCTTGAAAGTTAAAAGTCTGTATATTTGTCAGGCTTTTTCTTTTGCGATTTTATCTGGGGAATGTGAGAGAGTTTTTTTGATTAACTTTCAAATCTATAGTAAGTTTTACAAAATGATTTCTAATCTATGAGTGATTGATGTGGTTAAAATAAATTGAAGATTAAAATACATATCTTAACTTCTTACTTAAATGATTCAATATTTATAAGTTTCTACTGTATTTTTACAGTGGATTCTAGTCCATATTTTTATTTTTTGATATAATGAAAACATGATTTACAGTCAAAATGAAGAAGAATTGATTAGTATCGGTCAAAAGCTAGGTCGACTACTCGATTCTGGAGATATAATTGTTCTCTCAGGGGATCTGGGAGCTGGCAAAACGACCTTGACTAAGGGAATTGCCAAAGGTTTGGATATTTCACAGATGATAAAGAGTCCAACCTATACTATTGTAAGGGAGTATGAGGGGCGATTGCCACTCTATCATTTAGATGTCTACCGCATCGGTGATGATCCTGATTCTATTGATTTGGATGATTTTCTGTATGGTGAAGGTGTGACAATCATCGAGTGGGGTGAGCTCCTAGACGAGAGTCTGTTAGGTGATTATCTCCTAATTTCGATATCTCATCATGGAAATGGACGTCAGTTACTTTTTGAATCTTTCGGTCCTAGAAGTAAGGAGATTCAGGAGGAAATGGTAAATGGCTGAGCAAGAATTAGTCATTGAGGAAGCTCAAAGAGAGGATGCTGCCTCTCTAGCTCGTTTACTAGAGACTGTAGCCTTGGAATCGGATTTTCTAGCACAAGATGATAGAAGTTCTATACTGAGTGCTGAACAGTTAGCCACTTATATTGAAAGTCATCAGCGTAGGCTTAATGAGATTTGTTTGGTGGCAAAATTGGGTCATGAGGTCATTGGTGTTTGTAATGTTACCTCTGATCAAGATACTAAGACCAGTCATATTGGTGACGTATTTATTGCGGTTTCTAAACCCTACTGGGGGAATGGTGTTGGCCAGTTTCTTATGGAAACAATGATTGACTGGGCAGATCATACACCAACTATCCGCCGCTTAGAGTTGACGGTTCAAGCACGTAATGAACGGGCGGTTCATCTCTATCAAAAATTCGGATTTGACATTGAAGGCACTAAGAAACGTGGTGCAAGAACTAAAAATGGAGAATTTCTAGATGTTTACCTTATGGCTAAACTCATAGATTAGGAAAAAACATGAAACTTGGACGAAAAATTTTATTGATGTTGTTGGCGATTTTTGCAACGACAGTAGTAGCTGCTGGTATTTACCTAACGACAACTTATAATTACGCCACAGGCGAATTGTCAAAAACGTTTAGGGCTTCTAAAGCAACTTCGGGGAATAGTAAGGCTATTCAACAGACTAAGCCTATAACTATTCTCTTGATGGGGGTAGATACAGGATCCAAAGAACGTAAGGAAACCTGGGAAGGAAACTCTGATACCATGATTTTGGTAACAGTGAACCCTAAGACTAAGAAAACAACCATGACCAGTTTGGAACGTGACCTTTTGACAGATATTGAGGGGTCGGGGGAAGCAAAACTAAATTCAGCCTATGCTGAGGGTGGTGCTGACTTGGCTATTTCAACCATTCAAAAGGTTTTAGATATTGATATTGACTATTATGCACTGATTAATATGCAGGGTATGATTGATTTGGTAGATGCTGTGGGTGGTATTGAGGTAACGAATCATTTTGATTTCCCTATTTCAATTGCAGAAAATGAACCAGAATTTCAAGCAAAAGTTGAGCCTGGAACCCATAAAATCAACGGTGAGCAAGCTTTAGTCTATTCACGTATGCGTTACGATGACCCTGATGGTGACTATGGTCGCCAAAAACGTCAACGTGAGGTTATTCAAAAAGTTGTAGCTAAGCTCTTGAAGATGGACTCTATTGGTTCTTATAAGAAAATCTTGTCAGCTGTAAGTTCAAATGTTCAAACTAGCATTGACCTTGGTGATACCAATACTCTGCGTAGCTTGATGGGTTATAGTGATGCACTTAAAAATATTAAATCATACCAATTAGCCGGTTCGGATGCCATGATTAATGGAGGAAGCTATCAAGTAGTCTCCACTGAGGATATTCTAAAGGTGCAAAATCGCATTAAGCAGGAAGTTGGTAAGAAGAAAGTTTCTGAATCTAATCTTAAGACTAGTTTGGTTCTCTATGGCTCTGGTAGCTCTAATTATGGCTCAGATGATTTCGTTAATTCTAAAGGAAGTGCGGCTTCGAGTGAAGCTTCTTCAAATTATGAGGCTGGGACATCTGAGGCAGCTGGTGGTGGATCGGTAAGTACCTACAATGGAGGTACTACCTATAGCAATAACTATAGTGAAAACACAGGTAATTATGTTCAGGAACAAGGTACGACAACCCCTACATACAATAATAATGGATCGGGTGTAACTACTTATAGCACTGTTCCAGCGACGCAATAAATAAGGTTGGGTGATTCCCAACCTTTTTGTTATGAAATGATAGCAATATGGTTATTCCTTGCAATGGCTTTTGAGCTATGCTATAATATAGGAAAATAACGAAAGAGAGGCGGAGTAGAAACTTCGTCTCTTGTGTGTGTAAGGAGGTCATAATGTCGCAAAAAATTATTGATCTCGTGACGGCAGTCGTAGCTCCAGCTATTCCTGAGCCATACGAACTGGTCGATATCGAGTACGAAAAGCTTGGCGGTGACTATGTCTTGTCAGTTTTGATTGATAAGCCAGGAGGTATTACTGTAG
The DNA here is from genome assembly GCA_016939315.1 of Streptococcus sp. GTDB lineage: Bacteria > Bacillota > Bacilli > Lactobacillales > Streptococcaceae > Streptococcus. The sequence continues at coordinate 33,741 of JAFHAZ010000012.1, read as the reverse complement.
AAGATACTGCAGACTTGACTGAAATTATCAGTCCCCTCTTGGATACTATTCAGCCTGATCCTTTCCCGGATCAATACATGCTGGAAGTTTCTAGTCCAGGGTTAGAGCGTCCCTTAAAAACCAAAGAAGCTTTGACAAATGCTGTTGGTCAGTATATCAATGTTAGTCTTTACAAGGCTATTGATAAGATCAAGATTTTCCAAGGTGACTTGGTGGCCTTTGATGGGGAAACCCTAACAATTGATTACCTTGATAAGACTCGCCATAAAACTGTTGAGATTCCCTATCAAACAGTTGCTAAAGCTCGTTTGGCAGTCAAACTCTAAAACTCTTAGTGTAAATAAAGAAAGGATGCCAGTTTTGGCCTTTAGAGGTTAAAACAACAAAGAATATGAGCAAAGAAATGCTAGAAGCCTTCCGTGTCTTGGAAGAAGAAAAACACATTAACAAGGAAGACATCATTGATGCCGTGGTTGAATCGCTTAAGTCAGCCTACAAGCGTCGTTATGGTCAGTCAGAATCAGCTGTAGTTGAATTCAATGAAAAAACAGGTGATTTTCAAGTTTATACCGTTCGTGAAGTTGTAGACGAAGTCTTTGATAGTCGTTTGGAAATTAGCTTGAAAGATGCCCTTGCTATCAGCTCTGCTTACGAGCTTGGTGACAAGATTCGTTTTGAAGAGTCAGTCGATGAATTTGGCCGTGTTGCAGCGCAATCTGCCAAACAAACCATTATGGAAAAGATGCGCAAGCAGATGCGTGAAATCACTTATAATGATTATAAGCAACATGAAGGTGAAATCATGCAAGGAACAGTTGAACGCTTTGACCAACGTTTCATTTATGTCAATCTTGGAACGCTCGAAGCTCAATTGTCACGCCAAGACCAAATTCCTGGCGAAAGCTTTAAGTCACACGACGTCATCGATGTTTATGTTTATAAAGTTGAAAACAACCCTAAGGGTGTTAACGTCTTTGTAAGCCGTAGCCATCCAGAATTCATCAAACGTATCATGGAACAAGAAATTCCTGAAGTATTTGATGGAACTGTAGAAATCATGAGCGTGTCTCGTGAAGCTGGTGATCGTACCAAAGTTGCTGTTCGCAGTCATAACCCTAACGTTGATGCTATTGGTACTATCGTTGGTCGTGGTGGAAGCAACATCAAGAAAGTTGTCAGCCGTTTCCACCCAACACGTTTGGATGCTAAGACAGGAATTGAAGTTCCTGTTGAGGAAAATATTGATGTTATTCAATGGGTTGAAGATCCAGCTGAATTTATCTACAATGCTATTGCACCGGCTGAAGTGGACTATGTTCTCTTTGACGAAGATGATAGCAAACGTGCGACAGTAGTTGTACCAGATAACAAATTATCTCTTGCAATTGGTCGTCGTGGACAAAACGTTCGTTTGGCAGCTCATTTGACTGGTTACCGTATTGACATCAAGTCAGCTTCTGAATATGAAGCACTCGAAGCTGAAAAAGCTGAGGCTGCTACTGAGGAAGTTGTTGACGAGATTGTTGCAGAAGATGCTACACCTGTTGAAGTCACAACAGAAGAAGTAATTGAAACAACAGAAGCAGAATAAGAAGAACATAGAGGTGTTTGATGGCTAAAACACGAAAAATACCTTTACGCAAATCAGTTGTCTCAGGAGAAATCATTGATAAACGTGATTTGCTCCGCATTGTAAAAACTAAAGATGGTGAGATTTTCATTGATCCAACAGGAAAGAAAAATGGCCGAGGTGCTTACATTAAACTAGATAATGAAGAAGCTCTCCAAGCTAAAAAGAAACGTGCTTTTAACCATAGTTTCTCAATGGATGTTCCTGAAAGTTTTTATGATGAACTCATTGCTTATGTGGATCACAAGGTCAAAAGAAGAGAGTTAGGTCTTGAATAACACAGAAAAATTGTCAAATATGTTGGGACTGGCACAAAGAGCTGGAAAGCTTATTTCTGGCGAAGAACTTGTCATCAAGGCAGTTCAATCAGGGCAGGCGAGACTAGTTTTTCTTGCCAATGATGCTGGTAGTAACGTGACTAAAAAGACGACTGATAAATGTAACTACTATAATATAGAAGTCTCCACAGTGTTTAACGCACTGGAATTAAGCATGGCTATTGGTAAACCAAGAAAAACGGTTGCTGTAGTTGATGCTGGATTTTCAAAGAAAATGAGGACTCTTATGGACTAAAGAATAGGAGGACATCACGTGTCAAAGAAACGATTATATGAAATCGCAAAAGAGGTTGGTGTAGAAAGCAAGGTTGTTGTTGCAAAAGCTCAAGAACTTGGTCTTTCTGTGAAGAGCCACTCCTCATCAGTTGAAGAAGCTGATGCTAATCGTATCACTTCAAGTTTAAAAGGGGGAACAGCTAAGGCTGAAAGCAAGCCAGCTCCTAAAGCGACACCAACTCCTAAAGAGGAAAAGGTAGCGCCTAAGGTTGATAAGGTACCTGTTGCCAAATCAGCTCCAGCTAAAGAAACATCAAAGGCTGAAGTCAAAGAAGCCCCTGCGACTCCGAAAAAACCACAAAGCCGTAATTTTAAGGCAGAACGTGAAGCACGTGCCAAGGCAGAGGCAGAGCGTCGTCAAAATGGCGGAGGCCGTGACAACCGTAATCGTAACCGAAATCAACAAGGGAACGATCAAGGTAAACGTCAGAATAATGATCGTCGCAACCAAAATGGAAATGGTCAAGGCAACCGTAACAATGGAAACCGCGATAACAATAGTAATCGTGACCGTAATTTCCAAGGTAAACAGCGCAATGATCAAGGTCGAAATAAACGTAACGATGCTGTCCGCAACAATCAGGCAGGTCCACGTATTGACTTTAAAGCGCGTGCAGCAGCCTTGAAAGCAGAGCAAAATGCAGAATATTCACGTCAAAGTGAAACACGCTTCCGTGAAGAAAAAGCTGCAGAGCAACGCCGTGCGAAAGAGCAAGAAAAGGCAAGAAAAGAAAAACAACAGGCTGACGTCGCTGCTCAAAAAGCAGTTGCTGAAGCTAAGCCAGCTCCAAAACCAGCACCGGCTGCTCAACCAGCTCCAGCTGCACAAGCACAAGATACACGTCGTAAAAAGGCACGTCCAGATAAATCACGTGATAATCGTCGCGAGAATGAAGATGGACCTAAGCAAACAAGAAATAATAAGTGGAATAATCAAAACCAAGTGAGAAATCAACGAAATAGTAACTGGAATAAAAACAAAAATAAAAAAGGTAAAAATAACCGTGGTAATTCAGCTCCAAAACCAGTAACAGAGCGTAAATTCCATGAATTACCAAAAGAATTTGAATACACTGAAGGCATGACGGTTGCAGAAATCGCAAAACGTATTAAACGTGAGCCAGCTGAAATCGTTAAGAAACTCTTCATGATGGGTGTTATGGCAACTCAAAACCAATCTCTTGATGGGGATACTATTGAGTTGTTGATGGTTGACTACGGTATTGAAGCAACCAAGAAAGAAGAAGTCGATAATGCTGATATCGAACGTTTCTTTGTTGACGAAGACTACCTCAATAAAGATGCTATGGTAGAACGTGCGCCAGTTGTTACTATCATGGGACACGTTGACCATGGTAAAACAACCCTTCTTGATACCCTTCGTAACTCACGTGTTGCGACTGGAGAAGCTGGTGGTATTACACAGCATATTGGTGCCTACCAAATTGAAGAGGGTGGTAAGAAAATCACCTTCCTTGATACTCCAGGACACGCGGCCTTTACATCTATGCGTGCCCGTGGTGCTTCTGTTACAGATATTACTATCTTGATTGTCGCTGCGGATGACGGTGTTATGCCACAAACTATTGAAGCCATCAACCACTCTAAGGCTGCTGGTGTTCCAATCATTGTTGCGATTAACAAGATTGATAAACCAGGTGCTAACCCAGAGCGTGTAATCGGTGAATTGGCAGAGCATGGCGTTATCTCAACTGCATGGGGTGGGGATAGCGAATTCGTTGAAATTTCAGCGAAGTTTGGTCAAAATATTGAAGAATTGCTTGAAACAGTTCTTCTTGTGGCTGAAGTGGAAGAACTTAAAGCTGACCCAACAGTTCGTGCCATCGGAACCGTTATTGAAGCGCGTTTGGATAAAGGTAAAGGTGCGGTTGCAACCCTCCTTGTTCAACAAGGTACCTTGCATGTTCAAGACCCAATCGTTGTTGGTAATACCTTCGGACGTGTCCGTGCTATGACCAATGACCTTGGTCGTCGTATTAAGACTGCAGCACCATCAACACCAGTTTCAATTACCGGTTTGAACGAAGCGCCTATGGCAGGTGACCATTTTGCCGTTTATGAAGACGAAAAAGCAGCTCGTGCAGCCGGTGAAGAACGTGCCAAACGTGCCCTTATGAAACAACGTCAACAAACACATCGTGTTAGTCTTGATAACCTCTTTGATACCCTTAAAGCTGGTGAATTGAAGACTGTTAATGTTATCATCAAGGCCGACGTGCAAGGTTCTGTTGAAGCCTTGGCAGCATCACTTCTTAAGATTGATGTTGAGGGTGTTCGTGTTAATGTTGTTCACTCAGCAGTAGGTGCTATCAACGAATCTGATATTACTCTTGCGGAAGCTTCGGATGCTGTCGTTATCGGATTTAACGTTCGTCCTACACCACAAGCACGTCAACAAGCGGAAACTGATGAAGTTGAAATTCGTCTTCACAGCATCATCTACAAGGTTATCGAAGAAATCGAAGATGCCATGAAAGGGATGCTTGATCCTGAATTTGAAGAAAAAGTCATTGGTGAAGCTATTATCCGTGAAACCTTCAAAGTTTCTAAAGTCGGAACAATCGGTGGATTCATGGTTACTAGTGGTAAAATCACTCGTGATTCAAGTGCCCGTGTGATTCGTGATGGTGTCGTTATTTTTGATGGTAAATTGGCAAGCTTGAAACACTTTAAAGATGACGTTAAAGAAGTCGGAAACGCTCAAGAGGGTGGTTTGATGATTGAAAACTATAACGATATTAAAGTTGATGACGTTATCGAAGCTTACATTATGGAAGAAATTAAACGTTAATTTTGTTAGCTTTTAAGAAAGCTTACTTAGGAGACAAAGCTAGGTCATCTGGCCTGGCTTTTGTTCCATCATAATAAGAGAGAAAGGATAAGACTATGGGAAATTCATTTCGTGTAGACCGTGTTGGTATGGAAATCAAACGTGAGGTCAATGAAATTCTTCAAAAGAAAGTTCGTGACCCACGTGTGCAAGATGTCACTATCACAGATGTACAGATGCTTGGTGATTTGTCAGCTGCTAAGATTTTTTACACCATTCATTCAACCTTGGCCTCAGATAACCAAAAAGCACAAACTGGTCTTGAAAAGGCTACTGGGACAATCAAGCGTGAACTTGGTAAAAAATTGACCATGTATAAGATTCCGGATTTGACCTTCATTAAGGATGAGTCTATCGAATACGGTAATAAAATTGATGAAATGCTTCGTAATTTAGAGCGTAAAGACTAAGAAAAAATTCCTGTCAGTTATGGCAGGAATTTTGCGTTATAATAGAATAAAAAGGAGGACTTCAATGAAAGTAACGGTCTATTTGGGTGCTAATATGGGTGATAATCCTAGCTTTAAGAAAGCAACGATTGCCTTGGGTCAGTGGATTGCTAAAAATGGGCATACCCTAGTCTATGGTGGCAGTAAGATGGGACTTATGGGAGTTCTTGGTGATACGGTTTTGGAAAATGGGGGACAGGCTCATGGCATTATGCCACAATTCCTCAAAGATAGGGAGATAGCTTATGAGGGATTAACCTCAATGACGATAGTAGAAACTATGGCAGAACGAAAGACTGCCATGCTAGAGCAAGGAGATCTCTTTATCGCCCTTCCAGGAGGTCTAGGGACACTGGAAGAAATCTCTGAAGCTATTGCAGCTGCTCGAGTCGGTAAGTTGGACAAACCCTGTGTTTTCTTCAATCTCAATGGCTATTATGACGCTATGAAAACGATGTTAGATACCATGGTTGCTCATGATTTTTTGGAGGCTAAAACAGCAGCAAAATTCCTCTTTACAGATGATTTTTCAGAAATTGAGGCTTTCGTCCAGTCTTATACACCACCTCAATTGAGACGTTATCGGTAACTTTATATGATAGGTTAGCTCTCTAAGTTTAAAAGGAGAGCTTTTTTGATGAAAAGACGTTAGTAATTATTTTTTTCTTTTAAATTTCAGAAAATTAACTAAAAACCTCTTAACAAAAATGATAGATTTGTATATAATAGTGTTTGTAAATTTAATCATTTAACAAATTTTCCTCATCATCTGTGAGTAATATCCATGAATACTTAGTACCCCACTTGGTTAGGAAAACTTTGCCAATCATTTATTTTTATGGGGAATGTGGGATATAGGATGAAATGGAAGGAATGATAAGTATGTCTATTATGGTTAAACATGTGAGTTTTGATGACTATCAAAAAACACAGACAAACTATAAAGATGCCAACTTTTTACAGTCAGCTGAGATGGCTAAGCTTCAGCTAAGCCGTAATCATATCGGAGAAGTAGAGGCTCTGGTTTTTGAAAGGGATGGCCTGCGGATAGGTCAAGCCATCGTTGTCTATAGAAGAAGCTTTCGTATCTTTAGAAAAGCTCTCTTGTTTCATGGACCCTTGCTAGATTACAATTCTATAGCTGATTTGACAGACCTTCTAGAGGCCTTGATACTCTACTTAAAAAAGAAAAATATTGCATCACTTTCTATCCATCCCTATCTTACCGATCTTATTAGGAATGAAGAACTTGAAATCATTGAAGAAGAAAAGGTTGATGAGGTCTCCAAGGTATTTGAAAAATTAGGTTTTGAGCAGTATTTAGATCCAGAACAGGCTCTAGTTGTTAATCAGATGTTTGTTAAACCAATTGACACGTTTACGACTTCTGATGAGATGCTCTCAGCCTTCTCACCATCTTTGAAGCGAGATTTAAAAAAATTCGCTGCTTTGAATGTCAAAGTTGAAGAACTACGTGAGGACAATCTCAATCAGTTTTATGACATCCTAGTTCGGACAGCAGAGAGAAAAGGATTTTCAGTTCATCCATTGACCTATTTCCAAGATTTGAAGAGGAACTTTGGAGAATCTGCAAAGTTTATGTTGGCTTATTTGGATTGTCCAGCTTATTTGGCTTATCTTGATGAGAATATTAAATCTTTTGAAGCTAAGATTCAGGCTTTAAAAGATGGCCCACAGAAAAAACGAACCAAGGGTCAGATTGCCGATGCCGAAGATCAGCTTAGAAGTTACTATAAACGTTTAAAGCAATTTAAGACCTACCAAGTCACTGGTGACAAATTACCTCTTTCGGCTTATCTTTTTATGGATTATGGCCCAGAAGTCGTCAGCTTTTACGGCGGGAATGATGAAGCCTACCTTAATTTTGGTGGAGCAGTGATTCTTCATTGGGAAATGCTACAATATGCTGAGCGTGAGGGGAAAGAACGGTTTAATTTTTATGGGACAATCGAAACTGAAGCAGCAAGTGCTGGAAAAGGGAATTTTAACTTCAAGCGTCAGTTTGGTGGTCAACTCGAGACTCTGGTTGGCTCTTTTGATAAAACCCTAAATCCTTTCTATGATATTTTTAAGAAAACACTAGGTAAAGACTAGTTCCTTGTATAGAAAAAAGTCAATTGAGGTTAAATTCATTACCTCAATTGACTTTTTGTTGTTTACAAATATTTCTTAGCGATTTCAATATCGCCAGCATAGTTATCACGTTTCCCATTTACGATTTGGAAAGCATCAGCACCTTTACCAGCAATAACCACAGCGTCTTTGGAGTCTGTAGTCTCAGACATTGCTGTTTTGATTGCTTCTTCTCGATCAACAATGATACGTACCTCACGGTTGATGTGACTAGCAATTTCTTGACAGATAGCAAGAGGATCCTCTTTGTTAGGATCGTCGGCTGTTAGGAAGATATCAACATCAGGGTAGGTATTGAGGACATGTCCGAAGTCTTTACGACGACTTTCACCTTTATTTCCAGGAGCCCCTAGAATTAGGCTAATATGGCCATCTTGATGGCTGGTTACGACTTGTAAGAGCTTATCTAGGCTATCTCCATTGTGAGCATAGTCCACAAAAACCTTGGCTCCTTTAGTTTGTGTAAGAACTTCCATACGCCCTGGAACAGAGGTCTGAGCAATCCCTTCTTTGATGTCTTGAAGGCTAGCTCCAAGACGTAGGCAGGCTAGACCTGCAGCCATAGCATTGTCCTGGTTAAAGTCACCGATAAGTTGGATATCATAGTCGCCGGCTAATTTCCCACTTGCCTTAAAGCTAAAACCTGAGCCATGTTTAACAGCATTGTCGGAGTTTTTACCATAGAAGTCATGCTCTTTATCCGCAACTTCCTCAGCGACAAGAGCAAAGTGATCCATACCGCTATTGACGATAACAACTCGACTGTTTTCCAAGAGAAGACGCTTATGGTAGAAGTAGTCTTCAAAGGTTGGATGTTCAATAGGTCCAATATGGTCTGGGCTGATGTTAAGAAAGACACCTACATCAAAAGTCAGTCCATAGACACGCTTAGTCAGATAGGCTTGACTTGAGACTTCCATAATCAGATGGGTCATGCCATTATCAACAGCTTCAGCCATCATACGGAAAAGGTCCAAACTCTCAGGTGTTGTTAAGGTAGACTTGAAGAAGTTTTTTCCGTCTAATGTCGTGTTCATAGTTGAAAGCATAGCAGGTTTATGACTTTGCTTGAGAATATTGAAGGCAAAGTAGGCTGCTGTTGTTTTGCCTTTTGTCCCAGTAAAAGCAAGCAATTTTAGTTTGTCTTGGGGGTATTGGTAGAAGGCCTGAGCAACGAGGCTCATAGCCTGCTTGATATCTGTTACGATAATGACAGGAATTCCCACTTGATAATCTTTTTCAGCCACGTAGAAACTCAAGCCAGCTTTGACAGCATTCTCTAAAAATTCAGGCTTAAAGGCAGCCCCTTTGGCAAAAAAGAGGGAAGATGGTGTGACATCACGACTGTCGTAAGAAAGATGATCAAAAGTCACCCCAGTCCATGAATAGTAGTAGTTGTCTTGGTCAATAATATCTCTAAAATTACGGTCCTTTTTGAGAACCTCTAGAACTTGTTCAATAGTAATCATAGTTCCTATTTTAGCCTTAATGTTCTTGTTTTACAAGTCACAGCCAAAAGTTTATAATAAACTAGATTATATTTTATTCTCTAGAAAGAAAGTTATGACTGAAACTAAAACTGACACACAGCAGCAGCAGATGCTAAGAGGGACGGCGTGGATGACAGCATCCAATATTATCAGTCGTCTATTAGGGGCACTTTACATTATTCCTTGGTATGCTTGGATGGGTAAACAGGGCGACCAAGCGAATGCCCTCTTTGGTCAAGGGTATAACATTTATGCCCTTTTCCTTTTGATTTCTACAGCAGGGATTCCAGTCGCAATTGCCAAACAGGTGTCTAAATACAATACTCTTGGAAAGATGGAGACGAGTTTCTTCTTACTCAAGCGTATCTTGTATTACATGATTGGTCTCGGATTGATTTTTGGCGTTTTCATGTACTTTGCATCGCCGTGGATGTCTTACCTTTCTGGGGGAGACGAGGATCTGGTTCGCGTAATGCGTAGTCTTTCTTGGGCAGTTGTTATTTTCCCATCTATGTCTGTTTTACGAGGCTTTTTCCAAGGCTTTAACAACATGAAGCCTTATGCTTTAAGTCAGATTGCGGAGCAGATTATCCGTGTTATTTGGATGCTGTTGGCGACCTTCTTCATCATGAAAATTGGGACAGGCGATTATGTGACAGCAGTTGTCCAATCGACTTTTGCCGCTTTCATCGGTATGTTGGCTAGTTATGGGGTGCTTTTCTTCTACCTTTGGAAGGAGGGCAAGCTCAAGAGTCTTTTTGGCAAGCAGGCTGTTCATCCAGATATCAATCCGACTGCAATTGTTATTGAAACCTTTAAGGAAGCCATTCCTTTCATTATCACTGGGTCAGCGGTTCAACTGTTTCAGTTGATTGATCAATGGACCTTTATCCGTACTATGGAGAAGTTTACAAGCTATAGTAACAGTCAGCTTCAGGTTCTCTATGCTTACTTGTCTTCAAACCCAAGTAAGATTACTATGATTTTGATTGCTGTAGCTATCTCCATTGCTGGGGTTGGTATTCCACTCTTAACGGAAAATATGGTTAAAAAGGACCTTCGAGGAGCGGCTAAACTGATTATCAATAATCTACAGTTGCTTTTGCTCTTTATTGTACCTGCCATTGCAGGATCAGTGGTTCTGGCTAAACCACTCTACACAGTTTTTTACGGGGCACCAGATAGCCAGGCCCACTTGCTCTTTGTAGCCAGTCTGATTCAAGTTATTTTCTTGGCCTTGTATAGCGTTTTAGCACCTATGCTTCAGGCAATCTTTGAAACCCGTAAAGCTATCAACTATTTTGCGATTGGGGTTTTAGTTAAGGGAATCTTACAGTTACCATTAATTATTTTCCTAGGAGCTCTTGGACCAGTTATTTCAACAGCCATCGGCTTAGGTGTTCCAATTGCTCTGATGTATAATCGCCTCCACACTGTTACGCACTTTAGTCGTAAGACAGTGTTTAGAAAAGCCTTACTCATCTGTATCCTTACAGTGCTTATGGCTATTCCAGTTGCAGTCTTCTATGGGGTGTTCCAGTTTGTACTTTCACCAACAAGCCGTGTGGGCAGTGTGATTTACTTGATCATTGGAGGAGGCCTTGGAATTGGTGTCTATGGCGTTCTTGCTCTTGTAACTCGTATGGCTGACCAATTGCTTGGCACCCGAGCAGCTAGCCTACGTGCTAAATTACATATTAAATAAGATTTAAACCAAGTCGTGTGGCTTGGTTTTTTCTTATCAACATTTTCTGAAAAAGGAGTATAATAGGGGTGAAAAAATGAAATCGTTTTAATGATTTAGAATCGAGGAAAGGACTATGACTGATTCTAGACAAGAAAAGATAAAATTAGGGACCTATCCTTCTGAACAAGTTTACCAAGTCTTGCAGACAAGCCGTCAAGGTTTAAGCTCACAAGAGGTTAAGGAGAGGCAGGCGACTTATGGACCTAACCAATTGAAGGAAAGTAAGACGGAGCCTATTTGGCTGACCTTTTTCAGACATTTTACTAGTCTCATGGCTCTCTTATTGTGGGCTGGTGGCTTTATCGCTATGCTCTCTCATAGCTTGGAGTTGGGGATTGCAATTTGGTTGGTCAACATTATTAATGGTCTCTTTAGCTTTATTCAAGAATATAGGGCAAGTCAGGCGACGGCAGCTCTTAATAAGCTTCTTCCAGCCTATGCGCGAGTTCTTCGTGATGGTAAGGAGGATAAGATTCTAGCTCAGGACTTGGTACCAGGTGACTTGGTTTTCATTGAAGAAGGAGACCGTATTTCTGCAGATGGACGCTTGGTCGCTGTGACAGATTTGCAGGTTAACCAGTCTGCCCTCACTGGTGAGTCTAATCCTATTTATAAGTCAGATCAAGCAGATTTGACTCCCGACAAGACTGAGTTAGAGTATGACAATATGGTATTTGCAGGGACTACTGTCTCTTCTGGTTCTGGACATTTTATAGTATCTGCTATCGGGATGAAAACTGAGTTTGGACAGATTGCGGATTTGACACAGAATCTTGCTCAGGAAAAGAGTCCCCTTCAGAAAGAATTAGACCATTTGACTAAACAGATTTCAGTTATTGCGGTGTCTGTAGGTCTCTTCTTTATGGTGGCAGCGACTCTATTTGTCCATCAGCCTTTGTCTCAAGCCTTTATTTTTGCATTGGGGATGATTGTGGCCTTTATTCCTGAAGGACTTCTTCCCACAGTTACTCTATCTTTAGCCATGGCCGTTCAGCGCATGGCTAAGGACCATGCTTTGGTTAAGAAACTGTCTTCGGTTGAGACGTTGGGAGCAACTTCTGTTATTTGTTCGGATAAAACAGGGACTTTGACGCAAAATGCCATGACGGTTAACCACTTGTGGACCTTGTCAGACAGTTATGAGGTCATTGGGCTAGGTTATGCATCAGAAGGACAGATTGAGCAGGAAGGGCAACCTGTTTCTCTTGAAGAAAATGAGCTTCTTAATCGTTTGGTCCGATTCTCTCATTTGGCTAGTAATGCTCAAGTTGTGGCTCCTAGTGCTGATAATCCCAATTTTACAATTTTAGGTGATCCAACTGAGGCTTGTCTTAATGTTCTCGCCGAAAAAGCAGGAATTAATTTAAATGACAATCATACTTGGGCCCCTCGCCTCAAGGAAATCCCCTTTGATTCTGATCGTAAACGGATGACAACAGTGCATAAGCTTGAGTCAGGATTGGATGGCAGTCAGCATATTTCTATCACCAAAGGTGCTCCGAAAGAAGTGATGGAGCTTTGCTCAGACTATTATGATAATCAAGGAATGATTAAATCATTGACAGCTACTGAGCGTCAGGCTATCCTTGCGGCCAACGACCAGTTTGCCCGAGACGGTTTACGTGTTTTAGCTGTGGCCTATAGACCTCTAGACAGTGAGCATATTGGAGAAGACAAGTGGGACATGCAGACCTTGGAGGACAATATGGTCTTTCTAGGCTTGGTTGCCATGAGTGATCCGCCACGTCAGGGTGTGCGTGAAGCCATTGAAAAATGCCATAGAGCTAGTATTCGTATTATCATGGTGACAGGTGATTATGGCTTGACAGCTCTTAGCATTGCTAAGAAAATCGGAATTGTACAAGGGGACGATGCGCGTGTTGTTTCAGGACTTGAACTAGCTGGTATGGATGACAATCAGCTTAAAGAAGCTCTTAAAGGCGAAATCGTTTTTGCTCGTGTAGCTCCTGAACAAAAATACCGTGTGGTCAATGCTCTCCAAGAGCTTGGCGAAGTTGTCGCTGTTACTGGTGATGGTGTTAATGATGCCCCTGCCCTTAAAAAAGCTGATATCGGTGTAGCTATGGGGGTATCAGGAACTGATGTTGCCAAGGAATCTGCAGATATGATCTTAACAGATGATCATTTTGCTTCTATTGTTCATGCTGTCGAAGAAGGTCGTGCAGTTTATAGAAATATTCAAAAATTCCTGACTTATATTTTTAATTCCAACACGCCAGAAGCCGTACCCTCTGCTTTCTTCTTGTTCTCTTTGGGACGCATACCTCTTCCCTTAACGGTTATGCAAATCCTAGCTATTGACTTGGGGACAGATATGGTACCTGCTTTGGGATTGGGGGTTGAACCACCTGAAGAGGGCGTTATGGATAGACCGCCAAGACGTCTTTCAGATCGCTTGCTCAATCGACAATTATTGATTAAAGCTTTTGTCTGGTATGGACTGATTGAAGCAGCCTTAGCTATGGGGGCTTTCTTCCTTAATTATTGGGTTAATCAAGGTAATTTAAACCATTTGGCCAGCTCAGGTCCTCTTTATCGAGAGGCAACCACTATGACCTTAGGTGCTATTATCTTTACCCAAATTGGTATGGCTATGAATAGTCGTAAAGGTAGAGGGTCTATATTCCAAGTTAAACCATTTGCTAATCGGATTATTAGCTTAGGGATTGTTTTAGAAATTGTCCTCTTTATCCTCCTGTCTTACGTGCCTTTCTTCCACACGTTATTTAACACTGCACCTATTGGACTTGATGATTGGCTCTATTTACTTGCTTGTCCGTTTGTTATTATGGCTTTGGAAGAAATCAGATATCGCTTATTTGATAAAAAGTAAGTCAGTGGCATACCTTAGATTGAAGCAAGACTTTTAAATCGTTTCTTAGTGCTTGAAACTATGATGTTTCAGGCACTTTTTGATGCTTGAAAATCTACTTTTGACAATCTCAAAAATTGGGCTTATTTTAAATTAGAGTCAGTATCTATCTGTCTTTTTAGGTTATAGAAATAAACTATAACTAACTATCAAGAATCCGTATGATGAACTTACCATTATTTTCAGAAAATAGTGATAAAATAGAGGTCATAGATATGGAGTATATCCACTTTACCATGTAGAAAGGGCACATTATGACACAAGAATATCAACTAGAAACCATTTTGGCACACGCAGGAATCAATTCGGATGAAGCAACAGGAGCCTTGGCTTCACCAATTCATTTTTCAACAACTTACCAACATCCAGAATTTGGCCATTCTACTGGTTTTGACTATACACGAACTAAAAATCCAACACGCGCAACAGTGGAAAAAACACTTGCAGCTATTGAAAAAGCAGATTATGCTATTGCGACAAGTTCAGGGATGAGCGCCATTGTTTTGGCTTTTGAAATTTTCCCAGTAGGTAGCAAGGTTGTAGCTGCGCGTGACCTTTACGGAGGTTCTTTCCGTTGGTTTAATGACAAGGAAAAAGAAGGTCGTTTCTTTTTTGAATACACAAATACAGAAGATGAGATGATTGCGGCTATTACAGAAGATACCGATATTGTCTACATCGAAACACCGACAAACCCACTTATGATTGAGTTTGATATTGAAAAAGTGGCAAAAATTGCTCATGACAAGGGTGCGGTGGTTATTGTTGATAATACTTTCTATAGCCCAATCTATCAAACGCCGATTACTCAAGGTGCTGATATCGTTGTCCATTCAGCTACTAAATACCTATCAGGGCATAATGACGTTTTGGCTGGTGTTGTTGTGACTAGTAACCAAGAATTCTACGATAAACTCTATTATAACCTCAATACTACTGGTCCTACCTTGTCACCATTTGATAGCTATATGCTTATGCGTGGTCTTAAGACCTTAAAACTTCGTATGGAGGCATCAACAGCTAATGCTCAAGAAGTTGTAGCTTTCTTAGAGAAGTCACCAGCTGTTAAGGAAGTTCTCTATCCAGGCAAGGGTGGTATGATTTCCTTCAAAGTGGCTAATCAAGACAAGATTCCTACCATTATCAATTCCCTAAAGGTCTTTACCTTTGCGGAGAGTCTAGGTGGTGTCGAAAGCTTGATTACCTACCCAACGACACAAACCCACGCAGATATTCCAGGTGATGTGCGTGCTTCCTATGGTTTGACAGACGACTTGCTTCGTCTTTCAATTGGTATTGAAGCAGCACAAGATTTGATTGCTGACTTGGAAAATGCCCTTAGTCTTTAAGGAGTTATCTATGACACGTTATGATTTTACAACACAACCAAATCGCTTGGATCAAAATACCATGAAATGGCACGAAGCCGAAAGTAATCCAGAACTACTTGAGCTTTGGGTTGCCGATATGGACTTCCTACCTGTTCCTGAGATTAGGGATGCAGTTATCAACTATGCTGAGACACATATTTTTGGTTATCCTTATCCAAGTGAAGAGCTTTATCAGTCCATCATTAATTGGGAAAAAAATCAACACGGTTACGTCGTTGATAAAGAGAGTATTGTTCTCATTGAAGGTGTTGTCCCAGCCATTTCAACAGCTATTCAAGCCTTTACCAAAGAAGGTGATGCTGTTCTCATCAACACACCAGTTTATCCGCCTTTTGCTCGTTCGGTCCGTTTGAATAATCGTCGATTGATTGAAAATAGTCTTGTTAAGGTTAATGGCTATTTCGAAATTGATTTTGAACAATTGGAACGTGATATCGTCGAGAATGATGTTAAACTTTATGTTTTCTGTAGTCCACATAATCCAGGTGGGCGTGTCTGGACTAAAGAAGAATTGACTAAGGTAGCAGATTTGTGTCAGAAACATGGTGTCCTCTTGGTATCTGATGAAATCCACCAAGACTTAGCTCTATATGGGAATAAGCACATCTCTATGAATACCATTTCAGATGCTTACAAGGACTTTACCTTGGTGCTTAGTTCGGCGACTAAAACCTTTAATATTGCTGGTACCAAAAACAGTTTTACCATCATTGAAAATGAAGACTTACGTAAAGCCTTTAAACAAAAGCAATTGGCAAATAATCAACATGAAATTCCAACCATTGGTTTGATTACCACCCAGGCAGCTCTGACCTATGGGAAACCTTGGTTAGAGGAATTGAAAACTGTCTTTGAAACTAATATTGACCTTTTAACCAAGGAACTTAGTGAAAAGACTAATATCAAGGTCATGAAACCTGAGGGAACTTACTTGGTCTGGCTTGATTTTTCAGCCTATGATCAAGACCATAATGAGCTTGGACGTTTGCTTAAAGAAGAAGCCAAGGTAGTGCTAAATGACGGTATTACTTTTGGTTCTGAAGGAGAAAAACATTTCCGCTTTAACGTAGCTACGCCAACTACAGTTGTTGCAGAAGGAGTTAAACGTCTCGTTTCTGTCTTTGGAAAATAATAAAAGTGATGCGAACAGCATCACTTTTATTATTGTTATGAGTGTACATCGTAGATTTTCAAGTTGAGTAGAAGATCTTCCTGAGTGGAGAAGACCTTGACATCCTGCCTGCCAGAGGTATTAAATCTGGCTAGAGTGTAGGTTTGGCCATTGGGGAAGAAAATTTCCAAGCTACGATTGTCTGTAATAAGCGTTATAGTGATATTATCAGTTTCCTTATAGTGACTGTCAGCTTTATAACCTTGACCGTTACCCAAGAGACCATCGTAATAGTAAGAAGAGGCAGTTTGACTACCATCCATGCTGTTATTCAGTTCGGCAGCATAGGCAGAGACCTGATAGGTACCACTTGTTATTTGGTAGGCGATTTTAACGTAATCAGAGCCTTGCCAGATATCAATGTAGATATAGCCTCCTTCTTTCTTAATATTTGAAAAATGCAGTTGGTAATACCCTGAACTATTTTTTCCAGCAAGGTCAAGAAGGCCATTAGCATTTTGATTGTGACTTTTATCAATCCAAGGCTTTCTATTGTCGCTGGTGAGTGGCCTTTGACTTGAAATGTTGCCGTTTTGATTTTTGAGGGTTAATTGTTCATTTTTATAGAGGGGAGCAGACTGAATAATACCGTCCTTATCCAGTTGTAGCTGTCTGGGTGTAGTGTAAAAACCGATAGTTTTTAGAAAATCACTCTTGGCTTCTTGGTCACTGTGAATGCCTGACGTGAAGTAGTTCCAATTACCAACCCAGCCAAGACTGATAAGGTTATGATTGCTTTCTTCAATTCGATCGCTTCCAGTGAAGTTAGCACCATAATAGTCTGAGCCTTGATCTAAGCGTTTTGTTTCTGTATCTGCAATAAATAAGCCGTTACCATCTAAATGCCCTACAGTATAGTAGGTTCCAGTTGTTTCGCCTGAAGCTGTATCCTTAGCTCCAAAAAAGAGAACTTGCTTGTCCTGACCGTCAGTTGTTGTCATTGTTTTGAGAACGGGACACTCGATAGGAGCGTTGTCCTGCCAGTTACGACCCTTAAAAAATGTTTCGGGTAGGATTTTGGAGACTCCCTTGCTATCTGCTTTGGTCCAGTTGATGCCATCTTGAGATTGATAAACACCTAAGGCGTCACCTTCAGCGACATACATGAGTAATTTGTCTTTGAAGTGGAAGACATAAGGATCGCGGAAATCTTTACCGTTATAGGATTGTTCCTTTGTCAATAAAGGTTTACCATCTTTTAGGGCTTTAGTAAAGCTAGCTCCCTTGTCGTTTGATGCACTAGCATAGATTGCCTGGCTTCCATCATCCATGAGCCCTGTAAAATAGGCGACAGGTTCTTCGTTTTGGATACCAGAAATACCCTGACTATCTGTGACTACACTACCTGTCCAAGCAGAATGCCACCCTTCTTTAGAGTCACCACCCTTTGCTGATATAGCAATCTCTTGTTTACTATAGGTGATAAAATCTTTGGTCGTTGTATGTGTCCAATCTTGACCGTTGGGTCCAAAAGGATCAGTAGCCCCATCCAGAGAATGTAGAAAATAGATATCATAGTAATTTTTTTCTTGATTCCAGACGATAGTCTGTAGGTCGTTAGACCATCCTTTATGAGATGCTAGATGAAAGATTTGACTCACAGAAGCCTTATTTGTTTTTGGAGAAGGATTGTTAACGTTCTCATTTTTCATTATAAAAACAAAAAATAAAATAAAAAAAATGAGAATAAAGATTAGAGTCGGATATTTTGATTCCATATAGTGATAATTCCCGATTAAATTGCTTTTTTATATAGTTATTATTTTAACAAAAAAATAGTTTTTTACAAAAAATATCAATTTGTCATTAAAAAAAGATTGGAATTTAGATTAAAAAATGATAGAATAAAACATGTGAAAACCTAAAAGGAGAGTTTATATGGATAGTACAGTTAATTCACAGTCAAATACAGTAGCACCTAAGCAAGCAGAGTGCAAAAAGATGCGTTATAGCATCCGTAAGGTAGCCACAGTAGGGGCAACATCAGCACTCGTTGGTACCTTGGCATTTTTGGGTGCCACTCAGGTAAAAGCTGATCAAGTTACAGAAACAGCACCAGCTGTAGCTACTGCGACAGCAACACCAGAAACAAGCACAGCATCTCTAACGGTAGCCAGTGAAGCAGCAACAAGTGTGGCAACTTCAGAAGCAGTTGAATCTTCAGTTGCACATTCAGAGGTTGCAACTACACCAGTTACAGAGACACAACCAAGCAACACAACTCCATCAGTAGTCGAAGAAAAGGTGTCTAGCACAGTAGTGACATCTTCATCAGATGCAACAACACCTTCAGCAACTGTTGCTGCGGTTTCTGCTCCAGCTCATACATCAGAGGCTGCAGTAGAGGCACCAACTTCAACAGCAAGCTCAGAAACAGCTGATACACACACTGAAGTAGCCCTTAAACCTACTGAAAACAGCGCTGCTAATGCAAACCTTAGCAAACTTAACGGTCGTATCAAGTCTATTGTTGAAGATAATATGACCTCAGATCAAATCGTTGCCTTGACTGAGGAAGAAATTAAAGCACTTAATAAAGTTGACTTTAGCGATGATGCTATCAAGGGTACAGGTACTAGCTTGACTTACCGTAACTTGAAAGATATCGTTGCTAGCTTCTTGAAGCAAGACAGCAAATTGGCAGTTCCTTACTTTAAAGCAGATACAATCATCAATATGCCTGCTTTCAACACTGTTGATGCCCAAACGATGAAAAAAGAAGAAATCGACGTTTGGGATTCTTGGCCAGTCCAAGATGCTGAGTCAGGTGTAGTAAGCAACTGGAACGGTTATCAGTTGGTTATCTCAATGGCCGGTGCACCAAATAAAAACTCAAACCACATTTACTTGCTCTATAGTAAATACGGAGATAATGACTTTACACATTGGAAAAATGCGGGTCCAATCTTTGGTTATAATGCCCTTGAAGATGACCAACAATGGTCAGGTTCAGCGACGGTAAACTCTGACGGTAGTATCCAACTTTACTACACTAAGAATGATACTAGCGGCGGTAAATTGAACTGGCAACAATTGGCTAGTGCTACACTTAACCTAGCTGTTGAAAACGACGAAGTTGTTATTAAGTCAGTTGAAAATGACCACATTCTCTTTGGTGGGGATAACTATCATTATCAAAGTTATCCAAAATTCATGAGTACTTTCAACGATGACCACAACCACGATGGAAATCCAGACCGTACAGATAACTACTGTCTTCGTGACCCACACATCATTGAAGATAACGGTAGCCGCTACTTAATTTTCGAATCAAATACAGGTGACGAAAACTACCAAGGCGAAAAACAAATCTACAACTGGTCAAACTATGGAGGAGATGACGCCTTTAACCTTAAGTCATTCCTCAATATTGTCAATAATAAACACCTTTATAACCTTGCTTCATGGGCAAATGGTTCTATTGGTATCTTGAAACTTGATGACAATGAGAAAAATCCATCTGTAGCTGAACTTTACACACCACTTGTTACTAGCCACATGGTTACTGATGAAGTGGAACGTCCAAGTGTTGTTAAGATGGGTAACAAGTATTACCTCTTCACTGCTTCACGTATCAATAAATCTACGGATGCTGAAGGTACTGTAGCAGCGCGTGAAGCTGTCGGTGATGACGTTGTCATGCTCGGATTCGTATCAGATAGCCTCCGTGGAGAATATCGTCCACTTAATGGCTCAGGTGTGGTTTTGACAGCCTCTGTACCAGCCGACTGGCGTACATCTACCTATTCTTACTATGCGGTTCCTGTTGAAGGCTCATCAGATACTCTTTTGGTAACTTCTTACATGACTAACCGCGGTGGTATTGCTGGTGCTGAGAATAAATCAACATGGGCTCCAAGCTTCCTCATCAAGATGAATGCAGATGATACTACAGAAGTTCTTCCTAAGATGACGAATCAAGGTGACTGGATTTGGGATAAATCTAGTGAAAGCTTGGTACACGTAGCCGATCAAAACAGTGCTAAATTGCCAAACGAGGACTTTAATGTAGATTATTATGCGGTATCGGATTATGGTCTTAAACCACATACTTATCCTACAGTTGATGGATCAACAGGCGTTTCTGAAGCTCACGGTGTCTTGACTGTAACTGTTAAAGATGGTGAAGACAAGAAGGCAGATAAGCCAGAAACACCAGTAAGCCCAACAGAAGGTAATCATTCTGTTGATGATAAGACTAATAAACCAGACACTTCTAAACCAGCGGACAATAATAAACCATCAGCTGATAAAGAAGATAAACCAACAAATCCTACGAATTCAGACTCTCCAGTTCCTACACCGTTCCCTTATTTTGCAGACCGCTCTGGTAATGATAATAATTCATCAGATGATCATCATGTAGAGGTTCCTGCGAAACCTTCAACAGAGGGTTCTGTGGGTGACCGTCGTCCAGCAGCTCAAGCTACAGAGATTGCGTCACCAGTACCAGAGGCTATTGTAGCAACTGGACCAACTGTTTCAACGACTCCTGTTAAAGAAGAGTCTGTCACTGAAACAGAAGCTCCAAAACCAGCTAAGTCTGAAGATGAAGTTCAGTCTCACGGAGTCGCTAAAGCTGATGAAGTAACTAAGTCTGATGAGTCAAGTAAAGACAACAATACTAAAGTTGCTGCCAAACTTGCTACGACTCCTAAGACACCAAGTGATTCAGAAGGTTCAAACAGCAACATTCTTTCAATCTTGGCGACTATCTTTGCAGCCATTGCAAGTCTAGCTCTTCTTGGCTATGGTTTGGTCACAGGAAAGATTCATTTGCCTAAAAAATAATCCTTTTCAAAAACGTTTGCAGTAAAGCAAGCGTTTTTTTTACCTTTTTGATATAATGGAGTGAATATAAAGCAAAGGAAGAAACTATTATGGGTAAATTTCAAGTTATTTCACATCCACTGATTCAACATAAACTTTCAATCCTACGTCGTGAGGATACCTCTACTAAGGACTTTCGTGAGCTAGTTAATGAAATTGCTATGCTCATGGGTTATGAAGTATCTCGTGACCTTCCTCTCGAAGAGGTTGAAATTCAAACACCAATTACAAAAACAGTACAAAAACAACTTTCTGGTAAGAAATTGGCAATTGTTCCAATCCTTCGTGCGGGTATTGGTATGGTCGATGGTTTCCTTAGCCTTGTACCAGCAGCTAAAGTTGGTCATATTGGTATGTATCGTGATGAGGAAACTCTTGAGCCGGTTGAGTACTTGGTTAAATTACCAGAAGACATTGATCAACGTCAGATTTTTGTAGTGGACCCAATGCTTGCGACTGGTGGTTCAGCAATCTTGGCAGTAGACTCACTTAAAAAACGTGGTGCAGCTAATATCAAGTTTGTTTGCTTGGTTGCAGCACCAGAAGGTGTCAAAAAATTGCAAGATGCTCACCCAGATATTGATATCTACACAGCATCATTGGATGAGAAACTTAATGAAAACGGTTATATTGTTCCAGGTCTTGGAGATGCAGGTGACCGTCTCTTTGGTACAAAATAAGTTGAAAAGGGAAAATTTCCCTTTTTTTACTAGATTAATAAGTTTTAAGTGAAATTGTTATAGAAGAGTTTAGCACTCTTTTAGAAAGAGTGCTAAGAATGATGTTTTTTATTTGACCTAATTTGACTAAAATCATATAATAGCATCAAGA
Organism: Streptococcus sp.; assembly: GCA_016939315.1. Taxonomy (GTDB): domain Bacteria; phylum Bacillota; class Bacilli; order Lactobacillales; family Streptococcaceae; genus Streptococcus. The sequence goes on along the minus strand of JAFHAZ010000012.1, from coordinate 11,690 downwards.
CAATATTAAAAGGAGGATTCATATGATTCCTGTAGTAATTGAACAAACATCACGCGGTGAGCGTTCTTATGATATTTACTCACGTTTGCTCAAGGATCGTATCATCATGTTAACAGGTCCTGTTGAAGATAATATGGCAAACTCAATTATCGCCCAACTCTTGTTCTTGGATGCTCAAGACAATACAAAAGATATCTATCTTTATGTTAATACACCAGGTGGATCCGTTTCGGCAGGTCTTGCCATTGTTGATACAATGAACTTCATCAAGTCTGATGTTCAAACTATCGTTATGGGGATGGCAGCATCTATGGGAACAATTATCGCTTCAAGCGGTACCAAAGGTAAACGTTTCATGTTGCCAAATGCAGAGTACATGATTCACCAACCAATGGGTGGTACTGGTGGCGGTACGCAACAAACAGACATGGCTATCGCAGCTGAACACTTGCTCAAGACACGTAATAACTTGGAGCAAATCTTGGCAGATAATTCTGGACAACCAATTGAAAAGGTTCATGTAGACGCTGAACGTGACAATTGGATGAGTGCTCAAGAAACGCTTGAATATGGTTTCATCGATGAAATCATGGCTAATAACCAATTAAAATAAACTGTGCTTGTCTTAAACAAAAGTCAGATGCAAATCGGTTGTATAAGGACCGTTTCATCTGGCTTTTTGTGTTATAATAGAAAACATGTTAATAATCAATGAGGAGTTGCTTGCGATTGATCAAGCTATAGAGTGTCTTGTTTCGTATTTTCTAAAGCTACCTGAGGTAGAGAATTATCGTTTAAAACGCCAGAAATTCGAAAATGACAGAGAACTTCAAGAGCAACTCTTTGCATTTCAAGAATTAAAAGATAGCTATGATGCTGCTAAGGCGTATGAGGCTTTTAGACCAGATGTGAGAGAGTTGAAACGTCAGGTTTTGCGAATGAAGCGCCAAATTGATTTAAACGAGGTGGTTATTGGCTATCGTCGGGCAGAGTTCGATTTACAGACTATTTTAGCCAATCTTGGTGAGGAGATTGCCCAAGCTGTTTCAGACCAGATTTTTATTGATACTGGGCTACCTCTTGCCCCTCATAAACCACATCATAAAAAGGGAGACACTAACATAAAGGAGAAGATGAGTCATGATTAAGCGTCAAGGCATTATTGTTTATTTATACTACAATAGAGACTTACGTAAAATTGCCAAGTTTGGGGATGTTGTCTACCATTCTTATAAGATGCGTTATGTGCACCTTTATGTAGATGAGGACAAGGTCGAGGATATTTTGAAAGAGCTCGATGGAATGAAAGCAGTGAAAAAAGTTCTGCCTTCTTACTATTCTGATATTGATATGGACTTTGTAGGTAGTCTGGAACGTTACGACACCTCAGTCCCTGAACCGTTTAAGAACTTTTCTCTTTAATAGGAGAAAAGTTTTTTTATTTTCAAAGAGTTATTTTTAAAGTAATGGAAACGATTACTGTACCTAAAGCTTAGTTATGTGTAGTTGACAATTGTCTGATAATTCTGTAAGCTATAAGGTGGACTTTTTTAAGAAAATATTAAGGAGAAATCTTATGTCTAAAAAGATCACACTTATTGTGTTAGCCTTTTTTGCTTCCATTTTCTTGGTTGCCTGTGGCAAGTCACCAGATGTGACTGCTAATGCCAATGGTACTAAGATTGGCGATACCATCAAAATTGGTGTTAATATGGAGTTGACAGGTGCCGTTGCAGCCTATGGTAAGGCAGAGCAAAATGGTATTAAGTTGGCTGTTGATGAAATTAACAAAGCTGGTGGCGTCGATGGCAAAAAACTTGAGCTTGTCACAAAAGATAATAAATCTGAAAACGCTGAAGCTTCAACCTCTTCAACGAACTTGGCTATTCAGAGTAATGTAAATGCTATCGTTGGTCCAGCGACATCAGGTGCTGTCGCTGCGGCTAGCCTCGTATCACAAAAAACAGGGGTTCCTTTGTTGACACCTTCTGGTACTCAGGATGACCTTACGGTAGATGCTAACGGAGCTAAGAAATTTGTTTTCCGTACAACCTTTAAAGATAGCTACCAAGGTAAAGTTTTGGCAGCTTATTCTTACAATAATTTGAATGCTAAGAAAGTAGTTCTCTACTATGATAATGCTTCGGATTATGCAAAGGGGATTGCGGATGAATTCAAGCGTGAATATAAAGGTAAAATCGTTACTGAAGCTACCTTTGCTTCAGGTGACAAGGACTATCAGTCAGCTTTGACTAAATTTAAAGACCTTGATTATGATGCGATTGTAATGCCTGGTTACTATACTGAGACTGGTATTATCACTAAACAAGCACGTGACCTTGGAATTGATAAACCAATCCTAGGACCTGATGGATTCAGTGATGCGAAATTCACTGAGCTTGCAGGTAAAAAGAATGCGTCAAACGTCTACTATGTATCAGGATATTCAACAAATGTTTCTCTTTCTGACAAAGCATCAGGATTCATCGAAGCATATAAAAAAGCTTACAAAACTGAACCAAATATGTTTGCTGCTCTAGCTTATGATTCTGTTTATATGATTGCAGAAGCATCAAAAGATGCGAAAACATCAGTTGATATTGCTGATAACTTAGCAAATTTGAAAAACTTTGTCGGGGTTACAGGTAAAATGACGATTGATAAGGATCATAACCCTATTAAAGCAGCTCTTATGGTTAAAAGAGATAATGGTGAAGAGGTTTCAGCGGAAGCTGTTGAAATTGAAAAATAATCTGTTATCTATACTAAAAATGAACTAGAAAGTTTGGTTATATATGTTTTTTGAACAACTTCCCCAACAACTAGTCAATGGTATCATCTTGGGTAGTATCTATGCCCTACTTGCCCTTGGATATACCATGGTTTATGGGATTATCAAATTGATTAACTTTGCCCATGGAGACATCTATATGATGGGTGCCTTCGTTGGTTACTATGCGATTAATAGCCTCGGAATGAATTTCTGGGTTGCCCTTGTCTTTGCTATGCTTGTCTGTGCGATTTTAGGGGTTGTCATTGAGTTCTTGGCTTATCGCCCACTCCGTAATTCGACACGTATTTCTGCCTTGATTACGGCTATCGGTGTCTCATTCTTCCTTGAGTACATCATGGTTCTCTTTGTAGGTGCAGATACACGTTCATTCCCTCAAAAGATTGCAATTAAGACTTATCATCTTGGATCAATCTCTGTAACAAATGTGCAATTGCTTATTTTGGTAGTTGCCCTTGTCCTTATGGTTGCTCTTCAATTGATTGTTAAAAAGACTAAGATGGGTAAAGCTATGCGTGCCGTATCTGTAGACAGTGATGCAGCTGAATTGATGGGTATTAATGTTAATAATACTATCAGCTTCACTTTTGCTCTTGGATCATCACTAGCAGGGGCAGCGGGTGTCCTTATTGGTCTTTACTATAACTCTATCGAACCTCTTATGGGTATGACACCAGGTATTAAAGCCTTTGTTGCTGCCGTTCTTGGTGGTATCGGTATTATCCCTGGTGCAGCACTTGGTGGATTTGTTATCGGTATTTTGGAGACATTATCAACTGCAATTGGTTTGTCAAGTTACCGTGATGCCATCGTTTATGGTGTCTTGATCGTTATCCTTTTGGTTCGCCCAGCGGGTATCCTCGGTAAAAATGTGAAAGAGAAGGTGTAAGACATGAAGAAAAATCTAAAAGTAAACCTTATTTGGTTTGGTCTTATCATTGGACTCTTCCTTATCTTGAAAGGTCTTGAACTTTCAGGTATCATGAACCTTTACTACATTCAAATCTTAATGGGGATTGGAATCTCAATCCTTATGGGACTTGGTACTAACCTGGTTCTTGGTTTCTCAGGACAATTTACACTTGGACAAGCTGGTTTCATGGCAATTGGTGCCTATTCATCAGCTATCATCACTGGTATGATGCCAACATATGACGGTTTCTACCTCTCAATGGTTGTCGGTGTCATCATCGCAGCTATTGTTGCCCTTATCTTTGGTCTACCTACCCTTCGTTTGAAAGGGGACTACCTTGCCATTGCGACTCTTGGTATGGCTGAAATCATCCGTATCATTATCGTTAATGGTGGTGAATTGACTAATGGTGCCGCTGGTTTGACAGGTATCCTTCCTTATACAAGTTGGCCTGTAATTTATTTCTTTGTGGTAATCATTACAATTTTGGTACTTAACTTCTTGCGTTCAGCAACTGGACGTCAAGCAATCACTCTTCGTGAAGATGAAATTGCTGCTGAGTCAATGGGTGTTAATGTCACAAAAATGAAGGTTCTTATCTTTGTTATTGGTGCCATGATTTCAGCGATTGCTGGTTCACTTTATGTCAGCTACATCGGTACAGTCGTGCCAAAAGATTTCACTATCATGAAATCAATTGATTACCTTATCATTGCCGTTCTTGGTGGTCTTGGATCTATCACAGGTACTATCATTGCCGCTGTTGTTCTTGGTATTATCAACATGTTCCTCCAAAACGTTTCAAACCTTCGTATGATTATTTACGCCTTGGCTTTGATTCTTGTAATGCTCTTCCGTCCAGGTGGACTTCTTGGAACAAAAGAACTCTATCTCTCAAAATTCTTCAATAAATCTAAGGAGGGCAAATAAAAATGGCACTTCTTGAAGTTAAAAATCTAACTAAAAACTTCGGTGGTTTGACTGCCGTTGGTGATGTTTCAATGGAACTCAATGAAGGTGAGTTGGTTGGGCTTATCGGACCGAATGGTGCTGGTAAAACAACCTTGTTCAACCTTTTGACAGGAGTCTATGAGCCAAGTGAAGGAACGGTTACACTTGACGGTACAGTCCTAAATGGTAAAGCACCTTATAAAATCGCTTCACTCGGTTTGTCACGTACTTTCCAAAATATCCGTCTTTTCAAAGACATGACTGTACTTGAAAATGTTCTTGTTGGTTTGTCAAATAAGCAACCTTCAAATTTCTTTGCATCTCTTTTGCGTTTGCCTAAGTACTATTCAAGTGAGGAAGAGTTAAAAGCAAAAGCTATGGAACTCTTGGCTATCTTCAACTTGGATGGAGAGGCAGATACACTTGCGAAAAACTTGGCTTACGGACAACAACGTCATTTGGAAATTGTTCGTGCGCTTGCAACAGAACCAAAAATCCTTTTCCTTGATGAACCAGCTGCGGGTATGAACCCACAAGAAACAGCTGAATTGACTGCTCATATTCGTCAAATTCAAAAAGACTTCGGTATTACAATCATCTTGATTGAACATGATATGAGTTTGGTCATGGATGTTACTGAGCGTATCTATGTTTTGGAATACGGACGCTTGATTGCAGAAGGAACACCTGATGAAATTAAGAATAACAAACGCGTTATTGAAGCTTACTTGGGAGGTGAAGCATAATGGCTATGTTGAAAGTTGAAAATCTCTCAATTAAATATGGATCTATTGAAGCTGTTAAAAACGTCAGCTTTGAAGTTAATGAAGGTGAAGTTGTAACTCTAATCGGTGCTAACGGTGCAGGTAAGACATCAATTCTTCGTACAATCTCAGGTCTTGTTCGTCCAACTGAGGGAACCATTTCTTATCTCGGAAATGATATCCATAAAACACCTGCACGTAAGATTGTTGCTGAAGGTTTAGCTCAAGTACCTGAGGGACGTCATGTATTTGCAGGATTAACCGTAATGGAAAATCTTGAAATGGGAGCTTTCCTTCATACAAATAAAGAAGAGAACGCAGCTCTCTTGAAAAAAGTCTTCCAACGTTTCCCGCGCCTAGAAGAACGTAAGAATCAAGATGCAGCGACACTTTCTGGTGGTGAACAACAAATGCTTGCAATGGGCCGTGCCCTTATGAGTCGTCCAAAACTTTTGCTTTTGGATGAGCCTTCAATGGGACTTGCTCCAATCTTTATTCAGGAAATTTTTGATATTATCGAAGATATTAAGGCACAAGGGACTACCGTTCTTTTGATTGAGCAAAATGCCAATAAGGCTTTGTCAATTGCAGACCGTGGTTACGTTCTTGAAACTGGTAAAGTGGTTCTTTCAGGTACTGGTGAAGAACTTCTTGCATCAGATGAAGTTCGTAAAGCCTATCTTGGAGGATAAGAAAAAGCGCCCAAGGGCGTTTTTCTATCGTCTCATACTGATTGTAAAATACTAATTTTTCAGTAAAATATTGCAATCGGTTACAATTTGTGTGGTATAATACAAGTAAGAAATCATTCGGAGGAAAATGAAACATGGCAGTAAAAGATTTTATGACGAAACGTGTGGTTTATATCTCACCAGAAACAACAGTTGCAGCAGCTGCAGATATTATGCGTGATAAAGGGTTGCGTCGTTTGCCGGTAATTGAACACGATAAACTTGTTGGGCTTATTACAGAAGGTACAATGGCGGAGGCTTCACCATCAAAAGCAACAAGCTTGTCAATTTATGAAATGAACTATCTCCTTAATAAGACAAAAGTAGGAGATATCATGATTAAGAATGTCCTCACTGTTTCCAAATATGCTAGCCTTGAGGATGCAATTTATATCATGCTTCAAAATAAGGTTGGAGTGCTTCCAGTTGTGGACAATGACCAAATTTCAGGAATTATCACAGATAAAGATGTCTTTCGTGCTTTCTTGGAAATTTCTGGTTATGGTCAAGCTGGAATTCGTATTGGGTTGGAAGTTCCAGATACTCCACGTGTTTTGGAAAAAATTGCGAACCTTATCGCTAGTGAGAATCTCAACATCGAACGTACAATTGTTGCACCTAAAAATGAAACTGTACTTCGTGTCGAACTCCAAGTTGAAGGAGAGATTGGAATTGATCAACTCAAGAAGGTTTTTGTAGAAGCAGGATTTACAGTTACTGAAATTGCAGAAACAGAAGCAAAAGAGTTAGACTAATAAAAAAGATAAAACAAATTCTTTAGATTTCAGTTATCCCCAAAAATAGAAAGTTTGTAGGAACAGTTCAGTGGAAATGAGATTATTATCCTTGCTATTTCTAGTAATTAATGAACTACAGGCTTGAACTTTATACAATAAAAAGAGGCTAGAACATTATGTTCTAGCTTCTTTTTTATTAGTCTTGAAAATCGTAAAGTGTTGTAGAGAGGTAACGCTCACCATTGTCAGGCAAGAGTGTCAAGACTTTCTTACCTTCACCAAGTTCAGCAGCAACCTTAAGGGCGGCAGCAATAGCAGCACCTGATGAGATACCAGCTAGGAAACCTTCTTGGCTACCCAATGTACGTGATGTTGCGATAGCTTCATCAGAAGGAATACGCACAACACTGTCATATGATTTTGTATCCAATGTGTCAGGAATGAAACCAGTTGAGATACCTTGGATTTTGTGTGGTCCTGGTTTATCACCATTCAAGACAGCAGATTCGTCAGCTTCAATACCGTAAACCTTGATATTTGGATTAGCAGCCTTAAGGGTTTTTGAAACACCTGAAATAGTACCACCAGTACCGATACCAGCAACAAAGGCATCCAAACCTTCTGCACCAAAATCTTCAAGAATTTCTTGACCAGTTGTAGCCGCGTGGACAGCTGGGTTTGATGGGTTGGCAAATTGAAGTGGTACCCAACCGTTGCGTTCAGCAGCAACTTCTTTAGCTTTAGCAATCGCACCCTTCATTCCTTCGCTACCAGGAGTCAATACAAGTTCAGCTCCATAAGCTTGGATGATTTTGCGACGTTCAACACTCATTGTGTCAGGCATTACGATAACAACTTTATAGCCTTTAGCAGCACCAACCCAAGCGAGACCGATACCAGTGTTACCTGAAGTTGGTTCAACAATGGTATCACCAGGTTTAATCGTACCAGCTTTTTCAGCATCTTCAATCATACGAAGAGCAATACGGTCTTTAACTGAAGAACCAGGGTTAAAGGCTTCGAGTTTAACGTAAACATCTGCTGATCCTTCTGGAACAATAGAGTTAAGTTTAATAACAGGTGTTTTTCCAACAAGTTCAGTGATTGAGTTGTAAATTGTCATATTTAAAATCCTCTTAATCTTTGATTGATGGTTTTAAGTATACGACGGTAGGCTCAACTTGTAAAATACATCTTCTTTATCACTGTGATAACGTTTGACTATCAGATAGGGATTTCAACGATTTTCTTTCCAGATTTTTCATAATTAACTTTCCCCTGATAGAATTCGGTTAGTTCCTGACTGAGTCTTTTAATCTCAGACTCTTCGACAAATAAAGTAGTAGAAACATCTGATAAGAAAGTTGTATCAAATTCTTGGAGTCCTTCTTTTTCAAGGAAGTTGGAGAAAACTTGGTACTGAGAGTAGGTTAACTCTACGGTTAGTCCTGTTAATTCCTTGACTTCCACTCGACCAATTTCTTCAATAGCATGGGCAACGCTACCAGAGTAAGCGCGGATAAGACCACCTGCCCCAAGTTTGATTCCTCCAAAATAACGAGTCACAACAGCTACGACATTAGTAAGTCCTTGTTTTTCTAGAACAGTAAGCATAGGCACACCAGCTGTTCCAGAAGGTTCGCCATCATCACTCGAACGCTTAATTTGACCATCATCTCCAACAATCATTGCAGAGCAAGAGTGATTGGCCTTGTGATGCTCTTTCTTTATCTGAGCGATGTACTCTCTTCCTTCCTCTTCACTACTAATACGTTTCAAGTGACAAATAAAACGAGATTTTTTTATTTCTTCTTCAACGATTCCATCGTTGGCAATAGTTTTGTAATCCATAAAAAAATTTTATCATAAAAAGATGAATTCAAACATATTTTCGAATAGAAAGATATGGTACCTAAAGAATATTATGGACGACTATTTACGAAAGAACAGTTGCCAGTGGACTATCACTCAGAGGCTTTTACATTAGAAAGCATGATAAAGGTCGATAAACAACTTAGATGTAAAAGATGTTACAGTCAGATAGAGGAAGATTGGCAATTACCGGAAGGTCAGTATTATTGCAGAGCATGTATTGTCTTTGGCAGAAACCAAGAAGGAAAAGAACTTTATTATTTTCCTTCAAAAACATCTGAAATTGAATTTCCTGTTTTGAAGTGGTTGGGGGAACTGACTCCCTATCAAGCTGAGGTCTCAGAGAAGCTTTTAGAAACATATCAAAAACAGAAAGACAGCCTCGTACATGCTGTGACTGGTGCTGGGAAGACCGAGATGATTTATAAAATCGTTGCCTATGTTCTTGAAAGTAAAGGTAATGTAGCTATCGCAAGTCCTCGGGTTGATGTTTGTCGAGAGTTATTTCTTCGTATGCAGAGGGATTTTACTTGTAGTATTTCTCTGCTTCATGCTGAGAGTGAACCATATGATGGTAGTCCGCTTGTAATAGCTACCACCCATCAACTACTAAAATTTTACCAGAACTTTGACTTGGTTATCGTTGATGAGGTTGATGCATTCCCTTTTGTAGGAAATGTCATGTTAAATCATGCTGTGGAGCAGGCAAAGAAGGGAACCGGTCGCTATATTTATTTAACAGCGACTTCTACATTATCTTTAGAGGAGCAAGTGCGACTTGGATCTTTAGAAAAGCATCACCTTGCTAGACGTTTCCATGGAAATCCTTTAGTACTTCCTAAATTCTGCTGGCAGGGAAGACTACAAAAATCTCTAATGAGAGGCAAGCTTCCAAGACCTCTTGTTTATCAGATTAAAAAGCAACGTAAATCCAAATTCCCTCTATTAATATTTTTTCCAAATATAGCGATAGGTGAAAAGTTCACTAGCATTCTACAAAACTATCTTCCAGATGAAAAAATGGACTTTGTTTCCTCAAAAAGTGAGGAGCGTTCAGCTACCGTAGAGAAGTTCCGAGAAAAAGAGTTATCCATTTTAGTGACAACAACGATCCTCGAGCGTGGTGTGACCTTTCCACAAGTAGATGTTTTTGTTTGCATGGCAAATCATCACTTATACACTAGTTCGAGTCTTATTCAGATAGGAGGTCGAGTTGGAAGATCTCCAGAAAGACCGACAGGGAAGCTTTATTTCTTTCATGAAGGACTATCCAAATCTATGCTTCGTTGTCGAGAAGAAATAAAAGTTATGAATAAAAAAGGAGGATTTAACAATGAAGTGTCTACTATGTAATGACTGGATTGAATCAGTGCCAAAATTAAGAGACCTGATTACGTTTAACCAGAGAGAAGAGTACTCCTGCGTATCTTGTAAAAATCAGTTTAAAAAACTTTCAAAAGAAAGATGTCAAAATTGTAATAAGGAGTTACATAGAGATACCTGTATTGATTGTAAACTTTGGATGAAAAAAGGCTATATTCCTAAGCACCTTGCCATTTATCGCTATGAAGAAAACATGAAAGTTTATTTTAGCCGCTATAAATTTATGGGAGACTATTGTCTTAGAAAAATATTTCAAAAAGATATAAAAAATAATTTAAAACCATTTTTTAAAAAAGGTTATACTATAGTGCCAGTCCCATTGTCAGAAGAACGCCTGGTAGAAAGAGGATTCAACCAAGTTGAGGGATTAATAGAGGGAATTCCCTATCAGAATATCTTTGAGAAAAGAGATATTGAGAAGCAATCATCGAAAACACGTGAGGAGCGTTTAAGTCAAGATAATGCCTTCTGTCTCAAGAAAGGTATAGATGTACGAGATAAGATTATTATAGTGGATGATATCTATACAACAGGATCTACTTTATATCAGATGGTTCAGCTATTAGAAGCTATTGGTATTAAAGAAGTTTTGACCTTTTCACTAGCTAGATAATAAAAATCCTTGCAAATTTTCATGAAAAGGATATAATATAGATAAAGAAAACGCTAACAAGCGAGAAAGAGGTCTTTTATGATTAAATATAGTATCCGTGGCGAAAACATCGAAGTAACTGAAGCACTTCGTGACTATGTTGAAAGTAAACTTAGCAAAGTTGAAAAATACTTCAACGAAGACCAAGAATTGAATGCACGTGTAAATCTTAAGGTTTATCGCGAAAAGACAGCTAAAGTAGAGGTTACTATTCCAACAGGTTCTGTAACACTAAGAGCAGAAGATGTTTCGCAAGATATGTATGGTTCTATTGACCTAGTGGTTGATAAGATTGAAAGACAAATCCGTAAAAACAAAACAAAAATTGCACGTAAGCATCGTGAAAAAGTTCCAACAGGAGAAGTATTCTCAGCTGATTTTAATAACGAACAAGTTGAAGAAGCACCAGCTGTTGAAGTTGTAAGAACTAAAAACATTGAGTTGAAACCAATGGATGTTGAAGAAGCTATCCTTCAAATGGAATTGTTGGGGCACGACTTCTTTATCTATACAGATAGTGAGGATCATACAACTAATGTTCTCTATAAACGAGAAGACGGTAACTACGGTTTGATTGAAGCTAAATAATTAAAAAAAGAAGGGAAGTAGGTTGAGAGACATGCTTCCTTTATTTTTTGGCAAAACCCTATTGACAAGTATTGATTTGGGTGATAAGATATAAAAGTTGTCTTAACTGACTTGCCACAAACTTGAAAAGGTTCCAAAACTTTAAAAAAGTTATTGACAAGACAAGATAGAGATGATATTATAAATAAGCTGTTTCGCGAGAGACAGCGGACACGAGAAGTGAAAAAAACTTCAAAAAAGTGTTGACAAGGCATTCTAGATTTGCTAGAATATAGAAGTTGTCTTAAGAGAGACAAAGACCTTTGAGA
>JAFHAZ010000011.1:0-4450 GCA_016939315.1 Streptococcus sp. | reverse complement strand
TATTCGTCAAATAAATATATGCATCTTCCAAAGTGATATCATTATCCAGGACACAATTCTCATTTGGCTTTCCTTTGCTTAATACTTTCATATGAATTCCATTTTCTACATACTGCTTAGATGATATAGAATAATTGGCTTCTAACAAACGGGCTTCTTCTGCATTTTGTACCGTACAATTCCAAACACAGCCCTTTGCATTTTCCAGCAACCCACTTACGCTTCCAGAATATAAAAAACTTCCCTTTTTCATAATGGCAAGCTGTGTACAGGTTGCTGCTAAATCTTCTACTACATGAGTGGAAAACAGCACAGTTCTATCTTTTGAAAAATCAACCAAAAGATTGCGGATCCTGATTCTTTCTTCCGGATCTAACCCGGTGGTAGGTTCATCAATAATCAAAAAATCCGGATTATTAAGAAGTGCCTGTATGAGTCCGACACGTCTCTTCATACCACCAGATAATTGCCGCATTTTTTTATTCTGATGCTCTGTAAGAGAAGTCTTTTCCAGATAATAGGTAATTCTTTGTTCGAGGTCATTTGTGGATACTCCTGATAGTCCACCCATATATACAAGGCATTCTTTCACCGTAAGATTCGGATATAAGTCGATTTCCTGTGGAAGATAACCAATCTTTTTCTGTATTTTTTCATAATTTCCCTCGTTATACAGAATTCCATCAAGGGAAACCATTCCTTCCGTTTGTTTTAAAACAGTTGTAAGAACCCTCATCAAAGTGGTTTTTCCGGCACCATTCTCACCCAAAAGTCCGTAAATTCCCTTAGGTATTTCAAGAGATGCCTTATTTACTGCAACTACACCATTTTTAAATCTAACTGTTAAATCATTTATTCTAATACTCATAATCTATCCTCTTTTCTTTAAAGTCATTGGTAATACTGCAAATAAAAACAGCCCCGCTATAAAAGACACAAGCGTTCCATAAATCCAACTCTCGGACATTAATTGAGTAGGTTCACAAAAGCTGAAAGAAAACAATCCCAGATTTCCGAAAAATGAACTTCCCGCTTTTGATATAAGTCCAATGACAATTCCAAATAAACATCCAATACCTGCCCACATATTTCGAAGCAATGTACACAAAATCACAGAGCATATACTCCAAAGCCAGATAGTTCCAAACATTGCAATGAAATATAAAAGAAATATCTGAATACCCGAAATGCCTTCGTTTACACTGCCCGGTTTTTGCCAGAAAAACAAAACATATCCAACACAGGAAAGTATTAATAAATATAATATTTGAACGCCCACTCTCTGCGATATTACTTTTAACTGCTTTTTTTGATCATACAAATGAAATACATCGGCACGCTTACTTTTTACTTCCATCAAATATGTGTCACTACAAAAAATAATTGTTAAAAATGCTATTGGAGACTGAATTGCTGAACCGATTTCTTCATAGTATATAATCGGATGAATAACACACAATATCAGTATAAATGCACATGAATAAAAAATCTTATATAACGACAGGCAGTTTTTTAGTTCCGTTTTCAATGAACCCTCCTCCTTTTCCAGATTGTAACAGAAATACATACTAATATAACTGATGAAATTACAAGAATAATCTGATTTATGTTTGACATTTTGGCTACATGTGTTTCAAAAAATCTGCCAGGGAATCGCACCATAATAGAGAACGGTCTCATATAATAAATATCATTCTTCATGGTCAGCATATTTGAATATATAATGTGTAAAAACAAGATTGGTGCTGCCGGAAGCGGATTTTTAAATATTACTGCTGTAATTGTATAGACACAACATATCATCAAAAGATTCGGAACAATATAGATCAGAGAATTCACGCAAAAATCAATTGGTGTTACTGGAAAGCCCGATTCTAAAGACGTTTTCAAACACAGCATAAAGAATATAACATTCAAAATCACTAATACTCCCAGCATACTAATGAATCCGCTTATTACTTTCCCACATATATATTGGATTGCCGTAACAGGCTTTGTATGTAATAATTCATAGGTACTTTTTCGTGTATCCTGAATAAATAAAAATGATAGCAAGACTGTTGCAAAAAAGGCCATATGCAATCCTGCAAAATCCGTAAATTTTTTGGCAAAGTACCAGGAAAAAGAATGTTCGGATAATTTCCGCTCGATATAATGATTGATTTCTTCTGCTGTCCCCTTATGAATTTCAAGGTCCTCATAAGCATATATTGCATTATAATAGCCATATTGGGATTCCAAAAACTCAGAAGCAGCCTTTACATCCATATTCTGAATTTCTTTCATTACATGATCTGCTTCCTGCCTGCTAAATCCAAAACCATTTTTGGAGGTGTCCATTAACGTCTCTTTGATCGTATCTTCCCACTCCCTTCTTCTTTCTTTATCATCAGATGTGGGAATGTACCCATCCATGACATCAGCATCTTCCAATGCTACGTCATTTTGTGTGATCTGTTCATTCTGTTTGATATAATGAATTTGCAAATACGATGACAGACATTGATACATACTGGCAACTATAATAATCAAGCCAATCCACAAAACAGGGTTCTTTAAATAATCAAGTATACTTCTTTTTATGATTGTTTTCATTGTATCTCTTCCTTTCTTTATTTCTTTAACAACATCATACAAATCAATTCTCAATAAATTCACAACAAAAAAGACTAAAACCACTTTATTTGTGATTTCAGCCTTATAAAGTATTTTTATTCAGCTTTGAAAAGAGCTTCTACATGAGCACCGCCTTGTCTGGCATTATATATTTTCAAATTTCCTCCATGCTTTTCACAGAAAATACGAGAAATATACATACCAAGGCCAAAATGCTTTAAATCATCTTGTGGATTCTTATGATAAAATGGTTCTGTTACTTTTTCCTCAGTATCCACAAATCCTATTCCATCATCTTCAACAGAAATTATAAGAAAACCATCCTTTTTCTTTATCTGCAAAGCAATACTTTTTTGTGCATATCGAACCGCATTTTCCAGTAAATTGTCTGTCACTTCCATGACAAGTTCCTCATCCACTTTCACAATGTTTTGTTCCTGCACTCTTTCTACCTTACATAATTTACTTTCCTTCTTGGACAGCATGGCAGCTTCTGCCTCAATCTTTTTTGCCAGTTCCGATAATTCTATCTCTGAGCATTGCAGTTCCCTCTGTTCTAAATGGGACATTTTTCTCATGTTTTCCGTGAAATGCTCTATACGTTCAATCTGATACATGCCTGTTTGTAAGATATCAATAACATCCTCTGTTTTTATACTCTCAGCAGAAACAAACTCTAAGAGCATTTCCTGATACCCACGCAATATGGAAAGTGGAGAACGTATATCATGTGCAATTGCATTCCGCAAAGCCTTCTCGTCATCAATCATTCGCCACATCTTTCTGTTGTTATCTGCTAAATCACTTCGCATCATTTCAAATTCTTTACACAAAGTTCCCATCTCATCTTTATTTTCATAGGACACATGAAAATCCAGTTCATTATCTGCAATCATTTGCGAGGCATCTTTTAGTTCCTGTAGAGGTGTCTTTAACTTATTTTTATAAAAAAAGAAAACCGCAGCAACACTCCCAACAATCGAAAAAATCAGTACCGAATATGTTTCCATAAAGTCACACATTTCCGAAAGATGATAGTCCAAACGATTCATCTGCGATTGATTAGGTCTTGATATCTCAATCTCGTATTTCTTTCCATATTGCTGAAACACGTCCGTATAATCTGCATAATCAATATATTTTTCCCATATTTTATTCTGCATATTTCTTGCAAAATGAACTGTAAATCCAGATAACAGAAATGCTGCCGTTAAGCTGATCACAAAATAAAGCAGAATTGTTTTTTTCAGTGACAAGTTTCTTATTTTTTCCATCGGTATCCAATCCCCCATACAGTTTCTATGTATTCTTTTTCTGAATAATCCGCTATTTTTTTCCTTATACGCCGTACTAATTCCGTTATCGTTCTACTGTCCCCTTCCGCATCATATCCACAGACTTGTGCATATATACGTTCTTTATCAAACACCTGCCCTGGATGCATGGATAAGAATTCAATAATCTGATATTCAATTTTTGTGAACTCCATCCTGTGTCCAGCTATAGCTACTATTTTTTCAGAATAATCAATCAGCATTTCATCCATGAAACGGTATTCCGTTTTTTGTTGATGCCTTTCTTCTCTCTTTATGTTTGTGACAATCCTTGCTTCCAACTCCCGAAGACTAAATGGTTTCGTAATATAATCATCCCCACCTGAAAGCAACCCATTAATTTTATCATCTTCGTCAACTCTTGCTGTCAGAAATAAAATTGGACATAACACTTTACTGCGTATCAGACGACATACTTCAATCCCATCCATGCGTGGCATATTGATATCCAACAAAATAATATCCGGTTTCATTTTTATTTTATTTAATGCTTCCATTCC
>JAFHAZ010000010.1:0-71936 GCA_016939315.1 Streptococcus sp. | reverse complement strand
GAATGCCTCTTTGAGAGGCTTGTGACGAGTCAAAAGCAATAAGGCTTGAACAAAGTGAAAGCCAGCGTCTTTAGGCGCTGGCTGGTATTATGGGCTTATAGCCCTTGATCAAACCACCCGTTAGACGGGTGGTTATGATTTTATCTTGGTGAAGGCCTAGTTTATAAGGATTTTGTGCTATAATAGAGGGATAAGATAGGGGTGAATACTATGGCAAAATTGATGCCGGGTAGAGTCCGTAATGAGGGTATTGAACTTTTTGAAAAGGATCTCATTACCATTCATCAGGTCTCAGAAACTCAGTTGGATACAACAGTTGACCAACATCATTTAATTTATGCACTCAATGATTCTGAAATCACGTGTGACTGTGATTATTTCGCTCAAAAAGGCTATTGTCCCCATTTGGCAGCGGTTGAGTATTATCTAAAAAATGATAAAGAAGGCCAGCGTCTCTTGGCAGAACTGGAAGAGGAACAAGAATCCTCTCAAGGCCAAGAGCGAGGTCACTCTTTTGGTGGTTTATTTTTAGAAGGGCTTTCCCTGAATGAAGATGATACCGTTAGATATAGCTTGACGGTAGAGGGAGAGGAATCTACCTTTGGTTCAGAGATTTGGTGGAGTATACGTTTACGTCGCTTACCAGATGAACGTTCTTATGTTATTCGAGATATTCCTGCCTTTCTCAAACTTGTAGAGGCTGAGGGCTATTATCAGATAGGTAAGAACTACTATGAACCCCTATCACTTATTCAATTTGACCAGGCTTCACAGGCATTTTTAGACTTCTTAGGACGGATGATTCCAGATGAAGCCAAGACTAATTTAGACTTTATTTTACCGAATAATGCACGTCACCTTTGTCTCCCTTACGGTTTTTTTGAGGAAGGTTTGAGACGGATGCAAGATTTGGATGGCTTTAGGTTTGAATGGGAAGGAACCGAATATCGCCAACTTTTGGTCGAGGATTTGACTGCTGATGCTCAGCTCTTCTCGTTTGATATTTGTGTCGAGCCCAAGATGATTGAATTGACTGTCGCTGAGAAGAATAGTCAGTCGTTTTTTAATAATCGTATTCTCTTTTATCAAGGTGTTTTTTATCGTCTGAATCGAAAACAACAAAAACTTTTGGTTGGCTTACGCTCTCTTCCAATCGGAAGCGATTTGAATAAGCACGTCAGCTTTAATCTCGATGAACAAGCCATCTTGGCTGCTAGTCTTTTTGATTTTAGGACTATGGGGCCAGTTAAGGCACCAAAAGCTTTTAATATCAAGGATTTCACACCGAGATTTCGCTTTGATCTGAAAGGTGACAGTGAGATTATTCTTACATTAGCCTTTGATTTTGATGGTTTCTTGGTACATGATCGCCAAGAGTTGAGTCATTTAGGATTTACTAGTAACTATCGTCATGAGCAGGCTGTTTTTCGTTTGATGGCTAAGCATGAATTCACCCCTGATTTTCAGTCATCTAAACGATTAAGTAGCAGTCAAGAGCTCTATGATTTCTTTACAAATACTCTATCAGATTTTGAAAATGCAGGAACGGTTCTGATTGGACAGGAGTTACGTGACTTACGGGTTGAACAGAGCCCACAGGTTCAGGTAGAGCGTCAGGGGAATTTATTAGATATTTCCTTTGATTTTTCAAGTCTTGACGATGAAGATGTGGATCATGCTTTAGCAGCTTTGATGGAAAGTTCGCCCTATTTTATCAATCGTAGTGGTCAGTTGATTGTTTTTGACGAGGCGACGCATCGTATTAGTGAGAGTCTCAAAACTCTAAGAGCTCGATATTCAGGGCAAGGTCACCTAGAACTAAATCAATTGACTGCCTATCAATTAATGGAGGCTCTTTCAGAAAGTGATTCTGTTCGTTTTTCAAAAGATTTCCAACTCTTAACGCAACATTTGAGTAAACCAGAGACCTTTGATTTGCCAACTTATAAGGTAGAAGCTGACCTTCGTCCCTACCAGGAAAAGGGTGTTCAGTGGCTATCTATGTTGCATCACTATGGTTTTGGCGGTATCTTGGCCGATGATATGGGGTTGGGGAAAACCTTGCAGACCATTGCCTATCTCTCTGCACATTTAGAAGAAGAGCAACGAGTCTTGGTTTTGTCACCATCAAGCCTGATTTACAATTGGCAGGATGAGTTTAAAAAGTTCGCTCCTCAGTTAGATGTAGCGGTTTCTTATGGACTCAAGCCAAGACGTGATGACATCATTGCTGAAGACCACCAGATTATTATTACAAGCTATGCTTCCTTCCGTCAGGATTTTGATGCCTACAAGGCTGGTAAATATGACTATCTCATTCTTGATGAGGCTCAGGTCATGAAGAATACACAGACAAAGATTGCCCAATATCTACGTGATTTTTCTGTTCCACATTGCTTAGCACTATCTGGAACGCCTATTGAAAATCATTTGTTGGAGATTTGGTCTATTTTCCAAATTATTCTACCAGGACTTTTACCGGCTAAGAAAACTTTCCTTAAGTTAACACCAAAGGAAGTGGCTAGGTATATTTCTCCCTTTATTCTAAGACGTAGGAAAGAAGAGGTCCTTCCTGATTTACCAGATTTGATTGAAATCACTTACCAAAGTGAATTGTCAGATGCTCAAAAAGCTATCTATTTAGCGCAATTGCAACAGATGCAGCAAGGTTTAATTTCTGCAAGTGATCAGGAAATCAACCGTCGTAAGGTGGAAATTTTGTCAGGAATTACCCGCTTACGACAAATTTGTGATACCCCAGCTCTTTTTATGGACTATGCTGGAGATAGCGGAAAATTAGATAGCCTAAGAGAGTTGCTTAGTCAAATTAAGGAATCAGACCACCGTGTTCTTATCTTTTCACAATTTCGTGGGATGTTAGATATTACAGAGGGGCTCTTACAAGAATTAGATATTTCCTCTTATAAGCTAACAGGGTCAACGCCATCTGATAGTCGTCAAGAGATGACCAGAGCCTTCAATCAAGGAAGCCGAGATGCCTTTTTGATTTCTCTAAAAGCAGGAGGAGTGGGACTGAATCTAACTGGTGCTGATACGGTTATTCTGATTGACCTTTGGTGGAATCCAGCGGTAGAAATGCAGGCTATTAGTCGTGCGCATCGTATAGGTCAGGAACAAAATGTCGAAGTTTACCGTTTGATTACAAGAGGGACTATTGAAGAGAAAATTATTGAGCTTCAAGAAGGCAAGAAGAACCTTGTAACAACTGTCTTGGATGGCAATGAAAGCCGTGCCAGCATGACCGTTGAGGATATTAAAGAAATTCTTGGTATTGTAATATCTTAATTTGTTATATTTGATATTGAAATACTAAGATGTGAAAATGCTACTAGGCAAATCTTTTGAATTAGGCTATAATAGAATACTGCAAGACGTATCTTCCCATTCCCGATTGTTTATATTAAGATACGCATCATCTCGAAAACGAAAGGAAGTCTTTTATGCATCGCCAAAGACGACAATTTCCGCTGATTCCAGACGGGGAATCTTGCTTGCAAGAACCGGTCTCTATGCGCCTATATGAAAATGAAGATTTAATCACAAATATCCGTGGCCCTTACCAAGATAAGGACTACAATGATTTGCTGCCGAACTATGATTTCTTGTCAGCTAAGCCTAGCAATCGTAAGCAGGCTTCAAAACGAGTGGAGACACAAGAAGCTGGCATGACTTATGCAGAGGAAGCCCGTGAAAAGGCTAAGCGTGATGTCCGTGAGAAACGCCAAAAATTCCTCCGCCAAGAAGTTCAACAAACCAAACATACTAATAGCCGTCAACTAACTGCTAAGCCTAAGGTAGAAGCTAAGCCAAGCTTTGAGGCTACTGTTGAGCCAGCTGCTGTAACAACGGATAAAGGGCCAGTGACAGCATCTATTTTGGGAGCTCCTGTAAGTGCTATCAAGCGAACTTTAGCACCTAACGGGAAACACTCAAAAATCCATCACTTGGCAAATCGTCTGCAACAGGATTCTTACATCTTGGCAGAAGTGGCTCCAACCTATCAACAGCCTAGTAACCCATCTCGTAAGAACGTCAAGAAAAATAGCTATGACTTCTTGAAACGTAGCCAGGTTTATAATTACCCAGAACGTCAAACTTACCGTGAACACCGAGTTGCTCAAGAATTAAATTTGACGCATTTAGAAGACGCAAACTAATCGCAGTGCGATTGTAAGGAGAAACTATGTCAAAAACTTATCATTTTATTGGAATTAAAGGATCTGGTATGTCAGCTTTGGCTTTGATGCTCCACCAAATGGGACACAAGGTTCAAGGTTCAGATGTGGAAAAATATTACTTCACACAACGTGGTCTTGAGCAAGCAGGTATTCCTATCCTTCCTTTCGATGAAAAAAATATCACAGAAGATGTTGAATTGATTGCTGGAAATGCCTTTCGTGAAGACAACAACGTTGAAGTTGCTTATGCGATTAAAAATGGCTACAGCTTTAAGCGTTATCACGAGTTCTTGGGTTACTTCATGGATCAATTCACTAGCTTTGGTGTGGCAGGTGCACATGGTAAGACTTCTACAACAGGTCTCTTGTCACATGTTATGAAAAATATCACAGACACGTCATACCTTATCGGTGACGGAACTGGACGAGGTTCTGCTAATGCACAATACTTTGTCTTTGAGTCTGATGAATATGAACGTCATTTCATGCCATACCACCCAGCATACTCAATCATCACTAACATTGACTTTGACCATCCTGATTACTTTACAAGTATCGATGATGTGTTCTCTGCCTTTGATGATTATGCTAAGCAAGTGCAAAAAGGACTCTTTGTTTACGGTGAGGATCCACACCTTCGTAAGATTACAGCCAATGCGCCAATCTATTACTACGGTTTCGAAGAAAATGATGACTTTATGGCAACAGACATTGTTCGTACAACGACAGGGTCTAATTTCAAGGTAAAACACGATGGACAAATTCTTGGAGAATTCCATGTGCCAGCCTATGGTCGTCACAATATCTTGAATGCAACTGCGGTTATTGGAAACCTCTATGTAGCTGGTTTCGACATGGACTTGGTTGCAGAACACCTTAAAACTTTCTCAGGTGTTAAACGTCGTTTCACAGAGAAAATTATCAGTGGTACTGTTGTCATCGATGACTTTGCTCACCATCCAACTGAAATTATTGCAACGCTTGATGCAGCACGCCAAAAGTACCCATCTAAAGAGATTGTTGCTATTTTCCAACCACATACCTTCACACGTACCATTGCTCTTCTTGATGAATTTGCTGAAGCTTTGAACGAAGCAGATGCTGTTTATTTGGCGCAAATTTATGGTTCAGCGCGTGAAGTTGACCATGGTGATGTTAAGGTTGAAGATCTTGCTGCTAAGATCAATAAACCTGCCAAAGTGGTTACAGTTGAAAATGTCTCACCTCTCCTTGACCATGACAATGCTGTTTATGTCTTTATGGGAGCTGGGGACATCCAACTTTACGAACGCTCGTTTGAAGAGCTCCTAGCAAGCTTGCAAACACACATGTAATATATTAAGGGCTGTAGCGATTTCGCTCAGCTCTTTCTCTTAATAGAAAGGAATTTAATATGCTTATTCGACATGCCCGAGAGGATGATTGGGCTGATGTTGTCCGTATCGAACAAGATAATTTTTCACCTGAAGAGGCTGTAACTCCAGAGGCTATTGCGGAGCGTTTAAAGACGATTTGTGATACCTTTCTAATTGCTGAAATTGATGGCGTTGTAGCTGGCTACATTGAAGGGCCTGTGATTGCGGAACGTTATCTTACAGATGACTTGTTCCATAAGGTGGTTCCTAATGCTAGTCAAGGGGGCTTTATTGCAGTTACTAGTTTGTCTATCTCCAAAGATTTTAAAGGGCAAGGTATTGGGACAGCCTTGATTGCAGCGCTTAAGGATCTGGCTATCGCCCAAAAACGCCAAGGTATTAGTTTGACTTGTCATGATTACCTGATTGCCTATTATGAGATGAATGGTTTCACTGATGAAGGAGAATCAGAATCAAATCATGGCGGTAGCACTTGGTATAATATGGTTTGGGAGAATCCAGAAACCCATTGAATTCAGTGTTACGTTACTGTGACAAAGGACCAATTGATTTGCATTAACTGACTTTTTAAGATATAATGGCGTTTGTTACTATAGAGGAGGTATGCCTTGACGGACAAGTTTAATGAACACTCGGAATCTGCTGAAGATAGCCTAAGCTTTAAAGATCAGATTCTTCGAGATTTACAAGAAGCAACACGGCTCCGTTCTCTTCGCGAGGAGGAGCATAATAAAAGTGCAACTATGCCCGAGACACCACGTTCAACGTCAGCTGAGAGCGCTACAACACATAGTACCTCAGCGTCCAATAAAGTA
Organism: Streptococcus sp.; assembly: GCA_016939315.1. GTDB lineage: Bacteria > Bacillota > Bacilli > Lactobacillales > Streptococcaceae > Streptococcus. Next base: position 65,546 of record JAFHAZ010000010.1, on the reverse strand, counting down.
AGTAACCAAGATTTTAGTTCACATTCTGTTTCTCATAGTGCTTTCGCTAAATCTATGACTTCTGAGACGGCTCAAGATTCTCAACAAGATAGTGTTGGCTTGTTTTCTGTTTCTCAAGCTGAGTCTTTAGTGCCTGATGCTCATTCAAATGTAGCGTCTATTTCTAAAGAACCTATTGAGGAGGAGAAAAAGGTAAATATTCCTCAGGAGACTGAAACGTCGAAACGCCGTTTTAAACGTCCAGTTTGGGAAACTAGCCTTAACGAAGCATCTGAAGAGGAGTATATTCCTGCAGATGTTGCCAAGGAGCTCATTGAAGCTAAGTCTAACGAAGCTATTTATACAGACCCTAAAGAATTGGAGGCCAAATTGACCTCAGAACGTCAAAAAGAAGCATTCTTGCAGGAACATCATGCAACAAGTGACCAAGCATCGCAAGAAAAGGTTCAATCAGAGCTAGTGGCTGATGGTAATGAGGATGATGAGAGTATTTCTCTAGAAGCCTCTGGAAAACCTAAGAAAAAGAAAGGTAAGAAAGTGAAGAAGAAAAAGTCTTCGCCAAAAGATGTTAAACAGGCTGACATTGTCGACGAAGAGCCGATTTCACGTTCTAACCGAAATCACAAACGCAATAAAAATAACCGTCGTGCTGGTAAAATTGCAAGAAATATTATTATCTTCTTGCTACTTATCTTGTCAGTAGCTGCATTCTTTGGTTATCGTTATGTTAGTGATGCTGTTGGCGCAAAAGATGTTAATTCAACTAAGTTTGTTAGTGTTGAAATTCCCGAAAATTCAGGTAGCAGTTATATTGGCCAACTCTTGGAATCAGCTGGTGTTATTAAGTCTGGTAAGGTCTTTAATTACTATACCAAGTTTAAGAACATCTCAAATCTGAAAAGTGGTTATTACAACCTTCAGGCTAGCATGACCATGGATGAAATTATTGAGGCACTTCAGAAAAAAGGAAGTGATAAACCTCAGGAGCCATCTCTTGGTACGGTCTTAGTCAAAGAAGGATATACCATTGATCAAATTTCCAAGGCAGTTGAAGTTAATTCTTCAGCTAAAAAAGGCAAAAAATCATCAACTGGACTTAAGGCGAAAGATTTCTTGAAATTGATGAAGGATGATGCTTTCATTACTAAGATGAAAGCGAAGTATCCAACCTTGTTGGCAAACCTTCCGAATTCTACGGATGCTAAGTATGTCCTAGAGGGTTATCTGTTCCCAGCGACTTATAACATTCATGATGATACGACGGTGGAGTCTTTGGCAGAGGAAATGTTGTCAACGATGGACACCTACCTATCACCTTACTATGCGACGATTTCATCTAGTGGACACAATGTTAATGAGATTTTGACCCTAGCTTCTCTTGTTGAAAAAGAAGGAGCTACAGATGACGACCGTAAAAATATTGCTAGCGTCTTCTATAATCGTCTAAACTCAGACATGGCTCTACAAAGTAATATCGCAGTTCTTTATGCTCTTGGAAAACTTGGTCAGGAAACGACCTTGAAAGAAGATGCAACTATTGACACAAACATTGACTCCCCTTATAATGATTATGTTCATAAGGGGTTGATGCCAGGTCCTGTGGATAGTCCTAGTCTGTCTGCGATTGAAGCGGTTATCAATCCATCATCTACCAAGTACATGTACTTTGTGGCAGATGTAACCACTGGTAATGTCTATTTTGCTGAAAGCTATGAAGAGCATCAGCATAACGTTGAAACTTACATTAACAGCAAACTAAAAGATAAATAGTCTGATTGGCTCATTAAAACCAAGCAAACGAATAGTGATTTTGATGATGCAGCCAACGGCTCAAAAAATAGAAAAGAGAAAAAAATGGCAGAAAAAACATATGTAATGACACAAGCAGAGAAAGAACAACTTGAAGCGGAATTGGAGGAGTACAAACTCGTCCGTCGTCCAGAAGTTGTAGAACGTATTAAGATTGCACGTTCTTATGGTGACCTTTCAGAAAACTCTGAGTATGAAGCAGCCAAAGACGAGCAAGCCTTTGTTGAAGGACAAATTCAGATTCTTGAAACAAAAATTCGTTATGCAGAAATCGTTGATAGTGATGCTGTTGCTAATGACGAGGTTGCAATTGGTAAAACTGTTGTTGTTCAAGAAGTTGGTACAAACGACAAAGATACTTATCATATCGTTGGGGCAGCCGGTGCTGACATCTTCTCAGGTAAGATTTCAAATGAAAGCCCAATTGCTCAAGCTTTGATTGGTAAGAAAGTTGGCGACAAAGTCGCTATCGAATCACCAGCAGGTAGCTACTCTGTAGAAATCCTTAGTGTAGAAAAAACAGCCTAAGTGACTGTTGGCATTAAGGTGTCCAATATTTGAAACTAGTGGGAGTGAGACAAAACAGTTGTTCTGTCTCACTCCCTTTTTGGTTACCGGCGCTATTAGGAGTTAGGTTGGTCTGAATTAATCTATAAGAAAAGCACTCTTGGCATTTGCCAAGAGTGCTTTGTAGCTTATTTACGATTTTGCTTACCGGCGTTACGGTTTTTCTTTGGTTTACTTGCAATTGCTTGAGTATTTTTTGGTGTCACATCTTTACGCTTGATTGGTGTTGTACAAGGTGCTTTTGGAGGGTTCTTTTTGAACTCTTCAGCCACTTTTTCTTTCAAGCGAGGTTTGATGATGTAGTTGGTAATCAACTGTTGGATAATAGAGAAGATACCACCAACGAACCAGTAGAGGATTACGGCTGCAGGTGAGCTAATACCAAAGAAAATCATCATGATTGGCATACTGTACATCGTCGCTGCCATTTGTTTACGTTGCTCTTCAGGAACTTGTTGAATAGACAACCAAGATTGGAAGTAGTAAAGAGCTGCGATGATGATAATCAATGGGAAGTCACGGTGACCAAGGTTAAACCAGAGGAAGTTATCTTGGAGTACACCAGGAGTGTAACGTGCTGCGTAGTAGAGTGCTGAGAAGAATGGGAATTGAATCAATAGAGGAAGACAGCCGACACCACCCATCAAGCTTAGACCGTTTTCACGCTGAGCTTGCATGAGTTCAGACTGGGCAGCCATTTTTTCTTCTTGAGTCTCAGCGTTACGCAAGCGTTCGTTGATTGGTTCCAAGATAGGCGCAAGGTACTCACGTTTTGCTGATTGGTAGGCTGCGCTACGAGATTGGTGAAGACCAAGTGGCAAGATAATCAAACGAACAATGATGGTAACAAAGATAATACCAAGACCAAAGCCGAGACCAAGATTATCTGCGAAGTAGGTGATGACGTGGCTCATAGGGCGACCAAGGAGGTTCCAGACCCAACCAGTAGGATTACCAGACTTATCAAGGCTCACACATCCTGATAGGAAGAGTAGCATGCTGGCAGCAAGCCCCATCAGGGCTAGACGTTTTTGATTTTTATTCACAATATCATTCCTTTTGTTTTTTAGTTATACTTGTCTATTTTACCTTTTTTTAAGAAAGAGAACAAGCTAAAAACGGTGGCTTCCTCTTAATTAGCCATCCGAAAATCGCTGTAATTTGAGAAGTTTGCCATGGTCACATCGACATAGGTTACTTTAGACCATTTTGAAGGTCCTTTTCGAACTTCTTGAATAAATTTAGCTAACTTAGCAGGATTATCTGACTGAGCTAGGATTTCAACAGTTCCGTCGTCATTATTCCAAACCCGACCGTATATATCTCCAATATCTAGTGCCAGAGCATAGGTTGAATAACGAAAACCAACACCTTGGACTCTTCCTGAGACTAATAATCTTACTTTTTGCATGTTCCACGACCTCCTTTTGAAAGCTCTTTCTTTTAGTATAATCCTTGCTATAAAGTCGGTCAAGTCCAAGATTTATCAAGGAATTTCTGCTATAATGAGTGTATGGAAATCATTCAATCAAAGCAAAATGCTAGCATTAAGTCTGCTAGAAAATTATTGCAGCGCAAGCACCGTAAAACTAGTTATCTTTTAGAAGGATGGCATCTTTTTGAGGAAGCAAAGGCAAGTGGTGCCGATATTCTTCAAGTTTTCGTGCTTGAGGAAATGGCTGATCGTGTGGCTAATATGGCTAAGGTTAAGTTGGTTAGTCCGGAGGTGCTCAAGGAGCTCTGTGAAACTCAGACCCCCCAAGGGATTGTGGCAGAAGTTGCTAAACAATCTCAAGCCTTGCCAGAACCTCTCTCAGGGAAGTACCTTCTCTTGGAGGATGTTCAGGATCCTGGCAATGTAGGAACAATGATTCGCACAGCAGATGCCGCAGGTTATGATGGAGTCTTTTTGTCAGACAGATCAGCTGATATTTATAATCAGAAGACCTTGCGTTCTATGCAGGGAAGTCATTTCCATCTTCCAATCTATCGTGGACCTATTCTTGACATGGTTGAGGCTTGCAAAAAGCAAGGGGTACCCGTCTTGGCAACGACACTTTCCGATGTCTCTGTTGACTATAAAGCAGTTAAGACAGATGGCAATTTCGCTTTAGTGATGGGAAATGAAGGTCAAGGAATTAGTCAGGATATGGCTAAGTCTGCTGACCAACTCGTACATATTAGCATGCCAGGTCAGGCGGAGAGTCTGAATGTTGCTGTTGCAGCAGGAATTCTCATGTTTAGTCTCTAGGTCTCAAGGATGATTTTAGGAGAAAACAACTGACTTTTAAAGTAATTTTAAGGACTAGTGGTATAATTAAGAAGCATTAGAAACATTAATGAGGTATTATTATGAAACGACCAGAAGATGATAAAGAATTCATGGAAGTTGTGGGACATTTGATTTCACACCCACGTTTTCAAAAATTGGATGGGATTGTACAGCACCATCATTCGACACGTTTAGAACACTCGGTTAATGTTAGTTACACCAGCTATAAGATTGCTAAAAAATTTGGCTGGGATGCCAAGAGTACTGCTCGAGGCGGTCTCTTACATGATTTTTTCTATTATGATTGGCGAGTGACTAAATTTAATAAAAGTCATGCTTGGGTACACCCACGTATTGCTGTTCGTAATGCCAGAAAGCTTGTTAATCTAAACAAAAAAGAAGAGGATATTATCCTCAAGCATATGTGGGGAGCAACGATTGCACCGCCGAAGTATAAGGAATCTTATATTGTTACTATGGTGGATAAGTATTGGGCGGTTAAAGAAGCGGCGACACCCTTACGAAACCGAATCAAAAATCGTAAGTTTTTCCGTCGTAAGACCCTACAAAGCCACCACCAATAATTCATTATTTTTAGGAGATAACTATGGAATCAAATGCAATTTATACGACTAGTGATGCGGGCTTAAGCCGCTTTTTCGGAAAGATTTATGGCCTTGTTGGTATGGGAGTGGGACTTTCAGCAGTCATTTCTTATCTGATGCTCTTCCCTCTCTCTCATGTTTTTGTCAATATTCTCATGAATTATTCTTGGGTTTACATGGCAGCCCTCTTTTTAGAGTTTGGTTTGGTCTTTTTGGCTAGCGGTGCTGCACGAAGAAATACACCTGCAGCCCTACCTTTATTTTTGGTTTATTCCGCTTTGAATGGATTTACACTTAGTTTTATCATCGTTCAATACACGCAAGCTATAGTTTTTCAAGCTTTCCTTAGCACTGCCATTGTTTTCTTTATCATGGCCCTTATCGGAGTTAGCATTAAGCGAGATCTATCAGGCATGGCTAAGTTCCTTATGGCAGCCTTGATTGGGATTATTGTGGCTAGCTTGATTAATATTTTCTTTGCAAGTAGCATGATGAGTTTTGTGATTAGTATTGTATCAATTCTCATTTTCTCTGGTTTAATTGCCTACGATAACCAGTTGATTAAAAAGGTTTACTACGGTGCCAATGGTCAAGTCACAGATGGATGGGCAGTTTCTATGGCACTTAGTCTTTACTTGGATTTCATTAACTTATTCTTGAATATCTTGCGACTCTTTGCTAGACGTAATTAGTAAAAAAATCAGCCATCTGGCTGATTTTTTTAATGTCTAATAGTTTTTTGTAATTGTCCCTTGCTGACCTGTGTAAGCGTAGAAGAGAGGATAGTACTCCCATTTTCCGACATAGCTATCTTTATCTGGGAAGGCCCACTTGTCGTCTTTTTTAGTAAGCTCGACTGAGTAATTATCAAAGATATTAGTTCCTTCTGTCTTTGGTGCTGATGGGCTTACTTCTTTGATTGAATTTGGCAGGTAAGTTTCCATGTAGTATTGTCTTGTTAGTTGGTCGACATTTCCAGCGTTGGCACCATTGCTTTGTAGGTAGTTTTTAAGGTCGTCTGTGAGATTTGGGTGATTGGCACCATAGGCATCGTCTGCAGCTTTCATACTGATAGTTGACATGCTGACGTTAAACTCTGCTTTATCTTTAGCGACGATAATGTTATCAACAGTGTAGCTACCGCGTTCACGGTTAGCAGTTTGGACCCAACCAAAAACTTTTGGAACTTCATCACCAGTTGGTTTGATATGATCAGTTTCGTCATAGCTGTATTGAAGGCTATCTGAGAAATATTGATTAAGTTCACCCTTGGCTTTATCCAAGTCGTTAGAAACAAATTTACTGTAGTCTTTGCTTTCACCACCTAGAAGAACTGCGTTGAAATAAGCGTCAATAGCCTTTTTAACATTGGTAGTTGTTTTACCATCGAAATCTTTTAGGTTAGTAGAAACTGTTTGTCCCTCTGTTTTCTCATCTTTTGATTCAAAATAGAGTTTATAGCTTTCATTGTTGTTAACTTCGAAAAAGAGTGAGACAGTCTTGTAGTCGTCAGCTTCAAGCTTCCCAAAGTCATCTGTAGCGTCCTCTACGTTCTTATTTTTATTGAAGAGAGTAGGTAGGTCGCCCTTATCGAGCTTGCTTGCTGTGACTTTTTTACCATCTTTATCTTTGAGGTAGAATTGTTTAGCAGATGTTTTGAGCTCATTTTCCATATCTTCCGAAGTATTCTCGAGTTTGAATGAAACTTCGACTAGGGTTTGGTCGTCCTTGAGCTTGAGGTCGCTTCCTGACATATAGACAATATCGTTAACAGAAAGCTTGGCATCAAGTTTTGGCTTGGCACATGCTGAGAGCGTTAGGATGGCTGCTAGAGCAAGAGCCCCAGAGTAAAGATATTTTTTCATAAATAATCCCCCATTATTTTATTTAGGTTATAGGTCTATTGTATCATGAAATATGCCTTGAGATTATTAGAAAATTGGGTTTCAAGCCTTTTCTTATGCTATAATAAGATTACTATTGTAAAAAAATGGAGAATCAAATGACAAAAACACCTTTTATTACGGCTGATAAACTTGAACAAATCACTGCAGAATTTCCGACACCTTTCCATCTTTACGATGAAAAAGGTATTCGTGAAACAGCGCGTGCAGTTAACGCAGCCTTTTCGTGGAATCCAGGTTTTAAAGAATTCTTTGCTGTAAAAGCTACACCTAATCCAGCAATCCTCAAAATCTTGAAGGAAGAAGGGTGTGGTGTCGATTGTGCGACCGATACAGAGCTTGTCATGAGTAAGAAAATTGGTTTTGATAGTAGTGCCATTAGCTTTACGTCTAATGATACACGTGCAGAAGAGTTTGTTTACGCTCGTGATATTAATGCGACAATTAACCTTGATGCTTACGAAGATATCTTTTTCTTGGAAGAGGCTGCAGGACTTCCTGAAACCCTTTCTTTGCGCTTTAACCCAGGGGGCGTCTTCTCTCTCGGTACTGATATCATGGATCATCCTGAAGAATCAAAATTTGGGATGACTAAGGAACAGCTCTTCAAAGGCTATGCCTACCTTAAAGAAAAAGGAGTGAAATCATTCGGTTTGCATGCTTTCTTAGCGTCAAATACAGTAACGAATGAGTATTACCCAACCTTGGCTGCTCAACTGTTTGAATTGGCGGTAGAAATCAAGAATGAACTTGGTGTTAGTCTTGACTTTATCAACTTATCAGGTGGTGTTGGAGTGGACTACACACCAGCCAATAAACAAAATGATATTGCCGTTATCGGTGAAGGCGTTCATGCTAAATTTGATGAAATCCTTGTTCCGAATGGTCTTGGACACATTAGTATTTACACTGAGCTTGGGCGTTTCATGACAGCACCTCATGGCCTTGTCGTTACTAAGGTTCTTCATATTAAGGACACTTATCGTCGCTATGTTGGTGTAGATGCTTCTGCGGTTAACTTGCTCCGTCCAGCTATGTACGATGCCTACCACCACATCACGAATATGACTAATCCAGATGGTGACATTCAAGTAGTTGATGTGACAGGTTCGCTTTGTGAAAATAATGATAAGTTTGCTAAGAACCGTGAATTACCAGAAGCTCGTATTGGAGATACCTTGGTTATCCACGACACAGGTGCTCATGGTTTCTCAATGGGTTACAACTATAATGGACGTCTTCGTTCTGCAGAAATTCTCTACCAAGAAGATGGCACAGCTCGTATGATTCGCCGTGCAGAGACGATGGATGATTACTTTGCCACTCTTGATGGTTTTGATTTTGATATTTAATAAAAAAATAAGCTAGGCCTTAAAGGCTCTAGCTTATTTTACTTTAATGATGACAGCTTCAAGAATGATATCGGCTAACTCCTCAGGAGAGTCGATACAGCCTTCTTTGAGCCATAGTGTTAAAATGGTAACAATGGTGCTAACATAAACTTCCAATGAATATTTGGCAGGGATATGATAGCTTTGTTCCATGAGCTCTGTAACATTTTCAATATCAGAGTTAAGGATAGTCTCGATAATGAATTCACGAATCATCTCATTGATGTTTGGAATGTGTGTCATCAAGGTGAGACAGAGTTTTTGATTTTCCTTAAGATATCGTAGCATTTCAGTGACAACGCCTTCTTGGTAGGTCATGTCTTCCTGAAGAATACTTGAGATTTTATCTAAAATCTTTGAGAAGGTTGTTTCAACCAAATCTTCCTTATTTGAATAGTAGTAGTAGAAGGTCGGTCTGCTGAGATTTGCCTTCTTGATGATATCTGTGATGCTGATTTGTTCGAGTGAACTCTCCTCTAAGAGTTCAATAAATGCGTTGACAATTTTTCGTTCGGAAATAGTTGCTTCCTTGAGCATAAATAAACCCCTTTATATAAACATAATAATAATTCCACAACCTATATAATAACCTATTTTTGTTCTAGAAATCTTACAAGTCCTTTACAGTTGTAAGTGAAAAATACTGAAAGTCTCATTTTATCGGTATTTTAAACGAAAAAACTATTTTTCTAGACGTTTTTCAGAATCAACGTCTTATTTGTCAGTAGGGGCCATTTTTGCTATAATATAAGGTAAATCAACGTTATAGGAGAAATGAATTTATGAACACCGTCCTTTGGATTATTCTTGTTTTTGTAGCCCTTTTGGGTGGTTTTTATGGAGGCGCATACTTTGCCCGCAAACAAATGGAGAAAGAATTGGCTGAAAATCCTCGTTTGAATGTGGACGCTGTTCGTACCATGATGTCAGCTGCGGGTCAAAAACCAAATGAAGCAAAAGTGCGTCAAACATATAACCAAATTATCAAACAACAAAAACAAGCACTTGCAGATAGCAAGAAAAAGAAAAAATAATGGTGGGGAGCTGGGACGTGAATCTCAGCTTTTTACATGTAACCTAGGGGATAAGGAGGCAAGATGGATAATCGACCTATAGGATTTTTAGATTCTGGTGTCGGAGGACTGACGGTGGTACGTGAACTTAAACGTCAGTTGCCTCACGAGTCTATTGTTTATATTGGTGACTCTGCTAGGGCACCGTATGGTCCTAGACCAGCAGAACAAATCAGAGAGTATACATGGCAGTTGGTTAAATTCCTTCTGACCAAAGATGTAAAGATGATTGTTATTGCCTGTAATACGGCAACGGCAGTAGTTTGGGAGGAAATCAAAGGAGCCTTAGATATCCCAGTGCTAGGTGTGGTTTTGCCTGGTTCTAGTGCGGCTATTAAGTCTAGCCAATCGGGTCATATTGGTGTCATTGGGACTCCAATGACGATTGCCTCTAACATCTATGAACAAAAAATTAAGCATTTGGCACCACAAATGAATGTCTTGAGTTTATCTTGTCCTCGCTTTGCCCCTATTGTTGAATCCAATGAAATTAACTCAAGTGTGGCTAAAAAAATTGTTTATGAAAGCATGGCACCTTTAGTCGGTAAGGTAGATACCTTGGTTTTGGGTTGCACCCATTACCCACTTTTACGTCCCATCATCCAAAATGTTTTGGGGCCAAGTGTCAAGCTAATTGATAGCGGAGCGGAAACAGTTCGTGATGTTTCTGTTTTGCTCAATTATTTTGAGATTAATCGTAGCCGTGAAGTCGAAGACAAGACGGAAGAATATTACACCACGGCTAGTGTGCTTGGTTTTAAAGAAATCGCAGAACAATGGCTGGGTGAAGAAGTTGCTGTCCAACATGTCGATTTGGACAAGGAGTTAGAAAATGACTAAATCAATTTTTGAATATAAAGACGAACAAGACTGGTATTTGGCTAGTTTTGGAAGCTACAATCACTTGACTTGTTTTGGTGGTGATGAGGCCTATGAGCAATTTGTTGACTTTTTCCAAGCTTTGACTAACGTTTTGGCTGTTAGTGGCTTTCAGTTACATATTGCTAAACATTCTTCAGACCTTCGCTTGGTATCCTTTATTTTGGATTGCTTGAAAGAGGAAACTGGTCGTGACTTAGCTGTTACGCAACATCAAGGGGCTTTGGTAGTTAGTGAAGGAGATAAGCTTGTTTATGTGCATGTGCCTAGAGAAGGTGTCGCCTTGAGCGATTTCTTTGGTTCTGATAATAAATCAGACTTTGGTGATGTCCTATTGATTGCGACACGCAATGAAGGAAAAACCAAGGAATTTCGTAAACTATTTGGAAAACTAGGTATTAAGGTAGAGAATCTTAATGATTATCCAGACCTTCCTGAAGTTGCTGAAACGGGTATGACCTTTGAAGAAAATGCACGCTTGAAGGCGGAAACCATTTCTGAATTAACTGGTAAAATGGTCCTCTCAGATGACTCTGGTTTGCAGGTAGATGTTCTTGGAGGTTTACCAGGCGTTTGGTCTGCGCGCTTTGCTGGTCCTGATGCTACGGATGCTGAAAATAATGCTAAATTATTGCACGAGCTGGCTATGGTGCTTGATGATAGCAAACGTACTGCGAACTTCCATACAACCCTAGTTGTTGCGGCCCCTGGACGTGATAGTTTGGTTGTTGATGCCGACTGGAAGGGTTATATTGGCCGAGAACCTAAAGGTGACAATGGTTTTGGTTATGATCCACTCTTTTTAGTTGGTAATACGGGTAAAACGGCAGCAGAGCTTTCTGCAGAAGAGAAAAATGAACAATCTCACCGTGGACAAGCTGTTAAGAAACTTATGGAGGTCTTCCCAGCATGGCAGAACAAACAATAATCGTAATGAGCGACTCCCATGGAGAACGTGACATTGTAGTAGATATAAAAAATCGTTATCAAGGGAAGGTAGATGCTATTTTCCACAACGGAGATTCTGAGTTAGAATCAAGTGATCCTGTTTGGGACGGTATCCATGTGGTTCGTGGTAACTGTGATTATGATTCAGGTTATCCAGAACGTTTGGTCGTAAAACTTGGTGATGTGATTATTGCACAAACACATGGTCATCTTTATGGCATTAATTTTACCTGGGACAAGTTAGATCTTTGGGCGCAACAAGAGGATGCAGATATTTGCCTCTATGGCCACTTGCATGCGGCAGCAGCTTGGCGAAATGGTAAGACAGTGTTTATCAACCCAGGATCTGTTTCACAGCCACGTGGACCTATCCATGAGAAACTTTATGCTAAGGTGATTATAAACAGTTCAAAAATTCGTGTGGAATATTACACACGTGACCATGAACTTTATTCAGAACTTACACAGGAATTTGAACGATGATTGCTAAAGAATTTGAAGATTTTTTGTTGGCTCATTTAGATAATTATTTAATTCCATCAGATCAGGTTGCTATTTTTATTGATAGTCACAACGCTGATCATGTGGTCTTGCTTTTGACAAGCAATGGTTATTCGCGCGTTCCCGTTTTGACTAAGGATAAGCACTATCTTGGGACCATATCTTTGACAGATATTAAGCGTTATCAAGATGAACATAACTTGCAAGAGTGGGAGATGGTTAACCGTGATATCGGACCGATGACATCAGATGTCGTGGAAACAGTGGAAGATAATGCCAATCTAAATGAGGTAATGCATAAGCTAGTTAATAATCCTTTCCTTCCTGTGGTTGACAGCCAAGGTATTTTCAAAGGAATTATCACACGAAAATCGATTCTAAAGGCAGTTAATAGCCTCTTACATGACTTTACACATGACTATATCATCATTCCAAAAACAACTGACAACTCAGATCACTGATTTTCTGGCTACTAAGGTCATTTCGGAGAGTTCAAAGCAAGCTTATGCTTACGATCTTAAGCAGTTTGCAACGTCTATTTCAGGACAAATTGATCAAACCAGTCTCAAGCTATATGAGAACCAACTGAAGGAATGGAAGCCATCTGTACAAAAGCGTAAGCGCTCTGCGGTCAATCAATTTTTGCTATACCTCTATCAAAAGGGTGAATTAGAGAAATTTTTCAAACTGTCAGAGACGGTTACAATACCTTCTCAGGAGGATAAGTTGCGAATACTGGATCTTTCATCGCTTTATGAGGGACGTGAAGGGGTTGGTAAACTGGCTTGTCTGCTGATTCTAGAGTTGGGGCTCTTACCTTCAGAGATTTTGGAGTTGGACTGGGCCGATATTGACTTGGATTTTGGTGTTGTAACTGTGGCCAAGGGAAGTACCAAACGTGTTCTCAGACTTGAAGCAGATGTGAAACAGTATTTGTTGGCTATTAAAGATGTCAACAGCCAGGGCTTGCTTTTGGGTAAGGTCTATACTCGACAATGGCTGTATAAGCAAATCCAGACTTATGTTAGTGACTGTGGCTTATCGAATGTAACCGCTCAAGTCTTGCGTCAGCAATTCATTCTTAGACAGATTGAAAAGGGAACGGGCGCCTTTGAACTTGCTCGTTTACTGGGACTAAAAAGTCCAGTGACCTTGGAGAAATACTATAAAACCTAATGGATATTAAGTTAAAAGATTTTGAGGGGCCACTGGATTTGTTGCTCCATCTAGTTTCTAAGTATGAGGTAGACATTTACGATGTTCCCATTGTTGAGGTTATCGAGCAATACTTGGCTTATTTGGCAACCTTACAAGCCATGAAGCTTGAAGTTGCCGGGGAATATATGCTTATGGCTAGTCAGCTCATGCTGATTAAGAGTCGTAAGCTTCTGCCCACAGTGGTGGAAGCTGAGCCTGAAGCAGATGATCCAGAACTAGAGCTCTTGAGTCAATTGGAAGAATATGCACGCTTCAAAGCAGCTAGCCAAGAGTTGGCTAAGCAGCATGAGGTACGAGCTCAGTATTTTTCAAAACCAAAAGTTGAATTGGTTTATGAAGATGTGACGCTGAATCAGGATAAGACCATTCAAGACATTTTCTTGGCTTTTTCAAAAATCATGGCTGAAAAGCAGGAAGAAATTCGCCGAAATCACACGACCATTGCGCGTGACGATTATAAGATTGAAGACATGATGCTGATTATTGAGGAAGCATTCGGCTCAAAAAATGAGATGTATCTGGATGAACTTTTCACAGATGCTAAAGATATGAATCAAGTAATCACCCTCTTTTTGGCAACTCTTGAATTGATTAAGGTACATCGCATATCAGTACAGCAGGAAACAATTTTTGGTACAATCACATTAAGAAAGGAATGGACGAATGAGTAGTCACTTAGCACGATTAGAAGCTTTACTTTTTGTGGCTGGTGAAGATGGTCTTAGTCTACGTGCTATGGCACAGCTTTTGGAAATGCCAGTGACGGGTCTGACTCAGTCCTTGGAGAAATTACAAGCCAAGTACGAGGCAGACGAGGATTCAGCTCTTTGTTTATTGGAATCGTCAAATACCTATAAGCTGGTGACTAAGCCAGATTTTGCAAGTCTCCTTCGTGATTATTCTAAAACGCCAATCAACCAAAGTCTATCCCGAGCGAGTCTCGAGGTTCTCTCTATAGTTGCTTATAAACAGCCTATTACACGTGCTGAAGTCGATGACATTAGAGGTGTTAATTCTAGTGGTGCTATTGCTAAACTTCAAGCCTTTGATCTCATTCAAGAAGCTGGTAAAAAAGATGTTGTCGGTCGTCCTAACCTATATGCGACTACTGATTATTTCCTAGACTATATGGGGATTAACAGTTTAGACGAACTTGTGGCCATTGATCAACTAGAGCTTGAAGAGCAGGAAACGAGTCTCTTTAGGGAAGATGCTTCAGAAGAGCTTGAAGACTTGGACAATTAAGAGTAAACCTTGTTGAAACTAATCATTAAAAAATAAAGAAACATAGCAGAGATGCTAGGTAGAAAGGATACAGCCTAAGCTGTAGAAAAAGAATGCGAATTAATAAATATATTGCCCATGCTGGTGTGGCCAGCCGTCGTAAGGCTGAAGAACTGATTAAAGAAGGTCGTGTGACCCTAAATGGGAAGACCGTTACGGAATTGGCAACCATTGTCAAAAATGGTGACATTGTTGAGGTAAATGGTAGTCCAATTTATAATGAAGAGAAGGTCTATTATCTTCTTAATAAACCGCGAGGGGTTATTTCTTCGGTATCTGATGAGAAAAGTCGTAAGACGGTGATTGACCTCATGCCCCACGTTAAGGAACGTATCTATCCTGTTGGTCGTCTTGACTGGGATACGACTGGTCTTCTTATTTTGACTAATGATGGTGACTTTACCGATAAAATGATTCACCCACGTAATGAGATTGACAAGGTTTATTTGGCGCGTGTCAAAGGTATTGCGACCAAGGAGAATCTTCGTCCTTTGACTCGTGGTGTAGTCATTGATGGCAAGAAAACCAAGCCAGCACGTTACAATATTATCAAGGTTGACCATGAAAAGAATCGTTCAGTTGTTGAATTGACAATTCATGAAGGGCGTAACCACCAGGTTAAGAAAATGTTTGAATCAGTGGGCTTGCTCGTTGATAAGTTGTCACGTACTCGTTTTGGGACCCTTGATTTGACAGGGCTTCGTCCAGGTGAATCACGCCGTCTAAATAAGAAAGAAATCAGCCAGCTTCATAACGCTGCTGTCAATAAGGTCAAATAATGAAAAGATTTCTGATTGCCTTGGTCAGGGCTTATCAGAGATGGATTTCTCCCCTATTTCCACCGTCTTGTCGTTTTCGTCCAACTTGTTCGGTTTATATGATCCAAGCAATAGAAAAGCACGGTTTAAAGGGAGTTCTTATGGGAATTGCCCGTATCTTAAGATGTCACCCTTTATCAGAGACTGGAGATGATCCGGTGCCAGATTATTTTAGTCTAAAACGTAATAAAACTCCTTTGGATAAATGAATCCAAAGGAGTTTTTCTATACTTAAGTTTTTGACCAAGTTTTTGGCAGGAAGAGGAGTAATAAAGGATAGATTTCCAAACGTCCTGCAATCATAGCAAATCCCATGATAAGCTTAGACAAAGGACTGAAAATAGCAAAGCTATCACTCGTTCCAAGTAAAGGTCCAATGTTGTTAAAGGTTGAAGCAGCAGCACTTGTCACAATCAAGAGATCTTGATTATCCAGTGACAAAACAGTGACTAAACTTAGTATAATGAGTACATATACAGCTAGATATTTAAGAACACTGTGCTGAGTTTCTTTATCGAGAACACTTCCATTAATATGAAGTGACAGGATACGATTAGGATAGAGGCTAGCTAGGGTCTGATTTCGTGCAATCTTAGCAATAATCATAGCACGGATAACCTTGAAACCACCAGCTGTAGACCCTGCTGACCCCCCGATAAACATCAGGAGGAGTAGGATATACTGAGAAAAGAGTGGCCATTTGGTAATATCTGTCAGACCAAAACCAGTTGTTGTGATAATGGTTGACACTTCGAAAAATGAGTATTTGAAAGAGTCAGCCAAATTGTGGTAGATTCCAAAAATATTGAGGATAATCAAACCAGTTGAAATAGCCACAATCGCAAAGTAGGTACGTAGTTCTTCATCTTGGAAGAAAAACTTAATTTTACGAAGTAGAATATAAAAGTAAAGGTTGAAGTTAACCCCAAAGAGTAGGGTACCAACAGTAACCACATAGGTAATTAGATCGCTGTGGTAGTGGGCGATAGAGTCGTTATAGACAGCAAATCCCCCAGTACCTGCGCCCCCCATAGCAGTGATGATACTATCAAAGATTGGCATACCGCAAAGCCAGAGAATAACAGCAAAAATAACAAACATAGTCAGATAGATGATGTAAAGAATCTGAGCTGTATTTTTGAGCTTGGCAACGACTTTACCAAATACTGGACCAGGCACCTCTGCACGCATAACCTCATGGTGACCATTTTTACTATTGTTCATGATGGCTAGGGCAAAGACCAATACCCCCATCCCTCCAATCAAGTGGGCGAAGCTTCGCCAGAAAAGTAGGGAGTGGGTAAGTACTCCAGTATCTGTGAGAATAGTAGCCCCCGAGGTTGTGAAACCAGAGCTCATCTCGAAAAATGCATCAATGACACTTGGGATCTGACCAGCAAAGACGAAGGGCAATCCTCCAAAGAAGGACCAGAGCACCCAACAGAGGGCTACAATAAGCATTCCTTCTTTGGTGTAAATATGGTAGTTCTTTGGTTTAAAGAGAGTACCAAGCATCCCGAGAAAGAGGAGAATCCCCATCGTACCCAAGATGCTGGCAAATACTTTAGCATCTTCTTGATAAATAAGAGCGACGATAAGTGGCACAACCAAGAGAGCAGCCTCAATCAGTAGGAGCTTGGCAATAAGAAAACGGACAATAGAACGATTCATGGCAGCTTACCTCTTCAACAAGTCGTAAATGTGAGTTACATTTTGTAAGAGTGTAACAACCACGATTTTATCCCCAATAGCGAGTCTGTCTTCTCCTGTTGGGAAAATAGATTTTCCATTGCGGATAATAGCAGCGATAAGGACACCGTTAGCAAATTCAAGCTCAGAAAGTTTCTTTCCGGCGATTTTGTTATTTTCTTTAATTTGGAATTGCAAGGTTTCGATACGACCATTAGCCACATGGTGAAGGGCATCAAGACTAGAGTCTTTGGCATTAAAACGCCCGCGTACAAAGTGCATTACAGTGTCAACAGCGATACTCTTAGGAGTGACAATTGTTGTTGTCTCACGTGGATCGATAATTTCTAAGAGACTAGTACGGTTAACCTTAGTAATATTCTTGTGAATACCGAGACTTTCGAGGAACATAGAGGTAATGATATTTTCCTCATCTACTCCGGTTAGGGTAGCTACGGCATCATAACTGGCTGCACTTTCCTCGAGAAGAAGGTCTTTAGCAGTACCGTCACCTAAGATAACAGAAACTTCAGGGAAGACCTGACTAAAGGTTTGCGCACGGTCCATTTTTTGCTCAATCAATTTGACCTTAATACGATTGTTTTTCAAGATATTGAGCAAGTAGTAGGAGATGCGCCCAGCACCAATCAACAAAAGTTTTTTGATGCTTTTTGGCTTGATGTAACTGTGGAAAAGTGCCATATCAACACGTTTACCAGTGACATAAATCTTATCCCCAATTTGCATGGTAGCATTTCCATCTGGAATGATGAGTTCACCCTGACGGTGAATCGTGCAAACTAGAATATTGCCGAATTTCCTACGGAATTGTTCTATTGTCATACCAGATAATTGGCTATTTTCAGTAACTTTAAATGCCATAAGAATAACGCGTCCATTAGCAAAAGTTTCAACTGATAGGGCGTTTGGAAATTCAACTGTATTGGCAATATAGCGAGCTGTTAAAAGTTCAGGATTAACTACTAATGAGAATCCAAGAAAGTTCTTGTCTTTGAAATAAGCATTTGAGTATTCTGGGTTACGCACACGAACAATGGTTTCTTTGGCACCCATTTGTTTAGCCAGAACGGCTGAAATCATGTTTACTTCATCTTTATCAGTCATCGCGATAAAGACATCGCAGTTACTAACCTCGGCTTGTTCCAGAATTTTAAAATTAGCCCCATTTCCAGCAAAGCCCATAACATCATAACGTTTGCTGAGGCGTTTGAGGACCTCTTCCTTTTCTTCAATTAAAATAACATCGTGCTTCTCTTCAACAAGAGAACGGCAGAGTGCGGTACCGACTTTACCGGCACCTACGACAATAATACGCATGAGTTACCTCCAAATAATCATTACTATGATACTCTATTTTAGCGGAAAAATCATCCTTTTCAGCTAGCTTTATTAACTATTCCTATTTAAGTGAATAAAGGTAAAATTTTTCTTTAAATAGTCTTGACTTTTAGACTAGAAGTGCTAAAATATATTCAAAGATTCGTTATTTTAAATCTAACCTGTCATGATTTAAGCTAATGAACGTCCACAACCATGTCGTCTGCTGAGCTTGACTCCGGGCGACATGGTATTTTTTATGTCTAGGAGAATTGAGATGTCACGTAATCATATTGTCTTGTTTGAACCTCGTATTCCACAAAACACCGGAAATATAGCACGTACCTGTGCAGCGACTAATAGCCCTCTTCATATCATCCGTCCTATGGGCTTTCCAATTGATGACAAGAAAATGAAACGTGCAGGTCTGGACTACTGGGATAAGCTTGACATCACTTATTATGACAATTTGGCAGATTTCATGTCTAAAAATCAGGATGGTCGTTTGCATCTAGTCACGAAGTTTGCGGATAAGACTTATTCAGAAGAAGCCTATGCTGATGGTGAAGACCACTATTTTATGTTTGGTCGTGAGGATACAGGCTTACCTGAAGATTTTATGCGTGAGCATCCTGAAAAAGCTATTCGTATTCCGATGAATGATGAACATGTGCGTAGTCTAAATGTGTCCAACACTGTTTGTATGATTGTTTACGAAGCACTTCGTCAGCAACAGTTCGAGGGATTGGAGCTGAGTCATCGTTATCAGCATGACAAGTTAAAATAGAGCGCTATTTTCTATTTTAAGAATATCTATAGTCATTGACTATCAAGAGATTAGAAATCCTTAATTTGAGAACCTTGTCACCAAGGTTTTTTTATGTTATTCTTAAAAGGTCTTCAGGGCAGGGTGAAACTCCCGACCGGCGGTGATTCTATAGATAAGTCCGCGAGCGCAAGCTGATGAGGTGTGATTCCTCAACCGACAGTATAGTCTGGATGGAAGAAGACCAGTCTTTTTGCGTAGGCTTTTTTGGCATAGGCAAATCCATTGGGAACTTCTTTCAAATTGTTAAAATTTGGAGGAATTTTTTTATGACAAACACACGTAAATTGGCTTACATTGCCATTTTATCCGCAGTTTCATTCTTGTTGCTTTATTTTTCATTTCCATTGATTCCAGCAGCAGACTTTTTGAAGGTTGATTTTTCAATTCTTCCTGTTCTGATTGCCTTGGTTATCTTTGATTTTAAGAGTGCCATTGGTGTTCTCTTGCTTCGTTCATTGTTGAAGCTTTTGCTAAACAATGGTGGTCCAGGATCAATGATTGGACTTCCTATGAATTTCGTTGCTCTAGGAGTCTTTGTTTGGAGCCTAAGCTATTTTTGGAAGAAAAATCAAACAAGCAAGAATTATATTCTTGGTTCTGTTGTAGGAACTGTCTTGCTTACAGTTGTTATGGTTATTCTTAACTATATTTATGCAGTACCTCTCTATGCTAAATTTGCCAACTTTGATATTGCGCAATTCATAGGTCTCTATAAATATCTTTTCGCTATAGTCGTACCTTTCAATTTACTTGAAGGATTGATTTTTGCGGTAGCCTTTGCTCTGATTTATGCTCCACTTAAGTCTATTCTAGTAAAATTATAAATATGAAACACAAACACACACATTATATTTATGCTTCTTTTGCCTTATTGTTATTTGTTGCTCTCGGTTACATGGTTAAGTTCTACCCTGAAGCCTTAACGGGATTTGATAGCAACATTCAAACTAGGGTTCGAGGAGACTTACCAGCAGGATTGACACGCTTTTTTAAAACGATTACCATACTTGGGAATACGCCCGTACAGGCTATTATTGCAATCGTAGCAGTAATCTGGCTTTATCTACGTCAGTATAAAGCAGAAGCTATCTTTGTAGGTGCCAGTGGGCTTCTCGCTAGTATCTTGATTGTAAGTTTGAAGTATATTTACCAGCGTCAACGCCCATCAATTACGCATTTAGTGCACGCTAGTGGTTATTCTTTCCCTAGTGGTCACTCTTTGGGAACTTTTATGATTCTTGGAGCAATTGCCATTGTTCTTGCTCAGCGTTTGGAGAAAAAAGAATCTAAAATAGCAGTTTATGCTATTACTGGGCTTCTGATTTTCCTTGTTGGACTTTCGCGTATTTATGTGGGTGTTCATTATCCAACAGATGTTTTAGCTGGCTTTACCCTAGCCTTTGGTTTGCTTAATGCTATCTATCCAACTTATGACCGCATTCGCTTTGAATGGCGATTCCAAAGTAAACAGAAATAAAACAAACATGTAGTTTTTGAACTGCATGTTTTTTTGATGCAAAGGAAGGGCCTTCATATATAAAATGTATAAAAATAGCTTTTTTTGACTATTATTCTGTTAAAATCATATTAACTGTATATTAATTATATTACAGTTATGATATAATATTTTTAAATTTTTGAAATAAAGGAGAGTCTCTTGAACATAAAAGACAGCATTGGACTAAGAATCAAAACTGAGCGTGAACGTCAGCAGATGTCACGTGAAGTGCTATGTTTAGATGGTGCGGAATTAACTGTGCGTCAGTTAATTCGCATTGAAAAAGGGGAGTCACTCCCGTCTTTGGATAAATTATCTTATATTGCAAAACGTCTAGGAAAAAATATGGCCGATCTATTGGATCATGACAATATTACCATTCCTGACGAATATTATGAGATGAAGAATCGTTTGATTAAGTTTCCAACGTACAGAAATCCAGAAAGAATAAAGGCTAAACTTGCCTTAATTGAGGAAGTCTATGAGAAATTTTTTGAACTTCTTCCAGAAGAAGAGTTGTTAACTCTAGATATTTTGGAAAATATTTTGAGTTTTACTAGTTGGGAGGAGAGCCCAAAGGTTGAAGAAATATATGAAGACTTGTTCGAACAAGTCAAAAGGAAGAAGAAATTCTCAACTAACGATTTATTAGTTATTGACTATTATTTCTTCCATCTCTATGGAAGAAAACAGTTTGACAAAAAACTTTTTGAAAGGATTGTAAAGAGAGTATTAAATCAGGAAATTTGGACAGATGATGTCTATAATATTGTTTTATTTAATGATTTGATGGCTATCGCTGCTTTGAAGATTTTTCACAATTCCTTTTCAGACTTCTTAACAGTTGTGGATAAAGCATTAGCCGTTATAGAAAAATCACAATTCTATAGCTATAAACCTAGTGTTTTTGTTCTCAAAGCTAAATATGAACTTCTGCATAAGGGAAATAAGAAAAAGGCTGCAGAGAATTACGATAAGGCCATAATGTTTGCTTCCGTTTTAGAAGACTCGGTTTTAGAAGAAAGTATAAGAGCAGGGAAAGCGGCAGATGGTTTATAGAAATGGTGGTGACATAAATGTCACTACTTTTTTAATGGTTAAATGTTTACTATAGAAACATAAATAACAGTTAAAAGGAGTTTTATTTTGAAAAAACTAAAATTATTTACACTATTCTCACTACTTATCACTATCTTGCCTTATTTCACAGGTTGTCTTTAATAAGGAGTCACCATGTCAAAATATCCATATATTTCACAGGTTGATCAGCGTGACTGTGGTGTAGCTGCCTTGGCCATGATTCTTAAACACTATGGTTCATCTTATAGTTTAGCTTATTTGCGGGAGTTGGCTCAGACTTCTCGTGAAGGCACTTCTGCGCTTGGTTTGGTTGAAGCGGCCAAGCAGTTGGGTCTTGAAACTCAGGCTATTCGTGCGGATTTAGACTTGTTTAAACAAGAAAGCCTATCTTATCCTTTTATTGCACATGTGGTTAAAGAAGGTGGACTGCAACATTATTATACAGTGTTTGGTCAAATCAAAGGGAAGCTTGTTATTGGTGATCCAGATCCTAGCAAGAAGATCATTAAAATGCCCTTAGAGGAGTTTGCCAAAGAGTGGACGGGAGTTGCTCTCTTTTTTGTTCCAGGCGAAACCTACACTAAATATAAAGAAGATGTGCCTGGGCTTCTTTCATTTTTACCAATTTTGTTTCGTCGTAAGGGTTTGATTGCAGTTATTGTCTTGTTAAGTTTTCTAGTGACCCTTGTTAATATTATTGGTTCTTATTATTTGCAATCTATTATTGACCGCTTGATCCCTCAGGAGGCCTATACTCTTCTGACCATGATTTCGCTAGGCCTATGTATCTCTTATCTAGCTCAACAAGTATTTACTTTTTTCAAAGATTATCTTCTACATCGATTGGGAAATTACTTGTCCATTGCTGTCATTCTTCCTTATATTAAGCATGTCCTTTCCCTATCTATTAGTTTCTTTAGTTCACGTCGTACAGGTGAAATCACGTCACGTTTTGGAGATGCCAACACTATTATCGATGCTCTAGCTTCAACGATTTTATCGATTTTCCTAGATGTGACCATTGTGATGACTCTAGCTGTGGCTCTTATTGTACAAAATCAGTCACTTTTTGTGATGACTCTCACGGTAGTTCCTCTTTATGTGTTAATCATTTTGGCCTTCTATAAGCTTTTTGAAAAGGAAAATTATCAATTGATGGAGGCAAATAGCCAGGTCAATACCGCTGTTATTGATGATTTGCGAGGCATTGAAACCTTAAAATCCTTGAGAGTTGAAGAAAGACGCTATCAGGAAATTGAGGTGAAATTCCATGACTATTTGAAGAAGTCTTTGTCTAAGGCCAAGTGGCAATTAACGCAGGATGGTTTAAAGACAGGGGTTCAGTTAGTTTCCAATGTCTTTATCCTCTGGTATGGGGCACAATTGGTCATGGAAGGACAGCTATCTGCAGGTCAGTTGATTACCTATAATATGTTGCTGAATTATTTTACAACTCCTTTAATTAATATTATCAATCTCCAATCCAAAATTCAGCAAGCCAAAGTAGCCAATAATCGTCTTCAAGAAGTTTATGTTGTGGATAAGGAAGAAAAAGGAAAACTTAAAGAGTTATCTTTTAAACAACTTGCTCTTAAAGGTGTCAGTCACCGTTTTAGTTATCAGCAAGAGACGCTTAGTAAGATTGATTTAACGATTCATAAGGGTGAGAAAATCGCCCTCATGGGTAAAAGTGGATCTGGGAAAACGACCTTGGCTAAAATGTTGTCGGGTTATTACACAAAATCTAGTGGTCATGTAACCCTAGATAAAGATGCTATTAGCCATGCGGAGCTGCGTCAAATGGTGACTTACGTTCCCCAGCAGACCTATGTGTTTACAGGCACCATTTTAGAAAATTTGCTATTAGGATTTGAAGGAGAAGTTGACGAGAAAAAGCTTCTTAAAGTTTGCCAACAAGCTGATATCTTAGAGGATATTCAAAAAATGCCACTAGGTTTTCAGACCCAAGTATCTGAGGATGGTGGTCTATCTGGTGGTCAAAAACAACGCTTGGCGATAGCGAGGGCCCTCTTATCCAAGCAGCCTATCTTGATTTTTGACGAAGCTACCAGTGGTCTCGATAGTGATACTGAAAGCAGGGTCATGGCTAATCTTGCTAAGATTAAACGAACAATGATTTTTATTGCTCACCGTAATAGTGTCCGTCAACATGTCAGTCGTGTGGTGACCATGGTGAGTGGCCAGATTGAGTCGGACAGTCCTAATTTCAATCCATTCCAGTTTATTTAAAAAATCTTCCTATTATATATGTATAAAACTTAAGAAGTCTAAATATTCACATCTTGCACCTATCTCCTTAATATAGTATACTGGTAGCATACTATTAAGAGGTGTAAACATGTTAGAGGCATATAAAAATTTTTGGTTAGGCTATCTCGATTTTTATGGTCGTACAAAACGATCAGACTATTGGTGGGTTGTCTTGATTAATGGAGTTATTGCTACTCTTATTTTCCTACTGATGGACTTACTTGGGGAAACAAAAGCTGCTGGCTTTACATTGACAGCTTTCATTCTATTTATAGCAGCAACGGCGCTTCCTACCATTTCTATTCAGATTCGTCGTCTGCGTGATGCCAATTTCAATGTTGCTTGGATTGTATTAAAAGCAACTCCATTAACAGTAGCTCTTTGGGTGATGTATGCCTTTCCTACAAGAGATTCAAAATAACTCCAATATAAAAAGAGTGAAACTAGTTAATCTAGTTCCACTCTTTTTTTCTTATAAAATAAAGC
The DNA here is from genome assembly GCA_016939315.1 of Streptococcus sp. Classification (GTDB taxonomy): domain Bacteria; phylum Bacillota; class Bacilli; order Lactobacillales; family Streptococcaceae; genus Streptococcus. The sequence goes on along the minus strand of JAFHAZ010000010.1, from coordinate 41,086 downwards.
TACCTAAGAGGCTAACGAGGGTGAAGCTGATAGTTGCATAAAATACAGCGAGACGGGTTGCCTGAATAGGTTTATAGAGTCGAATAAGTGTTAGGACACACCAAATAAAGAGTACTGTGACAAACCAACCTGACAGTAAGCGACGTGGCGTCACACCGTAGAGTGCCATATAAACGCCAAAGAGTTTCCAGCCAGCGATAAGGGCAAAGAGGCTAGCAAAAGTAAAGAGTAGGGTACTTAAGAAACGAAGCCCTTTGTGAGTGAAGAAGTTTTCTTTAGAAAAAGTGTAAAGTCCAGCTAGGATTCCTAAGTTGAGGGTAGAAACTCGAACCAATTGCCAGAAGCCTTGAACCGCAATATGTGAGGCTTGATGAGCTGGAATGCTGGCTTGGTTGAGAGAAAGGAGTTCTCCCATTTGACTAGTGGCAGTTAATATGAATAGGGCATAAGTGAAGCAGAGGCTTCCGAGTACGATATAAGCTGCTACTTTTGGGAACTGACGGGTCGTTTTAAGATGGCCTTCAAATCGTTTTTGACTGAGTGGCTTTTCTTTTGCCAAATAGGTTGCAGTGAGTTGAGCAAAAAGTCCTAGAGCCAGAGGGATACTGCTTATTAAACGAGAGAACAATAATCCGTTGTCCTTGAAGGTGAGGGTGAAATCAAGTAGAGTAGCAAGTGTCTGGAAAAACTGTCGCCAAAGTTGTCCGAAAGCAGGCAAGACCTGACTAAGCTGACTAGCAGCGAATACAGTCAGTACCAAGGCTATCATGATACTAATGAAAATCATCCATTTGTGGTTATGAACTGCGTGTTTTTCTTCTTCGGAGAGCTCTTGTTTAGGTGCTGTTTTATAGAGGAGTGCCCAGGCTCCGATGAAGAAATATTTTAGTGGGAAGATGCAGCTTGTGTATATGAGGTCTAGCCAAACCATAATTCCCAAACGGTCTTGACTACTTTGTCCAGTGCGTGCCATTAAGTAAAGGAGGATACTCGCATGAAGGCAAAGAATCTGAGCGCTCCCCCAGTTGTCGTGCAGGCCCCAGAGACTAATTTGCAAGCCTTGGAGGAGACTAGTGACCATAAATATTCCCGATTCAAGTCTCATTCCCTTCGCTTTTCCACCTAATAGGCGACAGCCCAGTTCAATCGTACTAATCAAGACAAGGGTTGCTGGAAAGGCAAAGGAAAAATGGGTCAAGTAAGTGACATACAGGAAGCAGGCCACGAGACAGGCGACAAACATTCCCTTAATTTTCCAAATGTCTTTTGGTGAAAAATGTTCCAAGAGTTTCTTGGTTTTGGTTTGAAGACTAGTCTTTTCGTCGGAATATTCCTGGGAGACTAGCTGTAAATCAGTAGTGTAGTTATTTGTTTCCATCATAATTCTCCTTTTGGATTTTAGTCCAAAAAAGACTTTATCATAAAAAACGTTTGACTTTGTTACCAAACTGTAAAATTACTAAAAATAGGTCTATGGACTTAGGTCTGGAGAATGAGTTGGAAAAATAGGCGAGAAAAAAATATTATGCTCACATTGAATGATAGATTGTACGGGCTATATTGTCAGAAACTGTCAAATACTAAAGATAGCTTTTTATAGATTAACTGTTTATTTATCTGGGATTAAACAGAGGACTCCTATTGAGAATTACCAAATGTAATGTCATTTTTTGACACCACATGTTAGCTTGACTAACATGTAAATGTTGCAAAATTTCTGAAAATTCGTTGACATGTGTTGTCAAAGTAGTATGATATTAACATAAAAGAAACTTAGGAGGTTCTTATGTTAGGTGTCATCCTACTCTATGTTGGTATGGTTTTGATGAGTAATGGACTCCATCGTTTAGAGGGTATTCCTGATAAATCAAATGTTGTCATGAATATCTTTACGGGTGGTTTGGGTTTGATTCTCAACATTATTGTCATTGCTTACGGAGCTTGTACAGGGCAAGGCGCTGAATGGTTTTATGGTAGCGCCACTGGTCTTTTATTTGCCTTCACCTACCTTTACTCAGCTATCAATACGATTTTCGATTTTGATCAACGTTTGTATGGGTGGTTTAGTTTATTTGTGGCAATTAATACGCTACCAGCAGGGATTCTTTGCTTAACATCTGGATACGGTGGTAATGCTTGGTATGGTATTATTTGGTTCTTGTGGGGTATCCTATGGCTAACTGCCTTTATTGAAATTAACCTTAAGAAGAACCTAGGAAAATTTGTCCCTTACCTAGCTATTTTTGAAGGAATTGTAACAGCTTGGATTCCAGGGCTTTTGATGCTTTGGGGCAAGTGGTAAGCATTGATTTAAGGAGGAAAAACGATGCAATTGACAATGCGTGAGCAGGAAAAAATGATGATTAGCCTTGCGGCTATGATTGCTCAACGACGTAAAGATAAAGGAATCAAATTGAATCATCCAGAAGCGGTTGCTTTGATTACAGACTATGTGCTTGAAGGTGCAAGAGAAGGTAAAACTGTTGCCCAATTGATGGATGAAGCTCGCAATCTTTTAACACGTGAAGATGTTATGGAAGGTATTGCAGAGATGATTCCAATGATTCAAGTTGAAGCTACTTTTACGGACAGTACAAAACTGGTTACTGTTCATGATCCTATTCAGTAAGGAGAAATGTAATGATTCCAGGTGAATACCATGTGGCGAGTGAGCCAATTGATTATAACGGTGGTTACGAAGCCATTAGTCTTGAAGTGAAAAATGTGGGTGACCGTGCTGCTCAAGTGGGTTCTCACTACCATTTTTATGAAGCAAACGAAGCTGGTCTTCAATTTGATCGTGAAAAGGCGCGAGGCAAACGTCTAGATATTCCAGCAGGTACAGCCATTCGTTTTGAGCCAGGTGAAACGAAAACAGTACAACTTATTGACTTTGGAGGGAAACGTCGTATTTTTGGTTTCAATAACAAGGTCAATGGTTTCTTAGACTAGAAAGAGGACAAATCGATGAGTTTTAAAATGGATCGTGAAGAGTATGCTCAACACTATGGACCAACTGTAGGTGATAGCGTACGTCTTGGAGATACCAATCTTTTTGCAGCCATTGAAAAAGACTTTACTGTTTATGGACAGGAATCTAAGTTCGGTGGCGGTAAAGTTTTGCGTGATGGTATGGGTGTTAGTGCTACGGAAACACGTGACAATCCATCAGTTGTTGACACCATTATTACAGGTGCAACCATCATTGACTATACAGGTATTATTAAAGCAGATATCGGTATTCGTGATGGTAAGATTGTTGCTATCGGTCGCGGTGGTAACCCAGATACAATGGACAATGTGGACTTTGTTGTGGGTGCTAGTACAGAAGCCATTGCTGCTGAAGGTTTGATTGTGACTGCTGGTGGTATTGACCTTCACGTGCACTATATTTCTGCCGACCTTCCTGAATTTGGTTTGGATAACGGGATTACTACCCTCTTTGGTGGTGGTACTGGTCCTGCTGATGGAAGTAATGCGACAACTTGTACACCAGGTAAATTCCATATTACTCGTATGTTGCAAGCTGTTGATGATATGCCTGCTAACTTTGGTTTCCTTGCCAAAGGTGTTGGTTCTGAGACTGAAGTGGTTGAAGAGCAAATTAAGGCCGGTGCAGCAGGAATTAAAACACACGAGGACTGGGGTGCGACTTACGCAGGTATTGATAATTCCCTTAAAGTTGCGGATAAATACGATGTTTCCTTTGCGGTTCACACTGACTCTTTGAATGAGGGTGGATTTATGGAAAATACTTTGGAATCCTTCCAAGGTCGTACTGTTCATACCTTCCACACCGAAGGTTCAGGTGGTGGACATGCTCCAGATATCATGGTCTTTGCTGGTAAGGAAAATATTTTGCCATCATCAACTAACCCAACCAACCCATACACCACAAATGCTATTGGTGAGTTGTTAGATATGGTTATGGTTTGCCACCACTTGGATCCAAAAATTCCAGAAGACGTCTCTTTTGCTGAATCACGTGTACGTAAACAAACTGTAGCTGCAGAAGACGTTCTTCACGATATGGGTGCCCTTAGTATCATGACTTCAGATGCCATGGCAATGGGGCGTGTCGGTGAAGTGGCCATGCGTTGTTGGCAACTGGCTGATAAGATGAAGGCTCAGCGTGGTCCACTTGAAGGGGATTCAGAGTTTAACGATAATAACCGAATCAAACGTTACGTGGCTAAATATACAATTAACCCTGCCATCACCAATGGTATTGCAGACTATATCGGTTCTGTAGAAGTTGGTAAATTTGCAGATTTGGTTATCTGGGAACCAGCTCAATTTGGTGCAAAACCTAAGTTGGTGCTTAAGGGTGGTATGTTAACTTATGGTGTTATGGGTGACGCTGGTTCAAGTCTTCCAACACCTCAACCACGTATCATGCGTAAATTATATGGTGCTTACGGTCAAGCGGTTCATGAAACAAATCTTACATTTGTTTCTCAATATGCTTATGATCACGGTATCAAAGAAGAAATTGGTTTGAATAAGATTGTTCTTCCTGTTAAGAATACGCGTAACTTGACTAAGCGTGATATGAAGCTTAATGACTACGCTCCAAAAACAATCCGTATCGATCCACAGACCTTTGATGTCTTTATTGATGATGAGTTGGTTACTTGTGAGCCAATCCATACGACATCATTGTCTCAACGTTATTTCTTGTTCTAAGGAAGACGCTATATAAATGAGGCTGGAATTTTTCCTCCAACCTCTTTTGTATTTTATAGCCATAACGTTTTTAGTGCTTCATTAAGTTGCTATATGAGTTTGATGCTAGATTTTTAAAATGTAATAGAAAAGGAAAAAGTATGATTTTTACAAAAGTAGACGCTCTTGTTAAAGATATCGATGTGGACAAATACCATATTGAAACAGTCATTCTTTCGAGCGATGACCTTAACAAAAAAATTATTCGTGTGAAGAGTGATCATGGGAATGAATTTGGTATTCGTCTTGATAAGGGACAAAAATTGCAAAATGGCTCTGCCTTTTTTATCGATGATCACCATGTCCTAGCTATTGGTGTTGAGTCACAGGATTTGATTGTCATTTCACCTAAAGATATGGATGAAATGGGAATCACAGCTCATATTCTTGGAAATACTCATAAACCGATTGAGGTGAAAGATGCCAAGATTTATTTAGAGGTTGACCCAGTTGTAGAGCAAGTCTTGACTCAAAAAGAGATTGCCTACACGATTGAAGAAGTGGTCCTTGACAAACCCCTACGTCATGTGAATTTAACTGCCCATGAACATTAATCCTTTTGCTAATGTGTCTTTGCAAGATTATCTTGAAATTGTGCAAATTGTCGATTCAACCTTTCCAATTGGATCGTTTAACCACTCTTTTGGGATGGAAAATTATCTGCGCGAAGATACTGTAACAGATGATAAAGGTTACGAAGAGTGGCAAGAAGCCTATTTAGCTAGTCAGTTTAAATATGGTGAAGGTCTTGTAATCAAACTGGTTTATGATGCTATGGCTACAGACAACTTAGAGCAGGTTTGGCATTATGATAAGGTCTTGACAGTTTCGACGCAAGCGCGTGAAACAAGACAGGGGACTAAAATGATTGCTAAGCAAATGCTTCGACTCATTCAAAGGCTCCATGCTATTCCGGTATTGGATGACTATCAGTCCAAAATACGTAAGGGTGAGGTCTTCGGCAATCCAGCTATTGTATTTGCGCTCTATGTGTTTAACAAGGGCTTGGGATGTAGTGAAGCCATTGCACTTTATGGCTATAGCGTGATTTCGACGATGGTTCAAAATGCTGTCCGTGCCATTCCACTTGGACAGTTTGCTGGACAAGAGATTGTTTTACGTAGCTTTTCACAATTAGAAAAAATGACACAAGAAATTCAAGAACTGGACGCGTCCTATCTTGGGGCCAATACGCCTGGTCTTGAATTAGCTCAGATGAAACATGAAACACAGGTATTCCGCCTATTCATGTCCTAAAATATCAACAAGGTTGAGAGGAAAAAACAATGACAAAACGTACTGTAATTATTGGAGTTGGTGGACCTGTTGGTTCAGGTAAAACCCTTTTGCTTGAGCGTCTTACACGACGTATGTCCGACTTAAATTTAGCAGTTATTACTAACGATATCTATACAAAAGAAGATGCTCTTTTCTTGGCTAAAAATTCAAGCTTAGATGAAGACCGTATCATTGGCGTAGAAACTGGTGGATGTCCTCATACTGCTATTCGTGAAGATGCTTCTATGAACTTTGAAGCGATTGAAACTCTTCAAGAGCGCTTTAACCATGATTTGGATGTTATTTTCCTTGAAAGTGGTGGGGATAACTTGGCTGCGACCTTCAGTCCTGATTTGGTTGATTTCACCATTTATATTATTGACGTTGCTCAGGGTGAAAAAATCCCACGTAAGGCTGGTCAAGGGATGATTAAGAGTGATTTGTTCTTGATCAATAAGACTGACCTTGCTCCTTATGTTGGAGCCAACCTAGACCGTATGCGTGAAGATACCCTTCATTTCCGTAACGAAGATTCTTTCATTTTCACAAATTTGAATAATGATGACAATGTTAAGGAAGTGGAAGAATGGATTCGTAAGAATTTCCTACTAGAGGACTTGTAAGATGACACAAGCATACGATGGCTTTGTCCATCTTGGATTTTCAAACCGAAATGGTCGTACAATTTCCCACAAGAAATACCAAGAAGGCAACTCTCGAGTATCAGCGGATAATTCAGATGCCAATGGTGTTCCTTACTATTTCCTAATTAATATGGGTGGGGGCTTTGTCGAGGGTGAGCAGTATCAAGTGACCATTGATGTTAATAAAGATGCTCATGCCTTGGTAACAACCCAAACACCTACCTATGTTTACAAGTGTGAAAGAGGACAGTTGACGCAACAACATACGTCCATCACACTTGAAGAAAATAGCTATTTGGAGTACATGGCTGATGAAGTCATTCCCTATTTGAGATCACGCTATTTCCAAACAAGTCGTATTGATATGGATAAGTCTGCCCACTTGATTTATTCAGATGGTGTGACGGCAGGTTGGTCTCATGAGGATTTGCCATTTCAATACCATTATTTTCGTAATTTGACACAAATCTACCAAGATAATGAGCTTGTTTATAGCGATCAGACCCTCTTAGAGCCTCAGAAACAAGATATGTTTAAACTTGGTTATTTTGAAGGCTGGCGAAATTATAATAGTTTGGTAATGGTGTCACCAAATATTGACGAGGCTTTTGCTAAGGCTTTGCAGAAGCACTTAGAAGGGCTAAATCTAGAGTCTGATTTTGCTATTTCATCCTTAGATATCCCAGGTCTGGTGTTACGTATCTTAGGAAAAACTGCTGAGGATAATCGTCGCGTCATTTATGCCTGTGCAGACTATTTTAGACAAGAAATACATGAATTAACCCCTTTGAATTTGAGAAAAAATGATATGAGGAGATAAAAAATGCATATTCCTGAAAATTACCTAAGCCCTACGACTTGTGCGGCAATGGGGGCAGTTATGTTACCTATTTGGTATAAGGCTGTCAAGGAGGTAAAGGTTAAAGTTGATACGGATAAAAAAACGATTCCTATGTTGGGAATCGGGACTTCCTTGTCCTTCCTTATCATGATGTTTAATCTTCCAGCTCCGGGTGGAACGAGTGCCCATGCTGTTGGAGCAGTGCTAATTGCTATATTGTTAGGACCTTGGGCTTCCTGTTTAGCAGTTAGTGTGGCCCTAGCTATACAGGCCTTGCTCTTTGGTGATGGTGGAATCTTGGCCTTTGGTGCAAACGCCTTTTGTATGGCCGTTGTTATGCCTTTTGTAGGTTATGCTGTTTATAAACTCTTGAATAAGTGGACAAAGAACAGAATAATTGCTAGCTTTTTTGGAGGTTATATTGGGATTGTAGCTGCGGCCCTGACTGTTGCAGTTTTACTAGGAATTCAGCCTATTCTCTTTAAAGATAGCAGTGGTAATCCGCTTTACAACCCATACCCTTTGAGAGTGACACTTCCAGTAATGGGCTTGACTCACCTCCTCATCGGTCTGGTAGAAGGATTCTTCACAGCTGGTGTTCAAGAATTCATTGAACGTTTGAATATTGATAATACTCAGGAACTAACGACTAAAAAACTACGTCCTTTATTGTTCTTTATCCTAGCCTTGATTATCCTAACACCACTTGGTTTATTGGCGACGGGAACAGCTTTTGCGGAATGGGATGTCAAAGAGTTGGTAGAAAAATTGGCTCATTATCATGTGGAAGCCCAAGCGCCAAAAGGAATGTTGAATGGTTTCTCATTTAATGCCCTCTTCCCAGATTATAGTATTGCAGGCATTCCAGAAGCCTTGGGGTATATCCTAAGTGCGGCCTCTGCTGTTTTGATTTTCTTCATCCTCTATCGCTTGATTTTCGGTAGAAAGGTTGAAAAATGATTCTGCCAGATTGGATGTTAGAAGAACGCCCAGAAGTGACTAAAGTTGGTAAAAATAGCTTTCTTATCCGAAATCGTCACCATTTGGAAGCTCTTATCCAAAAGTTTGAGACACGCCCTGTGTCAGTTGCATCAATCTTTCATCCAACGGCTAAGGTTTTGCTTCTCCTCTTGTTTCTTTTTTCAGTTGGGATTAGTCGAAACATTACGGTCTTATGGATTCTAGCCCTAGTCTTAGGATTTGCTGTGGCTTTCCTACCCCATTCCATTTTAGTCAGAACCTTAAAAAAGACCATTTTATTATTAGTCTTCCCTATAATTATTTATTTGCCCCATCTCTTATTTAGCGGTGGACAACCTCTCTTTCTTTTAAGGCTTCCCTTGATTGCTTTGGCCATTGCTTATTATTCGGAGACGAGTACGATAAGTGAGATGTTAGCTGCTTTAAAGGGCCTGCATTTTCCTGATCTTGTTCTGCTCCAGATAGATATCACAATTAAATATATCGATGTCTTTGGAAAACAATTAATGGATTTGCTCAAAGGGATTGAAGCACGAAGCTTTGGTGGCAATCATCGTTTCCGGATTGGAAGTAATATCTGGGGAATTTTATACCTTAAAGCTATTCGCTATGGTGAGGAACTGACTCAAGCCATGGAAGCACGTTGCTTTGTTGGTGAGTATGTCAAGTCATCACAGTCATTCACATGGAAAGACTGGCTGGCCTTGATAAGTCTAGTAGCAGTGATTTTAGGACAGATTCTGTTAGGAGGATGAGATGTTTCAATTGAATCAAGTGGCCTGTGCCTATGAACAAAAAAAGGTCTTTACTGGTCTTGATTTGGAGATTAGACAAGGACAATATGTGATGTTGATGGGAGAAAACGGGACTGGAAAATCAAGTCTTATCAGTTTATTAACCGGCTTCAAGCAGGAAGAATCTGGACGCATTCTTTTCTTAGGTAAGGACCTCAAAGAATGGTTGAAGGACAAACGTCGAAAGCGAGATTTTTATAGCCGCCTCGGAATCCTCTTTCAGGATGTGGATAGTCAATTATTTAATAGTACTGTCTATGATGAGATTGCTTTTGGACCTCGTCAGCTAGGTCTGACTGAAGAAGAGGTCTCACAGCGGGTCCAAGATACGCTATCCCTGCTTAAAATTGAAGACTTAAGGGATCGCGTTCCCTATCAACTGTCTGGTGGAGAAAAGAAGAAAGTGGCTTTTGCCAGTATCATGGTAACGAATCCAGATGTCTATATTCTTGATGAACCCTTCAATAATCTTTCTAAAGAATATGAAGAATTTTTTAGGGAACTTCTACATGAGCTTCATTCAGTTGGGAAAACCATTATCATGTCTGCTCATCACTTTAAGCACCTTCATCATGAAAAGGCTGATGTTCTTCTTTTTGAAGATGGCAAAGCTGATTTCTTTCCTGCCCAGGAAGTGCTCAATAACCAGCAAGTGATTGAGCGTTTGTCACATTATTAATAAGGAGAAGTAGGAAATCGTTATTGGTTTCCTGCTTTTTTCTTGTCAAACAATTGATATTTTTAGGTGATAGTATTTTCTTATCACCTTGATTATGTTTAAGTATTAGTTAAGCTTAGTGAATTCTGTTACAATAAAAACAATCAATCTCAAAGGAGAATATTATGAAACTTAAAAAAATTCTTGGAATTACAGGTGTAGCCATTGCTTCAGTAGCATTGCTTGCTGCATGTTCATCTAAATCATCAAAAGAAGCATCTAAATCTTCAGGTGCTAAAGAAACAATTAACTTTGCCACTGTTGGGACAACAGCACCATTCTCATATGAAGAAAATGGTGAATTGACTGGTTACGATGTGGAAGTGGCCAAAGCAGTCTTCAAAGACTCTGACAAATATGAAGTGAAATTCCAAAAAACAGAATGGTCTTCAGTCTTCACAGGTCTTGACTCAGCTAAATACCAAATGGCTGGGAACAATATCTCTTATTCAGAAGAACGTGACCAAAAATACCTCTTCTCATATCCAATTGGTACCACACCAGCTGTTTTGACTGTTCCAAAAGATAGTAATATTAAGAAATATGATGATATTGCTGGACACTCAACGCAGGTTGTTCAAGGAACATCGACAGCTACTCAATTGACAGAGTTTAATGATAAACATTCAGACAAGCCAGTTGAACTTAACTACACAAATGAAAATATTACACAAATGTTGACAAGTTTGAATGAAGGTAAGTACGACTTCAAGATTTTTGATGCACCAACTGTTAATGCAATTATCAAAAATAATAAGTTGAGCAACTTGAAGACGATTGAACTTAAATCTGATCAACAACCATACATCTACTTCTTGTTCGCAGATAACCAAAAAGACCTTCAAACATTTGTCAACAAACGTTTGGAAGAACTCCAAAAAGATGGTACTTTGGCTAAGTTGGCTGAAAAATTCCTTGGAAATAAAGATTATATTCCAACTAAAGACGCTTTGAAAGTTCCAAGCAAAAAATAAGAAAGGAGCTGGGAATGATTCTCAGCTTTTTCATATAATTAAAATCTAGGACATGCTATAGTTAAAAACTATAGATATATACAATTATAAACAATTTGCTACAATTCTTATCCTATGGGATAATAATTTTACACTTAAAACAATTAAAGGGAGTTCGTTATGAAACTTAAAAAAATTCTTGGAATTACAGGATTGGCAGTCGCTTCAACAGTAGCTTTGGCTGCTTGTGGTGCTGGTGGTAATAAGTCAGCTAAAGATGATAAAACTTTGACAGTTGGTGTCATGACTTTGGATGACACTACTGAGCCATTGTGGGATAAAGTCAAAGAATTGGCTAAAGACAAGGGTGTTACTATCGAGTTGAAAGAGTTCACAGACTACAACCAACCAAATGAAGCCCTTAAAAACGGCGAAATCGATGTTAATGCTTTTCAACACATTTATTTCTTGAACAACTGGAACAAAGAAAATAAGGGTGATGTTGTTGCAGCAGCTGACACACTTCTTAGCCCAATCCACCTTTTCTCAGGAACTGAAAACGGTAAGGCTAAGTATAAGGATGTTAAAGAGCTTCCAGAGGGAGCTACTATCTCAGTACCTAACGATGGTACAAACGAAAGCCGTGCTTTGACTCTCCTTCAAACAGCTGGTTTGATTAAGTTGGATGTTAAAGATGGTGAATTGGCAACTATCAAGAACATTTCTGAAAATCCAAAGAAATTGGATATCAAAGAAATCGCAGCTGAACAAGCTGCCCAAACTCTTTCATCTGTAGATGCAGCAGTTGTTAACAACTCATACGCACAACAACAAAACGTTGACTATGACACAACTCTCTTCCAAGAAGATCCAAGCCAAGATTTGAAAGATTGGGTTAACATCATTGCAGCTAATAAGGATTGGGAAAAATCAAATAAAGCTGATGCTATCAAGACTTTGATTAAAGCCTACCAAAATGATGAAGTGGCGCAAATCATCTATGATGCATCTAACAAGGTTGACCTTCCAGCATGGAAAGGTGCCCCAACACAAGATCAATTGAAAGCTAATTCAAAGAAATAAGCTAAGGACAGAGGGCGTGTGAGAGCACGCCGTTTTGTCGTGTATGAAGGAGACGATTTGATGGCATTTTCAAGTGAAGAAGAGCAGTTACGAAAATTTCGTAACGATGAAATTGCTCAGCACTATTTTGAAGTTTTGCGGACTTTGATTTCTAAAAAATCTATTTTTGCTCAAAATATTGGTCTCTATGATGTAGCTGCTTACCTTGGTGAGATTTTCTCTGGTGTTGGCGCAGAGGTGACAATTGACGAGACCCATACGGCACCTTTTGTCTTGGCGAAATTCAAGAGTCCAAATCCAGATGCGAAAACAATTATTTTCTATCAACACTATGACACGGTTCCTGCGGATAATGATCAGCCATGGACAGATGAACCTTTCCGTCTGACAGTTCGTAAGGGCTACATGTATGGTCGTGGTGTTGATGATGATAAGGGGCATATTACAGCTCGTTTGACAGCCTTGCGGAAATATATTCGAGAGGTTGGCGACCTTCCTGTAAATATTACGTTTATGATGGAGGGCGCTGAAGAATCTGCATCAACCGACCTTGAAAAGTATTTGGAAAAATACCGAGATGACCTGCTTCCAGCAGACCTATTGGTTTGGGAGCAAGGAAATCGAAATAGCAAAGGTCAATTGGAAATCACAGGGGGCAACAAGGGAATTATTACCTTTGACTTGTCTGTCGAGAGTGCTGATGTTGATATTCATTCTAAATTTGGTGCCGTGATTGAATCGGCTTCATGGTATTTGCTCAATGCTATCTCAAGCATGAGAGATGATCAGGGACGTATCCTTATTGACGGCATCTATGAAAAGATTGTCCAACCAAACGAACGAGAGATGGATCTTATCGAAACTTATGCCATTGAAAATGCAGATAGTCTTCGTAAGATTTACGGCTTAAAACTACCCATTTTAGAAAGTGACCGCCGAGCTTTCTTAAAAACTTACTATTTTGAACCTGCCCTTTCCATTGAAGGCATTTCAACAGGTTATCAGGGGCAAGGGGTTAAGACTATCTTACCAGCTCAAGCCAGAGCTAAGATGGAGATGCGTTTGGTCCCTGGCTTGACGCCTGAGTACGTTTTGGAGTGTATCAAGGCACACCTCAAAAAAGAAGGATTTGACCGTATCAAGGTGACCTTCACTCTTGGTGAAGAAAGTTATCGTAGTGATATGTCTGATCCAGCTATTGTTAATGTTATTGAGTTAGCAAAAGGCTTTTATGAAGAGGGCGTTGCTGTGCTTCCAACGGCAGCAGGTACAGGGCCTATGCATATGATTCATCAAGCTTTGGGTGTTCCTATGGCAGCCTTTGGTATAGGGAATGCTAACAGTCGTGACCATGGTGGGGATGAAAATGTTAGCTTAGCAGATTACTACACCCACATTGAACTAATTAAGGAGTTAATTGCAAGTTATGAGTAATGTCATTATTGATTTGAAAAATATTGATATCACCTTTACGCAGAAACGCCGCACTATTCAAGCGGTTAAGGATGTGTCTATCCAGATTGAAAAAGGTGATATTTACGGAATTGTTGGTTATTCAGGGGCTGGTAAATCTACCCTTGTGCGCGCAATCAATCTTTTGCAAGTGCCTACCGCTGGTAAAATCACTATCGGTAAAGATGTGACTTTTGCAGATGGTAAGGTCCAATTGTCGACAAAAGAATTGCGTCAGAAACGTCAAACGATTGGGATGATTTTCCAACACTTTAACCTTATGGCTCAAAAGACGGCTTATGAAAATGTAGCCTTTGCCCTTCGTCATTCTAAACTAAGCAATGAAGAGAAAGACAAAAAAATTCGTGGTCTTTTGGAATTGGTTGATTTGGCTGATCGTGCCGAAAACTACCCTGCACAATTGTCAGGTGGTCAAAAACAACGTGTAGCGATTGCCCGTGCCTTGGCTAATGATCCTGAAATCTTGATTTCAGATGAGTCTACATCAGCCCTTGACCCTAAAACAACTAAGCAAATTCTTTCACTTTTGCAGGATTTGAATAAAAAGCTTGGTTTGACAGTGGTTATGATCACCCACGAAATGCAAATTGTTAAAGATATTTGTAACCGTGTTGCCGTTATGCAAAATGGTCAACTTTTGGAAGAGGGCAGTGTTCTTGATATCTTCTCAAATCCTCAAGAAGATTTGACACAAGAATTTATTGAAACTGCAGCAGGGATTGAAGATGCCTTGGCTAAGATTAATGCACAACCTTTGGTGAAAAACTTACCAAGCTCAGCCCTTCTCGTTCAACTTAAATATGCTGGTTCTTCAACAGATGAGCCACTCTTGACCGAACTTTTCAAAGAGTACGGAGTTTCAAGTAACATCCTTTATGGTAACGTTGAGATTCTAGGTGATACTCCTGTTGGTGAATTGGTCGTTGTCTTGGATGGTGAAGCGGATCAGGTTCTTGCTGCTCAAAAAGCGATTGAAAATGCAGGTGTCAGCTTGCAAGTACTTAAGAAAGGAGCCCAATAATGGCAGATTGGATTCAACAAAACTTTCCAGATATTTATCGTATCGGTATGCAGGGGGTTAACTCTTGGCCAGACGCCATCTATGCGACTCTCTACATGACGGTTATTTCCTTCATCATTGGGGGACTTCTTGGTCTTGTTATGGGGCTCTTCTTGGTATTGACAGGTCCTCGTGGAGTTATTGAAAATAAATTTGTTTTCCAAATCTTGGATAAAATCACTTCAATCTTCCGTGCCATTCCTTTCATTATCCTCTTGGCGATTTTGAAAGGATTCACTTACTTTATCGTGGGGACTAACCTCGGTATGACAGCGGCCTTGGTTCCATTGTCAGCTGCAACCTTCCCATTCTTTGCACGTCAAGTACAGGTGGTGCTTGCAGATCTTGACCGTGGCGTTATTGAAGCAGCACAAGCAAGTGGTGCAACACTTTGGGATACGATTAAGGTTTACCTTGGTGAAGGTCTACCTGAGTTGGTTCGTGTATCAACCGTAACTCTGATTTCCCTAGTCGGTGAGACTGCAATGGCCGGTGCTATCGGTGCAGGTGGTCTAGGTTACATCGCCATCTACTATGGATATAACCGTTCAAGTACATCAGTTACCATTTTGGCAACTTTCTTGATTTTGATTTTGATTTTCCTTATCCAATTCTTGGGTGATTTCTTGACTCGTAAATTGAGTCATAAATAGGATTTGAGAGCCTGTTTGCTACAGGCTTTTCTCATGTCTTGACGATTTCAGATATTTATCATAGTATGGAAGCTATCGAATGCTTTATGGTTGAGCTAACCATAAAAAAGGAGTTAATGAGTTATGAAACGTTTTATTTCAACTTGGAATAGAACCAGTCTAATTAAGCGTATTGCCATTGGTGTGGTAGTGGGTGCTGTGCTTGGTTTGCTTGTTCCTAAGTTTACGGTTATTGGTCTCTTGGGAGACATGTTTGTTGGTGGTTTGAAGGCAATTGCCCCACTTTTGGTCTTTGCCTTGGTTGCCAATGCCCTTTCCCAAACGCGAGAAGGTCAACAAAGCAACATGAAGACAGTTATTGTTCTTTATCTCTTTGGGACCTTTGCGGCTGCTTTGACGGCAGTTATTTCTCACTATATTTTTCCAATTTCTCTGAAGTTGGGAGCAGCTGCAGCGACTAAAGCGACAGCACCTCAAGGTGTGGGAGAAGTTTTTAAAGATTTATTGCTTAAGATGGTGGATAACCCTGTCAATGCCTTGGCTCAAGCTAACTATATTGGTGTTTTGGTATGGGCAGTTGTCTTTGGTTTTGCCATGCGAACAGCTAGCAATCACACGAAGGATTTGCTTAATACCTTGGCAGAAGTGACTTCGCAAATCGTTCGTTGGATTATCAACTTGGCGCCATTTGGTATCCTTGGTCTTGTCTTTAATACTATTTCTGAGAATGGTGTTGGTGTTTTGGCGGATTATGGTGTCCTAATCCTTGTTTTAGTGGGAACAATGGCCTTTGTTGCCTTGGTTGTTAATCCTATCATTGCTTTTGTGATGATGGGTAAAAATCCTTTCCCACTGGTTTTCCGTTGTTTGAAAGACTCTGGGATTACAGCCTTCTTTACTCGCTCGTCAGCAGCTAATATTCCTGTTAACCTTCAGCTTTGTAAAGATCTTGGTTTAAATCCTGATACCTATTCAGTTTCTATTCCTTTGGGGTCAACTATTAATATGGCTGGGGCAGCCGTGACAATCAATGTCTTAACTCTTGCTGCAGTAACGACTTTGGGAATTCAGGTTGATTTTGCGACAGCACTCATTCTTAGTGTGGTTTCAGCTATTTCTGCCTGTGGTGCCTCAGGTATTGCTGGAGGATCCCTTCTATTAGTGCCAGTAGCATGTAGCCTCTTTGGTATCTCAAATGATTTGGCCATGCAAGTTGTTGGTGTTGGCTTTATCGTAGGTGTCATCCAAGACTCTTGTGAAACAGCCCTTAACTCTTCAACAGACGTGCTTTTTACAGCAGTAGCAGAAAAGAGCCGTTGGAAGAAAGTATAGATAATTGTATAAGGTCGGCCTATTTGGCTGGCTTTTTGATTTTGGAGAAAACATAGTCAAAGACTATAGCTAGCTCAAGAATCTATCATCTTTAAAAAGCCCATAAAATATGGTAAAATAAACCGTTCAAAGAGAAAAGGTGAAACATTTATGACTAATAATTTATTGGTGCTTCAATCAGACTTTGGTTTGGTTGACGGTGCTGTTTCGGCCATGATTGGTGTGGCTCTTCAAGAAGAACCAAGTTTGGGAGTTCATCACCTTACACATGATATTACACCCTACAACACTTTTGAAGCTTCCTATCGTCTGTTTCAGACTGTCGAGTACTGGCCAAAGGGAACAACCTTTGTTTCGGTAGTTGATCCGGGTGTAGGCTCATCACGTAAAAGTGTGGTTGCCTTAACAAAGACGGGGCAATATATCGTCACACCAGATAACGGAACACTTTCTTATATCAAGAAGGATGTCGGTATCGTTGCTGTCCGTGAAATTTCAGAAGTTGAGAATCGTCGTAGTAATACGGAGCTGTCTTATACCTTCCATGGTCGTGATGTTTATGCCTATACAGGTGCCAAATTAGCTTCTGGTCATATCAGTTTTGAAGAAGTAGGTCCTGAGTTACCTGTGGACAAAATTCTAGAGCTTCCAGTGGTTGAAACCATCATAGAGGATAATTTGGTTCGTGGTGCAATTGATATTTTGGACGTCCGTTTCGGCTCTCTTTGGACCTCTATCACACGTGATGACTTTTATGCCTTGGAACCAAACTTTGGTGATCGATTCGAGGTGACCATCTTTAACAATGATATGTTGGTCTACCAAAATCAAGTTACCTATGGGAAATCTTTTGCGGATGTTCGTATCGGTCAGCCAATTATTTATATCAATTCCCTCTATCGTGTTGGCTTAGCCATTAACCAAGGGTCTTTTGCTAAGGCTTATAATGTTGGTGTAGGGTCTAACTGGCACATTGAAATCAAACATTTAGGAGATTAAAGTAAGATTATGAAAAATAATTCAATTCGTACAGTAGTTGCGACAGGTATTGGTGCAGCACTCTTTATTATCATTGGTATGTTTGTTAATATTCCTATTTTTGGGAATACCAGCATCCAACTTCAGTATGCTGTTCAAGCCCTATTCTCAGTGATTTTTGGGCCTATTACAGGTTTCTTTATGGGCTTTATTGGGCATGCGCTTAAAGATGGTATTCAATACGGAAATATCTCATGGGCTTGGGTGTTTGCAAGTGCCATTACAGGTCTTGTAATTGGTCTATTCAACAAAAAATATGATGTGACAACTGGCAAGTTTTCTTTGATGAGTATGATTTGGTTTAACCTAGCACAAGCATTGGCCCTCCTTATTGCCTATGGTATCGTTACTCCTATTGGTGATAGACTCCAATTCGCACAAGCCTGGTCATATCTTTATGCACAAAGTTTTGTAGCTGGCGTAGCTAACTTTATTACAATTGCAATCGGAGGAACCCTCCTTCTTGCAATCTATGCTGGCTCACGTACACAATCTGGTAGTCTTACCAAAGACTAGCATGAATCATAGGAGAGTGGGACTGTCAGTTTGCTTTGATACCTCCTCTCTTTTTTAGTAGAAACATGGATAAATACATTAGTTTTAATCAGTTTACATTTCAATATGATGCGCAAGCAGAAGCGACGCTTAAAGATATCAGCTTTGATATTGTCAAAGGCGAGAAAGTGCTCATTTTAGGCCCTTCTGGTAGCGGAAAGTCGACCCTGGCTCAGTGTCTCAATGGTATCATACCTAATATCCATAAAGGCCAGGCACAAGGCCAGGTAAGGATAGCTGGACAGAATATTTTCAAGCAATCTATCTATGATAAGTCACAGTTAGTATCTACGGTATTGCAAGATCCAGATGGTCAGTTTATTGGCTTAACAGTAGCCGAGGATTTGGCTTTTGCCTTGGAAAATGATTGTGCTAATCAAAGTGAGATGAAGGATAAGGTAGCTCTCTGGGCTGAACGTCTAGACTTGACTTCTCTTTTGAATCACCGCCCTCAAGACTTATCAGGTGGCCAAAAACAACGAGTTAGTTTGGCTGGAGTCTTGATTGATGAGAGTCCTATTCTTTTATTTGATGAGCCTCTAGCAAATTTAGATCCTAAATCAGGACAGGAAACCATTGACCTCATTGATAAAATCCACAAAGAGGAGGGAGCTACAACAATTATTATTGAGCATCGCCTAGAAGATGTTCTTTATCGTCCTGTTGACCGGATTTTACTGGTCAATGATGGCACCCTCCTCTTTAACGGTAGCCCAGATGAGCTTTTATCAAGTGCTCTCTTACTGGAAAATGGGATTCGCGAACCTCTATATGTGACGGTTTTACGTCAGTTGGGATTTGACACAAGAGATGCACAAAATCTTAGTCAATTGGATGCTTTAGACTTATCTGACCTTGTTCTGCCAGATAGAGTTTTGAAAGATAAAAGAGACAGTTCAAGTGATTCTATTTTGAAGGTTGAGGGGCTTAGCGTTTCCTATGGGGATAATCCAGCGATTATAGAGGATATGTCTTTTAGCTTGAAAAAAGGTGAGCGACTAGCGATTGTCGGTAAAAATGGAGCTGGAAAGTCGACGCTTGCCAAAGCTCTATGCGGTTTTGTTCCTAGTCAAGGTAAATTAACTTACAAGGGTCAGGATATCAGTCAGGATAGCATCGCCGAGCGTTCAGAGCGTATAGGCTTTGTTTTGCAAAACCCTAATCAGATGATTAGCCAAACTATGATTTTTGATGAAGTGGCTCTAGGTTTACGCTTGCGAGGGATTGAAGAAACTGAGGTTGAAGAGCGTGTTCATGAGGTCCTGAAGACTTGTGGCCTCTATAGTTTTCGTAAATGGCCTATTTCTGCGCTTTCCTTTGGTCAGAAAAAGCGTGTGACCATTGCGTCGATCTTGGTCTTGAAACCTGAAATCATTATCTTGGATGAGCCAACAGCTGGTCAAGATTACAAGACTTACACGGATATCATGAATTTCTTGGACAGTCTTCAGAAGCAAGGCCATACCATTGTGATGATTACCCATGACATGCAGCTCATGTTGGAATATAGTGATCGTTGTCTCGTTGTGGTTGAGGGGAAAATCATTGCAGACGATAATCCTGTTACAATTCTTAATCAGAAGGATTTACTTGAGTCAGCCAATCTCAAGCAGACATCTCTTTATACATTGGGTCAGAAATTGTCAAGTGATCCAGTAGAAGTAACCCAGTATTATATCGAAAAAGGAGGCCCTAATGTCTAATCGTTTAATTGGTTATCAGTCAGGTCAAGGTTTCCTCTATGATTTGTCTGGGGCAAGTAAGATGCTTTTCTTTATCTTGGTTTCAGTTGCTTGTATGGCAACCTATGACCCACGTTTTATTCTAGCAGTAGGCTTACTTTCTATTTATCTCTTTTATTTGGCCAAGATTCGTTGGCGAGATATTTCTTTCGTTGTTAAGATTATTGGATCGATTGCTCTCTTTAATTTACTTATGGTCTACCTTTTCGCACCTGGCTATGGTGAAGAAATTTATGGGGCTAAGACAGTTATTATTGAAGGCTGGGGGCGTTTCTATCTAACCAGTCAGGAGCTTTTTTACCTTGCAAATCTATTGCTCAAGTATTTTTCAACGGTCCCTCTTGCCATTCTTTTTCTTATGACCACTCATCCGAGTCAGTTTGCGGCTAGCCTAAATCAAATTGGGGTTCCTTATAAATTTGCCTATTCCGTGAGTTTAACCTTGCGTTATATTCCAGATGTTCAAGAAGAATTCTTTACGATTCGTAAGGCTCAGGAGGCTCGTGGTTTGGATTTGTCGCAAAAGGCGGGATTGGTCAAACGCATTCGCGGGAATCTCCAAATTGTTCTTCCACTAATTTTTTCATCTCTAGAACGAATTGATACCATATCGACAGCCATGGAGTTACGACGATTTGGTCGCTACAAAAAACGTACATGGTATGTGCATAAATCTTTGATGAAACAAGATTACCTTGTCATCCTATCAGCTATCCTTATATTGGGGATTAGTATTGGATTAATCTTCTTCAATCATAGTCGTTTTTATAATCCATGGGGCTAATGCTCTTAGCATAGAGAGAATCTGCCATTAAGTATAATAAAAAATGTTCCCGTCTTGTCCAGATGAACGAGATTGGAACGTTTTTTGTTATTTCAAATAGCCTAAATAATCAAATTTTTCTAGTGTCCGATTGTCGGCGACAACTAGGATGATTCCTTCGTCAGGTAGTTTCTTACTTGGGTCAAAGTGAGTGTTTAACTTGCCATTTTGCTCATCTCTAAAACCAATAACGTTGACGTTATAATTTTGTCTTAGATTTAATGTATGCAAAGACTTTCCAGCCCATTCCTTTGGAATTTTAAGTTCAATTAAAGCCACGTCGTCCTCTAAATGAAAAACATTTGAAATGTTATAACGGAGGATATTTGAAGCCAATTCTTTTGCTGTGCTACGCTCAGGAGTGATGACCCAGTTGGCCCCCATTCCGTAAAGGACTTCCTCATAATTGTTATTCATAGCTTTGGCGATAATATTTGTAATGCCAAGCTTTTTACATTGCAGGAGCGCCAGTGCAGAAGATTCTAAGTGTTCTCCAGTTGCAATAATGACCGTATCGCAAGTATCAATACCAGCAGAACGTAGAAAGTCAATGTCAGTAATGTCACCAACAGCGGCCTTAGTCACCTGATCAGCAAGGGAATTAATTGTTGTAGAGTTATTATCTAAGGCAATAACGTCTTGTCCAAAAGAGGAGAGTTCGGTTGCAATGGTTTGTCCAAAGATTCCCAAACCGAGGACCCCAATAATTTGTGTTTTCATATAAAATCCTTTCAGAATATTGGCAATGAATAAAATTGTTTAGCCAACTGAAATATCAGTTGGGGCATAAGAGACATGCTTTTCTTTTTTGGTCATCAAGCTCAAGAGAACAGTGATAGGTCCAACACGGCCAATGAACATCAGAGACATGATAATGAGTCGTCCTAGAGTATTTAGATTAGGGGTCAAATCCATTGAAACACCAACGGTAGCAATGGCTGACACACTCTCAAAAAGTAGGCCTAGGGGCGATAGTGTAGGATTAGTCTCCAGCAAAATAACATAGCCGACAAAGAGCATTGTTAGGAAAAAGAGTATAACTGTGAATGCTTGCAAAACAGTCTTATTAGATATAATACGATTTCGAAAAACAACGCTCGAGTTACCAGATAGTTCTGACTTAAAAAGCAGGAACATGATAGTGGCAGTTGTCACCTTGATACCACCCGCAGTTCCTCCAGGACCACCCCCAATAATCATTTGAATCATAAAAAGAAGATTTGTGGAGAAATCGACATTGGTATAGGAAATAGTTGCAAAGCCAGCGGTACGCATGGTTACAGTCTGAAAGAAACTCACCAGAAGTTGTTGCCAGACATTGAGAGTACCGATTGTCTTAGAGTTATCCATTTCCAGTAACCAAGCAAGTAGTGTTCCTCCCAAGAGGAGACAGCCTGTACTTATAAGAACAAGACGGCTTTGATTGCTGAAAGGTCTACAAGCTAATTTCCAGTTCCTAGGACGATCTGTCATATAGCGTCTTATTAGTTGAATCAAATCAATCCAAACTGCAAATCCCAAACTTCCAGACATAATGAGAAAAGCTACAGCAAGGTTAATGGTTGGATTGGTTGCATAATCCTGTAAACTGTTAGAACCTAAGTTGTCAAATCCAGCATTACAAAAGGCAGAGACAGCTAGAAAGAGACTATTAAAAATGCCGTGACCAAGTCCAAAACGAGGAATGAAATCAGTCATAATCACAAGTGCTGCCAAAGCTTCAATAGAAAATGTAATTTTATAGACCTTAAAAAGATAAGCTTTCAAATCTTTTTGGTTATCCCTGCTAAGTGCGGATTGAAGGAGATCTTGATCACTCAGTCCTAATTTATTTTTCAGGGTATAGGTGCTAAAGGCTATAAGAGAGACGAGCCCAAGTCCTCCCGTCTGCATGAGAAGCATAGAGAAAATTTGACCGAGACCATTGTAAGCCTTACTGACCGGGACAACAGAAAGTCCAGTTACACAGACCATTGACACAGTATTGAAGAGATGATCCAGGTAGCTTGTTTCTGGACTATTAGCATAGTGGCTTATGGGAAGGCTAAGTAAAATACTTCCCACTATAATGACAAAGACAAAGCTGAGCACCAGCTTTTGCGTGACAGAAAGACGATTGATCAATGAAAACCTCCGAGTTATCATAAGAGTAAATAATAATCCAAGGAGTAAGACACCTCCTTGGATAAACGTTATAGCGGCTTCTTGTTAGGAATTCCAGCACGACGTGGGTACTTATTAGGGGTTTCTTTTTTCTTATCGACAATAGTGACATTACGTCCATCCCCATTTGGCAGTCTGTAGTTCTCGTTGAGAATAGGCTTTGCAAAAAGCGAGTTCAAGGCATTTTTAGCATCGGCTAACTCTTCGTCAGCTGCTGCAGCTTTAAGTGCAATAAGCTGTCCACCCACCTTTAAGAAAGGAATGGTCAATTCTGAGAGAACCTGCATGCGTGCAACGGCACGGGCAGTTACAATATCAAACTGAGCACGGAAGGCCTTGTCTTGTCCAAAATCTTCTGCCCGTCCATGATAGAAGTGAACACCGCTGAGCTCAAGTTCATCGGCCAATAGATTTAGGAAATTGATGCGTTTATTAAGAGAGTCAATGATAGTCACATCAAGATCAGGACAAAGGATTTTCATAGGGAGACTTGGAAATCCAGCCCCAGCTCCGATATCGAGAAGTCGAATAGTCTGAATTTTAATATGTCCTTGGAGAACAGGAGCTAGGGAATCGTAGAAATGTTTGAGGTAGACCTCGTCTCTTTCTGTGATTGCAGTAAGATTAATCTTTTCGTTCCATTCTACCAAGAGCTCAAAGTAGCGTTGGAATTGGTCTTTTTGTTTTTGGCTGAGATCGAACCCCAGTTCTTTCAGAGCCTTGTAAAAATCTTCAGGTGTCATTTTATATTCCTTTTATCTAGTTTCAATGCTCTTATTTTACCATAATTAAGAGCTTTCATCTAACGCTATAAGACAGATGGAAACTAGGTCTGAGTAAGTTTCTCATTAGCTTTGAAAAAAGTTCTAAGTTTAAGAAATATGTAATATTAAAGGTGTTATTTTTTCTTAAAAATTTGATATAATACTAATTAAGTCTAAAATCATAATCATGCTCTCTAATGAAAAGTGAATGTGGGGGATTATGGTCTTGTGGATTGAAAATAGATCCCTATGGGGAAATTTAATTTGAGGATTAAAAATGATTTATCTTTCAGAAGTTAGAAAGTCTCCAGAAGGGCTCGCCTTTAACGAAGCACCTTCTTTGTTGGAGTCTATTAAAGAACGCTATGATCAAGTTTTAAATCTTGAACAGATTCAAGCAAGTGGGCAGGTAGCCTATGACAATGGTTTGTACCTTTTGGATTATCAACTTAGCTATGATATTACCTTGCCATCTAGCCGTTCACTTGAACCTGTGACACTTAGTTTTAACTATCCGGTTTCAGAAACCTTTATACAAGAGGCAGATGCTGCTCTTCAAAAAGAATTAGTCGAAGAAAATCTGGTTCTTATCTTGGATGGGGATACCATTAATCTTGATGAGAGTATTCTAGATAATATTCTTCTTAATATTCCTTTGAGAGTACTAACACCTGAGGAAGAATCAGGACAAATTTCGCTCTCTGGGAATGACTGGGAAGTCTTGTCAGAAGAGGACTTTGCCGCACTTCAACAGGAGAAAAAAGAGGCAAGTAATCCCTTTGCCCAATTGAACGGTCTTTTTGATGAAAATTAATTCAAAAAAACAAACTAAAAATGTTTGACAATTTTAAAAATCTATATTATTATATCATTAGAAGTTAATTTTCGGATTTATTCATTGGGTAGATCTACAGACTTTTTAAGGGAAATGGAAGTCAAAAAATTTTAAGAAAGTGGTAAATACTTATTATGAGCAAACGCATTTTGATTGTTGAAGATGAGAAAAACCTTGCTCGTTTTGTCTCTCTTGAACTTCAACACGAAGGATACGACGTTGTGACAGCAGACAACGGACGCGAAGGACTTGAAATGGCACTCGAGAAAGATTTCGATCTTATTCTCTTGGACCTTATGTTGCCTGAGATGGACGGTTTTGAAGTAACGCGTCGTCTCCAACAAGAAAAAGATACTTATATTATGATGATGACAGCTCGCGATTCAATCATGGACATTGTTGCTGGTTTGGACCGCGGTGCTGATGACTATATTGTAAAACCATTTGCGATTGAAGAACTATTGGCACGTATCCGTGCAACCTTCCGTCGTCAAGATATCGAAGCTGCTAAGAATGCACCAGCAAAAGCATCAACTTATCGTGATTTGAAATTGGATGTTCAAAACCGTACAGTTGTTCGTGGTGATGAAGCAATTCCATTGACAAAACGTGAGTTTGATTTGTTGAACACACTTTTGAGCAATATGAACCAAGTGATGACCCGTGAGGAACTCTTGCTTCAAGTTTGGAAATATGATGACGCCATCGAAACAAACGTTGTAGATGTTTATATTCGTTACTTGCGTGGAAAAATCGATGTTCCAGGTAAGGAATCATATATTCAAACAGTACGAGGAATGGGTTACGTTATCCGTGAAAAATGAGTAAATTACAAGATAAATTATTTGGTAAAGTAACCATTAGAAAAAAGTTGACCATGACAACTGCTGTGGTCTTCTTTCTTGTATTGTCGATGTTCACTCTGGTTGTTGTTTTCTCAGCCAATACGCTACTTTTGCAACGTGAACGTCAAAATGTAAACACTACAATCTCAAAAGTTGTTACTTATATCGAAAAGGACTGGGACTCCGACGAGGAGTTGAGTCCAGAACCGCTTTTAGCGGCCCTTTATTCACCTAAAAATATCTATGCATCGATCATTAATGGTGTGCTTTCCGAAAAGCACTCTTTGGATGGTCAGGTTGCGATTTCTAATAAATTATATTCTAACCAATCTGTTTTTGTTTATGACAAAAAGGGAACGTTTATCTTTACTTCTGAGGAGAATACAGATTCGCCTCCAGGTATGTCCGAGGTAAACAAACTGAAGTCAGTTTCTTATAAAGGGAAGCGTGGTTTCTTGCTGCAAGTTCCAATCTACGGTAAAGATAAAAAGACCATCGTTGGTTATGCCCAAATTTTCCATGATTTGGAATTCTACTATGCTCTTAAAGAGCGTTTGATTTTCTTATTGATTTTCCTAGAAGTGGGGATGACGGTCCTAGTTATCGCAGCGACTGTAGTTGTCCTGACATCTATTCTTCGTCCGATGAGACAGTTGCACGAAACGATGGGAGTTATCACCGATTCGCCAAGTGATTTGGAACTTCGTTCTAAGATTGAAAGTCACGATGAAATTGGTGATTTGGCGGTTAACTTTAACCGTATGATGGATAAAATCCAAGAAAATAATCAGATGCAGATGCGTTTCTTGAGTGACGTCAGTCATGAATTGCGTACACCGATTGCGGTTATCAAGGGGCATATGGACCTCTTGCAACGTTGGGGTAAAAATGACCCTGAAATCCTTGAGGAAAGTCTTGAGGCTGCAAGTCACGAGGCCAACCGTATGACGATTATGATTAATGATATGTTGGATTCTATCCGTGTCAAAGGATCATTTGAAAATCACAGAAACGATACTTGTGATTTGAATTCTTCAATCCGTACGGTTATCGGTAACTTCCGTGTCTTGCATGAAGACTACCAATTCTATCTCAATGATTTCGAGAGCTCAGAGCGCCCTGCACAGATTTACAGCCAACACTTTGAACAGGCGATTACGATTTTGATTGATAATGCGGTCAAGTATTCTCCTGTTAACAAGGAAATCCAGGTTACAATTAAGGCTCTGGAAGATGAGATGTTGGTCCAAGTGCAAGATAATGGTGAAGGAATCTCTAAAGAAGATATTGAGCATATCTTTGAGCGCTTCTACCGTTCAGATAAGGCACGTAATCGTACGACAACGCAATCTGGTGTTGGTATTGGTTTGTCAATCCTTTACCAAATTGTGGAAGCTTATCGCTGCCGTATCGATGTTAGTTCTGAACTTGGTGTTGGAACACGTTTCGACCTTTACATTCCATTTGCAGATGGAGAAACGACGACACCTCAACTTGAGCTTTAAATCAATTTATAAGAGACTTAGAGCGATTCTTGGTCATGAGCACGCCTCGTTTAGGGCGTGCTTTTTATGTGTTTTTATGGTAAAATAGAGTACCGAATTTCAAAGATTGGTGGTGAAGTGCATGCGTTGTCCAAAATGTCAACATAATAAATCTAGTGTTATCGATAGCCGTCAGGCAGAGGATGGGAATACCATTCGTCGTCGTCGTGAGTGTGATTCTTGTCATGCTCGTTTTACAACATTTGAGCGTGTGGAAGAAGTTCCACTTTTGGTTGTCAAAAAAGACGGTACTCGTGAACAATTCTCTCGCGATAAGATTTTCAATGGTATCTTGATGAGTGCTCAGAAGCGTCCGGTTTCTAGTGAGGATATCGAAAATGCCATCACCCGTATTGAGCAAAACATTCGTCGTAACCATGATGGAGAGGTTGATAGTGATGTCATTGGGAATTTAGTGATGAAAGAACTTGCTGACCTTGATGAAATCACTTATGTACGTTTTGCCAGTGTCTACCGTTCTTTCAAAGATGTTGATGAGATTGAAGAGTTGCTTCAAGAAATCACCAAAACTGTACGTGCGAAAAAAGAGTCTAAAAAATGAGACCTATTGAAGAATTTGTCTATGTTGGCAATCAGGTTATCGTTCCCGATCAGGCAAGTTTGATGCGTTGCTATTATCCCATTATTGGGAGTGAAGGATACGCTCTCTACCAGTATTTCGTGGCTTTTTATGACAATGGTAATCACCGCCATAAGTTTGCGGCTATTCTGAACCATCTTAACTTTGGAATGCAGCCCCTTCAGGAAGCACTGGCGGTTCTGACAGCAGTAGATCTCTTGGCTTTTTACCAGTCACCCCAAGGTTTTTATGTTATAGAGCTTAAGTCTCCCTTATCAATTGAGCAGTTTCTAAAACATGCTGTTTATAGTTCACTTCTCGAGCAAAAGATTAGTGAACCAGCAGTAGACGCTTTGAAACCGGCAGGTCTACAAGGCTTGCTAGATTTATCTAAACGTTTTTCGGATGTCTTTACCGATGAGCGTTTGGCTCAAAAATCTGTGTCTGAAATCAAGCCCAAAAATTCATTTGATTTAAGCAGTTTCAGGAATCGTATGCAGGCTGATGGGCTTGTATTCACAGATGAAAAGACAGATGTGCCAGAAATCTATAAATTGTCTGAAACTCATGGCATGAATTGGTATGACACCTATCTTTTAGCTAAAAAGACAGCCGTGAACCACCAGATTATTGTCAAGCGTATGCAGGTGCAATTAGAACAGGCTCAAGCTCAAACATTGGGTGGTGATTCTGCTTTGACGGAGACGGAGAAAAAGATTCTTAAAGCGGTTAGGTCCGAAAAGCCTATAGATTACTTGCAAAGTGCTAAAGGCCCAAGTGGGGCTGTGACTAATTCTGAGAAGCAGATTCTCACGGATTTAGCACAAAGAGGCTTTATGGATGAGGTTATTAACCTCATGGTTGCCTACAGTTTGGGACGGACACGTTCGACGAATGTGAATCGAGAGTATATCTCTAAACTTGCCAACGACTTTGCCTTTAAGAACATCGTCACTGCTGAACAAGGGCTTTTAGCTTTGCGTAGTGGTTACGACAAGAAATCACAGCAAGCAAAAGCTGATTCTAAGAAGAAAACAAATGTGCCGAGCTGGAGTAATCCAGATTATGATAATCAAACCAGTCAGGCTGATCAGGCCAAGTTGGATGAAATTAGACGTCGAGCTTTGGCAAAACTAGAAAAAGGAAAGGAGTAGCCTATGGAAAGAGTTGGACAAACCCTAAATCGAACAGGGCATCATGGGTCTGGCAATGCAACGGATTTAACGAAGCAAATTTTGGCGGATCCAAGAGTGGCTAGCTTTATTCAAGAGCATAGCCTAAGCCAGGATGAAATCAAGCGTAGTCTTCCTAAGTTTAATCAATTCCTGGTGGAATGCCGTAAGGTCAAAGAAGGTGATGCCTCGTATATTGCCAAAGGGTATGAGCCGATTCTGACCATGAATGAAGGCTACGCTGATGTAACCTATAAGGAGACGCGTCAGCTCAAAGAGCAACAAGAACAGCAGGCTATTGCTAAACGGATTAATTTGGTGAGCCTACCTCAGTCTTATCGTAAGATTACTTTTGCGGACATTGCTCTAGATGATGTGGCTCGTGTTGATACTTTTGAGAGTCTTGTGGATTTTGTGGCGAATTACCCTAGTCCAGACCAGAAAGGCCTTTATATCTACGGAGACATGGGGGTTGGAAAATCCTTCATGTTGGCTGCTATGGCTCATGAACTTTCAGAGACCAAGAAGGTTGCTACGACCATTATTCATTACCCATCATTTACTATTGATGTTAAAAATGGAATCAAGGATGGTTCAGTCAAGGAGCAAATTGATGCTGTCAAACAGGCGGAAGTTTTGGTTCTAGATGATATTGGTGCAGAACAATTCTCTTCTTGGATTAGAGATGATGTTTTGCAAGTTATACTCCAGCATCGCATGATTGAGGAGCTGCCTACCTTCTTTACGTCTAACTATAGTTTTGCGGATCTAGAAGCTAAGCTATCCAATGGACGTCAAGGAGACGAGACTTGGCAGGCCAAACGTGTGATGGAGCGTATTCGTTTTCTTGCCAAAGAGGTTCACTTGAAGGGTGTTAATCGCCGTTAAGTTGAATCTATTAATAATAAAGAATAAGAGAGTTTGCTTTCCTTGGTGGAAGTGAGACTGCTAAATGAAGAAAGGAATCCCTATTTAATCAGGGACTTAAACATATGACATTACCTACAGTTGCTATCGTGGGTCGCCCAAACGTTGGGAAATCGACCCTATTTAACCGAATTGCGGGTGAACGTATCTCTATCGTCGAAGACGTTGAAGGGGTAACACGTGACCGTATTTATACCTCTGCTGAATGGCTTAACCGTCAGTTTAGCTTAATTGATACAGGTGGTATTGATGATGTTGATGCACCATTTATGGAACAAATTAAGCACCAAGCTGACATTGCCATGACTGAAGCTGACGTTATTGTCTTTGTCGTTTCAGGTAAGGAAGGTGTGACAGATGCGGACGAGTACGTTGCTCGTATTCTCTATAAGACCAACAAGCCTGTTATCTTGGCGGTAAATAAAGTGGATAATCCTGAGATGCGTGCAGATATCTATGATTTTTATTCTCTAGGTCTTGGTGATCCTTATCCAGTTTCATCTGTTCACGGTATCGGTACAGGGGATGTTCTCGATGCTATCGTTGAAAATCTTCCAACAGAAGTTGAAGAAGAAAATCCAGATATCATTCGTTTTAGTTTGATTGGACGTCCAAACGTCGGAAAATCAAGCTTGATTAACGCCATTTTGGGTGAGGACCGAGTGATTGCCAGCCCGATTGCTGGTACGACTCGAGATGCCATTGATACAAACTTTGTGGACAGTGAAGGTCAAGAGTATACCATGATTGACACCGCTGGTATGCGTAAATCTGGTAAGGTTTATGAAAATACGGAGAAATACTCTGTCATGCGTTCAATGCGTGCCATTGACCGTTCTGATATCGTCCTTATGGTTATCAATGCCGAAGAAGGTATCCGTGAGTATGATAAGCGTATTGCTGGTTTTGCCCATGAAGCTGGTAAAGGGATTATCATCGTAGTTAACAAATGGGATACGATTAAGAAAGACAATCATACCGTTGCTAACTGGGAAGCAGATATCCGTGATCAGTTCCAATTCTTGAGCTATGCACCAATTATCTTTGTATCGGCTGAGACGAAACAACGTCTTAACAAGTTGCCAGAGATGATTAAACGCATCAGTGAGAGCCAAAACCGTCGTATTTCATCAGCTGTCTTGAATGATGTTATCATGGATGCCATTGCCATCAACCCAACACCAACTGACAAAGGAAAACGCCTTAAGATTTTCTATGGGACACAAGTTTCGGTTAAACCGCCAACATTTGTTATTTTTGTCAATGAAGAAGAGCTTATGCACTTCTCATATATGCGTTTCTTGGAAAATCAAATTCGTCAGGCCTTTGGTTTTGAAGGAACACCAATTCATTTGATTGCTCGTAAACGTAAATAAAAAAGAGACCAACCGGAATAGAATTGTTATGGGTTGGTCTTTTATCATTGTAAGGAGAAAACGATGTTAGAAAATATTCAATCTTATTTGTCAAAACAGGGAGTTAAGTATATCAAACCTGAAAAAGCCGGTCCACATAAGGAAGAGATGGAAGATCTCAAGGCACTTGGTCAAGCAGCTCGTAAGGAGATGCAGACTTTAGCAAAACTTTTAGAGGAGCGTTTGGCACCCTTTAAGATGGATCGTGTCAGTAATTGGGCCAATCAGGCACAAATATGTCGGCCACACTTTTGGTGCTATTACAGGGCTCCTGAGGATAGTTTAGACGATGTTGCCATGGCGATTCGACTTTATGGTCAGCCTGAAAAATGGGGTATTTCAGTAGAAGTTAGCTTTGTCGAACGGAAAAAATCAGATACTACTCTAACTAAGCAACATAAGGTCCTAGACTTACCGATTGCACCCCCTCTATACTATTTTGCTCAGGAAAATGGTGTCAGTCATCGTGTGGAAGGAACTGAAGAAAATCGTCAGATGCTTAAAGAAGCAGTTAGAGATGGTCGTGTTCGTAAGGTGTTAGTCAAGTATGATGTGACAGTGACTGCTAGTGAAACAATGGAAGAGTTGGTAGAAGAACTCGCTGATGGGTTCTATAAGTTGAAACCATACTACGAGGAAGCTAATCGAAACTAAAAGAATCTCCAGTTTTTTCTGGAGATTTCTCTTATTTATTTTGGTGCAATCACTTCAGCACCGCCCATGTAAGGGCGAAGAACTTCAGGGATAGTTACTGAACCATCTTCGTTTTGGTAGTTTTCAAGGATAGCGGCTACTGTACGTCCAACAGCAAGTCCTGAACCGTTAAGAGTGTGAAGAAGTTTTACCTTACCATCAGCTTCGTCACGGTAACGGATTTGTGCACGACGGGCTTGGAAATCTTCTGTGTTTGAACATGAAGAAATTTCGCGGTAAGTGTTTTGTGCTGGAATCCAAACTTCCAAATCGTAAGTTTTCGCAGCTGAGAATCCCATATCGCCAGTACACAAAGTGATGACACGGTATGGCAAGTTAAGTTTTTGAAGAATGTTTTCAGCGTTAACTACCATTTTTTCCAATTCATCATAAGAGTTTTCAGGTTTTGAGAATTTGACCATTTCAACCTTGTGGAATTGGTGAAGACGAATCAAACCACGTGTGTCACGACCAGCTGAACCAGCTTCTGAACGGAATGAAGGGCTCATAGCTGTGAAGTAGATTGGCAATTCTTTACCATCAAGGATTTCACCACGGTAGTAGTTTGTCAAAGGAACTTCGGCTGTTGGGATAAGGACATAGTCAGTACCGTCAAGCTCGAAAGTATCTTCTTTGAATTTTGGATATTGACCAGTACCGAACATTGAGTCGTGGTTAACCATGTAAGGTGTGATCATCTCAGTGTAACCTTCTTTAGCATGCTCATCCAACATGAAGTTGTAGATTGCACGTTCTAATTTTGCTCCAAGGCCTTTGTAGAAAAGGAAACGAGAACCAGTGACTTTAGCACCACGTTCCCAATCTAGGATACCAAGGTCTTCCCCAAGATCCCAGTGTGCTTTAACTTCAAAATCAAATTCACGAGGTGTTCCCCAACGACGAACTTCTACGTTTTCATCTTCGTCAGCGCCTACAGGAACAGAGTCATTTGGTGTGTTTGGAAGTGTCACAACGATGGCATTAAGCTTTTCATCGATAGCAGCAAGTTCTGCATCGATTTCCTTAATTTCTGCAGAGACTTTTTGCATTGCTGCGATTTGTTCGGAAGCATCTTCTTTGTTACGCTTAGCTTGAGCGATACCATCTGAAGCGATATTACGTTGAGCTTTGAGTTCTTCAGATTTGATAAGAAGTTCACGACGTTTAACATCAAGCTCTTTAAGTTCATTTAAAGTTTCAGCAGCGACACCACGTGTAGCCAATTTTTCGGCAAGGGCATCGAAGTCGTTACGAATACGTTTTACATCTAACATAAGTTCCTCCAAAAAGTAAAACACTCCAGTGAAAGTGTTGGAGTGACATAGGCCACGGTTCCATCCAACTTCACAGGAGTGCACTTGTTTATGTTTTTAATTATTAGAAACGGTAGAATTTCGTAGGTCAACCCTACCTGCTCGCAGCAACCGCAGGCTTTCTGTAAGGGTCTAGCTAGTACTTATCCGTCTGTTATATTATACAAAAATTATGATTTTTTGGCAAATAAACCTTTGAGTCGAGCCCCAATAGTTTGAATGAGAGTTGGTAGCTTGATGACTTTTTCATTGCCAAGGTGTTCCCTAGCAATCTTTAGAATCTTCCCAGAATCTTTAGAGGCAAAGAGGAATTTGCTCTTGTCTGTCAATACTTCAAAGTGGCGGCTAATTCTCTTTCCTGATACATTTGCACCGATTTGAGTGATGCTAGTCCATGGAATTTGAATGTATTGCTCGACATTGACATCTGGGTAGAATTCAAGAGCCACATCTCCGATTAGAAACTTACCGACTTTACCTCCGATAGCCATGTAGGAAACGCCTGTTGTATGCAGTTCAACTGTTTTGTTTAATGATTGTGCCATATCTATCTCGCTTTTTGATTGTAGTACCTTTATTATAGCATAAGAAAAGAGTTCAGCTTGGCTAAACTCTTACCCTTTTTATTACATAATTTTGAAGAAGCTTGCAATGATACCAACTACAAAGAGTCCAATAATGATTGTGATTGGTGAAACTTTCTTCTTAAGCAACCACATACATGCAAAAGTAAGGAGAAGTCCCATCAAACCTGGAATCAATGAATCCAATTGTTTTTGAAGGGTATCAACTTGAATCTTATCGAAGCTAAGTTTGTCATTAACTTGGCCGAGGATAGTCTTAAGTTGGTCACCGCTAACATTGCCTTTAGGCCATTCGATATAGGCACCCTTAGACAAAACTTTACCTGGAAGGTTTACAGTGAAGACGATAGAAACCCAACGTTCAACAAGGACAGCCAAGATGAACATACCAAGGATTGATGCCCCTTTAGTAATATCTTTCAAGATACCACCAGACATGTCTTTAGTGATTTCTGAACCTGCTTTGTAACCAAGTTCTTGAGTGTACCACAAGAAGGCCATACGGATAAGGTTCCAACCGATGAAGAAGATAAGAGGACCAGCGATGTTACCAGCTTGTGCCAATGATGCACCAAGGGCACCAAGGATAGGACGAACTGTGAACCAGAAAACAGGGTCACCGATACCGGCAAGAGGTCCCATCATACCGATTTTAACCCCTTGGATAGCAGCATCTTCGATGTCAGTACCGTTAGCTTTTTCTTCTTCAAGAGCCAAGGTAACACCCATGATAGGAGCAGCTACGTAAGGGTGGGTATTGAAGAATTCCAAGTGGCGTTTAAGAGCTGCAGCTTGGTCTTCTTTGTTAGTGTAGAGTTTTTTGATAGCAGGAATGAGTGAGTAAGCCCAACCCAAGTTTTGCATACGTTCATAGTTCCATGAACCTTGCAAGAATTGTGAGCGCCACCAAACCTTTTTACGATCCGCTTGAGATAATTGAATTTTTTCAGCCATGAGAGCACCCCTTCCTAGTAGTCTTCCAAGATATCGCCGATTGGGTCGCCTGAACCAGTTGAAGTTCCGCCACCATTTCCGCCACCTTGTTTAGAAAGGTTAAGGTAAATGAAGGCAATAGCAACACCGATAGCACCAAGAGCGATAAGTGTCAATTGGCTAATAGCAGCAAAAGCAAAACCGATGGCGAAGAATGGCCAAACTTCACGAGTTGCCATCATGTTGATAACCATGGCGTAACCAACGGCTACGACCATACCACCACCGACAACCATACCGTGGTTGAGCCAGTCAGGCATCAATCCAAGGGCACCTTGAACAGATTGTGCTGGGATAGCAAGAAGAAGGGCAGCTGGCACAGCAATACGCAACCCTTGAAGAAGAAGGGCAAGGTAGTGTGCGCGTTCAACACCAGCGATGTTTCCGCTTTCTGCTGCTTTATCTGCAGCGTGAACAAGGGCAACAGAGGCTGTACGAACAAGCATAGTTAGGAAGAGACCGGCAACCGCAAGTGGGATAGCTGTTGCAGTCGCAACACCGATACCTTCAGTTGTGAAGTTACCACCTTTAACCAAAATAATGGCAGCAGCAACAGAGGCAAGGGCAGCGTCAGGAGCGACAGCGGCACCGATATTAGCCCAAGCAAGGGCGATCATTTGAAGAGAACCACCAAGCATGATACCTGCAGTGAGGTTACCTGTAGCAGCACCGATGAGGGTACATGCAACAAGTGGTTGGTGGAATTGGAATTGGTCAAGGATACCTTCAAGACCAGCAAGGAAGGCAACAACTACGACCAAAATTGCAGAAATAATTGACATATCTGACATGGTAATAATTCCTTTTCTATTGAGTTGTGATTAGTTGAGATTATCAACTAATTTATCCGAATGAAGGTTATTGAACGTTAGCTTTTTTGATAAGGTCGAACAAATCTTTCTTAGAATCATTTGGTACCTTACGGACGTCGAATTCAACGCCAAGGTCACGCAATTTTTCGAAGCAAGCAACATCGTCTTTGTCCATAGACAAAACGTTGTTAACCATTGTTTTACCAGTTGAGTGAGCCATAGAACCAACGTTAAGTTCTTTGATTGGCACGCCACCTTCGATAGCACGAAGTGCGTCTTGAACAGTTTCGAACAAGATAAGCGCGTGTGTGTTACCAAAGCGAGGGTCCTTAGAAGCATCAATCAATTTTTGAATTGGAACAACGTTTGCTTTAACCCCATTTGGTGCTGCTTGTTTGATCAATTCTTTACGAAGCTCATCTTTAGCAACGTCATCTGAAGCAACAATGATACGGTCTGCTTTAGAAGCAGGTGTCCAGTTAGTTGCTACCTGACCATGCAAGAGACGTGTGTCCAAACGTGCCAAGTTAATCTTGAGTTTACCATCTCCGATAACTGTCCCTTCTGGGATAGCTCCTTGAGGTGCAGCAGCTTCTACAGGAGCTGCTGTTGTTTCCTCAACTGGATTAAGCTCCTCTGGAAGTGCCTTGATACCACCCTTAGCTTCCTTGATGATATTAGCAGCAACTTGCTCTGCAGTAGCGTTAGCATCCATCATACGTTCAGTGTATGCTTGGATTAGCATTGGCAAGTTAAGTCCTGTGATGATAGCAATCTTGCGATCTGGATTTTCTCCAGCAATTCGGCTAGCTTGGTTAAATGGTGAACCAGACCAAAGGTCAGCCAAAACAAGAATTTCATCATCAGCATCGAATTGTGCAATGGCGTCGTTGAAGTGAGCGTACAAGTCATCAGGACCTTCACTTGGCATGAAAGTTACGACTTGAACTTTCTCTTGGTCTCCAAAAATCATAGAGCCTGATTGGTGGATTCCTTCAGCGAACTTACCATGGCTGGCAATAATAATACCGATACCCATTCGTGTTCTCCTCCTTATAAATTATTTTTTCCTAGGCTTAAAAAGACTATCTCCGATTTTTATCAAGACGCTAAAAAAAAGCGTCTCTCAATCTTTTTAAACATAAGAAATCAAGAACAATTATATTGTAAAACGCTTTCAAGTAAATGTCAATAGCTAGTGAGATAAAATTTCAAAAGAAGTCAATTTCTTTCAAAAATGAGCAAAATATTATAAAAAGATTGCCCAACCATTAGATCGAACAATCTTTTTATAATATTCGGAGATTATTTCTTCTTGACAATGAGTCGGAAAAGATTTTTAAATCCTTGTTTGAGGACAAAGAGAAAACTAGGTGCTTTTCTTAAACTTTCTCGAGGAATTCTTTTTTGAATTTCTTTCAAAGTTATTCGGCTTTTTCGACTGGCAAAACGGAAACGTCCATTTTGCTTAGTACGGATTTCAAAACGTGGGATGAACTTACCACCGAAGTAGACATCGGCAATCACATAAGTGACTTCATCCCAAGGAATTTGAACGTAATCTTGTAACTTCGTATCGTTGTAAAATTCGAAGGCCTTATCACCGACCATAATATTTCCGTAAATAGGCCCTTCACGAAACCAAGTTCCCTTAGTTGTGTGAGCCATTTCGGTATTGAGCGATTTAACCATACCTTGCTCCGATTAGAGTACACCAATAATGTGGAGCACAATAGCTAGAACAAAGATACCCAAGATGATAACGATTGGAGAAACTTTTCTCTTAAGAAGGTACATACAGAGGAAAGTCAAACCAAGGGCAGCAAGACCAGGAATCAATTGGTTCAAGTTATCTTGCAATGTTGTTACCTTGTTGGCTTCGAGTGATTTACCAGCAGCTTGTTCTAGGAAGGCTGCTTTAACACCGGCAATACCTTTTGGAAGTTTATCCCAATCGATATAAGCACCTTCTTGTTGTTTAACAACAGAGACAACTGGTGTGAAGGTAATGCTTACCCAACGTTGGATAAGAGAACCGATAACGAACATCCCCATCATTGATGCGCCACGAGTTACTTGTTGAAGAAGGTTACCTGACAAGTCGTCTGTAATCGCAGTACCAGCACGGTAACCGAATTCTTGAGTATACCATTTAACGGCGGCAACCATGACGTTCCAGAGAACGAAGAAGACGATTGGGCCTAGGACGTTACCTGAAACAGCCAAACCTGCTCCTAGTGAAAGGAAGATTGGACGAAGGGTAAACCAGAAGAGAGGATCACCGGCACCTGCAAGAGGTCCCATCATACCGACCTTAACCCCTGAGATAGCCGCATCATCGATCTCAGCACCGTTGGCACGTT
The DNA here is from genome assembly GCA_016939315.1 of Streptococcus sp. Classification (GTDB taxonomy): domain Bacteria; phylum Bacillota; class Bacilli; order Lactobacillales; family Streptococcaceae; genus Streptococcus. The sequence goes on along the minus strand of JAFHAZ010000010.1, from coordinate 3,390 downwards.
CTTCTTCCAAGGCAAGCGTAACCCCAAAGATTGGGTTAGCCATGAAAGGTTGTGTATTAAAGAATTCCAAGTGACGCTTAAGGGCAGCAGCACGTTCTTCTTTAGTTTGATAAAGTTTTTTGATTGCAGGAATAAGGGTGTAGGCCACACCACCATTTTGCATACGTTCATAGTTGAATGAAGCTAAAAGGAAGTATGAGCGCAAGAAAGCTTTGAAACGATCTGCTTTTGTTAATTTAATTTTTGAATCAGCCATTTTCTTTCCTCCTAATTAAAAGTCTTCCAGAATTTCACCGAGGGGATCACCTGATCCTCCATCATTTGAAGAACCATTTGAACCACTAGCTTCAAGTGCAAGGTACATAACGGCAAGACAGAGACCGATGATACCCAAACTAATCAAGGTCAACTCTTTAAGGGCAGCCAAAGCAAAACCAAGGAAGAAGAATGGCCAAACTTCGCGACTAGACATCATGTTGATAACCATGGCATAACCAACGGCTACAACCATACCACCACCGATTGTCATACCTGATTTTAACCATTCAGGCATAGCTTCAAGACCAGATTGTACGAGGTGTGCAGGAATCAAGAGCAAGAGGAGGGCAGGGATAGCAACACGGAGACCTTGAAGGGCCATACCGATAAAGTGCCATCTTTCAACACCAGCGATATCAGCAGCTTCTGCACGGCTATCCATAATATGAGCGATGAAGACAGTTGCTGTACGGACAACCATTGTCAAGGCAAGACCGGCAACAGCCAAAGGCACCGCAAGGGCGATGGCAGGACCAATTCCTTTAGTTCCTTGACCACCCAAGATAAGGATAATTGTAGAAGCAACAGCGGCAAGTGAGGCGTCTGGTGCCATGGCAGCACCAACGTTAGCCCATCCCATAGTGATCAACTGCAAGCTACCACCCAACATTACGCCGAGTTCGAGATGACCAGTAACAAGACCGATAAGGGAACAAGCCACAACTGGCTGGTATGTTTCGATTTGGTCGTTAACTGAGCTACAACCGATAATGAAAGCAACAATTACGACTAAAATAATTTGTACTAAACTCATTTATGCATCCTCCAAAATTATTTCTTCTCTGCTAATTTAGTTTCAGCTGACTTAATCAAGGTATCAACGTTTGCTGGGCTATCACTTGGCACTCCACGAACGTCAAATTTGACACCCAATGATTGCAACTCTTTGATAGCATCCACATCTGTTTGGTCAAATGAAAGAGCCTTAGTAACGTTGACTTTTCCTTCTTTATAAGCTGAAGAACCAAGGTTGATTTCTTTAACATCAACACCTGCTTTAACAGCAGCAAGAGCATCTTCAACAGATTCAAAGAGAAGCATAGCACGTGTATCTCCAAAACGTGGGTCATTGTTTGCTTTAACCATGTTTTTAATTGGGATAACGTGAACTTGAACACCAGATGGAGCGGCTTGTTTAATCATGTTTGTACGAAGTTTATCATGACAAACAGTGTCTGAAACAACGATGATACGGTCTGGGTGAGTTGAGTGAGTCCAACCAGTCGCAACCTGACCGTGGAGGAGACGTGTGTCAACACGAGCCAAAACGTATTTGATTTTTCCATCACCAAGTACTGTTCCTTCAGGAATGGTACCTTTAGGAACAGAAGGCTTAGCGTCGGCTGGTTTAGTGTCTTCTTTAGGAATAAGGCCTTCTGGAAGGACTTTAACGCCTTCTTTTGTTTCCTTATAAATGTTAGCGACAATCTCTTCAACCCCAGCATCAGGAGCTACCATACGTTCCGTATATGCTTGGATAAGCATTGGCAAGTTGAGTCCTGTCACGATAACCATCTTGCGATCAGGATTTTCTTCCTTGATACGGCTTGCCTGGTTAAATGGTGACCCAGACCAAAGGTCTGCAAGGACAAGAATTTCGTCGTCAGCGTCAAATTGAGCGATGGCATCTTTGAAGTGAGCGTACAAGTCGTCAGGACCTTCATTTGGCATGAAAGTAACCACTTGAACTTTCTCTTGTTCACCAAAAATCATAGAACCTGATTGGTGAATACCTTCAGCGAATTTACCATGGCTAGCAATAATAATACCGATACCCATTAGTGTTCTTCCTCCTTTTATATATTGCTTCTTAGGAATAGAAAAATGATTATTGGTATTATCATTCATGACATGAAAATGACAACAATATTTTTTTAGTCCCTCGAAAATTAGAACAATCTAATTGTAAAACGTTATCATAGATTTGTCAATGCTTTTCGTAACAAAAGTGTCATAAAATTGAAAAAAATATCAAATTATCGCAAATATACTTTCTTTTCAGACAAAAAGAGTTAGATATAGTTTGAAGCTATATCTAACTAGAAGAAATGGGATTAAGAAAAAATGAGATAAATGCTTGTAATAGCTATTAATGGCTGCTATAATTTCTTCAATTAACTATTTAAGGTTAAATCTATAAGAAAAGAGGGCCTCCTTATGTCAGATTTACTAAGTATTTATAAAGAATTGCAATCTAAGAAATGGGTTGACTTGACCCACAAAATTAATGCGGAAAGTCCACACTTTCCAGCACTCCCTGCTTTGAAACAAGAAGACCTTTTCACATTAAAAGATGGTTTCCATGTTCAAAAATTTACAGTAGTTGGTCAATACGGAACGCATATTGATGCACCGATTCACTTTGTAGAAGGTGGTCGTTGGTTGGATGAGATTGCCCTCAAAGATCTTCTTTTACCACTCTATGTTATCGACAAGTCTAAAGAAGTTGCTACGAATCCAAACTTTATCTTGAGCAAACAAGAAATCTTAGACTTTGAAGCAGAGCATGGAAAAATTACTGAAGGGGCCTTTGTCGCTTTTCGTAGTGATTGGTCGAAGCGTTGGCCAGATCAAGATGCTATGCGCAACCTTGATGAAAATGGGGTTCAGCAAAGTCCAGGTTGGAGCCGCGAAGCTCTAGAATTCTTGATTCATGAACGCCATGTTAAGGCTGTCGGTCATGAGACTTTTGATACAGATGCTGGTATTCCAGCAGCAGAACATGGCTTGGTAAACGAATACTACCTCTTGGAACAAAACATCTATCAGGTAGAAGTTTTGAATCAATTGGATCAAGTTCCAGCCGTTGGTGCTTTGATTTCGATTGCATTTCCTCACTGGGACAAGGCGACAGGCTCCCCAGTGCGTGCAGTGGCTATTTTACCTTAATCATAAGAAAAAACACCGAAGAAATTTTCGGTGTCTTTTGTTATTTTGTGACTTTAAGTCCGTTTCGCTCCGAAGGTGCGAAACAAATAAACCACCCGCTATGCGGGTGCGCATCGAAGGTTATACCGTCATAACAAAAACACTCCAAACGAGTTACAATATAGGTGTTCAAGCCAATTGTAA
>JAFHAZ010000009.1:0-22139 GCA_016939315.1 Streptococcus sp. | reverse complement strand
TTTTAAAAACTATTACCATTTTAGAAACAGGATTATCTTAATAACAAAAATGTTTGGCCCAAAACAAAAAGGAATTAAGCAACAATTAGTTGCTTAATCCCTTCCTAAAATTCTTCATCAACACTATTTGACAAAGAGCCTTTAATTTTAGTGCATTAAAACATGTCTTGTAATATTTCTAGATGTACAAGGCAGAAAGAATTTTATGAAAGAGGAGTCTCGAATGTCAGATAAACAAATGAAAACCCTTGGTTGGGTGGCAACCTTCATGTCAGTTATGATGTATGTATCATACGTACCACAAATCATGGACAATTTGTCTGGTCATAAAGGAAACTTTATCCAACCATTGGTAGCTGCAGTCAACTGTAGCCTTTGGGTTTACTATGGTCTCTTTAAAAAAGAACGTGACCTTCCCCTTGCTGCGGCCAATGCACCAGGTATTATCTTTGGTTTAATTACAGCATTGACAGCTTTGTTCTAAAATAAAGCAAAATTTCTTTATATACTATTTTTCTTAACGCAGAAAACGAGAGCAAAACTAGCGACAGTCAAAGATTGTCGTTCTAGTTTCACTCTCGTTTTTTATTTTTAGTTACTAAGAAGAGCCTTGATATCATCTTCCATTTTTAGTGGATCAGTTTTGGAAGAAAAACGTTCGACGACTTGACCTTCACGGTTAATCAAAAATTTAGCAAAGTTCCATTCAATTCTAGCCCCAAGAGGTCCAGATTTTTCTTGTTTTAGCCAATCAAAAAGTGGTTCTGCTTCCTTACCATTGACCTTGATTTTGGCAAACCGAGGGAAGGTTGTATGGTAATTGAGGGTGCAGAAGGTATTGATTTCTTCAGCACTACCAGGTGCCTGCCCCATAAATTGATTACAAGGAAAATCAAGAATCTCGAAACCCTGGTCTTTGTATTTGTCATAAAGTTCCTGCAAACCTTGATACTGTGGCGTTAAACCACAACCTGTTGCTGTATTGACGATTAAGACGACCTTGCCCTTATAATCATTTAGGGATACGGGCTGGTCAGCTTGATCTGAAACTGTAAAATCGTATAAGGTTGTCATAGGAAATCTCCTTTGGTTTATTTGAGACTATTATAGCAAAGTTAGTCAGAGAAGGGTTATTCGGGAAGAATAGAGACTAAATTAAGTTGGTGATAGTAATTCTTTATCTTTGATTTAGGTTTACTTATTACTAATTGTGATGATACTAAATGGAGATATATTGCTCTAGAGTATATAACACAAGGTTTAAACGGGATTTGAATGTTACACTCATAAATTAAATTTATAACCCAGGATAAAATTTCTTTATTTTTCGGATGTGATAATCTCTGATAAGATAATGTCATTCAGTTTTGAAGCAGCTAGTGATAATAGGAGTTGAAAGTATTTTAGGTATGTTCATTAGCTGTTGATATTAGGATAAGAGAAAAGGAGATTCTTATGTCAGAAAAAAGAGAGTTAGTTTTGAAAGCATTTCGTGGAGAAAGTGTTGATCGTGTCCCGGTGGGATTTTGGCATCATTTTACTACTAAAGACGAGTGGTTACATGGTTTTGAAAATCCAGAAATTATTGATAAGAATAAAGCTGGTCATAAAAAATTTATTGAAGAAGTCAAACCCGATTTTGTTAAATTGATGAGTGATGGTTTCTTTGCATATCCACAGCCTGCTTTTAAAGACTTTAAGTCAATCAGTGATTTGCAAACAATTGAACCTTTAGGTGCAAATCATCCTTGGATTTCTGCTCAAGTTGAACTTGTAAAAAGTTTGATTGCTGATTTTCCTGAAGATATTGTTGCAATTTACAATATCTTCGCTCCGGTTACTTATTTTAAATGGTTAGTTGGAAAGGTTTCAGGTGGAGATGATACTATCGCAGATTACATTGAGGAGAACCGTGAAGCTTTGAAGCATGTTTTAGATGTTATTGGAGAAGACATTGCAAGTCTTAGTCAGAGAGTGATTAAAGAAGCTGGTGCTGATGGTATTTACCTAAGTGTTCAAAGTATTCAAGATAATCGTGTTAGCGCTGAGATTTATAAGGAAATCATTGCTCCAAGTGAATTAAAGGTTTTAGATGCAGCCAATGAGGCCAAGGGTCACAATATCCTACATATTTGTGGCTACGAAGGGGCCCGCAATAACATCGAACTCTTTAAAGATTATCCTGCTCAGGTAGTTAATTGGGCGGTTGGTCCTGAGGGAATTAGTTTGGCAAAAGGCCGTAACATTTTTGGAGGTCGCACAGTCCTTGGAGGGTTTGAAAATGGAAAAGATGGCCTTCTATATACTGGAACTAAAAAAGCTATTCAGGAAAAAGTTAAGGAGATTATTGCTGATACTGGAACTCATGGGTTAATCATTGGTGCTGATTGCACGATTCCAAGTGATATTAACCATGAGCGTATTGAATGGGTACGTGAAGCAGCAATTTTGTAAGAAAAAGGAGAGATTAATATGAGTAAAAAGACATGGATTATTGGTGGAGCAGTTGTTGTAGCACTTATTGGGGCTACAGTTATTGGACGCAACTTAACAGGAGCTAAAAAAGCAAAATCAGACTCTGGAAAGGTAACAACATTAAAGGTTGCCCATACTCAAAACTATGTTCCTTATGATTTTGTTGATAAGGATGGTAATTCTGATGGCTATGAGGTAGCTGTATTAAAGGAAATTGATAAAAAGCTTCCACAGTACAAATTTGAATATACTGGAACAAGTGATGATGACCTTTTGATTGGTTTAGAGTCAGGTAAATATGATATTGGTACTAAGGGCGCGTGGTATACAGATGAACGTGCTAAAAAATTTATTATTCCGAAAGATCCAATTGGAGCAAGTATTATTGGATTTACCATTCGTAAGGATGATAAAGATAAATATAAAAATATCTCTGATTTTGCAAAACAAAATGGTCGATTGGTGCCAATCTCACCACAAAATGCTCAGTGGAATGTTATCAAAGACTACAACGATGAGCATAAAGATCAACCAATTGAGTTAACATCTGCGGAATCTTTCCAAGTTTCAGATGCCTATGCATGGGTTTTGGAAAATCGTTATGATGCTTACTTTGATATTAAATTATCTTTTGAAAAGGCTGTAACTGATAAAGATGGAGCGTATCATCAATATGCAGATAAATTGACTTGGTTCCCTTATAAAGGAATTCCAACCTATCCACTCTTGCATCGTGATAGTAAGAATGAAGAGTTTTCAAAAGAATATACTAAGGCAATTAAGGAACTAAAAGAAGACGGTACACTTGAAAAGTTATCTAAAAAATACTTTGGTGAGGATGTCTTCTCATACGTAGACAAATAAGTAATTGTAACGTCGTAAAGTAGGATGTTTTGATAAGCTTCTGAAGTGAGTTTAGTTAGGAGAAATTATGGTCAATTATGACATTTCAAAAGTTTTTGGAGCATTACCTGAAATCATAAAGGGCTTACCGATGACATTATTGGTTATCTTATTAACGACTTTACTTGGGTCGTTATTAGGAGGATTAGTTGCTTGGGCAAGCCTTTCTAAGGATAAAGCTTTAGAGAATTTGGCTAAGGGATATGTTTTTATCTTACGCTGTACCCCACCGATTGTGTTGCTATTTTTAGTATTTTACGGAGTTCCAGAATTTCTTAATTGGTGGTTAGGATTAGATATTAATGATTGGTCCAAATTGATATTTGTTCTTGTGACTATGGTTCTCCTATTCTCAGCAATGATATCAGAAGTATTTAAAGCAGCTTATCAAGCAATCCCTAAAGGACAATTAGAAGCTGGGCTTAGTATTGGGCTTACTTCTGAACAAACCTTTGTAAGAATTATCGCCCCTCAAGCATTTAAGGTTGCTTTACCAAATATTACAACAGCTATACTTAACCTTATGCGCGATGCAGCTTTGGCTTATACGATTGGTTTTATTGATGTTATGGGCAAAGGGAACCTTTTGATTAGTCGCCATTTAGGAAATTATTCTTTGGAGACTTATACAGCTGTTGCCTTTGTTTATTGGGGAATAGCATTAATTCTATCGTTGATTTCTAGGATAGCAGAGCAACAATTGAGTGTAAAAGAGAGGTAAAAAATGAATATTACTTTTATTATAGATACCTTTATCAAGGCTTTATATGGTGTTCCGGTAACACTGGGAATCATGGTTGTGGCTATTCTATTGAGTTTTCTACCTGCTTTATTTCTCGCTTTGGGTCAAATTTATAAGGTACGAGGTGTTAAGACTTTTTCAATTGTTTATCTTGCGTTTATTCGTGCAACACCTCCAATTCTTTTAATTTTATTCTTTTATAGTTTGTTCCCTAGTTTGTTAAATCAGTTTTTTAAAGGTATTGGGAGTCACATAGATGTCTTCAAAGTTAATCCGCTTTACTATGCCTTTATTATCTATAGCTTGATGACAACAGGAAGCTTATCAGAAATCATTCGATCAGCATTACTAACTGTTGATAAAGGTCAACTAGAAGCTGCACAAGCCATAGGTTTAACAACAAGACAAGCCTATCTGAGAATCGTTTTTCCACAGGCACTTAAGGCCGCTCTTCCAAATTTGTGTAACTTAGTTATCAATATTGTAAAAGGAACGTCACTTGTCTTTGTTATGACGATAAAAGATATTACCGCAATTGCACGAGTCGAAGCAGCATATGGATATCAATATTTTGAATCTTATTTTGTCATCTTCATTTTATATTTAATCATTTGTGGTATCATTCAAGTTCTCTTTAACTTTGGAGAAAGAAAATTGCAATTTACATAGAGGGAGTCACTATGCTAGAAGCTAAACATATATCAAAAACATTTGGAGATCGTCAGGTTCTTGTTGATGTCAATCTACAAGTGAAACAGGGAGATGTGGTTGTCATCTTGGGACCATCAGGTTCAGGAAAAACAACTTTCTTACGTTGCCTTAATCATTTGGAGAAAGCTGATGGAGGTCAATTAACAATTTCAGGTAAGGACTACTCTTTGGATAAGTTATCAAAGAAAGATATTTTAGATATCCGAAAGAAAACAGCTTTTGTATTTCAACATTACAATTTATTTGCAAACAAGACTGCCATTGAGAATATCTTGGAAGGTTTAGTGATTGCTAGGAAAGTTCCCAAAAGTGAAGCGCAAGAGATTGCTGAAGAAGCACTTAAAAAAGTTGGTCTTCTGGATTTTAAAGATTACTACCCATCACAACTTTCAGGAGGACAACAACAACGTATTGGTTTAGCTAGAGCAATAGCAGTAAAACCAGAAGTTATCTTGTTAGATGAACCAACATCGGCCCTTGATCCAGAACTAGTTGGGGATGTTCTGGATGTCATGAAACAACTTGCTCATGAAGGAACAACAATGGTAGTTGTGACTCATGAGATGGGGTTTGCACGAGATGTAGCTAATCATGTCGTTTTCATGGATGGTGGTCATGTCATCGAAGAGGGGAGTCCAAAAGACATTTTTTACAGACCAAAAGAAAAACGTACCCAACAATTTTTGGCACGTATTCTTTCTGATGCTAGTTATGATTTGGAATATATGATTTGATCCATCATTAATAAGTTGTAATTAGAGTATATAATTCTTGTATAAATAAAATAGGCTGAGGTTATTTCTCAGCCTATTTTATGTTTCCTATATGTAATGTTAGTTTATATAGTCCTTAACTCCCACAAAAAAACCAAGACTTTCGTCTCGGTTTCAGGTTTCATCTCATCTTAAGACACCACATGTCCATCTTTATCGAAGGTATAGAGTTTACCGTCGATGAGGACAGAGCGGTTAGTGTATCTTTCACCTGTTTTAGGGTCGAAATAGTAGGTGTAGTTATCGACTGTGACGAAGCGTCCTAGGACTTGTTTGCCTTCAGCGTCGAAGTAGAGGACCTTACCATCAACTTCTTGGAAGCCGGTCACTTTCTCACCTTTGTCATTGTAATAGTAGTTATCGCCTTTATCGTAGACGATACGATTGCGGTAGGCAGGTTCACCCTTGCGATCAGTAACTACGCCATTGTCATCAGCGTTATAAGCTCTGTCCCCGATGACAAAACGTCCTGTTTCAAGGTTTCCGCTATCTCGGAAGTAGTAGTCCTTGCCGTTGATGGTTTGCCAACCTGTCAGAGCAGCTCCGTCATTGCCATAGTAGCGTGTTGGGTAGTATGGGAAGCGTGGAGAACCTTCGTAATTATATGATTTTGAAAAGGCGTTGCGTGTCATGATACCAGTCAGTTGGTCAAATTGGTAAATATTATTGTTGATTGCGACCTCAGTACCTTTAGCTTGGTGGCCATCGTCATAGAAATAGTAACTAACGCCATCAAAGGTCTTCAAGCCAGTGACCTTTTGGCCATTTTCATAGAGATAACTTGTGCCGCTAGGATCTGTCTGCAATTGGTCAAAGTGGATGGCTTTTTCTTTTGTCTCGTCAATACCCTTGGCATCAAAATTAAAGGTTACACCACGATAGGTAAGGGCCTTGTTAGTTGTTGCAATGGCAACGTTTGTGGTCACTTTTTGACCATTTGGTGCTGTGAAGGTCATTGGTGTAGAGTCGAAATGGTAGAGGTGTCCGTTAAGAATGTCCCATTCGTCAAAAGTTGACCATTGTGATTGGCGAACGCTACTATATTTTGATCCAATAATCTTGCCATCATACTGATAAGGACCTTCTTTGATATTACCGTCGGTATCTGTGACATAGACACCTTCAAGGTCATAAGCATTTTCACCAGTACGCTTAAACTCAGGATAGAGACCATTTGTCAAGAGTTTCCCATCTGGGCTAAAGAGTTGAGAGTTGACGACTCCTGTGTAGAGACTTCCTTTAAAGGCATCATTATCAGAATAGTCGCTACCATAATAACGGTTGCCATCAACTTCAAACCATCCTGTCTTGAAGGCACCATCACTTCCTGCGTAGTAGATAGTTTCAGAGAAGTCACCGTAATGGTCAGTGGATGTATCATGATAAAAGGCATTGCGAAGGATAGCACCAGTATCTTTGTTGGCGACGTAGTAGTTTTCACCTAGGTTGAAAATACCTCCTCGAACTTGTTGACCCTTATCGTTAAAGTAGTAGAGGTCCTTGTTAATGGTTTGGAAACCAGTGACCTTTTTACCGTTAGCATCGTAGTAGTACCATTCTTGATCGGTACCTTTAACAAATTGGTTTCGATGTGTGGTTTGGTCAGCTTTAGTGGTCGCCACACCATTATTGTCAAAGTTATAGACCGTACCGTTTAAGGTAAGTGAACGATTAACCCACTTGTCACCTGTATTTGGATCGAAGTAGTAGGTTTTGCCGTCAACAGTAACCAGTTGTCCCTTGGCTTGGACACCATATTCGTAGAAATATAGGTTCTGTCCGTTAATGGTTTGGAAACCAGACACGGCTTTACCATCAGGTCCAAAGTAGTACCAAGAGTTATCTCTATTAACGAATTGGTTTTTTACGGGATTTCCATTATCTTTATCGAAATAGTAGATATCGTTACCGTAGTAAAGGAAGTCACCTTTGACTTGTTGGCCACTATCATTGAAGTAATGAAGGTTACCGTCCACTGTTTGAAAACCGTGAAGCGCTTTACCATCTTTGCCAAAGTAATACCAATTCCCCTGATCGTCAGAAACATAGCGATTGGTTACCATGATACCAGTCTTAGGATCAAAGTAATACTGTTGGCCGTTCAGGTTTTGCACGCTTGTCTTATAGTCGGATTGGCTACGGTCTAGGAATTCGGTATCGAAACCAAATGGGGCTGAGAAACCTTTAGTTGCCTTGAAGTCACTCATGTAATACCAATGACCAGCTTTATCTGAAACAAAGACAAAATTAGGTTGATTGCCAGTAGCATCAAAGTAGTAAAGATCGCCATTCTCGGTGACGAAGTCATCTTTGACCATCTTGCCATCTTTGTCGAAGTAGTAAAAACCAAAGTATTTATGGTTGACGTTGTCAAGAGCTTGTCGACCTGTTACACGACGACCATTGTCTTTATCGAAGTAGTAGCTATTACCATTAATAGTAACGATTTCGTTTTTAGCTTGTCGGCCGTCTTCGTGGAAGTAGAGGTTAAAGCCATCAATGGTCTGAGCACCAGTGACGGGTTTGCCATCTTTTCCGAGGTAATACCAGTTGTGGTTATTATCTTCGATAAACTGGTTGCGTTTGTTAGTTTCAGGCAGAACTGCTGTCAGACGCCCTTGGGCATCAGCATTGTAGGTTTGACCATTGATAGTGATAGAGGTATTGGTTACCTTACGTCCATTGTCTTTATCATAGTAGAAAGATTGTCCATTTTCAGTGATAATCTCCCCCTTGGCCTGCTTGCCATCCTTGTGGAAATAAAGATCAAAATGGTCAACGTTTTGAGCACCAGTCAGATTTTTCCCGTCTTTAAGGTAGTACCAGTTGCCTTCAGCATCACTCTTGAATTGACCGCCAGAAACGATAGTAGTTTCAACAGATTCTGGTGCTTGACTGTTTACTTCAGTGACTGTGCTAGCTGTTTCTGAAGTTGGAGTAGCAGTTCTCGTTTCCCCACTAGCCAAATTGTAAGTGCTACTTGCTTGAACTTCTTTAAGGACTGGCTGCTTTTCCGTTGTAATAGTAGCAGTTGTATCAGTTGCATTGTTGGTTACGACTTGATCAGCTTTTGTCGTAGCTATAGTTGTTTCTGTGACGACAAGATCAGGATCTTGGCTGACGCTCTCAGGTGTGCTTGCTGAGGTGACTTGATTCGCAGCTTGTTCGTCGGCAGAGACACCAACTCCAATCAATGAGGCACCAAGTGCCAAACCAGATATGGCAATGGTAACCCATTGTTTTTTCACTTTATGAAGTTTAAAATGAACTTTATTTTCCATAAAAGTTCCCCTTTTCCTTTTTAATGACCTCATTCTAACATCTTTCATTAGAAGAATCAAACGCATTCATAAGATTTTCATATTTTTTCTAAAAATTGAAAATTCTTTCGAGATAAGGATTTTAGAAACAAAAATGAATGCTAAAGAACCACTTTAGCAAGTTTCTTTTGATGGAGATGTATGTAAAATTAAAAAGCAATATATGGGAGTCCCCATTTTTGGCATAGCATTCAACAATAAAAGTATAAAAATACAGAAAGGGGCCCTTTTAGGCCAAGAAATATGGTATAATAGTTCGGTATTTCGCAAAAAATGGAGTATAAAAATGAGTATTTTTCGTAAAAAGGACGTCGGTCTCGCTCAGACTGAGATGAAACGACATCTGACCCTTAGGGATGTAGTCCTTCTGGGAATCGGTGCCATGGTTGGGACAGGAATCTTTACGATTACTGGTACTGCGGCATCGACTCTGGCTGGTCCTGCCCTGATTATTTCAGTCTTAATTTCAGCCGTGTGTGTTGGGATGTCAGCGATTTTCTTTGCTGAGTTTGCCTCACGTTACCCATCGGCTGGTGGTGTTTATGGTTATCTCTATGCTGTCTGGGGGGAGTATCCTGCCTGGATGGGTGGCTGGTTGACCATGATTGTCTTTATGAATGCTGTATCCAGTGTGGCCTCTGGTTGGGGTGCCTACCTCAAGGGGCTACTGGCTAGCTTTGGTCTTAAGTTGCCTCAAGCCATCAGTGGACCTTTCAATCCCAGTCAAGGTACTTACATTGATCTTTTGCCAGTCTTGGTCTTGGTCTTGGTGACAGCTCTTCTTCTCATGAATTCTAAGCAGGCTTTACGTTTGAACTCCCTCTTGGTAGTGCTCAAGTTTTCAACCTTGGCGGTCTTTATCTTAGTGGGCCTCTTCCATTTGAATCCTAGCAACTGGACAGATTTTGTACCATTTGGCTTTGGTCAGATTTACGGAGGAAAAACTGGGATTATGGCAGGTGCCTCTCTTATGTTCTTTGGATTCCTTGGTTTCGAGTCTATCTCTATGACGGTAGACGAGATTAAAGAGCCGCAAAAGAACGTTCCTCGAGGTATCGTTCTTGCCTTGATTATCGTGGCTTCACTCTATGCAGTGGTTTCGCTGGTCTTGACTGGAGTGGTTCACTATACCAAGTTGAATGTTGATGATGCAGTAGCTTATGCTCTTCGCTATATCGGTATTTCTTGGGCCGCCAACTACGTCTCTGTGGTTGCAATTATGACCTTGATTACGGTATGTATTTCAATGGCCTATGCCCTTAGCCGTATGGTTTATAGCTTGGCGCGTGATGGTTTCCTCCCTCAAACCTTCCAAAAGGTTTCAAAGACTAATAAGGTTCCACATCATGCGACACTTTTGACAGGCGTTTTGTCAGCTATCTCAGCAGGTATCTTCTCCTTGGCCAACATGGCATCATTGGTTAACATTGCGACCTTGGCTTACTTGGTCCTCTTGGCTATTGCTCTCATTATTCTTCGTAAGGACAAGGGCTTGCCACAGAAGGAAGAGTTTAAGGTTCCATTTGTTCCTGTCTTGCCCATTATTTCAATTATCGTCTGCCTCTCCTTTATGAGTCAGTACAGTTGGCAGACATGGTTAGCTTTTGGTTTGGCAGTGCTAATTGGGTCAGCTATCTATGCCTTTTACGGTTACAAACATTCTAAGTATTAAGATGAAAACGTTAGGTCTGATGATCTAGCGTTTTTTGATATAATGGAAGGAAAGTAAAAGCAGGAGTAGATTGATGAAATCAGACCAGATGTGGCAAGCCTATAAGATTTTAAATCAGACAATCGGAGATAAGATTGATGCCTGGGCCTTTGGCGTGGATGCAGATTATTTGGCAGAACTCGTATTGATGGGGCAAAAGACAGCAACTAGTTCAGCTTTTGACTTGTATGCAGTGGGGAATGAACCATTGCCCAAGGAAAATGAACTGAGCGTCATTCTTGATAGTAAGGAGAATGCTATTTGTATTATTGAAACGACGAAAGTTGAGGTCATCCCATTTAAAGAGGTTTCTGAAAACCATGCCTACAAGGAAGGTGAAGGAGATCGAACCCTAGCTTACTGGCAAAAGCTTCATGAAAACCTCTTTAGCAAATGGTTGCATGAGGTTGGACTACATTTTAGTCAGGACAGTCTAGTTGTGTTGGAAGAATTTAGAGTTGTTTATCCTATAGATTGAAAGTTCCCATAGTTTTGGGGATTTTTTTTACTTTAAGGAAAGATTAACCTTTCTTTAAGTCTTGTCTTAGGTTTCTTGTGTTTAATAGAGGCATCTCAAAAGTAAGAAAGAGGTCTAACATATGACATACAAAGATACGAAACAAACACAAGAACGTTACGCCATTAAAAAATCATCAAAATGGAAAACAGCGGGTTCAGTCCTAGTAGCGAGCTTAATTTTTGGTAGCTCGGTCGTCTTAAATGAAAATAAGGCTTCAGCCGATGAGGCAAACACCGAATCAACACTCTCAACGGTTACGACGGGTGAAACCACTGCCGATTTGATTGAAGAAAGTGTTCAGACAGAATCTTCGTCAAATACTACTGAGACAAGTACAGACACTGATACAAGTACTACAACTACGACATCCGACACGGCTTCGTCAGCAACAAGTACAACAGCAGACACAACAGATACATCGTCAAGTAGTGAAACATCTGATCAGTCAAGCACATCTTCAACTTCAGAAGCCAGTTCTTCTGAAACTGCTGCAACAACAACTAATGAAATTTCAGAAACGGCAACAACTACTACAGATGAAAGCAGTGGCACTAGTACAAGCTCCACTGAAGCGACCGCTTCAGAGACAGCTTCAGTTCTAACCAACAACGCTTCAGATACTACGTCTGAGACAACAACTGAGTCTAGCAGTGATGATTCAGAAAGCACGACGACCACGATTACCTTTAATGGGACAACTGTGGTAACGAGTGATAGTAGCACAGTAACAGTTGATGGCACTACCGTTACCATTAATCAATCAGGTTCATATACACTAACAGGTAATGGCTCAAGTTATACTATTATTGTGTCTGGTAGCGTGACGGATCCGGTGACAATCTACTTGGATGGAGTGACCTTAACAGATTCGTCAATCACTTCTAATTCCTCAGCAGAATTGACGGTGAATGTCCTTTCAGACAGTTCCATTTCTTCGACTTCTGCCAATGCCATCGAAGCAGCGGGAGCTTTGACTATCACCAGCGGTACTGGAAGTAGCTTGACCCTTTCAAGTACTGAAAAGCACGCCATTAAGGCTGACAGTGTAACGGTTGACTCTGTAACGCTTGATTTGACTTCTGAGGCCAAGGATGGCATCAATGCGACGACAGCTGTAACCATTAAAAATGCCATAGTCAACATCACAGCAACTGATGATGGTATTCAAGTCGAAGACGAAACAGATGTGAATAGTGGTGATTTGACAATTACCGACTCAACGGTAACCATTAATGCGACTGATAAAGGTATCACGGTTACGGATGAATTGACCATTGAAGGCAATTCTAAAGTAACGGTCGTGGCGGGAGACGAAGGCCTTGAAGGACGTTATATTAACTTGACAGGTGGAACTGTTGACATCACTGCTGGAGATGACGGTATTAACGCCACTGAGTGGACGACCAAGGACAGTGCTGACACTTCAAGCCTAACCAACTCGACTTCTGATTTGGAAAATGAAGTTGCCATCAATATTGACGGTGCAACGGTTACAATCCTAGCAGACGGTGATGGTATTGACAGTAACGGGAATGTGACAGTTAAAAGTGGTTCTCTCTATGTCGCTCAGACAAGTGCAGATAATGCTGCTATCGACTACGATGGAACAGGTATTATTTCTGGCGGTACCGTTTGGGCCATAGGTAACCAAGGAATGGCTCAGGCCTTTACAACGGGTTCAAGCCAGTCTTATATCATGGCCAACATCTCTGGTAGTGCTGGAGATACCATCACAGTTACAGATAGTTCTGGAAATGTTGTAGCGACCACAACAGCAACAACTTCATTTGGAAATGTGGTCTTTAGTACTGAGAGCCTAACTTCGGGTGAAACCTATACCATCACGACATCAAGTGGTGCTAGTGTGACTACAACAGCTACTGAAGAAGGCACAAACAACGGTCCTGGTGCAGGTGGAATGGGTGGATTCCCAGGTGGAAGCTTTGACAATACCTCAATGTCTGATAATTTCGGAGGCTATGGGGGACCGACTAGCTATGGCGGAAGCTCAACTAATACTGGTAGCATTAACACACCATGGGGCCAATCTGGTTCAATAAGTTCTGAGAATACGTCTAGCACAAGTACTACAAGTTCAACAAGTCAGACGTCTAATACAGGACGTCCAACTCCACCAAACTTTGCAAGTCAAACAAGTAACTCAACGTCTCCAAATGTGAGTAGCACAACTTCTACGACAGCAAGTAGCACAAGCCCATCAGCTCAAGGCTCATCAAGGACTAATGCTTCAGACCCTGAAGTAACATCATTGATGTCTGAAGTAGCAGTTGCAAATCAGTCAGCAGAAGTACAGCCCGCACAGGCAAGGACAGATAAGACAAGTAGCACCCAACAACAAAATCAAGAGACTGCTGAGAAGTTGAATAAGATTCCTACTCAAAATCAAACTTCTGAAGCATCAAAAGGTCAGTCAAGCTTGAGTCAAAAGGAAAATGTTAGCTCAGTTGTACAAACTAATTTTGCCCAGAAACAACATACAAGCTCTAAGGCTAATCAGTCTGCTAAAAGTTCACAAAGTAGCCAAGCAAACCAATCAACGTTACCAGATACTGGTGATGTGAGTAGCTTGGGATTAGGTGCATTAGGGGCTGTACTTATGACAGCATCATTTGCACTTAAAGGAAGCAAGCATTCTCGTTAGTAATTTTAGTTTAGAAAACAAATAAAAAAAGAAGTTCTCTTGCCAAATGGCTTGAAAACTTCTTTTTTGTCTTATTTTTTAAAGTTATTTTTAAGGCCTTCAACAGCACCTTCAATGCCTTCTTTAACATCTTCGAGACCGTCTTTTGCTTTTGCTACAACTTTTTCAACCGCACCTTCGATTTCAGTCTTTTTGTCGCCAGTCAGTTTACCTGCACCCTCTTTAAGAGCGCCTTTAGCTTGATTTAATTTATCTTCGATTCCCATAGTAGAACCTCCTTTTTATGATGATACCATTATAGACAATATTAAACGGTAATGCAAGTGGTTTGTTTAATAAGTAACGACATTAATGTTTCCTTTATCGTACTCAGCAATAAAGATATCCGAAACGTTTTCATATCCCATTTTTTGAAGCTCTTCATTTAACCAATCCTCCGTTTTACCAATAGTATCAAGAATTTCTGTTTGAATGACCCCATCAGTAACGATTGGGTATTTCGGATTTTCATCACCCGCACGAACCACAATCAATTGGCCGTTCTGTTCAATAACTGCACGTTTAACCTCTTTGAGTTGAAAAATTCCTTGAGAACGTAATTTTAAAGCGACATCAGAAGCTGAAAGTCCTACAGAGCGACAAGCTTCAGGATCTAGTTGACCCTGTTTGATGATGACGGTTGGTTTACCGTCAATCAAATGTTTGATAAAGTGAATATTGGTGATGAGCCATTTAAGAAGTAAAATCAAAATCGTCCAAATAATCAAAATCACGATATATTGGAGGATTGAAACGGTACTACTATAAATTGTACCACCGAGGATTGCACCAAGAACAAAGTTCTGTACTTGGTCAGTAGCTGAGCTAGGTGCTAGGTTTCCTTTACCTGTTAAATTGATAACAAAGACGAGTGAAATAAGCCCCAAAGCTAGTTTAATTGCAACAGTAAGATAAAAAGATGTCATTTTTTAACCTCCACGAGTTCAACATCAGACTTGTAAAGTTTTATTTGTTCTAGCAAGTAGCTGTCAGGTTCTGAACCTGAGATGGCACGATAGTACTTGTTTCCAACTTTGAGGATAGCGCCATCTGTAGTAGTAGAAGTATTGACATAAACCTTGCTCTTATCAACGTCAAGATTTTTAGATACAACCTCGATAAAGTGAAGAGATGCTCTAAATTGGTCGTTGTTAGATTGATTGCTTTGGAAATTACTGATAGCAATTAGAACCACGGCAACTAAGGTTAAAATAGAAATAATAGAGAGTTCACGAAACTTAGTATCATGGCGTTCTTTGAAGGCTTTAAAAGCAAATACACCGGTCACTAAAATAAGTCCTGCAGTAATGGCAACCATAACCCAGTTTTGTTGGCTAATCTGACTTAGCACATAGTCATAGGAATAGAATTTCATTGAGAGATTTCCTTTCATAATATCAATAACATTATAGGTTAAAAAGTCTTTAAATTCAATCAATCTATCCGAAAAATGAAGGAATGAGTAGGATTCTTAAAGGAAATTTGCTATTGAAATGACTTGCAGCCATTAAGCCAAAATCTTATGATTTCTTTAAGGACTTTGTTGATATTTTCACAAATTATGCTTATAATTGAGGTAATTACTCGTCAAAGTCTGTTTGTGATTTGCTGATGATGGAGCTTACTGGCTATAGGTGATTTTTGGAACATCCGCTTTAAAGTGGAACTGATTCATTTATCATGATGTGAGTAATCATCTATGTTAAGACATAGATTTTGAGTCTATTCATTCTTATATAAGGAGTTTTTATGTCTGAACCATTATTTTTACAATCTGTTATGCAGGAGAAGATTTGGGGTGGCACGCATTTGCGTGATGTCTTTGGCTACGACATTCCAAGCGACCATGTAGGAGAGTACTGGGCTATTTCCGCACACCCAAATGGTGTTTCTACTATTAAAAATGGTCGTTTCGCTGGTAAAACTTTGGATGTTCTATATGCTGAGCATCGTGAGTTGTTCGGCAATCGTCAGGAACCTGTCTTTCCTCTTTTGACTAAGATTTTGGATGCCAATGATTGGCTTAGTGTACAGGTCCATCCAGATGATGCTTACGGACTTGAGCATGAAGGAGAGCTGGGTAAAACAGAGTGCTGGTATATCATTTATGCTGAACCAGGTGCTGAAATCATTTATGGTCATAATGCCAAATCAAAAGAAGAATTGCGCCAGCAAATTGAAAGTAAGGATTGGGAAAATCTTTTGACCAAGGTTCCTGTTAAAGCAGGCGACTTCTTCTATGTCCCAAGTGGTACCATGCATGCCATTGGAGCAGGAATCTTAGTTCTTGAAACCCAACAGTCAAGTGACACAACCTATCGTGTGTATGACTTTGACCGTAAGGATGACCAGGGCAACCTGCGTGAACTCCATCTGGAAAAATCTATCGATGTCCTTAATATTGGTGAACCTGCCAACAGTCGCCCAGTCACAACAAAAGTAGATGACCTCAAATCAACGCTCTTAGTAGCTAGTGATTTCTTTGCCGTATATAAATGGGAAATCTCAGGTAAGGCTGATTTTGAAAAGACCGCTGATTACAGTTTGTTCAGTGTGCTTGATGGCCAAGGAAGCCTTAAAGTAGACGGGCAAGATTACGACATTGCCAAAGGTAGCCACTTCATTCTACCAAGCGATGTCCAAGCCTGGGAAATCAAGGGAAATCTTGAACTGATTGTTAGCCACCCATAATTTAAGTAGTTAAACTAGACGAGATAAGAATCTTGTCTAGTTTTTCGTCCAATCAGACAGAATATTTGAAATTTTAAAAACCTTTGTTAATAAGTTTCAATAGCTTGAACTTTCAAATTAATCATGTCATACTAGTTAAGTTAACTGAAAATATTAATATACAAGATCTTGCCTTTTGGGACGTCTGTCTTGTTTATTTTAGATCGGAGAAACTTATGTTAAAAAAAGGAGGCCTTACAGCTTTATTGTTGTTTGGTATGTTCTTTGGAGCCGGAAATCTGACCTTTCCGCCTCAGCTAGGCTTTGAATCTGGAGGTCATTTTTGGCCTGCGATTGCAGGGTTTGTCCTATCAGGTATTGGTATTGCCATCCTAACGCTGGTGATTGGGACCCTAAATCCTAAGGGGTACATTCATGAGATTTCACAAAAAATCTCGCCTAAGTTTGCCCTAGTCTATTTGGCAGTCCTTTATCTGTCTATTGGTCCTTTCTTTGCCATTCCTAGAACGGCAGCAGCAGCCTTTTCGATTGGCTTCTCGCCTTTGATTGGCAGTGGACATACCAGCCTTTGGCTCTTTGTCTTTACCGTAATCTACTTTGCTTTAGCACTTTGGATTGCCATGAACCCATCTAAAATTCTAGATAGTATTGGACGTATCTTAACACCTGTCTTTGCTATTATGATTGTTATGGTTATTGTGGCAGGAGCACTTAAATACGGTG
Organism: Streptococcus sp.; assembly: GCA_016939315.1. Lineage (GTDB taxonomy): Bacteria > Bacillota > Bacilli > Lactobacillales > Streptococcaceae > Streptococcus. The sequence goes on along the minus strand of JAFHAZ010000009.1, from coordinate 4,869 downwards.
CTCACAGTCCTCAGGTAGCTAGCCAAGCTTATCAAGCTTCTGCATTTGGTAAGGGATTCTTGGAAGGCTACAACACCTTGGATGCCTTAGCTTCTGTGGCCTTCAGTGTAGTGGCAGTAGTCACTCTCAACCAACTAGGCTTTAAATCTAAGAAAGAGTATATCTCTACCATTTGGGTCGTTGGTTTTGTAGTGACGCTTCTCTTTGGTGCTTTGTATTTGGGACTAGCCTTTTTGGGCAATCATTTCCCACTCCAAGTGGCAGGCCTACCAAAAGATGCCAATATTGGTGCTAGCGTCTTGTCACAAGCCACACAAGCTATCTTTGGACCAGCTGCTCAGATTTTCCTAGCTATCATGGTGACAGTGACTTGTTTCACAACAACCGCAGGACTTATCGTTGCGACTGGGGAATTCTTCCACAAGGCATTTCCGAAAGTATCCTACAAGGCTTACGCCATTCTCTTTACCTTGATTGGGTTTGCGATTGCCAACTTGGGACTTAACAATATCATTGCTTTCTCAGTGCCAGTGCTTTTGATTCTCTACCCAATCACAATTACGATTGTCATGATTGTAATTGCCAACAAGTTCGTGGCCTTGTCTAAACCAGGTATGCAAATTACAGTTGCTGTAGTCACGCTGATTGCCTTGCTCAGCGTTATTGGTAGCCAATTCAAGCTTGCAGGACTAAATGCCCTTATTAACTTCCTACCATTGTCAGGAGCATCCTTGCCATGGTTGATACCAGCCATCTTGTGTATCCTCTTGTCTCTCGTCTTACCAGATAAGATTAAGAGCGAAAGCTTCGAAATGGAATAAACATAAAATCCTATCACACTTGTGATGGGATTTTTTCTCCCTCAAGTCACTATAAGTGCGAAATCTTCTCAAAAGCGTTACACTTAAGGCGTGGAGATGAAAGTATCTATTGAAGGGAGTGTTAAAAATGTCAAATCTAAATAATCATATGATTTATCTTGCTGGTGGCTGTTTCTGGGGTGTTGAGGAGTATTTTTCTCGCGTGCCTGGTGTGCTTGATGCGGTTTCGGGTTATGCCAATGGCCGTAGTGAGACAACTCGCTATGAGCTTATCGGTCAGACGGGCCACGCTGAAACCGTTCAGGTGACCTATGATGCTAGCAAGGTGTCCTTGCGTGAGATTCTGCTACATTTCTTCCGTATCATCAATCCTCTGAGTAAAAACAAACAGGGCAATGATGTGGGTAGCCAGTACCGTACGGGTGTTTACTACACGGATGTAAATGATTTATCGACTATCGAGCAAGTTTTCCAAGAAATGACTGAGCAATACGGTCAGCCTTTGGCGGTTGAATTGTTTCCACTTCAGCACTTTATTCCTGCTGAAGATTATCATCAAGATTATCTCAAGAAAAATCCTAATGGTTACTGTCATATCAATGTCAATCAGGCAGCTAGTCCTGTTATTGATGCTAGTGCTTATCACAAGCCAAATCGGGAGGAACTTAAGGAAAGTTTGAGTCCAGAAGCCTACGCTGTGACTCAGGAGAATGGAACAGAACAGGCCTTTACGAGTCCGCTTTGGAATCAGTTTGAGCCTGGGATTTATGTTGATGTGGTGACTGGTGAGCCACTCTTTTCATCCAAGGACAAGTTTGATTCAGCCTGTGGTTGGCCAAGTTTCTCTCGCCCTATAAGCCCCGAGGTAGCCAACTACAAGGAAGACCATTCTCACCATATGAATCGTATTGAGGTCCGTAGTCGTGTGGGTGATTCTCATCTAGGTCATGTCTTTCCAGATGGGCCAAGTGATAGAGGTGGTTTACGCTACTGTATCAATGGGGTAGCGACACGATTTGTTCCTAAAGCTGACATGGTAAAAGAAGGCTATGCTTACTTGCTTGATCAAGTGGACTGATTAGGTATTTTGAAGGAATAAATTACTTACTAAAAAGAGGTTGGTTCTAACCTCTTTTTTCATGACAGAAGAAGATGTAAATAAGATGAAAGCCTTTTAAAGCTAACATAGAATGTGACCTAACCATTCAGGATAAAAAAGTGACCTTTCATTACATTTTTTAACAATTTGGGCAAAATTGTTTTATGTTTCAAATAAAAAAATAGTACACTATAAAAGTGAGAAATCTGACAAGTGTCAATATGTCCTTCTCCTTAGCTTTTGCTGGTTTTGGCGTCTGTAAACATTATTGTACTTTGTGTAATAATGAGTCTTCCCAACCTCCCAATATGATTTTATATGTCTTAACTTACCTTAACAAGACTAGCAAGAGATACTAAGATATTTCCTTAAGAAGTAATGACAGCACTTGTTAGATTTTATGATAACATTCAGATAGTCCTAAGGACTATTTTATTGTGCGAAACCTTTTTGACGGAGATTATTATGGAATGGATGAATAAACTAATCATATTAATAGCCATTTGTGTCTTGTGGTTCTGGTCTTTTCTTTTACTTCCTAAAACAGGGGAGAAAGTAGTTTATGTTTATCATTTCCTAGCTCTATGTGGTTTAGTCATGATTTATGGTGCCCTAGTTGATCCAGCTGGTCTCTGTGATACTTTTTTCAATATTAAACATCTATGTTTTCATTAATGCATCCAGTTTGGTAATAGGTCAGGAAAATCTGAATATAATTAATCACTCATCAAAAGAAGCTTTCTGTGTATTGGTAACAGTTTATCTGTTTTCAATATGCAGGAGGTTTTTTTCTGTATTATCGAGATTTGGACATAGAAAAAGCAGTCGGAAAAGACTGCTTCAGGTGTGTTACTGTTGTGATTCGTATCGTTTGACGATTCTATTTAAGCGCCACTGGTAACAGAGACCACTGACGATAAGACTGGCAATCAGGCCAATCCAGTAACTATAGGGACCAAGTCCAGTGACTTTTTCAAGCAGGAAGCCAACTGGGAGGGTGATGCCCCAGTAGGTTAGGACACCGAGATAAAAAGGTACCCTGGTATCTTTATAGCCACGCAGGATTCCTTGAAGCGGAGCCGCAAAGACATCTGCCACTTGGAAGAAGAGGCTATAGGTCATGAAAATGGCCGTCATTCTCAAAAAGTCAGGCTCATGCCCATAAAGTTCAGCTAAATCATAACGCAAGAAGTAGAGGAAAATCAAGGTAAAGATAGAAAATCCTAGGGCTGTTAGACGACCTAGCTTGCTGTAGCTCTTGACGGCATCCATGCGTCTGGCCCCAAATTCGTAGGAAATAATGATAGCCATGGCACTGGAAATGCTGAGAGGAAAGGCATACATGAGATTTGAGAAATTCATGGCCGCTTGGTGACTAGCAATCACTAGTGACGGATACTTAGACATAACCAGACCAACACCTGAGAAGATGGCGACTTCCGCAAAGACCGTTCCACCAATAGGGAGACCTAGTTTAAGGGCGTCAACCAGAGCTGCTTTATCAAGGGGTTGAACCTTTTCAATGTGGTAGGGCTTAATCTTTTTATGCTTTCTGATAACCTTGATGGAAATAAGGAGAAGGGCCCAGTAAGCCAATGAAGTTCCAAGCCCAGCTCCAGCTCCCCCTAACTCTGGTAAACCAGCAATGCCATAGATGAGGAGGAAATTGAAGAAACCATTGAGAGGTAGGAGCAGAAGCATGAGGTACATGGAAAGGCGCGTGAGGCCAAGCGCATCAAGGAAGGAGCGAACCACGCTAAAGAGTAGGAGGGGAATAATACCAAGACTCAAAAAGCGTAAATAACCAAGGGCTACCTTTCTGACCAAAGGTTCTAAACCTAAATGATTCAAAACCAAGGGAGCCCCCAGAAAAACGAGGGCAAAAAGGATAAGTGATAGGCCCAAGGCCATATAAAGAAATTGATAGAAATCAGGTGCCACTCGGTCCTTGCGACCTGCCCCTAGATGGTGTCCGATAATAGGAACCAAGGCAGAGACGATACCTGTTAAGAAGGTGAAAAAAGGACTCCATAAACTCGTTGCCATGGCTACCCCCGCCAAGTGTAGGGTATCGTATTGACCAGTCATGGTAGTGTCCACAAAGGCTGCCGAGAAGTTGGCAAATTGATAAATCAGTATGGGCACAAAAATCTTGAAGAAAACAAGGAATCGCTCACGGAGAGAATGTGTTTCGTGCATTCTGTTTTCCTTTCTAAATTAATTTTTCAAACATTTATATTTTCATTGTACTATAGATATGACTTGCTTTCAATCAGTTTGAAGCCCAAAGAAACACTTTCCTTTCAATTTCTCGACTGACATTTTATAGGCTTTCATATATAATTAATCTAAGGAAATGAGGCTTTGAAAATGAACACGAAAACAGAATTTTTGAGAATAATGGCAGAACAAACAGAAATAGCCTTGGCAACTTCTGTGAATAACGTTCCTAATGTGAGAATCGTAAATTTCTATTTTGATCCTTGTGAAAACATTCTTTATTTTTCGTCCTTTAAAGATAATGACAAAGTTAAGGAAATAGAAGAAAATCCTTCTATCGCTTTTACCACTATTCCTCACACTGGAAACCAGCATGTCAAAGCCAAAGGTTTCGCAAAAAGAAGTTCGAAAACGGTAGTTGATATGGCAGAACATTTCATTGCAAAGGTTCCAGATTATAAAAAGACGATTGATTACGCAGGAGAATCGCTGATTCTATTTGAGGTGAGATTTGATACCGCTATTGTTACCAAAGATCTTGATACCATCAGTACGTTAAGACTATAATAAAAACTCCCCTTATGGATCTGTACTGACCCCAAAAAGTTAGACAATTAATTTATCCAAAGGATTTAGTTCTGTATTGCACAGGGCTAAATCCTTTTAATTTTACCTTAATGCGTTTGTTGTTGTAATAATCAATATAGTCTACAATAGCTCGTTCTAATT
>JAFHAZ010000008.1:0-3203 GCA_016939315.1 Streptococcus sp. | reverse complement strand
ACATAGGAGTGCTTGATAAGTTTATCAGAGAGGGACATAAAGCATTGTCTTCCTTTGCCAAGACAGTTAGTGTCAACTTCAACGAGAAAGAATCGGCTTCCATATACTATGGCATTATGGCATCTTCTGTAAAGCATAATATTGGATTGGACTCTAAAGCCTGTATAGAATCGGCAGCAAAGAGGTTCTTGTCTGATATGTCTTGGCATGGTTTTACAGACTTCAAGAAAGAATGTGTCACCAGCTGGACAAAACTCTTCGCCACGAATGAAGTTCAATTCACAGACAACGCCGTTGACAACTTTCTCGCTTTTGTTGACCATATGTCATGTAGTGCAGACACATACGTTTCGCTTGGTGGCTCCAATGGCTGCGCTGACCAACTTACGAATTGGGACGGAACACAAAAAGTAGGGTTTGGAAGCGTTCCACAAAAGAAAGAAAAAGGGCTGGGACGATAAAAGAACAGAGAATAGTGACAAAATAGACTTCATCATCTTTGTTACTTATCAGTAAGAGTTGAGAGGATTATTATAAAAAGAGGAATACCTATAATTGCTTCAAAAGAATATATTGCTGCTTCGCAATACATTTTTGCCGTTTCGCATAAGGAGGCGTTGTGTATAAAAACAAACGATTGTACTTTTGCAGCATAATAATAAGTTCTCAGGCAACTTGTCCTTTGAACGAACCCATAAATTGAAGCATAAAATGAAAAAGTTTGGATTTAGACATTTGATGTACGGATGGCTTGCTGTCGTAGCCCTTGTGCTGACTTCATGCGACTCTGAAAATGTGACACCGATCAATGACAAAACTTTGCCGGAGGCCATTGCCAAAGATTTCCACGAACGCTGCGAGGACAACACTATCAAATGCGTTTACACAGGTCCAGAGCCTTACTTCGACAGTGGAGCAATGGAAACGTATGTCACCTCTGAGGACAACGCGGGGAATGAGTGCGTGGTTGTATACGTTGACAATGCGTGGAACCGCACAGTGCGGATTCTCTCTGACATTGACCAGTTGCCCAGCTCGGTGCGATACCGGCTGCTCACGATAAACCAGGAGGCCAGAAACGATGAATTCTGGGAGATAAAGGAAGTGACACAGGCCAGCATAAACGGGACATACTATATTCTCTGCTATCTGCAGGACACCCCAAAGCTCAAGAATCTCGTCCACACACTTGTCATCGACAGCAAAGGAACGGTGGCCAAGGCATGCACATACAGACTGAACGACGCTGAATATATAGGTACGATTCCTGGCGATATGGAATGGATTACAGCGCACTACAAAGGCTCCGAAGTGCTTGGTTTTGTCAACGACAGCGGTGATGACAACTATCTCATCATGCACGACGGCGTGTTGAAGTCCGTATACTTCAGAACTTCCCGCAAGGGTACGACATGGAAAGAAACCTGTTACCCCTTGCCGAAAGGCACAACGGTACCAAGCAACGTATTGGAATCCTTACACGCTGACTACCCTGATTTCACCTATACTGAGGTCTCTATTCTTGAAACCCCAGACGGAATAGTCTACCTCTTTACCGATGGAAACAGCCCCGACCGTTTAGGGCATTATGTTAAAGCAAGCTAAAGACTGAATGAAGTCGTCTGAAGATTTGCCTTTATTTTTAAGGCGTTTTGGGGCCTTGAAGAGGGAGTGTTGCAAGCTACACGACCGATGAATGTGGGTTTTGCGCTTCGCGCGGTTTTTAACGTTAATGTCCGCCAAAGCCATTACTGGTCATGAATTTTTCGTACATGTTATGCCCAAATGGCATTAATCAAAAATATGGCGAGCTGTTCTACAAGTGTCTGACACAATGTGATGACGAGAATAGAAAAATAAACTCATACAACTATTTTAATAATGGGAAATATGTATGTAGTTATGAGCAAACTAAAGGATAGAATATCCATCGACAATTAGCATATGATGAAATATATAATCCTCAAATCCGAAACCTATTGGGTTTCGTGGGATTTTGCTTGTAAAACGACAAAAATTCATTTTATTGTACATATTCCTTGCATAACAGAAACGTCGTAAACACAAAATCCCCTTACCCCATAAAGCGACTTGAGGTAATACGCTGGTTTAACCAAAAAAGCATGGTCTTTAACCAAAGTCTGTCTTGAACAGGTTGGCATAAGCATTGTTGTCTGAGTAAATGTTCAATACATGCCTACGTGATGTCTTAATCCATTTCGCAGGAACAGAGATGAACTTGAAAACAAAGGTCTTGATTCTGCTGGTGGCACGCAATCCAAATTCATGGGTTTTCAATCTCTGCATAATAGCTTTGTAGAAGTTTCTGATGAGAGCTGTCATAAGCAGGAATACAGTATTCTGTGCCATGAACGATTTTGGCAATCGATTCCAGCCAAAGCCATTGTTCATGTCATCGAAGATGCGTTCCTTGCCACCACGAAGATTGTAGAATTCCACGATGTCTCTTGCACTCGACTTGTAATCGTTAGTCAGTATACATCTGTAGGTATATTCGCCTTCCCAAATGTCAAGGTCTCCCTCTATTCGCCTTTGTCTCTGTATGACAAGACGATACGGTTTTCCTTTCCATTTCTCAACAAGGATAGAATTCAGCTCAAACTCAATACCGTTGATTTCAACAGTTTTCCATCCAGTTAAGGCAAACATGGAATCGTAGAAAGAAGAGCATCTGTTGGCACGAATATAAAAATGCTTGCAATGAGCCTCTACCATATCTACGATTTCCTCCGAACATGAGCCGCAATCCATGCGGGCACGAGAAATATATATTTCCGAAGCCTCCAATCGCTTGAAGATTCTTTCCAAAGTTTCTCTTTGGTTGGAGCGCACGTTTGTGTTACCGTCTCTATTTTCAATACCAACAATCATGTCGTTAATGACAGCTACACCTGGACTATAGCCCAAGAACTTCTTGTAGGTTGGTTTTGCATCATACTTCTCTGTTTCAATGAACTGATGGTCAAAGTCAAAATCATACTCTTGACCGGATTTCAATTGACCAGTAGCAAGCAGGGCATTGACCAGTAAGCAGTTCATCTTGTCTGCAGTATTGAAATCATAGGATTTGCCAGAAGCAGATTTATAGGTGATGTTCTTACAAGTCAGTTCTTCGATAGCACGTAATATGGTGTCTGCGCTGCAAGTGCGAAGAGTTGGATGAAGAGACAAATGTTTCATCA
>JAFHAZ010000007.1:0-3149 GCA_016939315.1 Streptococcus sp. | reverse complement strand
ATCGAGGTGCCAAACCTTGCCGTCGATGTGGACTCTTGGGCAAGATCAGCCTGTTATCCCCGGAGTACCTTTTATCCGTTGAGCGACGGCCCACCCACTCGGGGCCGCCGGATCACTAGAGCCTGCTTTCGCACCTGCTCGTCTCGTAGGACTCGCAGTCAAGCCCGCTTGTACTCTTGCATTCAAAAGGACGGTTGCCGACCGTCCCGAGCGGACCTTCGCGCGCCTCCGTTACTCTTTGGGAGGCGACCGCCCCAGTCAAACTACCCACCTGGCACGGTCCCCGCACCGGATCGCGGCTGCGGGTTAGGACGCCGGCGCGGCGGGGGCGGTATTCCAAGGGCGACTCCCCCGGGACTGGCGTCCCGGGTTCGGCGTCTCCCGCCTATCCTCTACGCGCCGCGCTGGCGGCCAATGCCAAGCTGCAGTGAAGGTTCACGGGGTCTTTCCGTCCTTCCGCGGGTAAGTCGCATCTTCACGACTAGTGCAATTTCACCGGGTCCATGGTCGAGACAGCGCCCAAGTCGTTGCGCCTTTCGTGCAGGTCGGAACTTACCCGACAAGGAATTTCGCTACCTTAGGACCGTTATAGTTACGGCCGCCGTTTACCGGGGCTTGGGTTCGGGGCCTCGCCCGAAGGCTAACCCCTCCCCGTGACCTTCCGGCACCGGGCAGGCGTCAGACCCTATACGTCGCCTTTCGGCTTCTGCAGAGTCCTGTGTTTTTGGTAAACAGTCGCTTGGGCCTCTTCACTGCGGCCCGCCTCCGCTCGGGGAGCCAGTCCCTCCACGTACGCGCGGGCACCCCTTCTCCCGAAGTTACGGGGCCATTGTGCCGAGTTCCTTGACCATGGTTGACCCGATCGCCTCGGTATGTTCTACCCACCCACCTGTGTCGGTTTGCGGTACGGGCGCGATGGCGCCTGCCTAGGGGTTTTTCTGGGGACCGCGGGCTCACTCGCTTCGCTTAAAATCGCTTCGTCCGGAGCCTCGCCCTGGTGCGGACCGGATTTCCCTGGTCCGCGGGCCGCGCTCCATCACGGGGACGTCCAGAACCCCGCCGAGCCACCCCAATCCGTCGCCCCGTCGGTCATAGCGCCGCCATCGCGGTGCAGGAATATCGGCCTGCTGCGCGTCGCCTACGCCTTCCGGCCTCGGCTTAGCCCCCGACTGACCCTGGGAGGATTAGCCTGGCCCAGGAAACCTCGGGTTCACGGCGGACGAGTTACCCTCTCGTCTCTCGCTACTCATGCCAGCATTCTCGCTCGCGCGCGGTCCACCGTCGGTGGCCCTCCGGCTTCGCCCCGCGCGCGACGCCCCCCTACCGATGATATTGATCATCCCGCCGCTTCGGTACCACGCTTAGCCCCGTGTATTGTCGGCGCGCGCCCACTCGACCAGTGAGCTGTTACGCACTCTTTGAAGGGGTGGCTGCTTCTAAGCCAACCTCCTGGTTGTCTGCGCGAGCGCACATCCTTTGCCACTCGGCGTGGATTTGGGGACCTTAGCGGGCGGTCTGGGCTGTTTCCCTCTCGAGCACACAGCTTAGCCCACATGCTCTGACTGCCGGGGTGTGGGCCGACGGCATTCGGAGTTCGGTTGGAGTCGGTAGGCGGCGAAGCCCCCTCGTCCATCCGGTAGCTCTACCTCCGTCGGTGAACCCCCGACGCTAGCCCTAAAGCTATTTCGGGGAGAACGAGATATCTCCGGGTTTGATAGGCCTTTCACCCCTATCCCCAGGTCATCGGAGCGGTTTTCAACCCACTTCCGTTCGGCCCTCCACGGGGTCTTACCCCCGCTTCAGCCTGCCCAGGGATAGCTCACCCGGCTTCGCGTCTGCGGCCGGCGACTTGACGCCCTGTTCGGACTCGCTTTCGCTACGGCTCCCTTCCGGTTAACCTCGCCGCCGGCCGGCAACTCGCTGGCTCATTCTACAAAAGGCACGCCGTCACAGCGCAAGGCTGCTCCGACTGCTCGCGGGCGCACGGTTTCAGGTACTGTTTCACTCCCCTCCCGGGGTGCTTTTCACCTTTCCCTCACGGTACTCGTGCGCTATCGGTCACAGGAGAGTATTCAGGATTGGAGGGTGGTCCCCCCGGGTTCGGACCGGGTTTCACGTGCCCGGCCCTACTCAGGTGCCGGCCCGCTTCCGGGACGTGGGTTCGCGTACGGGGCTTTGACCCTCTGCGGCCGGCCCTCCCATGCCGTTCCGCTCCCCACGCCCGGCCGCGCGGGGCCCCGGCAGGGGCCCCATGGCCGGTCCTACAACCCCGGTGGCGCGAAGGCTGCCGCCCGCGTGCGCTCACCGGTTTGTCCCAGGCCCCCTTTCGCTCGCCGCTACTCGGGGGATCTCGGTATTGATTTCTTCTCCTCCGGGTACTTAGATGTTTCAGTTCCCCGGGTTGTCCTCCCCCGCCCTATGCATTCGGGGGGGGATGGCAGGCCCGCGCCTGCCGGGTTCGCCCATTCGGAGACCCGCGGGTCGAAGGGTGTGTGCCCCTAACCGCGGATTATCGCAGCTTGCCGCGTCCTTCGTCGGCTTCCTGTGCCAAGGCATCCGCCGTGCGCCCTACATATCTTCCCGCGCTATCCAGCGCGGGCGCCGCATGAAATCATGATGCTATGGTAACGTTCGTTCAATTATCCATAATAATTGGGTATCGCATACCGCGCCCCCCGCAAGGAGGGGTCGCGATCAGATGCTTCTCACTTCTTCAATACAGATTGAGAATCGATCGAATCAGAATATTTGATCCGTCTCGCTATGCGGCTCTCAAGGTACGCGGGGGTGACCCCCGGGAACCGGGCGCCGCGGGCCTCCGGGACGGGATGCGCCGGACGGGTGTCGCCCCGCGCCGTCAGTTCGAGTGTTTCTTTCAGGTGAGGTTGTTCTCCCTAGAAAGGAGGTGATCCAGCCGCACGTTCCCGTACGGCTACCTTGTTACGACTTCACCCCCCTCACCCTCCACACCTTCGACGCCTCCCCCCGTAAAACGGTTGGGCCGGCGGCTTCGGGTGCAGACGACTCGGGTGGTGTGACGGGCGGTGTGTACAAGGCCCGGGAACGCATTCACCGCGGCATGCTGATCCGCGATTACTAGCAACTCCGACTTCATGGGGGCGGGTTGCAGCCCCCAATCCGAACTGGGG
>JAFHAZ010000006.1:0-2430 GCA_016939315.1 Streptococcus sp. | reverse complement strand
TACCGGGGCTTGGCTTCGGGGCTTCGCGCGATGCGCTAACTCCTCCGCGTGACCTTCCGGCACCGGGCAGGCGTCAGACCCTATACGTCGCCTTGCGGCTTCTGCAGAGTCCTGTGTTTTTGGTAAACAGTCGCTTGGGCCTCTCCACTGCGGCCCGCCTCCGCTCCCCGGGCAAGCCGGTTCACGTACGCGCGGGCACCCCTTCTCCCGAAGTTACGGGGCCATTGTGCCGAGTTCCTTGACCATGGTTGACCCGATCGCCTCGGTATGTTCTACCCACCCACCTGTGTCGGTTTGCGGTACGGGCGCGCACGCGCCTGCCTAGGGGTTTTTCTAGGGACCTCGGGCTCACTCGCTTCGCTCAATCGCTTCGTCCGGAGCCTCGCCCTCGTGCGGACCGGATTTCCCTGGTCCGCGGGCCGCGCTCCATCACGGGGACGTCCAGAACCCCGCCGAGCCACCCCCATCCGTCGCCCCGTCGGTCGTAGCGCCGCGTGCGCGGTGCAGGAATGTCTGCCTGCTGCGCGTCGGCTACGCCTCCCGGCCTCGCCTTAGCCCCCGACTGACCCTGGGAGGATTAGCCTTGCCCAGGAAACCTCGGGTTCACGGCGGACGAGTTACTCTCTCGTCTCTCGCTACTCATGCCAGCATTCTCACTCCCATGCGCTCCACCGCCGGTCGCCCGGCGGCTTCCCCGCCCATGGGAAGCTCCCCTACCGATTCTGAAAATCAAAATCCCGCCGCTTCGGTGTCCAGCTTAGCCCCGTGTATTGTCGGCGCATGTCCACTCGACCAGTGAGCTGTTACGCACTCTTTGAATGCATGGCTGCTTCTAAGCCAACATCCTGGTTGTCTGGGCGGACGCACATCCTTTGCCACTCGGCTGGAACTTGGGGACCTTAGCGGGCGGTCCGGGCTGTTTCCCTCTCGAGCACACAGCTTAGCCCACATGCTCTGACTGCCGCGCTCTGGGCCGCCGGCATTCGGAGTTCGGTTGGATTCGGTAGGCGGCGAAGCCCCCTCGTCCATCCGGTGCTCTACCTCCGGCGGTGAACGCGCGACGCTAGCCCTAAAGCTATTTCGGGGAGAACGAGATATCTCCGGGTTTGATTGGCCTTTCACCCCTATCCGCAGGTCATCGCCGCCGTTTTCAACCGACGTGCGTTCGGCCCTCCACGGGGTCTTACCCCCGCTTCAGCCTGCCCACGGATAGCTCACCCGGCTTCGCGTCCGCGGCGCGGGACTCAAGTCGCCCTGTTAAGGCTCGCTTTCGCTCCGGCTCCCTTTCGGTTAACCTCGCCCCGCGCCAGCGACTCGCTGGCTCATTCTACAAAAGGCACGCCGTCACAACTGAAAGTTGCTCCGACTGCTCGTGGGCGCACGGTTTCAGGTACTGTTTCACTCCCCTCCCGGGGTGCTTTTCACCTTTCCCTCACGGTACTGGTGCGCTATCGGTCACAGGGTAGTACTCAGGCTTGGATGGTGGTCCACCCAGGTTCGGACCGGGTTTCACGTGCCCGGCCCTACTCAGGGACCGCGTCGCGCCGTCCGGTCTGGGTTCGCGTACGGGGCTGTCACCCGCTGCGGCCGGCCCTCCCATGCCGTTCCGCTCCCCAGCCGGACCTGCGCCCGGGGGCGGCAGCCCCCGGATGCGCGGCCCTGCAACCCCGTCGGCGGAACCCCTGCCGGGTATGCCCGCTCGACGGTTTGGCCATCGGTCCCCTTTCGCTCGCCGCTACTCGGGGAGTCTCGAGATTGATTTCCTCTCCTCCGGGTACTTAGATGTTTCAGTTCCCCGGGTTGTCCTCCCCGCCCCTATGTGTTCGGGGTGGGGATATGCACACTGCTGTGCATGGGTTCGCCCATTCGGAGACCCCCGGGTCGAAGGATGTGTGCTCCTCGCCGGGGATTATCGCAGCTTGCCGCGTCCTTCATCGGCTCCCTGTGCCAAGGCATCCGCCGTGCGCCCGTGGTATCTTGCGGGACCGCATCGGGCCCGCGGGATATCCACGTGTCGCTAATTAATCTAATTAATCGATATCATGAATAGCGCTCGTATGTCGCAATTCGGGTATCTCATACCGCGGCACAGTGTGTGTACTGTGCTCGCGATCAGATGCTCCTCACTCATATATAAGTGAATTCTTCTTGTTTGGATCGGATGAATGATTGCTATCATTCTTACGTTTAATCGCAGAAAAGAATCGAGTCTGGAAGAATTGGATCTTCCATCTCTCTCCTATCGCTATGCGGCTCTCAAGGTACGCGGGTGCGACCCCGGGGACCGGGTGCTGCGGGGAATCATCCGTGGCGGGACATCTACCGGACGGGCTCCTGCCCTCTATTCGAGTTGAAGTTTGTCTCTCTAAGAATTAATCTCCCTAGAAAGGAGGTGATCCAGCCGCACCTTCCGGTACGGCTACCTTGTTA
>JAFHAZ010000005.1:0-156729 GCA_016939315.1 Streptococcus sp. | reverse complement strand
GATATAGGCCCCTGTGTAGACACCCACACAAAGGATAGCAGTCAATGAAATTGGGATCATGATATGACCATCAGTCAAGATTGAAATCCCATAGAAGACAACCACGAATTGCACAAGCAAGGGTGTGTTCTGGAAGATTTCAACATACACACGTGAGATGCCACGAAGGACCTTGTTGTGAGTAGAGCTCATAGCCCCAAAGATGAGCCCAAGAAGAAGGGCAACAATCAAGGCACCAATTGAAATGCCAAGGGTATAGAAGAAACCTTTGGCAAATTGCCCAAAGTTAGCGAAGAAAGCAGCCCAACGTTCAAGAGCGAAAGGACTAGCCGTTTCAGTTAAAAGATACATAAATTCAGGACTCCTTTCTATTTATCTTCAGCCTTAGCTGGTTTCAAGTGATACTTATCGTAGAGTTTTTGAAGGGTACCATCTTTTTGCCATTTAGCAATCAAATCGTTGGTATAATCAATCAACTCTTGGTTAGACTTGCTTGAGGCAATACCGTATTCTTGTGTTTTGAAACCTTCATCAAGGATCTTGGTTTTATCGCTTTCGTAACCTGACAAGATTGATTTATCACCAGCAAAAGCGTCAATACGGTAAGCATAGAGTGATACGGCTAACTCAGGATAAGATCCAAGTTGAACGTAGTCAAACTTAAGGTTATTAGCTGAAGCGTACTCTTCAACAGCAGCTTTGGCAGATGACCCTTGAGACACTCCAATAGTTTTACCGTTTAGGTCAGAAAGTTTCTTGTAGCCAGATTTGGTTTGAACAAGGAAACCGATTTGGTCGTAGTAGTAAGGATTTGACATGGCATATGAAGCCTTACGTTCATCTGTAATGGTATAAGTAGCGATAAGCATGTCAATAGTTCCGTTATCCATAAGGGCTTCACGAGTTTGTGGGGTAACAGCTATAAAATTCACCTTAACCTTAAGTTCTTTGGCAATTTTCTTAGCGAGGTCAATTTCCATCCCTTGATAGGTATTAGTTTTGGCTGAATAGTAACCAAAGTTTGGGACATCCTGTTTGACACCAACGTTTAGAGTCCCTTTTTTGACAATTTTTTGAATTGCAGCACTATTGAGTAGTTTACTGCTTTCATCTGCCTGACTACTTTTAGTGTTCCAGAGGAGAACTGCTAGAAAAGCTATAACAGAGATAGCTAAAATGCGACTAAGTTTCTTGATTAACATAAGTCCTCCTTAGGCGTCCACTTGGACACGATCAGAGTTGTGGTCGATAATCTTAGAAAGGAATTGAACTGCACGAGGTTCAGTTGGATTGTCGAAGAAACCATCCACATCCGTAGTGTCTACAAGAACCTGACCTTCAGCCATGAAAATGATACGGTCAGCCACACTGCGAGCAAAGCCCATTTCGTGGGTTACGACAACCATGTTCATGCCACCTTTGGCAAGGTTTTGCATAACCGCAAGCACGTCACCAATAGTCTCTGGGTCAAGGGCTGACGTTGGTTCGTCAAAGAGCAAGAGCTCAGGATTCATGGCAAGACCACGGGCAATAGCGATACGTTGTTTTTGCCCACCAGAAAGCATACCAGGGTATGAATCCTTCTTGTCCCACATGTTAACGTAGCGAAGGAATTTTTCAGCAGTCTTTTCAGCCTCTGCCTTACTGATTCCAAGAACCTTGATAGGTGCCAAGGTAACATTTTCAAGAACGGTTTTATGCGGGTAGAGGTTAAAGTGTTGGAATACCATACCCGCTTCCTTACGCAATTCTACCAAATCTTTGGCAGAAGCTTCCGTCACATTATGTCCGTTAACGATAAGCGTACCGTTATCGATTGATTCCAAGGCGTTGATTGTACGTATAAGGGTAGATTTCCCAGACCCAGAAGGTCCCAAGAGAACCACAACTTGTCCTTTTTCAATTTCTAGATTGATGTCACGAAGTGCATGATAATCTCCGTAATATTTATTGACATTTTTAAATTCGATAAGTGCCATAAGAGCCTCCTAAAATTTTACATTAATATATGTAACAACAAGAGTGTATTTTACTATAGATATAGGAAAAAGTCAAAAATGTTTGAAAATTCAATCATAATGTTTGTCTTTTAACCGTTTACACATAGCAAAGCTATCTCAAAAAAGAAGGAAAGCTTGTATATCAGCTCAATATCTATAGTAGAAACTTGGTCCTTAACCTATTTTTTGGTATAATATGTTTGATACGTAAAGTTTTCTACTTTACAAAATTGAATGACTTAAGAAAACCGATGAGGTGTTTATATGAAAAAAATTCTAGTAGTTGATGATGAAAGACCAATCTCGGATATCATCAAGTTTAATCTGACTAAAGAGGGTTATGAAGTTGTTACGGCTTTTGATGGTCGTGAAGCTTTAGAGCAGTTTGAAGCTGAAAAACCAGACTTGGTCATCCTGGACTTGATGTTGCCTGAACTAGATGGCTTAGAAGTTGCTAAGGAAATTCGAAAGACAAGTCACACACCGATTATCATGCTTTCCGCTAAGGATAGCGAGTTTGATAAGGTTATCGGGCTAGAAATTGGGGCGGACGACTATGTGACGAAACCATTTTCTAATCGTGAATTGTTGGCACGTATCAAAGCTCACTTGCGTCGTACAGAGACTATTGAAACAGCAGCAGAAGAAAGCTCTAACTCTGGTAAGCAGGAGATTTCAATTGGTGAGTTGATTATTGTTCCAGATGCATTTGTTGCAAAAAAACGTGGAAATGAAGTTGAGCTCACACACCGTGAATTTGAGTTACTTTTCCATTTGGCAACTCATATGGGACAAGTGATGACGCGTGAGCATTTGCTTGAAACTGTTTGGGGCTATGACTATTTTGGTGATGTTCGTACGGTTGACGTAACCATTCGTCGTCTTCGTGAAAAAATTGAAGATACACCTAGTCGTCCTGAATATATTTTGACGCGTCGTGGTGTTGGTTATTATATGAAGAATTATGACTAGTATTGGCTTAAACATCACAAGCTTTGAACTAGCCTTACTCTTTACGCTCCTCTTTGTGGCTTTCTACTTTATTTTTCTTGCATATCGTGATTATCGACGAGTCAAAAATATTCGAAAGTTGACCAAGAGGGTCAAGTCCTTAATGGCAGGTAACTATAACGAGGAGTTACGCTTAAAGGGTGATCCAGAGCTTTTAGAGCTAGCTGACAGCTTGAATGATTTATCGGATGTCTTTCGTTTGACGCATGAAAATCTAGCCCAGGAAAAAAACCGCTTATCATCAGTCCTTTCTTACATGAGTGATGGGGTTATTGCGACAAATCGTCGTGGTCAAATTACCATGATTAATAGCACAGCTCAGCGTTTGTTGAATCTAGATTATGAAACAGCGACACAGATGTCCATTTTAGATTTATTAGATGGCGAAAATCCCTATACTTATAGTGAATTGCTCTCTAAGACTCCTGAAATTCATTTGTCACGTCGAGATGCCAACGATGAGTTTGTGACCCTACGTGTTAATTTTGCCCTTATTCGTAAAGAATCAGGTTTTATCTCAGGTCTGGTTGCTGTTCTTCACGATGCCACTGAGCAGGAAAAAGAAGAGCGTGAACGTCGACTTTTCGTCTCAAACGTTAGTCATGAGTTGCGTACACCTTTGACTTCTGTAAAATCCTATCTGGAGGCACTTGATGATGGAGCTCTCGATGAAGAGATTGCACCTAACTTCATCAAAGTTTCTTTGGATGAGACCAATCGTATGATGCGAATGATTTCTGACCTCTTGGCACTGTCACGTATTGACAATAAGAGTACCCAACTTGACGTTGAAATGACTAATTTCACGGCCTTCATGACCTATATATTGAATCGTTTCGATCAGATTAAGAGTCAAGAAACCAATACAGGTAAAACTTACGAAATTATTCGAGATTATCCGGTAAACTCGATTTGGGTGGAGATTGATACAGATAAGATGACCCAGGTCGTGGATAATATTCTTAATAATGCTATCAAGTATTCGCCTGATGGTGGTAAGATTACAGTGTCTATGAAGACAACTGATTCACAGTTGATTGTTTCTATTTCTGACCAAGGTTTGGGTATTCCTAAGAAGGATTTGCCGTTAATTTTTGACCGTTTTTACCGTGTTGATAAGGCTAGAAGTCGTGCTCAGGGTGGAACTGGTCTTGGCTTGTCCATTGCAAAAGAAATTATTAAACAACATAAGGGCTTTATTTGGGCTAAGAGTGAGTATGGTAAGGGTTCAACTTTTACAATTGTGCTTCCATATGACAAGGATGCCATGATGGTTGATGAATGGGAGATGTAGCAGAAATGACCTCAGATTTAGGGTTTAAATATAGTATTTTGGCTTCAGGGTCAACCGGTAATTCCTTTTACTTGGAGACTCCAGAGAAGAAGATTCTTGTAGATGCTGGTTTGTCTGGTAAGAAAATCACAAGTTTGCTAGCTGAGATTGATCGTGATCCGAGTGATTTGGATGCAATCTTAGTAACGCATGAACACAAGGATCACATCCATGGTGTAGGCGTTTTAGCTCGTAAATATGGCATGGATATCTACGCAAATGAGAAAACCTGGCAAATTATGGATAGTAAAAATATGCTTGGTAAGATTGATAATAGCCAGAAACATGTTTTTTCTCGTGATAAGCTTCTGACCTTTGGAGACATTGATATTGAGTCTTTTGGAGTTAGTCACGATGCTATTGATCCACAGTTCTATCGCTTTATGAAAGATGGAAAAAGTTTCGTCATGTTGACGGATACGGGTTATGTTTCTGATCGTATGGCAGGTATTATTGAAAATGCCGATGGCTATCTGATTGAGTCCAATCATGATGTTGAAATCCTTAGGGCAGGTTCATATCCTTGGTCAACCAAGCAACGTATCCTCTCTGATCAAGGTCACTTGTGTAATGAAGATGGAGCGGATGCTATGATTCGTACCATCGGTAATAAAACTAAAAAGATCTACTTGGGTCACCTTTCTAAAGAAAATAATATCAAGGAGTTGGCCCACATGACGATGGAAAATCAGTTGGCACGTGCTGACTTTGGTGTTGGAACTGACTTTAAAGTTTATGATACCTCACCAGACACAGCGACTCCACTGACAGACATTTAAAAATAGCAGAAGAGCTGCACTAATGCGTTTAGTGCAGCTTTTTAAAAGGAATGTATTTATGAAAGTAATTTATCTCTCGTTAGGGTTTGTCTCGCTCGGTTTGGGAATTCTTGGGATTCCTCTTCCTATCTTACCCACAACACCTTTTCTACTTTTAGCCATTGCTTGCTTTGCTAGAAGTTCCAAACGTTTTGAGAAATGGTTATATCGTACTAAGCTGTATCAAAGTTATGTAGCCGATTTTCGAGAAACCAAATCAATTGCCAAAGAACGAAAGAAAAAGATTATCATCCAAATCTATGTTTTGATGGGGATTTCAATCTTTTTTGCACCTATCCTTTGGGTGAAAATCGGACTCTTTTGCCTGACGGTCTTCATCACTTATTATCTCTTTAAGGTTATTCCTGATAAAGACTAAGCTATCATCAAAAAATGAGACTTCCAAGATGGAGTCTCATTTTATATATTATTAATGTTTGCTACGTAATTTCTTACGGAGTTTATAGGCAAAATTGGCTGGTCCGTATAGAGGGCTAACTGGAAGGTTGAATTCCCCAATGAATTGTTCAATACGTGGGTTAAATTTGGACTTGAAATTATACAAGCCACCATCTAGTGAATTTTCAATTCCTCCCATGTTTTGCCACTCAGCACCACGCTCAAAAGCGTGATTAGCTGTTTCATACCATGTCAAGATAGCCGGTTGATAACGGCGGTAATCTTCATCCATTCCTGCATAGATATTCTCAGATGTCTTGCCAAATTCAAGAACCAGTGTACCAGAGAGTGGGACCGTCTTATTTCCAGCATCAACTTTTTCTTGAAGAAAGTCAATTTCCTCTTTAAGTCTTTTGTGCTCTTGCTTATTGTTCTCGATTTTTCCTGGTTTAGTTTTTTCAGTGAACTTGGCTGCATCAGCAATGTTCTTTTCGAGTTGTTTGTTGAGGTCTTTGAGACGGGCTGGTAAGTCAAGAGTTGAGAGTGTAATGTAAGAAGATTCTGGGTAGGTAGTCAACAACTTTTCATAATAATCAATGCCACGAAGGTGGATGTTCTTACGAGCCTCTGTCTTCTTCATCAATGATGCGAATTGTTCAAGAAGCTCAGTACCACCAAATTGGACTGAAATCCCCTTGTTTCGAGCAGTACGAACAGCCTGCTTGGTGCTCTTAGAGAGTTGCTCCTCAGTGAAATCTTCCTTATGGATATTAGCCTGGAAACGAGGTTGGATATTTTCAGCCATATCTTCAGTGAGGCCAGTCCATTCAACGCCAAGAGCTTGGATGTCTTTGGCAATTGCCATAGTCTCTTCACGGATTTCAGCTTCTTGTGAAATCAAGTTTTTAGTCACAAAGAGGCTAGGGTCAAATTTCACAAAGAGGGCACGCTTTGTTTTGGCATATTTTTTAAGCGAAGCCATAACAAAGGCGAGCAACTCTTTATCTTGATAGTCCATAATAGGTCCACGAGGGATATAAATCATCGAAAAGCCAAGAGGAAGTGGCTGAATGAGGACACTAGCGACAGCAACGAGATTACCATTTTGATAGAAACCTAGGCGGTCATTTCCCCAACTATCCTTGATTTTAGCCCATGAACTACTCTGTAATAAATTCGTTTGAGGACTATCTATAACAAAGCGGTCATGCTCAGAAGTACTGAGTCCAGTTTTATAGGTATACATATTATTCTAGAACCCACTTTCTAATAGCGTAAGCGACACCAGATTCATCATTTGATTTTGTGATGTGTTTCGCAATTTTCTTCAATTCTGGATTACCATTTTCCATAACAACAGGAGAGCCAACGACTTCAAGCATAGCACGGTCATTTTCTTCATCACCGATAGCCATTGTTTCTTCTTTCGAAAGACCAAGTTTTTCAGCAAGATGGGTTACAGCAATCCCTTTGTTGGCTGTTTTCTTGAGAAATTCTAGATAAAATGGTGTTGATTTTACAATGGTAAAGCGGTCATAAAATTCCTGTGGAAGTTTGGCAATGGCTGCATCAAGAATTTCAGGCTCATCGATATACATGGCCTTAACAAATTCCTTGTCAGCTACCTCTTCAGGTGTACGATAGTAAATCGGCATATGAACAAGTGTAGACTCATGAACCGTGTAGCGTCCAATGTTGCGATTACTTGTGTAGATACCATCTTTAGTAATGGCGTGAGAATGAACACCAAGCTTGTTAGCTAAAACCTCAATATCAAGGTAGTCTTCGTATGAGAGTGTCTCACGAATTAATTCATTACCAGTAGAAGTTTCTTGGACAAGCCCACCATTGAATGTGATAACATAATCTCCGTCTTGGTTGAGGTTAAGCTCTTCAAGAAGTGGAAGCACTCCTGGAATAGGGCGACCAGTCGCAATAACAACCTTTACACCAGCAGCTTTAGCATCTTGGATCGCTTGAAAGACTTCCGGTGTAACTTGACGTTGGCTATTTAGAAGCGTTCCATCAATATCAACAGCAATAAGTTTAATAGACATAATAATTACCTGTTTCGTTTAGTTAGTTTCCCTTCTATTTTACTAAAATTTAGGCGCTTTGTCATAGTTCTTCCTGAGAAAAGTATTATTGTATCTTTAAAGAACTAGATTAGGTAAGAATTGCCCAAATGCTTTTTAATTGGTAAAATAAGGTCAGACAAATAAAGGAGAGATAAAATGATTCGAGCAACCAACCAATTGACAGAGCAAGAACGGAAGGCAGCAAAAGCATTAATTGCTAGCTGCCAAGCCCATGATCAAACCTTTCGAGAACCCTATCTCTCCAATATGCTTAATTTTAATCCCAATATGCCGGCCTTTTTCCTCTATTATCAAGAGGGAGAGTTGCTTGGCTTATTAACGGTTTATGCGGATGATGAAGACGTTGAAGTGAGCATCCTAGTGGACCCGAGTCATCGTCGTCAGGGTATTGCGCGTGCTACGTATAGAAGCTTTGAAAAAGAATTGGCATCTTACCTTATTCGCTCAGTGACCTTTCAGACGGAGCGTGTTTTTCTCGATCAACATCCTGATTTGGCAAGTCATTGGGGTTTGGTTGAGGATGAAGAGACGGAAACCTGGCTAGGGCGAGATAGAACATCATATGCTCTGGATTCCCGTTCAGATGTCAAGGTGGTCTTAGCTGAACCTTCTTACCTAGATGAATTGCCCAACTCCACCACCAAGCCTTTTCTGATGCAGAGGAAACACTTGAAGTAAGTCGCAGATACATTACAGAGGCCTTGGAGGATTCTGATAGCCTGCTTTACATCCTACTCAAAGAAGGTCAAGTGATTGGAGTTTGTACGGTCGATTTATCTGGGAATAACAACTACCTTTATGGACTTTCCGTAGCAGAAGCCTATCGTGGCCAAGGCTATGGAAGCTATCTGGCAAAATCAGTCGTCAATCAACTCATTGTGCATAATGACAAGTCTTTCCAAATTGCAGTGGAAGATAGCAATGTAGGTGCCAAACGCTTGTATGAAAAGATTGGCTTTGTCAAACAAACCCAGGTGGTTTACTTGAAGCAGAAAGGGTAAACGCAATGTTGAAACTCTCTTTGAGGTTAGAGTTGCTATCGTTTTAAGTAGAAAAGTAGTTTTAGAACAGAATGGAGTATCAATGGAAATTAAAATCAAAAACAAAATTAAAGTAGGCGACCAAACGGAAATTATCGAAGAAATCCACACTTGTGAGGTTATGGAAAAAGGGGATTATACCTATCTTGTTCATCATAATTCCGAGAAAGAAAAAGTGGTTATTAAGTTGAATCAGGATGAGCTAGTGATGACACGCTTTTCTAATCCTAAATCCATTATGCGTTTTTCTGCTAAAGTACCTGCCTTGGTCCACATTCCGACACCGCTTGGTACCCAGCATTTTCTGACAGACACTAGTTTATTTGCCCATGACCCAAATGGACAGACAGTTGATATTCATTATCAATTGAAACATCCAGAAACAGAAGACGTTTTTGCTGATTATGAATTAGAAGTTTCTTGGTTTTAATTTTTGAAAAAATAGAATCATTTTGCTTGAATAAAGAATAATTTATGATAAAATGTTTAGTACAAATAAGGGAGTAGCAGGTGACTGTAATCATGAGATTTGATTAACAGTTGCGATTATGTCGTCATTACGAAATTTTATATTTCCGGCATATTCTTAAACAGCGAGACTTGTTTTTTATTAAACAAGTCTCTTTTTGTATGATTTTTTATATAAAAAGAGTCTTGTTAGCCATTTTTCCCTATAGAGAAGGAGGAGATTATTTTGTCTAAAGAACAAAGTAAAACCTTGTTTTACACACAAGGAGAGGAAGAAGTCCTAAAAAACTTGGACACTTCTGTTGATGGTTTGTCTACTGCACAAGCCAAGGAACGTTTAGATGCCTATGGCTATAACGAGTTGGATGAAGGTGAGAAACGCAGCCTCTTGTCAAAATTCATCGATCAGTTTAAAGATTTGATGATTATCATCTTGCTTGTCGCCGCCGCCCTTTCTGTTATTACAGAAGGTATGCATGGTTTGACGGATGCCTGCATTATTTTAGCCGTTGTTGTTTTGAATGCAGCCTTTGGTGTTTATCAAGAAGGACAAGCAGAAGCGGCTATTGAAGCCCTCAAAAACATGTCTAGTCCTATGGCTCGTGTGCGCCGTGATGGTCATGTCGTTGAAATTGATTCACGCGAATTGGTTCCTGGAGACATCGTCTTGCTTGAAGCAGGTGATGTTGTTCCTGCGGATATGCGCTTGCTTGAAGCTGCCTCACTTAAGATTGAAGAAGCAGCCCTTACCGGTGAATCCGTTCCAGTTGAAAAGGACGTTACCGAGACAGTTGAAGCAGAGGCGGGTATTGGTGACCGTGTGAATATGGGTTACCAAAACTCTAACGTTACTTATGGTCGTGGTACTGGAGTTGTAACCAATACCGGTATGTATACTGAGGTCGGTAAGATTGCCGATATGCTGGCTAATGCGGACGAATCACAAACACCATTGAAACAAAGCCTGGAGCAACTGTCTAAGACCTTGACTTATCTGATTGTCGCTATTGCTTTGGTGACATTCTTGGTTAGTGTCTTCATTCGTGGCGAACAGCCTCTTGAAGGCTTGATGGTTGCTGTTGCTCTAGCCGTTGCAGCCATTCCTGAAGGTTTGCCTGCCATTGTAACCATTCTTTTGTCACTTGGCACAACGACCCTTGCTAAACGTAATTCGATTGTTCGTAAATTGCCAGCAGTTGAAACCCTCGGTTCAACTGAAATTATCGCATCTGATAAGACTGGTACCTTAACCATGAACCAAATGACTGTTGAAAAGGTCTATACTAACGGTCAATTGCAAAATGCTTCTACGGAACTTGGTGCTGATAATACGACCCTTCGTATTATGAACTTTGCCAATGATACTAAGGTAGACCCAGACGGCAAACTAATCGGGGATCCAACGGAAACAGCTCTTGTGCAATTTGGTTTGGACCACAATTTTGATGTCCGTGACGTCTTGAAATCAGAGCCTCGTGTGGCAGAATTGCCATTTGACTCTGACCGTAAGCTCATGTCTACTATCCACAAAGAAGCGGATGGTACATACTTTGTAGCTGTTAAAGGTGCGCCTGACCAATTGCTCAAACGTGTGACTCGTATTGAAGTCAATGGGGAAGTTCGTCCAATCACAGAAGAAGATAAACAAGCTATCCTTGCAACTAATAAGGACTTGGCAAAACAAGCTCTTCGTGTCTTGATGATGGCTTATAAGACAAGCAACGAAATCCCAACTTTGGAATCTGAAATTGTTGAGTCTGACCTCATCTTCTCTAGTTTGGTCGGAATGATTGACCCAGAGCGTCCAGAAGCTGCAGAAGCTGTCCGTATCGCTAAAGAAGCAGGGATCCGTCCAATCATGATTACAGGTGACCACCAAGATACAGCAGAAGCAATCGCTAAGCGTCTTGGTATCATCGATCCAAATGATACGGAAGATCATGTCTTTACTGGTGCTGAGCTTAATGAGCTTTCTGATGAAGAATTCCAAAAAGTCTTCAAACAGTACTCTGTCTATGCGCGTGTGTCTCCTGAACACAAGGTTCGTATCGTTAAGGCTTGGCAAAATGATGGCAAGGTTGTTGCCATGACAGGTGATGGGGTTAATGATGCGCCTTCACTTAAGACGGCTGATATTGGTATCGGTATGGGAATTACAGGTACAGAGGTTTCTAAGGGAGCTTCAGATATGGTTCTTGCCGATGATAACTTTGCGACAATTATCGTTGCCGTAGAAGAAGGACGTAAGGTCTTCTCAAATATTCAGAAATCTATCCAATACCTCTTGTCAGCCAACATGGCCGAAGTCTTTATTATCTTCTTCGCTACATTGTTTGGTTGGGACGTTCTTCAACCAGTTCATCTTCTCTGGATTAACTTGGTAACAGATACTCTTCCAGCTATCGCTCTTGGGGTTGAACCGGCTGAGCCAGGTATTATGAGTCACAAACCTCGTGGCCGTCAATCAAACTTCTTTGATGGTGGTGTCTTCGGTGCTATCATGTATCAAGGTGTTTTCCAAACTATCCTTGTTCTTGCGGTATATGGTTGGGGTCTTGCCTTCCCAGAGCACCATACGCAAGCAGAAATTCATGCGGATGCCCTTACAATGGCTTTTGCAACACTTGGATTAATCCAGTTGCTTCATGCCTTTAACGTTAAATCTGTTTATCAATCAGTTTTCAAAGTTGGTCTATTCAGAAACAAGACTTTCAACTGGGCAATTCCAGTAGCCTTCATCCTTTTGATGGCAACAATCTTGGTTCCAGGATTTAATAACCTTTTCCATGTGTCACACCTTAGTCTGACACAATGGCTTGCAGTTATTGTGGGTTCTTTCTTGATTGTGGTACTTGTTGAATTGGTTAAGGCTGGTCAACGTGCCCTTGGCAAAGATAAGAATGCTATTTAACAAATAAGAGTCAGAGATTAAGTCTCTGGCTTTTTCTTATCAAATCTTGAATTCGCCAACTGTCTTGTTTATAATTAAAGGAAAGTAGTCACTAGGTAAGGAGAAAGCCATGAACGAAACTATTAAGACGCAACTTAATCATCGTAGTATTCGCCAATTTAAACCTGTCGCTTTGACACAGGATGAAGTAAACCTTTTGGTTGATGTCGCCAGACATACGTCAACAAGTAACTTTAGACAGGCTTATTCGATTATTAGCATCACTGATGAAAAGTTGAAAAAAGAGATTGCTGAGATTGCGAATCAACCTTATATTCCTAATGCAGGGCACCTTTTTGTATTTGTTGTGGATCAAAGACGTAATACTCTGATTGCGGAAGCAAAGGGAGCCGAGGCCTTGGTACAAGGCAGTCCTGAACGTTTTATTTCTGCTTTTTCAGATGCCATGATTGCTGCACAGAATACAGTAGTGGCTGCAGAAAGTTTAGGTATGGGAGCTGTTTTTTTAGGTAGTATTCTGAATGACAATGCTAAACTTTCAGAGCTTCTTAAACTCCCTAAGTATGTCTATCCAGCAGTAGGCCTTGCAGTTGGTTGGCCAGACCAATTACCGCAGCTTAAACCCCGTTTGCCACGTCACGTCATTCATATGGAAAATTATTATCAGGATTTGGAAAATCCTCTGGAAGAACTAAAAGACTACGATGCTGAAGTTCATGAATATTATGACCTTCGAGATCTCAATAACAGAGTTGATGAATTTACGACTCAGATTGCTAAGACCATGGATAAATCCGTTGCCAACCGTGCTAATACTTTGAAGGATCTTCAAAAGCAGGGATTTTTCATGGACTAAAAAAACGACTCCCATAAGAGTCGTTCTACAAATCAAATAGTGTCATAGAGGAAAGGAACTCATTTGCTAGTTCCTTTTTTTCATATTCTAAAAACTCCGGTCGTTTCTTGACTAGGTTGTACCGTTTAGAGAGATTCCATGTTCCAGTAGGATTGAGTTCGGGGTGATTGGAAACAAAGTCAATGGTTAAGTCCCATTCTCGTCGGTATCCAAGAGGACGCGAGTGATAGGTTACACCGTCAATAGTTACCGTTCCATAACTGCGGTGGGCATGACCAAAAACAACATCTTTAACGCCATGTTTGACGAAAATCTGATGGAATTGTTCAGATCCTAAATAAGCGTTAAAAGGTTTAAAACGTTCGTGCGTCATGATGAAACGACTGTGAGGAACGAAGTGCATGGCAACTATAAGGTTACGAGTGTTTAATTCACTTAAGATATTGTCTAGCTTCTTGAGACTAGTTTGACAGATTTCCGGATCAGTACCCAATCGCTTAAGTCTACGGTCGAACCAGAGTTGCTTCTTACGTTTAAGAATCTTATCTAATTTTTCATCAGAATAGGAATAATCATACCACCCATGAAAAGCCAATAAGGTCTTGCTACCTAAATCAATCACCTGAAAATCCAGATTATCAATAAGGTCATCCTCTAAATCAAGCATATCATGATTGCCTAAATTATAAGTAACCTTGACCGCCTTGGACAGTTTTCGTAGGAAAGGTTTTGTGTCAGCATAATAATGGTTAGAAATATCACCAGCGATATGGAGATGGCTAACTTCTTGATTTTTTAGGCACTCTATAAGAGTGTCGATTTCATATGTTTCAAAGTGATTCAAATCAATATGTAAATCACTCATTACTGCAAGTCTTGTCATAGGAACATTGTAACAAAAAGGTTAAGGCTTGTCTCTAAATGAAGATGATGGAAAATACTTGCCCTAGGACTACATTTTCATTATGATAAGAATATGGATATCAAGTTAGAAATACAAAAGATGGCCAAGGAAATTGGCATTTCAAAAATTGGTTTTACAACCGCTGATGATTTCGCCTATTTGGAAAAATCCCTTCGACTTGGTGTCGAAGAAGGGCGAACAACAGGGTTTGAACATAAAAATATTGAAGAGCGTATTTATCCTAAGTTGACCTTAGAATCAGCTAAAACCATCATTTCCATTGCAGTAGCCTATCCGCATAAGTTGCCACAACAGCCCCAAAAAACAGAATTTAAGCGGGGCAAAATCACTCCAAATTCATGGGGCCTAGATTATCACTATGTTTTGCAGGACAAACTAAAACGTCTGGCAGAAGGTATTGAAAAACTGACGGAAAACTTCGAATATAAAGGTATGGTGGACACTGGGGCCTTGGTCGATACAGCAGTTGCCAAGCGAGCTGGTATTGGCTTTATCGGAAAGAATGGACTAGTGATTTCAAAAGAATACGGCTCCTACATGTATCTCGGCGAGCTTATTACTAATCTAGAGATAGAGCCTGATCATGAAGTAGACTATGGATGTGGGGATTGTCGTCGTTGTCTGGATGCCTGTCCGACATCTTGTCTTATCGGTGATGGGACTATGAATGCCCGTCGTTGCCTATCCTTCCAAACCCAAGATAAGGGGATGATGGATATGGAGTTTCGAAAGAAGATCAAGACTGTTATCTATGGTTGCGACATTTGTCAGATTTCCTGTCCATATAACAGAGGTATCGACAATCCACTGGCTTCAGATATTGATCCTGAGCTTGCCATGCCTGAATTACTCCCATTTCTAGAGCTGACCAACAAATCCTTCAAGGAGAAATTTGGGATGATTGCGGGTTCATGGCGAGGGAAGAATATTCTTCAACGTAATGCCATTATTGCCTTGGCCAACTTACACGACCGCAATGCTATTGTCAAACTGATGGAGATTATCGATAAGAATAATAATCCCATTCACACGGCGACTGCCATTTGGGCTCTCGGTGAGATTGTTAAGAAGCCCGATGAGGCCATGTTAGACTATATGAGGGAACTGTCACCTAAGGATGAAGAATCCCAAGCCGAATGGGAGCTTGTGTGTGCAAAATGGCAAATTTAAGTGATTTATGCTAGAATTAAGCATAATACTATAAAATGGAGGAAACCTATCCATGGAAGTGGCAGAAATTCGCCAAAAAATCTCTGAAAATCAAGAGAAGCTCGTGAGCTTCGGGAGGTCTCTTTGACTTAGATCGTTTGGAAGAGGACATTGCGCTCCTTGAAAACCGAATGACTGAGCCAGATTTTTGGAATGATAATATTGCAGCTCAAAAAACTTCACAAGAGTTAAATGAGCTCAAAATGAAATACGAAACTTTCAACAATATGCAAGAACTCTCTGATGAAACAGAGCTTTATTTAGAAATGTTGGAAGAAGATGATAGTGTTCAAGAAGAGCTCGAAGAAACACTCGAAAAACTTGATAAGATTATGACAAGTTACGAGATGACACTGCTCTTGTCTGAACCATATGACCATAACAATGCCATTCTGGAAATTCACCCAGGATCTGGTGGTACAGAAGCTCAGGACTGGGCTGATATGTTGCTCCGTATGTACCAACGTTATGGAAATGCCAAAGGTTTCAAGGTTGAGACTTTGGATTATCAGGCTGGTGATGAAGCTGGAATCAAATCTGTAACCCTTGCTTTTGAAGGACCTAATGCCTACGGATTCCTCAAGTCAGAAATGGGTGTCCACCGTTTGGTTCGTATTTCACCATTTGACTCTGCCAAACGTCGTCATACCTCATTCACATCTGTGGAAGTTATGCCTGAATTAGATGATACCATTGAAGTTGAGATTCGTGATGATGATATCAAAATGGATACATTCCGCTCAGGTGGTGCTGGTGGTCAGAACGTCAACAAGGTTTCAACTGGTGTGCGTTTGACCCATATTCCAACTGGTATTGTTGTTGCTTCAACGGTTGACCGTACACAATATGGAAACCGCGACCGTGCGATGAAGATGCTTCAAGCTAAACTCTATCAAATGGAGCAAGAAAAGAAAGCAGAAGAAGTGAATGCTTTGAAAGGTGATAAGAAAGAAATCACTTGGGGAAGCCAAATTCGCTCATATGTTTTCACGCCATATACCATGGTTAAAGATCACCGTACAGGCTATGAAGTTGCCCAGGTTGATAAGGTAATGGATGGGGATATTGAAGGCTTCATCGATGCCTACCTCAAGTGGCGTATGGAAGAATAGTAATAACATACTTATTTCAAGTATTAATATACTCTATCTCAATGAAAGGAAGGCGTTCAGCTACTTTAGTAGTTGAATACTGACATTATGGCTCTTATTGAATTAAAAGATGTTACTAAGAAGTATGATAAGTCAACAACAGCCCTTAGACACATTGATTTGTCTGTTAACTCTGGGGAGTTTGTTTACTTAGTCGGCCCTTCTGGTGCTGGTAAATCAAGCTTAATTCGCTTGTTCTACCAAGAAGAAAAATTAACAAGTGGTTCTATGAAGGTTGGAGAGTTTGATTTAACTCGACTTCGTAAGAAAGACGTTCCACTCTTGAGACGTTCCATTGGAGTTGTTTTCCAGGATTATAAACTTCTTCCAAAGAAAACAGCTTTTGAAAATGTTGCTTATGCCATGGAAGTTATTGGTGAGAAACCTCGTCATATCAAGAAACGAGTGGCAGAAGTACTCGAGTTGGTTGGTCTTAAACACAAGATGCGTTCGTTTCCAAATCAATTGTCTGGTGGTGAGCAACAGCGTGTCGCTATTGCGCGCGCTATTGTAAATAATCCAAAAGTGTTGATTGCTGATGAACCAACAGGAAACTTGGACCCAGAAATTTCTTGGGAAATTATGCAGGTCCTTGAACGTATCAACTTGCAAGGGACTACCATTATAATGGCAACCCATAACTCAACTATCGTTAATAACCTTCGTCATCGTGTTGTAGCGATTGAAGAAGGACGTATTGTTCGTGATGAAGAGGAAGGAGAGTACGGTTACCATGATTAGACGCTTTTTCCGCCATTTAGGAGAATCGATTAAGAATCTCAAACGTAATTTGTTGTCAACACTTACGGCAGTATTTTCGGTAATGATCGTTCTATCACTTTTAGGTGTCTTTGGCTCTGTTATCTTGAATACACAGAAATTGGCTTCAGATATTGAAAAGAACATTCAGGTCAATGTCTATTTGGATCCAGATTCATCAGATGCCTCGAAAACAGTCAAGGAACTTTCTGGACAGATTGTAGCTAATAAAGACTACCATAAGATTTATGATGCTTTGACCAAAATCAAAGGTGTAGATAAGGTTACCTTCTCTAGCAAAGAAGAACAAAAGAAACAACTCATTGAAACAATGGGGTCAAGTTTCGAAACAGCGACAGGGGATGCTAACCCACTATCTGATGTTTACATCGTTCAAACGAAATCACCAGATGATGTCAGTCGAGTTGCTAAGGAAGCTAAAGCCATTCAGGGCGTTGATAATGCTAACTTTGGTGGGTCAGATACCGAAATTCTGATGTCTACTATGAAACGTGTTCAGTTTTGGGGAATCATTGCCACAGCTCTTTTAACGATCGTGGCTGTCCTATTGATTTCAAATACCATCCGTATTACCATTATGTCACGTGCGACTGAAATTCAAATAATGCGTTTGGTAGGTGCTAAGAATTCATATATTCGTCGTCCCTACTTGATGGAAGGCGCTTGGATTGGTGCACTTGGTGCTATCATTCCTTCAGGCCTCATTTATCTTTTGTATCACATGGTATACTCATCTTTGAACCCTGATTTTGTTAAAGGTGGTATTTCGATGTATGATCCAGAGTGGTTTGTCTATGCGGTTATCGGAACCCTCTTTGCAGTCGGTATCATTATCGGTTCGATTGGGTCACGTATGGCAATGCGCCGTTATTTGAAATACTAAAGAGATTAAAGGAGAACCAATTTGGTTCTCTTTTTGTTTGTCAAGAGAATAAGAAAATCAGATTTTCAACTATATCTCAAAATCGTTTGCTCAAAGCCCAAATCCAATCCCATATTTGGTATAATATTTAAAAAACATTGGAAAAGAGATGCATTATGACAAAGTTAGCTACCATTTGTTATATTGACAATGGAAAGGAGCTTTTGCTCCTACATCGTAATAAAAAGCCTAATGATGTTCATGAAGGAAAGTGGATTTCTGTTGGGGGAAAACTAGAAGCGGGAGAAACGCCTGACGAATGTGCTCGTCGTGAAATTCTCGAGGAAACCCATTTTACAGTGACTGAGATGGATTTTAAAGGGATGATTACTTTTCCAGAATTTACCCCTGGTCATGATTGGTACACCTATGTCTTTAAGGTAACTGGTTTTGAAGGAGAACTCATCTCAGATGAGGAGTCTCGTGAAGGAACGCTTGAATGGGTACCATATGATGAGGTCTTATCTAAACCAACTTGGGAAGGTGACTACGAGATCTTCAAGTGGATTCTTGAAGATAGACCTTTCTTCTCTGCAAAATTTGTCTATGATCGTAACCAAAACTTAGTAGACAAGACTGTAACCTTTTATGATAAATAGGGAGGAACTATGAAGCGTAAAAAAACAGAACATTTTTCAGAAACATGGTTTTTTAAGTGGATATTGAATAATCAGGCTGTTGTAGCCTTTTTCATCTTACTTTTGATTGGTTTGACGGTTTTGATTTTCACAAAGATAAGTCCTATTTTTTCACCCGTCATTCAGTTTATGACCATTATTATGTTGCCACTGGTTATTTCCATGCTCCTTTATTATTTAATAAAACCTTTGGTGCTACTTGTAGAAAGAACCGGACTAAACCGGACCATGTCTATCTTAGTCATCTACGCTATCCTTGGTTTGCTCTTGGTCTGGGGAATTTCGACGGCTATTCCTAGTTTACAAAATCAAATTTTGATCCTAATAAGAAATGCACCATCATATATTGCACGTGCCAATAGTGAAACGGAACGTTGGATTAATCTTCCTATTCTTTCCAACTTCCACGGTGATCTAGAGTCCATGCTTAGTGATTTCTCAGCGAGAATGGTCAACTATGCTGAGAACTTTTCTTCATCTGCTCTGACATGGGTTGGGACTTTTGCAAGCACAGTAGCAAGGGTGACAGTAGCTATTATTTTGGCACCTTTCATTCTCTTCTACCTTTTAAGAGATAGCCAAAAGATGAAACATAGCTTTGTCTCAGCCTTACCAACTCGCTTTCGTGAAACAACTGTTCGTATGCTTTCAGATATTAATAATCAGCTCGAAGGCTATGTTCAAGGCCAGGTTACAGTCGCTATCGTCGTTGCTATCATGTTCTGTATTATGTTTAAGATTGTAGGACTTCGATATGGTATGACTTTTGGTATTATGGCAGGTTTTCTAAACATGGTTCCTTATCTAGGAAGTTTTCTTGCTATGGTACCAGTTGTAATCATGGGGCTGGTGCAAGGACCTGCTATGCTGATCAAGGTCCTCATCATTTTTGTCATTGAGCAAACCATTGAAGGACGTTTTGTTTCTCCACTCGTTTTGGGAAATAAACTAAGTATTCACCCGATTACTATTATGTTTATTCTCTTGACAGCAGGTTCTCTTTATGGTGTTTGGGGTGTCCTATTGGGGATTCCAATCTATGCCTCTGTCAAGGTTGTTGTTAAAGAGATTTTTGATTGGTACCGTTCTGTAAGTAATCTTTATCAAGATGATCTAGAAAATGAAGGACAAAAAGACGATGTTAAATAGTGAAAAAATGGTTGCCTCTATTGGAAACCAAGATTTAGACCACGCAGACAAATATTTAAAAAAAGCTTTACGAGAAGATCCTGCAGAGGTTCTTGTTGAGTTAGGTCAATACTTAGAGTCTATTGGTTTCTTACCTCATGCACAGGAAATTTACGAAACAGTTCGTTTTGATTTTCCAGAGGTTAATGTCAATCTAGCACAAATTGCAGCCGAAGATGGCGATATTGAAGAGGCCTTTCTTTATTTGGATGCCATACCTGAAGACTCTGACGACTATTTGTCTGCTTTAATTGTAAAGGCAGACCTCTACCAAATGGAGGGTCTAACTGATGTGGCACGTGATAAGTTGTTGGAGGCAAGTCAATTATCAGATGACTCATTGATTATTTTTGGTTTGGCTGAGATGGAATTTGAACTTGGAAATTTTGAACAAGCTATTCAATACTATGCTAAATTAGATAATCGTGACCTCCTGGCGATGACTGGCGTTTCTACTTATGAACGCATTGGTAAGGCTTATGCCAGTCTTGGTAAGTTTGAAGCTGCTCGTGAATTTTTGGAAAAAGCTATTGAAATTGAATACGATGATACCATTGCTTTTGAGTTAGCCACTTTGCTCTATGATCAAGAAGAGTATCAAAAAGCTAATTTTTACTTTAAGCAGATAGAAACCATGTCTGCTGACTTCGAGGGTTATGAGTATTTTTACGCCTTGTCCTTACATGCAGAACATAAAACTGAAGAAGCATTACGTATGGCACAACAAGGGATTTCAAAAAATGCTTTTGATGTTCAATTACTTTTGTTAGCATCACAGTTATCCTATGAGTTGCATGACACTCAATCTGCTGAATCTTATCTGAAGCAAGCCTTACCACTCGCTGAGGACCAAGATGAGATTATCTTACGTTTAAGTACGCTCTATTTGGAAGAAGAACGTTACGAGGATCTAGTGGCTTTAGCCGATTATGAAGTTGATTCTGTTTTGGCTCGTTGGAACATTGCCAAGGCCTACCAAGCACTTGATGATGAAGAAGAAGCTTTTCAAATCTATCAAGATTTGGCTAAAGATTTATCTGAAAATCCTGAATTCCTCCATGATTATGCATATATTTTGCGTGAATTTGGTTACAGGGATCAGGCGCGTGCAACGGCTGAAAAATACCTTGCCTTAGTTCCAGATGATGTCAATATGCAAACATTTCTTGAAGACTATTAAGCTGTGAAATGGTTTAATCATTGGTTTTAAGAGAGGGAGAGATACATTGAGCTTGCTCACTCCCTCTTTTTTTATTTCTCTATTTATGTTATGATTTTATTAGAACCCATAAGGAGTGAGTATGGTTAAGAGAGATTTAATTCGAAATATTATCATAGCAGTTCTTGCCATTGTAGTGATTTTGTTGTTGAGAGCTTTTGTCTTCTCAACACACCGTGTGACTGAAGGTCAGGCTAATGACTATATTCATGCTGGTGACTATGTTACTTTCAATAAAAATGTTGAGCCTCAGAAAAAAGATTTTATTCTTTATACAGTTAATGGTAAAGAATACATTGGGCGTGTTATTGCTGATGAGGGTAAGAGCGTGACAGCTATGGATGATTTCCTTTATGTTAATGATAAGTCAGTTGACGAAGCCTATATTAGTAAGGGTAAATCAGCTTATTTGGCGACAGTTTCACCTGGGAATTTCTTCACTGATGATTTTTCCATTGCAACATTGACAGATAATAAACAAACTAAGATTGAAAAGGGGCAGTACCTTGTACTGAACGATAATCGTCGTAATACAGATGATAGTCGTAAGTTTGGTCTCATTGACAAAGATCAAATTAAAGGTGTTATCTCTTTTAGATTGTATCCTCTATCACGTTTTGGTTTCGTTGATGTCGATTAATATTTCAATACTACTAAAAAAAGCTAGGAACTTTTGATAAGTTTCTAGCTTTTTTTGCGAATTAATTGGTGATGGTTCATATTATGACGTTATGATACTGATAGTTTCATCGTTTTAAAATGAATTAGCAGAAATTGTAAGTAGAGAAGGAAATTAAGATGCAATTAGGATTTCATTTTGGATTTAAGAAAAGTAAAGCTTATGGACTGTGCGGTGTCATGCTGACAATCTTATTTTTAGGAATGTCTGGTCATTCGGCGAAAGCAGATGAAATGTTGTCTCCAACTGATACTTCTTCATCTTTGAAAGAAAGTACGGATAATCATGCGGCAAGCTATTCTGAAGTAGGAGTACACGATGATTCAACGAGTCAAATGAATCTACAAAGAGAAGAAGTATTAGAGGAGAAGCAAACAAGTCTGGAAGATTCTTCAAAAATAACTGTCTTAACAAATAGTTCTGTGACCACAAGCTCTTATCAAGAGGCAGATGATCTTAGCGAAATTGACCAGAATCAACGTCATTTTCTTAGTGCCATTAAGCAAGGAGCCATGGATGGAGCCAAGGAAGGAATCCTTCCATCTATCACGGGAGCGCAAGCTATTCTAGAAAGTGGTTGGGGAAGCTCTGAACTTGCTAAGGCTCCCAACAATAATCTTTTTGGCATTAAAGATTCAGAGGATTGGCATGGAGAAATAGTAACTGTACCTACACAGGAATATCTTAATGGTGACTATATCACAGTCAATGCTGCTTTTCGAAAATATGCCACATGGAATGATAGCGTAGTAGACCATGCAAAATTTTTCACGAGTACCGAGTGGCGAAAAGATAATTATCGAAAAGTTGTGAATGAAACAGATTATCGCATTGCGGCTCAGGAACTGAAGAATGCAGGATATGCGACAGATCCAAGTTACGCTGGAAAACTTATCTCTTTGATTGAAGCCTATAAACTTTATGAATGGGATGCGGCGAGCAATATTACAAACTCTGTTCCTGAAAATGAAGGAGTAGAGAGCCAAAATCCCAGAGCCGACCTCGCCATCACTGGTCTCAACAATGCTACTGGTAGCTATGATCTTGTTATTTCAAACTTGATTGCGCCACGAGGTTTCAAAGAAGTTCTAGTTCCAACCTGGTCTGAAAAGAACGGTCAAGATGATATCATCTGGTACAAGGCAGCTAAGCAAGCTAATGGAGACTTTAATGTGACCGTTCATTCAAGCAACCATAAGGGTGATAGTGGTCTGTATAATTCCCATGTCTATTTGGTTGACAATGATGGTAAATACATTGGCCTAGGTGGCAAACAAGTGACACTTGATATCACTAAGACTCACGGTACCTTAACAATTGCCAATAATGATAAAAATCGTGGCACTTTTGATGTTCTTATCACCAATCTGACGAATCCAAGTGGTATTTCAGGTGTGGTAATCCCCGTCTGGTCTGAACAAAATGGTCAGGATGATCTTGTTTGGCATAATGCCACAAAACAGGATGATGGTTCTTATAAAGTAACTATTTCAGCTAGTCAGCACAAGTGGAATTCAGGCAAGTACATCGTTCACGGCTATATTGTTGATGCTTCAGGTAAGAATATCGGCTTTGGGGCAACTTCAGCTGATGTGGTAGCACCTAAGAAAATCGGTTCGGCCTCAAGAGGAAACTACGATGTCTTAAATAAAGTTGTCTATCTCGATGCAGGTCATGGTGGCTATGATCCGGGTGCTTCTTACTTCGGTATTTCTGAAAAGAGCTTGACCTTGGCTATCCAAAGCCGCGTCAAAGATAAACTAGAAGCAGAAGGTTATCAAGTTGTGACTACACGCACAAGTGATACCTATGTTGACTTGACGGATCGTTCACGTGCAGCTAATGCTTCTGAATCTGATATCTTCGTAAGTATCCACATCAATGCTTCAGGAAGTTCAGCAGCACAGGGAATCGAGACTTATTATTACCAACCTTATGCAAAATACCCATCACGTATTAATGCGACCTACCATGCTAATCCGACTCGATTGAGCATGAGTGACACCTTGGCCAATGCCATCCAGTCTAGCTTGATTAATGCGACTGGAGCCCAGAATCAAGGTGTAAAACGTCAAACCTTTGCGGTCTTGCGTGAAACGACAGCGCCAGCAGTCCTTCTTGAACTAGGTTTCTTGTCAAATCCTCAAGAAGCAGCCCGTTTGAATACCTCTGCTTATCAGGAGACTTTAGCTAATGCCATCGTGGCAGGGATTAAGTCTTACTATGAAAAAGAATCTAAAGTTTAAGTTATACGTTAACCCATCATTATGATGGGTTTTTATGCTATAATTGAGGTAAATACTAAATACAACAAAAGGAGTGCTTATGGCCTACGATTTACTCTTAGAGCGTTTTTTACGTTACGTCAAAATCAATACACGTAGTGATGAGAATGCGACAAGAACGCCAACAACACAAAGCCAGGTGGATTTTGCCTTGAAGGTTTTAAAACCAGAATTAGAAGAACTAGGTTTAAGTAACATCCATTATTTGGAAAGTAATGGTTACCTAGTGGCAACCCTTCCGGCTAACGATGACCAGTTAACACGTAAGATTGGTTTTATCTCTCATATGGATACGGCTGATTTTAATGCAGAAGGAGTGTCACCACAAGTCATTGACTCTTATGATGGAGGTATCATTCCCCTTGGAAATTCAGGTTATAACCTAGACCCTGCTGATTTTCCAAATCTTAAGAATTATGTCGGTCAGACACTTATTACGACAGATGGGACCACCCTTCTTGGGGCTGATGATAAGTCAGGTATTGCTGAGATTATGACAGCCTTGGCTTATTTGAAGGCACATCCTGAAATCAAACATTGTGAGATTCGTGTAGGTTTTGGTCCTGATGAAGAAATTGGGATTGGTGCAGATAAATTTGATGTCGAAGATTTTGATGTCGATTTTGCCTACACAGTTGACGGTGGACCTTTGGGTGAATTACAGTATGAAACTTTCTCTGCAGCAGGAGCAGAACTTACTTTCCATGGACGCAATGTTCACCCTGGAACAGCAAAAGACCAAATGGTTAATGCCCTGC
The DNA here is from genome assembly GCA_016939315.1 of Streptococcus sp. Lineage (GTDB taxonomy): Bacteria > Bacillota > Bacilli > Lactobacillales > Streptococcaceae > Streptococcus. The sequence continues at coordinate 132,040 of JAFHAZ010000005.1, read as the reverse complement.
AGTCGGCAATTGATTTTCATAATCAGTTACCAGCAGAAGAACGCCCTGAGTTGACAGATGGCTATCAAGGTTTCAACCATCTTCAAACCATGACAGGTACTGTTGAAGAAGCAAAATCTTCTTATATCATCCGTGATTTTGAAACAGAGTCTTTTGAAAATCGTAAAGCAGTCTTCCAAAAAATTGCCGACGAAATGAATAAAGCTTATGGTCAGACACGAGTTGATTTGGTACTTAAAGATCAATACTATAATATGCGTCAGGTGATTGAAAAAGATATGACACCTGTTGAGTTAGCTAAGGGCGTTATGGAGGAATTGGATATTACGCCAGTTATTGAACCTATTCGTGGCGGAACAGATGGTTCAAAGATTTCATTTATGGGTATTCCAACGCCAAACCTTTTTGCTGGTGGCGAAAATATGCACGGTCGATATGAGTTCGTTTCCTTGCAGACAATGGAAAAAGCCGTAGATGTTATTCTTGGAATTGTCAGTAAACCTTAATTGAGCTTGCTAAATACTGATTTTATGGTAAAATTAGAAGTAATGGAGGTGCTGAGATGATTAAAATTTTCGGCAAGTATCGTTACCATTGGCAACCCGAATTATCTTGGCTGATTATCTACTGGTCTTTAGCCATCACGCCAATCTTTATTGCGGCGGCCCTTCTATTCGAGTTGTACTCGGTGCCCTCACATATTTTGATGCTCTTCACTATTTTCGTTGCCTTGTTTGGTTTAGGTTTCCATCGATACTTTATTATTGAAGATCATGGGATTCTGCGTATTGTTTCTTTCAATATTTTTAAACCACGCAAAGTGAAAATTAGTGATATTGAAAAAGTTGAAGTTATTAAAACTGGCTTGTGCCTTATTTTTAAAAATGGTAAAAAACGTCGGTTTTATATGAGAAAGTGGCCTAAGAAATATTTCTTAGATGCATTAGCCCTTCACCCTGATTTTAAAGGTGAGGTAGAGTTATTGGATCATATGACAAACTTTGATTACTTTGCCTTTTATGAGGAATCAAAAAAAGCCCTGAAGCTTAAACTTCGCAAATAAGGGCTTTAGTGGGACAAGACTTGACGGCAGTCAAAGTCTCAGGGCTATTTTCAATAATTTGATTGAGTTGGTCGCTGTCTCTGAACCTAACAATACCTTCGTCATCATAATCAAAGACGGGAGAGTAGGTTTGGCACAAACCACAAGCGATACATTTTTCTGGAATTAATGATACTTTCATAGTATTATTTTAAAATAGATTTATTGTTTTTACAAGGAGAATATCATGAGTAAAAAACCATGGGAAGATAAGGTTTCTGACGAAGAGTTGGAAGAAGTAGTTGACGCTGATTTTCTAGATGATGAAGATGAGTTTGAGGATTATGAAGAAGAAGAGGATGTCACTCCTTCAGATGAAAAACGCGAAAAAGGTGGCGGATTCATTAATTCATCATTCTTGACTGTCTTGCTTGGATTATTCTTTGTTATTGTTGTATGTATTTTGTTCTTTGTTTTCTATACTTCAAATGTCGGTGGAAACAAAACTGCGGAATCTAAGGAATCATCTGGATTCTACTCATCTTCAACTAGCAAAGTTGTTAAATCTTCATCTAGCAAGAAAGACTCAAACAAAGATGAGGAAAGTGAGAAATCTACTGCAGAAAAATCTTCAAAAGAGAAATCATCTTCAACTAAAGCATCAAGCTCTTCTAAACATGTAAAAAAAGAAGATGCAACTGAGTCAGCTGAGACAGCATCATCAAGTGCTACGGCAGCAGCAGATGGTTCATCAATTGTTGTTCAATCTGGTGAAGGTGCTGGTTCAATTGCCGCACGTGCAGGTATCTCTGTAGATGAGTTGGAACGTCTTAACCCTGATCACATGACAAGTGGTTACTGGTATGCTAACCCAGGTGATGTCGTTAACGTTCAATAATTTTAAAAGCAAAGGAACATCATGAAAGATATTAGAATTGCTATTGATGGTCCTGCGTCAAGTGGAAAAAGTACAGTAGCCAAGATTATTGCAAAAAATCTTGGCTATACTTATCTTGACACAGGTGCTATGTACCGATCTGCAACTTATTTGGCCTTGCAGAATGGTTTGACTGAGGAAAATGTACCAGAAATTTTGGAGCAACTATCTCAACATCCGATTTCATTCGGAAAAGCAGCAGATGGTAGTCAGCAAGTTTATGTAGGTGATGTTGATATTACACACCCAATTCGTGATAACCAAGTCACAAATAATGTTTCTTGGGTAGCAGCCATTCCTGAAGTGCGACAAGAACTCGTTGCCCAACAACAACGTATTGCTCAAGATGGTGCTATTATCATGGATGGTCGTGATATTGGGACCGTGGTTTTGCCTGATGCAGAACTTAAGATTTTCTTGATTGCTTCAGTTGATGAACGTGCGGAACGCCGTTATAAGGAAAATATCGAAAAAGGTATTCCTGCTGACCTTGAGACTCTAAAAAAAGAAATTGCTGAACGTGACTATAAAGATAGTCATCGTAAGGTTTCACCTCTTAAACCAGCGGAAGATGCCATCACTTTTGACACTACAGGTGTATCTATTGATGGTGTTGTGGAATTTATTCAAGAAAAAGCAAAAAAAATTATTGACAAAGGATGACTCACTTGTTATACTATTAACAATGAGAAAAGCAGAAGTGAGAACTTCTCGCCTTGCGACTTAGGTTGTCTGGCCCAACATGTCAAATCCCTATAGGGATATTATGTGTGCGGGCTTGTATATCAAGTCCGCTTTGTTTTTCTCTAAAAAAATAAAGAGGTGAAGATCATAGCTAAGAAAGATCTATTCATTAACGATGAAATTCGCGTTCGCGAAGTTCGTCTTGTTGGTCTTGATGGTGAACAATTGGGAATTAAACCATTGTCAGAAGCGCAAGCTATTGCAGATGATGCAAATGTTGACTTGGTTCTCATCCAACCACAAGCTACGCCACCTGTTGCGAAGATTATGGACTATGGTAAGTTCAAATTTGAGTATCAAAAGAAACAAAAAGAACAACGTAAGAAACAAAGCGTTGTTACCGTTAAGGAAGTTCGTTTGAGTCCAGTTATTGATAAAGGTGACTTTGAAACTAAACTTCGTAACGGCCGTAAGTTCCTTGAAAAAGGAAACAAGGTTAAAGTTTCTATCCGATTCAAAGGTCGTATGATTACTCACAAAGAAATCGGAGCTAAGGTCTTGGCGGAATTTGCTGAAAAAACGCAAGATATTGCGATTATTGAGCAAAGAGCAAAGATGGATGGACGTCAAATGTTCATGCAACTTGCACCAATTCCTGACAAAAAATAATTGTCAAACTAACACTATTTTAAGAGGAGAATTTTAAAATGCCAAAACAAAAAACACACCGCGCATCAGCTAAACGTTTCAAACGTACAGGTTCAGGTGGATTGAAACGCTTCCGTGCCTTCACATCTCACCGTTTCCACGGTAAAACTAAAAAACAACGTCGTCACCTTCGTAAAGCGTCAATGGTACATTCAGGTGACTTTAAACGTATTAAATCAATGCTTTCACAAATGCGTTAATCCGCTAAAAGCATTACAAATTAACTAAACTAGAATTAATTCGGAGGAATATATAAATGGCTCGTGTTAAAGGTGGCGTTGTATCACGCAAACGTCGTAAACGTGTATTGAAACTTGCTAAAGGTTACTATGGTGCAAAACACATCTTGTTCCGTACTGCAAAAGAACAAGTAATGAACTCTTACTACTATGCATACCGTGACCGTCGTCAAAAGAAACGTGATTTCCGTAAACTTTGGATCACACGTATCAATGCGGCAGCTCGTTTGAACGGTTTGTCATACTCACAATTGATGCACGGTTTGAAATTGGCTGAAATCGAAGTTAACCGTAAAATGCTTGCTGATTTGGCAGTTAACGATGCAGCAGCTTTCACAGCTCTTGCAGATGCAGCTAAAGCAAAACTTGGTAAATAAGAATTAAGATGGGTTTTACCCATCTTTTTTTATGGAGGTAATAATGATTCGTTTAGCAAGAGCAGAAGATATTCCAAGATTACAGGAGCTATTGGGACAGATTCTTCTAGTGCATCATCATGCACGCCCTGATGTATTTAAGTCAGAGGGCAGTAAATATACAGATGCAGACTTAGAAGCAGTGATTAATGATCCAAATAAACCTATTTTTGTATATGAGGATGAAGAAGGCCGTATCTTGGGCCATCTGTTCTTAATGATTAAAGAAGTATCTGATAATAATGGTTCACTAAAGGCTGTTAAGACTCTTTTTATTGATGATTTATGCGTTGATAAGGAGGCTCGAGGTCAAAAATTAGGGGAGAAGCTTTATCAATTTGCCTTGGACTATGCTAAGGAGTCAGGTTGTTATAATCTGACACTTCACGTATGGAATGATAATGAGGGAGCTGTACGTTTTTACGAACGTTTAGGTATGAAACCGAGATACACAGAAATGGAAACTATCCTAAAATAATACGTTTTCATGAGAGAAATTTAACTTACGAGGAATAAAAATTTTTGATATGCTGAGAGAGAACTTTTAGAAATGGAGAATTTTAATGCCGCGTAATTTTAAAGAAGCTTTGCTTTTTACGATTTTAATGTGTGGAATGATGGTCTGTGGGATGAGTCTCTGGAATCTTCTCATCCTTGATTGGACTGGAGTAGTTCCCTTTGCTTGGGGTCACTTTTTCAAGGTTATCTTCCTGGATTTGTGGTTGCTTTCTTACTGGATATGCTTTTGGTGGGACCACTAGCCAAGACAATTGCATTTGCAATTTTACATAAAGTAAAAGCCCATGATAAACGAAGGGCGAAGATTTTAGCGATTTCTGGAACCATGGCGCTATTCATGGTAACCTTTATATCACTCTATGGATTAGTGTACAATGGTCAGTCGGTGACGCTCTCATCTTATGGTCGTGCTTGGTTGACAAATGTTATCATGGCCTTACCTCTAAATTTTCTAGTAGTTAGTCCCATCTCACGTTTTATCTTGGGAAAACTGCAAAAACCCTTGCCTGGTGAAGAAGTTGTAGAGAATTTTGAAGATGATGACGAATTACCAACTATAATTTAAGTATAGAACTGGAGAGAAACTCCATTTTTTTTATATTAAAAGCAGCCACGGATGTGACTGCTTAATGATGATTAGTTTTTCTTTTTCATTTCACCATGTGGGTAGTAAGTTCCCTCTGGCATATCGTTAATGAAAACATGAATAGCTTCTTTAGGGGCTTTTGCAACACGTGATACAACCTCAGTAACTTCACGTGCAAGTTCGATTTTTTGTTCTTCAGTACGACCTTCAAAGAGATCAATTTTTACAAATGGCATAATACATCTCCTTAGTTTTGATAGTCCTATTATAGCATTAATTAAGAGAATATTCTAAAGTTTTTGGAAATTCTTGTAATGATATTATCGTAATGCTACAATATGAGTGATTTCAATAGTAGAGCCTAAAGTAAAAAGAGGCCGGTAGCTAAGAGAAAGCGTTCCTAGTTGAAAGCAATAGTATTACTTTTGATTCGATCATTACTGATTTAAGAAATGTTTCACATGCTATTCAAAATGGTAAGGCGTCTTGTGATGATAGGTAAGAGATAGCATTTTTCATTGGCTTTGTTTATAAAGGATGAAAACTCTTACTAAAAATGGTAAAATAATGCTAACTAGAGACAGTAAGGAGTAAATTATGACAATTGATTTTCGTGCCGAAGTTGATAAGCGCAAAGATGCTTTGATGGAGGACCTTTTTGGTCTTTTGCGTATTAACTCAGAACGTGATGATAGTAAGGTTGATGATAAGCACCCATTTGGTCCTGGACCAGTAAAAGCTTTGGAACATTTTCTTGCTTTAGCAGAACGTGACGGCTATAAAACTCGTAATATCGATAATTATGCTGGTGACTTTGAATTTGGTCAAGGTGATGAAGTTTTGGGTATCTTTGCACACTTGGATGTGGTTCCAGCTGGTAGCGGTTGGGATACAGATCCTTATGAACCTGTAATCAAAGATGGCAAACTTTATGCCCGTGGGTCATCAGATGATAAAGGCCCAACAATGGCTTGTTACTATGCCTTGAAAATTATTAAAGAACTCGAGCTTCCAGTATCTAAGCGTGTGCGCTTCATTGTTGGTACTGATGAAGAATCTGGTTGGGGCGATATGGAATATTACTTCGCTCATAATGGATTGAAAGATCCTGATTTTGGTTTTTCACCTGATGCAGAATTCCCAATTATCAATGGTGAAAAAGGTAATATTACAGCCTATCTCCATTTTGAAGGTCAAAATGATGGAGACTTTAGTCTTGTGTCCTTTAATGGTGGTTTGCGTGAAAATATGGTTCCTGAATCAGCAAGTGCAGATTTTACTGGACCTATCACTTTGAAAGAACTCGAGGCCAAATTAGCAGACTTTGTTGCGGAACAAGAAGTAACTGGTCAAGTGACCGAAGAAGCAGGTGTTTTCCATGTGACTATTCATGGGAAATCAGCTCATGGTATGATGCCTCAAAATGGTATTAATGGGGCAACCTACTTGGCACTCTTCCTTAGCCAATTTGATTTCCAAGGCAATGCTAAAACGTATTTGGATTTAATTGCTGAAACACTTCATAAGGATTTCTTTGCTGAAAAGACAGGTCTTGCCTATACAGATCCTAAGATGGGTGAATTGACCATGAATGCAGGTGTATTTAACTTCTCTAAGGAATCAGAAGAAAATACGATTGCTCTGAATTTCCGCTATCCTCAAGGGGTTGATACGGATGCTATTAAGGCTGATCTTGAAAAACTCGAAGGTCCTAAGGCGGTTAGTCTCTCAGAACACGGTCATGTGCCACACTATGTACCAGTTGATGATCCTATGGTAGAGACCCTTCTTTCAGTCTATGAGAAACAAACAGGCCTTAAAGGTCATGAACAAATTATTGGTGGAGGAACTTTTGGACGTCTCCTCAAACGTGGTGTTGCCTATGGAGCTATGTTCCCTGGTTATGTCAACACGATGCACCAAGCAAATGAGTTTACTGAGGTTGAAGACTTGTACCGTGCAGCTGCCATTTATGCAGAAGCTATCTATGAGTTAATCAAATAAAAAAGAGAGACAGTTTTGTCTCTTTTTTGAGGAGGATAATATGGAAACACTTGAAGAATTAACACAAGCAATCATGTCCGATGAACAAAATAAAGCCTTTACGGAACAAGGTATAAAACCCTTGTTTACCATTCCAAAAACGGCACGAATTAATATCGTAGGACAAGCTCCTGGTATTCGTGCCCAAGAGTCTGGCCTTTACTGGAATGATCCTAGCGGTGATAATCTCAGGGATTGGATGGGTGTTTCACGCGAAGAATTTTATGAATCTGGCATGTTTGCTATTGTGCCAATGGATTTTTATTTCCCAGGTCATGGAAAATCAGGTGATTTACCTCCTCGCAAAGGATTTGCAGATAAGTGGCATGAGAAAGTTCTTGCTTTAGCTCCTGATATTCAATTGACGATTTTAGTAGGTAACTATGCACAGCGTTACTATTTACATCAAAAATCGTCGGCAAAATTAACGGATACAGTTAAGCATTATAAAGATTATCTCCCAGAGTTTTTTCCTCTCGTTCATCCCTCTCCTAGAAATAATATATGGCAAGCCAAAAATCCATGGTTTATGGAAGAAGTAGTTCCAGATTTGAAGGCCTTGGTCAAAAAAATCTTAAGTCAATGATTTCTGATATATGAACTTGGATTGTCATTAGGTATTGTTATCAAATTAATGAAGCAACATTTAGAACATGTCCAAATGATATAAAGATTTGAGCCCCTTGGGGCTCTTTTTGATACTTTAACAAAAAGAGTCGCAAAAATAATTAACAAAAACTTTAATACTAAGCTTATATAGTGCAATTTAATTCTAATTTTCAGAAGAAGTAACATATAAAATTAAGGTAGCTATCCTTTTAAACTAAAGAATTAATTAAATAATATTTACAAATTGAAAATGAGTGTAAATTTTTAAAAATATTAAGACAATTCCATTGACAGAAAGTTTAAAAGTGATAGACTTTAGGTGTTAAGAAAATTTAGAAGGAAATTTGTGATATGGGAAGAAAAGATTCACAACGTTTTTCAATCAGGAAGTATAGCTTTGGAGCTGCTTCTGTTCTTTTGGGTACAACAATTCTTGCGATGGGTGCAACTGGTGTACATGCAGATGAGGTTTCAACTTCAGCTGCTACTGATACACCACTTAGTGCTTCTGTGCTAACAGATACTGCTACCGATCCGGCAACGACTGTTGATCATTCAGAGAAGCAAGTTGTTTCTGTCAAAGAAGAAGGAAATACCACTGTAACAACAAGTGTTGTTACAACTGATAGTCTTGAGGATGCTAAAACTTCTGCGGTAAAAGAAGGGGTAGAAGTCGAAGAAACTGCACCTCAAACACATACATCCCTAGAGGGTGCTATTGCTGACAATCAAGCTCAATCAAAAGAGATTAATACGGTTGTTTCTGATTATCAGAAAGCAAAAGAAAGCCACAAAAAAGAAGTAGCTGAGTATGATAAGGCTAAGGCTGAGTACGATGCTAAAGTGGCCGAAAAAGCAGCAGCTGATAAAGCAAACGCTGCTTCTAAAGCACAGTATGATACTGATCAAGCTGCTTATGAAAAAGGTTTAGCTAAATACCAAGCTGATAAAAAAGCCTATGATGCAGCATTGGAAGTGTATAATACTCAAAAATTAACTTATGATTCTAAAGTAGCAGAAAAAGCAGCTGCCGATGCAGCTAATGCTAAGTCAGAAGCTGATTACAAGGTACAGTTGGCTGTTTATGAAACTGCTAAGAAGAACTATGAAGCTGCTATGGCTCAGTACAGCAAAGACAAGGCAAAATATGATGCTGAGAAGGAAGCTTATGATGCTAAAGTAGCTGAAAAAGTTCGTACAGAAATCGAAAACAAGGCAGCTCAAGAGCAGTATGAGAAAGATTTAGCTACTTATAATGCCGCTTACGAAAAATATCAAACCGATTTAGCTGCCTACAAGACTGCCAAAGCCGCCTACGATGCTAAAGTAGCAGAAAAAGCAGCAGCTGATGCAGCCAATGCACAAGCTAAAGCTAAGTATGATGCGGAAATGGTCACTTACGAAGCAGCCTTGTCTGAATATAAGACAAATAAGGCTTTGTATGATGCCGCTCTAGCTGAATACAATACGAAAAAAGCAGCCTATGATGCTAAAGTAGCTGAGAAAACACAAGCAGAAATTACTGATAAGGCTGCTCAAGAGCAATATGAGAATGATCTTGCTGCTTACAATACGGCTTACGAAAAATATCAAACTGATTTAGCTACCTACAAGACTGCTAAAGCAGCCTACGATGCCAAAGTAGCTGAAAAAGCAGCAACTGATAAAGCAAATGCGGAAGCTAAAGCCAAGTATGATGCAGAAATGGCTGTTTATAATGCAGCTAAAGCACAATACGATAAAGATTTACAAGAATACCAAGCTAAGAAAGCACAATACGATAAAGATAAAGCAGCCTATGATCAACTTGTTGCCATTAAAGCAGAAGAAGATGCTGCAAAAGCTAAGTATGAAGTTGAGCTTGCAAAATACAATGTAGACCTAGAACAATACGGCAAAGACTTTGCTACCTACCAAACAAAACTTGCTGAATATCAAACAGCTTTGGCACAGTACAAAGATGCTAAAGCAGCCTATGATAAGTACATGAATGATAATGGTTTCCAAGATCTAAAAGATGTAGAAACTGTTCAAGATTTGACCTTCCAACGTGAAGGTGGAGCCATTCATACCATCAATGGCATCAGTGCTTATCTCACTCGTGATGCTCAAGCTCGTTTGAATACTAGCAATGTACATCAGTATGATTCCAATAAATTGGAAGCTTCAGATATTGTAGCAACTAGTCCTTGGGCCAATAATGAAACTGAATTTATTCAAATTAAGGAAGGCGATAAATTTGTTGTTACTTATGATAACTTGAATCAGTCAAGCATGCGTGAAAATACGGATATGCATCCAATCAAGCGCGTGATTTATCGCTATGAAATTTTGAGTCTTCCATCAAATGACGGTAAAGGAATTGCAGCCGTTAGCTCAGACCCAACTGTAACACTAACAGTCGGTGCTTCAACAGACCAAAATAAACCCGTTAAAGTTGCTGTAGATGTTGAATTCTATGATGGTAATGGCAATAAGTTTGATTTGACACAGCACAATGCGATTGTTGCTTTGAACTCTCTTAACCACTGGACAGGTGCTTCTTATGTAGATATTGGGGATAAACCTCGTGCCCTTACAGTAGAAGCCAAAGATAAAGATGGTAACACTGTTCGAGGAACTTGGAATCCGTATGCAGATGGTTCATCAATGAGCATTGAAAACAATGCAGTTGTTGTTAAAAATGGAACTGTTGACTTTGGTACTGCTGATGTCACTATCTCTGCTGAAAATCCAATCAAGATTGTGGCACAAAAAGCAACGTGGAATGGTAGTGAATTTACAGTTAGTGAAGAAACCGTTGTTGACGCGACTTCAGTCAATGCTTCAGGTGCTGGGAATGGTCACTCTATCGGAACAGATGAGTTCACATTAGACGGTAAAGATGATGTTATCGGTTCTTATACGATTGATCCAACTTCAGGACGTATCATCTTTACTCCTAAGAAGAAATTTGAAAATGTAGAGCACCAAGAATCTGTAAATGTTGGAAACAATAAATACATTCCAATTCCAAATTCAAGTGTTTCTTATGATTCTGCTACAAAAGAGGTGACATCGTTTAAAGATAACCAATACATTGAACATGGATCTATCTTTAATGGTGAATCTTCAACCACTCTTGAAGGTTGGGATAATCCATCTTCTCCATATCTCTATTATGGTGGAGCAGGCTTGAAGATGGCTGATGGTCACTTGGTATTTACGGCTAATGGGGCTAATGCTGCTGGTCAACCAACAGTTTACTGGTTTGCGATTAACTCAAATGTTGGTATTCCAAAAAATCCAGGTGAAGCGCCAAAAGAGCCAACAGCTCCTGAAGAACCAAAGGCTCCAACACCACCAACGATTACATTGGAAGTTCTTCCAGCGGTACCAACAGAACCAACTCCGCCAACAGCCCCTACGGCACCAACAGAACCTAACTATACAGTTGTTACAGTTGATGCTGAGGAGCCAAAAGCTCCAACAGAGCCTAAGGCTCCAACGCCACCAACTCCTACAGTTGTTGAAGTTCCAGCGGAACCAAGCAAACCAGAAGAACCTAAAGCGCCAACGCCACCGACAGAACCTAACTACACTGTGGTTACAGTTGATGCAGAGGAACCTAAGGCACCAACAGAACCAAAAGCTCCAACGCCACCAACTCCAGCTTTAGTTGAAGTGCCAGTAGAGCCACGTAAGATTACGGCTCCAGTAGAACCTAAGGCTCCGACTCCACCTACACCTGTAGTTGTAGAGGTACCTGGTGAGCCAACAAAACCAACGCCACCAACAGAGCCAACAGCTCCAACACCACCAACTATGGTCACAGTTAATGTTCCTAATAAACCTGTTTCACCTAAAGAACTTGTAGCTCCAAAGGTAAAATGGCATAAAAATTATCTTGTTGAGCGCGTAACACGTCCAGTACCAACGACGCCACCAACGCCTCAAAAACCAAAAACTCCTGGAACACCTACAGGACCAAGCGTTACACCAACTTCTTCTGTAGTTGCTAAGCAAGAAACAGAAAGAACTAATAGCGCCGTATTGCCAGAAACAGGTGACTCTAACCAAAAATTAGCATCTGTAACAGGTCTAGGCTTCCTTTCAATGGCCCTTTCAGGTCTATGGTCAGCTCGCAAACGTAAACATTAATAAGATAAAATGAAAGATTAGGTTGTTTTGCTATGCAAGACAGTCTAGTCTTTTTTGTTACCTATTTTTTGCATATTATCGGCATAAATAAGTTTGAATGTAAAAAACTAATAGGGGAAAGGAGAGGACATGATTTAAGTGAAAGAGCTATCCAAAAGCTAAATATCACAATGAAAAGTAAAATGAAAGCATATAGTTGATTGTTTTTCATAATCTTTTCAATAAAAAAACATTAAAGCGAATTGGACTAGATATTATAAAATTAAACCTCCTTTTTGTATCGAAAACGCTATTAATTATAGGGTTTTGTCTATCAAATAATTTGATATTAAAAAATATTTGAATTTAAGAATCTAATCGAATTTAAAGGAATGCGTGTTTTTATGAGATATCTCAAATTGACATGGTTCTTTCTTTTGTTAGAATATGAACATAACTAAATATAGAAGGACGTAATTTAAATGGGGAAAAAGGAATTACAACGTTATTCACTCAGAAAGTCTAGCCTTGGTGCGGCTTCTGTTCTTTTGGGGACTGCAGTTCTTGCAGTAGGGACTTCAAATGCAAGCGCTGATGAGGTAGCAACAACTACAGATTCAGCAACACCAGCAGTTGAAGCAACAGATGCTGTTGAAGAAAACACTTCAGCCGTAGCAGATTCAACTGAAAAGAAAGTTGTTAACGTTACTGAAGAAGGCAACACAACTGTTACAACGAGTGAAGTAACAAATACAAGCTTAGAAGCTGCAAAAACAGCTGCAACTAACGAAGGGGTTGAGGTTAAGGAAGAACCTGCTCAAACCAAAGAAACTGTTGAAGCAGCTGCTGCAGATAATAAAGCACAAGCAGAGAAAATCAATACAGTCGTTTCTGATTATAAAGCGGCTAAAGAACAATACAAGTCAGATAAAGCTGACTATGATAAAGCAAAAGCAAACTATGATGCAAAATTAGCTGAGAAAGCACTTGCTGATAAAACAAATGCTGAAGCTCAGGCTAAATATGATACTGAAAAAACAGCTTATGATAAAGCTTCAGAGCAATACCAAATTGCTAAGCAAGCTTATGACTCAGCTCTTTCAGAGTACAAGACTAAGAAAGTTACTTATGATGCTAAGGTAGCAGAAAAAGAAGCCGCTGATAAAGAAAATGCGCTTTCTGCAGCTAAATACCAAGCAGAATTGGCAACATATAACCAAGCAAAAGCTGATTATGAAGCAGCTCTTGCTCAGTACAATAGCGATAAAGCCAAATACAATGCTGAAAAAGCTAACTATGATAATAAAGTAGCTGAAAAAGTTGTTACTGAAAAACGTAACGCCGAAGCTGAAGCTAAATATCAAACTGAGCTAGCAGCATACAATGAAGCAAAAGCTAAATATGATGTAGAAAAAGCAGCGTATGACAAGAATCTTGAACTTTATAATGCTAAGAAAACAGCTTATGAAGCAGATCTTGAAACAAAACAAGCTATTGAAAAATACAATGCAGATGCAAAAGCTAAATACGAAGCTGCCTTGGTTGTCTACAATGAGCAAAAAGCTAAATATGACCAAGAGTACCTTGAGTATCAAAACAAATTAGCTGTCTACCAAACAGCACTTAAACAATATCAAGATGCTAAAACAGCTTACGATAAATACATGAATGATCCTGTATATCGTAACCTTAAAGATGCTGAAGTTTTTCAAGAATTGACTTTCCAACGTGAAAACGATGCGACACACAAAGTTGAAGGTGTAAGCAACTACTTGACAAAAGAAGCACAAGAGCGTCTTAACACAAGTAATGTTTTCCAATATGATTCTAACAAGTTACAAGCATCTGACATTGTTTCAAACAGTCCTTGGACAAACACTGAAGACGAGTGGATTCAAGTTAAAGAAGGTGACAAATTTGTTGTTACTTACGATGGCTTGAACCAATCAAGCATGCTTGTTGAGAATGAAGCATCAGCAATCAAACGTGTTGTATACCGTTACGAAATCGTTAGCCTTCCATCAAACGACGGAAAAGGTATCGCGAAAATCAGTAAGGATCCATCAGTAACTATGACAGTTGGAGCGTCAACTGATCAAGATAAACCGGTTAAAGTAGCTGTAGATGTTGAGTTTTACGATAAAGATGGTAAAATGTTCAACCTTAGTGAGCGTAAAGCTATCGTAGCACTTAACTCACTTAACCACTGGAACGGTGCAGCATATGTTGAAACATCTGAGCGCCCACGTCCACTTACAGTAGAAGCGAAAGACGTTAATGGTAATACTGTTCGCGGTACTTACAATCCTTACGCAGATGGTTCTACTTTGGCAATCCAAAACGGTGAAGTTGTTACAAAATCTGGTTATGCAGATTTTGGTGGAGCTACAGTTAACATTTCAGATGAGAACCCACTTAAGGTAGTGGTTCCTATCACTGACTGGAATGGTTCAGAATGGGTTGTCTCACGTGAAATTCCAACTGATGTAACAACTCTTAATGCTTCAGGTAGCGGTAATGGACACGCTCTTGGTAACCAAGATTATACGTTTGGTGATAAAGATGATGTTATTGGTTCATACAGCGTTTCTGCTGAAACTGGTTTGATTACATTCACACCTAAGAAAAAATACCAATCAACACGCCACCAAGAATATGTAAATATTGGTGATAACCAATTTATCGCTATTCCAAAATCATCAGTTACTTATGATGCTGCCACTAAAGAAGTAACATCAGTCAATGATAACCAATACATTGACCATGGTGCAGTCTTTAATGGTGAGACAACATCAGAATTGACAGGTTGGGATAACGCTGATTCACCTTACCTCTACTATGGAGGTGCAGGTATCAAGATGACTAATGGTCACTTGGTATTTACTGCTGAAGGTGCAAATGCTGATGGCGCACCAACAGTTTACTGGTTCGCAATCAACTCTAACCTTGGTTTACCTAAGAATCCAGGTGAAAAACCTGAAGAACCTAAGGCACCAACACCACCAACAGCACCGGTTAAACCAGTCGTTAAAACAGTTGGTATCAATCCACAAGAACCAACACCACCAACACCTCCAAAAGAGCCAGTGGCACCAACGCCACCAACTCCAGAGGTAGTTGAAGTTCCTGGTAAACCACAAGAACCAACACCACCAACAGGTCCAACGGCACCAACGCCACCAACACCAAAAGTGGTTGAAGTTCCAGAAAAACCGGTTGAACCAACACCACCAACAGGTCCAACGGCACCAACGCCACCAACACCAAAAGTAGTTGAAGTTCCTGCTAAACCAGTAGAACCTAAAACTCCTGAAAAACCAAGTGTTGTATGGCACAAGAACTATGTCGTTGAGAGAGAGTCTCACGTGGTACCACCAACTCCACCGACTACTCCACAAACACCACCAACACCTGTTACTCCTCCAACTCCAGTGACACCACCAACTACACCAACTCCAGATACTGAAGTTCCTGTAGTGCCTCAAGCTGAGTTGCCACAAACTGGTGAGCACACTAGCAATGCTGGATTTATTGGACTTCTTTCAATGATTTTTGCAGCCTTTGTAGGATTCTTCAAACGTCGTAAAGAAGATTAAGTGGTGCTATTAAATTAGTTCCCCATCAAAACTAGATTCTATTTAGGATCTGGTTTTTATTTTTGCTCGGTTTTCCTCCCCCATATCATTTCTATTTACTGGTGAAACATGTTATAATTGTTCTGAACGACTATTATAGAAAGATGCAAGGAGACGAGCATGGAAGAACTTAAGAAAATCGCTGGTGTAACCGCTGCCAAATATGTTGAAGATGGAATGGTTGTTGGACTCGGTACAGGGTCAACAGCTTACTTCTTCGTAGAGGAAATTGGCCGTCGTATTAAGGAAGAAGGTCTTAGTGTTGTTGGTGTAACGACATCAAGTCAAACCACTAAACAAGCTGAAGGCTTAGGCATTCCTTTGAAGGCAGTGGATGACATTGACAGTATTGATGTTACTGTTGATGGAGCCGACGAAGTAGACCCTCAACTCAACGGGATTAAAGGTGGCGGTGGTGCCCTTTTGATGGAAAAAATCGTCGCTACACCTACAAAAGAATATATCTGGGTGGTTGATGAGTCTAAAATGGTTGATCAATTAGGTGCTTTCAAACTACCAGTTGAAGTGGTTCAATATGGTGCTGACCGTCTGTACCGTGTCTTTGAGTCTAAGGGCTATAAACCATCATTCCGACTTACGGAACAAGGTGACCGCTTTGTTACAGATATGAAGAACTATATCATCGATCTTGATTTAGGTAAGATTGAAAACCCAGTAGCTCTTGGTGAAGAACTAAAAGCTATGACAGGTGTTGTCGATCATGGATTGTTCAATGGCATGGTTAACAAAGTCATCGTTGCAGGAAAAGACGGTGTTAAGGTCGTTGAAGTTAAGGCCTAGTCCGATTTTTATTCCCCTCGCTTTTAATGAGGAAAACTAATTAATTTTTTTCAAACTATTAAATAATATAGAAAGGCAAGAGGTAATTTCGAAAAGATTTTAGCTCTTTGTGGTGTTATTATGTCCAAATTTAACCGAATGCATTTAGTCGTTCTTGATTCAGTAGGAATTGGTGCTGCTCCAGATGCCAATGACTTTGTCAATGCAGGTGTGCCAGACGGTGCTTCAGATACCCTTGGTCACATCTCTAAATCTGTAGGATTGAATGTGCCAAATATGGCTAAGCTTGGTCTAGGAAATATTCCTCGTGAAACACCTTTGAAAACAGTACCAGCAGAAAGCAACCCAACTGGTTATGCAACAAAATTGCAGGAAGTATCTCTTGGTAAAGATACGATGACTGGTCACTGGGAAATCATGGGTCTCAATATTACTGAACCTTTTGATACTTTCTGGAACGGATTCCCAGAAGAAATTCTCACTAAAATTGAAGAATTCTCAGGCCGTAAAGTCATTCGTGAAGCGAATAAACCATACTCAGGTACGGCTGTTATTGAAGACTTTGGACCTCGTCAAATGGAAACTGGTGAATTGATTATTTACACTTCAGCTGACCCAGTTCTTCAAATTGCCGCACACGAAGACGTTATTCCTTTGGATGAGTTGTATCGTATTTGTGAATATGCACGTTCAATTACTCTTGAGCGTCCAGCTCTTCTAGGGCGTATCATCGCTCGTCCTTACGTTGGTGAGCCTGGAAACTTCACTCGTACGTCTAACCGTCGTGATTTGGCTGTTTCACCATTTGCACCAACTGTTTTGGATAAATTGAATGAAGCTGGTATCGATACTTATGCCGTTGGTAAAATCAATGATATTTTCAATGGAGCTGGTATCAACCATGATATGGGACACAACAAATCAAATAGTCACGGTATTGATAATTTGATTAAAGCTATGACTTCTGAAGACTTCAAACATGGCTTCTCATTCACAAACTTGGTAGACTTCGATGCCCTTTATGGACACCGTCGTGATCCACATGGATACCGTGATTGCTTGCACGAATTTGACCAACGTTTGCCTGAAATCATTGCTGCTATGTGTGAAGATGATCTCTTGATGATTACTGCAGACCACGGAAATGATCCAACTTATGCAGGTACAGACCATACTCGTGAATATATTCCTTTCTTGGCTTATAGCCCATCATTCAAAGGAAATGGACTTATTCCAGTAGGTCATTTCTCTGACATCTCAGCAACTGTTGCTGAAAACTTTGGTGTAGATAAAGCCATGATTGGTGAAAGCTTCTTGGATAAACTTATCTAAAATGAAGCGCTATGCATTTTTGGTTCGTGGAATAAACGTTGGTGGTCGTCACAAGGTAGTCATGGAGGAATTTTGTCGTGAGTTAGAAGAACTCGGTATGTCACATGTTTCTTCCTATATAAATAGTGGAAATCTTTTCTTTGATTCTACCTTGATGAAAGAGGAACTTCTCTTAGTTTTAGAGGAATTTCTAAATAAGGCTTATCCATTTATTAAGGTATTTTCTCTCTTTACTCTGGAAGATTACCAAAATGAAGTGGCATCCTTACCTGAGTGGTGGGAAGATGATTTCTATAGAAAAGACGTCCTCTTATTCACTGAAAGACTTGATAAGAACGAAATGAAGAAGATTATTAACTCTTTAGAGTTGAAAGATGAAATACTTCATTTTGGTCAACTTGGTGTCTACTGGGTAAAGTATGATAAATCAACTTATAGCCAAACAGCTTATCATAAGAAGTTATTGAAAACACCTTTTTATCCTGATATAACCATTCGAAATGCGAGAACTTTTTCAAAAATTGGTCACTTTTTAAGCATGAAATAAAATTAAGGGAGAAATAACATGTCGCTACTTGAAAAAATTAGAGTTACTCAAGCATTTTTGGAAAGCAAAGGAATTGAAAAACCTGAGTTTGGTTTAATCTTGGGTTCTGGACTTGGTGAGTTGGCTGAAGAAGTTGAAGACGCAGTTGTCATTGACTATGCGGATATTCCAAACTGGGGACAATCAACGGTTGTCGGTCATGCTGGAAAACTTGTTTACGGAACTTTGTCTGGACGTAAAGTTTTGGCTCTTCAAGGGCGTTTCCATTTTTATGAAGGAAATCCGCTTGAAGTCGTTACTTTCCCTGTACGTGTTATGAAAGCACTTGGATGTGAAGGTGTTGTTGTAACCAACGCAGCAGGTGGAATCGGCTTTGGTCCAGGTACTTTGATGGCCATCACTGACCACATCAACATGACTGGTCAAAACCCATTGATTGGTGAAAACTTGGATGATTTTGGTCCACGTTTCCCTGATATGTCTAAAGCTTACACACCTGAATATCGTGAAACTGCTCATCAAGTGGCTGATAAACTTGGTATTAAATTGGATGATGGTGTTTATATCGGTGTGACTGGTCCAACTTATGAAACTCCTGCTGAAATCCGTGCTTATAAGACACTAGGGGCAGATGCTGTTGGGATGTCAACTGTTCCTGAGGTTATTGTTGCAGCTCACTCTGGTTTGAAAGTCCTTGGTATTTCATGTATTACCAACTTTGCGGCTGGTTTCCAAGAAGAATTGAACCACGAAGAAGTGGTGGAAGTGACAGAGCGTGTTAAAGGGGACTTCAAAGGATTGCTAAAAGCTATTCTTGCTGAACTCTAAAATATGATAGCTCGGGGAATAAAACCTATAACGTCATTACCTAAGTCGATTAGGTTAAGTTTAGCTGTTTTTGGAACCGGTATTGCTTCAGGTTTGGTAGGCATTCTTTGTCATTACCTTTTGGAGTTTATACAGATTCTTGTATTTGGTAATGATAAATCGGATTTATTGTCACAGTTTGACTCTGTAAGCCCCTTTCGACGATTTGCAGTATTGCTTGTAGTAGGTGTTTTGGCTAGTTTATTTTGGTATTTCCTTCAGAGACGAGTGTCCCTCCTTTCTATTAGTAAGGCTAAGCAACTCGTTGGTAAGAAGAGTCCAAATTTTCTTGGCCAAAGTCTACATGCTTTGATGCAGGTTGCAATCGTTGGAGCTGGTTCCTCAATTGGTAAAGAAGGAGCGCCTCGAGAATTAGGCGCTCTATTTGGTGGTAGTCTATCCAAAGCCTTGCATTTGGATGTTGTTGATAGACAATTGTTAATTGCTTGCGGGGCAGGTGCTGGCTTAGCTGCGGTATACCAAGTCCCCTTTGCCAGTACACTGTTTGTTCTGGAAACCTTAGGGGTTGCTTGGAAATCAAAAAATATTGTTATCATTCTTGTGACAACCTATTTGTCAGCTTATTGTTCTCGACCAATCGTCGGTAAGGAGGCAATGTATCAAGTCGGTAAAGTTGGCTCAGACCCTGCTAGTCTGATTCAGGTTATTACTCTTGTATTAGTGATAACTCCGCTGGCGATAATGTTTAGCTTCTTAGCCAAAAAGGCTAGCAAAAGTCGTATTACTGATAAACGCATTCTGTGGAGCATGCCGCTATCTTATATAGTACTAGGTGGGATTGCAGCTTTCTATCCTTTAATCATGGGAAATGGTCAGGTTCTAGCACAATGGTTATTTTCAGGTGGGGTTTCAATATACCTGCCACTTATCCTTGTCGTCAAAGGTCTTATGGTATGTTTACTTTTATGGGCAGGCTCTTATGGGGGAACCCTAACCCCTTCCTTTACTTTAGGTGCTGGATTGGGTTTCTTATTGACAAGTTGTCTTGAGATTTTTGGCTTATCACTCAATCCTACTCTAGGAATGTTACTCGGTGCAACCGTATTTTTAGGAACAACTTTAGATGCTCCTCTAACTGGGATAGCCTTAGTTCTAGGTTTTACTGGTCAAGGAGGGCTGGTAGCAGTACCACTACTCTTAGCGAGTCTACTATCGAGGATAATTAAAAATAGATGGAAGAAAAAACAATGAATATTCATTTTATCTTACACGAAACGTTTGAAGTCCCAGGAGCCTATTTAAGATGGGCTCAAAACCGTGGGCATAATATCACATCAACCAAGGTTTATGAGGAGGAGATTCTTCCTGAAACTGTTGAAGGTATTGATTTTCTAATTGTGATGGGTGGCCCTCAGTCACCTGATGAGAATCGTCAGGCCTTTCCTTATTATGACCCAGAGGCTGAGATTGCATTTATGCAAAAAGCAATTGCTGCTGATATCTATATTGTCGGGGTTTGCCTAGGTGCTCAACTTTTATCTGTTGCCTATGGTGGTAAGTACGAGCATAGTCCAGAACGTGAGATTGGTGTTTTCCCTGTAACATTAACTGAGGCAGGTTTAGCAGATGAGCATGTCAAAGGTTTTGGCAAAACCCTAAACACTGGCCACTGGCATGGTGATATGCCTGGATTGACTGATAATGCAGTTGTTCTTGCTACTAGTCAAGGTTGTCCACGCCAAATTGTTCGCTTCAGTCCTAAACATTATGCCTTTCAGGCACACTTAGAGTTTGATCCTAAAGCTATTGATTTACTTATAGTTGCTGACGGTGAAGAGCATTTACGTAAGCAAAATAAAGAGTTACCTTTTGTTCAAACACCTGAACAATTGCGTGCCAACGATTATTCTGAAATGAACAAAAAGTTATACGATTTCCTTGATTCATTGACTCAAGCTTAATCCACTTTTAAAGTTGTTATTTATCTACTATATAACTATATAATAGTAGAAAAATATTTAAAAATAAAAATTAAGAAAGGTAGAGCATGTGTTCTGATTTGAACACGAGCGGAAAGCTCGGAAAATAGATAGTCTTCATTTGTTTTCTGTCTGCTCCTTTACCATCAAAAAATGAAAGGAAGGGTAGTTCGGGTTTGAAACTGAACCTGGGCTAGAGGCTGTGTAAAAAAGATAAATCCTCCTAGATGCGAAGCATCTTTGTCGGATTTCTTATTTTTACTTTGCTTCTTTAATGCCTAACCATTCTAAAAATATAATTTATAGAAAGGAAAAGAGCATGTGTTCTTGATTTGAACACGAGCGGAAAGCTCGGAAAATAGATAATCTGACTGAGAAATCAGGATTTCTCGTCAGATTCCTAATTTTCAGTCGCTTTCTGGTCGCTCTTTGTATCATAAACTATGTCTATTCATATTGCTGCTAAGCAAGGAGAGATTGCTGATAAAATTCTTCTTCCAGGGGATCCATTGCGTGCAAAATTTATTGCTGAGAATTTCCTTGAGGATGCTGTATGTTTCAATGAGGTTCGTAACATGTTTGGTTACACAGGAACATATAAAGGTGAACGTGTCTCAGTAATGGGAACAGGAATGGGGATGCCATCAATCTCTATCTATGCGAGTGAGTTGATTGTCGACTACGGCGTGAAGAAATTGATCCGTGTGGGAACGGCTGGTTCTTTGAATGAGGATGTGCATGTTCGTGAATTGGTCTTGGCACAAGCAGCTGCAACCAACTCAAACATCATCCGTAACGACTGGCCTCAATATGATTTCCCTCAAATCGCTAGCTTTGATCTTTTAGACAAGGCTTACCACATTGCCAAAGACCTTGGTATGACGACTCACGTCGGCAATGTCTTGTCATCTGATGTCTTCTATTCAAATTATTTCGAAAAAAATATTGAGCTTGGTAAGTGGGGAGTGAAGGCTGTTGAAATGGAAGCAGCAGCACTTTACTACCTTGCGGCTCAACACCAAGTAGATGCTCTTGCCATCATGACTATTTCTGATAGTTTGGTCAATCCAGATGAAGACACTACAGCTGAAGAACGTCAAAACACTTTCACTGACATGATGAAAGTTGGTCTTGAAACACTAATTGCAGACTAATTTATAAAAGGACGCCATTAGGTCGTCCTTTTGTGTTGTAACTAAGATCTACTCGAAGAATCAATAGGTTAAAAATTTTCAAACTACTAGAAAAAAATAAAAATATTTGGAAGAAAAAGACTTGTAATAAATAGATAAATATCCGATAATTTAAGATTCAACCACCAAAAATGTGAAAAATAGTTTACAATATTATGAAAAATGATAGAAATTAAATGCTTGATATCATAATGAAAAACGGTTTCTTCTTTTTTAAAAAGAATGACAATTGAAATGAAGTTATAGTAATGTTATAATGATAATGGGAAATGTCTAATTTTAATTTTTAGGAGCAATTTATATGAGTTCGCGTACGAATCGTAAGCAAAAACGTACGAGTAATAGATCGTGGGGGATGGTCAACGTTGGGTTGACCATTCTGTATGCTATTTTAGCATTGGTCTTATTATTCACAATGTTCAATTATAATTTCCTATCATTTAGGTTTTTGAACATCATTATCACCATTGGTTTGTTGGTAGTTCTTGCTATTAGCATCTTCCTTCAGAAGACTAAGAAATCACCACTAGTGACAACGGTTGTATTGGTTATCTTTTCGCTAGTTTCTCTGGTTGGTATTTTTGGTTTTAAACAAATGATTGACATCACTAATCGTATGAATCAGACGGCTGCATTTTCTGAAGTAGAAATGAGCATCGTGGTTCCTAAGGATAGTGACATCAAAGATGTGAGTCAGCTTACTAGCGTACAAGCACCAACTAAGGTTGATAAGAACAATATCGATACCTTGATGTCTGCTCTAAAGAAAGACAAAAAGGTTGATCTTAAAGTTGATGATGTTGCTTCATATCAAGAAGCATATGACAATCTTAAGTCTGGCAAATCTAAAGCTATGGTCTTGAGTGGCTCTTATGCTAGCCTACTAGAGTCTGTCGATAGTAACTATACTTCAAATCTAAAAACAATCTATACGTATAAAATTAAAAAGAAGAATAACAATTCTGCAAAACAAGTAGATTCAAAAGTCTTCAATATTTATATTAGTGGTATTGATACCTACGGTTCAATTTCAACAGTGTCACGTTCAGATGTCAATATCATTATGACCGTTAACATGAACACACATAAGATTCTCTTGACGACTACTCCACGTGATGCATATGTTAAGATTCCTGATGGTGGGGCAGACCAGTATGATAAATTAACCCACGCAGGTATTTATGGCGTCGAAACATCTGAAAAAACTCTGGAAAATCTTTATGGCATTAAGATTGATTACTATGCACGTATTAACTTCACATCTTTCCTTAAGTTGATTGACCAACTTGGTGGTGTGACAGTTCATAATGATCAAGCTTTCACAAGTCTTCATGGGAAGTTTGATTTCCCAGTTGGAGATATCCAAATGAATTCTGAACAAGCTCTTGGCTTTGTTCGTGAGCGTTATAGTTTGGATGGAGGAGATAATGATCGTGGTAAGAACCAAGAGAAAGTTATTTCTGCGATTGTAAACAAGTGGGCTTCTCTAAAATCTGTATCAAACTTTACTTCAATCGTTAATAATCTCCAAGACTCTGTTCAGACAAATATGTCTTTGGATACCATTAATGCTTTGGCTAATACACAACTTGATTCAGGCTCTAAATTTACAGTAACGTCTCAAGCAGTAACTGGTACTGGTTCTACTGGTCAATTGACCTCTTATGCTATGCCAAATTCTAGTCTTTACATGATGAAACTAGATGATTCGAGTGTGGCAAGTGCCTCTCAAGCTATCAAAAATCTGATGGAGGAAAAATAAGTGATTGACGTTCACTCACATATTGTTTTTGATGTTGATGATGGTCCTAAAACTTTAGAAGAAAGTCTCGACCTCATTGGAGAAAGCTATGCGCAAGGAGTGCGTACGATTGTTTCAACATCCCATCGTCGTAAGGGAATGTTTGAAACCCCAGAGGATAAAATCTTTGCAAACTTTTCTAAGGTGAAAGAAGAAGCAGAAGCACTTTATCCAGACTTAACTATTTATTATGGTGGTGAACTTTATTACACCTCAGACATTGTGGAGAAGCTTGAAAAGAATCTCATTCCACGCATGCACAACACTCAATTTGCTTTGATTGAGTTTAGTGCTCGCACCTCTTGGAAAGAAATTCATAGTGGGCTTAGTAATGTTTTGCGAGCAGGGGTAACACCAATTGTTGCTCATATTGAGCGCTATGATGCACTTGAAGAAAATGCTGACCGTGTTCGAGAAATCATCAATATGGGCTGCTATACTCAAGTCAATAGCTCACATGTCCTCAAACCAAAGCTCTTTGGTGATAAAGATAAAGTAAGAAAGAAACGTGTTCGTTATTTCTTGGAAAAAAATTTGGTTCATATGGTTGCTAGTGACATGCATAATCTTGGTCCAAGACCGCCATTTATGAAAGATGCCTACGCTATTATCGAAAAGACTTACGGAACGCGACGTGCTCGTAACCTTTTCTTCGAAAATCCACAAACACTACTTGAAAATCAATACATATAGGAGAAACTATGACTCAGGAAAACACGAAGCGTGTTGAAATCGATGTACTTGCACTATTGCAAAAACTTTGGACTAAAAAAGTATTTATTCTATTTACAGCCTTTTATGTCGCTGTCTTTGCCTTCTTGGGAACTTACTTCCTCATTCAGCCAACATATACATCGTCTACACGTATTTATGTGGTTAATCAAGCTAATGATGGCAAAAACCTTTCTGCTCAAGATTTGCAGGCCGGTACATTTTTGACAAAAGACTACAAAGAAATTATTACATCAAACGATGTCTTGTCAGAAGTTATCAAAGATGAAAAATTGAATATGACAGAAGCAGAACTTGCTAAAATGATTTCAGTTAATATTCCTACTGATACTCGTCTTATTTCAATTTCTGTTAATGCTAAAACTGGTCAAGATGCGCAAACACTTGCCAATAAGGTTCGTGAAGTTGCTTCAGAAAAAATCAAGAACGTGACAAAAGTTGAAGATGTCACAACGCTTGAAGAAGCTAAATTGCCAGAGTCACCATCTTCACCAAATATCAAACGTAATGTGCTTCTTGGAGCAGTGCTTGGAGGATTCCTTGCAGTGGTTGGTGTGTTGGTACGTGAAATCCTAGATGATCGTATTCGCCGTCCAGAAGATGTGGAAGATGCCCTTGGAATGACACTTCTTGGAATTGTCCCTGATACAGATAAAATTTAAGGAGAAGAAATGCCTCTATTAAAGTTAGTAAAATCTAAAGAAAACTTTGCCAAACAAACAGAAGAGTATTACAATGCCATTCGCACAAATATTCAATTTTCTGGTGCTCAGATGAAAGTGATTGCGGTTAGCTCTGTTGAAGCTGGTGAAGGAAAATCAACGACATCTGTAAACTTGGCTATTTCATTTGCTAGTGTTGGGCTCCGAACACTTCTCATTGATGCTGATACTCGTAATTCTGTTTTGTCAGGTACATTTAAGTCAAATGAGCCTTATAAAGGTCTTTCAAATTTCCTATCAGGAAATGCTGATCTGAATGAAACTATTTGCCAAACTGATATTTCTGGTTTGGATGTCATTGCATCTGGTCCTGTATCACCTAATCCAACAAGTCTTTTACAAAATGACAATTTTAGACATTTGATGGAAGTTGCTCGTAGTCGTTATGATTATGTCATCATCGATACACCACCAATTGGTTTGGTTATTGATGCAGTTATTATTGCCCATCAGGCTGATGCTAGTCTTTTGGTTACAGCAGCTGGAAAAATTAAACGTCGTTTCGTAACTAAGGCGGTCGAACAATTGGAACAAAGTGGTTCTCAGTTCTTAGGCGTCGTCCTTAATAAAGTTGATATGACAGTTGATAAGTATGGTTCATATGGTTCTTACGGATCATATGGCGAGTATGGAAAAAAATCTGACCCAAAAGAAGGTCATTCAAGAGCACATCGTCGTAGAAAAGGATAGCATTAATGGGGATGATGCGGCTCCTTATACCTTAACAGATTAAAAAGGGGTTTAGAGTGAAAGAAAAACAAGAAATTCGTCGCATTGAAATTGGTATTATACAGTTGGTTGTGGTTGTTTTTGCGGCCATGGTAGCTAGTAAAATACCTTATACAGAGATTACCCAAGGAAGCATTGTCCTTTTAGGTGTCGTACATGTAGTGTCTTACTATATCAGTAGTTATTATGAAAATCTTAAGTATAGAGGCTACTTGGATGAACTCATTGCAACTGTCAAATATTGTTTCGTATTTGCTCTAATTGCAACTTTCCTCTCATTTTTTGCAGATGGAAGTTTTTCTATCTCACGTCGCGGACTTCTCTATGTTACCCTGATTTCAGGTGTTCTCTTATACGTTACAAATACTGTTCTTAAGTATTTCCGTTCATCAATTTATACACGTCGTAAAAGTAACAAGAATATTCTCTTGATTTCTGATCAGGCGCGTCTTGAAAATGTTTTGTCTCGTATGAAAGACAATATGGATGGTAGGATTACAGCAGTTTGTGTCTTGGATAATCCTTATTTCACTGATCCATTTATCAAGAGTGTTAAACCTGAAAATTTGATCGAATATGCGACACACTCAGTAGTAGACCAAGTTTTGATTAATCTGCCAAGTGAGCAGTACAAGATTTGGGATTATGCATCACCTTTTGAGCTCATGGGAATTCCAGTATCCATTAATTTGAATGCCCTTGAATTTATGAGTCAGGGTGAAAAACGTATCCAACAATTGGGTCCTTTCAAGGTTGTTACCTTTTCAACGCATTTTTATAGCTATGGAGATATCTTGGCGAAACGTTTCCTTGATATCTGTGGAGCCCTAGTTGGTTTGGTGCTCTGTGGGATTGTTGGAATCTTCCTTTACCCACTTATTCGTAAAGATGGTGGGCCAGCTATTTTTGCTCAAGACCGTGTGGGTGAGAATGGACGTATCTTCAAGTTTTATAAATTCCGTTCTATGAGAGTAGATGCTGAAGAAATCAAGAAGAATTTGATGGCACAGAATCAAATGTCTGGTGGTATGTTTAAGATGGACAATGATCCACGTATTACCAAAATCGGACATTTCATTCGTAAAACGAGTCTTGATGAACTCCCACAATTTTGGAATGTTCTAAAAGGTGATATGAGCTTGGTAGGAACACGTCCACCAACATTGGATGAGTACGAATCTTATACACCGGAACAAAAACGTCGCCTCAGCTTTAAACCAGGTATTACTGGTCTTTGGCAAGTAAGCGGTCGAAGTGAAATTACGGATTTTGATGAAGTTGTAAAACTAGACGTTGCTTATATGGACGGATGGACAATCTGGCGCGATATCAAAATCTTATTGAAAACAATTAAAGTAGTAGTAATGAAGGATGGAGCAAAGTGATGGCTTTCTCCATTTCTTTTAATGGTGATTAAATGACAAAAACAGTTTATATCGTTGGTTCTAAGGGAATTCCAGCAAAATATGGTGGATTTGAGACCTTTGTTGAGAAGTTAACAGAGTTCCAACAAGACAAAGATATCCAATATTATGTAGCTTGTATGCGTGAAAATTCTGCTAAATCAGGAATTACAGCAGATACTTTCGAACATAACGGTGCTAAATGCTACAATATTGACGTCCCAAATATCGGGCCTGCACGTGCCATCGCTTATGACATCGCAGCTCTTAATAAGGCCATTGAGATTGCTAAGGAAAATAATGATAAAGCACCGATCTTTTATGTTTTGGCCTGCCGAATTGGTCCATTTATCTCAGGTATTAAAAAGAAAATCAAGGCTATCGGTGGTACCCTTATGGTTAACCCGGATGGTCATGAATGGCTTCGTGCAAAGTGGAGTCTTCCAGTTCGTAAGTATTGGAAAATTTCAGAGCAACTCATGGTTAAACATGCTGATCTCTTGATTTGTGATAGTAAAAACATTGAATCTTATATTCAAAAGGATTATGCGAAGTATCGTCCTCAAACAACCTATATTGCCTATGGAACTGATACAACTAAATCTCGATTGACTAAGGTTGATAACAAGGTACGCACATGGTACTTCGAAAAGGGTGTTATTGAAAACAATTATTATCTTGTTGTAGGACGTTTTGTGCCTGAAAATAACTATGAGGCTATGATTCGTGGTTTTATGGCATCTAACTCTGACAAGGACTTTGTTCTCATTACCAATGTTGAAGAAAACAAATTTTACGACAAGTTGCGCCAGGAAACTGGATTTGACAAGGATCCTCGTGTGAAGTTTGTCGGAACTGTTTATGACCAAGAATTGCTCAAGTACATTCGTGAAAATGCCTTTGCTTATTTCCATGGTCATGAGGTAGGTGGAACCAATCCATCACTTCTTGAGGCACTTGAGTCAACTAAGCTCAATCTCTTGTTGGATGTTGGCTTTAACCGTGAAGTCGGTGAGGATGGTGCTCTTTATTGGAAAAAAGACCAATTGGCAAGTGTCATTAATCAAGCTGAACAATTGGATGAACAAGCTATCGCAGACCTCAATCAAAAATCAAGTAAACGTATCGAAGAAGCCTTTACTTGGGAAAAAATTGTTACAGACTACGAGAAAGTATTTAAAGGATAGAAATGCAGAAAATTTTATATCTTCACGCTGGTGCCGAAATGTATGGTGCTGATAAGGTTTTGTTGGAGCTTATTAAAGGATTGGATAAAGAAGCCTTTGAGGCTCATGTCATCTTGCCCAACGATGGCGTCTTAGTGGGTGCATTGGAAAAGGTTGGTGCTAAGGTAAAAGTTATCGATTATCCAATCTTGCGCCGGAAGTATTTTAATCCTAAGGGAATTCTTGAGTATTTTGGCTCTTATAATCGTTATTCAAAGCAAATTGCTAAATATGCTAAGGAAAATGGCATTACTCTTATTCACAATAATACGACTGCGGTACTTGAGGGAATTTATCTCAAACGTAAGTTGAAACTTCCTTTGATTTGGCATGTTCACGAGATTATCGTCAAACCAAAAGCAATCTCTGATTTCATCAACTTTTTGATGGGGCGTTATGCTGATACGATTGTGACAGTTTCAAATGCTGTGGCCAACCACGTGAAGCAGTCTCGCTTTGTAAAAAATGACCAAGTTCAGGTCATCTATAATGGTGTTGACAATGCTGTCTATCATGAAATGGATGCCAGCGCAGTTCGTGACCAGTTTGGTATCGCACAGGATGCCTTAGTTATCGGAATGGTTGGTCGAGTGAATGCTTGGAAAGGTCAAGGCGATTTCTTGGAAGCAGTGACTCCAATCTTAAAGGCTAATCCAAAAGCAATAGCCTTTCTGGCAGGGAGTGCTTTTGAAGGTGAAGAGTGGCGTGTTGATGAGTTGGAAAAGGCAATATCAGACTCACCAGTAGCTGGACAAATCAAGCGCATCGATTATTATAGTAAGACAACAGAGCTCTATAATATGTTTGATATCTTTGTCTTGCCAAGTACCAATCCAGATCCCCTACCAACCGTAGTTCTCGAATCAATGGCTTGTGGCAAACCTGTAGTCGGCTACCGTCATGGTGGTGTCTGTGAAATGGTTAAGGAAGGTGAAAACGGTCTTCTTGCTACACCAAATCAGCCTGCAGAATTGTCTAAGGCCATCCAAGAATTGGCTGATAACACCGTGAAGAGAGAGCAATTTGGCAAGGCCTCTGTCAAACGCCAAAAAGAACTCTTTTCATTACAAAGTTATATTCGTAATTTCTCAGAACTATATAAGAAGTACTAATATGAACAGTGAAACACTAAAAAATAAATTAAAACCAATCGTTTATCCAATTATTAATTTTATTCCTAGACGAAGACTTAGGAATAAAAATTTTACTATCATTTGTGATAATTGTTGGGCTGGAAAAGTCTATCAGGAATTGGGCTTACCTTATCAAACTCCATTTGTAGGGATGTTTGTCTTTTCTCCTGATTACATCAAGATGCTCAAGAATTTAAAACACTATTTGAGTGGTAATATCCCTTTGACATTTGTTAAGGAATCGAAATACATCAAAGACTTTGATAATGCCTATCCTCTAGCACTTCTTGATGATATTGAACTTCATTTCCTGCATTATGCTGATGAAGAAGAAGCAACTCAAAAATGGAATCGTCGTTTAGAAAGAATACATTGGGATAATTTGTATTTCAAGTTTAATGATAATGATGCCTGCACTTATGAGTTGATGAAAGAGTTTGAAGAGCTTCCATACAAGAGTAAGGTGATTTTCTCTTCGAAGAATTACAGTGATCTACCTTCATTGGTCCATTTTAAATCAGCTGAGAAGCAAGGACATGTTGGAATTGATTTAAAAACTTACCACCGCTATTTTAATGCTGTAACCTGGTTGAATAAGGGTGGAGAGGATTTAACGAAATGAAAAAGATCAGACTCATTATTCCGTATTTTGGAAAACTTCCAAAATTTTTCCCATATTTTTTGTTGACCGCCAAACGTAATCAAAAGATTGATTTCTTAATTTATACGGATCAAAAGGTGGACCAATTTGATATATTAAATGCTAAAAATATAGAATTTGTAACTCTTTCTTTTGATGAGTTAAGGGAGAAAGTTCAGTCTCAGTTTGATTTTAAAATCTCTCTTCAAACACCTTATAAATTATGTGACTATAAAGTTGCATATGGACTTATCTTTGAAGAAGAATTAAAGGGTTATGATTACTGGGGCTTTTGTGACACAGATGTTTTACTTGGAGATATTTATCAATTTCTGGAAGAACATAGCTTTTTTGAGAAAGATTATGCTCGATATGGTCTTTTAGGTCATCTCCAAATATTTAAAAATACACAAGATGTTAATCGTATATTTATGTCAGGGCAAGGTTTAAACTATCGATTAGATTATCATAATGTCTTTACTAGTGAGCAAAATTTTATTTTTGATGAAGAAAAAGGTATTCAAAGCCTCTTTGAAAAATATGGGTTCCAACAATTACAAGATAAGTTTTTTGATGATATTGATATCAGCCATTTTTCATTTCGAGAATATGGTGAAGATGAGCCTAAACGTTATTATTTTTGGTCACAGCAGGAGGGCTTAAAATCGATTAATTTAATTGATGGTAAGATAGTTGTCAAACATCCGCTATATACACATTTTCAAAAAAGGAAAATTGATTGTCCTGAATTTGAGCTTGTAGAGTCATTTTATGTTATCCCAAATAAGTTGGTATTTGGAGAAGAACTTTCGATACAAGAAATAGAAGAAGTCACCAAAAATAAATTCTATTGGGATTATTTTAAGTCAACGTTTTTAAAAAAATTCAAAATGGAAAAATGGTCGTTAGAATTTATTCGCCATAAATTAAGGATGAGAGCTAATGAGTAATATAGATTTGAGCATTATCGTTCCGGTATATAATGTTGAGAATTATTTAAGAAGAGGTCTAGATTCAATACTGTCGCAATCGTCACCAATTAAGTATGAGATTCTATTAATTGATGATGATTCAACCGACCAGAGTGGTGCGATTTGTGATGAGTATCAAGATAATTATTCAAATATTTTTGTTAGACATATTGAGAATAACGGAGTTTCGGAAGCTAGAAATTTAGGGATTTCTCTCTCGAGGGGGGAATATTTGTACTTTATGGACTCAGATGATTTCTTATCAGATGATTTCTTTGAGAAGATATGTCCTAATCTTAATGGAGAATGGGATGTTCTTTGTTTTGGTTACAATGAAATTAAAGAAACCAATAACACTATTTTGTCTTGCCGTTCTCATTCTTATCAGCACCTAGGACTTCTTAAAAAGGAAGAGTTTAGGAATGACTTCATAGAGCTTTTTAAAACTGATATGATGTATAATGTTTGGTCGAGAATTTATAACAAAGAATTTATTCTAAAAAATAATATTAAGTTTCCTAGTAAACCAATAGGGGAAGATACTTTATTTAATTTCCAAGTTTATCAACAATTAGATAACATTCTTTTTATTGATTCGACTCTCTATAATTATATTGCAGGTAGAAGTGGTTCTGCACTGACGAGTTATCATCCTAGAAGAATTGAATTTCAATTAGATGAACTTCAAGAATTACATAAATTGCTTGAACAGTTCCAATTAGAAGATGCTACATTAATACAGGAAATTAAGACCAAAATTATCATAAGTTCAGTTTTTCAAATTTCTAATTTAAAGTTGAAAAGACAAGAAAAAATAGAATTACTACAGTCCGTTATTTCAAATAAAGCTTTTGAAAATATTTTTTCAGGGAATGGAGATCAAATCATTGGTCCTTATAATATGTTATTGAGACAGCGAAATATTTCTTCTTTTCTTAGAAGGTTGAGTATTGATCTTCTCACCCAAAAAAAATTTCGGACAGTCATCTTTATTGAAAAAATGAAAATGAATCCAATCTTACGTAAAATTGCTTTTAAATAAATTAGCTATTCTTATAAACAGTAAAAGGGTATTATGTTAAAAATTAAGTTTGAGAACCTTTTGGTTATTTTGGTCTTATCGGTAATTGTTGGGTACGATGTTATTATGACTTCGGTTCTTAATAAAACTCTCCCTCAATTACCAACTATTCTCTTGATTGGTGTTGCATTGGTGTTGTCACTAAGATTTTTATTTATTAAAAATTTTAGTACATCATTCATTGTTTCAGGAATTCTTTTAATCATAACAAGTTTATGTGTCTTTTTACAAACTGGTGCTACCAATTTTCTTCTTTACTCATTATTGATTTTACTACTTTATGATGTTGATGTAGATGTTATTTTAAAAACTTATGTGTTTATTGCTGGTTCAATTGTCATAGGTATATTCGTACTTTCAATAATTGGTTTTCTACCAAATTTACAATTTGCCCAAGTTAGATCTTCCGAATTAGTTATAAGAAATTCATTTGGTTTCATCTATCCTACAGATTTTGCCTCACACTGTTTTTATTTGTTTATTGCTTGGGGATATTTACTTAGAGAAAAGTATATTTGGCTTAGGGTGGCAGTTGGAGTAGCTTTATCAGCCTTTATTATCAAATTTTGTGATGCTAGATTGAATTCTATGTCTGTTTTGGTAGCTGTAATTATTTTTTTAGTAATGTACTATACTAATGAAAAGAAATTTAAAGTTTATTACATACTACCCTATTCTGCGGCAATTTTTTCATCATTGATGTTTTATTTGTCTTCCCATTTTTCTTTTTCTTCCCCATTTTTTGTTAAGTTGAATGATTTCTTCAGTATGAGACTTTTTTTGGGTAAAAATGCCCTTGATACATACAAGTTACATCTTTTTGGAACTAATAATGTAAAATTTATTGGTTATGGAGGTACTACAGAGTCAGTACTCAGTTATAATTATGTTGATTCCTCATATATTCAAATGTTATTCTACTATGGAATTGTTCCTGTAGTCTTGCTTGTATTAGTTTATGTTTTATCATCTAGGAGATTTTATAAAGAAGGCAAAATGTTATTTCTCGCATTACTTTCTCTGATAACTATTAATTGTATGATAGAAGCATTTTGGATTAGACCAGGGTACAACATCTTCATGTTTACATTATTCGCAAGTTTAATTTCGATAAAAGAAATAAATGACGAGGAAAATAAAATGAAGGTACTATAAATGAAAGTTTTAAAAAATTACGCCTACAATCTTTCCTATCAATTACTGGTCATTGTTTTACCGATTATTACAACACCTTATGTTACTCGGATTTTTAGTTCTAAGGATTTAGGTACTTATGGTTACTTTAATTCGATTGTGACCTACTTTATTCTTTTGGCGACTTTAGGTGTTGCTAACTATGGTACTAAAGAGATTTCAGGGCATCGGAAGGATATTCGCAAAAATTTCTGGGGTATTTATACTCTTCAATTGATTGCGACTATACTTTCTCTAGTCTTGTATACATCATTGTGTTTGTTCTTTCCCGGTATGCAAAATATGGTGGCTTATATCTTAGGTCTAAGTTTGATATCGAAAGGGATGGACATTTCTTGGTTATTCCAAGGTTTGGAGGATTTTCGTCGTATTACCGCAAGGAATACAACGGTAAAGGTCTTAGGAGTTATTTCTATCTTCCTATTTGTGAAAACACCTGGTGATTTGTATCTCTATGTTTTCCTATTGACCTTCTTCGAATTGCTTGGTCAATTGAGTATGTGGTTACCAGCAAGACCCTATATCGGTGAGCCACAATTTGATTTATCCTATGCTAAGAAACATCTCAAACCTGTTATCTTGCTGTTTCTTCCTCAGGTTGCCATTTCACTTTACGTGACTTTGGATCGTACCATGTTGGGTGCCTTGTCATCTACCAATGATGTTGGTATTTATGATCAAGCCTTGAAGATTATCAATATCCTCTTAACACTAGTGACGTCTTTAGGTAGTGTGATGCTTCCTAGGGTATCTGGTCTTTTATCTAGCGGAGATCATAAGGCTGTTAACAAGATGCATGAGTTGTCTTTCTTGATTTATAATCTTGTGATTTTCCCTATAATAGCAGGTCTCTTGATTGTTAATAAGGACTTTGTGAGTTTCTTCCTAGGGAAAGATTTCCAAGAGGCTTATCTTGCCATTGCTATTATGGTCTTTAGGATGTTCTTTATCGGTTGGACAAATATCATGGGAATTCAGATTTTGATTCCACATAATAAACATCGTGAGTTTATGCTCTCTACGACTATTCCGGCTGTTGTCAGTGTAGGACTTAATCTCTTGTTAATTCCTCCATTTGGCTTTGTCGGGGCCTCAATTGTATCAGTTTTAACAGAGGCTTTGGTATGGGTTATTCAATTGAATTTTTCAAGGAGATTCATCAAAGATGTGTCAATCCTTCCAGCCATGTCAAAAATTATCTTAGCATCAGTTGTCATGTATCTTGGACTCTTTGTCTTTAAGATGTTTGTTCAATTGAAACCAATGCTAAATGTAGCAGTAGATGGTCTTGTCGGTGTCATCATTTATATCGTCTTGATTATTGTCTTACGTGTCGTAGATATGAAAGACTTGAAGCAACAGTTAATGAAAAACTAAGGAGAAAAATATGTACGATTATCTTATCGTTGGTGCTGGTTTGTCTGGAGCAATCTTCGCACATGAAGCTACAAAACGTGGCAAAAAAGTAAAAGTGATTGACAAGCGTGATCACATCGGTGGTAATATCTACTGTGAAGATGTTGAAGGTATCAACGTTCACAAGTATGGTGCTCACATTTTCCATACCTCAAATAAAAAAGTTTGGGATTATGTCAACCAATTTGCTGAGTTTAATAACTATATCAACTCACCAATTGCTAACTACAAGGGCAGTCTTTACAACCTTCCATTTAACATGAATACATTTTATGCTATGTGGGGCACTAAGACTCCGCAAGAAGTTAAGGACAAGATAGCTGAGCAAACGGCTGATATGAAAGATGTTGAGCCTAAAAACTTGGAGGAACAAGCTATCAAGTTAATTGGTCCAGATATCTACGAAAAGTTGATCAAAGGATACACTGAAAAACAATGGGGACGTTCTGCCACAGACCTTCCACCATTTATCATCAAACGTCTCCCTGTTCGCCTGACTTTTGATAACAACTACTTTAATGATCGTTACCAAGGAATTCCGATCGGTGGTTACAATGTCATCATTGAAAATATGCTTGGAGATGTAGAAGTAGAGCTTGGAGTTGACTTCTTTGCCAATCGTGAAGAGCTTGAAGCCTCAGTTGAAAAAGTTGTCTTTACAGGAATGATTGATCAGTACTTTGACTACAAACATGGTGAGTTGGAGTATCGCAGTCTTCGTTTTGAACACGAAGTCTTGGATGAAGAAAATCATCAAGGAAATGCCGTGGTCAACTACACAGAGCGTGAGATTCCTTATACTCGTATCATTGAGCATAAGCACTTCGAGTATGGTACACAACCTAAGACAGTTATCACACGTGAATACCCAGCTGATTGGAAACGTGGAGATGAACCATACTACCCAATCAATGATGAAAAGAACAATGCCATGTTTGCTAGGTACCAAGAAGAAGCTGAGAAAAATGACAAGGTTATCTTCTGTGGACGTCTTGCAGATTATAAATACTACGACATGCACGTGGTCATTGAGCGTGCCTTGGAAGTCGTTGAGAAAGAATTTACTATATGACACAAGAAAAAATTGATATCGTTGTTCTTTGGGTAGATGGAAGTGCCCCTGAGTTTATCCGTGAGAAACAAGCAGTTACTGAGAATGTTTCTGATTTGAACCAAGATATTGATGGTGAGCAACGTTATCGTGATTATGGTATTTTTAATTACTGGTTCCGAATGATTGAAAAGCATGCTCCTTGGGTAAATAATGTCTATTTGATTACCAATGGGCAAAAGCCAGACTGGTTGAATTTGGAACATCCAAAACTCAAATTGGTTACTCATAGGGAATTTATGCCTAAAGAATACCTACCGACCTATAATTCAGCAGCTATTGAGCTTAACCTCCATCGTATTGAAGACTTGTCGGAAAACTATCTCTATTTCAATGATGATATGTACTTGATTAGAGATAGTCAGCCTTCGGATTTTTATAAAAATGGTCAACCTAAACTTTTAGCTGTATATGATGCTTTGGTTCCTTGGTCACCATTTACGAATACTTATCATAATAATGTTGAATTAATCTATCGTCATTTTCCTAATAAAAAAGCCTTAAAATCTTCGCCTTGGAAATTCTTTAATTTCCGTTATGGTTCCTTGGTTTTGAAAAACTTGTTACTCTTGCCTTGGGGTCCTACGGGATACGTGAACCAGCATTTACCTGTTCCGATGAAGAAGAGTACCTTGGCACATTTATGGGAAATTGAAGGTGAAACTTTAGATAAAACATCGCGAAATCCAATTAGAGACTATGGAGTAGATGTTAATCAATACATCTGTCAGCATTGGCAAATTGAAAGTAACCAGTTTTACCCTATGTCTAAAAGTTTCGGAGAGACAATCGGTTTGAATCAGGTGGATAAGCTGGAATCTATCTTTAAAGATAGACGTAAAAAACTACTTTGTGTGAATGATGATGTTGACTTTAAAGAGGAGAATATCATTCGTTTTAAGGAAATCTTGAATGAATACTATCCTGAAAAATCAGCTTTTGAAAAATGAGAAATAAGAGATGAAATACTATTTAAAAGAAGAATTTTTACACGATAACAATGTCAAAAATGCTGGAAATAAGGCACGGAATGATGTTGAAGTAATTTTAAATAAATTGGGATATTCTCCATTAAAAGTTTTGGTTAAAGACTGGTATCAAATGAATGTGCTAAATGCTCAGATTCATAAATATAGAGCACATTCTAAAGCCTTTAAATTCTTAAACAAAAATGATGAAATCGTGATTCAATTTCCTTTGTTACATCATACTTTATTTCTTAGCAATTTGTTAAGAAAACTAAAAAACAAAGGTGTTAAAGTTTATTTTCTAATTCATGATTTAGAAACACTTCGTTTTGTGAATGATAAAACTTTACCCTTTAGGATGAAGTTACGGATGAAATTAACTGAAAGCGATACGTTCCGTAACGTTACAGGTATCATTGCCCACAATCCAATCATGAAATCTGTTTTAGTGGATAAAGGGGTTGCAGAAGATAAGATTGTCAGTCTTGGTATTTTTGACTATTTGATTCCAAATTTCCAAGAGAAGACAGGTTTCACGAAGAATCAGCCAATTATTGTAGCTGGTAACTTGGCACAAGAAAAAGCTGGTTATCTTTACTCTCTTCCTGCAGAACCTGCTTATAACCTTTATGGTGTCGGCTTCGACGAAAGCAGAGCTCTTGAGAATGAGAACTACTTTGGTTCCTTCCTACCTGATGAGCTTCCTGCAGCCCTTGAGGGTGGTTTTGGGCTTGTCTGGGATGGCGACAGTGCTGAGACATGTAGTGGTGTTTTCGGTGAGTACCTTCGCTATAATAACTCTCACAAGGCGTCACTTTACTTGGCCTCAGGATTCCCGCTTGTCGTTTGGAAACAGTCAGCCTTATCTCATTTTGTGCTTGAGAACGGCTGTGGAATTGCAGTAGAGTCACTTCATGAATTGAAGGCGACAATTGACAATCTTTCAGATACTGATTACCAAGATTTGGTTGAAAATGCTAAGCGTGTAGGTAAAGGCATTCGTGATGGTCACTACCTGATTACAGCATTAAATAATTTGAAATAAGAAAATCCTCATGCTTGTGAGGATTTTTTGTCTTATTTGGAGACTTCAAACTGGTATTGGGTTCCTGGAACTTTTCCATTTGAGTAGATTGCTTGAATATAGTCGTCGTAAGTGATTGACTTGGATTTACCAGCTTTTACGAGCTCTGGATCACGCCATATATTTGGATCAGCAGCATTAGTATCACGCTTGGTGAGGTAGAGGTACTCAATATAGGTTCTATTGTCGACAAAGGCACCAGCAACCTTTTCCTTACCATTGTCAGATCGTGTGTACATACGAGTCGTTCCACCACCATCTAGTAGGAAGGCAAGACGAATATTCGAGTAGCCTATATTTTTTAAAAGCTTATAGATGTCTTCGTGATTCAAGCCCTTGTTGAGGGAGTTGTGGCCATAGGTTTGGATAATACGGATAATACCATCATAGGTCTCTACGTAAATGGAACGAGCATTTGGTTGGTCAGGATCACCTTTTTCCCAGGTTTTATCTACTTTTTTATCTTTAATGAGAATACCAAAGGCACCTGTATCCCAACCGTTGCTTCCCATGTGGGTAAACATTTTAGCTGTGTCGATATTTGGATAGGTTCCGGCAGTGATATTATTTTGATCATCTCCATATAGAAGGCCTGTTTTGCCCAATTCGATTTCCTTTTGAGCGAAAGGACGATCTAGCCCTTCGTAAGACCAAAAACCAGAGTTAATAAGAGCAAGAGCTTCTCGTCGCTTAGCTTCGTACTTAATACTTTGCTCTGTGAGTTCAGGATTATTGTCTTCGGTTCTTCCTTTTTGTAGGACGTACTTTCCGTCCTTCTTGAAGGAAAGAATCTGCATGTCTACATTTTTAATATTGCCTTTTTCAAGTAAGACAGACTGATCTAAGAGTTCTTTATTCTTTATGGTAAAGTTCAATCCATCCTTATTTGATGGCATGGAAAGCTTCTTAATATCTCGATTATTGAAATAGATGGTGAGGTAGAGCAATCCACCAACTATGGCACCTATCATTAGAAGAGAAAATAGTATTCTTAAAATATTCTTCAATTTCATACTATAATTATAAACAATCTAGGCTTACAAAACAATCCTAAGACCATTAAATATCCAAGAATAGTATCAGTTTTTCCTAGTATGGTACTGGTAAGCGTTTTCCAAAAGGGTTATAATAGGGATAAGTTAGTCAAGGAGGTGCTTTATGACCATTAAGGTGATTGCATCAGATATGGATGGAACATTTTTAGATGATAAAGGGAGCTATGATAAGGAGCGTTTTAGTCAGATTTTGGATGCCATGGCTGCGCGTGATATGCACTTTGTCGTTGCATCAGGTAATAGTATGAGTCGCCTTAAACCGATGTTTGCGGAGACTTTTGACCGCCTGCATTTTGTAGCCGAAAATGGTGGTCAGGTGGTTAGCTATGGCAAGCTTCTGTGTCAGGAGTTTATGGCATCAAATGATGTTGAAAACTTGCTAAGCTATTTTAATTATGATTTGTTAGATAAACCGACTATATTTAATGGGGCTAAATCTGCTTATATGCTATCAGGAACGAAACTACATTTTGGTAAAGAGATGATAACAGAAGAAGAGCAAGCCTCTATGGAAGCATCCATTCACCGTTTGAATGGATTGGAGGATTTAGATGATGATTTGATTAAAATTACCATGTTGCTGAGTCCTGAAGAGGCTAGTCAGGTTTCGCAAGCCTTTAATCGTGATTTTGATGGTAATCTTGTCGCTGTTCCAAGCGGTTTTGGTGCTATTGACTTCATTCAAAAAGGTATGCACAAGGCTTGGGGGCTTAAGCAGCTTCTTAACCACTGGGGCTTGTCTGATGCAAATGTCATGGCTTTTGGTGA
This sequence comes from Streptococcus sp., assembly GCA_016939315.1. Taxonomy (GTDB): domain Bacteria; phylum Bacillota; class Bacilli; order Lactobacillales; family Streptococcaceae; genus Streptococcus. The sequence goes on along the minus strand of JAFHAZ010000005.1, from coordinate 91,789 downwards.
TGGTGACAATGATATTGAGCTCCTGCGTATGGCTAGTCATTCTTATGCGATGGAAAATGCCAGCCCTGCTCTTTTGCAAGTGGCAGACCAAGTAGCACCGCATCATAAGGATCAAGGTGTCTTGACTGTCTTGGAAGATTATTTAGGATTGGCTTAAAGATAGGGTAGTAAAGTAATGAAATTATATTTAATGCGACATTGTGAGACATTATTTAATACACAAAAGCGTGTTCAGGGATGGTGTGACTCTCCCCTAACTGAAAATGGAATCTGTCAGGCAGAACAAGCTAAGCAGTACTTTGCGAAGAAAGGTATTTCTTTTGATGCTGTCTATTCATCTACGCAAGAGAGAGCAACTGACACGGCAAAGATTGTGGCGCCTGAGTACACTGTAACCCAGCTCAAGGGAATTAAAGAAATGAATTTTGGGTCTTTTGAAGCTCAACCAGAGTATCTCCTACCCAAACATCGTCCAGGTTCACGATCCTTTGAAGATCTCTTGGTTCCATACGGAGGTGAAGATATTCGCGAGGTTGGTCAGAGGGTCTTAAAGACTATCTTAGAGAAAGCAGAAGCACACACTAAAGATGGTGCTGAGAATCTCCTATTTGTCAGTCATGGGGCGGCTTTATGGGGATTAATCATTTTCATGGACTTGGCCTTTCCTGAAGGAGTGGGCTTTGGAAATTGTAATGTTTGTGTTTATGATTATAACCAAGGTCAATTGGAGCTTCTTCAGGTGATTGATCCGATTTCTGGTTTAGAGGTAACATTATGAAAGAATTTTATTTAATGAGGCATGGACAAACACGGTTTAATGTTCAGCATAGACTTCAGGGGGTCTGCGATGCCCCTTTGACGGAAGTCGGGATTGAACAGGCTAAAAAGGCTGGTCAGTATCTAGCCAAGCAGGAGCCGATTTTTGATCATGTCTTTACGTCAACTTCTGAGAGAGCCAGTGATACTCTAGAAATTGTGACTGGACGAACAGACTATGAAAGACTTAAAGGTCTTAAGGGACAGGATTTTGGAGCTTTTGAGGGCCAGCCAGAGTATCTTACTCCTAAAACCTTACCTGATGGACAAGGCTTTGGTGATTACTTTGTTCAATTTGGTGGCGAGAGTACGACCCAGGTCCGGGATCGTATGGAGTTAACGATTAGAGCCATCATGGAGAGTGTGGCCGATGGTTCTAAGTCCTTGCTAGTTAGTCATGGACCATCAATTTTGCAGTTCTGTAGACGTGTTTTAAATCCCGACCCAGATATTCGTGGTCTTAAAAATTGTTGTATCTTACACTTTACTTATGATCAAGGGCAATTTGAACTGGTTTCAGTATATAATCCTGTAGAAGAAGAGTATATCTATGGAGGCGAAGGATGACACGACTCTATTTAATGCGACATGGACAGACACTTTTTAACACACTCAATCGGATTCAAGGTTGGTGTGATTCTCCTTTGACTGAGAAAGGTCGGGACCAAGCTCGTCAGGTCCGTGCTTATTTTGAAAAACATGATATGACTTTTGATCAGTATTATTGCACGACAACTGAAAGAGCTTCTGATACCATTGAATTGGCGACTGGGCGTACTGATTATCAACGTGTTAAGGGGCTAAAAGAAATGCATTTTGGTATCTTTGAGGGTCAGCCAGAGTATCTTCATCCCAAGACATCTGTTGTGGGGCATTTTGGTGACCACTATGCCCAGTTTGGTGGGGAAAGTCAAGACCAGTTTGTTGCGCGTGTGGTTGCGAGTGCTAAGGAGATAGTAGATAAGCATCCTGACCAATCTATTTTGGCTGTTAGCCATGCTGGAGCCTTGATGACTTTTCTTCATGCCGTTGAGCCAGAGCGGGCATTTGAGTCGTGTCCAGGCAATTGTGCCATCTTAGTCTTTGATTACGATGGATTTAGCTTCCACTTTGTCAAACTGATAGATCCAATAGCTGATCAAGAGTTGGTGGAATTTTAGCGACTTTCTATAATCAAAGATAGTAAGAAACCCCTTCTTAGTGTATAATGGAAGGGTATTTTAAATTATGGAGTGCCTATGAAATTTACAAAAAATCAGTTCATTTGGTTGGCTGTCCTCTTTTTCAGCTGTTTCTTGATCTATACTTACTGGGAAACAGTTGTTTCAATTTGTAACACCATTTACGTTGCTAGTCAGCCCTTCCTGGTTGGAGCAGGGATTGCCTTTGTGGTAAATATCCTGATGTCTTTTTATGAGAAGCTGCTGGTCAAGTTTATTCCATTTGGTTTTATCGCTAAAATCAAGCGTCCTATTGCTCTGCTCTCGGCATTGGGAACCATTGGTTTGGTCTTTACTTGGGTCGTGTTCACTGTTCTTCCTGATTTGATTGACAGTATCAACACCTTAATTAGTCAAGACCGCTCAGCTATTAATAACTTGATTAATTGGTTGCTTAAAAACAAATCCTTGCAAAAAATTATTCAAGATTTTGGTGGTGTGACACAGGTTAGAGAGCTAATCAATAGCTACAGTGCTCAGTTGCTTCAACAAATCATGAATGGTTTGACCAGTTTCTTGACTTCTTTAACGAGTCTGCCATCAACCTTGATTAATCTTTTTATCAGTATTGTCTTTTCTTGTTATGTCTTAGCTGGAAAAGAGAAACTTGGGAATCAGGTCAATCGTTTGGTAGACGTCTATTTAGGACGTTATGGTAAGACTTTCCACTATGTAGTTGCTATTCTCAATAATCGATTCCGTAATTTCTTCGTCTATCAGTCGCTTGAGGCTTGTATTTTGGGGACCTTGTGTTATATTGGGATGATTATCTTTAATTTCCCATACGCAGCGACTATCTCTATCCTGATTGGTTTTTCAGCAATGATTCCAGTTGTGGGGGCTTATATTGGTGTGACGATTGGTACCATCTTGATTATGACGCACTCTGTGACCTTGGCGCTTTTGTTTGTTGCCTACGTGGTTATTTTGCAGCAGTTTGAAGGGAATCTCATCTATCCTTATGTGGTTGGTGGTTCTACCGGACTGCCTGGTATTTGGGTTATCTTCGCTATCACCATAGGTTCTGCCTTGGGCGGTATCTTGGGTATGTTGGTTTCTGTGCCAGTAGCCGCTACCCTTTATCAGATTGTTAAAGATAATGTTGTTAGGCGAGAAGAGGCCAAAGCAGCCAATGTTATTGAAAATAATGATTAATTAAAACAGACTTAGGTCTGTTTTTTTCGTACTATAGTATCAGATGTCAATAAGATAGTATAAGTGTAATCGTTTTCCAAGTGTTATACTATTAGTAGATTAAACAAGACGAGGAGATAAAAGATGACTTATACATTTCCAAAAGACTTTCTCTGGGGTGGTGCAACAGCTGCCAATCAGTTTGAAGGTGCTTACAACCTAGATGGCAAAGGTTTGTCTGTACAGGATGTGACGCCAAAGGGTGGTGTTCCTTTTGAACCTGGGGCTTTGAATCCTTTGATCACAGACCACCCAACACCAGATAATCTAAAGCTAGAAGGTATAGATTTCTATCACCGTTATAAAGAGAACATAGCACTTTTTGCAGAGATGGGCTTCAAGGTCTTTCGTATGTCAATTGCATGGTCTCGTATTTTCCCAAATGGTGATGATGCTGAGCCAAATGAAGCTGGGCTTGCTTTCTATGATAATGTCTTTGATGAATTGGCTAAGTATGGCATCGAACCGCTTGTAACCTTGTCTCACTATGAAACACCCCTCAACTTGGCGCGTGAATACAATGGATGGACTAATCGTAAATTAATTGGTTTTTATGAGAACTATGTTCGTACCGTCTTCACACGCTATAAAGATAAGGTCAAATATTGGTTGACCTTTAATGAAGTGAACTCTGTTCTACATGCACCATTCATGTCAGGTGGTATTGCGACCCCTATGGAAGAGCTCTCTAAACAGGATCTCTATCAGGCAGTCCACCATGAGTTAGTCGCGTCAGCTTCAGCAACCAAGATTGGTCATGACATCAACCCTGATTTTAAGATTGGTTGTATGGTTCTTGCAATGCCTGCCTATGGGATGACAGCTAATCCTTTGGATCAGTTGGCTGTTCACGAGTTTGAAAATCAAAACTATCTCTTCTCAGATATTCATGCACGTGGGAAATATCCAAACTACATTAAACGCTATTTTAAAGATAATGGTATTGAAATACAATTCGTCCCTGGTGATGAAGAAATTTTGAAAAATACCGTTGATTTTATTTCATTCTCTTATTATATGTCTGTGGCAACCGCACATAATCCAGAAGACTATACGATTGGTAAAGGAAATATTATGGGTGGTGTTGAAAATCCCTACCTTGAGAAATCTGAGTGGGGTTGGGCTATCGATCCAATCGGTCTTCGTTTAGTTTTGAATGACTTCTATGATCGTTATCAATTGCCATTGTTTATCGTCGAAAATGGTTTGGGTGCCAAGGATGTCCTTGTTGATGGTCCTGATGGTCCAACAGTTGAAGATGATTATCGTATTGATTACCTTCAAAAACACTTGATTCAAGTCGGTGAAGCTCTTCAAGATGGTGTGGAGCTTTGGGGCTATACGACTTGGGGACCAATTGATTTGGTTTCAGCTTCAACGGCTGAACTCAGTAAGCGTTATGGCTTCATCTACGTTGATCGCAATGATGATGGTAGTGGTAGCTTGGCTCGTTATAAGAAAAAATCGTTTGCTTGGTATAAGTCTGTTATCGAAAGTAATGGTGCAGCCCTTTACAAATAGAAAGTTGTCAAGAATCTCAGCAAAAGCTTGAGATTCTTATTTAGTATTTTAGTACAACCTTGATAAATAAGTGTTTTAGTAAATATATCTATTTATTAAGTATCTAAATACTATATATTGTAATTTATGCTAATTAACACATTTTCTGAAAAAGTGGTAGAATAAAAGTGCGAAAACGTTCTTATATTTTCTGAAGAAGTGGCTAGTCTATTTCTTTACTTTTCCTACTTAGATGGAGGTAACGATAATGAATGATTTGAAAAAAGTTCTCTTGGCTGGAATCGGATTGACTGCTATGACAGTTGATAAAGCTGATAGTTTTGTCAAAGAGTTGGTTGAAAAGGGGCGTCTGACTGTTGAAGAAGGTAAGGAACTAGAACAAGAGCTTAAATGTCAAAGTAAGGAAGAAGCTCAAGAATTTTTGAATAAACTTGATGCTAAGAAATCTTCAGTTGAGTATGCGACTAAGGATGATGTGAAACGTCTTGAAGAAAAACTTGACGCTTTGCTCAGTCAAAATAAATAATATGTAAGGAGACTAAAATGGCAAGTAAACGATTGAGACATGTGTTGAAGGTTTTCTCGTCAGTTGGTCTCCTTTCTTATCGTGAAAAACACCTTCCTCAAGACCAACAGACAACACCTGTCAAGCTACGCCAAGCCTTTGAGCAATTGGGACCTAGTTTTGTTAAAATTAGTCAAATCCTATCCACGCGCTCTGACCTCTTGCCAGAGGCCTATATCAGAGAATTATCAAAACTCCAAAGTTCAGTTCCTCCCTTGAATAAAGAGGAAGTCATGACGGCCATTAGGAGAGAATTACCCAGTGGGCTTTCTGACAGTTTCCTTGATTTCTCGGAAGAGCCCTTGGCTTCTGGTTCTGTAGCTCAGACCCATAGGGCCAGATTGTTGTCTGGTCAGGAAGTGATTGTAAAAATTCAGCGACCTGGTATTGATGAGGTCGTTAAGGAAGATATTCAGCTTCTCATTAAGCTTGCACGCCATATTCCAAAGCATTTTATACCTATGGTCGATGTTCAGGAGGTTTTGGAAAATCTGCGAGAAACCTTAATTAAGGAACTTGATTTCAGAAATGAAGCAGAGGCCATGAAGCGTTTTAAGGCAAATAACAGGTCTGTCGCTTGTCTAGGTGTCCCAGAGGTCTATGATTCCTTTACGACGCCACACCTCATAGTCGAAGAGTACATCGATGGGATTCCACTTAATGACTACAGCCAACTGATTGAGGCTGGTTATGATCTGGAAGATGTGGGCAAGAAACTAATGTTGTCATTTATCAAGCAGGTTTTCAAAGATGGCTATTTTCATGGTGATCCTCATCCTGGAAATCTGTTGGTACGTGATGGCAAGATTTGTTTCATTGACTTTGGGATTATGGGTGAGTTGGAAGTAGGGATGCGTGCGTCCTTAAATGACATCTTATATAGTTTTACTGCTCAGGATGTTGACGGTATGACTAAGGCTATCTTGTCAGTCACCCAGTTTGATAATGGTCTAAACCGTGCAGTTCTAAGTCAGGATGTCGAGCAGATGTTGGGTCGTTATTCTGGTGTTGACTTGGGAAGTCTGTCCATGACAGATTTGCTAGAGGATTTGCTGACTATTTTCCAGAAGAATCATCTTAAAGCCTCATCTCAAATTACCATTTTGGAGAAGGCTTCGCTTCAAATTGAAGGTATTTTCCGAGAGTTGGCCCCAAATATGGATTTGATGACTCTGGCCAAGGATTATTTCCTAGAAAACATGGGCCCTGACATGCTTAAGCAGGCCCTGAACAAAGAGAGTATCTTGATTGAACTCTTTTATCTGATTCGCAATGGAAAAAATATTCCACGTCGCCTGCATCAGCTCTTGGAGCAGATTATAAACGGACGAATTGTGGTAAACCATGATTTTATCAACTTTTCTGGTCGAATTAAAGTCTTTGAGAAAGTTTTAAATAATCTGGTTTTAGCCTTGTTGACATTGGGATTTCTACTTTCCGGTGCCCTTTTGGCCAATAAATCAGGTTTTGAAAATCTTGCCTGGCTATTTCTTGGCCTTGGAACTTTTCTAGCTTTGATCACGGTAGTGCGTATAATATTTAAGAAAAAAGGATGAAGTATGATTGAAACAACTAGGCCCGAGCTTGTGGCCTATCAAGAAGAGCGTTTAGCCAAATTTGTGAATGAAAATCAAAAGTTAGACAAAGGCCAAATTGTTTTTGCAGGGGACTCCATCACGGAGTTTTTTGCATTGAAAAAATACTTGGGTCGAGATTTTCCCTTGGTGAACCGTGGGATTGTAGGAACAGACTCAGTTTGGCTTTTAGAACACCTTAAAGAGCAAGTTTTAGATTTGGAACCCAGTAAATTGGTACTCTTGATTGGTATTAACGACATCGGAAGGGGTTATCCTATTCGAGATATTGTCAATCGTATTTCTGATATTATCATGACAGTTCGTCAGGAATCCCTCTTTACTGAGGTCTATTTGCTGAGTGTCTTGCCGGTTAGTGAAAAATCACAATATGCTTCTAAGGTTAAGATTCGAAATAATGCGTCTGTAGGTGAGCTTAATCAACAATTAGCTGTTCTCCCTGGTGTGACCTATGTTGATCTTTATGATTACCTGACAGATGCTCAGGGACAGTTAAATGACACTTACACAACGGATGGTTTACACTTGAGTCCACAAGGTTATCAAGTCCTAGCAGAACCAATCAAGAAGGAGATTTTAGAATGAAGGTAGGCTTAGTCCTTGAAGGCGGAGGAATGCGTGGCTTATACACTGCTGGTGTTTTAGATGCCTTTTTAGAAGCTGGAATCAAAGTAGACGGTGTTGTATCAGTATCAGCTGGAGCACTTTTTGGTGTTAATTACCTTTCTAATCAGCCCAAAAGAGCCCTTCGCTACAACAAACGATTCATGGGAGACCGTCGCTACATGAGTTTCTGGTCATGGCTGACAACCGGTAACTTTGTAAATAAGGAGTTCTCCTATTATAAGGTTCCTATGGAGTTAGACGTTTTTGATCAGGAGGCTTTTGCTAATTCGGGTGTTCCCTTCTATGTAGTCACTACAGATATTGAGACCGGCAAACCAGACTATATCAAGATTGATCATGTCTTTGAGCAGATGGAAGCCCTACGTGCAAGTTCCGCCCTACCTTTGGTTTCTGAAATTGTCGAGTACAAGGGCAAACGCTACATGGATGGTGGACTGTCCGATAGTCTTCCTATTGATTTTATGGAGAATTTGGGCTTTGACAAACTCATTGTCGTTCTGACGCGTCCTAAGGGTTACCGTAAAGAGCCATCTAAAACGAGTAAGCGAATCTACAAGCTCTTTTACCGCAAATATCCTAAATTTGTTGATGTGGCATCAAATCGTCATATCCACTACAATAAGAGTATTGAAAAGATTGAGGCTTTGGAAAAAACTGGCAATCTTTATGCCATTCGTCCAGAGCATGCGCTTGAAGTTGGTCGATTGGAGAAGGATCCTGAAAAATTTGAGGCCATCTATCAAGAGGGATTGGAACAAATGCGAAATGAGATGTCTCATCTCAAAACATTTCTTGGAGACAACTAAAAACGTGCTCGGTTGAGCACGTTCTTTTAGTTATTCATTTGTCGAGCTTGACGGCGTTCTTTGACTTTTTGACGACGTTTTTTCTCATTGATAAAAATCAAGTAGAGCACATAAAGTGGTAATAAGAGGAAGCAGAACAAGGCAAAATGTTTCATAAAGTTATGCGTATTGCTTGTCTGTTTGTTCTTTTGACTGTTAGAAAAGAGGAGGAAACCGGTTTTCGTCGCTTTAACGGTACTCGCTTTAATCTTAGGTGACACTGTTTTTAAGCCATTATCGACAAGGACATAATCATCTTTAACACTAATCTTAGGCTCTTGTCCTTTTTTGACTGTGGCATAGACATCTTTTTGGACATCGTATTTTTCACCATCAATCTTTTGTTTGCCCTTGCTTAGGACCTTCTTGTAGGAATAGTCTTTAAACATTTTCTCAATAAGGGAGTTACCGAAGGCATGGCGGATTTTTTCGCTACTTTCATCTTCCCAATTTCCAACGCCTAAGATAACTGAAATGACACGCTGATTACCACGCTTACATGTGGAGATGTAGTTGTAGTCTCCACGAGGACTTGAGCCTGTTTTTAAGCCATCGACTCCTTTGAGGCCATAATCAGCACCAGGCAAGGAGTAGTTGTAATTTTCAAAGGTTTCCTCGTACGGTGTTCCTTTTTTGACAGTTACTGTCTGTTGGCTAGTGTATTTAAGGATTTCAGGGTGATGTTTGATAAGGTTATAGGCCATAATAGACAAATCACGGGCTGTCGTCTGGTTAGAGTGGTTATTATCATAACGTTTAGGCGTGTAGTAGCCTTTGTAAGATGCCGCCCCAGCTCCAGAGGCATTATACCATTTGGTGTTTGTCATGCCGAGCTCTTTAGACTTTTCGTTCATGCGATCAATCCACTTGTCAGGATCATTATCACTGAGATAGTTGGCAAGCATGACTGTTGCTGCATTTGAAGAGGGAACAGCTGTCATAGTGATAAGTTCCGAAACCGTGTATTTAACTCCAGAAACAATCTTGTTGTTTGAGATTTCGTAGATATTAGCAATAGCCTCATCGGTTGGTTTGGCTGTAATCACGGTGTCTTCTTTAATTTCTCCCTTTGACAAAGCATCAAAAACCAGGTAGAGAGACATGGCCTTACTCATAGAAGCAGGGTCACGTACTTCATCAATGTTATCTTGCCAAAGGATATCACCAGTATTGGCATCGATCAAAAGTGATGATTTAGGTCGATAGGTCTCGGTGGCTTCCTTGTAGCCCGCTTTTTGTGCAATATCTACCAGTTGGTCAGCGGACGACAGACTAGGAGCTAAAGCCAGACTAGCTACCAGGAAGAGTCCTAACAATTTCTTTTTCAAAATAATCTCCTTAGTAACAACGTTTAGACACTCTTAAAAGCATCCTTTAATCTATTTTTGTTATATGTTTGTAAAAAAAGTCATACTCGTCTATTATAGCATAGTTTTGGGTGGTTTTATCAGTATTCTTGGGGGACTTCCTTTAATAGAGTATAAAAAAACGTGTCATGGACACGCTTTCTTTTATTTATTGATTTGTCTTGCTTGACGACGTTCTTTGACTTTTTGACGACGTCCTTTTTCATTAAGGTAAATCAAGTAGATGAGACCAACTGGGATAAGACATAGCAACCAGAAATAAACTGGGACTTGGCCATTATTTGTTACTTCAGTAGTCTTTGTATCTTTTTGGTTACTTTCAAAATCGAACCATCCCTTAACTTTTGTAGCTTTAACAGAAGTAGCCTTGATCTTAGGTGATACTGTCTTCAGACCATTATCAATGACAATGTGATCATCTTTAACAGAGATTTTAGGGTCTTTACCTTTTTTAACGGTGGCATAGACGTCTTTTTCGACATTGTATTTTTTACCGTCGATTTCTTGTTCACCCTTGCTAAGAACTTTCTTGTAAGAGAAGTCTTTGTACATCTTCTCAACGAGAGCATTACCAAAGGTATGACGAATCTCTTCACCTGTTTGGTCAGACCAATCACCAGAACCCATGATGACAGCAATCATACGTTGATCACCACGTTTGATGGTGTCAATATAGTTGAAGGCACCTTCTGGGCTAGAGCCTGTCTTCAACCCATCAACCCCATCAATTCCATATTTAGCACCTGGAATAGAGTAGTTGTAGGTTTCAAAGGTTTCCTCGTAAGGTGTTCCTTTTTTAACTGTGACGACAGGTTTGCTAGTGTACTTGAGAATGTCAGGGTATTTCTTGATGAAGTTGTAGGTCATGATAGCCAAATCACGCGCAGTTGTTTGGTTGGTTTGGTTGTTATCATAACGTTGAGGACTGTAGTAACCTTTGAAGGCAACAGCAACGGCACCAGAAGCGTTGAACCATTTGGTATTGGTCATCCCTAGCTCTTTAGATTTCTCATTCATCATGTCTAGCCATTTATCAGGATCATTATTGGTCAAGTAGTTGGCTAGCATCACGGTTGTAACGTTAGAGGAAGGCACCGCTGTCATAGTGATGAGTTCTGAAACGGTATAATCAACACCCGCAACAATCTTGTTGTTTGAAATTTCGTAAATATCGGCAATAGCTTGGTCGGTTGGAGTAGCTGTGATAACAGTATCTTCAGAAATCTCTCCTTTAGACATGGCTTCAAAGACCAAATAAAGTGTCATGGCCTTAGACATAGAAGCTGGGTCACGCACCTCATCAGCATTTTCTTCCCAGAGGACGTCTCCGGTATTTCCATCGATTAAGAGGGTTGATTTGGGGCGATAAGCCTCAGTGGCTTCAGTATAACCAGCAGCGCGTGTGATATCCATCAATTCGTCTGCACTAGACAAACTCGGTGCTAGGGCTAGACAAGCTGCTAAAAGGACGGCAACAATTTTCTTTTTCACAATGTGTCTCCTTTAATATCTATGGGGTTCTGTAGCTTCCAGAACCTATTTTTATCTATTAATATCATTTGCCTGTCAAAACCCTAAATTCGGTAGTGACAAACACTTTCATTATAACATATAAAAGTTAGAGTTTTCCTAACATTTAGTATTTTAATGTATTTTTTAGAATCGATTGAATGTTACACAAAATCTATTTGAAAGCAGAAAAAAACGAGCTTACTTGCTCGTTACTTTTCATCTTTTATCCTTGTGACTTGGTGGTAAATCATGAACCAGGTTTCATTTCGACGCCAGATACTAGTGTGGAAATTTCCTCCCAACTCATAACTAATTAATTTCGTTTTTTGACTAACAGATGTCATCTTGAAGCTGTCAAAATTATTGAGAAGTGGTTGGTGATTGGCAATAACTTCTTCACGAGTGTGATGATGACCATTTTCATCGATTAAGTAGAAGTCAGGTGCCAAGAGATTTTCATAGTCAGGAATTTTTGACAGAATAATCTTTTCATTGCGAGAGAGTTTGTGAAGGACATTGCCATAAATTTCGTCTTCGGGAATGGCAGCGGGCTCTACGTGGACATCAGTGTCGTAGACAGAGAAACGCTTGCTGAGGACCTCCTCGATTTGTTCGGTAATGGCATGACTCTCGTAAACAGAGAGGTCAGGATTCATCTCAACAACAATATCAAGATAGACGTTGCTACCATAAGAGCGGCCACGTTGTTTCTTAACCTTAGTGACTTTTGGAATCTCAAGAATAGCCTTTTCATAGGCCTTGAGGTTTCTCTCATCGAAACCGTCTGACAAACTAAAGGTTGCTTCCATGAAGATATCATAGGCTGTCTTTAGGATGAAGAAGGTAATGATAATAGCAGTAATATAGTCAATAATCGTGAGATTGAAGGATGCCGCAACGATAGCGATTGAGGTACCAATAGAAGTTACAGCATCGGAGAGATTGTCCTTGGCAGCAGCAATCAAAGCACTGGATTTCAGCTTTTTAGCAAGTCCTTTATTGTATAAGTAAACGCCACACATGACGATAGCAGACAGGATACCAACAGTGGCACCAAGTGGATCAACCACAGTTTCCTCTCTTAGAAAAATCTTTCGGACAGTTTGAATGAGGACCTGAAAACCTACCACGAACATGATAAAGGAAGTGACTAGGCTTGATAAGTCTTCAATCTTCCAATGACCAAACCTATGATCTGCATCAGCTGGTTGACTAGCTAGGTGCAATCCAATGAGTAGGGCCACGTTCCCTAAAATATCTGACAAGTTATTGAAACCATCGGCAATCAAAGAGCTAGAGTTTAAAAAGTGTCCAGCTAAAAGTTTTGCAATGGTAAGAAGAAGGTAGGCAGCGATGCTGACAATAGGACCTCGTCTGGCTGCTCTTAAATTTTCATACGTAGTCATAGGATTACCTTTTCTCTTAAAATACAAGATTAAATTATAGCATAAAACTATAACGAGTTAAAGGTTGTAAGCCCTTTAAACTTGTGGAGTCACTCATTTTTTAAACTTTATAGAAAATGGCTCGTAATCAGGGTGCTTTTTCAGTATTTTCCGAATATTCCCTACAAATTATGGTATAATTTAGGGTGTAAGACAGTCTAAAAAGAGGTTTTTATGGAACATTCGACATGGCACAAGCTTCTGAAAGAGGAACTGCCAGATCATTATTTTTCAAAGATAAATCAGTTTATGGATCAGGTTTATAGTCAGGGAACGGTTTATCCGCCACGTGACAAGGTTTTTAATGCCTTGTTGGAGACCCCATTTGAAGAAGTGCGGGTGGTAATTCTTGGTCAGGACCCTTATCATGGGCCTCATCAAGCACAGGGACTATCCTTCTCAGTACCTGATAGCCTTCCTGCTCCTCCGTCTTTGAAAAATATTCTCAAGGAGTTAGAGGAAGATTTGGGTCCTAGACCCTTTCATGATTTAACTTCATGGGCTGAGCAGGGGGTGCTTTTGCTTAATGCCTGTCTGACGGTTCCAGCTGGTCAAGCAAATGGGCACGCCGGTCAGGTTTGGGAACCTTTTACAGATGCTGTGATTAAGGTCCTCAATCAAAAGGATACTCCTGTTGTCTTTATACTTTGGGGTGGCTATGCTCGTAAGAAGAAGGCACTGGTGACCAATCCAAAGCATGCCATTATAGAGAGTGCCCATCCGAGTCCTTTGTCGGCTTATCGTGGTTTTTTTGGCAGCAAGCCTTTTTCAAAAACCAATGCCTACCTTGAATCTCAAGGCCAATCTCCAATTGATTGGTTGAAGTAAAATAGAAAGTTGGAAGATTATGTTACTAATTAAAAACGGTCGTGTTGTAGACCCTAAGTCTGGTTTGGATACGCAAGCTGATGTTCTTGTTGATGGTAAAAAAGTCGTTAAGATTGCTGAAAATATCGAAGCTGGAGATGCTCAAGTCATCGATGCGACTGGACTTGTGGTTGCTCCTGGTTTGGTGGATATCCATGTTCATTTCCGTGAGCCAGGTCAAACCCACAAAGAAGACATTCATACTGGTGCCTTAGCAGCGGCTGCAGGTGGTTTTACAACAGTTGTCATGATGGCTAACACTAATCCAACGATTTCAGACAAGGAAACCTTGGAGGAGGTCTTGACTTCAGCAGCTAAGGAAAATATCCATGTTAAGTCTGTTGCGACTATTACAAAGAGCTTTGATGGTGAAAACATCACTGATTTCAAGGGTTTGCTCGAAGCCGGTGCTGTCGGATTCTCAGATGATGGAATTCCGTTGACCAATGCTGGTATTGTCAAAAAAGCCATGGAACTTGCTAAAGAAAATAATACCTTTATCAGCCTTCACGAGGAGGATCCAGATCTTAATGGCATTCTCGGTTTCAATGAGAATATTGCTAAAAAAGAATTCCATATTTGTGGGGCAACTGGTGTAGCTGAGTACAGTATGATTGCGCGTGATGTCATGATTGCTTATGATACACAAGCACATGTTCATATTCAACACTTGTCAAAAGCTGAATCTGTAAAAGTAGTTGAATTTGCCCAAAAACTTGGAGCGCAAGTTACTGCCGAAGTGGCACCTCAGCATTTCTCTAAAACTGAAGACCTCTTGCTCTCAAAAGGTGCTAATGCCAAGATGAACCCACCACTTCGTTTGGAATCTGACCGTCAGGCTGTTATCGAAGGGCTGAAATCTGGAGTTATCTCAGTCATTGCCACAGACCACGCGCCACACCATGCCGATGAAAAGAATGTCGATGATGTGACTAAAGCACCATCAGGAATGACTGGTCTTGAAACCTCTCTATCTCTTGGATTGACCTACTTGGTTGAAGCGGGTCACTTAAGCTTGACGGAACTCTTGAAAGTAATGACTAGCAACCCATCTGATCTTTATGGCTTCGATGCCGGTTACTTGGCTGAAAATGGACCAGCTGACCTTGTAATCTTTGCGGACAAAGAAAAACGTCAGGTCACAGCAGACTTTAAGTCTAAAGCAGCCAATTCACCATTTGTAGGCGAAGAGCTTACGGGCAGTGTTAAATACACTATCTGTGACGGTGAGATTGTTTATCAAGCCTGAGTTTTCGCCCCTACTTATTTGAGAAACCGAATGAAATTGTTATGGTTTTGTCTATTGCCATTTCTTTTGGTTTTAGGGCTAACAGTAAGGAGAGATTATGAAAAAATTTTTGATTTGGCTTGGTTGTTTAATAGCTTTTATAGTCCCCGTAATTTCTGTTAAAGCTGATGACGTTAGTTATCGTATCCCCTCATACAAAGGGCATCTAAGTATTTCGGATAATAGTAGTGCTACATTTACGCAGGAAATTACTTATGATTTTGAGAGTGATTACCATGGGCAGTATGTCACATTAGGTAGTGCAAAGCCAGTTCCAGATGGTTTTTACATTAGTGGTAATCCAACGGTCACAGCGACAGTAAATGGCCAAACCAAACCCTATGTTAAGGTTGAAGCATCAGAATTATCAGATGGAACTAAGCTGAAAGTTTACAACCAGGGGCATAGTGGTGATAAAGTGGTTCTTAAGGTGACTTGGCAAATCAAACACATGTTAGACCTCTATTCTGATGTGGCTGTCCTCAATTGGTTTCCGATTTCCGATTGGGATAAGTCAATTGGTCATGTTGATTTTACTGTTGATGGTTTAGATTCCAATAAGGGTGAGCTTTATGCTCATGCAGGATTCTTTCAAAAAAATCCTCAGGTTCAAAGGACGGATGAAGGCTATAATATTCAGTTTGATAATTTTCCTGCAAAGGGAAAACTTGAACTTCATGCTTATTGGCCTATGACAGCAAGTCTAAAATCTAAAAATTCCACTAATATCATCGATAGTTCAGCTAAAGATAAATTCCTAAAACAGGAAAATGATATTGTGAGAAATAGAAAGATTTATCACATAATTTTCTATGGTCTTTTTCCAGGACTTCTCCTCGTCTTGTTTGTTATAGCAATCGTTTTATATAGTTCAGTCTTGAGAAGCACGAGACCACCACGTTTCCCAAAGGATAGTAGACTTTATGACATTCCTCAAAATCTAGCTCCTCTTGTTCTTGCTCAGAACGTCTACAACCAACGATTTGACATTAGTGGTCTGAATAGTGTGACTTACCCAATATCCTTTAACCATATGGTTCAAGCGACGATACTGGATCTTATAGATAGAGGAAACTTATCCTTTAGTCAATCAACGGAAGAGCCAATTCTTGAATTTGTTAAAAGGGATGGTTTAGCTGATTTTGAATTAGCTTTTATTGAGATGCTTTTTGATGGTCAAACTCAAGTCAAAGAGAAAGATATGTTCTCACGATACTATATTAACGAAGATGAAATTGAGAGTCAGTATAAAAAAGCTAAAAATAGTACGGAAAGAGATAAGCTTCGCTCTATAGGTAGAAATATTAGAAGTCTGTTTTTGGATGATGCTACAAGGGTTACCCAAGGTGTCGAAAGGCAAGAAAAGCAACTCGGACTACCAAGCCTATATAGGCAACTTACTTCTTCAGAAACTCATTTATCTTCAGTGGCGAACAACATATTTGTATTCCTCTACATACTTATTGCGATTGGTTTCTTCCTTCTCTCAATTGGTTTCTCCTCTAATTTATCCTTGTTATATTTACTCTTTTTCTTCCCAGTTATTACCATGCATCTTATTTATCGTTTTCAAATCAATGGGCGGGCAAACGGATGCCTTGTTCCAGAAAACTCAGATATTTATTATCAATGGCATAGTTTTAACAACATGATTAAGAGTATTGGGCAGTTTAATCAAGCGGAATTACAATCCATTGTTTTATGGAATCGTATTCTAGTTTATGCGACACTTTATGGAGAGGCCAAGAAAGTCAGTGATGTTCTGAAACGTTACAACATTCACCTTAGCAATCCATCTTTAGACGCTTTTACTTATTCACCTGTATCTTTTGCAATGCTATACAATTCAACTGTATTGCAAAACTATGTTTCTGCTTCAGATACCGTAAGTAACTTCTCTATTAACTCAAGTAGTGGTAGTGGAGGCTTTAGTGGCGGTGGCTTCTCTGGGGGCGGAGGAGGCGGTGGCGGCGGTGCCTTCTAAACCCCACCTATCCATCGTAGAATATTAGCAGAAAACGTCACTCAGGTTTGTAAACTGGGTGTCCTTGTTTAGCACGAGGATTATCTGGTTTACCTCCTCTCATTTCAAGATATTTTAGTAAGAAGATATATGAGGTTGCAAAAAAAGAGCCATTGGCTCTTTTTCTTATCGTTTAATAACCAGGTTCAAAGATTTCAATAATTTGAGTCAGATAACCTGCATGTAAGCCGATACGATAGTCAACATTTGGCAAACTCTTTACTATATCATTCAGTTCTTTATCTTTGCTAACCTTATCAGCCAAAACTGGTAATTCAACAACAAGGAGTTGTGAGTGATCTAGTTGAAGGTAACTACTATTGACCTTGACATCAGGACGAAGTAGTTTAAATATCGCTCTATCCGAAGCTTGGAGCAGTTGATATAAATCGAGGTCAGATAAAGGAATCTCACCAAACTGAGGACTAATATTAATGGAAATATCGACATGTGACGCTCTCATTTCCAAAATACGATTTGAAAGAAAACTAGCTATTATTGGATTGCTAAGCCTATCCAAGTTTTCTTGAGTCTCTGGATTACCAATGCTAGTATTGTCTGTTTTATAAATCTCAAGTAGACTAGTAGCTTTGGCAGTATCTTCATTTTCCAAGGCAAGAGAAACCTCCTTGAGATTTTTCTTGAATAAGTCGAAGGACGTTTGCTTTTGCATAATAATCTGGATAAAGGCTTTGCTATAGTTAGTCATAGTACCCAACAATTTATGACGTTCTTTGTTCAGTCTATCGATAGATTGTTGGTGGACAGCCTGGTTCCAATTGTAAAAATCCCATAGTAGTAGGGCAATATAGAGAACTAAGATAACAGAACTATTAGGACTGACCTTGAAAACTATTTCAAATAAATTTTTAGGGTCATTTGCTGTTGGAAGAATACTGTTAAGACCATGGATAACAGTAAAGAAGACATAATAGACAGCTAGGAAGGCAGTGCTTCGCAACCAGTTACGTCTAGCCCAAGCTTCGTCAAGACTACTCATCTGATTTAGGTCTACAGCGAAGATTTTAAGCATTAGGTAAATGATTAATGGTGCTAAGATGTAGGTCAAGATATGTAAGTTAGTGTTGAGGGTAATATCACCTTTGATATGTAAGACGTGAGGGATAATGACAATTGAAAGTAGTCGTGTTGCCATATCAAAAAGGATAGTTGGATAAAAAGCGTAAAGCAATCGATGATAGAAAGAACGCTCTTTGACAAGGGCCAAATCAGCAACAAGGAAGAAAAGTGGGTCCACAACGATTTTTACGAGACTAAAGTAGGACGCTGCAACTACATAGGATAAAAATAGAAGTAAAAGGTGTCCTCGTAGTGGCTTTACCTTAGACATAGTCTGGTAGAGGTACCAAATAGAAATGAAACTAACGGCCTGTAAGAGAGGATTGATAATATTAGTAATCATTGTAACCTCCTTTAGTCATGTCAATTTCAATTTGTAAGCGATAAATCCCAGTACGTGTATTTGAAACAATGTTAACGTTTGGATAAGTAGATAGAATAGTATTGACGCGTTTTAGTTCAGGATCAGAGAAATCAGATGTAATAGCTGAATCTTCTTTAGTGCTTGAACTTTCAACGACAAAGTGTTGACTATCCTCATCCTTAAAATAAGCATAGCTAAGGTATTTCTGTTCACTATCTTGTGCTTGGTCAATGACATGATCCAAGATAGTTGATAGGACATATACCCAGTCTAAAGGATAAATAGGATAGACGGTAATAGATTCTGGGACCTCCATACTAACCCAAACATCCAGTTCTTTTGCCTTTAGGAATTTAGCTTCAAAGAGTACCTGTAAATCTGGCAGTTTAATATTTCCTAGTTTGTCTCGATAAAAATGATCAATCTTCTTATCTAGCGGATTCGGTGTCAGCAAGTAGTCAATTAACTCCTGAGCTTCCTCATTTTGTTGAAAACGAATGATATCGTAGAGATTTTCAGCTTCGTCTTTGATGAAGAGCTCTTGTCTAGTCTTTTTCTGGTACCAGGTATTGATGTTCTGACTTGATTTTTGAAGAAGGTGAGAATGTTCCTCTTGGGCTGCTTGTGTTTGAGCATTGAGGTCTTTTCTATAGAGATTAACCTGCTTAGATAGAATCAGAGCCGTAATGATAAGAAAGGCAATGGTAAAGTGAATGTCTGTTGAAACGAGTTCAGAAGCAAAGTAAATAAAGGCTAAGCTACAAAGAGCGACAGACGTTGACATGTACCATGGTCTTGCTTTATCAATTTGCATCATTCGAGAGTAGTCCACTTGAAGAAGGGCACTTTGAGCAAACCATAGCAAAAACGCAAGCAAAAGTATAAATGGACCAGCAAAATAATAATCTAGGACAGAAGGGAAAAAGATTGGAATAATCAGGAAAATGACCAGTCTCACCATTAAGGCAAAGGTGAAAGGTATAAAGAAAGTCTCCAAAATGGTATGTCTCAGATTTTTGTAGGATTTGTTAGCTAGAAAGAGCACAAGTGCAATAAAACCAGATTTTGGAAAGTAAATACCAAAATAACTAGAGGCAAAAATGGCTAAACCTGCTAAAATAAGAATCCAGTATCTTAAAGGCCTTTTCGTAGTTACCTTGAAGATAACAATTTGCAAAATAAAAGCTATACATGCCGTAAGCCCGTGAACGATGACGTCACTCAATATCAAATATTCTCCTATTCGGGTAAAATCTATTCAATTATATCATAATGCGCTAAAAAAAAGCATACGGATTGCCTATAAGTGATAAGGTTGTAAGGCTTTTCATTTTTCAAGCATATTTCTTGCTCATTAAGTTTTTTTAACCTATCCTAGATGTATAGAAAAATTTCGATAGAGGAGATCGATATGGTAAAACTTTCTAAAGAGACACATCTTGAGATGTTCACTAAAATGGAACGTATTCGTGAATTTGATTCACGTATTAATAAATTGGTTCGTCGTGGTTTTGTTCAAGGAATGACTCACTTTTCAGTTGGTGAGGAAGCAGCCAACGTTGGGGCTGTTCAACACTTGAGCTATGACGATATTTTCTTTTCAAATCACCGTGGTCACGGACAATCTATTGCCCAAGACATGGATTTGAATAAAATGATGGCGGAGCTTGCAGGTAAGGCGACAGGTGTTTCTAAGGGCCGTGGTGGTTCTATGCACTTGGCTGACTTTGAAAAAGGAAACTACGGAACTAACGGTATTGTTGGTGGTGGTTATGCTCTTGCCGTAGGTGCAGCTCTCACTCAGCAATACAAAGAAACAGGAAATATTGTTGTGGCCTTTTCAGGAGATGGTGCAACTAATGAAGGCTCATTCCATGAGTCAGTCAATATGGCAGCTACTTGGAAATTGCCGGTTATCTTCTTTATCATCAATAACCGTTATGGTATCTCAATGGATATCCATAAAGCAACAAACACACCTCACCTTTATACACGTGCGGAAGCTTATGGTATTCCTGGTTTCTACTGTGAAGATGGTAACGATGTTTTGGCTGTATACGAAACAATGGGCAAGGCTGTTGAGCATGTCCGTGGTGGCAACGGTCCCGCTATCGTTGAGGTAGAATCTTACCGTTGGTTTGGTCACTCAACTGCTGATGCAGGTGTTTACCGTACTAAGGAAGAAGTTGACGAGTGGAAGAATAATAACGACCCAATTATTAAATACCGTGACTATCTCGTTTCTGAAAATATCGCAAGCGCTGAAGAGTTAGGTGCTATCCAAAGCCAAGTCAAGGCAGAGGTTGATGCAGCTTATGAGTTCGCCCAAAATAGCCCAGATCCAGAACTTTCAGTTGCCTTTGAAGATGTATGGGTAGACTAAAGAGAAAGGTTGAGGAATACAAGTATGAGTGAAACAAAATTGATGGCCTTGCGTGAGGCAGTAAACCTTGCTATGAGCGAGGAGATGCGTAAAGACGAAAACATCTTACTTATGGGTGAAGATGTTGGTATCTATGGTGGTGACTTCGGTACATCAGTTGGGATGTTGGCAGAGTTTGGTGAAAAACGTGTTAAAGATACACCAATTTCAGAGGCAGCTATCGCTGGTGCAGCTGTTGGATCTGCCATCACAGGTCTTCGTCCAATCGTTGACTTGACTTTCATGGACTTCATCACGATTGCCCTTGATGCTATCGTTAATAATGGTGCAAAAAACAACTACATGTTTGGTGGTGGTTTGAAGACTCCTGTAACCTTCCGTGTAGCTTCTGGTTCAGGGATTGGTTCTGCGGCACAGCACTCACAATCTCTTGAGTCATGGTTGACTCACATTCCAGGGATTAAAGTGGTTGCTCCAGGTAATGCTAACGACGCTAAAGGTCTTTTGAAATCTGCTATTCAGGACAATAACATTGTTATCTTCATGGAACCAAAAGCACTTTACGGTAAGAAAGAGGAAGTGACTCAAGATCCTGATTTCTACATTCCACTTGGAAAAGGTGAAATCAAGCGTGAAGGGACTGACCTTACTATTGTCACATATGGTCGTATGTTGGAACGTGTTCTTAAGGCTGCTGAAGAAGTGGCTGAACAAGGTATTAACGTTGAGGTCGTTGACCCACGTACGCTTATCCCACTTGATAAGGAATTGATTTTCGAGTCAGTTAAGAAGACTGGTAAACTGATGTTGGTCAATGATGCATATAAGACTGGTGGATTCATCGGTGAGATTGCTGCCATGGTTACTGAAAGTGAAGCATTTGATTACCTTGACCACCCAATTGTACGTTTGGCAAGTGAAGATGTGCCTGTACCTTATGCGCGTGTCTTGGAACAAGCGGTTCTTCCAGATGTTGAAAAGATTAAGGCTGCTATTATCAAGATGGCCAATAAAGGAAACTAACTTTCTAGCGACGGTTAAGTGATATGTCTCGCTAGTAAAATGTGTTTCTTGTTTTAACTGTGAGAGTATCGGAAAATATAATTTAAAGTAGAAAGGAGGGGGCGTTAAAGCGTTTGAGTTGATTTGAACTCAAACGAAATGCTTCGGAATTTAGATAGTTTTATTTGTGTGCAAGCACACTAACGTAAAACTCCTAAAATTCTGTCGCATTTTAGCGTTCTTAGTATCATAAAATATGGCTTTTGAGATTATTATGCCAAAGCTTGGTGTGGACATGCAGGAAGGCGAAATCATCGAGTGGAAGAAACAAGAGGGTGATGTGGTTAATGAGGGAGATATCCTTCTTGAAATCATGTCAGATAAAACGAACATGGAACTTGAAGCAGAAGATTCTGGTGTTCTTTTGAAGATTACCCGTCAAGCTGGTGAAACAGTACCAGTTACTGAAGTTATCGGTTATATTGGAGCAGAAGGTGAAGTTGTGGCTGATAATGCTGCGAGCGCACCGGCTGCAGAAGCTGCTCCGCAAGTTGAAGAAGTTGCTACTGTGGAAGCACCTGTAGTAGCAGCCCAAGCCCAAGCCCCTGTCGTACACGAAGGTGGCAAAGTACGTGCAACACCTAAAGCACGTAAAGTAGCGCGTGAGTTGGGGATTGACCTCGCTCAAGTTCCAGGAACTGGAGCAAAAGGTCGTGTTCATGCTGATGACGTTGAAAACTTTAAGGGTGCTCAACCTAAGGCGACTCCATTGGCACGTAAGATTGCAGCGGACCTTGGTATTGACTTAGCTAGCGTATCTGGAACAGGCTTTGGTGGTAAGATTACTAAGGAAGATATCCTTGCAATTAGTGCTCCAGCGCAAGTTAAGGAAGCGGCTGCTGCACCTGTGGTTGAAGCTAAACCTGAAAAAGTCTTGCCAGAAGGCGTGGAAGTTATTCCAATGTCTGCTATGCGTAAGGCGATTTCTAAGGGAATGACGCACTCATACTTGACTGCACCAACCTTCACCCTTAACTATGACGTGGACATGACTAACCTAATGGCCCTTCGTAAGCAAGTCCTTGATCCAATCATGAATAAGACTGGCATGAAGGTAACCTTCACTGATTTGATTGGTTTGGCAGTTGTGCGTACTCTTATGAAAGAGGAACACCGTTACCTCAATGCATCCTTGATTGACGATGCGCAAAATATCGAATTACACAAATTTGTTAATCTCGGTATTGCCGTTGGTCTCGATGATGGCTTGATTGTACCTGTCGTTCACGGTGCAGATAAGATGAGTTTGTCTGAGTTTGTAGTGGCTTCTAAGGATGTCATCAAGAAAGCTCAGGCTGGTAAATTGAAGGCTGCAGAAATGTCAGGTTCAACCTTCTCTATTACTAACTTGGGAATGTTTGGAACTAAGTCATTTAACCCAATCATCAACCAACCAAACTCAGCTATCCTTGGTGTTTCAGCAACTATTCAGACTCCAGTTGTGGTTGATGGAGAAGTTGTCGTACGTCCAATCATGGGTCTATGCTTGACAATTGACCACCGTATTGTAGATGGTATGAATGGTGCCAAATTCATGGTTGATTTGAAACATTTGATTGAAAATCCTATGGAATTGTTGATTTAAGAAAAAAATATCTGAAAACTGAAGTTTTAATAGAAAGGAGAGGGCGTTAAAGCGTTTGAGTCAATTTGAACTCGAACGAAATGCTTCGGAATTTAGATAGTTTTACTGGTGTGCAAGCACACTAACGTAAAACTCCTAAAATTCTGTCGCATTTTAGCGTTCTTAGTATCATAAAATATGGCTTTTGAGATTATTATGCCTAAGCTTGGTGTTGACATGCAGGAAGGCGAAATCATCGAGTGGAAAAAACAAGAGGGTGATGTGGTTAATGAGGGAGATATCCTTCTTGAAATCATGTCAGATAAAACGAATATGGAACTTGAAGCAGAAGATTCTGGTGTTCTTTTGAAGATTACGCGTCAGGCTGGTGAAACTGTACCAGTTACTGAGGTTATTGGTTATATTGGAGCAGAAGGTGAAGTTGTGGCTGATAAGGCAGCTAGCGCACCTGTTGCAGAAGCAACTGCTCAGTTGGAATCAGCTGGTCTTGAAGTTCCTAAAGCTCCTGCCCAAGCTGCTCCAGCAGCCGCTACAGAAAAAGCACCGCTTGCTGACAATGAGTACGATATTATCGTTGTCGGTGGTGGTCCTGCTGGTTACTATTCTGCCATTCGTGGTGCACAACTTGGTGGTAAGGTTGCTATCGTTGAAAAATCTGAATTTGGTGGAACATGTTTGAATAAAGGATGTATCCCAACTAAGACCTACCTTAAAAATGCAGAAATCCTTGATGGACTTAAGATTGCTGCAGGTCGTGGTATCAACTTAGCGTCAACAAACTACACTATCGATATGGATAAGACAGTTGACTTCAAGAACTCTGTTGTTAAGACCCTTACTGGTGGTGTTCAAGGTCTTTTGAAGGCTAACAAGGTAACTATTTTCAATGGTCTTGGTCAAGTTAACCCAGATAAGACAGTTACTATTGGTTCAGAAACAATCAAGGGACGTAACATCATTCTTGCGACTGGATCAAAAGTATCTCGTATCAATATCCCTGGAATCGAGTCACAACTTGTGATGACTTCAGATGATATCCTTGACTTGCGTGAATTGCCGAAATCACTTGCTGTTATGGGTGGTGGTGTCGTTGGTATCGAGCTTGGTCTTGTTTATGCCTCATACGGTGTAGAAGTGACTGTTGTTGAGATGGCTGACCGCATTATTCCTGCTATGGATAAAGAAGTGTCACTTGAACTTCAAAAAATCCTTGCTAAGAAGGGTATGAAGATCATGACATCTGTTGGGGTTTCTGAGATTGTAGAAGCTAACAACCAATTGACCCTTAAACTTAATAATGGTGAAGAGATTGTAGCGGATCGTGCCCTTCTTTCAATCGGTCGTGTCCCTCAATTGGATGGTCTTGAAAATCTTAACCTTGAACTTGACCGTGGTCGTATTAAAGTTAATGCTTATCAAGAAACATCAATCCCAGGAATTTACGCACCGGGTGATGTTAACGGAACTAAGATGCTTGCTCACGCTGCTTACCGTATGGGTGAAGTTGCAGCTGAAAATGCTATGCGTGGCAATGTCCGTAAGGCTCACCTTGACTACACACCAGCAGCTGTCTACACTCACCCAGAAGTCGCAATGTGTGGTCTTACTGAAGAAGATGCACGTGCGAAATACGGTGATGTTCTCGTTGGTAAATCAAGCTTTGCTGGTAACGGACGTGCCATTGCTTCAAACGAAGCTCAAGGTTTTGTTAAAGTTGTTGCAGATGCGAAGTACCATGAAATCCTTGGTGTTCATATTATCGGTCCAGCCGCAGCTGAATTGATTAACGAAGCATCAACAATTATGGAAAATGAATTGACTGTAGATGAACTCTTGCAATCTATCCACGGTCACCCAACCTTCTCTGAAAACATGTATGAAGCCTTTGCTGACGTACTTGGAGAAGCTATCCACAACCCACCAAAACGTAAATAAAGCTGATAAAATTCTCGGACGGAAGTTCGGGGATTTTTTTCATACATTTTCATTTGTATTTATTTGAAAAAATCGTTACGGATTTTCAATAGTTTTTAAAGAAAAATACGAATAATAAGTTAAAGAGTTTTCTATCAAGAGAGAAAGTTTGTTTATAATTTTATAATATTTCTGCCTTATTTAGAAAACTTTTAATAATGACCTTTCCATGAGAGTTTATCTATGGTAAAATGGTTAAAGTATTATAAAAATGCAAAAGGAAAGTTAAATGCGAACGAAAGATTTTATCTACTATGCTAGTGCGGCTGTTCTCTTGGCTGTGACAACTCAGGTTGCTCATGCAGATGAAGTGGCGACACAAACGCCTTCTGTTACTGAAGGAAATCAGTATCAACCTGCGACAGCGGCTGAGATTTTTGGTGGAGAAGCAGCCTTGCCTGTAACTCCTAGTTCAACTGTTTCAGCACCCGTAGCTACGAGTGAGGTGGCAAAAGCTAGTGCTCCTGCGGTATCTACGTCACTTGCACCACAAAGTTCAGAGGCTGTAACAACTGCGTCATCAACTTCAGTAGCTAACTCTACTGTTGCTGTAGCGTCAACTTCAGTAACATCTTCAGTTGTTAGTTCAGAAAGTGCAACAGCTTCTAAAAGTGCGACAAATTCTGAAACGTCAAACAGCGCTGTAGCAACACCTGCTAAATTGACGAATTCTACGGATGTTCCTTCGCCAACGCTTAAGGTGCAACCAAAGACTTTTATCGATGTCAGCAGCCATAATGGTGAGATCAGTGTAGATGACTATCGTGCTCTTGCACGCCAGGGTGTGGGTGGTGTCGTAGTCAAGTTGACTGAGGACACTTGGTACAACAACCCTAAAGCACCATCACAAGTTCGCAATGCTCAAATTGCTGGTCTTCAAGTATCAACCTATCATTTTTCACGATACACAACTGAGGAAGAAGCACGTGCAGAAGCTCGTTTCTACATCCAAGCTGCACAAAAACTGAACCTTCCAAAGAGTACTGTTATGGTTAATGACTTCGAAGACTCTAAGATGCTTCCAAATATCAACCGTAACACTCAAGCTTGGGTTAACGAAATGCGTAAGCATGGTTACAACAACTTGATGTTCTACACAAGTGCTAGCTGGTTGGATGAGAACAATCTAGGATACCGTGGACCTGTCTCAACCTCTCAATTTGGGATTGAGAATTTCTGGGTTGCCCAGTACCCATCATCAACTCTTACAGCAACGAGTGCTAAGAACATGCGCTATAATGCCAAAACTGGTGCATGGCAGTTTTCAGCTACGGCTAATCTCTTGCCAGGTAAACATGTCTTTGACCATAGCGTGGACTATACAGGACGTTTCACAGCTAATGCCAGTGCTGAGGTTGATGCCACTCAAGGCGATTTGAGTGGAACCATTTCTATTGTCAATAATAATCCAACTCTTGGTAGCTTTGATGTTGTCATCTCTAATGTCAAAGCACCAAACGGTGTTGAAACTGTCTCTGTTCCAATTTGGTCAGAAATTAATGGCCAAGATGACATTATCTGGTATACGGCTGACCGTCAAAACAACGGAACTTATACAGTAAACGTTAAAGCTTCAGCTCATAAAAACTCAACAGGCCTTTACAATGTTCATCTTTATTATATTCAAAAAGATGGTCAATTAACTGGTGTTGGTGGAACAACTACGCAAGTCTTCATTGGTAAGACACCAGAGCAGTTGAAACCAAAAGCAAGTTTTGCTATTGAAAATAATAATGCTAAGGCAGGAACTTTTGACGCCGTTATCACTAATATCTCAGCACCACTAGGTGTTAAAGAAGTGTTAGTCCCATCATGGAGCCTTGAAAATGGTCAAGACGACCTTATTTGGCATAAGGCAACCAAGCAAAATGATGGTAGCTATCGTGTAACCATTAAGGCAAGTGAGCATAAGGGCAATAAAGGGAATTACCGTGCTGATGCCTATATCGTGGACAACTCTAATAATCGCCATTATATTGCCGAAAAAGTAGTGTCTGTAGATTATGCTCGACCAAGCGGTGTTCTTACAATTGAAAACAACAATACTGCAGCAGGTACTTTTGATGCCGTTGTTCGTAATATTGTTGCTCCTACAGGTTTGAAAGAGGTTCTTGTTCCTTCATGGAGTTTAGCTGGTGGACAAGATGACCTTATCTGGCATAAGGCAAGTCGTCAAGCTGATGGTTCTTACCGAGTGACTATCAAGGCAACGGATCATAAGAATTCAACTGGTAAATACCGTGCTGATGCCTACATTGTAGATGACTCTAACAAACGTTTCTATCTCACTGAAAAAGTGGTAGAAGTTACTCAAACTCGCCCTAGTGCAAGTCTCGTTATTGAAAATAATAATGCTGATTTAGGTACTTTTGATGCTGTTATTCGCAATATCTTTGCACCAAATGGGGTTAAGGAAGTCTTAGTTCCATCATGGAGTCTAGTTAATGGACAAGATGATCTTGTTTGGCATAAAGCTAGTCGCCAATCTGACGGTAGCTATCGTGTAACTATCAAGGCGTCAGATCATAAGAATTCTCTAGGTAACTACCGTGCTGATGTTTACATCGTAGATAATGCCAACCAACGTCATTATGTCACTGAAACAATTGTAGATGTAAAACATAATAAACCAGTAGGTACCATTTCAGTAGTTAATAACAATAAAGATACTGGTACTTTTGATGTCATTATCAGTGATGTTTATAGTCCTAAAGGTGTTCGTACTGTTCAAGTACCTATTTGGTCTGAAAAAGACGGACAAGATGATATTCGTTGGTATGAAGCGACACGCCAAGCTAATGGCACTTATACGGTAAATGTTCAAGCTACTAACCATAAAAACTCAACAGGCTTGTACAATATTCATTTGTACTACATTTTAAATGATGGGTCACAAGTTGGTGTCGGTGGCACAACGACGACAGTTGAATTCCGTAATGCTAAGACTAAAACGCAAACCTATATCACTAATGTTAATTCAGAAGCAGGTAGTTTCACAGTTGTTGTTGATCAAGCGCCACAAGGACGTCAGATTAAGAATATCCGCGTAGCCGTATGGTCAGAAAGCAACCAAGGTAACCTTTCTTGGTACAATACGGCGCCTACTGGAACACACACTAAAATCAATGTGTCGACGGTTAATCATAAGAATCTCATCGGTAACTATACGACTCATGTTTATGTAGATTATGTAGACAATACTGTAGACGGATTTAACCTTGGTGAGACAACTCTTGCTCCACGTAATCGTCGTGTTGAGCCTCAGACGACTTATTATTCTCAACGTGATCCTCGTTGGGCTTCTAAGTGGTATGGTGTCAGCAATATGGACCAGTCAGGCTGTGTTCCAACATCACTTGCCATGACCTTTACAGATATCTTGGGAACTGTAATTGCACCAACGACAGTTGCGGATTATTTGTACTACAATACAAATTCATTTAATAAAACATCAGTTGCTGGTACAGATGCGGATGGTATTGTGTTAGCAAGTAAAAATTGGGGTCTCAATAGCAACGTGCTCTCAAGCATTGCTAATATTGCTTCAGCTTTGATGTCAGGCCAACACGTTCTGGCAGCAGTAGGTGCAAGCCAATTTATCAATTATCCTTACACGCACGAAATCGTGCTTCATGGCTATGATAATGGTAAAACTTATGTTCGTGATCCATTTAATGCCAATAACAATGGCTGGTATTCATTGGATTACATTCATGGTGTTCAGAGTCGAGACGCAATGGATACTAAGCTTGGTGCACCATTCTTCTCCATCTTTGCTTAATCTATTAATGAAAGGTCTTTAGAAGGAAACTTCTAAGGGCTTTTTTAGTGTAAATTTTTGATAGTCATATTTTGTAGTTATTCATTTTCAGAATATTATATACACGTATGAAATCTTATATTTATAGGTTTTTAGGTTCTTTATTTGGATAATGTTGATACTTTTAGCATAGGAATTACTTATTTTTTTATCATTTTTATAGTTTTTTTAGAGAATTATCACTTTTACTCTATTCGTAAGACATTTTCTATGGTAAAATAGGTGACGTATTAAAAAGTGTCAAAGGAAAGTTAAATGCGAACAAAAGATTTTATCTACTATGCCAGTGCAGCTGTTCTCATGGCAGTGACCACTCAGGTGGCCAGTGCGGATGAGGTAGCTACGCAAATGCCTACGGTTACTGAAGGGAACCAGTATCAACCTGCGACAGCAGCAGAAATTTTTGGTGGTGGAGCAGTTCTTGCACAAGAGTCACCATCAGTAAGTCCAAGTTCAACTGTTGCGGAAACACCTACAGCCACAAGTGAAGTAGCAAATTCAAGTGCTCCACAAGTTAGTCAAGCAAGCTCAACAACGATTGTAGCATCTGAATCAAGAGTCGTTGCCTCTGAATCTGTAGTTCAGGGGAACACAGTGGCGAGTTCAGAAAATGCGACGGTATCGACTGCTTCTGAGGTTTCAAGCAATACCGTGGCTGAACCTGCTAAGTTGACTCATTCTCATGATACGGATGTTCTAAAACCTAAGGCAAGCTTCTCAATTGAGAACAACAACAAGGCCACTGGTACCTTTGATGCTGTGGTTCGAGATATTGTGGCACCCTTGGGTGTTAAAGAGGTTCTTGTCCCATCTTGGAGTCTAGCCAATGGTCAAGATGACTTGATTTGGCATAAGGCAGCCAAGCAAATGGACGGCTCTTATCGTGTAACCATTAAGGCGGTTGATCACAAGGGAGAGGCTGGCAATTACCGTGCAGACGCCTATGTTGTTGATCGAACAAATAAGAGACATTATATTTCTGAGAAAGTAGTATCTGTTAATTACGCTCGTCCAAGTGCAATCCTAACGATTGAAAATAATAATGCAGCTACAGGCACTTTTGACGCTGTGGTAAAAAATATCATTGCTCCTACAGGTGTGAAAGAAATCTTAGTCCCATCATGGAGTCTCGTTGGTGGTCAAGATGATTTGATTTGGCATAAGGCGACGAAGCAAGCAGATGGTTCTTACCGAGCTACCATTAAGGCAAGTGACCACAAAAATTCAACTGGTAAATACCGTGCAGATGCCTATATCGTAGATAATTTCAACAAGCGTTTCTATTTGACTGAAAAAGTGGTGGAAGTTAGCCAATCTCGTCCAAGTGCAAGCCTAACGATTGAAAATAATAATGCAACTACAGGCACTTTTGAAGCTGTGGTTCGTAATATTGTTGCACCAAATGGCTTGAAGGAAGTCTTGGTCCCATCATGGAGTCTTGTTAATGGTCAAGATGATTTGGTTTGGCATAAGGCAAGTAAGCA
Organism: Streptococcus sp.; assembly: GCA_016939315.1. GTDB lineage: Bacteria > Bacillota > Bacilli > Lactobacillales > Streptococcaceae > Streptococcus. The sequence goes on along the minus strand of JAFHAZ010000005.1, from coordinate 61,152 downwards.
AGCGGACGGTAGCTATCGTGTGACGATTAAGGCTTCAGACCATAAACATTCAACTGGTAAATACCGTGCAGATGTTTATCTCGTCGATAAGGATGACAATCGTCAGTATTTGACTGAGACTGTGGTTGATGTCAATGAAACTAAGCCAAGTGGTAGTATTTCTATCTTAAATAACAATGGTGCTGGCACTTTTGATGTGGTCATCAGCGATGTTTATAGCCCTAAGGGTATCCGAACGGTTCAAGTCCCAGTCTGGTCTGAGGCTGATGGTCAAGATGATATTCGTTGGTATGAAGCAACACGTCAAACAGATGGCAATTACAAGGTTACTGTTCAAGTAGCTAACCACAAAAACGTAACTGGTCTTTACAATGTTCATCTTTACTATGTTCAAAACGACGGTTCACAGATCGGTGTGGGCGGGACGCAAACAAGTGTTACTTTGTCAGATCCCAAAGCCGACCTTGCTATTACTGGTCTCAACAATGCTACGGGTAGCTATGATCTTGTTATCTCAAACTTGGTTGCGCCACGAGGCTTTAAAGAAGTCCTAGTTCCAACCTGGTCTGAAAAGAACGGTCAAGATGATATCATTTGGTACAAGGCAGCTAGGCAAGCCAATGGAGACTATAAGGTAACCGTTCGTTCAAGCAACCATAAGGGTGATAGTGGTCTTTATAATTCCCATGTCTATTTGGTTGACAATGATGGTAAATACATTGGCCTAGGTGGGAAACAAGTGACACTTGATATTACTAAGACTCAAGGAACACTGACTATCACAAACAACGATAAAAATCGTGGAACCTTTGATGTTCTTATCACCAATCTGACGAATCCAAGTGGTATTTCAGGTGTCCTTATACCAGTATGGTCTGAGCAAAATGGCCAGGATGATCTTGTTTGGCATAATGCCACTAAACAGGATGATGGTTCTTACAAGGTGACTATTTCAGCTAGTCAGCACAAGTGGAATTCAGGTAAATACATCGTTCATGGCTATATTGTTGATGCCTCTGGTAAAAATATTGGTTTTGGGGCAACTTCAGCTGATGTAGTGGCACCTAAGAAAATCGGTTCGGCATCAAGAGGAAATTACGATGTTTTAAATAAGGTTGTCTATCTGGATGCTGGTCATGGTGGCTATGATCCAGGTGCTTCTTATTTTGGTATCTCTGAAAAGAGCTTGACCTTGGCTATCCAAAGTCGTGTGAAAGCTAAACTAGAAGCAGAAGGCTATCAAGTTGTAACCACTCGCACAAGTGATACCTATGTTGACTTGACGGATCGTTCACGTGCAGCTAATGCTTCTGAATCAGATATCTTCGTAAGTATTCACATCAATGCTTCAGGAAGTTCTGCAGCACAGGGTATTGAGACTTATTATTACCAACCTTATGCAGAATATCCATCACGTATTAATGCAACCTACCATGCTAATCCGACTCGATTGAGCATGAGTGATACCTTGGCCAATGCCATCCAGTCTAGCCTGATTAATGCGACTGGTGCTCAGAATCAGGGGGTGAAACGTCAAACCTTTGCGGTCTTGCGTGAGACAACAGCTCCAGCAGTCCTTCTTGAACTTGGTTTCTTGTCAAATCCACAAGAAGCAGCTCGTTTGAATACCTTTGCTTATCAGGAGACGTTGGCTAACGCAATTGTGGCAGGGATTAAGCGTTACTATTCTATTTATAATTAATAGATTGAGAGAATCTTAAGGTTCTCTCTTTTTAAATTTTTAAAGAGAGAAAACGCTTGCATAAACGAAAGCTAAATGGTATATTAAAAAACATGAAAACGTTAACAAAAGGAGTTTTTATGAAAAGAAATACTCAAGCTAATGATGAAAAAGTTCTTCGTTATAGCCTTCGCAAGTACAAGTTAGGTTTGGCTTCTGTAACCATTGGAGCTATTTTTTTGAGCTTTGCTGCAGTTCAAGGAGTAAAAGCAGATGAAGCAGTATCAACGCCCGACTCTAGCACACAGGTAGAACAAGCTGATCCTAGTCTTACTACCAGTGGACTAGTAACTGAAACGCCAACAGCTCCTGTAGCAGCTGAGAATGCCACGGTGTCCAAGGAAAATGAGCCAGTTTCTCTTCCAGAAGTAAATACTAGCCCTACTGAGACTACCAAGCTAACTGAAACTAGCGAAAACACGCCAAAAACAGTAAGTACTAATAATAGTCAAGCTCTTACGAATGCATCTGAGGATCCTATTGCTGAAGGGTCTATTCGCTTGCATTTCCAAGAGTTGCCAAGTCAAGACAAGTCATCTCTTGGTCTTTGGACTTGGGATGATGTTGAGACACCATCATCTCAGAAGGGTGCCTGGCCGACAGGGGCAACCTCATTTGCTGAAGCCAAACAGGATGATTATGGTGTCTATTTAGATGTGAAATTGTCTTCAGCACCTAAAAAACTTAGCTTCTTGATTAATAATGCCGCTGGAACGAATCTTTCAGGGGATAAAGCAGTCGAAATTCTTAGTCCTCAAATGAATGAGGCCTGGATTGACAAGGATTTCCAAGTTTACAGCTATCAACCTATCCCTCAAGACCACGTTCGTATCAATTATTTCCGTACGGATGGCGACTATAGCAATAAGTCTGTCTGGTATTGGGGTGATGTTAAGGACGCTCCAAGTAATTGGCCTGATGGTGTCAATTTCCAACCGAATGGTAAGTATGGTGCCTACTTAGATATTCCACTAACACAAGCGGCAAAATCGATAGGATTTTTACTCTTAGATGAGAGCAAAACTGGAGATGATGTGAAAATTCAACCAAATGATTATAAATTTAGTGACTTGAAAAAATCTCGTCAGCTTTTCGTACGAGATACTGATCCGACAGTCTACACCAACCCTTACTTTGTCAAGGATGTGCGTTTGACTGGGGCTCAGCAGCTTAGTCCAAGCAAAATCGAACTTAGCTTCACCAACTTAGACGAGGTCTCATCTGAGGATATTCTCAAAGACCTTAAGGTGACGGATAAGGATGGTAACAGTGTCACTCTTAAACAGCTTGACTTGGATGCTAAACTCAAAAAAGCTACATTAACAGGTGATTTTGCTGCAGAAAATCTGCCTTACAAGGTCACTTTGGGCAGTGATAGTTTTAAAACGTCTGAGAGCTGGCAATTAAAGGATGCCCTCTACAGTTATGATGGCGAGTTGGGTGCTCGACTAGAAGAGAATGGTACTAAGGCACATGTGACACTTTGGTCACCAAGTGCTGATCAAGTAGACATCATTGTCTATGATAAGAATAATCAATACAAGGTGCTGGCTGAACATGCTCTAAGCAAAGGCCCTAGAGGTACTTGGCAAGCTGACCTACTTGCGACTGATTTTGGTCTTGAAAACTTAACTGGTTATTTCTATCAATACCGCATTAAACGTGGTGATCAGTCAGTAATTGTTCTTGATCCTTATGCGAAGTCTCTGGCAGCTTGGAATAGTGACGATGCTAGCAAGGGTCCCGAACACAAGATTGCCAAGGCAGCCTTTGTAGATCCTGCTAATTATGGACCAAAAGACCTTGACTACGCTAAGATTCCTAACTTTAAGTCTCGTGAAGATGCTATCATTTATGAGGCTCATGTCCGTGATTTCACCTCTGACAAGGCTATCTCAGCTGAATTGAAGCACCAGTTTGGTACTTTTGCAGCCTTTGCGGAGCGTTTGGATTATCTTAAAGACCTTGGGGTTACCCATATCCAGCTTTTGCCAGTATTGAGCTACTATTTTGTTAATGAATTGCAAAATGGCAAGCGTTTGGATGCCTATGCCTCAAGCGATAGTAACTACAACTGGGGCTATGACCCACAAAACTACTTCTCTTTGACGGGTATGTATTCTGAAAACCCTAGTGATCCGGCTAAACGTATCGAAGAATTCAAGAATTTAGTTGCAGCTATCCATGCTCATGGTATGGGTGTTATCTTGGATGTGGTTTACAATCATACAGCCAAGACAGCTATTTTTGAAGACCTTGAGCCAAATTATTATCACTTTATGGATGCTGATGGCACTCCTCGTTCGAGTTTTGGAGGCGGTCGTCTAGGTACGACTCACTATATGAGCCGTCGTGTCTTGGTAGATTCTATTGCTTATTTGACTAAGGAATATAAAGTGGATGGTTTCCGCTTTGATATGATGGGTGACCATGATGCTGAAAGTATCGAGCAAGCTTACAATACTGCACGCGCCCTTAATCCAAATCTCATTATGCTTGGTGAGGGTTGGGTGACTTATGCTGGCGATGAAAATAGCCTTGTTCAGCCTGCCGATCAGTCTTGGATGAAAGACACAGATACCGTAGCAGTATTTTCAGATGATATTCGAAATACCCTCAAATCAGGTTATCCAAACGAGGGAACACCGGCCTTCATCACAGGTGGAAAACGTGATATTAATAAGGTTTTTGATAATATCAAGGCACAGCCAACTAACTTTGAGGCTGATTCACCAGGAGATGTTATCCAGTATATTGCTGCTCATGATAATTTGACCCTTTTTGATATCATTGCCCAATCAATCAAGAAGGATCCAAGCAAGTCTGAGAATAATGCTGAAATTCATCGTCGCTTGCGTCTAGGAAACCTCATGGTCTTGACTGCTCAGGGAACACCATTTATTCACTCAGGTCAGGAATACGGCCGCACCAAACAGTTCCGTGATCCTGCCTACCGTTATCCTGTATCTGAGGACAAGGTGCCGAATAAGTCACACCTCTTAGTTGATGAAAAGGGCAATCCATTTGACTATCCTTACTTCATCCATGATTCTTATGATTCTAGTGATGCGGTTAACCATTTTGACTGGACTAAGGCGACTAATAGTCAGGCGTTCCCAGAAAATACGAAAACGCGTGCCTTTACCAAAGGGTTAATTGCCTTACGTAAGTCTACGGATGCCTTCAATTTCAAATCTAAAGCAGATGTGGATGCTCGTGTGACACTATTGACAGTTCCTGGTCAGGATAATGTTGCTCAAGAAGATTTGGTATTAGGATACCAAACTGTTGCTTCCAATGGGGATCGTTACCTTGTCTATGTCAATGCTGATAGCAAGGCTCGTCAGTTTGATTTGAGCAAGCTTACAAATGGTCTATCCTATATGGTTTTAGCAGATGGTAACCAAGTTAATCTATCTGGAATTAGTGAGCTATCAGGTGTTGCAATCAACAATCACATCTTGACTTTGGATCCATTAACAGCGACTATTATTCGTTTGACCAATGCTCAGACACCAACTGAAGAAGTAGCTAAGCCTTCTGAGAAGACTGCGTCATTTGGTGGCAAAGATACTGAGGTAACTAAAACAAGAGTCCAGACCTCAAGTCAAGAGGACCTTGTCGGAGATGCTGAGCTTGTTAACCATGACAATGGTCAGGCTAAGACTGAAGCTAGTCGTCAAACTGATAAGCAACTGCCATCTACTGGTGAAAAGACAAATCGTGGACTCTTTGTAACAGGTCTGCTAAGTATTCTTAGCCTAGGATTCCTTCGAAAACGTCGAACAAAATAATTAGTAACAACAGGTTATTTCCTGTTGTTTTTCTTTTATTTAGAATCATTCTTATCTGCTCTTTAGAATAGTTCTTAAATAGCCTAAAACCGTTGACAGTGCTGGTTTCTTCTGTTAGTTTAGAATATGTTCTCTTACATATGAGAGACCATTATTGACTTATCATCGTTCGTTTTTCATATCGAAATAACAAACGATTCACATATATAACGACAAATGTCGAACACTATCTTGAAAATAGGAGACATTCATGAAAAAACTTAACAAACTTGGTGTTGTTCTTTTAGCATCAGGGCTTTTATTGACGGCTTGTGCCAAATCTGGTAATTCAAGTCATTCTAGCTCAACTAGCTCAAAACTCACAGCTAGTGAGCAAAAGCAATTGAAACAGGCCACAAGTGATTACAAGACTTTCGTTGAAGGTGAAATCGATCAGCTTTTGAAAGATACTGAAGGATTCAGTGAAACCCTCAAGTCAGGAAATCTTGAAGAAGCCAAGAAACAATACCCATTGGTTCGTATGGCTTACGAACGTTCAGAACCAATTGCCGAAAGCTTTGGTGAGTCTGACGTGAAAATCGACTACCGTTTGGTTGATTACATGGACGAAAATAAATCAGAAGATGGCTGGTCAGGTTTCCATCGTATTGAGCGTATCATGTGGCAAGACAACACGACTGATGGTACAGCTGCCTATGCGGATCAATTGGTCAACGATATCAAGGAGCTCAAGGCTAAAATTGCAACTGTTAAAGTCACTCCAGATATCATGTTGACTGGAGCTGTAGACCTTCTTAACGAAGTGGCTACTCAAAAGATTACAGGTGAAGAAGAAGTCTTCTCACACACCGATCTTTACGACTTCCGTGCCAATATTGAAGGAGCAGAAAAAATCTTTGAACTCTTCAAGCCATTGATCCAAAAGAAAGATGCTAAGCTTGTTAAGACTTTGGAAACAGAATTCAAGAATGTCAATGGTCTTTTGGACAAACACATGACTGATGAGAAAAACTATAAATCTTATACAGATTTGAGTGAGGCAGATACTAAGGAATTGGCCGAAGCTGTAACTAAACTTGGTGAACCATTATCACAAATGGGTGTTATCCTAGATGGGAAATAAGAAAAATGACTGACGAAAAATTTTTAGATCAAAAAATGGACCGTCGTGAATTTCTTAAAAAAGCAGGTATTGGAGGGGCTGGGCTAGCGCTTGGTCTTTCTGGTGCATCTGCTTTTTTCGCTAATCAGGATAGTTCAACAAAAAAAGCCCTTGATGGGGATGAGGATATTAGCTTCTTTGGTAAGCATCAGGCTGGGATTACAACTCCCATGCAGAAGGCTTGCTACTTGGTGGTGCTAGATCTTCATACAACTGATAAAAAAGAAGTGATCCAGCTCTTTAAAGACTGGACAGATTATAGTAGTAAATTGGTCGATGGAGAGCTGGTCAAAAAAGATGGTTCTAATGCCCTCTTACCTCCAACAGATACAGGTGAAACAGTGGGACTCAACCCCTATCGCTTGAGCCTGACTTTTGGTGTTTCGGCTGATTTTCTTAAAAAACTTGGCTTGGAATCTAAACGTCCTAAGCTCTTCCGTGATTTGCCTCCATTTCCAAAGGAGCAGTTGCAGGACAAGTATACGGGTGGAGATATCGTTATTCAAGCCTGTGCAGATGATGAACAGGTAGCCTTTCATGCTGTTCGAAATCTGATCCGCAAAGGTCGTAATAAAATCACCATGAAGTGGAGCAAATCTGGTTTTGCAGCTATCGGAGACCGTAAGGAAACGCCCCGCAACCTCTTTGGTTTCAAGGATGGAACGGCAAATGTCACGACGGAGAAGGATTTTGATAAGGTCGTCTGGACTGACAGCAAGGACTGGATGAAGGGTGGTTCTTACATGGCTCTTCGCCTAGTGCAAATGCACTTGGAAACTTGGGACCGAACCAATTTGCAGGAGCAAGAAAACACCTTTGGTCGCTACAAGGAATCAGGTGCTCCCTTTGGTAAAAAAGATGAGTTTGACGAAGTAGATCTGTCAAAACTACCAGTCGATTCGCATGTCCGTTTGGCTAAAGAAGTAGATCTTCCTATCTTACGCCGTTCCTATTCTTATTCTGATGGCATTGATGAGAGAACTGGCCAGTTTGATGCAGGTTTGATTTTCATTGCCTACCAGAAGGACCCAGACCGTTTTGTCAAAATACAGACCAATCTTGGTGCTGTAGACAAGATGAATGAGTACATCACTCATATCGGAAGTGGGCTATTTGCTTGCTTTGCTGGCGTGGAGAAAGGAGGCTACCTTGGTCAAGCACTCTTTGAATAAACTCCTCGTTTTGCTTGGACTTCTAGCTCTATTCTTGACCTATCCAGTTGCTGCTGAATCCTATAGCGATCTCTATATCAAAATCACAGATGCAACAACAGCTGTTCAAAACAAGGATCAAGCAAAAGCTAAGGAATTAGTCGGTGAGATTAAGACTGATTTCGAAACAAAAGAAAATCACGATTCCAAGGCTGGTAAAAAAGTCAGCAAGGCTCTTGATATTAAAGGTGACGTGACAGAAGAGGACCTAACCTCTATCTCGTCAGCCCTTCTTAAATTTGAGAAAGAGCAAAATCCTGTTGACTTGGATGCCGAAAAGGAAAAACTTGAGACCCGTCTCAATCCTTATTTCAAGAACTTACAGGATGCCATTACGGCTAAAGACCTAACTGCGACCCGCAAAACTTACGGCGAATTGAATAATGCTTGGACGCGAAATGAAGCTGTTGTCCGTGACCATAGTACTGCCTACTACGGCAAGATTGAGACGGCCATTTCACTTTTGCGCAGCAGCATTGAGACAGAGCCTACAGATTTCACCAGCATCCAGTCATCTTACGATGATCTCAAGGGTGGGATTGATGACTTTATCAAGGGCGTCCCTCTTGATAGTACAAGCTCAAGTTTAACCCTAAAAGATGGTATTAAGCTCTTGGAAAAAGCTCTCGGTCAATTCCAAGCAGGTGATGAAAAAACGGCTGCGGCAACTATGAAGAAGTTCATCACTATCTGGCCAACCATTGAAGGTGACGTGAGCACGACTAACCCAAGCCTCTATACGCGCGTGGAGAGTGAAACACCGGTTATCATGGTTAAGGGGAAAGAAAAAGCTTATCAGGACAAACTGCAAGCCTTAATTACAGACCTATCAGCTATCGATACCAGTGCTTCTTATAATGCATTTGATGCCATGTTGATTCTCTTGCGTGAAGGGGTCGAAGCCCTCCTCATCGTCATGGCTCTTGTGACAACTCTTAAGGCAGCCAAGATGCGTAAGGGACTCAAATGGGTTTATGGCGGAGCCATTGCAGGGGTTCTTGCCAGCGCACTTATTGCTGTTATCTTACAAGTTGTCTTTCCGGCTGTGACCTCAGGTGCTAACCGTGAAATTATTGAGGGTGGCGTTGGTATCTTTGCAGTTGCGATGATGATTCTGATCGGAATCTGGCTCCACAGAAAGTCTTCAGTCAAACAGTGGAATGACTTTATGGACCGTCAGATGAATACAGTGACGGCTACTGGAAGTTTTGTATCCATGTTTGCCCTCAGTTTCTTGGCTGTCTTCCGTGAAGGTGCCGAGACCATCCTTTTCTATGTTGGTATTATCCCACGTATCACGACAGTTAATTTCTTGATTGGTATTGGTTCAGCCATTGCAGTTCTTGTTATCATTGCTGTAGCTATGACTAAAGCTAGTCACTATATTAAACCTCACCGCATCTTCTTTATTTTGACCTGGTTGATTTATGCCTTGGCCTTCAAGATGCTCGGTGTCAGCATTCATGCCCTTCAGTTGACTAATATGATGTCCAATCATTTGATTAGTGGTTTCCCAACCATTGATTGGGCTGGTATTTATCCAAGCTGGGAAGTCCTAATTCCACAACTTATTTTTATTGCTATTATTGCCTTTGTAACGGTGAAACAGCATGGCAAGAAGTAAGGAAGAGATGACCATTGTTGAGCATCTGGTGGAATTTCGAAGACGTTTTATTGCAGTAGTGATTTGTTTTTTCCTAGTTTTTTGTATCACCCTGTTGTTTGCTGGGGAGCTCTATGCTTATCTGACTAGAGGATTTGATAAGCCCTTATTGGTTCTTGGTCCTAACGATATTCTCTGGATTTACATTAACTTAGCCAGTCTCATGGCTTTTACGGTCACCTTGCCTTTTACCACCTACCAGATTTGGCAGTTTGTGAAACCTGGTTTGAGGGACAATGAAGCGCGTGCCATTTTTGCCTATATTCCAGCAACTTTTGTCTGTTTTGTATTGGGTTTGGCCTTTGGTTATTATTTTGTTAGTCCGGCTATCCTAGAAGTGCTTTTAAAACTAGGAGAAGGGCTCTTTAATACACAAATTACAGCACAGAACTACCTTAGTTTTTTATTGCATACGACAGTGCCTTTAGCTGTTCTCTTTGAACTTCCTGTAGTTGTGAGTTTTTTGACATCTATTGGCATAATAACACCAGTATTTTTGACACGCTATAGACGCTATGCTTACTTTGTTCTCTTAGTTTTGGCGGTCATTCTGACACCAGCTGACTTTATCAGTGACCTAGCTATGACTGCTCCCTTAATCTTGCTTTATGAAGTTAGCGTAACTCTTAGTAAGCTCATTTATAAACGTAAACAAAGAAAATATAAAGATAAATAGAAAGGAGATCTCATGGGAATTCTACGTGATATCGGAGCCCCAGGACTTATCATTATCGTTCTAGGAGCCCTCCTCATCTTTGGTCCTAAACGCTTGCCAGAACTCGGTCAATCTATTGGTAAAATGCTAGCCGAGTTTAAAGCAGCCATAAATAAAACTGATGATGATAAAAAAGACGAAGAAGACAAGACTAAAGACTAAGATCTCTATCTAAAGGTTATCTTCAAGTTTCTTGACAATTCTAAGCTTTTATGACATAATACACTTGTATTGAATAGTAAGTCTATATCATAGGCAAGAAAAGACCCCAAGCTAACTTCCACATAAGCTCGGGGTCTTTTTTAGCACTATCTATCCTTGTTTAACCACTTGTCGATCAGACGAAGGATAACACCGACCACAATAGGTCCGATGATAGTTTTGAATAGTAAATCCATCATAGGCAAACTCACCTCCCTTCGTAGGCGGTGTCGAGGTGCCAAAGGATATTATATCATAGATTGAAAGAGATATGTTTAGTGAGTGATAGGAAGTATTAGTTAGAATGTAGGTTAATCATGCCAAACAAAAAATCAGCCACTTGAGCTGATTTTTTTATCTTACAAACTGATACGTTTTTCTGTTTCAGCGTCGAAGAAGTGACCTTTAGCAACGTTGAAAGTAAGGTTAACTTTTTCACCTGGATTATGGAAGTCACGCGCATCAACACGGGCAGCAAACTCAGTTTCTCCAAGTTTTAGGTAGAGCATTATTTCTGCACCAAGAAGCTCTGAAACGACGACTTCAGCATCTACATTGGCATCTGGATAGACTTCTTGAACGATTGGACGGTTTGAAACATCTTCAGGACGGATACCAAAGATAACTTCCTTGCCTTGATAACCAGTTTCTTTCAAGATTTTAGCTTGACCCTCAGAGATTGCAATATCCAAACCTTCAGAGTTAGTGATACGGTTGCCATCAAATTTGACATTGAAGAAGTTCATAGCAGGACTTCCGATGAATCCGGCAATAAATTTATTGGCTGGCTCATTATAAAGTTCTTGAGGGGTACCAATTTGTTCGATACGACCGATAGTACCAGAACCATCAGGATTTTTAGTAGAACTCATGATAACGATACGGTCAGCAAGAGTCATAGCTTCTGTTTGGTCGTGGGTAACGTAGATAGTAGTTGCACCAATATTGCGAGTAATTTTAGCAATTTCAGCACGCATGGTCACACGAAGCTTAGCATCCAAGTTTGAGAGTGGTTCGTCCATGAGGAAGACTTTAGCATCACGAACGATAGCACGTCCCATAGCTACACGTTGACGTTGACCACCAGAGAGGTCTGCAGGCTTACGATCTAAGAACTCAGTCAAACCAAGGCTAGCAGCAGCTTCACGGACACGTTTGTCGATATCATCTTTTTTATATTTACGAAGTTTAAGACCAAAGGCCATATTTTCATAAACAGTCATGTGAGGGTAAAGTGCGTAGTTTTGGAATACCATGGCAATGTCACGATCTTTTGGTGATTTGTCATTAACCACTTCACCATCTATATAGAGTTTACCTTCTGTGATTTCTTCGAGACCAGCAACCATACGGAGAGTTGTTGATTTACCACATCCTGAAGGACCTACGAAAACGATGAATTCCTTGTCTTTGATGTCGATACTGAAATCTTCGACAGAGTAGTGAGTTGCATTTGGGTATTTTTTATAAATTTTATCCAGTTTAAGAGTTGTCATATCATTTATCCTTTATTATTTAACTGATCCGCCGGTTACACCTTCAACATAGTATTTCTGCATGAAGATAAAGAGAAGGGTGATTGGGATGGCGATGATAATAGCACCTGCGGTAAATGGAAGGAACCATTCATTGATAGCGTCTTGGTTAAGCATTTGATAGAGTCCAAGGGCAACCGTATATTTATCTTTAACGTCACCGAGGATAACAGATGCAAAGATGAAGTCTACCCAAGGTCCCATGAAGGCCATGAGGGCAGTGTAGACGATGATTGGTTTAGAAAGTGGCAAGGTAATCTTAGTGAAGATTTGAAGACGAGTTGCGCCATCAATCATTGCTGATTCATCCAATGAGTAAGGAATGGTATCAAAGAAACCTTTCGCAATGTAGAAACCAAGAGCTGCCCCAGCAGAATATACCAAGACCAAAGATGTCAAGGTTTGTGTCAAATTGAGGGCCTTCAAAATGTAGTAGACCGCAATCATTGACATGAATCCAGGGAACATGTTAAGTACAAGTGCCAATTTCAAGAAGCCATTTCTGTGTTTGAATTTAATACGGCTAAGTGAGTAGGCCATACCTACGGTAATCAAAGTTGAGAGGATACATGTACATGTGGCAACGATGAAGGTATTGATGAACCATTTTCCAAATGGATAAGCATCGCTGGTAAACAGTTTAATGTAGTTATTAAAAGTGTAAGTCTTAGGGAAGAAGTAAGGCACCGCATTAGCTCCTTCACCACGGAAACTTGTAAGGAAGATCCAAATAATTGGAATCAACCAGATAACAGCTAGAACTGTCAATAGAATATAAGTACCAGTTAGGTAAAGATTTTTCTTACGTTTCATTATTTAGCAGCCCCTTCCTTGAATGAAGATGATCTTGTGTAGGCCAAGAGACTGAATGTTGCAGAGATGGCGAAAATCAAGATACCGATAACAGATGCCAAGTTGTAGTCTTTAGCGCTAACAGTCAGTTTGTAGAGCCAAGTTACCAAGAGGTCAGTTGAACCCGCTTGATAGTATTCAGAGTTAGTAGGTCCACCACCAGTAAGGAAGTAGATAACGTTGAAGTTATTGATATTACCGATGAATTGTTGAATCAACGATGGTGCCATGATCAAGAGAATTTGTGGGAAAGTGATGCTCTTGAAGATTTGGAATTTGCTTGCTCCATCAATTTCAGCAGCTTCAATCTGCTCAGTTGGCAAGTTCATGATGATACCAGTTGCGACCAACATTGTGAACGGAATACCAATCCACATATTTACAAAGATAATAGAGAACTTAGCCCAGAGAGGATCAGTCAAGAATGGAATTGGTCCATTAGTAAGATGCAAGGTTTGAAGCAAACCATTCAAAGGACCATGGTCATTAAGGAAGTTACGCATCAAAAGAAGGGATACGAACTGAGGAACGGCGATAGTGATAACAAAGAGTGTACGCCAAACTTTCTTGAATTTAAGTCCTTTAGTGTTGAGCAGGAGAGCAAGGACGATACCGAAGAAGAAAGTAGTTGCTGTTGCAGCAACTGCCCAAATTAAGGTCCATGTCAAAAGTGGGAAGAAAGTACCAGCCATACGACCTTGTAAAACTTCACCAAAACTTGAGAAACCAACCCAGTCAAAGAGTGATTTAGGTGCTGGGTGATTGTGGTCAAAGTTAGTAAAGGCCAAACAGATCATGTAGATCAAAGGCAAGATTGTGAAGAGCAAAACTCCAATCAATGGTACAGTCATAAGTCCCATGTGGAAACGACCATCAGCCAAGGTCTTGAAGTCTTCGACAAAGTTGGGAACTTTACGTCCAGACTGTTTGAGAGCCATGAGATGACGAGCACTCTTAAGATTACACCAGTAAATATAAGCGAAAACTGCACAGAAGATTAATGATGCAAGTCCAAAAATCAACAAGAGCATAGAGTTATCTCCAGCGACCTGAACAGTAAGCTTAACCCCATTAACTTCTTTAATAGCCTCACCTTGTTCTTGAGTCCCCAAGGTAATCATCCCTTTAAGTGCAGGGATGATTTGGATAACGAAGGCTACTAAGAAGGCAATCTCAGAAAAGAGGAAGAGCAAGCCCTTGGTGAACTGTTTGTTGACCAAGTTTGCCAATCCCATTACCAGAAAGGATAATTTGACATCCCATGTACCTTCTTTGAAGACCTGGCGCATAGGAGTTGTGTCGTAGATTGTTTGTGACATAGATATCTCCTCAGATAAATGTTTAATTAGTGATAGATAAAGAGGCTAGGAACCTGACCTGCCTCTTTACCTTCTCATAGTTAGGATTCTTATTTAGCTGCTGCCAAATCTTTATCAAATTGTTGTAATTTAGTAAGGAATTGGTCTTCCTTGATTTTACCGTTATATGCATCACTCATAAGAGCAGCACTTTCAGTCCAGAAGACTGACATTTGACTAAGTTTAGGCATAACAGTTGTGTACTGATCAGATGAACCCATAGTGATTACAGCTTGTGCAAGTGCATCCTTTTGAACAGCTTCAGAAGATTGAACTTCTTTGTTAGCTGGGATGATGTGACGGTCTTCATTAGTGAATTGGTTATTTTGACTGTCTTTGCTTGTCAAAGCTTGTGCCAATTGGTAAGAAGCAGCGATACGTTCTGCGTTACCTTTAGATGGTGTTTGGTTAACTGCGTAAAGTTTAACACCCATGAAGGCTTTTTGTTGAACGTCTTGACCACCGATATTAACTGTTGGGTAAACAGCAACACCAAGATTGTCTTTACCAACAGCTTTAGCAGCTGCAGCGTAGTCCCATGGTCCTGATTGGAAAGCATCAACAGAACCATCTTCGAATTTAGCCATCATATTAGCTGAATCGACATTAACAAATCCCTTATTGTCTTTTTGAGCTGCGATGAATTTAAGAACATTCACACCAGCTTCGTTACCCCAGTTAGTACCTTTCACATCTTCACCGTTAGGACCAAAGAGTGTGTCACCAACTGAAAGGAAGAGAGGAGCAGTTACATAAGCGTTAACTTCTTTCAAGTTGCTACCAAATTTAGCTTTAGAAGTGATTGCTTCATATGATTTCACATCTTCTTCATTAAGTTTAGATTTGTTGTAGTATGTAACTTGAGTTTCGATACCGTATGGGAAGGCATAAGTTTTACCTTTGTATTGAGCACCTACAGCAGCTTGTTCAGTATCTTGCTCAGCAATTTCTTTTGAGTATTGCTCTGGGATTTCTTGGATAGCTCCAGCGTCTACCAATTTACCGAGTTGGTCATGTGGAAGTGAGAAGACATCTGCAGCAGTAGAAGCGTCCTTAGTCAAGTTTTCTTGAGCATTTGGATCTTCCATTTCAACCATATCAACTTTGTAACCAGATTTCTTTTCAAACTGTGCTACTGTATCTGAGTAAGATTTCTTAGCACCAGTTGGTACCCAAAGTTTCAAAGTCTTGCTATCTGAGCTTGAGCTCTTGCTTGAGTTTGAGCCACAAGCTACCAAGAGCGATCCAGCCACAAGTAATCCAGCACTACCAAGTAATACCTTTTGCCATTTTTTCATTTCTATTTCCTCCAGAAATTTAGTTTACGATAAACATTATGCAACCGTTTCCACAACCTGTCAAGTATTTTATAAAAAAATTTTTAACTTTGTGCAAACGATTGCAAAACTAAATTGTTTCGGTTATAATTGTTCTTGTATTTTACGACTATAAATATTTATGAGAATGAGAGGGATATAATGGCTACAATTAAGGATGTTGCTAAGAAGGCTGGTGTCAGCCCATCAACGGTAAGTAGGACATTAAAGGATAACCCTGCGATATCAGAAGAAACCAAACTAAAAGTAAGAGCAGCTATGGAAGAATTAGGTTATGTACCCAACTCAGCAGCACAAATGTTGGCAACAGGCTTAACGCATAGTTTAGGGGTTGTTCTTCCTCCTTTAACAGACCGAGAAAATATCAGCCAGCCCTTCTATATGGAAATTCTAACAGCAATCAATGAAGAAGCTAGTTGTCATTCACAGGTCGTTAGTATTGCTACAGGTGCTACGCTAGAGGAATTAGTTAAGCAAGTTGAGCTCATGCATCGTCAAAAACGGGCAGATGGCTTTATAATCCTCTATTCAGAAAAGAAAGATCCTGTTAAAGAATACCTATTAAAAGAAAAAGTCCCTTTTGTAGTAGTTGGAGCAGCAGTGGATAATAAAAATAAAGTAACCTATATTGATAATGATAATAAGGAATTAGGACGTGAAGCTGTAAATTACCTCCTGGCAAAAAGGCACCGAAAGATTGGTTTTGTCACTGATGATCTGTTTGGACAAGTAGGGCAGGAACGTTATCAAGGGTATAAGGAAGCAAGTGACGAACAAAATTTGGATGTCCTACCTGAACTTGTCTTTTCAGCACGAACAATCGAGGATTTAAAGAAAGAATTGGAAAGATTTTCTCCGACAGCTTTGATTGTTAAGGATGACCTTATCGCCCTTCGTCTTATTCAATGGCTGAACAATCAAGGATTTAGAGTTCCTGAAGATTATGCTATTATTTCTTTCAATAATTCGACTTTTGCAGAAATCATGCATCCTTTCTTGACTACATTTGACATTAATATTCAGGCACTAGCTAGAGAAAGTGTCCAAAGCCTTCTAGGACTTCTAAAAGCAGCCAAGATTAAGTCACAAAAAGTCATTATTCCATTTGAACTTATAGAAAGAGAAAGTGTCCTAACTTATCCGTAATAGGTTAAGGAGTGTCCAAGTAGTTGGTTAGTAAAACGACCGACTACTTTTTTCTTTTGATAAGAATCCTATTTTTCCGAAATTCATTAGAAGTAATTATTAAAAAATTCTCTCTCGTAGTGTAAGCGCTTGTTTTGCGAACAATCATTCAAGAATAAATAAAAAAATTTTATTTTTTTGCTAAAAATTCTTGACTTATGCAAACGTTTGCATTATAATCATAAGTGTAAAAAATAATTTGAGGTAAACTTTATGAACAAACGAGCAAGCGGTGTATTGATGCACATCACATCACTTCCAGGTGACTACGGGATCGGATCTTTCGGTCAAGCAGCCTATGACTTTGTTGATTTCTTGAAAGAAACAAAACAAACTTACTGGCAGATCTTGCCACTTACTACAACAAGTTATGGGGATTCACCTTACCAATCATTCTCAGCGGTAGCAGGAAATACTCACTTTATCGATTTGGATTTCCTTATTCGTGACAAGTTTCTTACTAAAGCTGATGTTAAAGGCGCTGACTTTGGATCAGATCCAGAGTTTATCGACTATGCTAAAGTTTATGAAGCACGTCGCCCACTTCTTGAAAAAGCGGTCAAAGCAATCTTGGCTGACAAAAAAGAAGCTAAGAAGTTTGAAGCTTTCAAATCTGAAAATGCTAACTGGTTAGCAGATTATGCTGATTTCATGGCTATCAAAGAACACTTTGATAACAAAGCACTTCAAGATTGGGATGACAAAAAAGCAGTTAAACGCGATGAGGCAACTCTTGAAAAACTTCGCAAAGAACTTGCTGATGTCATCACTTACCACCAAGTAGTGCAATACCTCTTCTTTAGCCAATGGGCAGAACTTAAAGCCTATGCTAACAAAAATGGTATTCAAATCATTGGTGACATGCCAATCTACATCTCAGCTGATAGTGTTGAAGTTTGGACGCAACCACATCTCTTCAAACTAGATGCAGAGTGTAAACCACGTTACATTGCCGGAGTTCCACCAGATAACTTCTCAGCTACTGGTCAACTTTGGGGTAACCCAATCTACGCTTGGGATAAACACAAAGCTGAAAATTATGCTTGGTGGGTATTCCGTATTCAAGAATCATTCAAACTTTATGATTACTTGCGTATTGACCACTTCAAAGGTTTCTCTGACTTCTGGGAAATTCCTGGTGGAGATGAAACTGCTGAAAATGGTGAGTGGGTTCCAGGACCTGGTTACGATCTTTTCAAAGTGGTTAAGAAAGAATTGGGTGACCTTAACATCATCGCCGAAGACCTTGGAAACATTGATGATAAGACACGCCAACTTCTTGCAGACTGTGGCTACCCTGGAATGAAGATCGTTCAATTTGGTTTCTACGATACTACTGGAAACAGCATTGACATTCCACATGTATACACACAACATTCTGTGGCTTACACTGGTACACATGATAATGAAGTAATCAACGGTTGGTACGACAACTTGACGCAAGAGCAACGTGATTACACTGATGCTTACATTAACCGTCGTCAAGGTGAGCCAATTACACGTGCTCTCCTTCGCACACTCTTTGCTACAGTAAGCAACACAGCTATTGCGACTATGCAGGATATCCTTGATAAACCTGAAAATAGCCGTACAAACTTCCCTAACACAGTTGGTGAAAACTGGAAATGGCGTATGCTCCCAGGTGAAATCACTGTAGACAAGAAAGAATTTTTGACAGACATTACAGAAAGATATAATCGAGGTAATAACTAAAATGGCTACATTTACACAATATGTTGAAGCAAAAAACAAAAATCTTAAGGACCTTTCAAACGAAGAAATCTACTACCTTTTGTTGGAATTCGTAAAAGAAGCAGCTGCTCCAAAACCTAAAAACGATAGCAAACGTAAAGTTTACTATATCTCAGCTGAGTTCTTGATTGGTAAACTTTTGTCTAACAACTTGATCAACTTGGGTATCTACAAAGATGTTAAAGCTGAATTGGCTGCTGCTGGTAAATCAATCAGCGAAGTTGAAGACGTTGAACCAGAACCATCTCTTGGTAACGGTGGTTTGGGTCGTTTGGCTTCATGTTTCATCGACTCTATGGCAACACTTGGCATCAACGGTGAAGGTGTTGGTCTTAACTACCACTGTGGTCTTTTCAAACAAGTCTTCAAAGATAACAAACAAGATGCAGAACCAAACTACTGGATTGAAGATCAATCATGGTTGGTACCAACTGATATCTCTTATGATGTTCCATTCAAAAACTTCACATTGAAATCACGTTTGGACCGTTTGGATATCTTGGGTTACAAAAAAGAAACTAAGAACTACCTTAACCTCTTCGATATCAATGGTTTGGACTACGGTCTGATTGAAAAAGGAATCACTTTTAATCAAGACGAAATCCAAAAGAACTTGACACTTTTCCTTTACCCAGATGATTCAACTCGTAAAGGTGAGCTCTTGCGTATTTACCAACAATACTTCATGGTATCAAACGCTGCTCAACTTTTGATTGATGAAGCTATCGAACGTGGTTCTAACCTTCACGACCTTCCAGATTACGCTTACGTACAAATCAACGATACTCACCCATCAATGGTAATTCCAGAATTGATTCGTCTTTTGACAGAAAAACATGGATTTGAATTTGATGAAGCAGTAGCAATCGTAAGCAAAATGGTTGGTTACACAAACCACACTATCTTGGCTGAAGCCCTTGAAAAATGGCCTCTTGACTACCTTGAAGAAGTCGTTCCACACCTTGTTGTTATCATCAAGAAATTGGATGCTATCATTCGTGATAAATACGAAGATCCACGTGTTCAAATCATTGACGAACACAACCGTGTTCACATGGCACACATGGACATCCACTTCTCTACAAGTGTTAACGGTGTAGCAGCACTTCACACAGAAATCCTTAAAGCTTCTGAGTTGAAACCATTCTACGACCTTTACCCAGAACGCTTCAACAACAAAACAAACGGTATTACATTCCGTCGTTGGTTGGAATTCTCAAACCAAGAACTTGCTGACTACATCAAAGAATTGATTGGTGATGGTTACCTTACTGACGCAACTCAATTGGAAAAATTGGCTGCCTTTGCAGATGATCCAGCAGTTCACAAACGTTTGGCTCAAATCAAATATGATAACAAGTTGTCACTTAAACGTTATCTTAAAGCCAACAAAGGTATCGATCTTGATGAAAACTCAATCATTGATACACAAATCAAACGTTTCCACGAATACAAACGTCAACAAATGAACGCTTTGTATGTCATCCACAAATACTTGGAAATCAAAAAAGGAAACCTTCCAAAACGTAAAATCACTATCATCTTTGGTGGTAAAGCAGCTCCTGCCTACGTTATTGCTCAAGACATTATCCACTTGATCTTGTCACTTTCTGAACTCATCAACAATGATCCAGAAGTAAGCAAATACCTCAACGTTCACTTGGTTGAAAACTACAACGTAACAGTTGCTGAACACCTTATCCCAGCAACAGATATCTCAGAACAAATCTCATTGGCTTCTAAAGAAGCTTCAGGTACAGGTAACATGAAATTCATGCTTAACGGTGCCCTTACACTTGGTACAATGGACGGTGCCAACGTTGAGATTGCTGAATTGGTAGGACCAGAAAACATCTTCACATTTGGTAAAGACTCTGATACAATCATTGACCTTTATGAAAAAGAAGGTTATGTATCACGTGATTACTACGAAAAAGATGCTAACATCAAAGCAGCTGTTGACTTTATCGTAAGCGAAGACCTCGTTAAAGTTGGAGATAAAGAACGCTTGGAACGTCTCCACAAAGAACTTATCTCTAAAGACTGGTTCATGACACTGATCGACTTGGCTGAATACATCGACAAGAAAGAAGAAGTATATGCAGCTTACGAAGATCAAGATGCATGGAACAAAAAAGTTGTTTACAACATTGCTGAAGCTGGATTCTTCTCATCTGACCGTACAATCGAACAGTATGACAAAGACATCTGGCACACAAAATAATAATCTAGTTGCATAGAAGAAGAACAAGATCAGAAATGGTCTTGTTTTTTTTGCATGAAAAAAACACAGCCAATAGATAAATTAGCTGTGTTTACATAAATAATGTTATGTTACCTATGAGTGATAATTCAATATATTATTCATATATTCTTCTTTATTTGATGAATCATAAGTTTTAGATGTTGAGTATTTTAGATAATGGATTTCATCTTTTGCAGTTCTGGATTCTTCTTGTAGGTATGAATCTGTTATGGTAATTTTAAAATTCTCGCTCTTACCTGTTAAATCAAGGCTTAGTGGAAAATTTTTAAATTCATCTGAGTAAAAAGCCATTTTATAAAAGTTGTACCTGTCACCTCTAAATGAATTTAAGTGAGGGAATTGTATATGGTAGATGCCATTCCAATAATTTCCATACTCTCTAATTTCGTAGTCATCGAAGAATTCCTGGATTCTTTCTTTGTTAGCAAAATCTTTATCAAAAGTAACAAAGGGAGTTTGCCAATCCCATAGTGGGATGTCTCCTTCATTTCCGTAGATTATATAGCTCTGCATTTTTCCTGATTTAGGATTTTTCAACTGAAAGTGGTATTCACTGACACCATCTTTCACAGCCCCAGTTTGGTAGAGGGTATCACCAGGAACTATCATAAATAGGAAGTCCCTTAGATATAACTCGAAGTCAGCATCCATTGTTTTATCATGTAATCCAGGGAAACGCTGAATCATTTGTCTGTAATTCTCTGCATTCGAAAACCATTCTTCATCAAAACCTGGACCAACCTCAAAAACTTTACGGTCAAAATAGCGTTCGTAACGGTCGAAAAAGTTTTCAGTAGAAGTCACCTGTCCAAATGGTAAAGTGATTTTGGTCTTATCAGTAAAAGTGATATGCAATAGAAGTCTGCGGGGATCAATTCCTTTATCGATATAATGGCCGACCTTATATGTAGACAGATTATCAGGGAAATCGTCTTTTCCGAAGTGTAGGACCTCAATCTCAATATCTTTGACAACTTTTCTTTGAGGTATTATCTTCTTAACGCTGTAATTATAGGCCTTGTAATAGTAATTGTTTTTATCGTAGAGATAAGGCTTATAAGCTCTTTGGTAGGCATTATAGAGAGACATTCCAAGAGCAACAAAAAGAAGCAGAGCAAATGCTATTTTGACCTTTTTATTTATTTTACTGGTTAGCCTCGAGAAAAAGAGACTTAATTTACTAGGATTTTGTATCATTCCAAAACTCCCCATATATTTTTTACTATTATATCATGAAAATCCTTATAGCTAAGGCGTCTTCGTGTACTTTGTCACCGTTTTCCTTTATAATATAAGTATCACATTACAAGAGGAGACCTCATGAAATATATCGTAAACACATCAAATGATCCTGCCTATAATATTGCTTTGGAAGCCTATGCTTTTCGTGAATTGGTGAATGAAGATGAATTGTTCATTCTTTGGATTAACCGTCCAGCTATCATTGTTGGTAAACACCAAAATACCATTCAAGAGATTAACAAAGAATATACAGATGCTCATGGTATCAAGGTTGTTCGTCGTTTGTCTGGTGGTGGCGCTGTTTATCACGATTTGAATAACCTCAACTATACTATCATCTCTAATAAGGCAGATGAAGGGGCATTTGACTTTAAGACTTTCTCTCAACCAGTAATCGCGACACTTGCTGATTTGGGAGTTAAAGCTGAATTTACTGGCCGAAATGACCTTGAAATCGACGGTAAAAAGTTCTGTGGAAATGCTCAAGCTTACTATAAAGGTCGTATGATGCACCATGGTTGCTTGCTCTTTGACGTTGATATGTCCGTTCTTGGCCAAGCCCTCAAAGTCAGCAAAGACAAAATTGAATCAAAAGGTGTTAAATCTGTACGAGCTCGTGTAACAAACATTGTAGACGAATTGCCAGAAAAAATCACAGTAAATGAATTCTCAGATAAAATCTTGGAAAAAATGAAGGAATTTTACCCTGATATGACTGAATACGTCCTTTCTGAGGATGAATTAGCTAAAATCCAAGAGTCTTATGAGAAGCAATTCAATACTTGGGACTGGACATACGGTCAATCACCAGAATACACAGTAGAGCGTAACGTTCGTTACACGGCTGGTAAAATCTCAACCTATGCCAATGTTGAGAATTCAATTATCAAATCTGTTAAGATTTACGGAGATTTCTTTGGTATTGGAGATGTATCTGATATTGAAGACTTGCTGGTCGGTGTACCTTACGAGTACGAAGATGTCTTGGCTAAACTTAAAACCGTTGACACAACACATTATTTCTCACGTATGACAACCGAGGAGGTTGCAAAAGCTATCGTAGCTTAATCATTGTTTGAACAATCTGGAAAACTCCAGGTTGTTTTTTCTTGGGAAAATTTTATAAGTAAATAATACGTTATAAAGATTTTTTCAAAAGTTGGTTTATGATTGATTTAGTGTGGTATTTATATATTCGGATATTAAACCTATAAAGCCTTTAAGTGAAAAACACCTTATAATATCTTTCCGAAAAACTGTAATTTTCTTGAAAGAAAGATAAGGGTGTGATATACTTCTATTAAATAACTTTGGAGAAAAAACAAATGAAACGTGAACTCTTACTCGAAAAAATTGAGGAATACAAATCTCTAATGCCCTGGTTTGTTCTAGAGTATTATCAATCTAAACTATCGGTACCGTATTCTTTTACAACCCTATACGAATACCTTAAGGAATATAAACGCTTTTTTGACTGGTTGATTGACTCAGGTATTTCAGATGCTGATGATATTGCCTCAATTGACATCAAAACCTTGGAAAATCTAACTAAAAAAGATATGGAGTCATTTGTCCATTATTTACGTGAACGTCCATCTTTGAATACCTATTCCAAGAAACAGGGTGTCTCTCAAACGACTATTAATCGTACACTTTCAGCTCTATCTAGTCTCTATAAGTATTTAACCGAGGAGGTCGAGGGTCCTGACGGTGAGCCTTATTTCTATCGTAACGTCATGAAAAAAGTTTCTACTAAGAAAAAGAAAGAAACTCTAGCTGCTCGTGCTGAGAATATCAAACAGAAACTCTTTCTAGGCGATGAGACCATGGAATTCCTTGATTATGTAGAAAATGAATACGAAGTCAAGCTCTCAAATCGCGCTAAATCATCGTTTTATAAGAATAAAGAACGTGATTTAGCTATCATTGCCTTGCTGCTGGCTTCAGGTGTTCGACTCTCTGAAGCTGTTAATCTAGACCTTAAAGATATCAATCTTAAAATGATGGTCATTGATGTTACTCGAAAAGGTGGCAAACGAGACTCAGTTAATGTTGCAAGTTTTGCAAAGCCCTATCTTGAAACTTATCTCAGTATACGTGATAAACGCTATAAGGCTGAAAAGCAAGATGTTGCCCTCTTTTTAACGGAATATCGAGGGGTTCCAAACCGTATTGATGCTTCAAGTATCGAAAAGATGGTTGCCAAATATTCTCAGGATTTCAAAATTCGTGTGACTCCCCACAAGCTTCGACATACTCTGGCAACACGCCTTTATGATGCTACCAAGTCTCAAGTTTTAGTTAGTCACCAACTTGGTCATGCTTCCACTCAGGTCACCGATCTATATACGCATATTGTTAATGATGAGCAAAAAAATGCTCTAGACAATTTATAATTGGCTATCCCAACCATTCCTATCTGGAGTGGTTGTTTTTAGTTTACATAAATTTAATTATGCTAAGGACGTTTTGTTATCCCTTTAAATACATAACTATATTTATGTAAACTATCATACACAAAAAACAAACTCTCCTTCACGGAAAGCTTGTTTTTCTTATTAATAATCTTTAAGAGCAGATTCAACGGCTGCTTTTTCTTTTTCAATCAAGTTTACTCGTGCAGCAATTGTCTTAATTCCCATTAAGATATTACGTTCCAAGGCTTTATCACTTGTTTGTGGCTCGAAGAAAGCAATATATTGATCAAGACGCTCTTGCGTTTTAAAGATTGATGCTGGGATATTAACAAAGCTATCAAAGCTCATATCACCACCAAGGGCTGCCTTAATCCAATCCCAGTTATCTTTTGCCCAGTTCCAAACGGTTTCTTGAGCAAATGATTTGCTGAGGAAATTCATATACCAGAGGTATAAGTCTTGAGGTTTAACGACATGTTTGTCTTTAAGCTGACTTAGCACGTAGTCGAGGCCTTCTTGATTTTTAAGGTATGAAACTGCTTGAGTTAATTGACGACGGAAGTTACTATCATTTGTTGTGACGTATGCGTTGACATAGTCCTCAACAAGGGTAAGACTGTCTTCTTGTTTCATTTGGTTAATGAGGACAAGACCACGGACACTTGCGGGGATGCTTTCAATGTTTTCTTTATGAGCTTGGAAAACACTTGCAGCTGCAAGGACTGCTGGTTGATAGTCTGCTTGAATCAAGTAGCTAAGTGCCGTTTGACGAACCATTTCATCTTCATCTGACTCTCCATCTTTGGCATCGAAACCAAGACGTTCAAAGTCGTTTTGGAATTGACGACGTACCAAAGCCTTGTAGTGCACTTCTGCTTCTGTATCCTCATCGATAAAGCGTTTCAAACCAGCGAGGATTTGAGACTTAGCTTGTGCAATCAAGAAGCTTTCTTCTTTTTCGACAAGATCAAGAAGAGCCACTAGGCTTGCGTAGGAGATACGGCCACTTTCAGCAAGAAGACGACGTTCTTGTAAGATTTGAAGTTTACTTACCGTATCAAGGTTAGCAAATTCCTCTAAGAGTTGGTCCAAGAGTTGTCCTTGGTAGTCTGTGATGTAATGTGCCGTATTTGCTGTATTAAGGCGAAGAGCTCCTTTATTTTCAGCAGCAAGCTGGCTATAATTTGGAATCTCAATACGCTCTTCTGAGAGTGTGTCTGGGAGTCCTTTCCAATTTGTGTTCAATGGAATTTCCCAAAGACGCCCTTTATCTTCATGTTCACCAATGAAGAATTGTTTTTGACTAAGAATAAGAGTGTCATCAACAACTTCTGCACTAACAACAGGGTAACCTGGTTGCTCCAACCAAGTATCCATGAAACTAGAGACATCTTTACCAGAAGCATCAGAGAGTGCATTCCAGAGGTCACGTCCAATAGTGTTGTTGTACTGGTGTTTTTCGAAGTAAGCTTTAAGTCCTTTGGCAAAGGCTTCATCGCCTAACCAACGGCGAAGCATATGCATGAGACGGCTACCTTTAGCATAAACGATAGCACTATCAAAGAGGGTATTAATCTCATCTGGGTGATTGACTTCCATGTGGACAGACTGAACACCGTCTGTAGCATCACGTTGGAGGGCATGAGGCACACCAGTTGTTTGGAAATCTTCAAAGATATTCCAGCTAGGCTCAATGGCATCTACTGAAACATACTCCATCATATTGGCAAAGCTTTCGTTAAGCCAGAGATCATCCCACCATTTCATTGTAACAAGGTTACCGAACCATTGGTGAGCCAATTCGTGTGCAACTACAAGGGCTACTTGTTGACGACTTG
The DNA here is from genome assembly GCA_016939315.1 of Streptococcus sp. Taxonomy (GTDB): domain Bacteria; phylum Bacillota; class Bacilli; order Lactobacillales; family Streptococcaceae; genus Streptococcus. Next base: position 34,883 of record JAFHAZ010000005.1, on the reverse strand, counting down.
CAGCTGAGCTATTTTCATCTACAAGAAGGTAAACTTCACGATAGGTAACAAGTCCCCAGTTTTCCATGGCACCTGCTGAGAAGTCAGGAAGTGCGAGATGGTATGACAATGGGATAGGATACTTGACTTGGAAGTAGTCTTCGTAGAAATCAATGACACGAACGGCAATATCAAGGGCAAAGTCAACGCTGTTTTCAGCTTGTGCAACTGTAGCGAAGACACCAACTTCAGTACCGTTTTGTGTTTTCGCTGTCTTACCTTGAAGAGCTCCAAAACCAAAGGCAAGGAGGTATGTAGACATACGAGGGGTTGTCTCAAAAGTCCAAACCCCAGTCTCTTCACGCAAATGGCTATTGATTTCAGGCATATTTGACAAAGCGATATCGCCTTCTTCAGCATCAAATTTCAATGAGAAATCAAAAGTAGCTTTAGCTTCTGGTTCATCAACAGATGGGAAGGCTTCACGCGCAAAATGAGATTCAAACTGTGTTGAAATAATTTCCTTTTTCTCACCATTGTAGGTGTAATATGATGGGTAAATCCCTGTCATATTATCTGTAATACGACCAGAGAATTCAATGACAAGCGTCAAAACACCGGTCTCTGGAAGTTCAATATGAAAGGCTTCGTTAGCATCATCCATTTGGAAGTTTAACGATTCATTATCCAAGAGAATGGAACTAATGGTAAGGTCTTTTTGGTGAAGGGAGATATGGTTATCAAGGGCTTCACCTGTAATGGCAACATTCCCTGTAAAGGTCTTTTCAGAACGATTAATGTCCAAGAAAAGATTGTAATTTTCAGGGATGAAACTTTCGATAAAACGAGCAACAGATGCTGTCATACGTATATACTCCTAATCTAACTTTTCGTATCGAAACAGACTGACAAATGTTTCGATATTAGACTCTTTTACAAAAGAAAAGGGTCTGAATTATTCAATACAGACCCATTATAACATAGATTGGAAGCTTTGCCTATAGTTCAATGATTTTACCAGATTTGAGGTAGACAACCCACTCGCAGAGATTGCGGGCATAGTCACCGATACGTTCCAAATACATAAGTACTTGGAAATATTCTTTGGCAGCGAAGGCGGCATCAGGATTCTTACGAACACCTTCTACTGTCATAGCTTGAATATCACGGAAATAGTTATCAATGATTTCATCTGAAGCTGCGATTTCATAAGCGCGTCGTTCGTCACTGTTCAAGTAAACATCTAGAGCATCTTCGACCATGTGGCGGACTGCTTTCCCCATTTTCTTGATTTCAGCTTCAATTTCAGTTAAACGCTCTTCACCTTTAATGCGGATGGTTGCTTTAGCAATAGCAACGGCATGGTCACCCATACGCTCAACGTCGCTAGATGCTTTAAGTGCGGTGATAACTGTACGCAAATCACTTGATACAGGTTGCTGTAGAGCAATAATTTCAAGTGATTTTTTCTCAAGTTTGGTTTCGTAGTTATTGACGATTTCGTCATTTTCAATGACTTCCTTAGCCAAATCACGGTCATGGCTGATAAAGGCACGTACAGCTTTCTTAAGCTGAGCTGCAACCTCTGTACCCATAGCGTAAAATTGGTTGTGGAGTTTTTCTAATTCTTCTTCGAAGGGAGTTCGTAACATCATAATTTTTTTAGTAATCTGTCCTTTCTTAACCGAATTTACCGGTAATATAATCTTCAGTTTCTTTATGTTGTGGATTTAGGAACATGTCTTTCGTTGATGAATACTCGATGAGCTCTCCATCAAGGAAAAAGGCTGTTCGTTGTGAGATACGACTTGCCTGCTGCATAGAACGAGTGACTAGCAACAAGGTGTATTGTTCTTTAAGGTTATAGAGGGTTTCCTCAATCTTACCAGCGGATATAGGGTCGAGGGCCGACGTTGGTTCGTCAAGAAGGATGACCTTTGGAGATGTGGCTAGCACTCGTGCAATACAGACACGTTGTTGTTGCCCTCCTGAAAGTCCAAGTGCTGAGTCATGGAGACGGTCTTTAACCTCTTCCCAGATTGAAGCACCCTTTAGTGATTCTTCTACTGCTTGATCAAGAACAGCCTTATCTTTGATACCATTGATACGAAGGCCATAAACCACGTTTTCATAGATTGACATTGGAAAAGGATTGGGTTGTTGGAAGACCATTCCGATTTCTTTACGGAGTTCAACGGTATCTGTTCGAGGACTGTAGACATTGTGACCGTTGTATGAAACAGCACCAGTAAGTGTCCATTCGGGATTTAAATCTCCCATTCGGTTGATAGAACGGAGCAGGGTTGATTTCCCGGATCCTGAAGGACCGATAAGGGCCGTGATTTCATTTGGATAGAAATCCATTGTCACATTATTGAGGGCTTTTTTCTTATTGAAATACACCGATAAATCATTAATTGAAATGATTGGTTCAGTCATAAGTGCTCCTTTCTATCCAAAGCGTCCTGATACATAGTCACTGGTTGACTGTAGGGCAGCATCTTGGAAGATTTTCTTGGTTTCATCATATTCGATAAGATCACCAAGGTAGAAGAATGCTGTATAATCACTAGCACGCGCTGCTTGTTGCATATTGTGCGTCACGATAATAATAGAGTAATCTTCCTTAAGTTCAAACATGGTCTCTTCGAGCTGCATAGTAGCTACAGGGTCCAATGAAGCTGCAGGTTCGTCCATGAGGAGAATCTGCGGTTTAACGGCAATAGCTCTTGCAATACAAAGACGTTGCTGCTGACCACCTGAGAGGGTAAAGGCAGATTTATGAAGGTCATCTTTAACTTGATCCCAAAGTCCAGCTTGCTTAAGTGATGTTTCAACAATCTCGTCCAAGGTTTGCTTATCTCTTACACCTTTACGTTCGTGAGCAAAGGTGATATTTCTGTAAATAGACTTGGCGAATGGATTTGGACGTTGGAAAACCATTCCAATATGTTTACGCATTTCATAAACATTGATATTACTTGCGTTAACATCGACCCCTTGATAAAGGATTTGTCCAGTAACCTTAGCAATATCAATCGTATCATTCATACGGTTTAGACTACGAAGAAAAGTTGATTTACCGCATCCTGAAGGCCCAATAAGAGCTGTGATTTTATTTTTCTCGAATTGCATGTCAATACCTTTGATGGCTTCTTTTTGACCATAGTAGACATGCAAGTCCTTTGTTTCAAGAGCGAGCTCCTTCTCTGGGAAGGTGATAATATGACGCTCGTCCCAATTATATTTTGTCATAATAACTCCTTTAAGCGGATGTTAATTTCTTATGGAGGTAAGCTCCCAAACGACGTGCACCAAAGTTGAAAATCAGAATGAAAATCAAGAGCACTGCTGCTGAACCAGCAGATACTGCAGTGGCGTCAGGTGTCGTACCTTCTGAGTTGACCTTCCAGATGTGAACAGCAAGTGTCTCTGCTTGGCGGAAAATCGAAATTGGACTAGAGATGCTAAGCGGATTCCAGTCGCTCCAGTTAAGTGCTGGTGCAGATTGACCTGCTGTATAGATAAGCGCTGCTGCTTCTCCGAAAATACGACCAGAAGCAAGAACGATACCAGTAACAATACCAGGTAAGGCTTCTGGAACAACAACGTGACAGATAGTTTCCCATCGAGACAAACCTAGAGCTAGGCCAGCTTCACGTTGGGTATGGTGAACTGTGCGTAGACTATCTTCAACGGTACGAGTCATTTGTGGCAAGTTAAAGACAGTTAAGGCCAAGGCACCTGATAGGATTGAAAATCCATACTGAAATTGGACAACGAAAATCAAATAACCAAAGAGTCCGACTACCACTGAAGGTAGTGAAGATAGGATTTCAATACAGGTACGGACAAAGTTGGTAAGTCGTCCTTTTTTAGCATATTCTGATAAGAAGATGCCAGCTCCCATTGAAAGAGGCACAGAAATAATCAAAGTAATAACCAATAGGAAGAATGAGTTGTAGAGCTGAACCCCAATTCCTCCACCAGCTTTGTAGGATGATGATCGACTAGTCAAGAAAGACCAGCTGATATGTGGTATCCCGCGAACCAAGATATAGAGAATCAAGGCTGCCAGGATTGTTACAATAATGCCAGCAATCACATAGAGTGTGCTGATGGCAATTTTATCAATTTTTTTAGCGTTCATAATTTCTCTTTCTCTCACGGGTAATGAATTTCACCAACATATTGAAACCAAGACTCATCAATAAGAGCACCAGGGCGAGAGACCAAAGGACATTGTTTGAAACAGTACCCATGACTGTATTTCCGATTCCCATAGTCAAGACAGATGTCAATGTTGCTGCTGGTGTCGTTAAAGAAGTTGGAATCACGGCGGAATTTCCGACAACCATTTGGATGGCCAGAGCTTCACCAAAGGCACGGGCCATACCAAAGATAACGGCCGTGAAGATACCTGGTTTAGCCGCATTAAGTGTCACACGCCAAATCGTTTGCCAGCGTGTAGCTCCCATGGCCAGACTAGCTTCACGATAGTGACGAGGCACTGCACGAAGCGTATCTGTTGTCATAAAGGTTACGGTTGGTAGAATCATGACGAACAAGACAAAGGTACCTGAAAGAATACCAAAACCTGTTCCACCAAAAATTAAACGAACAAATGGAACCACGACTTGGAGACCAATAAATCCATAAACAACGGATGGAATCCCGACCAAAAGTTCAATAGCGGGTTGTAGGAATTTAGCCCCTTTAGGAGAAATCTCAGTCATAAAGATGGCTGCTCCAATGGCAAATGGGGTTGCAACCAAGGCTGAAAGCAAAGTCACTACGAATGATCCCAAAATCATAGGTAGAGCCCCGAATTTACCTTCAGATGGTGACCAATCACCACTAAAGAGAAACTCGACCAAGCTAACTTTATTGACAAAGAAAGTCGCCAGCCCTTTTTGAGCAACGAAAAGTAAAATCATCGCCACGATGAAAACAATCAAGGCCAGGCAAAGGAAAGTGATTGTTTTACCAAACTTCTCGAGGCGTGAATTTTTAGAGGGTGATGTTAATTGTTTCACCAATTCTTCATTTTTCATGCTTACTCCTCACTCTTCTTTGAGACTTTACCATCAGCATCCTTGGTAACTTTCATGCTATGGATGGAAATGTAACCCATTTTTGCGACGACGTTTTCTTGGACTTCGTCACTCATCATGTAATCTAAGAATTGTTTGGTATAGCTATCCGGTTTTCCCTTGGTATACATATGTTCGTAGGACCAAATCGGCCAATCGTTAGTTGCAACATTTTCAGCTTTGGGTTCAAATCCATTTAACTTCAATGTTTTAACAGAATCATCAAGGTAAGCAAATGATAGGTATGAAATAGCACCTGGTGTCTGAGCAACAATTGACTTAACCATACCGTTAGAATCTTGCTCTTGGGTACGGATTGGTGATTTACCATCCATAATCACTGCATCGAAAGTTGCGCGTGATCCTGAGCTAGCTGCACGGTTAATAATAGTAATCTCTAGGTCTTTACCACCAAGCTGTTTCCAGTTTGTGATTTCACCAGTGAAAATCTTACGCAGTTGTTCTGTTGTCAAGTTATCTACAGAGACTTCTTTGTTTGTAATAACTGCAATCCCAGCAACGGCAACTTGAAAGTCAACAAGCTTACTAGCATCAATTCCCGATTTTTCCTCGGCAAAAAGGTCACTGTTACCAATTTGAACGGCACCGGATTGTACTTGAGAAAGTCCAGTACCAGAACCGCCCCCCTGAACGTTAACGATATTGTCAGGGTTCTTTTCAGCGAACCCATCTGCTGCCGCCTCCACTAAGGGTTGAAGGGCCGTAGAACCAACTGCTGTAATGGACTGGCCACGGTCAATCCAAGAGGCACAGCCAGTTAAAACCAGCATGGCCATTGCCAGTGACAGAATCACTGCAAGGACTTTTGTTTTTTTCATTTTTGTCCTCCGACATTTTGTAACATAAGTAAGAAAGTGTCTCATAGATATGCTGTTAAAAGACACCTATCTAATTATAACAAGTATAGGATAACTAAGTCATATTAAAGTTTGGTTACAGGTTCTTAAATGTGAAATCTTAATCCTTTAGGATAGTAGTTTTTAACCGTATTTCCAACAACTTTAGCAAACCCAAAACCATTGCCGTCCACTAAAAGCTGATACCAACCGTTAGGATGTGTTTGATCTAGAGTAACCACATTACCAGAAACGTATTGGGCAAACTGGTCTTGACTTAGCTCTATACTTGAAACAACTTCATCAGATGTTAAAGCAATTCCAAGAGCAAAACTTGGTTCGAAACGTTTTTTCTTGAAGACACCAAGATGCAAACCGTTACGAGCGATTTTAACTTTAGAAAGGTCTGGGAGCCCTTTTGGAAGCAGGTAGAGATTGTCCCCAAAAACTTGCAGCAAACCATCCAGTCTAGTTTTAAGGTGTTTTTTTGCAAAATCTTCCCAAAGTTGCTTCTGCTCCTTGTTTAGGTTAGATTTTCCCTCTTTGATACGTGTTTGCTCAGGCACGCGCTTATCCTGGAATTTTGCCACAAACTGGCCTTCACCTTTGAAATGGTGTGGATACATTCGAGCTGTTTCTGGAAAATCAATTCCATCACTCATGCCATTCAATTTAGGGATTGCCACCAATTCAAGATCAGGATTATTTTCTAAAATCCAAGCAACAACACCTTCATTTTCCTCAGGAGACCAGGTGCAGGTTGAGTAGATCAATTGTCCACCAGGAGCCAGCATTTTCAAACCGTCTGATAAGATGTCCTTCTGTAATTGTGCCAGTTCACTAGGATACTCCTTATGCCAATATTGGATTGCATCAGGATCCTTACGAAACATTCCTTCTCCAGAACATGGTCCATCAAAGACAATCGTATCAAAATAATTTTTGAAAACTTTGGCTAGTTTATCAGCTGACGTGTTTGTCACAATAACATTTCTCGCTCCAAAACGCTCAATATTTTCAACCAGAATTTTGCTACGCTTTGGATTGATTTCATTGCTGACCAACAGTCCTGTATTATCTAGGTAACTAAGAAGATGAGTAGACTTTCCGCCTGGAGCAGCTGCCAAGTCTAAGACACGACTTCCCTTGGATGGAGCTGCCACTTGAGCAACCATTTGAGCAGCTGGTTCCTGAGAATAAACCAAACCAGTTGCATGGTCGGCAGATTTTCCGGAAATTTTACCGTAATGGCCCCAAGGTGTTTCAGGGATAGCATCAGGAAAGTCCTTCTGTTGCTTTTTCAAAGGGTTGGTACGGTAGGCGGATACGGCTTCTTGATCAAAAGATGCAAAGAAGTCCTCAGCTTCATCTCTAAGGAGGTTATTATATTTTTTTATAAAGTCTGATGGAAATTGCATAGTTTCCTTTCTATCAAAAAACTGGACTAACCAAGAGAACTTGCTGTTCTGATTTGTCCAGTATGGTTTTATGTTTCAAATTAATTTTCTGAGCCCATAATATGCTTGATTTCTTCAAGTCTGTCTTTAGGGACAAGCATCACAGCTTGACGACTAGAATAATCCAGTGGTTCTCCAGTAATGGTCTCAAGGTGATAACCCAATTTTTCTCCCATAATACTTGCTGCGGTATAGTCCCATGGGTAAATAACTGAAAAGTAAGCTAAAATTTGACCAGATAGGACTTTTGACATGCTTAAACCAGCACCACCGTAGACACGAACGCCCAAGGTCTTATCAATAAGGTCTTTTAAGCCGTGAAAATTTTTAGCATACATAGCTCCATTGCTAGCGACTAGGCAACGGTCTAAGGGTCGGTTTTTATATGCTGGAAGCAACTTGTCATTACAATACACATCAAACTGGCCACCACCATAGAAAAGTTGATCAGCCATGACGTTGTAAATGAGGCCAAATTTTCCTTGCCCCTCTTCATAGTAGGCAATCATAACACAAAAATTATCTTGTTGGACAATAAAATTGACCGTTCCATCAATAGGATCCAAGACCCAGACATTTCCATCTTTGATATTATGAACCAAGCCATTTTCTTCAGCGAAAATATTGTCTGAAGGGAAGGAGGATTTAATACGTGCCACGAGTAAATCTTGTGTTTGTTTGTCAATATTAGTTACTAAATCATCAAAAGCCGTCTTTTCTTCGACCGTGATAGTTTTACTTAAACTTTCTTTAATAAAAGCACCGGCTTCTTTGATGATTTCTTTGGCGAAAATCAGTTTATTTTCCAAGTGATACAAATCCTTTATCTTTTGCTTTAGCAGCTTTGACAGCTTGATAGGTTGAAAAACCGCTAGCTTCTTCAAAGGCCTTGTCTAGTTGTTTTTCAGGCGCTTTGCCTGGAACAACGGTTTTAAATGCCTTATAGGCTTGCAAGAGTTGGTCACGGTCAACCTTGCTCTCGTATGCTTTTTCTACCTGACTCAAAAAATGAAGCACTGTGGTAATTTCCTCAGTGCTCCATGATGGATCGAGTGGGTAGGAATAATTTCCTTTAGTCATTGTTACCCTCAATTTCAGCTCGAATGGTCGCTTGGCGCAATTCTTGCTTTCTATAATCACGAGGCAAAAAGGCACGAATTTCATCTTCGTTGAAACCAATTTGCATGCGTTTGGTGTCCATAATGATAGGTCGACGAAGAAGATTTGGGTATTCAGAAATCAATTGAATGAGTTCCTTGATGGTCAAATCATCCACATCGATATTCAGCTTCTGAAAGACTTTTGAACGAGTTGAAATGATATCTTCAGTACCATTTTCCGTGTAAGACAAAATCTTCATTAACTCATCGTGAGTTAATGGGCTCGTGATAATATTGTGTTCGTCAAAAGCAACTTCATGATTGGTCAACCAGGCTCTTGCTTTCCTACAGCTGGTGCAGCTAGGCGATAAAAATAAAGTTACCACGCAAACACCCCTTTCACTTTAACATTCCTAATCATTATACATTATTTGATTAGTTTTGGCTACGCTTTCTTAAAATTTTTCCGCGATTTTTTTATCAGCCTCCAGTTGAGCACATAGTTCATCGATATTATTGAACTTAATCATATCACGGATATAATCCAGCCAAAAAACTTCAATTGTCTTTCCATAAATATCGCCTTCAAAATCAAAGATATTGGCTTCAAGACGGAGTTCTGTCCCCCCAAAGGTAACGTTTTTTCCTAGGCTAGTCATGGAACGATAACGTTTGCCATCAATTACAACATCGGCGACGTAGACACCATCAGCTGGTAGAAAAGTCCTATCAATAGGTGCTAAATTTGCTGTTGGAAAACCAATGGTACGTCCACGGGCATCACCATGCACCACGATGCCACGTGTAGAGAATTCATGGCCAAGGAGTTTATTGGCTTCTTTAACCTTGCCTTCTCGTATTAATTGACGCACACGTGTTGACGAAATCTTTTCACCATCGCTTTGTTGCTCCTCAATGACATGAACATTACCAGAAAAATTACGGGCTAGATAGTCCGCATCTGTTCGATGATGTCCAAATTTGTAATCAAAGCCCACAACAACCTCTTGGGCTTTTAGACGTTTAATATAACGAGCAATGAAATCGTCTGAACTTGTTCGAGCAAAATCACTATTGAAATCTGTTAAATAAAGCTGATCAGTGCCATAGGCTTCAAAAAGATCACAACGTCTCTGAGGTGCTGTGATATGAAGGAGGAGATCATCTGTATACCTTTGAAAAGTCAATTGAGGACTCTCATTAAAGGTAAGGACAGCTACTTCAAGCTGTTTTTCATCAGCAATCTGGCGCGCCTTATCAAAAAGGACCTTATGACCACGGTGAAGAGCATCGAAATACCCTAAGACAATGACCGTTTCCTTGTCCTGATGGATATCTTTATAATCGTTAATAGAAGTTATTTTCATTGACTTAATACTTTTCTAGGTTTATAAACTTGATTTCGCTTTTCCATGATGGCTAGAACCTTGTCTCCTAAAAAGGCCGCAACTAAGGGTTCTTGGCTATCAATAGCAATAAAACGACCAAATGAGATTTCTTTTGCATCATCTGCTGTGACTTGTACTGCTGGCAAATCCTGAACACCAAATTCGATGGGAAGGAGGAAGGAGGTATCCCCTGCTTCTACCATTTCTGAGATTTGTGAAAGCGTTAGTGCCTTATCTAAGGTTAGACCAGCTGAGGCTGTTCGACGAAGAGCAGACATATGACTTGCGTAGCCGAGCTTAGCACCCAAATCGACAGATAAAGTACGGACATAAGTTCCCTTGCTACAAGCAACACGGAAGGTGAATTTTGCGGTATTGTTTTCCAATTCAATAGGAGAGGTACGGACAAATTCGGAAATTGTCACTTGACGTTGTGGACGCTCTACTTCTTCTCCAGCGCGTGCGTATTCATAAAGTTTCTTTCCGTTGACCTTAACCGCTGAATACATAGGAGGAATTTGTGTGATTTCTCCTACAAAACTAGCCATTACCATATCGACGGTTTCTTCATCTAACTCTGTAACCGGAGTTGCTTGAACGACATCTCCACTAGCATCCTCGGTAGTTGTTGAAAATCCAATGGTAATTTCTCCCTCGTAGACCTTTCCTGCTTCAGTCATGTACTCAATAACACGAGTCGCTTTTCCAATCGCTATAGGTAAAACACCAGTAACATCTGGATCAAGGGTACCACCATGTCCAATTTTTTTCTCTTGTAATATTTTGCGTAGTTTAAATACAGCATCATGACTGGTCATTCCAGCCTCTTTTTTTAGATTAATAATTCCTGAAATCATACTTTTAATTATATCAAAAGCAATCCTAAAGAGCTAGGTAGAAACATAAAGAGGCAGAGAGCAAAGTCTCTAACCTCTCACGGATTATAGTCATAAGCAGTCGCAGGACTGCTAGCTTTTTAATCAATATCTCTTTTAAGATCGCTTTCTAGTTCAAAGAAAGGTTTAATATCTTGCACATACTCTAGGACACCTTGAAAGTCTCCCTTGTCATCCCTAACAGCTGCATAGGTAACATAGACGAATTTTCCTAAACGTTCAGATTTGAACCACATTGGAACTTGGTCACGCTCTCCACTTCTTAGTAATTCAAAGATTTTCTTGACCTTATCAAGTACTTTTGGCGGATGGCAAAGTTCAACGTTTCGTCCAATTTGGCTAGGTGTTCGTTTAAAAACCATTTCATTGGCGGGAACATTATCATTATAGTATTGGAAGATATCGTCTTTATTAACGAAAGTGATTTCCAAAGGAAGATGATTGAGGATGAGATTGGCCTGCTCCACAGAAAGATAACCATTGCCAAAAGGTTGCGTTGTTTCTCTATCTACGACAGTTTCAGTTTTTGGTTTTGGGGTGAAGCTGATGGTAAATTGTCCTTCTGGGGTATCAATAATTCGGGTATTGCCCGTATGTTCGTCAGTGCTCAGACCAGACTGTTCTTGTGATGTTTCCGTATTATCTTCCTCAAAACGCTCACGCTTAGGTTTCCAGACGGCTGTAGGTTTTATAATTGCATAGCCATAGGCATCACTTTCCTCGGCAATCGAAAGCCAATCATCTTGTGTGAAGGTTTCAAGCAGAATCATCAGTAAGATAGCCTCTTCCTTGAAAATCATGGCTTCAAATTCTTCCGAGAAAGCTTCAAAGGACTTTGAAAATTCATCTAAATCAGCATATGGAAGTTCCTGGAGTTTAGCTTCTGCATCTCGAAAGAGTTTTCGGATGTCATCGTCTACACCCCACATAACCTTTGGAGGAGAATCATGACCATAACGCTCCATTATTGGAAAGAAGAGCTTTTCTTTACGTGTGTAATGGTTATGAAATTGTCCCAATAAAGACATCTGATGTCTAAGCCCATTGAGTAGGTCAGATTTGAAATCTTCATTTTCAGGCTTACTAATGTTTTCGATGATACGTCGAATACGTAGGATAGCTGAACGTAGGGCTAAATTCTCTTGTTTAAAGACATAGACAGGGTGGCCCTCTTGATCAGCGTCTGCCACCTCCACATCTGCAATAGCTCCTTTAAAGAGGTTAGCGTGGACATTACAAAGGCTCATCACATCTTCAAAGGTAACTCCATCTTCAGATGCCATAAGTTCATGCTCCATCATAGAGATTTCAAGGGCAGATACTCCCTTGAAGTGTTGATTGAAGCGCTCTTGAACACTCTCAGGACTGGCTCCCTGGTGTAAATCAAGGAGAATTTCTTTGAGTATTTGAATACGATTGTTTTCCATATTAGTCTCCGATGACATCATAACCATTGAAAATCAAGGTTTTCTTGATTTTATCTAGGGGAATATTAGCTAACTTGGAGCCAGCTTTTAGATTGGTTACCTTACCGACAGTATTTAGCATAGCTGGGTTAGACAAGGGCTTAAAACCAAGGTCAATCAGTAAATCCTTAACCTCTGGATGCTCTTTTATGATTGTTGCGACTGGTTGTGATAAATCTATGGTGTTGGTAGTCATAATGACCTCCTAATAACATATTTGCTACTACCATTATACACGAGAATAATAAAAAAAGACCAACAAATCCTAGTTTGCTGGCTTTTGGTTAATTTCCAAATAGAGCTTCTGTAACATTATGCTGGATATTTTCCCACTCTTGCTCTGCACGGACCATCTTACGGTGGAAATCGGCACGACCTCGTAGATAGGCGGCAATTTGGTAATCTTGTTTAACAATCGGTATTTCAGGAATTTTGATGTCCAAGAGGTCAGCTGTCGACAAATTGAGGACAGCCTTTCCCTTATCAGCATAGTCCAAATAGGCACGACCAATCTCTGTCTCAAGGAAAAACTTGATGTAGAAACCACGGAGTTTTTCCTTAGGTCGTAATACTGTGATATTTGATGAGGCAACAACTTCACGCTTGCCCTGATCTTCGAAAACAGCAACTTTCTGAACCGTTCCCTTAGAAGCAATAAGGACATCACCGTCTTCTAAAAGAAAACGTAATAATTTCCGGCGTTCTTCAGAAAACGTCTTTAGGTCATCGTAGGCAATGCCGTTGGGAGTCATATCCGATAGATTAATGACAGCAAATTCGCCAGGTTCTGCCTTAGCAGGGACAGCTTTTCCTTTAAATTGATCGACAACATCGCCTAAACGAACAAGTTTGTCTGTATTAGCTTCGTAATCGATAATCAGTTGAGGTCTTTCTTTTTCAGACATTGAATCTCCTTTTTATATTTTACTATCCATATTGAGTATTGCTATACAATAATAGCAAGAAGCTAATACTTTTGCAAGTAAAAACTGTAAGGAAGGCAAAATAAAAAAGAGACCTGAGCCTCATTTTATAAGCATTTAACTGCTGCTACTGCTGCTTCATAATTTGGATCAGTATTGATATTGTCCAAATATTCGACATAAGTAATCTTATTGTCAGCATCTGCCACTAAAACTGCACGTGCTAACAAGTGCCATTCTTCAATGAGGACACCATAATCTTTACCGAAACTATTATCATAGTAGTCAGAAAGCATGATGGCATTTTCAAGTCCTTCAGCACCACACCAACGAGCTTGTGCAAATGGTAGGTCCACTGAAATAGTAATAACTACTGTATCGTCTAATTCTGACAATTCCTTATTAAAGGTACGTGTTTGAGTTGAACAGATACCAGTATCGATTGATGGAACGATAGAGATAACTTTTTTCTTTCCATCGAATTCTGAAAGTGATTTTTTCGTCAAATCTGTTGTGGTCAAGTTAAAGTCACGCAAGGTATCTCCAACTTGAAGTTGTTTGTCTTCTGCTACTGTAACTGGTTTTCCAATAAATGTTGGCATGTTAGTCGTCCTCCAATACTTTTTTTACTATTGTACTGTAAATATAGCAATAAGCCTAAACATTTGTTTAGAACTTTTCAAACAGAAGTTTAATTTTTTCAGCAATAACTGCATTAATTGCAGGAATAACCTCATCCGCAAAGTTTTTTAGGTAGGGATAATCACCAATTTGCACTCCATATATAGCATTTTTGAAAAGAGAAATATCATTTTGATCATTTCCAAAAGCTACAAAGTCTTTACCAAAGTGGTTTAAAACAGTACTAGCCTTGGTAACTCCCTTAGGATTAATGTAAAGACTTCTTTCAATATCATGATAACTAAGATCTAAACAATCCAGTTTGTTTAGATTAAAGATAAGGTCTTCACGTATATCTTCATGCTCTACAAGTGGTATAACAACTTTGATAGGCTCATTAAGTTCATGAACAGGCAAAATTCTTGCTTTGTTTAATGGATCAACATTTGAAAGAAAAGAGATTTGCTCAGGATTTTGAATAGCATAATTAAAGGTATCATCAATAAAATAAGGGAGATTATATGTATCACAGTAGCTAACAATCGTTCTGAGAGCATGAGAAGATATTGTGTATTGTGATACTAAGTGTTCATCTTGAAAGACTTCACCACCGTTTAAGCCAACTACTGTCAGCTTTCTCAATTCTCCTTCTAAAATACTAAGACAGTCTCTGTAAGAGCGTGCTGTTGCAAAAATAATTTCATGCCCGTATTTTGGTGCAGTTAAAAGAACCTTTTGTAGGTCTTTTGACATGGTCATACCATCAAAACATAGGGTTCCATCCAAATCAAAAACAAATTTCATAGGGATAGTATAACAAAAAACCAGCTAAAGAGCTGGTTAAAATAGTTAGTATCAAAATACTTAAATTTTATCAAGGGCTAGTTTTAAATCTTCAATCAAATCATCTGCGTTTTCCAAACCAACTGAGATACGAATTTGATTTGGAGTGACACCACAAGCCAGTAAATCTGCTTCTGCCAATTGTTGGTGAGTTGTTGTTGCAGGGTGCACCACCAAAGATTTTGCATCAGCAACGTTTGCTAAATCTGAGAAGATTTCAAGGTTATCAATTACGGTACGTGCTTCGTCTTGTCCACCTTTAACATGGAAAGTGAAAATAGAACCTGGACCTTTAGGGAAGTATTTTTGTGCCAAATCATAGTAAGGACTTGATGGTAATCCAGGATAGTTAACTTTTTCAACTTTTGGATGATTTTCCAAAAAGTCTACGATTTTTTTAGTATTTTCGACGTGGCGTTCGACACGAAGTGAAAGTGTTTCAAGTCCTTGCAAGAGCAAGAAAGCATTGAAAGGTGCCAAGGCAGCCCCTGTGTCACGCAAAAGTTGTGTACGAAGGGCAGTTACAAATGCTGCTGGACCAACATCACGCGTATAACTGATATTGTGGTAAGATGGGTCCTCGTCAACCAACTGTGGGAATTTGCCTGAAGCTTCCCAGTCAAATTTACCAGAATCGACGATAAGACCTCCAATAGTTGTTCCATGTCCACCGATAAACTTAGTTGCAGAATGAACTACGATATCTACACCATGGGAGATAACATTGATGAGATATGGAGTTCCAAAAGTATTGTCAGCAACCAATGGAATCTTATGACTGTGAGCAATCTCAGCAAATTTTTCAAAATCAGGAATATTGATAAGCGGATTTCCCAAAGACTCAATCAAGACAAGCTTGGTATTATCTTTGATAGCAGCTTCAATTTCTTCAGGATTGTCAACATCTACAAAAGTTGTTGTGATACCATAGCGTGGAAGAGTTTCTTTTAAGAGATTGAATGTCCCACCATAGAGGGTTGTCGCGGCAACAACATGATCGCCAGCATGTGCCAAACCAAGGATAGCATAGGTGATTGCAGCCATACCTGATGCCGTAGCCAAGGCACCAACACCACCTTCGAGGGCTGCAATACGTTCTTCAAGTACTGCTACTGTTGGATTTGTAATACGTGTGTAAATATTACCAGGCTTTCTAAGGGCAAAGAGATCTTCACCTTCTTGAGCGTCGTCAAAAACATATGAAGTGGTTTGGTAAATTGGAACAGCACGTGATTTTGTTTCCTTGTCAGGTGTTTGTCCAGCGTGTAATTGTAAGGTTTCAAATGAAAATTCTCGTGACATATGGGTGTCCTCCAAAACAAAAGTTCTCTTCATTCTACACCCAGAAAAGCTAGCTGTCTAATAGAAATTTTTTATCAATGTGATAGGGAGGGCTTATAAAAAGGACCTTTCGGTCCCTTTCTATTTCTTCTCAATAGGTGCAACGCTTGCCAAAACTTTTTTAAGTCCCACTTCTGGGAATTTTATCTTAAGTTCCTGTGTCTTGCCACTTCCAGTTACTTCTAGGACGGTACCATCTCCCCATTTCTTGTGGTGAGCGATATCTCCGATTTCCCAGTCAGTAGCTGAGTTGCTAGAGTCTGAAGTCTTGCCAAAAGGTAGTCCCCCAGTGGCTTTTGAAAATGGTTGAGCACCAGTATGTCTTTGCGGTTGTGCATTTGCTTTTCTGGTCTGAAGCGCTTGTTGTAAACTCATGCCCTGGCCAAATTGTGTTGGCTCTTCCTTTGTAAAACGAACACCAAATGATGAATTGGCTGGACGTGCTAGACCTTGATATTGTAATAAATCATCTGAAATTTCACGTAAGAAACGGCTAGGACGATTATAGCTAGTCTTACCAAAAAGCGTACGTGTATTAGCGTTGGTAAGGAAAAGAATTTCTTCAGCACGGGTAATACCTACGTAAGCCAAGCGACGCTCTTCTTCGAGTTCTTCTGGATCTTCTGAAGCACGTGACAAGGGGAAGACTCCCTCTTCCATACCGATAAGGAAGACAACTGGGAATTCAAGTCCTTTGGCAGCATGGAGAGTCATCAAGGTTACCTCTGCTGCTTCCATATCACCATCGTCCGTATCAGCAATCAACGCTAAATCGTTCAAGAAACGACCTAAACGGTCAATGCCTGTCTCGTCCTCCGTACCATCGGTGTTGGTTTCGTCAAAATTCTTAGTAACAGACATGAATTCTTCGATATTTTCAATGCGTGCTTGACTTTCAAGCGTTTGTTGCATAGAAAGAGCATCCAGATAACCAGACTTATCCAAAACAGCCTCTACAGCTTCAGTGATGCTTAGTCCATCTAGCTGGTCGCGTAGGTTCAGAATCATGTTAGCAAAATCGTAAACGCCTTGAGCTGCTTTCCCCTTAATCGGTGACAACATAATATTAGCTGAAGCATCTAGGAGACTCATGTTTTGCTCATAGGCAAAGGTACGAATCTTTTCTAGTGTACCAGGACCAACTCCACGTTTAGGTTCATTAACGACACGTTCAAAACTAATATTATCCGCAGGGTTGGCAATCAAGTTTAAGTAAGAAATGACATCACGAATTTCTTTACGGCTATAGAACTTGGTACCTCCAACCATGGTATAAGGAATATTAGACTTGAGCAAGGCTTCCTCAATGGTACGAGACTGAGCATTGGTGCGGTAAAGTACAGCGAAATCCTTGAAGTTCTTACCTTCTTCACGAATAATGTTATCAATAGTTGAAGCAACAAAAACAGCTTCATCACGCTCGTCATTAGCACGGTAATAAACAATTTGTTCACCGTCATCATTTTGAGTCCAAAGTTTCTTAGGACGGCGGTTACGGTTGTTCTTGATAACTTCGTTGGCTGCTTGGAGAATTTTCTTGGTTGAACGGTAGTTTTCTTCCAAGAGGACAACCTTAGCTTCAGGATAGTCCTTCTCAAAATCAAGGATGTTCTGCATGTCAGCCCCACGCCAACCGTAGATTGATTGGTCAGCATCACCCACGACACAGATATTCTTGAAGCGAGATGCCAAGAGTTTTACCAACTGATACTGAGCATGGTTGGTATCTTGGTACTCATCCACGTGAATATACTGATAACGCTGCTGATAATAAGCGAGAACATCGGGATTTTTGTCAAAGAGACGCAGAGTCATCATAATCAAATCGTCAAAATCCATGGCTTCACTACGACGGAGCTCTTCCTGATAGGCCTTGTAACATTTAGCAACGATTTGGGTGTACATGTCACCAGCTTGATGCTCATAAGCCACCTCATCCAAGAGGTCATTTTTTGCGTTGGAAATGGTTCCTAAAATAGCACGTTCATTCCACTTCTTAGGATCAAGGTTAAGATTCTTGAGAATACGCTTCATCAAAGTACGTTGTTCACCAGGATCCACGATAGTAAAGTTTCGATTGTAGCCAATATGGTCCGCTTCACGACGAAGGATTCGCACGCACATACTATGGAAGGTCGCAATCAAGGTTTCTGAAGTTGCTGGGTTTAAAGCCATAGCACGCTCACGCATCTCACGAGCTGCCTTATTGGTAAAGGTAATGGCCAAAATATTCCAAGGATTGATCATTTTTTCATCGATAAGGTAGGCAATGCGGTGGGTAAGTACACGTGTCTTCCCTGATCCTGCACCAGCCATAATCAACAAAGGACCTTCAGTCGTTTGGACGGCTTCAGCCTGTTTGTCATTCATACCAGTTAATAATGGGTTCATCATATTCTCCATTCTCA
Source organism: Streptococcus sp. (assembly GCA_016939315.1). GTDB lineage: Bacteria > Bacillota > Bacilli > Lactobacillales > Streptococcaceae > Streptococcus. The sequence goes on along the minus strand of JAFHAZ010000005.1, from coordinate 16,511 downwards.
AAAATAAGCTCTACTATTTTATCATTTTTTGGATGAAAATGCAGACTCTATTCATAATGAGTGTGAAATAACTTTAGCAAATAATCGTTTGTTTTTATTGGGAGGTTGTTTGCTTAAAATGATTGTTATTCCAAGTTTTTCTAGGTTTTGGTGAAAGGCATTCTTAAGTGTAATATTCGGTTTTTTATAGTTTTGATGAAAATTAGTGTTGACACTGTTCGGTTTTTTCGATAAGATAGAACCACAATAAAATAAAAACCGAGTGATGTCATCAGGAAGACTGGTGATTGACGGACTTCTGGAGAGATCTTGAAGCAGCCTTAGCTGTAAACAAGACACCGAAGGGGCAAGGGGTAACAACCGAAACTCTCAGGTAAAAGGACAGAAAGCATCGCAAGTTTTTTACTTGTAGTAATAGCTTTGTATTCTCAGAGGTCTGGTTAAGCCAAACCTCTTTTTTGACGTCTCGGTTAAAGGAGATTGGTACATTCATGTTAGACTTTTTTACTTCCATTGATGATTTTGTCTGGGGTCCACCCCTTTTGGTCCTTCTTGTAGGAACTGGGATTTACCTTACGCTTCGTCTTGGTCTTTTGCAGGTTCTTCGTCTTCCTAAAGCTTTTAAACTTATCTTTGCTGAAGATAAAGGGGAAGGTGATATTTCTAGTTTTGCAGCCCTTGCGACAGCTCTTGCTGCAACTGTTGGTACAGGTAACATTGTTGGGGTAGCTACAGCCATCAAAACTGGTGGACCTGGTGCCCTTTTCTGGATGTGGATTGCCGCTTTCTTTGGTATGGCAACCAAATATTCCGAAGGTCTTTTGGCTATTAAATTCCGTACACTTGACGACCAAGGTAATGTATCTGGTGGTCCAATGTATTACATCACACACGGTTTCTCTGGAAAATGGCAAATATTTGCTAAACCTTTGGCCTACTTCTTTGCCTTTGCAGGTGTGCTTGTTGCATGGTTGGGGATTGGTACTTTCTCTCAAGTTAACTCAATCACCGCCTCACTTCAAAACAGCTTTGACTGGTCACCAAAAATCGTAAGTATCTTACTTGCTCTTATAACTGCTGCCATCATTTTTGGTGGTATCCAATCTATCTCTAAAGTTTCTGAAAAGGTCGTACCATTTATGGCTGGACTTTATATCCTAGCAGCTCTTGTGGTTATCTTTACAAACTTTAATAAACTTTTACCAGTTCTTGAAATGGTCTTCCAATCTGCCTTTACTGGGAAAGCAGCCGTAGGTGGTTTTGCTGGTGCAACAGTCATGGTCGCTATGCGACTTGGTATTGCGCGTGGTGTCTTCTCAAATGAGTCAGGTCTTGGTTCAGCTCCTATTGCTGCCGCTGCCGCTAAGACCGAAGAACCTGTTGAACAAGGTTTGATTTCGATGACAGGTACTTTCATTGATACGATTATCATCTGTACACTTACAGGTCTTGCTATCCTTGTAACTGGTCAATGGTCAGGTAGCCTGGAAGGTGCCCCAATGACACAAGCAGCCTTCTCATCTGTTTTCGGAACTTTTGGTGAAATTGCCTTAACACTTTCTTTGGTTCTCTTTGCCTTTACAACAATCTTGGGTTGGTCTTACTATGGTGAACGTTGTTTCGAATTCATTTTCAAATCAACTAAATTCCTTCCACTCTACCGCCTCATTTTTGTGGTTATGGTTGCTCTTGGTGGTTACCTCACACTTGATGTTGTTTGGAAAATTGCGGATATCGTAAACGGTTTGATGGCACTGCCTAACTTGATTGCCCTACTTGTCCTCTCACCAATCATCTTCAAAGAAACTAAATCATACTTTGAACGTCACAAATAAACAAAAAGAGCCTAGGCTCTTTTTTCTTGACTTTATCGGCACCAATCCTTGCTACTACTGGTCTTTTGCGTTACAATGAAATTAAATCATTTTACAACTAATACAGAAAAAATCCAAAGGAATAACTATGTCAATTACCAAAGAATTTGATACGATTACTGCAATATCAACGCCTTTAGGTGAAGGTGCTATCGGTATTGTTCGCTTATCTGGAACTGATGCTGTTGCTATTGCTAATAAGGCTTTCAGAGGAAAAAATCTAGAAACGGTCGCATCACATACTATCAATTATGGTCATATCGTAGAAAATGATGAAACCATTGATGAAGTCATGGTCAGTGTTATGCGTGCACCAAAGACCTTTACGCGTGAGGATGTCGTAGAAATCAACACCCATGGTGGTGTCGCTGTAACCAATGAAATCCTTCAACTCCTTATCCGTTCTGGTGCTCGTATGGCCGAACCTGGAGAATTTACCAAACGCGCCTTCTTGAATGGTCGTGTGGACTTGACCCAGGCCGAAGCTGTTATGGATTTGATTCGTGCTAAGACTGATAAGGCTATGGCCATTGCCGTTTCTCAACTTGATGGCTCGCTCAAGGATCTCATTAATAACACTCGCCAAGAAATCCTTAACACTTTGGCTCAAGTCGAGGTGAATATTGATTATCCAGAATATGATGATGTTGAAGAAGTTACTACAAATCTTGTCCGTGAAAAGACTCAAGAGTTCCAAGCACTTCTAGAAAATCTTCTGGCTACTGCCAAACGAGGAAAAATCCTACGAGAAGGTCTTTCAACGGCAATCATTGGTCGTCCAAATGTCGGAAAATCTAGTCTTCTTAACAATCTCCTACGTGAGGAGAAGGCTATCGTTACAGACATTGAGGGTACAACACGTGATGTCATTGAAGAATACGTTAATATCAAAGGCGTACCCCTTAAGTTAATCGATACCGCAGGTATCCGTGACACAGATGATGTTGTTGAAAAGATTGGTGTAGAGCGTTCTAAGAAAGCTCTTGAAGAGGCTGACCTGGTTCTCCTTGTCCTTAACAGCTCCGAACCGTTAACTGAGCAAGACCGTACATTACTCGAAATTAGTAAAAATAGCAATCGAATCATTCTCCTAAATAAGACAGACCTTCCACAAGCAATACAAATGGAAGAGCTTCCTGAAGATGTCATTCCAATTTCAGTCCTCAAGAATGAAAACATCGACAAAATTGAAGATCGCATCAATCAACTTTTCTTTGATAATGCTGATCTAGTGGAGAAAGATGCTACTTATCTCTCAAATGCCCGTCACATTTCACTCATTGAAAAAGCCCTCGAAAGTCTTGAAGCAGTCAATCAAGGTCTTGAATTAGGCATGCCTGTTGACCTCTTACAGGTTGATATGACACGTACTTGGGAAATTCTGGGAGAAATTACTGGTGACGCTGCCCCAGATGAACTCATTACACAACTCTTTAGTCAGTTCTGTCTAGGAAAATAAACATAACTAAATTTATGTAAAAAGATGCTCTGTCATCTTTTTGTTTTGCTTGTAGGTGGTACAGAAATAAAGTTATGTAAACCAAAACCTATCAATACCATAAGACGATTTACTCATGCTTTTTAAGAAAGAAAATGCTATCATGGTACTATCCTATGATTTTGAAAGGTTTGCCATGAGTCAAGCAACTACTGATACTGATTTTAAACATTTGATAGATTTTGACGATAATCTGCTTCCATTTCGATTGACGGAAACTAAGGTTGAAAATGGACGCCCTGATATCCTTTTTCATTGGCATCCTGAGCTTGAGATTCAGTATGTTTATGAGGGGACGGCTCGTTATCACATTGATTATGACTATTTTGACAGTCAGGCTGGAGATATCTTTTTAATACGTCCGAATGGCCTTCATTCGATTCACCCCGTAGATAATCAGTCTCATCATACGGACACCTTACATTTTCATTTGGATATGTTGGGGCAATCGCTGGTGGATCCACTAAGTCTTCGTTACCTACAGCCTTTGCAGAATTCTAATTTCAAGTTTAAACAATGTCTACGACCATCAGATGAAGGGTATAGGGAAATCAAAACTCTCCTCTTTGAGATTTTTAAGATGATTCGTCAGAAAGATCGTCACTATGAACTTCTTCTCAAGTCAAAACTTGAAGAATTAATCTACCTCCTCTACTTCTATCGTTTGGTAGAGCGAAAAACTTCTGATGATCATTATCGTAAGAATGAAAAGATTCGGGAAATCATTGATTACATTAACCAACATTATGCCGAAACTCTCACTATTGAAAAGTTATCAGAGCTTATGGGGTATAGTAAGACCCACTTTATGACGATTTTTAAGCAACATACTGGTACCTCTTGCACAGAATTTATCATTCAAGCAAGACTCAATGCTGCTTGCGAGGAGCTTCGTAATAGCGTTAAACCAGTTTTGGAAATCGCTACTAATGTTGGTTTTAATAACCTATCCAATTTTAACCGCCAATTTAAACACTATTACGACCAAACACCAAGCCAGTATCGAAAAACACATAGTAACAAGAAGAAAACAAAAAAGGGCTAACCGAATGGTTAACTCTTTTTTTATCTGCAAACTTCTTAGTTTTTCTCTTTACCTTTGTGTTTTCCACTAAGTCCAAAGAGAGTTAGCAACATACCAAGTCCAAGGAGACCTGCGTGTGAGCCCTTGTCACCTGTTGTAGGAAGGATTTCAGTTTGAGCAGAAGCTTCTGTCACTTTTTCAGTTTCTTTAAGTGCTTCGCTTCTTGTTGAAATGAAGAATACTTTACCATTAGGAGTCGTCACTACTTTAGATACGACTGGTTTGCTAGTTTCTAAATCTTTAGCAATAGTTGATGGAGTGACTGGTGCCAATGGATTAAGTGTAGGGTCTGCTGCATTTTCTTTTTTGTTCAAGGCTGCAAAATCTGCACTTGAAATTGAAATGGTACGTGAGTTTGGATTGATAACGGCATACTTAGAAAGGTCTGCACGTGTCAAGTAATCCGCAAAGATGGTATCCATTGAAGGACCTTCTTCACGAGGACCACCCAACATTGTGAAGCCATCACCACCAGCAGCCAAGAAGTCGTTGGTTACAAGGTAGTAAGTTCCGTATGTGTTGAGTGGTTTATAAACACCAGTTTCTGGATCCAAAATGTCAATTGACAAGATACGTTTTTCAGCTGGAAGAGTTGTGTCATAGTAAACACGAGCTCCTGAGACTTGAAGGAAACCACCAGATGGTTCAAGGAGAGGTTGACCATTTTCATCCAGAACAGTTTTACCACTTTCGTCAACTTGGAGAATAGAACCAAGAGATTTGACAAACATATCATGGATATTTTGACCTGTTACTTGAATTTGAGCAACTGAGTTACCAAATGGAAGAACAGCAATGATATCACCTTTAGTGATTGGTTTGTCTTTGGCGATTGTTTCACGAAGACCACCACCATTTGTCACGGCAAGGTTAGACTTGTGTGTGAAAGCTGATTGTCCGTAATCTAAGAGAGCATCGGCGACCACATTACCAAGGTTAGTTTCGCGAACACGAACGTCCATACGGTCACCGCTAAGTTTAACAGGGCTATTTTCAATAACGACTTTCGAAGAATCCGCCTTGTACTTAGCTTGGATGTCATCAATCATAGTTTTAACTGTTGGGTTAACTTGATAATTCTTTTTAGCTTCGTCGTGTGAGATTACGCCATGTGACAAGACACGGTCAGAATTATAAACGACGCGACCAACATTGTTAAGGTAGCTACCAGTTTGGTTGTAAGTAACGTTATCGCCGTATGTCGCTGTGTGAAGAGTGTGTGAGTGACCATCAAGGACAAGAACACGTTTTCCTTTCAAAGGTGCATAGTTTGAAAGAGCTTCTGCCAAAGTTGATCCACGCCATTCAACTGGAGTTGTTGTATCAATCCCCAAGTGACTAAGGACAACATAAGTCTTGTATTCCTTACCTTCGGCACGGGCATTTGATTCCACTTGGTCAACAACAGCCTTAACCTCAGTAATAGGATCAGTGAAAGAGACACCAGTGATATTACGTGGGTGTGTCTTAGTAGCTGTCTCAGGTGTAGTGACACCAATAACGACTACTTCATCTCCATCAACACCAGGTGTTTTGTCAACGATTGTAGATGGTTGGAAAAGACGTACGCCATTTACATATACGTTAGATGTGATGATTGGGAAATTGATTTGTTTGCTCAAACGACGCAATTGATCAAGGCCAAAATCAAATTCATGGTTCCCCACTGTCATGGCATCAAAACCAACAGCATTCATGACGCTTGCCATGTCTTCACCCTTAGAACTGTTTGAAATCGGAAGACCTTGGAATGAGTCCCCAGAGTCAAAGACAAGGGTTGTTCCTTTTGAACGAGAATCATTTACAATACCAGACAAAAGAGCATCACCAATAACCCCATTACGATCATCTTCAACCATACGACCATGAACATCGTTGGTGTGAAGGACAGTTACGGTGTCGTTGCTGGCACTTGTGCTAGCATTTGTCACGACTTCTGTTGTAGGAGTTGCGGCTGCAGTTGCAGTTTCACTTGCTGTAGCAACGGGTGTTTCGCTTGTTTCAGCTGTTGAAGCAGTAACAACTGATGTTGAACTAGCAACTGGTGCTGCAGACTCGCTAGATGCAGTTGTTGCTACAGTAGATGTTGCATTGGTAGTTGCCTCTGTAGCTACTACTTCAGTGCTTGGCGCTGTAACAGCTGCATGAGTTTCTACCTCGTCAGCTTGGACAGCATTGGCCAAGATGGCAGTTGAGACAAGTAGGGTTGATAGGGTCGTTGCGACGACTGTTTTCTTCTTCATTCCAAAATACCTTTCTGATTTTTAAATCGCTTTTATTATACCACATTTATAAGATTAGAATTAAATAAATCTCAACATTTTATTAGATATTCAAACAATTTTTTCAAAAAATCAATAGGTGGCTAAACGTTTTTCAAGATAGCCTTGAAGTAACTCTAGAGTAAAGCTCAAAGTCCAGTAAATAATAGCGATTAAGATATACATAGACATGTAGTCATACTCACGCCCACCGATAATCTTAGCATTTTGGAAAATGTCAGGCACTGTAATCATAGCCGCCAACGAGGAACTCTTTACCATGTCGATAATGACATTACCAAGTGGTGCTACCGCTATACGCATGGCCTGAGGTAAGATAATCCGACGGATAATAGACTTCTGAGGAAGCCCCAGAGAGCGAGCGGCTTCCCACTGCCCCTTATCTACGGCAGCTATGGATGAACGGAAAATCTCTGCCATATAAGCCGCACTAACACAAGAGAAACCAATAAAGGCACAAAGAAGGGCAGGCAGCTGAACACCAATGTAAGGCAAACCAAAATAAAGAATGAAGAGCACGACCAACATAGGGACCCCACGCATGATGGAAATATAAACACGGGCAGGATACTTCAACCAAGGTTTTTGCGACATCCGCATAAAGGCAAGGATGATGGCAAATACATTCCCCACCATAAAGCTTAAAAGGGAAATCCCCAAAGTATAGGGCAAACCTGATAGGACATAGGGAATGCTTTTTAGAATCAGTGAAAAATCAATAATCATAAGTCTATCTTTCTAAACATTTCTTTAGCAAATAAGCGATCCAATCGGATCGCTCATATTATTCAACGTCAGAGATGTCAATCTCAGTGTAGTCAACTTTCGTTTTCTTTGTAACGTCTTGACCAGCAAAGAACTTCTCTGAAATCTTGGTAAGGGTACCATCTTTCTTCATATCTTTGATAGCTTTGTTGACTTTTTCTTGAAGGGTTTTATTCTTCAATGAGAAAGTAAAGCTTGTTGAGTAAGGGTTACTGTAGATACCATCGTTGATCTTAACAGGGTACTTGTCTTTGATAGCGGCTACTGCCATCTTTTGCAAATAGTAATCATTGACGATAACGTCTGTACGACCATTTACCAAGTCTTGCATATAAACGTCATTGGTAACATTGTCATATACGACAAGTTCAGCACCCATTTTTTTGGCAATCTTCATGTACTTGGTACTTGCAGCACCGGCTGCTTTCTTGCCTTTGAGGTCCTTCCATGAAGAAATTCCTGAATTATCTGATTCACGGACTACCATGGATGTAAATGAATACTTGTATGGTTCAGAACGCAAGAATTTTTTAACGTTCTTGTTGTCATCTTCGAGTGAGTAGTTAGCGATATCTACTTGACCACTATTTACAGCGGTAAGCATGCCATCCACGCCCATCTCCGTGAAGTCAATTTTCAACTTAAGGCGTTTTCCAACTTCTTTGAGAATCTCAACGTCATAACCAGTCAAATTGTTCTTATCATCGTGGTAGCTTTGTGGGTAAAGAGTTCCAGCAGTCGAAACCTTGATGCTACCACGTTTCTCAATCTTTTCCCAGTTCTTCTCACCTGTACTCTGTGACGAGCAGGCAACCAAAAAGACCGCAGCCAAAATTAGGCTAAATACGGCGAAAAATCTCTTTTTCATCTATGTGTCTCTCCTTAAAAAATGAAGTTAAGTTAAAAACTTATAATCTTAGCCTACACTATTTGAAAGGGTTTCACAAAATATTGAACCGGAAATGAGAATGTCTAGCTAAAAAACGAACGTTCTTCCATCTGTTGGGCCAAGTGTAAGAGAAGGTCCTCTCTTCCTTTAGCAGCTGTTAATTGAACACCGAGTGAAAGACCTTGCTTATCTCGATAGACAGGTAAAGAAATTGATGGTTGTCCCGTCAGGTTGGCTTGTTGAGTAAAAGGTGTCCAGTCTAAGCTGTCCGCAAACATTTCCCAAATAAGTTCCTGTTGCTTTGGCCAGTCAAAATCAGCCATATGTTTGAGTTGATTTTGTAAGTTTTCAGAGAGGGTAAACTGTCCATGCTTAGGTGCCACATCAGCAACTGTTGGTGTCAGAAGAATATCGTAAGACTCATGAAAATTTGCCATCTGATGACTATACTGATCCCACTGGGATAGAATTTTAGAGTAAATTTTAGCGGGAATCTTTTGCCCAGATTGGAAAATAGCCCAGGTCATCAACTCCATATCTTCAAGAGTCATCTGACGTCCTAAACCAGCCTCTATGGAATCAAACATGGTAGCCGTCTCGACACTATTCATAATGTAGTAAGACTGCATCGCTTCAATCCCATTCAAGGGCTGATTACTGATTTCATGCACATGATGTCCTAGACTTTCCAAGGCTCTAGCAGCCTTTTTTGTCGCCGCAATAGCAGATTCTGACACCTTACCACCAATAGGAGAGACAGTCGACAAAGCAATCTTCCAAGGTCTAACTGCTTCTTCTAAAGACACTTTGCTAAGCTTCGGTAGAATAAAGGGACTTTCCATCTGACACGTCTGCATGTGATAGAGCAAGCGTTTTGTATCGCGTACAGTCTTAGTCAAAGCAAACTGGACAGATGCCCCCTGCCATCCACGGAAAGAACTAGGACCGACAGGAATCCGTCCTCTTGTAGGCTTAAGCCCGATAAGTCCGTTAAAGGAAGCTGGAATACGGATAGAGCCTCCACCGTCACTAGCTGGTGCCAAGGGAGAAATGCCAGAACTCACAAGAGCTGCCGCACCACCACTTGATCCACCAGCATTACGTGTCACATCGTCAGGCAGGTTGACAGGACCATGAATCTGAGCATCACTGATATTTTTGAAGCCAAACTCAGGAGTGCTAGAACGCCCTAAAATAATAAAGCCCAATTCCTCAAGTTTCTTAACATAATTATCTGTTTCCGTTGCATGAAAACTTGTAAATAGGCGAGAACCTGCGGTTGACGGCTCACCAGCTTGCTCTTGACCCAAATCCTTTAGGAAAATTGGAACTCCAGCAAAAGGTCTTTCTGAAAAGTCTCTAGTTTCTGCTTCTTTCAATGCTTTTTCGTATCGTTGACTGACGATAGCATTGATTTTAGGATTCGTCCTCTCTGCTTCACGAATGGTAGCCTCCACTAGTTCTCGGGGACTGACCATCTTATTTTGCACGGCTTCAGCCATTGCCGTTGCATCTGACCGCTCATTAATTGTCATCTTATACTCTCCCTGCTTATCTTTTCCTAAATTATACTAAAAAAAGCGAAACGCCTAAAACGTTCCGCCTTAAATCTTGATAATTAGTCTTGCCAAGTCTCTTGATTTTCTTTGAATTTCTTCAAAAGTTGAAGTCCATCTGCTGTGATGTAGCCTTGAACTTTAGCGACTTTGATCAACTCAGTGTAGTTTGAAAGAGTAACCAATTTCACACCAGCATCCGCAAAGTTTTTCTCAGCTTTTGGCAATTCATAAGTAAAGATAGCCACAACACCGATAACATCAGCCCCTTCACGCTCTGCAGCTGCTACAGCATCAAGTACTGAACCACCAGTTGAAATCAAGTCTTCAACAACAACCATTTTTTCGCCTTTAACCACACGACCTTCGATTTGGTTACCAGCACCGTGATCTTTTGGTTTGCTACGGATGTAGGCAAATGGAAGGTTCATCTTGTCAGCGATAATCGCACCGTGAGGAATACCAGCAGTTGCAGTTCCTGCAATCACTTCTACTTCAGGGAATTCTTCCTTAATTTTTTCAACAAAACCATTTTCAATAAGGGTACGAGTTTCTGGATAAGACAAAGTAATACGGTTGTCTGTGTAGATTGGTGATTTGATTCCTGATGCCCATGTAAATGGTTCTTCAGGTTTAAGGTAAACAGCCTTGATATCGAGCAAGTCAGATGCGATTTGTGATGCTAATGTCATAATTATTATCCTCCGTAAAGCGTTTTCTATTCTTTATTATAACCTAATTCCATCTATTTTCCTATGAAATAAGGTCTTTTTGAAAATTTATTGACCGTTCCATTGGGCCTTGATGTCGTGATAAGCTGCTACTGGATCGTCAGCTTGTGTAATTGGACGACCAACAACAATGTAATCTGAACCAATCTGACGGGCATCGGCAGGTGTCATGACACGTTTTTGGTCACCAACTGCTGCTCCTGCTGGACGGATACCAGGTGTCAAACAAACGAAATCTTCATTCGTCGCTTCCTTGATTTTTGCTACTTCATGTGCTGAGCAGACAACACCATTAAGACCTGCTTCAGCAGTCTTCTTAGCATAATGAACCACTGATTCTTGAAGTGTGGTTTGGATATTTTGGAAATCACGCATCTGCTCTTCAGAGGTAGAGGTCAACTGTGTTACAGCAATCAAGATTGGACCATCTCCCAAGCCTTCACGCGCAGCCTTCATCATTTCCACACCACCAGCCGCATGCACATTTGTCATATCAACACCAAGGTTAGACAAAACACGCATTGCAGATTTGACAGTATTTGGAATATCGTGAAGCTTAAGGTCAAGGAAAACACTATGGCCAAGATCTTTAACATAGCGAACAATCTCTGGACCAGCCGCATAGTAAAGTTCCATACCAATCTTCACATAGAGGTTTTCATCAGCAGGAAACTTAGCAAGGAATGCCTTCACATCCTCAAAAGTCGGGAAGTCAAGGGCAATAACAGGACGATTTTCTCTCATTTCTTATATCCTTTCACACAAAAAACCTCCGCCAGTCAGCGAAGGTTGCACGAAAACAGGGCAGTCCCTACCCTTTAGTGATGCCGTAGCATCTCAGTACACCTTTCTCGCCTCTCTGGACTCGATTAAAGGTTCAGTTCAATTTGTTCTATTATAGCGCTTTTATAAGGGAATGTCAAAGGGGGATGAAAGTAATTATACCTTTGTTAAATTCCTTAAAGAAGCTATTCTTATTCTATTTCCCCAACAAGTCTGTTCGAACTTCCTCACGCAAGTCCTCAAGAGTTGTAATGCCATACTTGTCCATGACTTCAGGAAGTCGGTCAATGATTTTAGGGCAGGCATATGGATCTGCGAAATTGGCTGTTCCGACACCGATGGCTGAGGCACCAGCGATGAACATTTCGATAGCCGCTTCGGCACTGTCGACGCCACCCATACCTATGATTGGGAGGTCTGATGCTAAAGCAACTTGCCGAATAAGTTTAAGGGCTACTGGGAAGACAGCTGGACCCGACATACCACCTTGACCGTTGGCAATGATAGGTTTGCGAGTAGCCAAGTCATAGCGTGTACCGACCAAGGTGTTAATCATGGTAAAACCAGTCGCACCGGCATCTTCGACTGCTTTAGCGACACTCGTGATGTCAGCCACACTTGGTGTCAGTTTGACATAGACGGGCACATCAGAGTGAGAGACACTGGCTTTTACGGCTGCATAGGCAAGCTCTGGGACTTGTCCGATGAGAAGGCCGTTATTGCCATGGTCCACGTTTGGACAGGAGATGTTAAGCTCGATAGCTTTGACGTTACTGGCTTTGGAAATCTTGTGAGAGACTTCCGCATATTCTTCGTTAGAAAATCCAGCCACATTGGCAATGATTGGCAGATCAGGATAATGCTCCTGCAACCAAGGGAGTTTTTCTGACAAAACAGCATCAACACCTGGATTTTGTAGTCCAATGGCATTAAGCATGCCTGATGGTGTCTCAGCCACACGGGGTGTTGGATTACCGAAGCGAGGGTTGGCAGTCGTTGCCTTAATCATGATAGAACCTAGTTTGTCCAAATCATAATATTTGGCGTACTCTTGACCGAAGCCAAAGCAACCTGAGGCTGGGATAATAGGATTTTTCAAGTCGAGCCCTGGAAGGCTAATAGCTAAACGATTTTCTGATTTAGTCTCTGACATGGTAACCTCCTAGACGATGACTTTTCCGGTAGGGAAGACTGGCCCTTCCTCACAAACACGAAGATTTTTGGCATCTGATTCTCCTTTAACGTGAACCACACAGGCATAGCAAGCACCCATACCACAAGCCATGCGAGCTTCCATAGAAACATAGGCATGAGGATGATTTTCAAACTTGCTATCGACATATTTAAGCATGCCTGGAGCTCCGCAACTGTAAACGGCATCTGGAGTCCAGTCGAAACCATCAATAACTGTCGAAACGTAACCCTTGATACCGTATGAACCGTCATCAGTGGTCACATAAACATCACCGCAAGCTTTGAGCTTGTCCTCCAAGATGACGGCATCCTTATTGGCAAAACCAATTACCGATACAACTTCCACCCCTTTAGCCTTCAACTGTTTAGCCGTCTCAACCAAAGGTGGCACACCGATACCTCCACCAACTAAGAGGGCTTTCTGCCCAGCATCGACAACGGAAATATCAAAACCATTTCCCTGAGGGCCCATAGTATCAATGGTTTGACCAGCTACCATCTTAGACAGAATGGATGTTCCCTCACGCTCTACACGATAGACAATGGTTGCCTCTTTCTTATCGTAGTCAATCTCTGAAATGGAAATCGGACGACGAAGGAGCTTACTTGGGTCTGGCACCTTGAGGTGGACGAACTGCCCAACCTGCATATCTGCAACCATCTCTCCCTTAAGCACCATCTCGAAAATACGAGGTGCAATCTCACGCTGACTTACAATGGTTAAATCTTCAACTAGAATCATGACAACCCTTTCTAAACTGCAAAATGTCATCAAAAAAACCTCGCCACATGGCAAGGTCGCACAAAAAATTACAGGAGAACCCTGTTTTTTCACCTGTCCGACCTTTCAAGCCTCTCTGGACTTATTTAAAGGTTATTTTGTGATTATTATAACCGTTTTCAAGCGAGATGTCAAAGGAGAAAAGAAAAAACCAAAGCTTATAAAATTAAGCTAAGGTCTCTCCAGCCTATAACTAGGCCCTCTTGTTGATACGTTCTCTATCATCTCATAGGGATATATAAATTGTCAACATTCCTAACAAGAGGTGCTAGAGTTCTTGAACAAGAGCCCTAAAAAACATTATTTAAACAATCTGTCGTAAACCATAGTATGAGCCAACTGCTGACCATCGCCACCCAACAAATCAACCAAGGCATAAGCAAAGGCTAATGCTGTTCCGGCACCACGGCTAGTGACAATATTATCATCAACAACTACCAAGTCAGTTTGATGCTCGCCAGATGCAATTTGTTCCTCTACACCTGGGAAACATGTGAATTTACGCCCTTCAAGAAGACCAGCACGTTCGAGAACAATTGGTGCAGCACAAATAGCAGCAATATATTTTCCTACTTTAGCAGCCTCTTGAAGATAGGCAATCAATGTTTCGTTGTCGCGTAGATTAGTTGATCCAGGCATACCTCCAGGAAGGACCACCAAGTCATAATCCGCAAAATTGCCATCAAATACGCCATCCATAGCGACTTGGATTCCATGTGAGCCAGTCACTGACGCACTTTCAAGTCCAAGCATGCTACAGTCAAATCCTGCTCGGCGGAAGACATCCACTGGGCTCAAGGCTTCGATTTCTTCAAATCCGTCCGCAAATACTACTGCTACTTTTGTCATGATATACCTCCAATTTACTTATCGCATGATTCTATTACGCCTTAAATTATAGCAGTTTTAGAAGCAGGAAACAAACTATAAAAACGGACTTTGGGCGTAAAAAAAGACAGCCCAAGGACTGTCTTTGTCATTTTATCTAAACAAACTTGCTAGGATCCACAAGAGATAAATATGGGTTGGGTAGAAAATATAGAAGAAATTCTTGTTACCACTACCACGCTCACCATTATAGAAATACATAGGAATCGCAGCAAAAACCATCATCCACTGCACACCTGTCGGATCAAAGAGATGGGCAATCACAGAAATAACAGCCAAGACAATGATTTGAGCCATGCGATTGGTTCGGAAGATATAGAATAGCAAACCAAGAATAACCATCACAAAGCCACCCTCAACCATGATAATACTTGGAACTAGTGACAAGATAAAGGCAACAATCTGCACAAGGAGTGGGTTTGCATGTGGCGTTTCAAATATGCCTGCAAGAATCACAACTGGAATAGATGAAAGAATCGGCAAGAGAAAGACACCAATCCCTTGAATTAACTCCTTGTTCGATTTATCGCGAAGCCCCTTAGCCAATAAATCCCAAGAACATATAAAAATCCCTGTAATAAAGAAGGTTGAAAAAGCATTGTTGGTTAAACCGGTACTACCATTATGAAAAATACTACCAATGATGGCGTTACCAATGATCATAAACCAACTCATGTAAAGCAGACGCCTAAGAAAAGCCATACGATCATGAGTATAATGGAAACTATCTGCGGCTAGAAAGAGGAAGATAGGAAAAACTAAACGCCCTAACATCGTCAACCATATAGGTGCCCCCATACTCCCGAACATCTGATAGATTTGGTCCAAAAACATAAGTGCAACAGCTAGGTATTTCAAATTAGTCGCATTGCATATCTTTTTTATATCGTTCATTTAATGCTCCTTTAATTTTCAGCATATTAAATGATACCACAAGTCAGATGTAAATTCAAAGGTATTCATGGAAAGAGTTTAAAGTATTTCAAGGAGGTGGTAGTACGTTGAAAAATTACTAGAAAAACCCCGGCTCAAGCTGGGGTTAGACTGATTTATATATTCCCTTTTCAAAAAGAATATTTTCACTCTCTTCAATCAACTGAAAGAAGTTATTCATTGGCAGAATTTCTTTTTTATAAACTAAAGGGCTTAAATGTGTTCGTGTAAACTTCATTTTTTATATCCTATTCTATATCTTCTTTGTATTTTGGAAATACTTGATTATAGCCGTAAACAAGAATCTGGGATATTGCTATATTTGGTAGTTCAATGCCTATGAGAACTAAATAACCAGATAAATCAAATAACCGTGAGGCAACTACTAGACCAGCAGCTATCACGCATACTGTTGATATTGGTAAGAACAAGGTATTATTTTTAGTATTCCAATCTGCATGTTTAATCTTTTCAATTATAGCAATTTGGTATATAAAGGTAATAATATAAAATAAAATATAGATAATCAGAAAAATACCAAATACTTTTCGAACATTTGACCAGAATGATGAAATCAAAAGGGTCGTTTGAAAACTAAAATAAAATCCAGAAAAGGTTGGGAAAAGTTGTATGATTTTAGATTCTGAGAAACGTTGAAACAAGAGAAACATTAATAAACTAAGGCCACTATAAACCAGTAAACCAATTAGCAGTTGTCTTCTTAATATCGTATTAGGGAAATCACCGAGCATCTCAATACCGAAAGACATCGAAATATTCATCAAAAACGCCATTAATAAAAAGAAAAAAATTGCTTTAAAATTAATATTTGTGACAGGCCTATCATCAACAACAAGCACCCTAATAACCTCGTAATATCTTTTTTTTATTATTTTCTTCATAATTTTTCTCCATCTATCCGCCAATTTTAGAAGTGTTCCTTGAAATTTCTTGGACAGTTAGCTTTTTTTCATAAACAAACTTTCCATTATTCTGCTAGTCCTCAATTCAGTTTCAATATAAATCACTTTAATGCCACATTATAACATGAAAACCAGCCCTAATTTATCAGTATAAACCTTACAATCCTTAAGTTTTAACTCCCCTCACCATGTACTGACCCCAAAAAGTTAGACAATTAATTTATCCAAAGGATTTAGTTCTGTATTGCACAGGGCTAAATCCTTTTAATTTTACCTTAATGCGTTTGTTGTTGTAATAATCAATATAGTCTACAATAGCTCGTTCTAATT
>JAFHAZ010000004.1:0-14335 GCA_016939315.1 Streptococcus sp. | reverse complement strand
AGGTAAGCAATACGCTTTTCAGAGATGCGTTTGGAGGTAGATTGATGGATAATCTTACACAAGTTACTTTGAGATAGGCTTAATACAAACTCTTTGCATGGAAAAGCCATCACTAAGTTCCAATATTGCTCTCCAGTAGGTGTGGATAAGAGATTTTCCAATTCAGGAAAGGTGACTTGTAGGACCTTGTACAGACGGTTTTTAGTTCGAACAAGATCTTCTGTCATATTTTGATAGAAACGGCTTAAATCACGCAGGTGTTGATAAACTTCTTCCTGCACGTAAGTTGGTTTACGATTGTGCACAAGCTGAGATTTAGCCAACTTTTCAGCGTCAATTTTATCTGTTTTACGAACTCGCAGACTGTCCAATTGTTTCTTAGCTTCCAGTGGATTTAGCCGTGTGTAAGCGTAACTATATTCCTCAAGAAAGGCTTGAAGACGTCGAGAATAGACGCCTGTAGCCTCAAATAGAATCTCAGGGTTATGAACAGTTTTCAAGTCCCCCAATAGGCGATTGAAGCCAATGGCATCATTGAGTATGGTGTAGCCATGAACCTTCTCACCGTTGACTAAAATTGCCACCTCAGAACTTGTTTTACTGACATCAATTCCAAATACTGCACGCATGACATTACCTCTTTTGTCTTGAATGATTCCTTATTTTAGTGATGTCCTTTTCAATACTCGACGTCTAGCATCCAACATACTTTGATAATATTCCATCTAAAACAGGTATCTTGCCAGTTTGTCAAGCGACATCTAGTGCCATAGAGCCCTACGACTTTACAAGACACCACTACTTTAACATAAAGAAAAAGTAGTGAGTACTCTCTCCCGTCGTAGATTTCTTCACTACTAATCTTAGTATGTTCTATTTCACATAATCCCTAACAAATACAAAGATAAATCTTAATTAAGTTGTGTGCCTACAACTCAGAAGTCCATAAAATACCCTAATTGCTCAGCTTTGTAGATAGCCTCTTGCTTATTATTTACTAGAAGTTTTGAATAGATATGGTTCAAATGATTAAATACTGTTCTCCTACTAATTTGTAACGTTTCCTCTATATCTTTAACAGAGAGACCTTTCTTACTCAAATTTAAGATTACTATTTCTCGGTCAGTTAAAGCTTCAACATAATCCTGAGATTCAATTTGTTCAAAATACTTTTTCCCAGAATCCACTTTTTTTAAGATAGAAATGAGTTGCTTAGGGTCTATATTTTTATCTACAAAACCGTATGCCCCTATTGTTTTTGCTCTCTCTTCATAGATTGACTTAACATATCCTGTCAGCATAACAACTTTCAAGTTAGGAGTAGACTGTATGAGTTCCTCCGCTATCTCCAATCCATTCTCTTTAGAAATATTTGTTAAATTAATATCAAGTAAAATAATATCGTATTTAGATAAATCAATCGTCACATCGTTAAAATTAGAAGTAATTGTATCTATAACATCTACCTCATCATACTGTTGGCATAACAGTTGGATACTCTTTGCAAATAGTTTATGATCATCAATTAATAAAATCTTCATAGCATAATTTCCAATCTATGGGAAGTAATATTCTGATATTGTATTGTTTATTATCTATTTGTAGCTCCATATCTCCATCAAAAGCTACTAGTGTTTCTTGAAATGATTTCAAACCTCTGCCATAATTTATAGATTGAACTTTTTCCACCACCTGATTGCTCTCCTCTATGATAATAATATCAGATTGAACCTTTAAAGATAAATGAATATCTTTACTGACTCCATATTTTATAGCATTATTAATTAATTCTTTTATAAACCTGTAAACAATATCTCCATATGGAGGTGGGATTATTGTACTACTCGAACAGTTGAAATACAACAACTTATTACTTTTCCTCCTTTTAACAATATCATCAAAAAGAGACTGTATGTTTTCTTTCATTGTTCGATTAGAAGGAACTATTGGGTGATAAGTATCAATTTCATCCCTGATACCAGAAACTAGATCATTCAACCCATTAACAATAAAACCATGTGTTATATCACTATTTTCTAAAGAGAGTAAGTTTTTTATCGCTATGACATTTTGCAAGACATCATCATGCAAATAATTTGAGAACTCCACTCTCATGTTTTCCTCCGATTTCATAAAATAGTTCAGTCTTCTATTTTCATAGTCAAAATTTTGCTTAAAGTTTTCTAAATAACAAAAGATACAAGAAATTACCACTAGACAAAAAAACGTGCTTGCATCAACAACTATAAAAAATAGTAAAAAATCTTTAACTAGTACCTTTATAAGTATTACCCAACAAATGATAAGAAGTAGAAATAAAAGTTCTATACAAGTTTTGTAATCACCTAACCATCTTCGAGTAACTAGACTAAATTTATCATGTATGACCTTAAAATAGTATATTGTACTCATTATAAGGGGAAACAGATACCACCCCAAATTATTAAAGGCTTGATTAACATCTAGCATCTCTCCATAAAATTCACTACCAAGTATTGCTAGCAAAAGCAAAGAAAATAATATCAATGAACGTCTTACAACTGATATTTGTTGCCTAAAATACCTATAATATAGCACTATAACCAATAATGGATAAAGGTGTAAAATAGTAAAAACAACTAAGAATAAGAAATTAAATAAAGTTCTATTAACTAAAAGGCTAATTATAGAAACAAAAATGATCATTAATAAGCCCTTGTCTAGCTTATCTTTAAACTGTTTCTGCCCATATAATATTAAATCAGTAATCTCAACGGTATAACAATAGAGCAATATAATTTGCAGACCACTACTAAAAAAGAGAGGAGTTTCCCTTGATAGCACAGATACCAAGTATTGCCAAATTGTTAAGAAAACGATAGAAATAATTTTTTTAAAAATCCCATCTTGTTTTTGGCGTAATATTGCTGCTAGCCAAATAAAACCTGTATCAATAAGAGTCATTACAAGAGCTACTTTTTCAGAGAAAAGAAGAGACAAGTTTTCTCGATTATAGACCAAAATCAAAAAGGCTATTAATTGTTGTAACAAGATTATTGTGATCCCAAAAAATTTACTCTTTGCTATTTTTTCTATTCTCATCATATTATTTACTAAATCGTTAAAGTTAAAAAGTTTTTAGAATTAATTGTTTATTATTGATTTCACTGACCGCAATGTCAATAAATAAAATGTGCCATATATTATCAAAAAGAAAAACAGAAAAAGCAACAAAGATAGCATTATAATATTGCCTGCAACCAATGTATCCATAAATAAATATTTATAGAAAATAAGCAACATACTACCATTTATTATCCCAATTAATACAGGAATAAGGAAAAGTATACCTATTTCATATCTGACAATCCGATTAATCATTTTTTTACTATAACCTAACTTACTCAGATAGCTATATTCTTCTTTATTTTCCATGATTTCTATGAGGCTTGTAAAGTATAGAATACTACCTGTACAAATAATAAAGAGTATGGATAGGAAGGTTATAAAGATATAAGTCGCAATATTAGCAGTCTTTACTGTGTGTTCCCTACTATAACTACTGATAACATCAGGAACCGTACTAAACTGATTGTAAAATGTTTCGCTTGACCTAATTGAATCTCCATTAAAAGTCCTAATTGTCATTTTTTTCTCTGGAAAACGAGAACTAAGCTCAGCATATAATTTATCAGAAACCACCAGAGTCGTGACACTTGTAGAAAAACTAAAAACATTATTCGTTGATACTTGTTTTACAGTAACATCGTATGCATTTTCTAAATTAAAGGTTTTCCCTAGGCTAATTTCTGTTGGAAAATAATTTATTAACAATGGTAGTGACTCACTACCTTCAATAGAATTTTTTCTTCCTTGAGCTTTCATTAACTCTTTATAATCACTGTAATTAATTATATCAAAATAAGGAATTGTTTGCCCAGATTCTGTGATAGTCACTTCTGGGTTAGTGTTCAATCTCAATAGGTTAATATCAACTAAACTCACTTGCCCATTCTCTAAAATATTTGTAACATTGACTTGACCATTTTCTGATTCAACATTATATTCTATCGCAGATGGAGTCAATCTTTCTATTCCATTAAGAGAATAAGCATAAAGCATTACCATAATTCCAGTAACTGAAACGGTTAGTGTTAAAAGCCCCCCCAAGACTGTTAATAATTTATTTTTTGTCGCAATACGATAGTTAAATTTAGGATAGATAATATTAGAGAGAGGACGATATAACCTTTTTTTCTTTTCTTTTAAGAAAGAAATTACAAAAGTCAATCCATATCTGATTGTAAAAATTGAGCCTAAAATAACTAAGATAATTATCAAAAGAGAAATTGGTACCATCCCTACGCTTAATAGCATCTTTCGTGTGGATGGAAACACTGTCGTCAAACATAAAACATATGACAATAGCAATGCGGTAATAGCAATAATAGCTCTGACTTTTCTTATCCTGATTTTTTTCTCAGCCTTTTTTGAGAAATTAACAAATTCAATCAATGACTGTTTAGCAATAATAACTCCATTTGTGATGAAATTAATCAGAAAAACTACGACTAATATTCCTAAAGACTCTATAATCTCTTTAACTGTAATAAACCACTGAACTTCCATTGTAAAATCCAATAGATGAGTAATTACCAGTACAGCTAAAAAATATAAAGTAGGTCCTAGCAATAAACTTACCAAGTAACTCAGAACTAGAATAACAAGATTTTCTAAAGTTAGTAATTTTGTTAATTCTCTTTTTGAAAACCCTAGTATTGCTAAGACTCCAAGGTCTTGACTGCGTTTTTTTACAAAGAAATTATTGAAGTAGATTAAGAATACCACCAAAAATACAATCAAAAATAACAATGAACCATTAGCGATAACTAGAGCTTGACCACTATCCTCAATTTTTTCTGCGATGATTTTATCTGAAATAAAATTTAAAAAAGCTATAAAAATACTTAATAAACCGATCGTAGCTAGAAAATAGATACGATATAACGGAAAATTCTTTTTAATGTTAGATTTTGTAATTGACCAAATCATATTACTCTCCTCTATCGGATAAAGCTTGACTAATTACATCGTAAAACGACTCTCCACAATCTTTTTTATCAATCTCCATGTGAAGTTTCCCATCTTTGAGGAGTATAACTCTGTCGGCATAAGAAGCTGATAAAACATCATGAGTAACCATTAGAATAGTTACCTTTTCCGTTTTATTGATTTCACTCAAAATCATCATTGTTTCCTCAGAAGATTTCAAGTCAAGTGCTCCTGTTGGTTCGTCAGCAAAAATAATTTCTGGGTCTTTAATGATTGCTCTGATAATACTGACCCTCTGTCTTTGACCTCCAGAAAGTTGATAAGGGTATTTTTTCAACTGCTCATATAAATTAAATCTTTTTGCATAGCTATTTATCAAATCATCAATCTTTGAAGAATCAACATTTTTTAGAGACAAAGCAACAGAAATATTCTCCCTAATGGTTAGACTGTCTAACAGCATATAATCTTGAAAAACAAAACCAATATCATTTTTTCTAAAATTAGTTGCCTCCTTATCAGAGAATGTGCTAATCTCTTTATCCGCACAATAAATATTCCCACTATCAATTTTATCAATAATTGAAGTAACATTTAAAAGCGTCGTTTTCCCACTACCGCTACGCCCCATGACAGCTACAAATTCTCCTTTTTCCACAATCAAATTGATATGGTCTAGAGCATAATTCAGTTGATTGGGATATTTTTTGCAAACATCTTTTAATACTAATTGTTTCATTTTACCTCTTCCTCCTGATATTTATTCATATACGAGTCATATAAGTCACAATAATACTTATTATTTTTGTACAAATAATAATGGTTTCCATAGTCAATAATTTTGCCATTGTCCATTATTAAAATCTTATCAGCTTTTTCAACTGTATTAAGTCTGTGAGTAACCAAAACCCTCGTACAATGTAAAGCCTCAACATTTTTTTGGATTATTCTTTCAGTTTTTACATCTAAAGCTGATGTAGGTTCGTCAAGAACTAAGATTCTAGGGGTGGTTACAAGTTCTCTTGCTAAAGAAATCCGTTGTTTTTGCCCCCCAGATATTGACGGATTATCTCGAAAAAGTAGAGTATGAAACTTCATTGGCATACTCCTGATATCATCATATATTGATACTCTTTTACAAGTTTCAATAACCTGTTCTCCTGAAACAGATTCTCTCCCTAGCGAAATATTATACATCACATCCCCATCAAACATGGGAGAATCTTGAGATACAAAAGCCGATATATTCCTAAAATCTTTTTTATCAATTTTAGAGTAGGATATATTGTTGTATGTGATGTCTCCACTACTAGGGCTTACATAGCCTAACAACATCTTAGCTAGAGTTGTCTTTCCACTTCCACTTTTCCCTATAATTGCAACAAATTCTCCTGAATGGACTTTTAGGTTTATTCCATTTAACACCTTTGCCCCATTTAACTCATATTGATAGTTTATATTTTTTAAATTTATCTCTATATCTGTATCCTCTGATAACTTATAAGTACCATTCGTCTCATTATCAAGAGTTGATATCTCTAATACCCTTTCGTAATGCTTAACACCATATAGAATCTCATCAATCGAATTCAAAATATTATTAATGGGATTAATAAAATTTAAAACCATCATATAAAGAAGAATAAGCTCACCACTGCCACTATTTGGTGAATAATATAGAAACAACAGAATTAACAAAATAGGTATGGAAAAAGTTATCACATAATTTACTGCTCCTAAAAGATTGAAATACATATTTCTATCATATGTTGAATTGATATAGTCCTTAAAACTTTTATCCCATTTTGACAAAAGTTCTTTTTCAGAATTTTTAGCTTTAAAAAGAAATAGCCCGTCCATCAGTGAAAAGAATGTTTGTAAAGAGTTCTTTTGTCTTAAAACTTCTTTACCTAACTTTTCTTGTTTAATGCTTAGTGACAGGAAAAAAATCATCATTTCTACAATAAAAACTATACCTAATATAATTCCCAAAGGTGTGGAAACATATGTGATATAACTAATACTCGCAAACATTAAGATAATATCCAACCAGATAGAAATAATTCTTTCTGATAGTAACTCCCTCACAATCATCAAACCATTATATCTATGAATGATGTCTGTTTTATCTATTTTTCCAATATATTCTATGGGAAGTTTCAATAACTTAGTCACAAACTTTTCTGAAATAGTGCTGTGAAATTTATTTTGCAATTTCACTAAAGAGATATTCTTTAGAAAATAAAATCCTCCCTGAAAAAAAATTATTATAGAAAGTAGGACGGCACTTTCTAAATAGCCAAACTTTTTAAGGAAAACCCAATTTCCATCAATAATTCCCCTTATAAAAAATGGAATTGACACTGTGATAATCTGAAAAATCAGAGTATATAGAATGGTAAAAAAAATATCCTTCCTATTTACAAATATCATTTCCTTTACATTTCTGCCAACCAACCCTCGTTTGACTATTTTTTTTGAAGAATTAGTCACCTTATCATAAAAAAATTCGGTATAAAATTTAGGAGACAATTCAAAAAATTCATTCTTTGCTAAGACATATTTCCCAACAGCAGGGTCAACAATAGTAAAGACATCATTACGGATATCCTCTAAAATTACAAAATGTGAATCTGAAACAAATACCATGACAGGTAAGTTTTCGGGATATTTGGAAAAACGATAAGTCTTACATGTAACTCCGTAGATAGATGCAATATCTGATATATTCTTTATACTCAGTCCATTTCTCCCTAAATTGACTTGTTGTTTCAATTTAAAATATGTTTCTGAAATATCAAAATAATCCAACATCATATATAAACAACATAATCCACATTCAGTTGGAGTTGTTTGTTCAATCGGTGTAATTTTTCTCACTTTCAACACTCCCTTTTGGAACATCTAATAACAATAATGATGGTACTTCATAATTGGATATATATCTAAGCAACTGATATGCTATCCCTATTTCACCAACCATCATATTAAACACCCTTGTGTGTTGTGGCAAGCCAGATTCCCAACCAAATTTTTGAGAATTACGAACAATATTAAGCATGATACCTTCTATATCTACTTCATTCTTCAAGGAGTCATCTAAATTCATAAATAATTCCATGTTGCCCATTTTCCCGTGACAAAGGCAATCCGAATTCAAATAACCATTATTTAATACCGTTTGTTTAGCCATTTCATAATTATTTTTCAACTTTTTATCGTTTAACCATTTTGATTCTCTATATCTCGTTAATCCGATACCTGTTGCACCATGACACCAATAAATAGGTTCTGGCATTCCTAACTCTGAACGTTTTCCTTTATTTCTAAAATCAATCCAATTTCCATCAGAAATACGGGTATTTTCAAAATCAATAGCTGACTTCGCTATTTTAAAATAATTATAATTTTTATTGATTTTCCATGATAAAAGTAATGCATATGCAATTCCAGATTGTCCGTGAGATAGTCCATTTAGAATTTCTGAATCTGAAAAATCCGATACCCAATAAACCTTACCATCTTCTTTTTTTACATTATCAATAATAAATTCAGATATCCTATTAATTAAATGATATACTGTTTTATTTTGCTCTACATTATATATGTTGCATAGAACAACTAATAAACCAGACACTCCAGAAATATAATCTATATTTTGCTCCTCCAGTGACTGGCTGGAAAATTCTTTGATTATGTCTAAATATAATTTTTGATATTGAGGTAATTTAAGTCTTCTCCACAAACTAAAGTATAGATAAATCAAACCTCCTTTTCCTAAAAAAACTGACATATCACTAGTTTCTATAAGATTCTTCGTGGTTTCCAGTGTTTTCAATATCTTATTTAATGATACTAGATATCGCTCTTCACCAAGAATTTGATAAGCATATAAATAACCTAAGGCATTCCCAATTAATCCATTATACAAGGTAATGTTCTGAGGAGATATTACCCATTGTTCGGTCTCCGTAATATCAATATTGAGCCATGTCATCTCCTCCTCTGAAGAAAAACTATCCTTATTTGCATCAATAAATATCTGTCTAACGCTGTCTAAGATTTCCTCATTAAAACTTTGTTTTGAGGATATCGATGGAAAATAATAAGATTTCCCATCTTTCCTCTCCCAATGTTTAATCGGTTTTTTCAAGACTATTCCAATCAATTCACAAGTGAACTTCATTCTTTCATCATTCAGGGTGGCTATATTATCAAATAACGAGGTTGTCTTTCCTAGATTTCCAATTACTGTTCCTAAAGAATTATATACATTTCCATTGGGATCCATTGAAAAGTAAGGAATATCACCATTCATCAAGTCTTTAATTTCACTATCAACAATAAATTGTTCAATATGTTTTGACTCATATAGTATCGAAAATAGATTCTCCCTCTTTTTTTCTGAGAAAAGATATTTTGGATTCGTAGAGGCTTGCAAAAATTTTCCATAGTCGGAAGTATTTCTGAATATGGCTCTAGTTCTCAATTTCGGGAAACCATATAAAATTTTTTTGACCTTTGCACGTTGCGTCATGAGAAATGTATAGCATTCTCTAAATCCTGCAATTACCTCATTAGCATAGTCGAGAGGTTCCACCATTTTCTCATTTAATGTTGGAATATTATAGCTATCTTCCTGAAAATAGTCAGTTTTCACTAACTTCATATCCCCACGATTTTTATTTATCAGTTCATACTTCCCCTTTTTTCTTTTTCCACCTTTTCCACTTATTCCAGAAATGTTAGGAGCGCTGTTTTTCTCAAATTGTACAGGAAATAAACCATTTGAAAGTGATGTCTCATAAATTCTCTGATAAGTATCAACAGTAATCCCTTCAAAATTATTAGTTTGTACATTCAACTTTCTTTGAAAAAATGTTTCAACATCAATTAAATATAAATCTCCGCCTGAAACAATCACATTTTCCATATGTAAGTCCGTAATGGAAAAAATTTCAGAAAATGCTGCTAAAACACCATACTTAAGGTATATTCTCTTTACTTCATCATTATTAGAATTTATATAATCCACACCGAGTTGCCAACAATAATCCGCTTTAATTAAGCTTTCAGGAAGACTGAACGAGGGGATATTATTAGATTTCAATAAACTAATAAGTTCTAACAAAATGTTGTATGAATCATAACTTTTAGGCTTGTAGTAAATGGATTTCCCTTTAAATTCAATCTTAACAACTGTTTGTTTTTGAGAATGACTATCTCCGAGTGAAAACTCAACATTACTTAGGGGTTCAGTAATATTAAAACACGACCTTAACTCAGACAAGTCTTTTAAAAATCTATCAAATAGTAAAGAATATGATTCTTCTATTAATCTGACTTCTCTATTAATTTGTTTTAACAAATACGGATACCTATCAAAAAAATTATTTATTCCATTTTCTTCCTTTATTTGCTGTATATATTGCTCATATGCCTCTGACTTATTTCCAATTTCCTTGGAAAAATTATTTATATCTAAAACTAGTGTTTTCATTGAAAGGAACATTACGGTTTCAAATAATTGATTTTCAAACTCAATATAAAATAACTTATGTGTCGTTTTCCTCAATAAATAAATATTTTCACTAATAGAAGCATCTAGTATGTCGTAATTAAAAATTGAGTTAAAGTATTCGTAAAACTGATGCCGTTGATAATCTAGCTTTAATTCGTCTCTTTTTATCATATTGATCTTACCATTACTCAAAAATCCTGCTTAGACTAAGTCTAAACAGGATTTTTTTAGTCTACTTATCAAGATTGTTTTAATTAACAACAAACGAATACTGAGTTTGGACAGTCATCAGTAATAGTTGCAATCCAACCTGGACCTCTTTTACCACCAGCTACTTCCATGAGTTCTTTTTCAGAAACTTCTTCGATAGCATTGTTCAAAATATCTTTTGAGTTTTTCATGGCAATCATTCTCCCTTCTGTTAGTATGTAGTAAATATTTTCTACGCTCTTATTGTAAACAATATATCTTTATTTTTAGTGAGTAAAAAGTGCAAATATTGTTTTTTTATTAGTATTTTTAAAATGTTAAATAAAATATCGCTTTATAAAAAGAAATCTCTCAAATTTCATTTTTTGTAGCTATTTTACAATCCAATACCTTCTTATTATAAAATTAATCCCTTAAATTCAGACTAGGTGACTTAAAAAAGAGAAACACTCAAAATAGTGTTTGTCTACTGTCTAAATTTTCTAGCTCTTATTCTTGTTTCTTGCCGAGAGGTTTGAGTATGAAAAAACAATTTAACTTATACATACTTCTTTTTGAGGTAATTATTATAATATTTTCATCACTACCTTTTTATAAACTTTATTCAAAAGGAGGCATTCTGACCCCTTTTGAACATAAAGAAAATTTCTAACCAAATATTGAACAGACGGCTATTCCAAATATCTGAAACATTTCAATTTATGACAATCAATAATAGAAAAGGATAACATCTCCTCAAGAAGATATTATCCTTTTTTGTGATTAAACGAAGTCAAATAGTGAAATTTCTTCGTAGACTTCTACTTCTGCTTCTACTACCTCATTAACAGATGAGGTTTCATAAACTAATTCTGTAGATACATTGTCATTATGTTCTTCAGTCATGCCAAAGAGTTCAGAAATACTTTCTAGGAAGTCATCAGCCATATCAAGAACTTCTTGTGAAACAACGACATGAGTCGTTTCTTCAACGATTTCTTGAACAACTACTACTTCTTCCTCAAAGCCAGTTTCTGCTTCATCTACTGACTCAGCAATAACTTCAACAAGTTCGCTTTCTTCATCAGGATCATAGCTAGCACTATATTCCTCGGTGATTGAGCTAACTTTTACATCAGAGTCCTCATCCATTTCTGGATGGTCTGCCTTATACTGCAATTCAAATGTATTGATAGCCTCTTCAATTTGTTCTACAGTAGGCTTCTTAGACTCGTCCTCGACTTCGATAAGAGGATTAACAATGGCACGTTTAGCTGATACATAGTCAAGACGAGCTTGGTCTGCAAAAACATCTGCAGCTTCTCCTCGCTTAATAGTATCTGCACAACGATCAATGTTTTCCTGCAAGAGTTTGGCTTGTTTATCCATACCATCAATAACATTGTTGATACGTTGGATAGTCCCAATACCACTCGCAAAATCTAGACGAACAGCATAGCTATTTTGACCAATAATATGCAGGTCAAGCATACGTTCTGGTTGCCAAGGTGATTTTTGCTCCAACGCACGAAGGACAAAACCACGATAATGAGCAAGGGTTGTCATTTTCATATGGAGTGGATCAGAGGCAACATTCATCTGCATAGCATAGTTCAGTTGATTTCCAGCAACATCTTTCTTAGTTGCTTCGTATCCATCTGGTTCAAATGTCATAACAAATGGGTTATGTTCGACCTCATATTTCTTACCATCTTCTTTTTCAACCACTTCTTTCCAAGGTCTTGTCTTTTCTGCAAGCTCTTTATCCTGGACTAATAGAGAAAGTTTCTTCTCGTAAATTGCCTTATCTTTAAGGGCTTGCTTAATACGTTTTTGAGACAAAGCAATATCACGTTTCCAAGCCTTACGACGATTAGACAACAACTCAAATTCGTTATCAAGTTCCATCTTAAGTTTAAGATATGGATTGCCTGTCGCAATGGCTTTAAATTCAGAAGCTGAGAGTGTTTGCTCGTCAATATCCTCTGAAGCTCGCATCGGTGTACGACTGGTCATGATTTGCGTAATGTAACGTAGCTTTGTTTCTTGAATCTGCCAAAGGTAGTTATCAAAACTTCCCTTAGTGATATAGTGGAAAATATTTACCTTGCGATAGATATTACCTTGACGAACCAAGCGTCCATTACGTTGGATAATATCAGACGGTTTCCAAGGCACATCGAGGTGATGAACAGCTTTCATACGACGTTGTACATTAAGGCCTGTTCCCCCTTTTTCTGTCGAAGCCATGAGAATACGAATCTCACCAGCATTCATTTGACGTTGAAGTTGGAGTTTAGCCTTTTTGTTTGCAGCATCGTGAATAAAAGCAATCTCTTCTTCTGGAATTCCTCGTTCAACAAGCAAATCTTTCAACTCTTGATAAACAGAGAAACCCTTGCCATTAGGAGTTCCAAGGTCAGAGAAAATCATTTGTGTCCCTTTATGCTTAGCCTCCATGTGATAAATCTTATCCACTCGCTCAACCACTTGCATGAGTTTATCTGCATCAGCTCTTACATATAGCTCTGCATCAAGCAAACGCATATCTAAAGCCAACTTTCTGGCTTCACTAGTGATTTTGAGCATGTTATCTTCACTAGGATCTACATTCCCGTTTTTAACTCGGTCTGAGCGTTCTACAAGCTCATCCAAATAAACTTTTTGGTTATCCGTCAACTGACTTTCAACCGCTACCTTTTCTACCATAGGAACTGGAAGATTAAGTTCTTCAGTCATTTGAATATCTGCAGTCTGACGGTAAATCGCCATCAGCTCAGGGAGATTCATAAATTTAGCAAAGCGTTTACGTGAAATATACTTGTCTCCAGTAGGATTAAGCTCGAGACTATTCTCAACAATCCCGAAGGCACCAACCCAAGCATCAAAGAAACTGACACCGAAATATTCCATGACATCTGGTTGAAGATAATTCATCATCGTATACATTTCACTGATAGAGTTGGAAACTGGTGTTCCAGTCGCAAAGACAACGTGACGTGTATCATGCTCTTCTTGAAGCACGCGCACCTTCATTTCCATATCCATATTCTTTTTTGAGGTACGGTTGGTAATACCAGCAACGTTCCCCAAACGTGTCATAGGACGGACATTCTTGTACCCGTGGGCTTCATCAACAAAGAGCATATCAATACCAAGGCTTTCAAAGTTGATAAACTCATCAATACCAGTCTTGTTCTCAAGCAACGTTTCTAGGTTTGCCTCAAGACTTTTACGCATAGATTGTGCTTGTTTGAATGTGATTCTATCGTCATTAGCTTTTGCGTAACTAATGATCTCATCAAGTTCATCAATCTTTTCAGAAATAAAGGCTTGTTCACGTTCTTGTGAGACACGAACTTTCTCAAATTGAGAATGTCCAATCACAATACCATCATAGTCGCTCGTTAGAATACGAGAGACGAACAAGCGACGACGTGACTTTTCAAAATCGGTTCTATAATTTTTAGGGTTGATGGAATTTTTCCACCAACCCTATTTTGTGTATACAAAAAGGCCAACATCCATTATATTAAAAGCGCTGAAACCTAAAACAAAAGGATGATGACCATATGAACAATATACTAGAAGCTA
>JAFHAZ010000003.1:0-11478 GCA_016939315.1 Streptococcus sp. | reverse complement strand
GACATTTTACAGGATTTATTGGAGAAACTGGAGGAAATATCTTCCAGGAAGGATTTGCTGCCCAAGTCTACCTTGGCGCAGGCGGTCGGTTATGCCCTTAATGAATATAATGCCATTTGTGACATCTTCAAAAGAGGTGATACGGCTCTCGATAACAACTACATTGAGAGAATCCAGAGGTACATATCACTATCAAGAAGAAACTCTATGTTCTTTGGCTCGCACGAAGGAGCAAGACGGGGAGCTATCCTATATTCTATAGCTATTTCATGCAAGTTGAATGGCATCAATCTGTTTGAATACATTAGCGATGTCATAGAAAAGACCATTGAATGGCAACCGAATACCACACTGGAGAAATATAGAGACTTACTTCCTGACCGATGGAAAAAGCAGTAGCAGCATTTGTTTAATCAGCTGTTACTGCTTTTTTTGAATTATGCAAGGTATAAACGCGGAGCCGCTTACAATTCTTTCAAATTATATGAAACAAAATTATCGTCCAATTCATACTCGTTCAGCCAAGCAGGCTTTCCACGACGCAAAAAACGCTGTGCATATTTTATTGCTTGGTCACGCAATGTTGTAACATAAAAGCCCTGACCAAAATCCAAAAATTTTCGAGAATGAAACACATCTGGATGCTCCACTCTAACAGATGAAGAATGATAAACTCTCATACTAATTCAACACTCCTTTCTCCCTCATATAATCAGTGAGGTCTTCCATTAAATATTCCTTACCAAAAGTATGGAGCACATCATAACTCGGTACAATATACCCATTCAGTATACCAGATGTCTTCAATCTTTCGTATACATCCCTAGCATTCAGTCCTAATCGACGAGACAAGTTACCAATGCAATACGTTGCGAATTCTACTGTATCTTTATCCATACATCAATTGCTTTTTGTCATTATCGATTGCAAAAATAAGAAATAATCTCGAAACCACAAAACTTTTACTAAGAAAAAACTATGATCTTAGCATATCCAAGCTCTTTTCATCCCTTTCCCCTTAATGATTATTCGTATCTTTGCAGCACAAGAACCCGCCAAGCCTCTCAACGATGCTCAAATGTGCGGGTCGTTTTTGTTTTTATGGGTATATGGCAATAGAGGTATGGAGATAACCAATGAGGAAAAAAGCAACCCTTTTTGGATGACTGATGCCAACAATTTCTCAAATCCGTCCAAGTTCAATCGCTCTATACGCCTTATATTCCGTTTAGAGTGTATAACACTGATAATCAACTCATAATAGATACTCTTATTATTTTTGGGTGACCTTTATGAATTCTCCCACCAAAACGGCAAAACTTACTTTCCCCAACTTTTTGTGGAATATTTCCACATACTTTCCTCATTTTCCACACTATCTACTTTTGGCATACAAAGCATAAATACCTGATAATCAATCCATATCATTTTAGCCCATCTTTTTGGCACACAGATTGCGACTATGATTAGTGGGTTCGACAACGAATCCACAAAGAAAGAAAGTAAGTAACATTAAATAGTAATAATTTAAAAAATATACGATTATGAAGAAGTTTATGTTTGCAGCTATCGCAGCTATGGTAATGGTTTCAGTAAGCAACGTTTTTGCATCAAGCAGAATGGTAAGTAACGCAGAGGTAGCACCAGTTGATACCGTAGCTCCAGATGCTCCTTCAGATACAACAGAAGTTGGCACTCCTATCCAGCCACAGGCTACCACTGAGGATTCTATCCAGCAGGAGAATACTCAGGAGGAGACAACTCAGCAGCAGGAGGCTACTGAGACAGAGCAGCAGGCAAATGCTGAATAAGAAATCACAAGAGAGTTCTGTAGAGTTCAATAGAGTTCTATTTGCAGACGACATATTAAGAATAATAGGGAAAGCGTAGAATCCTGCTAGCAGTGATGCCAGCAGGATTCTACGCTTTTTGATACAGAAGCATACACATGGATTTCTATAAAGCAAACCAAAAGTTTAAATCTATTAAACATTCCCGTTTTTTGTCATTAATGACACTTTTCGGGAATGACTATGATTATAAAAAGAGATTATCATTAAAATCATATCATGACAACAATGACTTTTAATATGTCAATGGTGCTGTACAGAAACCGATACAGCGCCATCTTATCAGACCATTGAGTAGAGATTCTGCACCTTGTCATGAAGCATAGAAGCATAGAGAAGACCATTTCTCCATTCGTCAGGAATATGGCATATTCCAAATTTAGCACCCAGGATAGCTCCTGCTACTGCTGCATTGGTATCCGCATCTCCTCCTGATAAAACAATCTTCAAGATACCCTCTCTATACGAGGTTGCATGCCAATAAGTCCATAGGGCAGCCCCTAAAGTTCTGAGCGTATATCCCATACTCTTTTCATCATCCAGACACAAAGAATCCAGACCTTCATGATATGCCAAGTCAACAAATGGAACAATTCGTTCATCATATTGTTTGGCAATGCCAATCACATCTTCATAATCCAATATCCTGTCTTCAAAGACAAGAGCATGTATGATAGAAGAGACGATAACGCAAGAGCCCACACAGCGAGGATCATAATGAGTTAGCTTACAGATATTCTCAGCATTACTAGCCACATTGTCCTTCACAAGCCCTACCACCGAAGTTCTCATGACGGCTCCATTAGCTGCTGCTTTTTTCTTTCCCATCTTCCAGATAATCTCTGCAGCCTTCTGTGGATTCGAAGTATAGTCACCAAGAGCCATTACATTATAGGTATGCCGGCCAATTCCCATGCCTCCGTTCATCATCCATTCCTTAAACCTTCTGGCAATATCAAGAATATCTACCTTTTGACAAGCCACAAAGGAATCTAAGATACACAGCATCATATCGGTATCATCAGTCCAGTCGCCTCTTTGCCAACGACGACGATGATCATCCTGCACGATTTGTGAATAGTCCTCTATCCCATTAGGATAAAATTGATCCACCTCTTGCTTGGACATAAACTCCGTGCTCAGTCCCAAGGCATCTCCTACAGCTTGTCCGAAGATTGTGCCAAGGAACCTTTCTTTTAAAGTTTCATTTTCCATATTTTTTCTATTCATACAGCCAACCAATCGTAAATTCATCCATATCTGGCAATAGTGCTGCACCGATTACACAGCTCCACTTTTTTAACGACAACACTTATTCCCTTTTATGCTCCTTCAGATACAAATTAAACTCATTAAGAATCTGACGAAGATTATCATCAAGCACATTATTATATACACAACAAGCCAGTTCTTTTGGCATTTCCATCCCTCTTGTAGCAACAGCTATTCCTCCAGCCATACACGCCATAGTATCTGCATCACCGCCAAGAGAGATGGCATTACGGATAGCAGAAGTATAACTATCTGCTTCGAGATATGAGATGATAGATTCAGGAACACTCGACTGACAACTAACCCTAAATCCATAATCGGGACGTATTTCTGCAAGAGTACGGTGAAGATTGTACCCTTCAAAATGAGCCTCAACGTAATCGCATATTTGCTTCTTGTCTTTTCCTTGACGAGCCAGGAAGATACAAGCAGCTATAGCCTGCGCCCCCTTTATCCCTTCTAGATGGTTATGAGTCACCTCTGCAGAAATCTTAGCAAGCAGTAAAGCCTCATCCAATGTCTTGGCATAAAAGCCACATGGACTTACTCGCATGGCAGAACCGTTGCCATAGCTGTTATACGGTTCCGTTTTTCTACTAATAATCCACCGCAAGAACTTCTTCCCATAGCCAACAAACATATACTTCCGTCCCAATTCTTTCATGCACTCCACGAGCTTCTTATGAGTATGTTCAGGATCAATCGTCAGCCATTTTGCAACAGCCAAGGTCATAACCGTATCATCCGTAAAACGAGGCTCTTTGTATATATCGAAGTCCCTATGCTTTACTGGATGAAATTCATACGCAGCCCCGAAGCAATCGCCAGCGATAGCTCCAATGATACCAGTTGTAGGAAAGGGCGACTCTGCCCTTTTAGTCTTGTGCTTTCCCATTTTACGAAGAAGTGCACTCCATAAATCCGAGAAATTCTTTAGTAACACCATGATTATTTTCCAAACAATGCTTTCAGAACCATCTTACCAATTTTTCTTTCCAATCCTGCCTTTGAGGTTGGAATACCTGTCTCACGAGCAAACTTTTGTTTTGCTTGCGTGATACCTAAAGCCCGATTTAAGGAGAATGACACTCCTGGTATTTTAAACTTAGACATATCTTTAATATTTTAGAAATTGATAAAAGAGTTGCGCTTTCTATTTTTTAAGAATAACGCAACTCCTTCTATTTTATTTTAGATTTTCTTCAACAAACTCCAGATTTCACGAATCCAAAGTACAAGTGAAGAACCAACGATGATGATTACCCAATCCTCAAACTTCAGACCAGTAACATTGAAGAAATTCTGCAAGCCCGGAATCTCTACCATAGCAATCTGACCAACCAAAATGATAGTTGCAATAATCAACAAGCCCTTGCATCCCTTGAAATGAAGCGCACTCTTACCTGTCTCAAATGCTCTTGCACAGAAGAGATAGAAGAAGTGAGTCATCACGAAGATGGTGAAGAATAAGGTCAACTCGTAAGGAGTAAGACCATCAGATGCACCTAACTGAACGTTGAGTAAATCTGTTAACTGCGTAATATTCGAATGCTCAAAGACATAAAGTAATACAAGCAGCAACACAAAGAAGAATCCACCTACACCCAAGATGTTCTGATACATCGCCTTATTTAAGATAAAGGCATTTCTATCTCTAGGTTTATCATTCATCACACTCTCTGATGGAGGCAAAGATGCCAATGCCATTGCAGCAAAAGTATCCATAATCAAGTTCACCCAAAGCATCTGAGTTACGGTAAGTGGACTTTCCTCCCCCATAAATGCGCCAAAAAGAACGATAAAGCAAGCAGCCACATTCACAGTCAACTGGAAGA
This sequence comes from Streptococcus sp., assembly GCA_016939315.1. Lineage (GTDB taxonomy): Bacteria > Bacillota > Bacilli > Lactobacillales > Streptococcaceae > Streptococcus. The sequence goes on along the minus strand of JAFHAZ010000003.1, from coordinate 6,521 downwards.
GCAAGAAACGTTGGATATTCTGATAGAGTGAACGTCCCCACATCACCGCCTTGCCAATACTACTAAATGAGTTATCGATAATGGTAATATCAGATGCCTCCTTTGCTACAGAAGTACCATCACCCATAGACAAACCAACATGAGCAGCCTTCAAAGCAGGGGCATCGTTGGTTCCGTCACCAGTAACAGCAACGACTTGGTTCTTTCTTTGCAAAGCCTCAACCAATCGTTTCTTATCCATAGGACGAGCACGAGAGATTATCTTCAAATCCAAGACTCTCTTATCCAACTCTCCATCAGAAAGAGCAGCAAACTCTGGACCAGTAATAATATTCTTATCACCATCCTTTGCTGTCCACAGACCAATTTGACGACCGATTTCCTTAGCTGTACCAGGAGTATCACCAGTAACAATCTTCACATTGATACCGGCATTCATACATTCTGCAACGGCTGCAGGAACATCCTGACGAACAGGGTCGCTGATAGCAACAACACCCATAAAGGTTAAATTATCAGCCACAACCTTACCATCCTTGAATACGTCAGCCTTACTATCAATTATTTGATAAGCGAAGCCGAGGGTACGCATAGCTTGGTTCTGATATTCAACCAACTGATTCTCAATATCAGTTTTAGAAACATTGTTCTCGATATTCTTGCACAAACCACTTACAATTTCAGGTGCACCCTTGACATAGAGAATTGTCTTGCCTTCAAACAATGAAGACTTAACGATTGTTGCCATATACTTACGCTCTGTAGAGAAAGGCAACTCCTCCAAAACCTCAGCAGACTCACGTAGATTCAGATAATCAACGCCAGCCTTCTTGAGCCAAAGAAGCAAAGCACCCTCCGTAGGATTACCCAATACTTTTACAGCCTCAGCAACTGAATAATCCAAAGAAGCAGTTGAATTGACAGCGATACCTTCCTCAATCAACAGACTATCCTTATCATTACCCAACGTCTGAGCTGATAGACCATAGAAATTAGTATCATACACTTGCATCTGATTCTGAGTCAAAGTACCAGTCTTATCGGTACAGATAACAGTCGTAGCACCCATCGTCTCACAAGCATGCATTTTACGAACTAAGTTGTTGGTCTTCATCATTCGAGTCATACTATAAGCCAAGCTCAGAGTAACAGCCATTGGCAAACCTTCTGGTACAGCCACAACGACAAGAGTCACAGCAATCATCAAGGTATCCAACGTGTATGTAATCAACTTAGCAATTTGTTCACCTGGCATCAAAGTATCATGGAAATAGACTACCATACCCATCAATATCACGAAATAGCCAATGATTGATGGAACAACAGCTTTCCAACTCCAGTCGTCAAACTTTTTTATAACCATCCAGAAGAAGATGCCTGTAGGAACCGCCAATGTCAAAACAATAGGACTCCAACCGAAGAACACCATCAGTTTGAGAACAATAATAAGCGCAGCGAAAATATAACTCAACTTGGTTATCAAGTCTGCCAATCCATCCAACTGTTCATTTAATGGTGTGCGAACACTATCATCTATCTGTGCAGCCTCAAAGACTTTACCATTTTCCGTTTTGTCGCCAACTGCCAAAACTTTGAAAATACCATGACCTTCCATCACCTTTGTACCACGCATCACATGGTTAGAAGGGAATGTTGCATCCTTATCAAACTCTTGTTCATGAATTGTCTTATGGCAAATAGGCTCACCTGTCAAAGATGACTCATCAACATTCAAGGTAACTGCCTCTAAAAGTTCACCATCAGCAGGAATCTCCTCACCTGTATTTAACACGACAATATCACCAACAACTATATCTTTCTTCTTGATAGAAGTTGTGTTTCCATTTCGGATTACCTCTACCATTTCGTCGTCATTAACTTGGTTGAGAACCGAGAACTGCTTATCAGCCTTTAACTCAAAGATAAAGGCGATACCAGTGGCAAGCAAGATAGCCACAAAAATACCAACTGGCTCAAAGAATGTCTCTGCACCTTCATGCAATCCCCAGAACTCATAGCAAGAAATGCCGATAGACAACACTCCGGCTATCAGCAAAATGATAATCAGAGGGTCGCCAAACTTCTCTAGGAATTGTTTCCATAAAGGTTCTTTCTCTGGTGGTGTCAAGATATTGGCACCATGTTTACTACGGCTTTCGAGCACTTCGGCATCGGTCAAGCCTGTGTAATGATGTTTTTGTTCCATAATATAATTGTATTTAATTGATTTTTTGCTTATGTGTAATACGCAACACTTTCTTCGTATTGTCTATTTCTATCTTTCCCAATTTACTCAGAACACTTTGTCCTAGAAGCAAAGGAGCAGCCTGATTGTGAACAACAGATGCCTTGATGTTATTCAGATGTAAAGAACCGAGTTTTACATCTTTCAAATTGATAACCGTACCTTCAGTTATGTTTCCATCAGCAGTCTGATAGTTCTGTTTCCCGATAATGTCTGAAGAAGACAAGAAGTCGTTCTTTGCCATAAACGTGGCCTCAACAGAAGAAATAGAAACATCAGTAGCACCAGTATCAAAGATGAAATGCAAAGGCAAGCCGTTGATAGCACACTTCACCTTGCAAACACCACCCTCTTTGGTAAATGGAATCTCTTCTACTTTCAATTCGTATGCTGAATCATCCCCATCTGCATCAGCGACTATCTCCTGCAGATGCTTCTCTTCATACTCTTTCATTAAGACCTTAAATTCTTCAGTATTGCGTATATTATTCAAATCTCGATCGCGCTTAATGTGAGCAAAACATCTATAACCATCCTCCAAAGACTGGCGAAGATACGAAAGAGCTTTTTCTTTCTCTCCCATTACAGAGTAAAGACATGCAGCATCATAACAATTACCCTTTTTATCTTTATCAAGTATTGTATTCAAAATCTCTATAGCTTTATCTTTCTGTCCCAAGTAATAATAAGCATAAAAAGAGCATTCAGCTTCTTCTGGTATAGAATCCAAACGAACAACTTGCTTGAAATCAGACTCAGCCTTAGCATTTTCACCTTTCAAACGATATAGAACACCCCTATTCAAATACGCATAAGCCACATTTGGCTGCAAGGTAATTGCCATGGTATAGTCTTCAATAGCTTCTTCAACATTACCAGAATGGTCTTCAAACCAACCTCTTCTATAATAGCCTTCTGCCATATCAGGATTATTTGCGATATATTCCCCCATTACCCTTATGGCTTCCTTTGAACGCCCTGCATTATCAAGAATATTTGCCTTTTGATACAAATAATCTGATTTTACTGAATCCAAAGCAATCGCTTGGTCGCAATATTCCAAAGCCTTGTCATAATCACCCAATTCATCATAACAACTTGATATGCGACTTGCTGTTATGATATTAGATTCTTTCTCCAAAGATTCCTTGTAGTATGCAATAGCCTTGTTATACTTAGCAGCTCTTTCATACACTACACCCAAATCATAGGCCCAACTTTGCTCATTTGGCTCTTTTATTTTTTGAGCCTTTAGTTTTGCCACTGTTTGTTCAAATGCAGAATCAGCTAACTCTTGCAATTCATAAAAGGCTTTTCTATCTTTATCTATACCCAATGCCGTTATCACATCATCAATTGCCTCGTTATATTTCTTCAATCCGATATAGCTCTCAGCACGGAAAGAATACGCTGAAGAGTAGTTCTGGTCCAACTTTACAACGTAATCAAATTGCTTAATGGCATCCCCATATCGTTTCTGGGCATTTGCATTTCTGCCGATACCCATATAGCCCATCACGTCACCAGCTTTCAAAGAAATCATCTTTTGATAATCCTTATCTGCCAAATCATATTTTTCTTGCTCATAATACACTTGTGCCCTTTGATTATAAAGACGGTCATCATCTGGCATAACATTTATCGCCTGGCTATAATCTTTTAAAGCTTGTATGGTATCTTCCAAGTTTAAATACACTTTAGCTCTTGTACCATAGGCAAAAGCCTTATACTCCTTATCTTTGGATGGGATCTTCTTCACTGCAATATTGGCTGCCGTCAAAGCTCGTCCAAACTCTTCGTTAAAATTTCTCACCAAAGCTATCCATACAAAAGCATAGCCGTTATCCGGATGCTCATTGATTTCTTTGTTCAGATAACCAAGAGCCTCCTCCGCATTATTGTTATTGATAGCTTCTACCCCCCGACTATAATTATAGCTATCAGGTCGTTTGATGTTATCAGCCAACATGGCTGATGAACACAACACTAAAATTGATAAGATAAATTGTCTCATATCATTTACTCTTTATTAGTTGTCACTTCGTCTTCTCTTCTTAACTTGTCCAACTCTTCTCTAAAGCTACGCTGAACATCAAAGAATCCTGCTAGCATCGCCGCAAGATAATTCTCAATATTTGGAATCTGCGGAACCAACAAGCACTGGCGCTTGATATGAACAGCAAAATGCTGCCCTTCCAGGTCTATTGAATAGACCATTGTCAAGAAAGAATTGATATTTATCGTATTGATTGCTTTGCGGATATGGCATATATCATCAAGGTCATCCAAATCGACAGTACCCCACCCAACATCCCATATTCCTATCATCAAACATTCCTTCCAAGTATCTATACGGAAATTTTCTCCTTGATAAGTGAAGTACATTGTATATTCATTCTCTTCGTCAAACTGCACTTTGCAGTTCAACTTACGCAAGATTTCTACACACAAGTCTCGTGTACTTATATTTTGGTTCTCTTCCATATCATTTTTGTTTAAAGGTAACACTTCTGCACTCACTGACATATTCGGTGCATTAGCAATGCTGTCCATTTCTTTCTCTGCTCTATCTTTCTTATTTTTGTAATTTAAGAAATAACAGAACAGGACTATTGTAATGAGTATTGATAAAAATTCTATCATATCAAAATATTTTTATTCCGAAATAAAAGACTATTTTTTATTTACCCACGGCATTACCTTGTCCCAAACTATTCATTCTTGTAGATTCCAAAAGAGGGAGGTTACTTTCTGTCGGAATATAAATGACCGTCTTGTCACTCAAATCAGACTGCTGACGAACCCAAAGATACTGAATATAGGTTGGGGTTATGCTTCCATTTTCTATTTTAATTGCTTCAGCCGCACCTTTAGCTCTTTCAACCTCTGCCTGAGCATTCAGTTTTTCTGCTTCAAGATTAGCACGAGCTTCTTCTATTTTAATCTTACGATTTTGCTCTGCCTTGGCAAACTCAGCCTTTCCTTCCATTTCTTGTGACCAAACATTATACCATGGACGAACAAAAGCCATTACTACAAAAAAAGCAACTATGCCACCAATGACTTTTACCACCAACTTGACAAGAGATGGAGTTATATTGTAATTTGTACCCATTTTGTTTCTATTTTTTATCAGAAAACTTCATTTTCACTACTCTGCATTGTATTAAAGTTACCATTCTGTTGAGGTATCAACTCATAGTTAAGCCCTTGATAATCCAAAGTAACTTGCGAATCCTTAGAGAAAGACTCATTAGCTACAAAACCACCAGTATTTCCTCCTGCCATTTTTTTATTTGGATTCCAACCTCTTCCTCCATAAAAGAACACCTGATAAGTCCCATTAGGAATAGAAAACTCATAAGAATCTCCGGCTAAGATATAAGCATTTCGAACAATATTCCCATTATGCTTAATGATTACGACCACGTCACATTCAGAATTTACTATCAACGAAAGTACGTATTTTTTATAAGTGATTGAGAATGAGATAAGTTTTTATCTCATAAAAAGAAGAGGTTACGAATTAGAAATAAACAGAATGTAGCATCCTGCTGTGATTTGCATAACCATCCAAAGAACTCTTTCGGTTGCAAAGGTACGATATTTAATCGGGGATAAAGAATGTTTTAAGATTTTTTATCCTCGATTTTTTACTTGGATAAATCTGTTTTTATTAACCATATTCTTCTCTATTCTTTGCTATTCCCATTTCAATCCATTCAAACATATGTGGTAAGGGTTTCTGTTTTGAATGGTCTATTTCGTTTGCATATTCTCATCCTTTCGTGTGTTTTGTATAAAAGTCAGCCGTCGTCGAAGAAAGACAGTCCTCGTACCTCAGACTAACTTCCTCCGACTATGGCACGGCAAGAAAAATCCTTGGCGGTATGCCTTGAAATACTTCAAGACTATACTGCCAAGGACTTTTCTTTGTTTGCCGTGCTGACAACCGCAGACTTTTATAGCCACAACTCGCAGTTCCATTTTTATCGCACAATCCAAACGACATGAAACAGTGGCACGCCACCCTTTCATGTCTCAGTAGTACGGCATGAGGAAAAGTGCTTCTTTTTGTCGGTTGCAGGCTAACCGATCAAAAGAAGCACCATTCCTTGATTTGCCGTACCATTTTGTTTGCATACTCCACCGCAAGAAAGAAGTCATTGATGTAAACCCCAACGACCACTTTCATGCTTGGTTGCACAGCCTTGGAGAAAACCCGATGCAAGAAGCATGGACAAGCCATACTCTTCTTTCATCGGAATTTCTCTGA
>JAFHAZ010000002.1:0-6409 GCA_016939315.1 Streptococcus sp. | reverse complement strand
ATGCTTTGTTCGTCCTTTTCAAATATCAGAATCTTCTGCGTAACCTTTTTTGCAATCGGTAATAACGCCAAAAGTCTGTATGCAGATGAAAATAACTCCATGCCACGAAGAATATTATCATCTTTTATTTTATGATACCCTGTTGTCATATTCCCAAGGTCTTCAAAATGATCTGCACCGAAGACAAATTTTGAGCCTGTTTGCTGTATGGATTTTTCTATTCCTTCTTTCTTTATCCATGCCTTTGCCAGACATTCCATAAGAATACAGGCATTATCAAAGTTGTCCTTTATTATTTTTAATATCTTACCGTTTTCTTCTGCTGTCAGATACATTGATAATCCTTCAATGATAAAAAGCATTTTCCCCCGCACTTTTACTTCTTTTGACCATGCAGGGTCAAGTGCAGAAATTCCTATCGTAGAAACACGTCCTGATTCCTCGAAAATCTGATTGCGGATTGCTATCGTTTCTGGCAGGTCCAGATTGTACCAGGTGATTTTGCCATTATCCATGCGATAAAATCTCGTATCCAGACCACAGGCAATATTAACCACCGTACAATCAGGATTTTTCTCTATAAAATTCTTTACTAATTCATCAAAAACTACCGTTCTGGCAATTACCCCTTTCCCCATCGTAGAATCCCTAGCCGCTGTAGAAAAATCATAATCAATTTTGTCGACTAATTCTACCGCCTTTGCATCATAGAATTTATTATGTTTACTTTTGGAATATTGGGCTCTGGCATAAAAGCTCTGGAGCATTGTCTCAGCACTGCCACTGATAGTAGGTTTTATTCTTTCACTCATACATTTACCTTTTTTGCAATATAATTAGTTTCGACTAACTCGATTGTAACACATTTTATGAAAATAAACAATTCAAATTGGCGTGTCTTGGAAACAGGCCCCATAAACTTTCTCCCCATAAACTTCTTAAACTGAAATTTAGCAATTTCTAATTTTTTTGACGTTTCGGTTCATTAAATGCCTGCCAAAGTGTTTATATAAAAATGCTTTTATCGCAGACATTTCTTGATGGTGTACTTTTAGCAAGTCATCAGGCGAATCATAGACTCCAAAATCTTGATTAATTCCTTCACTCTGAATATATGTATTATTTCTATCAAAATCTATAATTGGATTTTTGAAGTCTTTTACGGCTACACCGTAACCACAAAATGCACCTTTACAATCACTATTTTTTTCCTGTAATTTTTGTAAATACTTTTTATCAAGAATAAACGCCTCTAACTCATACCATCTATCCTCAAAGTAAACTTCAACCCAACTATGAAATACATTTTGTGGTGCATTTTTATAGACAACCCCTGTCATTGCTCCCTTTTGTAATTTTTTATCAATGGTGAATCCATGTACCCTGCAAGGAATATTGCATGCCCTTAGTATTGCCATAAACAATGTTCCTTTTGTATTACATTGTCCATAACCATCTGCCAAAACCTTTGATGCAGGAACATTATCATCAATATTATATCCAAACAATATTTCATCCCTAACAAAATCATAAATCGATTTTAAGCGTTCAAATTCATTTATATTTTTCCATCTTCTTTCCCGAATTAACTGCTGTATGTTTTCGTTGGAATAATCTAACATTTTTGTTTCTTTTAAATATTTGTCCATAATGCACCTTCACAACTTCCGATTGAGATTTCACCTGTTTTAAGAGATTTAATAACTGTTATATTTTGTTATTAAATTCTCCGCAAACCATTGAAAACACTGGATTTGTCGCAGGTGAGCTTTCCCTTATTTTTTCCCTTGTGTTATATCGTCCCATCAGTGTTTATGAATTCTGATAAGGGCAAATACAAGAGCAAAAAAATTATATAAAACAGTATAACATAAAATAAAAGTGACATGGTGGACTGATTAAAATGCTTCTTAATTTTTGCTACTAATGATTGATTAAATGATAAGGAGGTGGGATACGATGAGAACAATATTTGCAGAATACAATCCACAACGTTCTATACTGTTAAAATCGAATGATTTAGGAACATAATAAGTGAAATTCAATTCTCAGGCCGTTTCAAACGGTCTTTTCTTTTTCTAAATAAAGAATGTTGGACTGAATATATTGAAAAGTGCTATATGTAAAGGATATTTTTTTTACTTCAAAGGGTGTGTTTTAACCTTTTATAAAGTTTAAGGTTATATTCCAAATGTTTTAAAATAAGCTTTTGTACCGTATTAATGTAAAATCTCCTATACATATCGGCTTTATAACATCTTCCAAAAAGTTATCATTCGATTTTAACAGTATAGAATCCACAACGAAACAGCATTGACATTTATACAAATGTTGGCTATAGACTGCTGGAAAGCCGAAAAGGATTTAAAAACCACACCCGGATCAGATTGTGCATTGACTTCACTTGCAGTCGATGAACCACTTGAATATGCGAGATTATATCTTGAGGGCAATTTACAGATGTGGGTAGATGCAGAAGATTCATTAGAGTTATAAAATGCAAGCAGCCTGTATGCTTCATTACACACAGGCTGCTTAATCAAATTTATTATAATTGATGAAAAATCGGTTGCATTTTGTCAAAAGTACAAAACTTTTTGAAGCCAAGTGCTTTTAATTCCTGTTATGATACTGAGGATATCCCAGCAATACTTGCTATCCCTGATACCTTATTCTTTCTACCAGCGTTTCCTTTTTCAGATTACTGCTTAAAACGCAGGAAAGTACAATCTGCAACAGACCGACCAAAAAAATCATAATAAAAATTGGTACGATTGGAACATGATAGATATTCATTCCAAATATTCCATTATGTTTTGCATAGGAAAAAAGTGCATAGCCGAGCGGCAGACCAATGATCAAAGCTACGCATATGGTGCCAACCGTAAAAATCAGTCCCTGTAACTGCAGGCATAAATTTAATTGTTTATTTGTCATACCCACAGCCTGCAATACACCATATTCCTGCTTTTTTGTCGTAATATTCATAATCATGGTGTTTGCCATATTCATAAAACCGATGAGTCCTACAACCGCCATAAACAGATAACAGCCAAGCTTCATCATGCGGGCTGCGACTTCTGCATATTGTAACTGCGCATGATAGGTATCCATTTTTATATGCGAAGTATTAGAAATCAAAGTATTCAGACTTTGTTCTACAGATGCCACATCTTTTTTATCACAGTCCACCCACAGATAGCCATAGGCTGTTCCTCTCGGATTCATGGAACGATATACACCTTCCGGAATGACAAGATAAGTGTCCGCGCTTACAAAAGATCCTGCAATCTTTCCCTGATAGGTATAGGTTCCACTTCCATTCTCAAAGTCAAATGCAATGGATTCACCCGGAGCATATCCATCTTGTTCCATCCACATCAACCAACCAAAGAAAATTTCACCATTCTTTACCGCCTGCTCATAGTCCATAGAGCCAATATCCCCGTCTTGGCGCATAAAATCAAAATCATTTTTACTCACAATATCAGCCGGAAATCTTGTTCCGTTCAGATTTACAGAGACAATCTCTCTCGTCATGACATCTGTCACTCCTGGAATGCTTTTGATTTCTTCAATCAGCGAATCATTCAATAGATTATCCGTCAGAATCGTATCCAGATTATTCTCCGGATATTTTTCATCATACTCATCAGAATAGTCAAGCTGCAGTTCAAATTGTCCATGATTTATGTAACGACGTGCTTCATGCTCCGTGTCAATATTTCCCACATAATTAGAGATAATCACAAACAATGCGCAGGAAAGCCCCAGTGTGAGGATGGTACCAATGGTTCTTTTTGGATTACCCGTTATATTTGCCATTGCCATAGAAAACACGGTAACATTTTTTCTGCCATTTCGTTTTCCTTTTTTTTGTGTTTCTGCATTTTCTAAATACCGTGTTGCCTCGATAGGTGAAATCCGTGAAACAATTTTCATTGGTTTACGCAGTGCCAAAGCAACGGTAAGAAATGATACGAAAATACAGAGAAGCATAACAGGCAGGGAAAACAGAGGCACCTGCTGATTTTGAACTCCCATAGAGCCAGTTCCGGTTGATACAAGGTTCCCCTGTTCTACCAGCCAGTTAAAACCGCATTTTGCAATCAGAAAACCAAGAAGCAATCCAACTGGTATTGAAGAAATTGTCAAAAAAATGCCCTCTCTGAAGATCAGTTGTTTCATCTGCTTTTTTGTCGCTCCCAGAGCCTTGATTTTTCCATACTCCTGTATCTTGTTGGCAATACCGACCTGAAAAATATTATAAATGACCACAACAGAGAAAAGTACAATTGCAAGAATCAAAACCCCGCATACCGCAATCGTTTCATAACTCGGCTGCAAGACCCATTGCAAATAGAGATCATTGACTATAACGTTTTTTTCTTCGATCCCACAAGCTGTTGCAAACTGCTTTATAACCGAATCAATATTATTCATAGATACATTTGCAGAATCATTTAAAGTAAAATAAATATTATACTGTCTGTCATTCTCTGCGACGTGCTCATCATAAAACTCCTGTGACCCGAAAGCAACATAAGATGCCTCGATGGTATACTCATCCCGATCATATAGGATTCCGCTGACAACAAATTCTTCCGGCTTATATTCTGACTGCATCCCTGCGCGGTAATCCAGTGTAACCGTATCTCCGATCTTTACATCACCATACCCCATTGCACGGAAAAATGCTCTTCCTGCGGCAATTTCCTGCATTTTTTCCGGATACTTTCCTTCCTTCAACTCATATTCTTTATTATAAGGAAGCATTTTTCTTGCAGTCTCATCCATGCAGACAAACCCGCCTTTTTCATTGCCTTTTATAATACCTTCGGTGCACATAGTGCCTGTAGCATCTATTTCCGCACGGCGGTTTACTTCTTTTAACTGCGATCCGTCTGCGGAAACAAACAGACCATAATTGCTTCCATATGATCCTGCCGCCTGACTTTTCTGTAAATGAATTACCCCATTTCCCACAGTACTGATGATAACAAGCAGCATCGTGGTCAGACAGATTGCCATCATGATCAGTATACTTCTTGTCCTGTTCCTTTTGTCATTGCTATATGCAATCCTGCTTATTGTCTTCATCTGAAATCCACCACCTGTCCGTCCTCAATCACCAGAATACGGTCAGCGACCTGTGCAATTTCGTCATCATGGGTAATCATTACAATTGTCTGTCCATATTTTTTTGCTGTCATCTTAAGCAGAGCGATTACCTCATCACTGGTCTTAGAATCAAGATTGCCTGTCGGCTCATCCGCAAATATAATTTCCGGACGATTCACCAGTGCTCTTGCAATTGCTACTCTCTGCTGCTGTCCTCCGGATAACTGATTTGGCAGATTATAAATCCGGTTTTCAATCCCCAGAGTTGCAATAATATCATTTACATACGCTTCATCCACTTTTCTTCCATCCAGCCCCAGTGGCAGTACAATATTTTCCCAGACATTAACAGATGAAACCAGATTAAATGCCTGAAAAACAAATCCGATTTTTCTTCTGCGGAAAACAGCAAGGGCATCTTCCTTCATCCTGTATAAATTTTTCCCTGCTAAAGTAACACTGCCTTTTGTCGGGGTGTCTAGCCCTCCAAGCATATGAAGTAATGTACTTTTACCGGAACCTGACTTTCCAACAATTGCGACAAATTCTCCCTGCTCAATCTGAATGTCCACCTGATTGACCGCTTTGACCTGATTCTCACCTGCGCCATAAAACTTACAAAGCTGCTTGGTTTCTAATATCACACTCAATGTGCTACCTCCTTTTCAATTCTGTACAACGTACCTTTTCAACACGCTTTCTTTGCCTGTTTATATATTTGGTCATTTTTCAACCTACATCCAAATTGTATCAGGATAATCTTTCATTTCACTTTCAAAAACGAGCAGAAGTCTTACAGAATTGTAAGATTTCTGCTCATTTAAAATTTAACTAACATATGGTAATTGAATCACAAACGTGCTTCCTTTTTTCTTTTTGCCGGAGGTTACCGTAATCGTACCTGCGTGTTTTTCGATAATTTCTCTCGATAGAAAAAGTCCGATTCCTGTACCACTCTTTTCCATGACCTCCTTAGAACTTCCTCTGTAAAATCGTTGAAAAATTTTGTGATACTCATTTTTCGGAATCCCAATTCCCTGATCCTCAATTTCCATTTTCACAAGATTGTTTCTTTTTTGTAACCGGATAAATATTTTTGAACCACACGGACTGTACTTGACCGCATTATCCAGAACGTTGATCACAGCTTCACCAAGCCACCTTTTATCCTGCATAATCGTGCATGTTTCCAGCTCTTTTTCATAGTCAAAAACGAATTCAATTTCTTTCTCATCCGCTTTAGGATAAGTGCGGTTCACAGCAGATATGACAGTATCCATAAGCGGAA
>JAFHAZ010000001.1:0-2301 GCA_016939315.1 Streptococcus sp. | reverse complement strand
GATATAGGCCCCTGTGTAGACACCCACACAAAGGATAGCAGTCAATGAAATTGGGATCATGATATGACCATCAGTCAAGATTGAAATCCCATAGAAGACAACCACGAATTGCACAAGCAAGGGTGTGTTCTGGAAGATTTCGACATAAACACGTGAAATGCCACGAAGGACCTTGTTGTGAGTCGAACTCATAGCCCCAAAGATGAGCCCAAGAAGAAGAGCTACAATCAAGGCACCAATCGAAATACCGAGGGTATAGAAGAAACCTTTGGCAAACTGCCCAAAGTTGGCGAAGAAAGCAGCCCAACGTTCAAGAGCGAAAGGACTAGCCGTTTCAGTTAAAAGATACATAAATTCAGGACTCCTTTCTATTTATCTTCAGCCTTAGCTGGTTTCAAGTGATACTTATCGTAAAGTTTTTGAAGGCTACCATCTTTTTGCCATTTAGCAATCAAATCGTTGGTATAATCAATCAACTCTTGGTTAGACTTGCTTGAAGCGATACCGTACTCTTGTGTTTTGAAACCTTCTTTTAAGGTTTTAGTTTTCTTACTTTCATATCCAGAGAGGATAGATTTATCAACTGAGAAAGCATCTACACGGTGAGCGTAAAGAGAAACAGCCAATTCTGGGAAAGATCCGAGTTGAACATAGTTGAACTTAAGGTTATTAGCTGAAGCGTACTCTTGCAACGCAGCCTTAGTTGACGCCCCTTGAGAAACACCGATAGTCTTACCATTCAAATCTGAGATTTTGTTAATACCTGAATCCTTAAGAACCAAGAAACCGATTTGGTCATAGTAGTAAGGAGTTGAGATAGCGTAAGAAGCCTTACGTTCATCATTAATGGTATAGGTAGCGATAAGCAAGTCGATAGTACCGTTATCCATAAGTGGTTCACGAGTTTGCGTCGTTACTGGGATATAATTCACTTTAACTTTTAACTCATCAGCAATCTTCTTAGCAAGATCAACTTCCATACCTTCGTAGGTATTAGTCTTAGCAGAATAGTAACCAAAGTTAGGAACGTCTTGCTTCACACCGACATTGAGTGTCCCTCGCTTAACAATCTTTTGGACTGCTTTACTATCAAGAAGCTTACTAGTGTCTTCCGCCTTAGTCTTGTGACTCGTGATAAGAAAAATAGTGAGAATTGCCAAGCTTGCAACAGTTAGGTAACGTAAGATTTTTTTGAAAATCATAGGCAACCTCCTTAGGCATCCACTTGGACATTATCAGAGTTGTGATCGATAATCTTAGAAAGGAATTGAACCGCACGAGGTTCAGTTGGATTGTCAAAGAAACCATCCACATCCGTAGTGTCTACAAGAACTTGACCTTCAGCCATGAAAATGATACGGTCAGCCACACTACGGGCAAAGCCCATTTCGTGGGTTACGACAACCATGTTCATACCACCTTTGGCAAGCTTTTGCATAACCGCAAGCACGTCACCGATAGTCTCTGGGTCAAGGGCTGACGTTGGTTCGTCAAAGAGCAAGAGCTCAGGATTCATGGCAAGCCCACGGGCAATTGCGATACGTTGTTTTTGCCCACCAGAAAGCATACCAGGGTACGAATCTTTCTTGTCCCACATGTTAACGTAGCGAAGGAATTTTTCGGCAGTTTTTTCGGCGTCTGCCTTACTGATTCCAAGAACCTTGATAGGTGCCAAAGTTACATTTTCAAGAACGGTTTTGTGCGGGTAGAGGTTAAAGTGTTGGAATACCATCCCCGCTTCCTTACGCAATTCTACCAAATCTTTGGCAGAAGCTTCCGTCACATTATGTCCGTTAACGATAAGCGTACCGTTATCGATGGATTCCAAGGCGTTGATTGTACGGATGAGGGTGGATTTCCCAGACCCAGAAGGTCCCAAGAGAACCACAACTTGTCCTTTTTCAATTTCTAGATTGATATCACGAAGTGCATGATAATCTCCGTAATATTTATTGACATTTTTAAATTCGATAAGTGCCATAAGAGCCTCCTATAATGGATTTACTTGTTAGCTTTTCTAACATATATTGAATTTTAGCATAAGTAAAGTCGAAAGTCAAAAAATTCCGAATATTCTTTCAAAACGTTCGGTTTTTACTAAATAATTAATCATTTTTTGATATAAATATGAGAAAAACAAAAACCCACCGGCAGGTGAGTTTTTTGTTTTATTCACTAGCTTGCTCCCATTGTTTAGAGAGGTAGCGAGAGTAGCTAGAAATAGCAAAGTTAACCACGAAATAAGCTAAAGCCACAATACCGTATAAGGTAAAGATTTGACTAGGTTCGTAGTAACCACCC